>NZ_QOCF01000016.1 GCF_003318255.1 Ruegeria sp. A3M17
AAGGAAAATGGGCTATCCACCCCAGCCAGATTGTCTTGGCCAATGACGTGATGTCCCCATCCGACGCCGAGGTGAACAAGGCCCAACGTATTCTAGTTGCCATGTCCGAGGCTGAATCGGCTGGCAAAGGCGCTGTGTCTCTGGATGGTCGCCTGATCGACTATGCCTCGATCCGTCAGGCCGAAGTACTGGTCGAAAAAGCCAGTCAAATCGCAGCTGCGTGAACCTGTAGTGCCGGGCCATTCAACAACAACGCTTCGCACCACTGCTTCGGCCATCTTTGCCGAGGCAGTGTCGGCAGCGGACCCAGCTACTGCCCTGCGTCGCAAGTTATGCGTCGCTCCACTGCCAACACCTGCAAGGGGCGGGCGCAGCATCCTGATTGCGGTCGGGAAGGCTGCGCCCAAAATGCTGTCAGAGGCGTTACAACACGTTGAAGGCCCGCATGTAGCTTTGGCTGTAACACATACTGAAAATCAGACGGATGTACCCGGCGCGACTGTTTTAACAAGCGGGCATCCCATCCCCGATGAGCGTGGGTTGAAAGCCGGTCGACAGATTGTGTCTTTGCTCAGCGAAGCATGTGAGCATGATCAGGTCATAGCGCTAATCTCGGGCGGGGGATCTGCACTTATCCCCGCCCCCGTCAGCGGCCTGACCCTATCGGACAAGATACGAGTTAACGAAGCGCTTCTGTCCTCGGGGTTGGGTATCGTTCAGATAAACCTAATACGCCAGCAACTCAGCCAACTTAAGGGCGGCGGGTTTCTGAGGCATTCCGCACCAGCGCCGGTCACGGCTTACATTCTTTCGGATGTAATCAGAGATGACCTGCGGGCTGTTGCCAGTGGCCCGACCGTTTCCCCTATCGGCAGCCATGCAGACGCACGCAGAACTTGCATCGAAAACGGCCTATGGCATGAGTTGCCCAAGGCAGTCCGCGCGTATCTGGAACATAGCATTCCCAATCAGAGTCATGCTGTTCAAGCCACCAACCACCTGATCGGATCTAATCGGATAAGCCTGCAGGCTGCACATGGTTGCGCGTCTCGATCATTCGACGCCGAGATCGTCTCGGATGCGTTGACCGGCAATGTGGACGATGCCGCAGAACAAATTTTGCAAGCGACCCGATCCGTGACCGTGGATCGTCCGAAAGCCCTGCTGTTTGGCGGTGAGACAACTGTCCGACTGCGTGGCTCAGGGTGGGGTGGTCGAAATCAGGAATTGGCATTGCGCCTCGCCTATATGACTCAGGAACAGAAAATACCGGGCAACTGGGTTTTTCTCAGCGGTGGCACGGATGGCCGCGATGGACCAACCACAGCGGCGGGTGCCATAGTAGATGCTGGCACTGTCTGCCGGATATGTAATGCCGGGGAGGATCCAGTGGCTTTACTGTCCAACAATGACAGTCATTCCGCTTTGTCATTAGCAGGTGATCTCCTGCAAACCGGGGCGACTGGAACCAATGTGGCGGACATACAGATTATGCTGCTGGTACCATAAACCTGAGACTATTCGTTACACTCGGTCCCGAGTTTAGATCTGACAAAAGCCGCAGATGTCGGGTTCAAGAGATCAGTAAAACGCCTCTTGCCCGGCGCGCACGTTGCGGCACGCAGAGGTTCTATCAAGGATGTCAAGCTCGCCATCGGAAAGCCGTCAAACAGTGGAATTCTGATCTCTAGCATTTTTCTGACAGCATGATTATTTTACTATCAGGAAAACTTTGGTGCTATGATACTCCGAATGGATTGGGTTTTCCGCTGCTCCTGCTTGCAGAACCAGTTTGGACAAGTGTAGCAAGACATTGAAAGAGTAAAATTGAAAAAACGCGATAAAGAAATGGCGGCAAATCTGACTCAGGACCCACATTCCGTTCGTTCGGGTAACAGAGAAAAAGTTCTTGAAGTTGCCATCGGCCGCGAGGTGCGCGCCTTTCGCAAGCAGCAGGAAATAACCGTCGCGGAGCTGGCCCAGCTAACCGGATTGTCGATCGGCATGCTGTCCAAGATCGAAAATGGAAATACGTCACCGTCCTTGACGACCTTGCAGTCACTGGCGGATGCACTTTCGGTTCCTTTGACAAGTTTTTTCAGACAGTTCGAAGAACGCCGGGAGGCGGTTCATACAAAAGCAGGTGAAGGTGTCGAGCTGGAGCGTGAAGGAACACGCGCCAACCACCAATATAACCTGCTGGGGCATATTGGCGCTAACGGATCAGGCGTAATTGTGGAACCCTATCTGATCACCCTGACGGTTAAATCCGACGTGTTTCCAACATTCCAGCATGGTGGAATCGAGACGATTTACATGTTGGAAGGTGAGGTAGATTACCGCCATGGGGACCAGATTTACCCGCTGAAACCAGGTGACACCTTGTTCTTTGATGCGGACGCGCCCCATGGCCCGGAACGGTTGGTTAATCTGCCGGCCCGCTACATATCAGTGATCAGCTATCCGCAGACAAACTGATCGGCTTGCGCAATAGGAAATCTGTGGGTCTGTTATAGCCTTCATGGCTGCCCGTATTCACGATCGTGAACCCAAGCCTTGAAAAAACGCGATGGTTTTCAGTAAGTTCCACTCGCGTTTCCAGTTCCAGCGCAGGCAGACCAAGCTCAGTTGCACGGTTTGCAGCATGGTCCACTAACGCGCGGCAGATACCTTGCCCCCGCAGTCCTTCCTGAACTGCAAGCTTCCCCAAGTACAGGCAGTCGGGTTTGGGCGTCAGAAACATACACGCGAAAAGCTGTCGACCAATGGCCCAGATTTCACCACCATCCTTGCAATGCTCCCGCATCCCTTCCACCGTCAGCCTATGGATAGAAGATGGAGGGTCGATCCGGGCATCCATGAATTGAAATGACGCACGAAGCAGCGCAAGCACGTCATATAATGCAAAGTCATCGCTCGGAATGAGCCAAGGCGTGAAGTCCGGATCAGTCATGTGAGCAAAGGCACTTCACAATGCTCACTTTGACAAAGGCGGTTCCGATTCAAGATCCGGCCAAATCCCCGGTGATGTGGGCAACCCGTCGTCAAACTTACTAAGATAGCCCAGCATCATCGGACGGTTGTCGATGAACCCTTTATAAGTGGCCAGCTCTTCAGGCAGGTCCCGAATAACCCGGTGCAGACGGCGGCCCCATTTCGGAACAGTCATCAGATCCTGAAAACTGCAAAGATAGCAGCGGATCGGGAACACCAGCGCATTGGAGCGCGGCAAGCGGAAGAAGGTTTGCAATTCGACACGCAGATGCTGCTTGTGGGCGATGTTTTGGGCAGTCAACGTGGTCTTCTGGATGCCCCATTTGTGATAGTTTTCCGGGCTGGTATCCAGCAGCGGATTCACCGTCATGGTCCAGTTGAGACGCCGCGCAGGGGCACCCTGCTGGATATTCAGCAAGAACTTCAGGGCGCGCTGGAAGATACCCATTTCATGGGCCTTCGGAACCGGCGCGTGCCATTCGAAAAAGTTCATGCCGATGTCGAAATCCAGGCTCCAGTCAGCTTGTGTTGTCACCATGCCGGCGTCCATCCACAGCATCTCATCACGCTGATCCAGCACGGCAAAATCGCCTTGTGCCTGCCTGGTGATGTATTCCATCGGCCCATAAGGCAAAGTGGTTTCGTCCATAAAAGTAAAGCTGTGGTCAATGCCCAATGGCTTGTTTATCCAGCGCCACTGATTGCCGTTGCGATGCAACTCGAACAGGTCCGGGTAATCCTCGGACTTGCTGACCATGATCAGTTCCAGCAAGTCCCAGCCAGCCAATGTCATATGAGGGAGAGACTGACAGCGCAGCGGGTCCTGATCCAGAACCATTGCGCGGTCTTTCATTTCCGAGACATAATGCTCGTCCACATCGAACCGCATCTCATAGACTGATCCCTCGGGACCGCCGCGATGTTGTTCCATGTTGACGGAATACATGTAGCTGTCTTCGTGGAATGGGAACGGAAAGCGTTTGATCGCCCAGTCCGAGTTGTGGAACGTATAGTCGTCGCGGAAGGACTCGTCGTTGAATTGAATGGTCATGGTGGGCCTCCTCTCAGCGGTCCAGCACGAGGGACTTGCCCTCGAAACGCGATACGCAGGGCATGATTTTCTTGCCCGATGCCTTTTCTTCGTCGGTCAGCCAGTGATCGCGGTGCACAAAGTTTCCGTCGTGATCCAGCACAACGGTTTCACACTGACCGCAGGCCCCACCACGACACAGATAGGGCGCATCCACACCTTCGCGCTCGATAGCTTCCAGCAGGCTTTCGTTCTCGCCGACATGAACGACCTTGTCCGACGCGGCTAGGCGCACTTCGAACGGTTTACCGGGCTGTGGCGCCAGAAACTCTTCGTAATGCACGCAATCATCGGGCCAGCCTTCAGCGGCGGCCGTGTTGCGCACCCAGTCGATCATGCCCTTGGGGCCGCAGACATAGACATGCGTGCCCAAAGGTTGCCCGCTCAGCAGGTTCTTCAGATCAATCTGCTGGTTCTGGTCGTCATAATACAGATGCGTCTCATTGGGATGCCGGTCGGTCAGTTGGTCCGCATAAGACGCCAGCGCGTGATTGCGGCAAGCATAGTGCAGCTCCCAATTACCATGCAGCAACTCTAGCTGTTTGATTTGCGCCAGAAACGGGGTGATCCCGATGCCACCGGCCAGAAACAGGTGCTTGCGGGCGCGCAAATCGAGCGAGAACAGGTTGACCGGATAGCCTATGGTCATCTCGTCGCCCAGCTTGACCTGGCGGTGCATGAACAGCGAACCACCCCTGCCCTCATCATCGCGTCGAACCGAAATGGTGTAGGATGACTGATCAAACGGGTCCGACATCAGCGAATATGGGTTGAGCCGCGTGATGCCACCATCCTGCATTTCAACAACCGTATGGGCCCCACCAGAAAAGGTCGGCAACTGGCCTCCATCGATACGTTCGAACCGGAACCGCGTCACCAACTCGTTCAAGGGGGTGATTTCGGTCACTTTGGCCTGGATTTTCTCGGCGCCACTCATTCGTAAATCCCCTTCGGCTCGGGCACGTTACCATGATCTTCGGCATCCACGCGGACACCCTGATAGGCGGCAAGACGGCGGGAGTAGTGATCGCGCACGAACAGGTTAAGCCCGCAATGCGCGCAGACAAACGGGTCAACCACGACATCTTCGGTGATGCCTTTGCAATGCACGCATTGCATTCGGCGCGCAACCGATCCGCGATGTTCGGTCTGAATTGCCGTGTGCGGCAGGCCTACGGCCATCACCTCGTTCATGGCCTGACCCATCATGCCCTCAGAGCCGGTCAGATAGACCTGCAACCCCATATGCGCGTCTTCCAAAACGCGGCGAATGCGCTGCAGCGAGGCTTCATAGGATGGACCTTCGTAGAATTGCGCAGGCTTCAGTGCCTGCAGTCGCTCAACGTAATCCGCACCCTTGGGAATGTAGATCAGATGGGTTTTGGCCATCAGGTCGGGTGTCGCGATATCAAGAATGGCTTCGGCCCCTTCGGCCTCAGCGATCATGAGATGGTGTTCGCCCGGGCGAACCTCTAGCGTGCCCCAGACCGGGCGGCTTGCGATTGACTTGGGAAATTCGAACTTTGACATTGTGCCCTCAAATAGGAAAAGGGCGCCACGGTGTGTCCGTTGCGCCCCCTGAAACTCAGCCCTTTGCGGTTCGGATAGATTTGTCCTGATCGTAGAACGGCATCTCTTCTGCAGTCGCCGCTATTTCTGTCCCATCACCGTTGCGCACTGTCAGCTTGGTGCCGGGTGACGCACAGGCGACCGGCATTCGCGCGATACCTACGTTGTGCCCGTTGATTTCGGAATACATGCCAAAAGTAACAACCCCGACCTTTTCACCGTTTTGCAGCAGGTCCGCGCCCTCATCCGCAGGGGTCGTGCCGTCAAGCTTGACGCCGTAGATCTTGAACCGTTCTTTGCCTTGCGATGCATAGTGGTTCTCGGCCCCAATAAAACCGGTTTTACCGGGTGAAACGGTGAATTCCAGACCCAGCTCCCAAAGCGTATCACCGCAGGTTTCGTCGTCGAACGGATAGGTTTCCGAATTGTCGCCCGGATAAAACAGCAGGTAGCTTTCGGTGCGCAGCAGATCGAGGGTCGAGAACTGGACCGGGACTATCCCCATATCCTTACCCTCAGCCAGAATGTTGTCCCACAGATGTACTGCGTGCTTGGCCTGACAGAAAATTTCGTACCCGCGCTCACCAGTATAGCCGGTCCGCGAAATCATCACCGGGCAGCCATAGAGTTTGGTCTGCATGATGCCGAAATAGGCCAGATCCCGAATTCCGGGGATGTGCTTAGCCAAGAAATCAACGGCCACTGGTCCCTGCAGCGACATGTCATGCATGTCGTCATCAAAAATGACTGCGCAGTTCTTGCCTGCCGCCACCGATGTCAACTGCTCCATGCCTGTGCCGGTGCCGTGCACAACAAGCCATGTGTTGACCGACAAGCGATAGATGATGCAATCGTCAACGAATTTACCTTCGGCACTCAGGATCGAGGCATAGGTCGAACGACCCGGCATGATCTTTTCCACGTTCCGCGTGGTAACCCGATCAATGACATAGGCGGCATCTTCGCCGACCACGTGAACCTTTTTCAGGCCGGAAACATCCATGAGGCCCGCCTTAGCGCGGATTGCCTCATAATCAGCTTTGGCGCGTTCTGGGCTGTGGTCATAGAACCATGCGGTTCCCATGCCGTTCCAGTCCTCAAGTTCGCCGCCGATCTCGGCATGGCGCTGCGCAAGGGCGGACGTCCTCCAAAGAATGGCCATGGTTCAGCTCTCCCGTTGATTGCTTTTTGTTGCCCATATTGAGGCCGATGTCGGATTGAAAATCAACACCTCTGTGCAGAATATTTTCCTGTTGGGAATATTTGCCTTCAAATTCTGAACCCTTAAGCAGGGGATTGGAGTTGAAGAAAACCCCTTATTTTCATGGCCAAGAGGCAGTATTCGACCCTTCAAATTAAGTATACGACACCACCGTTAAAGATGTTTGCCCCACATATCTATTGACAGGTGCCCCACGAGATTGTCCCCTGAGTGGATAAAATTTCCCAGCAGGAAAACTCCGCAGAGAGACCTCCTGCTGCAACAACAGGGAGACTACGAAGTGGATGGCAATCTAAATGCTCTCACGACGATCTTTACCGAGTTCTACTACTGGGTAACGGTCGTTTTCATGTTCCTCATCCATGTGGGCTTTTGCATGTACGAAGTCGGTGCCAGCCGTGCCCGTAACCATATGCACACATTGATGAAAAACATCATGATCATCCCTCTGGTGACGGTCACGTTCTTCTTCTTTGGATGGTGGATCTATTGGGCTTTTCCGAACTTTCCGTTCTGGGGCGGTCTGGACACAGAAGCGGGCGCAGCGAATCTGCCTTGGGCCGATACGATGGCGACCAATGTTAGTGACAGAATCACCGGCGTTTTCTGGGCAGCATTCCTGCTGTTCTCCTGGACGGCAGCCTCGATCGTTTCGGGTTCCGTGATTGAACGGATCAGGTCTTCGGCGCTCTGGGTTCATGCGGTCATGATCGGATCGGTCTGGTGGATCATCGACGCTGCGTGGGGCTGGCACTACGGTGGCTGGATGGTTCGCATTCTCGGCTACCATGATGCATACGCTTCCGGTGTAATTCACGCAATTGCAGGCGGTTACGCATTGGGTGTGATCATGGTTCTGGGCCCGCGCCTAGGCAAGTTCGCCAAGGACGGTACACCACGGGACATACCTCCGCACAATCCGTGGCTACTGACGATCGGCATTTTCCTGATCTATACTGGCTTCTGGGGCTTCTATGCCGCGTGCAACGTGCCTGTGATTTCACCTGAAGGGATCGATGGGCAGATCACTGGTGTAACCTGGACAGCTACCAATATCTATCTGGCTCCGACGACCCTGTCGGCCATCACCTTCAACTTCCTGATGTCGCTGTCTGGCGGTCTGATGGCGGCTTATGTGATCTCGAAAGGTGATGCGTTCTGGACATTCTCGGGCGGGCTTGCCGGAATTATTACTGCTTCGGCGGGTAACGATCTGTATCACCCGATCCAGGCAATGATCATTGCCGCGGTCGGCGTCGTGATCGTATACAAGCTGCACTACTGGGTTGAACGCCGGTTCAAGCTGGATGATGCGGTGGGCGCCGTTGCTGTGCACGGTTATGCCGGGGTTGTTGGCCTGGTGATTTCAGGCTTTGTCCTCTGGGGTGTGCCATCTTCGCCGTACGAAGGGTACGCAACAATCAACCCGATCGGTCAAATCACCGGTGCGGTCATCATGTTCTTTGTTCTTGGCTTCCTACCCGGCTGGGCTCTGGCCAAGATGCAGGCGGCCGCAGGCGTTCTTCGCATCCCGGAAGAGGTTGAACTGCAGGGCCTCGATTACGCCGAGCATCATGCCTACGAAGATGCCAAGGCAGCGATCATCGAAGCCGACAAACAGGAATTGGCTGCCCGTGCTGGCGCGGCAGCGAAGTAAAGGAGAAAGACATGTCTACGAATGGATACACAAGCTGGGCTGTCGATCTTGCCGAGGTCGGTCCGATCTACCCCTTCCAAGGTTACGAAGTTCTGATGGTCATCATTGGTGTGGTCTTCTGGATAGGCTGGCATCGCATTCAGTTTGTCCGGGAAGGTGAACACCTTGAGAAGGCCCGCCACACCGGCGACGAAGAGAAGGTGAAGGCACAGCTGGAACGATACTGATCCAGCTTTAAGAACTGGCAATGGGCGAGAAATCAGAGATCACGCCCATTGCCTCTTAGGAAAAAAACTTTCCTACTATTATTGATGTCCCCAAATTTTGTTGATACCGTCGAATCATAGTGAAACACACAAGGAGATCTGCCAGCCATGTGCGGAATTGTTGGATTATTCCTCAAAGACCAGTCTCTTGCGCCCCAACTGGGTAACATGCTGACGGACATGCTGATTACGATGACAGACCGCGGCCCCGATAGTGCCGGTATCGCGATCTATGGCGCAGAGTCGGCAGGCAAAACCAAGATTACAGTCCAGTCGCCCAACCCTGATACTGACTTTGTCGGTCTGGCTGATGAGCTGGGTAAAAAGCTGGGCGCAACCGTTGGTCAGACAAGCAACGACACACATACCGTTCTGGAAGTTCCCGCCGGTCAATTTGAGGCCGCGCGCGCGGCGCTGGCCGAGATCCGCCCGTCGGTTCGGATCATGAGCCGCGGCGAAAGCCTCGAAATCTACAAGGAAGTCGGCCTGCCCAAGGATGTTGCGGACCGATTTAACCTCAACGGCATGAGCGGCACCCATGGCATTGGGCACACGCGTATGGCGACCGAATCCGCCGTGACGACAATGGGCGCGCATCCTTTCAATACCGGGCCCGATCAGTGTCTGGTCCACAATGGATCGCTGTCCAACCACAACTCGTTGCGCCGCAAACTGCGCCGCGAAGGTGTGGTTATCCAGACCGAGAACGACACCGAAGTGGGTGCCGCATATCTGACCTGGAAAATGATGAACGGCGCGACACTGGGTGAGGCTTTGGAGACCAGCATTGATGATCTGGACGGTTTCTTCACCTTTGTTGTTGGCACTAAAGATGGGTTTGGTGTCGTACGCGACCCAATTGCCTGTAAGCCTGCGGTGATGGCCGAAACAGACCAATATGTGGCCTTTGGCAGCGAATACCGTGCTTTGGTAAACCTGCCGGGCATTGAAGACGCCCGGGTTTGGGAACCTGAACCCTCCACCGTATATTTCTGGTCGCACAACGACAGCCCTACAACCCACGAAAAGGCCGCCTGATATGCAGACCTATGATCTAGAGGCAGACGGGCTGCGCGGATTGAACTCGTCCCTGCAGGCGCAAAACGCCGAGACCAACCAAACCCGCTGGGAAATTGTAAACCCGAAGGGCAGCCACGCAATCGCCGTCGGACTGGACGCACCGATTGAGGTGACGGTCAAAGGTTCGACCGGGTATTATTGTGCCGGGATGAACCAGCAGGCGACAATAAAGGTCGAAGGCTCTGTTGGTCCGGGCGTTGCCGAAAACATGATGTCCGGTCAGGTCGTCGTCGATGGTGACGCCAGCCAATACGCCGGAGCGACAGGCCATGGCGGATTGCTGGTGATCAAAGGTAATGCCAGCTCGCGTTGCGGCATCTCAATGAAGGGGATCGATATCGTCGTGCATGGCAACATCGGCCACATGTCCGCCTTCATGGCACAGGACGGCAATCTGGTTGTCTGCGGGGACGCAGGGGATGCGCTGGGGGATTCACTCTACGAAGCCCGGTTGTTCGTGCGTGGTTCGGTCAAAAGCCTCGGCGCGGATTGCATCGAGAAGGACATGCGTCCCGAGCATCTGGATATCCTGAGGGATCTTCTGGCCCGCGCGGGCAGCGACGCCAAGCCAGAAGAGTTCAAACGCTATGGTTCGGCCCGTCAGCTTTATAATTTCGACGTTGATAACGCCGCCGCTTACTGAGGAAGAAGGGTATGAAAGATATGGACGATCAGATTCCCCGCACCCTGCCGATCCAGTCGGCGACATTTTCCAACCCGATCAATGCTGAGATCCGTCGCGCTGCTGCGACCGGCATCTATGACATTCGTGGTGGGGGGGCCAAACGGAAAGTACCTCATTTCGACGATCTGCTGTTTCTGGGTGCGTCGGTATCGCGCTATCCGTTGGAGGGTTATCGCGAACGTTGCGATACCTCAGTAACGTTGGGCACCCGCTTTGCCAAAAAGCCGATCGAACTGGATATCCCGATCACCATTGCAGGCATGAGCTTTGGTGCCCTGTCCGGCCCGGCGAAAGAAGCTTTGGGCCGCGGCGCATCCGCAGCGGGCACGTCAACCACCACCGGTGACGGTGGCATGACACCAGAGGAACGCGGCCATTCGACCAAGCTGGTCTATCAGTATTTGCCTTCGCGTTACGGCATGAACCCGAACGATCTGCGCAAGGCTGATGCGATTGAGATTGTGGTTGGCCAAGGTGCCAAGCCCGGCGGCGGCGGTATGCTGCTGGGCCAGAAGATCAGCGACCGCGTGGCCGAGATGCGAACTCTGCCCAAGGGCATCGACCAGCGCTCGGCCTGTCGCCATCCCGACTGGACCGGCCCGGACGATCTTGAGATCAAGATCCTCGAGTTGCGCGAGATCACCGATTGGCAGGTGCCGATCTACGTGAAAGTTGGCGCGACACGCCCCTACTACGACACTGCTTTGGCTGTGAAAGCTGGCGCCGACGTTGTTGTCATGGATGGCATGCAGGGTGGCACGGCGGCTACGCAGGACGTGTTTATCGAACATGTCGGACTTCCTACTTTGTCTTGCATACGCCCCGCCGTTCAGGCGTTGCAGGACCTAGGCGTGCATCGTGAGGTGCAGTTGGTTATCTCGGGCGGGATCCGCACCGGGGCCGATGTGGCAAAGGCTTTGGCGCTGGGTGCAGATGCGGTTGCTATCGGTACGGCCGCTCTGGTTGCCCTCGGGGACAACGATCCCAAATGGGAATCCGAATACCAGAAGCTGGGCACAACAACCGGTGCATATGACGATTGGCACGAAGGGCAGGACCCGGCGGGTATCACCACGCAGGACCCCGACCTGGCCGCACGTCTGGACCCAGTCGATGCGGGCCGCAGGCTACGTAACTACCTGAAAGTTATGACGCTTGAGGCGCAGACTATCGCGCGCGCCTGTGGGCACAATCACCTGCACAACCTCGAGCCCGAGGACTTGTGTGCCCTGACAATGGAGGCCGCCGCCATGGCGCGGGTGCCGCTGGCGGGAACCAGTTGGTACCCCGGTAAGGAAGGGTTCTGAATAGATGCTGCGCGGCTCCCTGATGGGGGTCGCGTTTTTGCTTTGAAAAACTAAAATTCAACAGGGAAAGGAAAGCAATCGTGACGACAGATCTCGCAGCTTTCGCAAATGAAAAAGGCGTCAAATACTTCATGATCTCGTTCACCGATCTGTTCGGTGGACAGCGGGCCAAACTGGTACCCGCGCAGGCGATTGCCGACATGCAGCAGGACGGCGCAGGTTTTGCCGGGTTCGCCACATGGCTGGACATGACACCGGCGCATCCCGACATGCTGGCGGTGCCGGATCCGTCCTCGGTCATTCAACTGCCGTGGAAGCCCGAAGTGGCCTGGGTTGCAGGCAATTGCGTGATGGAAGGAAGCGATGTTGCGCAAGCCCCCCGCAACGTCCTGCGCCGCCTTATCGACGAGGCTGCAAACGAAGGCATGCATGTTAAAACCGGCATCGAAGCCGAGTTCTTTCTGCTTACCCCTGATGGCGAACAAATCAGCGATCCCTTCGATACCGCCGAAAAACCCTGTTACGACCAGCAGGCCGTAATGCGTCGCTATGATGTGGTGCGCGAGATCTGCGACTACATGCTGGAACTGGGCTGGGGTCCCTACCAGAACGACCACGAGGACGCTAATGGCCAGTTCGAGATGAACTGGGAATTTGATGATGCGCTGCGCACCGCTGACAAGCACTCGTTCTTCAAGTTCATGACCAAGTCGGTTGCTGAAAAGCACGGCCTGCGCGCCACCTTCATGCCGAAACCGGTTGAAGGCCTGACCGGCAATGGCTGCCACGCCCACATCTCGGTCTGGGATGCGCCGGGCGATGCGGCCAAGACCAACGTCTTTGCAGGTGAAGGCGACGGCCCCACCGGAGAGGTTGGCCTGGGAGAGCGCGGCAAGCACTTCCTCGGCGGTATCATGAAACACGCTTCGGCGCTGGCGGCAATTACCAATCCCACCGTGAACAGTTACAAGCGTATCAACGCGCCGCGGACAATGTCGGGCGCAACATGGGCGCCCAATACAGTGACCTGGACAGGCAACAACCGGACGCACATGGTTCGCGTTCCCGGCCCCGGCCGGTTTGAGCTGCGTCTGCCCGATGGGGCGACCAACCCCTATCTGCTACAAGCGGTGATCATCGCCGCTGGCCTGTCCGGTGTCCGGTCCAAAGCTGATCCGGGCAAACGTTGGGACATCGATATGTATGCCGAAGGCCACAAGGTGCGCGGTGCGCCGAAACTGCCTTTGAACATGCTTGATGCCCTGCGTGAGTACGACAAGGACAAAGACCTGAAAGCGATGATGGGTGCCGAGTTCTCATCCGCGTTTCTGAAAATGAAACATCAGGAATGGAACTCTTTCGTCTCTCACTTCTCACGCTGGGAAAAAGACAACACTTTGGACATCTAAGCCGGATTGCAAGGTTGCACTTCTGGGCCGCGGCAAAAGCTGCGGCCCCGTTTTTTGAGGCCCCAAGTGGCTCGCTAGGAACGTTCTCAAGTTTCAGAATACGCAAGGCGAGTCTCGGCGCAGTTAATGACCACATCGCCAAGCATCAAGACGACACGCAAATCGTACACTTTTACAAGGGCTATCTATTCCGCAACCGGGCGATTTTGACCTTTTGCTAGCGATGGCCGGCCCGATGGATGTTTGGGAGGTCAATGCCAATCCTTGGCTATCTTTCGACAAGCAAACCATCGGCACGTGGATGCATGATTTCAATCGACCGTATTTTGGAAATAGTCATAGGCATCAGCTTTGATTGGAACCGCGGAACACGTAACGTGATTTCCGCAAAGCGTCTTTACGTATACCCAACGTCTGCTTCTAACCGCCAATCTGGAACGTTATTGACCAGCATAAGCGCGGCCCGGCGAAGCGTCGCGCGCATCTTTTCCACAACCGGACCGGTCAATTCGCAATCCGCCAATGCGGCATCGAAAGTGTCCAGCCAAAGTTCTGCGTCGGCTTTCCGGATGGGAATATGCGCATGGATTTCGCGCAGGTCCATATGGCCGAAACGTTCACGATAATAGGCGCGGCCACCGAGAAACCCGCTGAGAAATTCAAATTGAGTTTGTCTGGTTTGGTTTAGCCCATGTCCCCGAAAATGCAGCCTGTGCAACGAATGCGCTGCCGGATCCGTTTCCATCCGGTCATAGAAACGCTCGACCAGAGCGCGCAGTTGGCTCTCACCACCAAGTTGCTCTATCGCAGGTTCCATGTGCTGCCTTTCTGTATCTCTGGCACCTGAAATATTGCATAACAGGAAAATAAGTTTATCAACAGTGACATTTTGACATACACATGCTCAGAAGCGGAACCAGGTGAAATCAGTGATGGTGATGACGGAATGAACGCTCTGGTGCTTGGCCTTTTGGCGGCACTTTGCTGGGGGGTACACGATCTGGCAGTGCGCTATGTCAGCCAGTCAGTCAGCGTGATTGCGTCGCTCATGACTGTGCTGGTTTCGGGTGCGGTGCTACAACTTGGTCTGGTTGCGATGATGGGTGAAGTCGACCCAATTCCTGGCACGGCATTGATCAGCGCTGTTGCTGCAGGGGGGTGTTATCTGCTGGCGGCCGTTTGCATGTACGCCGCTTTTCAGCGCGGCCCGGTTCGTCTGGTTGCTCCGCTTGTCGCAAGCTATCCGATTCTTTCCGTCTCACTGGCCATCTGGCGCGGTGCAAGTGTCAGCCCGCTGCACTGGCTTGCTGTCATAGCGATTGGTATTGGCGTTTCTGTTGTGGCTGCCCAATCTGAACGCGACGCAACCGAATACCCAGCAACTGGCCCGACAGTGGTGCTATCCATGCTTGCAGCAATCGGATTCGCCGCCACCTTTGCGCTAGGACAATATGCAACCGAACAAAATGACGAATACTCAATCTCTCTGGTAATTCGGCTGACGGCAGTTTTTGCCTTAGGCATGATCGCCCTGGCATCCCGCAGATCAATCTGGCCAGGGCGGCGGGCTCTGCCGCTTCTCTGTGTCATGGGTGTTCTGGATGCTGTAGCCATCCTTTGTGTGATCGCGGCGGGTGGGCTGCCGAATGCGCAATTTGCCTCTGTGACAGCGTCCGTCTTTGGGCTGCTGACGGTTGTGTTGGCTTGGGCTATCTTGCGTGAAAAAATGTCGCCACGCCAATGGCTTGGATGTTTGGTTGCGTTTGCGGGAATAGGCTATCTGGCGCTCTGAGGCGACCATTCCGAAGGCGCTTTGAATCAAGGTAATACCAGTTTTGTTGGGGCGCATATTTTG
>NZ_QOCF01000001.1 GCF_003318255.1 Ruegeria sp. A3M17
TCAAGCAGGTTGTCGTGAATGCGCAGGCGCTGTCGGATCAGCTGATCAAGGGCGGTCTGGACACTGTGACCCACGGTACCGACACCCATGTTGTGTTGGTCGACCTGCGACCCAAGGGCGTGACCGGCAACATTGTCGATAAGGCTCTGGGCCGGGCACATATCACCTGCAACAAGAACGGCGTGCCGTTTGACCCGGAAAAGCCGACCATCACCAGCGGCATCCGTCTGGGCAGCCCCGCCGGCACCACTCGCGGCTTTGGCGAGATCGAGTTCCGCCAGATCGCGGACTGGATCATCGAGGTGGTCGACGGTCTGGCCGCCAATGGCGAAGACGGCAATGGCGCGGTTGAAGCCAAAGTCAAAGCCGAGGTCGCAGAGCTTTGCGCCAAATTCCCGATCTATCCAAACCTGTAAACCACACAGGGATCACAGATCAGAACGGCGTCCAATGGGCGCCGTTTTTTGTTGGGAATGCAGTCAGATGTAGCCGCGCCAGCGCAGGACAATAACTGCCAAAGCCGCCAGCGCCAGAAACCCCAAAGCAACCGCCCCCAGAAAATTCAAGAACCAACCCCAGCGGCGATCGGCCAGGTTTATACCGCTCAGATGGGTCTGAACCTCTTCCGATGCCTTGGCCAGTTTCGGAGCATCCAAAACTAACCGTAACTTGGGGTGCGAGGCCATCTGCTCGGCCCCGGCCAGCATCATGGCCTGCTTGTATATGCGGCGCGGCAATCGGCGCTTGGCCTTTCGGACCGAAGCCGTCAGCGTCTGGTCCTTTACACCCAGCTTTTCACGCAGCAATTGCACCGTCTGCGCGATCTGGCTTTGGATATCTGTGGTTTGCGACATGACGTGGCCTCCTGCCTGCGCAATCTAACGTCAGCCCGCAGGGGCGACAATGGGGGCTGGTCGTTTCAAACGCACGCAGGTATCAAACCAGAATGCTGAACACGATCATTCACGGTGAATCGACCTCGAACCCTCCTCTGTTGATTGCACATGGGCTGTATGGATCAGCCCGAAACTGGGGGGTTATTGCGCGCCGACTGTGTGACGAAAGGCAGGTCGTTGCAGTCGATATGCGCAACCATGCCTACAGCGAATGGACCGACCAGCATGGTTATCCCGATCTGGCCGAAGATCTGGCCGAGGTGATCCTGCAACTTGGCGGCAAAGCGGATGTTGTCGGGCATTCGATGGGCGGTAAGGCTGCGATGATGCTGGCGCTGAGCCACGGAGATTTGGTGCGCAAGCTGGTTGTGGCTGACATCGCGCCCGTTACTTATACGCACAGCCAAATCCAATTCATCGAAGCCATGCGCGCCGTGGATTTTTCAACGATCGAAAGACGCTCGGACGCCGAGGGACAGTTGGCGGCGCAAGGCGTCGAAAAAGCACTGCAGAGCTTTTTCACGCAATCGCTGGACGTCAAGGGGAAGCGTTGGCTTCTGAACCTCGACACGCTGGCGGCCGAGATGCCCAAAATCATGGGCTTTCCGGAAACTGATGCATCCTGGGACGGCCCGGCTCTGTTTTTGTCCGGTGGCGATTCCGATTATGTCCTGCCCGAACATCGCAGTGCCATCCGCGCGCATTTTCCCGCCGCACGATTTGCGAAAATCCCCGGCGCAGGCCATTGGCTGCACGCCGAGAAACCTCGTAAGTTTGAAGCCGCGGTCAGGACCTACCTGAACGCCTGATTAGGCTGCGTTCTGGTACAGTTTCTTCGCCACCAACCAAGACACTGGCAAGGCAGCCACACAGCCAGCCGCGGCTGCTGAAACGATTGCAACCGTAGACACCAATCCCGCGGACAGGACGGCAATAACGCCCGACCCGGCCAGAGCGGTTGCGATCAAAGTATACAGTATAGAGGCAAGGCGTAGCATCGTCAGTTGTCCTTTTGTCAGAAGCCCGATTATCGCTTTAGACAACTGGTATGCTATACGCCTTGATCTGCGTCAGGTTTCGACGGTGCGAGACCAAAAAATCAGGTCACCTCGCCGCCGCCATTGACCCAGTCCGGCAACCCGCCGACGTTATAGACGTTTTCATACCCCATATCTTTCAACAGCTTGCCTGCCAGCGCCGCACGACCACCTGCCGCGCAATACAGCACGATTGCGCGGTCCTTGCCCAGCTCGGGGTCATGAGATTTCAGCGCGTCGTCAGCGCGGAATTCAAGCATACCGCGCGGGATATGATGCGCGCCTTGCGCACGGCCGGTTTGCTGCAGCTCGACCGCGTCGCGCACGTCCAGCAACAAGGCACCCTGCCCCATCAGTTCCTTTGCTTTGTTTGTGTCAATCCGTTCGACGGCAGCGTTAGCTGCCTCCATCATCTGGCCTACGGTCAATGGCATAACGCGTCCCCTCTGTTGAATCTCACCAGAGGCTAACACGCTAGTACGGGAAAGAGCAGGCCGATAAGGCGATCAATGTTCGCGGAAGGCGCGAGACATGCTGTCGGTCACGGGCTTTGCGATATAGGCTGCAAAGGTGCGTTCCTCGGTCTGGATCATGATCTCGGCGGGCATACCGGGTGTGGGCACGAACCCACGCACGCGGTCAATCTCGTCCGGTTCCAGCGAGATACGGGCCAGATAGACCTCTTGCGGCACACCTGCAGAATCTTCCATCAACGCATCCGCCGAGACATAGTAAACTTCGCCGCTTAGCACAGGCGTGGTGCGCTGGTTAAGGCCGACCAGTCGGACTGTCGCCTGCTGCCCAGTCACGACGCTGTCGATTTCTGTTCGGGGGATCTGCGCCTCGATAATCAAGGGCGCATCCGATGGCAGGATTTCCGCGATGGGTTCACCCGTTTCGATTACGCCACCAGCGGTGTGATAGTGCAATCGTACCACCGTACCCGTGACCGGAGCGCGTACAACAGCACGGTCCAGAATACTGCGGGCCTGTCGGGACTTTTCCCGGACGCTTTCCAGATCAGCGGCAATCACGCCCAATTCGTCCAGCGCGGCCTCGCGATAGGCGGAACGTGTGCGGGAAATCTGTTCTTCGTATTTCAGAATCATCTGGTTGATTTCGGCCGTTTCAGCCGTCAACCGCGCCTGTTGGCCTTCGGCCTCGGCCTGCACGCGGCGGATTGTGTTGAGGTCGCCCTTACGCACCAGCCCTTTTTCGAACAGTGTTTGTTTGGTATCAAACTCTTCCTGCAGGATTTCCGAGCGCCGGATCATACTATCCAACTGAGCCTCAAACCCGCTTGAGCGAATTTTCAACGCTTCCATGTTGCGTTGCAGCAAAGCGATATCGTTCAGCAATGTCTTGCGAGAGACATCAAAGCTGATCTTTTGCCCGTCGAGGATAGCCATCACTTCGACATCGTTTGACGCTTCGATCAACTCAGAAGAAAACTCAAGCCGATCGCGCTCGTTGTTTTCAGCCGACAAGCGTTCGGACATGGCTTGCAAGCGGGTTTTGCGGATGAACAGTTCGCGTTCATTTGACTCAGCCGAGGTTTGGTCCAGAGTCATAAGAACCTGCCCCTTTATTACGGACTGACCTTCGATGACCTTGATGTCGTCGATAATCCCGCCCTCAAGGTGCTGTACGATCTTATTCTGCCCTGTCGCAACAAAGCTGCCTTGCGCGATCACCGCTGCAGCCAGTGGTGCACGGAAAGACCAAACGCCAAACCCGCCAAAGCAGACGACCAGCAAGACGATACCGATGACAACAAAGCGGTGGATCGTGCGCGGAACCTCAGCATACCAAACGGTTGGGTCCTTGGGATCATTGTTTACGGGTACAAGTTCGTTCATGCCGGTCCCCCCTGCTGTGACTGAATGCCGGGTCTGTTCCCACGTGAGGAGTTCAACTGTTGCAGCACCTGTTCACGGTGCCCAAACAGCGCCACGCGACCATCCGTCAGCAGCATGATCTTGTCGACAACGCTCAATAGCATCGGCTTTTGAGTTATCACCACAACGGTGATCTTGTTTTCCTTGGCCTGTGCAATCGCCCGCGACAATGCCTGGTCACCGGCAACGTCCAGGTTCGAGTTCGGCTCATCCAGAACCACCATGCGCGGATTGCCAAAGAAAGCACGCGCCAGTGCGATACGCTGTTTTTGCCCGCCCGACAGCGGAGAGCCATCCGCCGCAACCACGGTTTCATATCCTTGAGGCAAAGTGGCGATCATATTGTGCACATCCGCGAGAACAGCGGCGTCGTGAATTTGTTCATCCGTCGCATCGGCACGCATCCGACCAATATTGTCCTTGATCGTACCGGGGAACAGCTGAACGTCCTGCGGCAGATACCCGATGCTCTCGCCAAACTGACGGGGGTCCCAGTTGCGGATATCCATCAGATCCAGGCGCACACTGCCGGATGTCGGCAGGATCGACCCAACCAGCGTTTTACCCAACGTGGTCTTACCGGCGCCGGAATTGCCGATAACAGCAAGTGTTTCACCGGGATTGAGCGAAAAGCTGATGCCGTTCAGGACAACACGTTTGGTGCCACCCGGGACATAGAGCAAGCGCTCTACATCCATGCGTCCCTCAGGGCGCGGTAGGCGCAATTTTTCAAACTGCAGGGCCGAATTGGACAGAAGGTTTTTGATGCGCCCAAAGGAGGCGCGCGTCAGCAGGAATGCATTCCAGCCTTCGATCGAGCCTTCGATTGGTGCAAAAGCACGCCCTGCGATGATCGAAGCCGCGATGACCATGCCACCTGTCATTTCGCCCTGCAGCGCCAGATAGGCGCCCCAGCCCAGAATAGCGATCTGCGTCAGCAGGCGCACCGCACGAGAGATGGCCGCGAAGATCACGTTCCGGTCCTGCGCCCGCACCTGCCACGTCAGGGATTGAGCCGTATCGCGGCCCCAGATGCGTACCGCCTCGGGGATCATCGCCAGAGCGTTGATGATCTGGCTGTTACGCGCCATCGAGTCGAGGTGCAAGTTCGCCATCGACTGGGATCTGTTCGCCTCGGCAAATGGCTTGGCGGTCATTTTCTGGTTAATCACCGCGATAATCATCAGCAACAGCGCGGTTACGATAACGATTGATCCAAGCTGCGGATGCACCAAGAAAATCATCAGGATGAATAGCGGTGCGAAAGGTACGTCTAGGAATGAGATCAACGTCCCTGACACCAGGAACCCGCGCACTTGCTGAAGATCGCCCAACGTCTGGTATTCGCGGCCATTGCCGTGCAGCGATGCATGTGCCGCCGCACTCAGAACGGGCGCGCCCAACCGCGCGGCAACTTCGACCGCTGTACGCATCAAAATAAAGCGACGCACCGCGTCAAAGGCCGCCTGAAAGATCACAGCCCCCGCGACAATGGTGGTCAGCATGATCAGCGTATCCAGGGACCGGCTGGTCAGCACCCGGTCGCTAATTTGAAACAGGTAAATCGGGATCGCAAGGATCAGGATGTTGGTTGCGCAGGTCAGAACCAGAACAAATGCCAGATTGCGCCAAATCGCCTTTAGAGAAATGCGCAGCGTATTTTGGAAATCCTCTGGCGGTGTGCGTTTATGGAATGTCTGGGGTGGCCCATTGCCGTCACCTCCGCCCGTTTTTCGGAGTTGCATCGGCTCGTTCGCCTTAGCCTCGATAGTGGCACCTATGTGTTCACCGCCCTTCGAGCGCGTTTGGGGGGTCACCCGCGCTGTCGTTTCTGTGGCGGTGTCAGGATCGGGGCTTTGGGCTTCTTCGGCCACCCCAGCGTCGCGGCCCTGGGCATTCTGATCTTGAGCGGGCTGCGACTGTTCGCGCCGGGGTGAAGCCGCGGCACGAATTGGTGGTTCCGATCTGGGTTTGGTCGCCTGCTTTTTGGGCTTTACAGCTTTCGCGGCGACCGCATCATCCTTTTTCGCAGTCATCTTTGGACTGTCCTTTGGATCTGGCACACGCATTTCTTTGTTCAGGCGCAAACTTTGCGCCTCAGCTGTTTTTGGTTGGGGTCCATCGCTGCCATTTGGCTGCGTGGGGGTACCAACGCCCTCAATATCAAGCGGGCTGGCATCAGGAGAACGACGCGACGAAAAAACAATCGACATTTTATAACTTTCGGAGCACTCGCAAAAAATACAGTCTTTACGCTAACACGGTTTGACTTAAACGGGTAGAAAATTCACGCCAACATGGTTTGCATCGCATCATCGGTGCTAGCAATTTCAGAAGGCGTAAGGTTCGATTGTGCCTGTGCGATAGCGTTTTCGCCAATCCCAGCAGTCTCTTCCATAAGTATGGCAATTGCTTCATTGGCCAACTCAGAAGCGTCCGGTGCTTCGGGTATGTCAAGCAACGAAGCTTGGTGCAACAGCAGTTCCGAATACTCGCCGCCCGCCGCCATAACGGTTGAGTCGACACCGACTTTGGTCACGTTGGCCGCATTCAACAGGGCATTTCCGGCCCCGTTGACCACCGCATCAACAGCTTCGGCAGCATCAATCGAAAGATCGTCCTGATCTTGCAACAATGTGACCTGTTCGACCGAATTGATCTGCACCAGATCACCTTCGATCTTCAGCACGCGGATCAATTCCATACCGGCATAATCGGGATTGGATGTCAGGGCGTCTTCAAACGCCTCGCGATCAATTTGCTGCAGCGGCATAGCCTCGGCATGGGCCATGTCCAGCTCTTCCACAGTGTCCTCGCCGGTCGTCGTTAGTGAGGCTTGGTTCATGACCAGATTGTCATCACCTTCTGCTGGCTTGCCGCCGCCATAGACGTCATCGTCCAACAGCGCGATGGTCTGGTGCAGCATATCGACCGAAATCATGTTCCCGCCGATCATGATCAAGTCATAGAAGTTACCCAACTGAACGATGTTTGTGACATTGCTCAAAACGTTGTCGCCCAACGTGAACAAGCTGGTCGAAGCTGAGATTTCCGTGCTGATCTTGTCGATATCGGTGGCGTCGATCACCTGCTTGATAAAGTTCGTGACCCACAAGTCGCCTTGTATCCACGTGACCGAGACAATCGGGTCCGCACCTGGTTCTGCAGCATTGTCGTCTTGCCACCACTGTTCGTTTGCTTCGGTCCCGATGTATGACGCCTGAACCACATTCGTGTCACTTTGCACGCCGGGTTCACCCTGGTCGATGTCGGATACGACTGCCACCTGGCTGACCACCGTCAAGTTAACGGATTTTCCGCCCACCGCGATGACCGGCGCGTCAACCCAGGCCACTGTGATGGCGACCTGGTTGACCGCTAGGTTTCCGCCCGCGATGACCGTATGGCCCTCGCCGAACTCATCATCATCTGAGCGATCCCATTCGGCCGGCGCCATGTCTGGCGTATCATCCTCTTCCTCGTCTTCAGTCTGATGATGTGCTGGCAGAAGATCGTTCCAATCCGGAATTTCCTCGACCACTTCGCCATTCACGATAACACCCAGCGCGTCCTCGCCGTGGAACTGATGAATGGTCACGCCTTCGATTTGCGAAATCATCGGCGACTGCATCTGCTCGGCCAAACTTTCTAGGTATTCCATAGACTTGTAGTCTTCAATGTTCAGAGATGGCGTAGCAATAGCGTGCATCGACAGAGCGACATCCAGCATCTGCTGGCCTTGTGCGATCTGGATTTCGGCATCACGGAATTCGCCATGTCCGATCACGTCGTTGTCGCTCATGACAATTGTCTGGAAGTTATAGGTAACGGCAGAGCCGATGATGAGCGGCGGGACCTGTGGGTCCAAAATCAATATGGCTGTCTGTGCTTCACCAAACTGAGCATCAGGAATGTATGGGGCAGGTCCAAAAGCCGGGCCGGAAAACATTTCGGCCATCTCCACCGGCCCTTCTGGCATCGGCGGCAAAGGTAGATCGGAAGGAGGCGGCAAAAGCATGTAAGGGAGCGCATCATAGTCGCCCGGATCGAGTTTCAGATCAGCTTTGACCCGGATGGACAACGGATCTTCAAGTTCTTCCAACTCGTTTTTGCGCCGAAGCGCAGTGAATTCTTCATACTGATCCCGCAGGCGGGCTTGTTCAATGGTAATCTCAAAGGTTCCAACAAAATGTGCAATCGTTTCTGTAATACTGTCGAGTGACATATCGGTTTCCTTTTCCCCGCCCCGGCCTAAAATTTCCGCTTTGGGTTTGTTGTGCCGAGGCCACTTGTCGCGGCCTCGGCGGTTTCGTCAGATGGGTCGGGGCCCGATAATTCGGGCCCTGACTGCGACTTATACGTCGTTGTCGTCGCTGTTGTGGGTCGCGGTCATCGAACCACCAACCATGGTCGTATCGACCGAGTTGCCAAGAACGTTGGCACCCATGACGATCGACTGGTTGAACGCCGATGTGTCGACTACGGCAGCTGCCGAAGCATAGGACTCACCGTTGACGATACCATCGCCCGCGTTACCCGTGCCCCACGATCCAGCGTTACCGCCGGTTCCGCCAGCACCCGAGTATGCACCCGACGCATCGCCACCGTCGACGTCAGCACCGTAGGTGGCACCACCGTTAGCCGTGCCTGCAGCACCGCCAGAGGTTCCGCCGTATCCGGCACCGGCACCACCGCCGCCACCGACACCTGATTGTGCTGCACCAGTGGCGCTGCCCATTCCGGTCGAGGTTGCGTCGTTGTCGGACATCGCGTCGCCGCCATACCCGGCAATGGCTTCGGCCATGCTGTCTGCCGAACCATCGGTGTCAGCCTGCGAGAAGACGTCGGACATTCCACCGTCACCGGCAGTGTTCTCCGCATCTGCAGATCCGGCACCAGTGCCCGAGGACATCGCGTCCTGTTGGACAGCACCACCGCCGCCACCAACACCGTCAGCAGTCGCAGTACCAGTACCGTTGGACTGTGCCCAACCATCGACATCGTTGGTTCCACCGTCACCAGCACCGACTTGAGCGTTCTGGTTGTTGTCGGCTTCACCGTTGGCATCACCAGGCGATTGCGTGACGACCGGACCTTTCGCGTCCTGATCACCTACGCCCTGAGCATCGGCTTGCGAATCAGCTTCACCGCCGTTTGCACCAGCGCCGCCTCCGGCACCACCGACACCAGCTGCGCCTGTGCCGTCGCCACCGTCGCCGTTGCCGCCGTCAGCTTCACCGCCAACGCCTGCAGCACCGTCGCCGCCGTCACCAGCACCACCGGTGCCAGTACCGCCTGGGCCGTTGCCACCTTTGGCTTCACCGCCAACGCCAGTAGCACCGTCGCCACCGTCGCCATCAGCACCGTCACCGTCACCACCAGGGCCATTGCCGCCGTCACCGGATCCACCAGTGCCAGGGTTACCATGGTTGGTGTCACCACCGCCGTTGCTTGCACCGGCTGCGCCATTGTTCTGACCAATCAGACCGTTCTGCTGGTTCAGACCTGCAAGTGCACCGTCGACCTGACCTGAGGTTCCGCCAGTGCCGTCGCCGCCGTCACCGTCGCCGCCTTCACCGTCGCCGCCGTCGCCGTCGCCGCCGTCACCGCCGTCACCGTCACCGGCAGTTACGTCACCAGCGTCACCGTCACCACCTGGGCCGTTGCCGCCGTCACCGTCACCACCGTTGCCGCCGTCGCCGTTACCGCTGTCGGCATCACCGCCGTCACCGCCTTCGCCGTCGCCGTCGCCGCCGTCACCGTCGCCGCCGTCAGCGTCACCGCCGTCAGCGTCCGCGTCTGCACCCGAAGCTGCACCAGCAAGGCCAAGACCGATGTTTCCACCTGATGTAGAGTCACCGTTTTCGGCTTCGGATTCGCTTTCGTTTACAGCACCGCCAAGGTTTCCAGCCAAACCGCTTCCACCGTTTGCGTCATCAGCTTCCGATTCGTTGTCAGCTTCGGAATCGACTTCGGTGTCGGCTTCAGAGTCGTTGTCTCCACCTTCAGAAGAACCGTCGTTGCTGGCTCCTGAGAGGCCAAGTCCAACGCCAAGTCCGATCGAACCAGCGTCGCCGCCGTCACCGCCATCGCTTTCGATGTCAACCTCGGTTTCGCTTTCGTTTTCAGCATCAGACTCGCTATCAGCGTCGCCGCCGTCGCCACCATCGCTGTCACCGTTCGATTCAGCTGCGGAATGTCCGACACCCAGACCGAAGTTCAGAGCGTCACCGGAGTTTCCGCCGTCGCCGCCGTCACCGTCACCATTGGCATCGCCAGTGTGGCCACCAAATGCTGCGGTGTGTCCGCCTTTGGTATCGCCATAAGCGTCACCGGCAGTGGTTTCGCCACCCTTTCCAGAGTCCCCGCCATCAGCACCTGCGCTGATACCGTCACCAGAAGTTGCGTCGCCGCCTTTGGCATCGCCCATCTGCTTGAAGGTACCGTCGTTATTCACTTCGGCGTTTTCAAGCGTATCGTCATCGCTAAGGCTGGCATATTGGCTGTTGATCGCCGACATTGCAGTGGTCGTACCGCTCATGTCGATGTCCAAGTTCAGATCATCGCCGGGATCATAGTCAATGTCGCCACCAGCGGTGATCACATCACCAAATTCTGAACCGTTAGCGTCGATGTCAACGACATCATCATCGCTCGGCATACCTTCTTCGCCGAAATCGATGTTAACCCAGTTCGAGTTGTCATTGTCACCGTTGGTCTGACCTTGACCCTGGTGCTGGCCCTGGCCTTGGTTCTGGCCTTGGCCTTGATCTTGATCCTGACCTTGCTCATTTTCGACCTTTGTCTTCTGAGCTTGCTCTTGATCCTGACCTTGACCCTGTTCGTTGTCGACTTTGGTCTTCTGTTCGGTGTTTTCCAGTTCGATGTCGGCTTCTTCAATATCGACATCTGCATAAACCGGAACATAGACATCGCCGGTGTTGATTTCTTCGACGTCTACAACGTTATTATGATTTTGATTACGTCCACGTGACATATTATTTTCCACTTATAAAGCGCACGGGCCATCATTCATCTACAAAACGGCTACTGGCGCGGTTGAAACTAGGAAAAACACTCAGGCGCAAAACGCGCATGTGTGCGGTCTCGTTCAGTGAAGTATCTCCCACCCTCCTTTCTCGGCTTAGCCGACTTCGTGTCTGCGGAAATGGCTCGCGGAAATGCGCGATTCGCCGACACATCAGGAATTAAGACTTCAAAATAGAAGCAGACTCATGGTTGCAGGCCGAGGGCGAGCTGCATAGCTACCCTAAAGCACTAGAACGCTCAGTGCCTTGTTTTCATTGCTCTAAAACTTCGGTAGGTGAAAAAGCCCGCTTTGCTGGCACATGCGGCAAGATTGAAACCAGCAGTTTAGGAAAGCCAACGATTTCTTCTACTTAAGCGGGAAGCGGTATAGGTGACCTAGCCGAAAGTAGTAGAACTGTTTTTTGCAAACCTGCCAGCAGCGTTGATGAAACTTGTACTTTCCGCTATAGTCGCAGCTCTATACAGTAAATTACTTCAAATTCTGCACTACGAGTACTGGTTACAATTTCGCCGCATTTTTTCGCGGTGTGGGTTAATTAAGGGGGGAATAATGGGCATTCCGTTTCAGGATAGTGCTATTCCAAACAATTCTAATCCCGAAGACTTCTCGATCAATTTCGTCGGCAAAGAACTCTTCTATTCAGACCAAACGATCCATGGTGTTCAATCCGAATTTGGCGTGATCACCCGCCGGATCGAAACAATTGACGCGCTGCCTGCGCCAAGCGGATCAGACGTTGGGGCGGGAAAGGTGGTCGTCGTCGACCAGATGATGCTGGACGACCTGTTGAACCGACCGCAAGCTTATACAGAAATTGCGGGATCAGGCAGCTTGGCCTTTGCCTATCGCAAAGAAGAAGCTGCCCGACTGGCATTCGAAAAGTGGGATCGCAGCAAGTTCGGCGACATCGGATACCTGCCGATGAATGTCGCACCTGATGTATGGCGATCTATTTTGCGCCTCCTGCTGCATGAAGAGCTTTACCTGCCGTGTTTTCTTGCGGATTGCGTGGCGCATGCGCCGACGCAGTCGTACGGCGCGCCGGTAGCGACATCAAAGCCCAGCGACCTTCACCCGACATACTCCAAGCTGACACGCCGGGAAAAGCAGGTGCTGAAACTGGTGTCCAAAGGTCAAAGCAACAAGATCATCGCATCAAACCTGGGCATCACCGAACACACGGTCAAACTTCATATGCACAATGTGGCGGGCAAGATCGGTGTCAGCAACCGGACTGCAGCCGCGCAGTTTTATTTCGAGGTTGCGCCGGACGAAGCGCGAGAGCTGCCCGTTGACTGACGATTTCGAAGCCCGGTTTGACCGCCTGATCCTGCTGGTCGGTAAGTTGAACTACATGTGGACCAACACGGAAAGCCTGTTGATCCACCTGATCGCCGGGTTGACCCGCACCAACAAGGATATCTCGGTAATCATCTTTCTGACGCTGAACACGACGCGCGCTAGAATTGATCTGGTCGAGAGGCTGGCCAAGATGGAAGGCCGCCCGCCAGACATACGTGACCCAATCCTTAAACACACGCAACGTCTTAGCAAGCTTTCAGGCATTCGGAACAGATACAACCATTGCATCTATTCCTTCGATCCCGACAGCGGCAATCCAAAGACCATCCTGATGCGCATTGCGGACCGGAAGACTGATATCAAATTGGGCCGCCAGGATACGGTTGATGAGGGCGCAATGAAAGAAATCGAAAAGGTGGTCGAACAGCTTTCAGTGGCGAATCGGGATTTGTGGAAACTGATCAACGATCTTGGGTTTCCGGCTTAAGAATGCACTGGTGCGGGCGGTGGGACTCGAACCCACACGGGCGTACGCCCTTCAGATTTTAAGTCTGATATGTCTACCATTCCATCACGCCCGCGCAGCGTGCCGGGCCTCTGTTGGACCTCAGGAACTCAGTAAGACCAAAAGATCACGAATTCAATGCGTTTCACCTGGGAAACTCCGGCATCAAAACGTCGGGGTATCCCCCCGCATTTCCCCTACCCTTCCATCGCCACGATACATCAATCACTTTCTCTTGGGTTGCATGACGCTTGCTTAACGTCCGCTGAGGGTTAAGCTATGCTGCAAAGCAGAAAAACAATTGAGTTAAGCCGTGAGCACAGAGCAAAAGTCCTTTGAGGATCGTATCGCCCAAATTAATAAACGCACGAAAGAAACGGCAAGCAAGAATCCCAAACCCAAAACCGATAACGTCTGGAAACGCCTAGCTTATCCAGCGGCGTTTGTGGGCGCATTTATGCTTGGCTCCATGGTGGTTTTCCTGACCCGTTTCATTCAATTTCAAATGGTGGGTGTGCCTGAAGTCGGCAAAGTGAACACACAGGATTTTATCGGTATCGCGATGGCCAGTCTGGCGGGGATGGTCATTTCGATGTTTCTTAGGGACAAGCAAAAAGAGTTTGCAAGCGCCAGCACAGTTGGGGTTTTGCTAACAACTTTCACGTTCCACAATCTGGTTTGGGCCTACCCCACTCACTTCGAACAGATGTACAGTGAGGACTGGGTCGAGTTCATGCAAAAGATCACCGAACCCTCCAGCCTTTACGTCTTTGGCATTACAATCGGCTTAAGTTGACCATCAAAGGCTGAACCGGTCGTCTTTACATGCGAAGTGGTCCTGAAAGAACTCAAAGCGCGACACAAATAATTTGATGCCCTACATCCGTCGATGCCTAGGGTGGTTTGGTGAACCCGGGGACTTTATTACCGACGATCGACTGATCGGTGCTAACTAACGTGGCTAATCTTGTTGCGTGCTAGTCGAAGTAAAATTTTGATGTCGCCGTTTCGGCCGCGAAAAAGAAACAGGGGCAAGTGCCGAAATAGTGTCCCCATCCGACTGGAACAGACTCGATCTGTTCATACGGTAGTTCCGGCAAGCTAGAACATTTTGGAATTAAAAGATTTCATGGTGCCCCCACACGGACTCGAACCGCGGACCTACTGATTACAAATCAGTTGCTCTACCAGCTGAGCTATAGGGGCGCTGGGTGTCGATTACTTTCTCTTTTAACGGACTGCAAGCCTCAATTTTCATCCAAACTTAGGGATTTTTGATTTTCCTTGTGATACGGCCAATCACCTTTAAGTGGGGGGTGTGGATTTGACTGTCCCTGGCACAGCCTGTAACTCGACAGGCAGGTTCAGGAATGTAAGGACAAGAACCAAACATGCAGGTTGCCATCCACGCAGGCGCGGCTTTTACCGATGAAGGGCGGCTGCTCAGGTCGTTGCAAGCCAATGGGGATGTACTGGCCCGAAATGGTGCGACTTTCTTTGGTCCTCGTCGTTACCGGCAAGTGTTCAAACCCGCATTTCAGGCCTTGAATACGCGCCCCCCATTACCGGACGAGATTGAAAGTATTCGGGGCAATCTTCCAATTCACCCAGAAGTAAAACGCGCCATTTTCACCAGTGAAGAATTCATCGGCGAGAAAGACGTGGTCCTTGCCGATGGGCAATTCTATCCTTCTGCGGGCAAACGCTTATCTGTTCTGGAAGAGTCCTTTCGCGATTGTCAGTTGGAATTGTTTCTGGCGCTCAGGAATCCCGGTAGTTTTGTCCCGAAACATCTGATGTCTTTACCGGAACAGGCGCGTGAGGACATGATCCGCAACAATGATCTTAGTCACCTCAGCTGGGTTGAGATGGTCGAAGATGTTCGCGACTTTGCCCCCGGGGTGCAGATTACCCTATGGTGCAATGAGGACATTCCGCTAATCTGGGGGGACGTTGTGCGCAGCGTCGGCGGGCTTGCTGCGGACGCTGCGATCAAAGATGAGTATGACCTGCTGATCTCGTTGCTGACCGAAGAAGGTCAGTCACAAGCCCAGGCGATTCTGGACCAGGTTTCGAGGCTTTCACAGGCTGAGACCCGAGACGTTCTTGCAGACATTCTGGCGAACCATGCTCAGCCGGACAAAATGGAAGAAGAGCTGGACTTACCCGGCTGGAGCGATGAGGTCATCGACGCATTTTCCGAACTGTACGAGCAGGATCTGGCCAGGTTGGAAACGATGGCCGGGGTAAAGGTCCTGAAACCCTGACCCCAGGCGCGGCTCACATGCCCAACGCTTCCTTATACATTTCAAGTACCGCCTCTTCTTCGGCGATATCGTCCTTGTCGCGTTTGCGCAATGCGATGACCTTGCGCATCACTTTTGTGTCGTAACCGCGGGCTTTGGCTTCGGCCATGACCTCTTTCTGCTGCTCCGCCAGATCCTTTTTCTCGGCATCCAGGCGTTCGATCCGTTCCACGAACTGACGCAGCTCGCCCGCTGTCACACGGTAGTTGGCGGCGGCCTGATCTTCGGTCACGTCTTCCATATTTATCTCTCCAAAAGGCTGCGATCTGATGCATTAGCAACGGCAGTTAGCCGGATACATTGCCGCCGCGTGAGCTGCAAGCATCCAATCCTCGATGGGCTTGTGCGCGGTCGTTCGATCCGCTAAGCGCAACCAGGATTTGCGGAAAAATGTGGGGAACCATGTTCGAAATCATCACCTGGGGCGGTGCCGCCCTGTCGCTTGCCGGTCTGCTGGGTCTGGTCTGGTGTATCCTGCGTGTGATGAAAGCGCGCAAATCCGGCCTGTCGGACGAAGAATTGCGCGCCGCTGTTCAAAGCGTCCTGCCGTGGAATCTGGCTTCGCTTTTTCTTTCGGTGATTGGCCTGATGCTGGTGATCTTGGGGATCTCGTTCGGCTAATACTTCGCCTCAGACTGGCATATTGTCGAACTGCGCCTCTATGGCATCTTCGCATAAAGCCGCATCAAGGTGACGCAGGCGCGATGGCACGTGCATGCCTTCCTGACGCATCCGATCAATCACTTTGGTTACACTGGGCTGAAGCGCAAGCCGGGTTTCAAAACAGGCATTCTGCAGCTTTTGCTCCAGGTGTTCGGCTTCGGAATACAAACTTTTTGCAGACATATTCTTCCTCCCAATTTCTATCACTGTCGCCGATATAGGTAACGGTTTTAAGACCTGGTTATCCTGGCGAACAAACGCGCGGAAAACTGCCTGTCGCCCACCCGGTATCGGCAACCTAAGGCAGAATGATTAAATTCTAATCGGATTTAGATTAACTTGCCTTGACACGCATCAAATCAAAGAATGCCGGTTGCATCATATTCTGAAAAACATATATGATAAACTGCGCGCTGACGGAGAGCCAGATGACACCAATTGTGAAAGCGTTTTTCGACCCTGAAACCAATACGGTCTCATACCTTGTGCAGGAACCCGAAGGGACGGCCTGCGCAATCGTCGACAGCGTTCTGGACTTCGATCACGCCTCGGGCCGAACGAAGACCGACTCGGCGGATCAGATCGTCGCTTATGTTCGCGACAATGAGCTAAGGGTCGAGTGGATTCTGGAAAGCCATGTGCATGCCGACCACCTTTCAGCGGCACCTTATCTGCAACAGGAACTGGGCGGAAAGATCGGCATCGGTGAACAGATCGTAACGATCCAGGAAACCTTCGGGAAAATCTTCAATGAAGGGACCGAGTTTCAGCGCGACGGCAGCCAGTTTGATGCTTTGTTCCGCGATGGCGACAGCTTCCATGTTGGGCAGATGCGTGGCGATGTTTTCCACACGCCCGGCCATACGCCCGCCTGCATGACATATGTGATCGGCGACGCGGCTTTTGTCGGTGACACGCTGTTCATGCCGGATTTCGGCACCGCGCGGTGCGATTTTCCCGGTGGGTCTTCAGAAATGCTGTTCGAGTCTATCCAGAAGATACTGGCCCTGCCGGATGAGACGCGCATCTTTGTCGGGCATGACTACAAAGCGCCGGGGCGTGATGAATTTGCCTGGGAGACAACTGTCGGAGAGCAAAAAGCCCTGAACGTCCATATCGGACAAGGCAAATCAATCGAGGAATTTGTCGAAATGCGTGATGCCCGCGACGCAACCCTGCCCATGCCGCGCCTGATCCTGCCGTCTTTGCAGGTTAACATGCGGGCCGGGCAGATGCCGCCTGCGGACGAGCAAGGTGACATATTCCTGAAGGTGCCGATCAACAAGTTGTGACGCAGACCCATCAGGCGAACTGAGGAAAACGAATGTACATTGAATGGATTTGGGGGCTTGCCGGTGGCCTGCTGATCGGGCTGGGCGCTGCAGTCTACCTTCTGGGCAACGGGCGCATCATGGGCGCCAGCGGGATCCTGGGCGGACTTGTCGATGGCAGTGACCGCACCTTGGAACGCTTAAGCTTCTTCGCAGGCGTCGTCGCGACGCCGCTTGTTTTGAGGTCCCTACTCTCTTCTGCGCCCATGACCCATCTGACCGACAATTTCGCAGTGATCGTCATCGCCGGCGTTTTGGTTGGCGCAGGAACGCGCATTGCCAATGGATGCACCTCGGGGCACGGGGTATGCGGTATTTCTCGATTTTCTGCCAGGGGCATCATCGCGACGTTGATCTATATCGGCGCGGGTGGGGCAACAATTGCACTGATGCGCCATGTATGGGGGCTGATTTGATGCGGGTTCTCCTATCAATGCTGGCTGGATCTCTGTTTGGTGCCGGCCTTTTGATCTCGGGCATGACCGATACCACCAAGGTTCAGGGGTGGCTGGATGTGTTCGGAAACTGGGATCCCACCCTGGCATTTGTGATGGGCGGCGCGATCCTGCCGATGCTCATCGCGTGGAGAATGACGGCCCACCGTAGACCGCTGACTGGTGGTCAGTTTCCAAAAATGAGCCCACCCGAGCTGGACCGCCGCCTAATTATCGGTTCCGTGATGTTTGGCATGGGCTGGGGCTTGTCCGGGCTTTGTCCCGGACCTGCCATCGCGTCCATCACCTATGGCGGCCTTGGCGGAATTGTGTTTCTGGCTGCGATGATCACGGGAATGTTTGCGGCGCCCGGGCTTGGTGCGCAACTGGACAGATCCGCAAACGCGGCCTAAGCAATTGCCATGGAGATTCGACCAATAACCCCCCGCTATGCCGTCTCGCCCCAAATCACGGTCGAGGACGTCCCAGCCATCGCCGCAGCAGGTTTCGTTAAGGTCATCTGCAACCGTCCCAATACGGAAGTTCCACCAACCATGCAGTCGGATGCAATCGGACAGGCTGTCCGGGCAGCCGGGATGGAATATGAGGTTCTGGAACTGACCCATCAGACCATGACGCCTGGCAATGTTGCCCTGCAACGAGAATTGGCCGAAAGCTGCTCTGGCCCCGTTTTAGCCTATTGCGCGTCGGGCACCCGCTGTTCGGTGGTTTGGGCTTTGGGCCAGTGCGACCACATGAGCGCGGATGAGATCCTCGAGGCCACGACCAAGGCGGGTTATATGCTGGACAACCTGCGCCCCGCGCTGGAGCATATGCGCGGTTCTGACGGCTAAGGACCTTTGACAATCAGGTTAGGTTGGGTCAGCAATGTCGTCCAATCCCGTCAGACCTGCCAGTTGCGAAATTTCGGCCGCCATCTGATCCGGGCTGCCAAAGCGCAAATCGGTATCCAATTCGTTCAATGCCACTTCATCTATCGGCACGACCTCATGTGTGGGATCGATTGGCATCGGATCTTTCCGAGCCTCCGGCCCCGGCGCGTAGCTTCGCGCTTCCAGAAACTCGGGCATTTCAGCTTGCTCCAGCGCCGCAGCCGAAGCACATTCGTTCAACCGTACTGCGCGCATCCCTCCGCATTGCCCCAAACGTCCGATTGCAGCCCGCGTTCGACCAATTGTCAGGATTTCCGCGCGATCTAACCGTGATCCGGTCAACGGTAGAACGTCCCCAACTGACAGCCCGGACAGGGTTGCCAATGGCACTGACATCCTGCCGATCACCGTATTCAATTCGGCCCGGACAACCCCCGACGCTTGCTCAAGCTTCGGGCCGGCAGCAACTTGAATTTCAACATCGGCCCCCTGCTCTGCCGGTGTATCGGGCAACAGGACTGTGATCTGCCCCTGTCGCAGCCCACCGCCAAGTTCTACCGTCAGGTCAAACACGCGATAAGCATCTTCGACCATAGCCAGCGACAAAGAACGCAGATCCGCCAGCCGCGCCCGGAATTCATAACCGGCAAGACTGGATTGATCAGCGGCTGTATCGACCAACGCGACGGCCCTGGTCAAAGCGTCTTCGATCAGCGGCGCCACCATTGCTGCATCCGTATCTGTGTACTCCCGTGCTGTTGGCGGGTTGGGCATAACCTCACCAATTGTCTGCACCTGCACGACCGCTGATACGGCCCCCATATCCAAGCAGATCGCAGCGGACATCCCGTCCGAGTTGCCTAGGCGCAGCAGCATCCAGCCCGCGTCAACCACCTCGGCCAGCGTATCCTGAGCTTTGAGAGACTGCTTTGCCCCGATCACCGACAACGGCAGCTGGAACCGATCCCCTGCTGTTCGCGCAAAGGCCAGTCGCAGGGCACGAAGAACAGAACGCGGCTTTTCACCTTGTTCCTCTTGTCCTGCCGAAAGTTTGCGCGCCAAAGCTGTGCTGACAGACTGCGTCATGCCCGATACCGATTTGAGTTTCTGAACCTGATATCCGGTCTAACCCGAGGCGGGTTACCAATGTCTTTATGGGTGCATCATTGTGCAGCTTGCCGGTGCGCCAGCGGAAGGCGGACGCGAAAGGCCGCACCGCCCTGGCCGGGAAGATAACTGATCTCGCCGCCCAGACGCTGCATGATCTCGCGGCAGATCGCCAGCCCCAGACCAGCGCCACCCGCCTTGTCCCCACCGACGCGGGCAAACTTTTCGAACACCATCGACTGCGCTTCGGGTGGGATGCCACTGCCGTTATCGGTGAAATCAATGACGACCTGCCCCCCGACATCATGGGCCGAGATTGACAGAACGGGTTCATCCGCATCGCAGTACTTCTGCGCGTTCGAAATCAGATTGATAAAGACCTGCCCCAACCGATCAAGATCAGTGTTCAGCGGAATACGCTCGGACGGTCGCGCGCGGCGAATCTTAAGTTTTAGGTGCGACCCCGCCAATGCGCTTGAGACCGCCCGATCCAGGATCGAACCAAGGGTATCCCCACCCAAATTCAGGCTCACACGACCGCTTTCCAGAACGCTCAGGTCCAGCAAATCATCCAGCAGGCGCGTCAGTCGCAGGGCCTCATCATGGATGATCGCGGCATAGCGCGTTTGCTCTTCGGCACTCAGACCATCCGTATCGCGCATGATCTCGGAAAAGGCCCGAATAGAGGTCATCGGCGTCCGCAATTCATGGCTGACCTGACTGAGGAACCCGTCTTTTTGTTCCGAGATCTGCGTCAGCTTGGTATTCGCCTCTCGCAGTTGGCGCGCGGTTCGGCTGAGCTCGGCGGATTTGGCCTCAAGCTGGCTGGAATACTCCAACAACTCAGCCGACTCGTCAGCTACCGCAAGCAAGTCCTCAACCGAAACGGACGAACCACCGACAATCTGCCCGATCATCGCATGGGCCGTGGCCGCGCCGACCGAGCCGCTGAGTTCACGTTCCAGTCTTTCCAGAAACCCCGGCGTGGGTTCCGGCAGGCTTGTCCGTCCACCCTGTGCTTCGGCCTCGTGCTGAAAGAACTCCTGCGCCGGGCCAGAGCCCAAAATGCGCTGTGTCATGATCATCAGATCTTCGCTTTGCGCCACCGACCCGGTCCAGCCAGCCGGTGAGACTGAGTGGTCAAAAACATTGACGAACTGTGCGCCCTGCAGACGCTCCAACGGGCTGGGAAAGCTCAACAATGACGCGGCGCAGAACGCAGCCGTGTTCAACGCCAACGACCACATGACCGAGTGGACCATGGGGTCCATTCCTTCGATCCCGAACAGGGCCTGTGGACGCAGCCAGCCCCACCCGAAGGGGCCGTTCTGCAGCACCGAGTCGGGCATTATTGCCCCTCCCATCCCCGGCAGTAACAAGGTGTAGATCCACAGCACGAACCCAACCGTCAGCCCAACCAGCGCTCCGGTGCGAGTGGCACCGCGCCAGAACAATCCACCGACCAGCGCTGGCAGGATCTGGGAAATGCCTGCAAAGGCCACCAGCCCGATCGACGCCAGTGCAGCCCCACCGCCCGACAAGCGGTAGTAATAGTAACCCAGCGCCATGATGACCGCGATGGACACGCGCCGCGCCATCAGCACCACGTTGCGCACGTCACCCGAGACCGAACCCGCGCCCCCTTGCGTGCTCAGCCAGATCGGCATGACCAGATGATTCGACACCATGGTCGACAGCGCCATTGCCGTCACGATGACCATAGACGTGGCCGAGGAAAACCCGCCGATAAACGACAGCATCGCCAGCCAGTCGTTCCCCTGCGACAAGGGCACCGTCAGCACGAACAGGTCGGGGTTCGAGCCTTCGGGCATCAAATCCAGACCCACGACGGCGATGGGCACAACAAACAGGCTCATCAACAGCAGATACAACGGGAACGCCCAGGCAGCGGTTCTCAGGTGCCCCTCATCCGCGTTCTCTACCACCATCACCTGAAACATCCGTGGCAAGCAGATGAAAGCGGCGGCCGAGAGGAAGATGAAGGTCGTCCAGCGCCCGGCATCCACATTCCATTGCCCGATCTCCGAGGCGTCGATGCGATCCATCATCGGGCCAATCCCACCCGCAACGCCCCAAACGACGAAGACGCCGACCGCAAGCAAGGCGAACAGTTTGACGACTGATTCCAACGCAATGGCGGTGACCACGCCGTGGTGACGCTCATTCGCGTCCAGATTTCGAGTACCAAATAGGATCGCAAATACCGCCAGGCCCGCAGCCACCCAGAACACGCTGGAACCTTCTCGGTAAAGGCCCGAGGGATCAGCCTCAGCAAAGATGGAAAAAGACAGGGTAATGGATTGCAACTGCAACGCAATGTAAGGCGTTCCACCCAATACGGCCAGAATGGTCACGCAAATGGCCAGCGTGTTGGATTTACCGTATCGCGACGAAATCAGGTCCGCGATGGAGGTTACCCGCTGGGTGCGTCCGACCCGCACGAGCTTGCGCAACCCCCACCACCAGCTGAGCATCACCAACGTCGGCCCAAGGTAGATGGTGACAAATTCCAACCCGGACCGCGCAGCATTTCCGACCGCGCCGTAAAACGTCCAGGCCGTGCAATAGATCGACAGCGACAAGGTATAGATCAGCGGAGACCGCAACCACGCCCCTCGGCCAGCGGCCGCCATCCGGTCAGCGGCAAAAGCCACCCCGAACAACAGAACGACATAGCCGAGGCAAACCAGGATCAGAACGTTTAGTGTGGCCATCAATCCGACTCTGCCTCGGCATCGTCACTTACAACCATTCGTCTGGCTGCAAATCCAAAGATCAGACTGATTACGATCAGCAAAGCCCAGCACGTGAAGATATACAGGATTGCTGAAGACAGCGGCACACCATCTTCAGATGAGCCTTGGCTTGGCCACAGCAGAGGAATGGCAACAAGAGCGGCCCCCAGAATAGGCAGTAAGCGCGCGGCATCCATCAACCTGCGGCGGCGATAGCTCTGACGCTCGAGAAATGGCGAAGGCCGGACCCCTAGGGGTTTACGATCTTCGCCCGAGTTCATGACCGCGTTGCCTGTGCGTGCAGGTCTCGCACCGCTGTCAGCACTTCGGCGTTGGAAAACGGCTTGGTCATAAAGCGGCTGACCCCAGCGTTTTCGGCCATTTCCCGGTCGCGCGATTGCCCGCGCGCGGTCAGCATCAAAACGGGCAAATGCTGCATGCCCTCAAGCTCGCGCAGGTTGCGCAAAATCTCCATCCCGCTTTTGCCGGGCAGCATAACGTCCAGAATGACCAGATCGGGGTTCGCCCCCTGAATGACTTCTATCGCATCCGACCCTTCCGCGTGCGTTTCAACGTGCCATCCCTCGCGGGTCAGCAAAAATCGAATGGCCTCAGCGATGTTGGGCTCATCCTCAATTAACAGAACCTTACGGCTCATATGTTTCATCCCTCCCCGTGACAGATTCCGTCTGTGAACCTGTCGGCATCAGCTTAAGCCCTCTGTCAGGAAACTGTCAAAAACCTTCGCTTAAAATCGACGGCTCGCGGCGCGATGCGCAAGCGTCATTTGGGCAGACCCGGCAGCTTGGACCGACCCGGGTCGCGGATTGCGCGCTCGGAGCCCCCTCTTCCACCGCACGGACAAGCATGACTGAATGATAGGCCGGCGCGTCGTCATATCCTGAAACCGCCTGCGGCCACGCGTAGGCATAGCAGTCGAACTCAGCCGCCGTTCGCCCCAATTGCACAACACGTTTGCGGATCGGAACCAATGGTCTGTTCAGCGCCTGAAAGATGGGCCAAAACGGGCAGGCTTCGCCAAAGCGGGGCATGGCGAAACCCGGCACGGATTTGCTGAACAAGATACTGCCCGACGCGTCACAGACCACCAACCCGGTGGGCCGCCCCAGATATCCTTCGGGCAATGTCGCCAGCCGCCGCAGGACTGTCGGGATATCTACTGAAAACCGTGCGGCCAGAGCCAGCGGATCAGACTCGGCCTCGGTAAGAGCCTTCTGCACGTCGTCCAGGGGCATGGCTCTGACATCTGCGGCGTAGGTATCCAGATATCCCTTGGTCACAGTTCGCGCTGCCGCCGATTCAATCGCGCTCAGGTCAATGTCCGCGCCGCTCCCGCCTGCTTCGATCTGCGGGAAATGGTGGCTGTTGGCCTGAAAAAACGCCTCAGCATCCTCTGAGGGCACACCGCGACGATC
>NZ_QOCF01000026.1 GCF_003318255.1 Ruegeria sp. A3M17
CAACCGGGGGTTTTGCCCAATGAGCTATAAATCGGACATTGAAATCGCGCGTGAGGCGCAGAAGAAGCCTATTCAGGAAATCGGCGCTAAGATCGGCATCGATTCTGCTGATCTGCTGCCCTATGGCCATGACAAGGCCAAAGTCAGCCAGGACTTCATCAATTCGGTGCAGGGTCGAGAAGACGGCAAGCTGGTGCTGGTCACCGCGATCAACCCGACGCCTGCGGGTGAGGGTAAGACGACCACGACCGTTGGTCTGGGTGATGGTCTGAACCGCATTGGCAAGAATGCGATGATCTGTATCCGCGAAGCCTCGCTGGGCCCGAACTTTGGCATGAAGGGCGGCGCCGCGGGTGGCGGTTATGCGCAGGTTGTTCCGATGGAGGAAATGAACCTGCACTTCACCGGGGATTTCCACGCGATCACCTCGGCGCATTCGCTGCTGTCGGCGATGATCGACAACCACATCTACTGGGGCAATGAAGCCGAAATCGATGTACGCCGCGTTGCATGGCGTCGTGTTGTCGACATGAACGACCGGGCGCTGCGTCAGATCACAGCGTCCCTGGGTGGTGTGTCGAACGGCTTCCCGCGCGAAACTGGCTTTGACATCACCGTGGCGTCCGAGGTCATGGCGATCCTGTGCCTGTCCAACGACCTGAAGGATCTGGAAAAGCGTCTGGGTGACATCATCGTGGCCTATCGCCGCGACAAGACCGCTGTTTACTGCCGCGACATCAAGGCCGAAGGCGCAATGACCGTGCTGCTGAAGGACGCGATGCAGCCGAACCTGGTGCAGACGCTGGAAAACAACCCGGCATTCGTCCACGGTGGCCCGTTTGCGAATATCGCGCATGGCTGTAACTCTGTCATCGCTACCAAGACCGCTTTGAAAGTGGCTGACTATGTCGTGACTGAGGCCGGTTTTGGTGCCGATCTGGGCGCCGAGAAGTTCATGAACATCAAGTGCCGTAAGGCGGGCATCGCGCCGTCTGCAGTGGTGCTGGTTGCCACCGTGCGTGCGATGAAGATGAACGGTGGCGTTGCCAAGGCCGATCTGGGTGCGGAAAACGTCGACGCGGTCAACTCGGGCTGTGCCAACCTGGGCCGTCACATCGAGAACGTGAAATCATTCGGCGTGCCGGTTGTGGTTGCCATCAACCACTTCGTCACCGACACCGATGCCGAAGTGCAGGCGGTCAGCGACTATTGCGCCGAGCATGGGGTTGAGGCGGTTCTGTCGCGTCATTGGGAGCTGGGCTCGGAAGGCTCTGCGCCGCTGGCCGAGAAGGTTGTCGAGATCGTCGAAGGCGGCAGTGCCAACTTCGCACCGATCTATCCCGACGACATGCCGCTGTTCGAGAAAATCGAAACCATCGCCAAGCGCATCTACCGCGCCGACGAGGTTCTGGCCGACAACAAGATCCGCAACCAGCTGCGTGAGTGGGAAGAGGCCGGATACGGCAATCTGCCGGTCTGCATGGCCAAGACGCAGTATTCGTTCTCGACAGACCCCACCTTGCGCGGTGCGCCCACCGGCCATTCGGTTCCGGTGCGTGAGGTACGCCTGAGCGCGGGTGCCGGCTTTATCGTGGTTGTCTGCGGTGAGATCATGACCATGCCCGGTCTGCCACGCAAACCGGCTGCGGAAACCATCTGCCTCAATGACGCAGGTGAGATCGAGGGCTTGTTCTAAGTCGCCGAATAGGACATCTCGTGGTCCGGGGTTTTCCCGGGCCATGAGGAGATCGCGATGCCCACTCTGACACCGCCGCAAGACTGTGCAACGATGCAGGATCTGCGGGTTCAGATCGACAAGCTGGACCGCCAACTGATCGAAATGTTGGTGGCGCGCGCAGGCTACATTGACCGCGCGTCCGAGCTGAAGCCGGGCGAGGGCCTGCCTGCCCGTATCCCGGACCGTGTCGAAGACGTGGTGCACCGCGTGCGCACAAGCTCTGCCGAGCTGGGAATGGATCCGGATTTGGCCGAAAGACTGTGGCGCATGTTGATTGACTGGTCGATTGCACGTGAGGAACGTGTTCTCGGCCCGGACTGAATGACCGGGCGCTTCACGCGCCCGATCCGTTTTTGAAAGAAGGGATCAAAGGATGGTAGCGCAGGTTATCGACGGCAAGGCCTTTGCGGCCAAGGTCCGTGCGCAAGTGGCCGATCAGGTCGCAAAGCTGAAAGAAGAAAACCGCATCACCCCCGGCCTGGCCGTGGTTCTGGTAGGCGAAGATCCGGCCAGCCAGGTCTATGTCCGCTCGAAAGGCAAGATGACGGTCGAGGTCGGCATGAACTCGTACGAGCACAAGCTGGACATCGATACCTCCGAGGAAGACCTGCTGGCGTTGATCGACAAGCTGAACAATGACCCGGCTGTGCATGGCATTCTGGTTCAATTGCCGCTGCCCAAGCACCTGAACGAGGATCTGGTGATCAACTCGGTCTCGCCGGCAAAGGATGTGGACGGGTTCCATATCTCGAATGTGGGCCTCTTGGGCACCGGTCAGAAATCGATGGTGCCTTGCACACCGTTGGGCTGTCTGATGATGCTCCGAGATCACCATGGTTCGCTGTCGGGCATGGATGCGGTTGTGATCGGACGCTCGAATATCGTGGGCAAGCCGATGGCGCAGCTGCTGCTGGGCGACAGCTGCACCGTGACCATCGCGCATAGCCGCACCAAGGATCTGCCCGATGTGGTCCGCCGCGCCGACATCGTCGTGGCCGCCGTTGGCCGCCCCGAAATGGTGCCGGGCGACTGGATCAAGGAAGGCGCGACCGTCATCGACGTGGGCATCAACCGCATTGAACGCGACGGTAAGAACAAACTGGTCGGTGACGTCGACTACGCCAGCGCGGCAGCACGCGCCGGCGCCATCACCCCGGTCCCCGGCGGCGTCGGCCCCATGACCATCGCCTGCCTGCTGGCCAACACACTCACCGCCTGCTGCCGCGCAAACAAACTCCCAGAACCCGAAGGCCTGACAGCCTGAGCTATTTCGTTGGGGCGCAAAATATGCGCCCCAACA
>NZ_QOCF01000024.1 GCF_003318255.1 Ruegeria sp. A3M17
TCAAGCAGGTTGTCGTGAACGCACAGGCGTTGTCGGACCAGCTGATCAAGGGCGGTCTGGACACTGTGACCCACGGTACCGACACCCATGTGGTGCTGGTCGATCTGCGACCCAAGGGCGTGACCGGCAACATTGTCGATAAGGCTCTGGGCCGGGCGCATATCACCTGCAACAAGAACGGCGTGCCGTTTGACCCGGAAAAACCGACCATCACCTCGGGCATCCGTCTGGGCTCCCCCGCCGGCACCACCCGCGGCTTTGGCGAGATCGAATTCCGCCAGATCGCCGACTGGATCATCGAGGTGGTCGACGGCCTGGCTGCCAATGGCGAAGACGGCAATGGCGCGGTTGAAGCCAAAGTCAAAGCCGAGGTTGCAGAGCTTTGCGCCAAATTCCCGATCTATCCAAACCTGTAAGACGAAGGATCCCAAAACCATGAGCTTTCACAACATCGACCAAGCCCCCGCACGCCTGAACCGCAGCGAGCTGGCCGTTCCGGGCAGCCAGCCCGGAATGTTCGAAAAGGCAGCGAAATCGGATGTGGACGTTATCTTCCTTGATCTGGAAGACGCTGTTGCACCGGACGAAAAGGAACAGGCGCGCAAGAACATCATCGAAGCACTGAACGATATCGACTGGGGCAACAAAGCCATGTCGGTGCGGATCAACGGGCTGGACACGCACTATATGTATCGCGATGTAGTGGATGTGGTCGAACAGGCCGGCGAACGGCTGGACCTGATCATGGTCCCCAAAGTTGGAACCGCTGCGGATGTCTATGCAGTTGACATGCTGGTGACGCAGATCGAGGACGCCAAAGGGTACAAGAAACGGATCGGGTTCGAACACATCATCGAAACCGCGCTTGGGATGCAGAATGTCAGCGAGATCGCGGCGGCCTCGAAACGCAACGAAAGCCTGCATTTCGGGGTTGCCGACTATGCGGCATCGACCCGTGCCCGGACCACAATCATCGGCGGTGTAAACCCCGACTATTCCGTTCTGACCGATGCGGACGCAGATGGCGGACGCATGACGCATTGGGGCGATATGTGGCACTATGCGCTAGCCCGCATGGTTGTCGCCGCCCGAGCCAACGGCCTGCGCCCGATCGACGGGCCCTTCGGTGACTTTCAGGATCCAGACGGGTATCGCGCGGCAGCGAAACGCGCGGCCGTTCTGGGATGTGAAGGAAAATGGGCTATCCA
>NZ_QOCF01000021.1 GCF_003318255.1 Ruegeria sp. A3M17
CTTTGTTCGTTCCGGGATAGGCTAATCATCGCTGCCAGTGCACCTTCCAACTCGATCTGCACGCCATCCCGTTCATGTTGGATCGTGACACGTTCGATCTGTTTGACGTCAGCGCCTATGGGTCCAAATAGGGTGATCTGATAAGAGAGTGTTGTTGGCTCATCGTAACCACTGAGGAGTGGAAGATGAGGAAGACAACGAAGAGCCCTGGCGAGAAGATCGTCAAAGACAACAAACGCGCGACCCGCAAACACTATTCGTCAGAAGAGAAGATCAGGATCGTGCTGGATGGCCTTCGTGGCGAAGACAGCATTGCTGAGCTGTGCCAACTCCATTCACTTTGCAATTTTTGAATGCGTCTGGCAAGCGGGGCGCATTCTTGGGGACTCAGTGCATTTGCGATGAAAGCAACGCCCTCATGAACCTGCACAAATTTCCGCTTGGATTCAAAGCATCAAGTTTTGGGTATGCTTTTGAAGAGCTCAGTTTTTTAGTCGATCAGAGATAAGTTCCGACTAGCTTGAAATATAGCAAAATCGTCGCCAAAATACCCATTGCACCAGCATCGGGCCCGAAGGCTGTGACCGAGCCTACAGTACCGACTGTCGCCGCGCCTTGGTCTAGGCCTTTCGGCCATCCCAAGATCACCAATGCTTCCCCGCTGCTTCCTATGTCAAGCGCGCTCAGAATATCCGAACCTACCGGCACTTGGCCCGACGCAGTACCCGCTGCGACTTCTACGACCTCGCTATCGAATATCTGCCCTGGCTTTCGATCAAGGACGATTTTCACAGGTGTTCCGACAGGCATCCCATTTATTCCGTTCTGAGAAAATACTCCGGCTATGGAAATGCTGTCTATGCGGATAAATGGCATTACGGGGCTAAGGGGGCGCGCCTGATCCCCCGCAGAAACACCCAGCGATGTCACGATGCCGTCCGACGGTGCCATAACAACAGTTTGATCGTAATCATACTGTGCGCGATCCAGACGAGCTTGCGCAGAAACCATTGCGGCGCGAGATTCGTCTACAGCCTGCTTGGAAACAGTAGCTTTATTGTTGTCGTATGCAGTCTTTTGACGATCATAAGTGATTTGGGCGATTTCCAAATCCGCGTTCGCTTCCTCCAGGTTCGCTTTGAACGGTGTTTTGTCCAGTTCAAGGAGCACTGTGCCCTGTTGGATCGGTACATTCGGTAAGACAGGAACCGACGAAACTACACCTCCGACGACCGGTGCAATCTCCACAACTTTTGCGACGACGGTTACTCTGCCTGACGGTGTGCGGGTGTTTAGGAGGCCAACAACGACAAGAACTATTACGAGACCAGCGAAAGCAACTATGGATTTTGTCCCTCGGCTCCAGGGCAGCAACTCGAGCTTGAAAAAAATTATCCAAACAAGAATCGCATATAATCCGAGTACAATCAGCATGTCTTACCCCACATTCAGTTGCCGCCTTGAATATCTGAGAGAGTACGCCGGTTTCAGGTGTCCGTCGTCGGGGATTT
>NZ_QOCF01000034.1 GCF_003318255.1 Ruegeria sp. A3M17
GCCTTCGTCGACCACTACAACCACCAGCGCTACCACGAGAGCCTGAACAACGTCACACCTGCCGACGTCTACTTCGGACGGGACAAAGCCATTCTACAACAACGAGAAAAGATCAAACGAAAGACGCTCGAAGCGCGCCGCTTGCATCACAGCCAACGCGCCGCATAATCAACCCAACCAGATGAGCCAGACACTCTCTTAGTTCAGGCGACCTTTGGACCCAAAAACTCTGCCGACGGACACGAGACAGCTCGCTAACGCGGGCTACACGGCATTGGCTCGTGCACTAGGTAAATATCGATACAGCGTTGCTTCAGAGCACCCGATCCGTTCTGCGACTTTCCGGACCGTAATATCTGGGTCTTTGAGAAGTGCTTTTGCGGCAGCAATGTCTTCGTCGGTAACTGATCTCGGCCTGCCTCCCACTCGCCCGCGTGAGCGGGCCGATTCCAGTCCTGCACGAGTCCGCTCTTGAATGATGGAACGCTCGAACTCCGCTAGTGCGGCGAAGATGGAAAAAACCAACTTTCCACCTGACGTCGTGGTATCAATGGTCTCGGTAACCGACTTTAATCCCACCCCTCGCTCTTCCAAGTTTTCGACTGTCTCGATTAACTGCTTCAGAGAGCGCGCCAACCGATCGAGTTTCCAAACGACAATGGTGTCGGCTTCACGAGCGTAGTCCAACGCAGCTATCAACTCAGGACGATCGCGTTTAGCTCCGCTCGCCTTTTCAATGAAGATTTTCTCGCACCCCACCCTTTTGAGCGCGTCGACTTGCAGTTCAGGGTCTTGATCTTGGGTAGAAACCCGAGCGTATCCAATTAGCACAACAAATCCTCTCATAACTCATTGGACATGTAGGTAATGAGAGGCAGTGTTACAAGAGACTGTTTTGAGAGTATATTTTGCCTTCTCAGGGTGGCTCGAGTTCTTTCGGAACGTGACTCTCAAAAACGATCGAAACCGAGAATAGGGTATCTAGTCTCCTGTTGATTTCGCGACACGACTTGAACCCAGTTGACTCATGATATTCGAATGGTTATGTAACTAATAGCAAAAGTAACAGGATTGGTTATGTCACCACTTAGCAACGCTGAAAAGCAAGCGCGTCATAGACAGAAAGAAGAGCTGCAAAGGTTCGCAGAACAGTGCTTCAGGGAAGCACAAATGGGAGCATTCCGACACGGAGCGAACGCTCCCGCGATGCTCGCGCAGATAAAACAGATGGCCGACTTGCCCTCAGGATGGACCAAGGAAGACTACGAAATGGCCGTCGAGCGCATACAGCAGCTTCGAATGGATCTCATCAACCCAAACAATGATTTGGACAACGATGTCCATGACGCGCTCGACAGCTTTAATGAATGGCAAAAGGCACCTACTAAGGTCAGAATAGATACAGAAAAGGCGATCCAAGAGACTCGCAATCTGGCCTCTCACCTGATCTCGGCCGTTGAGCTAACCAATCTAAGCAACGGGGAACGCGCCGCGGCCCTTGTCGAAGCGCTTCGCCACGTTGGGAGATCGTTGGCTAATGAGCGACCTCTTAGGCGGTCGGATGCCAATACAGTATGTCTTGCGACACTACCTCCACAATACCGACGGCCAGCTTGGTTCGCAGAGTCATTCGCGAAGTACATGGCATTTAGGCTCGGCACAGAGGAGGCCAAAGACGATCTGGGCCAAAAAATCATGGATTACGATTTTGGGATATGAGCTATGAAGTACGACGATTTTGAACTGACGCACCTAGCTCTTATTGATCAATTTGATACTGAGCTTGAAGTCTCTTATCGCGAAGAAAGGTATAGAGTTCGCGACAATGGGGCGGTATTTCGACTGAATAAGTACCGCAAGCGATCACGTCCGTTGGATAAGCAATGGACTTTCGGACGGCAAGCGCCGTCAACCGGCTATTTGTTCGTGTCCGGTGTACCTGTACATCGAATCGTATGCAGTGCTTTCCATGGCGATCCGCCTTCGGATCAGCACGTTGTAGATCACATTGATACGAACCGCGCCAACAACCGACCTGAGAATCTAAGGTGGGTTACAAGGCTGGAAAATGTACTTCTCAACCCGATATCCGCCCGCCGAATTGAGTTTGTGTATGGATCAATCGAAGCGTTCTTCGAGAACCCCAAGGCCGTGCAAACCTACACAGATTTTCCGGATATTTCCTGGATGCGGACTGTAAGCAGGGACGAGGCACAAACCGCGAAAGAAAGCCTGATGAAATGGGCCGAAAGTGGCAAAGCCACTCAAGGAGGTGCACTTGGGGAGTGGCTCTACGGTGGAAGCAATCCCTCGATATTGGAGCCAGAAATCGAAGAGACTGAGTCATTGACGCCTTCGGTTGTACAGGTTCGCTGGAAGGTTCCGTCGGAGTTCCCTGCCTGCCCATCACGAGTCACAGAAGATGCCTTGGAGAAGTATGCCTCTTCTCTCGAATTCGGAAACGTCTTTGTTCAGAATGACATTTACCACGGCCTCGTTGTTCAGCATTCGCTAACCGACAACGGCCTTGTGGTGCTTTCACACAGCCCCTCTGGCGTGAAAGACTGGGCTTTAGCGCATATCTCAACGAAGGATAATTTATTCTATCACAAAAGCGAGGGGACGTTCTTCACGCTCCAAGGGGCACTCAAAGAATTTTGCAGACTCTCGGGTGTAGAATTCGATGATTCAATTGACGACTACTGCTGATCGCCTATCCGGAAACAACTCGACTACGATAGAAAAAACTAGATCCGAAGGACGTGCAGATTGTCTGACGTCAGCGCTTA
>NZ_QOCF01000012.1 GCF_003318255.1 Ruegeria sp. A3M17
TGGGCTCGGTGCCGTCATCTGACGATTTTTGTCGGATGACTGGTTTGGGCTGGATAGCGGACCTTACGATGGTCGATTCCATTCGCCCAATAAACGTGATTCATGTGCGACAGGAGGATTGTCCATGTCGCATCTATTCTGGCTCGACCAAGAGCGTCTCAACCGCATCAAGCATATGTTTCCAAAGCCACGGGGGGTTGCTCGTGCTGACGACCGAAAGGTTCTCAGCGGCATCATACATGTCATTCGCAATGGCTTGCGTTGGCGGGACGCTCCCTCCGATTATGGGCCACACAAGACGCTTTACAACCGATGGGCTCGATGGTCCCACATGGGCGTCTTTGCGCGCATCCTGACCGAACTGGCCGCTCAAGGCGATGCAACAAGTACGCTAATGATTGATGCGACCCACCTGAAGACCCATCGTACAGCATCCAGCATGGGGCTTAAAAAGGGGGGCGTGGCCGCCTAATTGGTCGCACAAAGGGCGGGCTGAACTCCAAACTCCATGCCGTTACGGATGCGGTGGGTCGCCCAATTCAGCTGTTTCTGACAGCGGGGAACGTCAGCGACTACATCGGCGCACGGGCGCTCTTACCCTCACTACCTGCTGCGCAATGGATGTTAGCGGATCGCGGATATGATGCCGACTGGTTCCGAGAAGGCTTGAAAGAAGCATTGAACCATGCATCCCATCGCGCCGGAATCGCAAAAACGTCATCCAACATGACACCAAGATTTATCGAAGCCGCCACAAGATTGAGAACATGTTTGGGCGGCTGAAAGACTGGCGCAGGATCGCGACCCGCTACGACAGGTGCCCTATTATCTTCATGTCTGCCATCGCCCTCGCGGCAACGGTGTTGTTTTGGTTATGAGTCCAGAGCCTAGCCTTGCAAGGGCCGAAAGTGCCGTAACAGCATTGCCCTTCCGATCCTCACCAACGAAGGCTTGCAAAAACCGATCGAACTCAGGGCTATGCGGGTAAAGAATGCCACCTGCGGGCATCACCATTTCCTCCTTTTTAATGTTTTCGGATCTTGGGAGCGAACGTGCCGACTGACCGGGGTCTCCTCTGGCAAGATCAAAATGTTTCGTATTGTTTCGATCATACCCGCATCGCCTGGAGCACGCGCTGACGCAGATCAGCCGGTGTCCAAACTTCTGAAGTCAAGCATCAGGGCAGCTCCAAGGTTCGCCGGCACGGCCCGGGTCCCAGCGGCGCTAACATGGGTCAGCGCGCATCGCCCGGTTCTGGGATAATGTATGATGACCGCAAATGCAGGCTACCACTCTGCAATCAGGATACGGCAGCCCTTGCAGCGCGGAAGGCACGTATACATCGCGGAGACCGGGGATGGCGCTGCGTTCAATCAGATCCACCGTGACCTTCCCGCGACCGTTTACCCTATCCGGATATTCGGACGAGCTGCCTGCCGGTGAATACGAAGTATTGGTTGAGGAAGAACTTATCGAGACGCTGAGTTTCACGGAATACCGCAGAACAGCGATTTTCCTGACCATAAACGGCAAATGGCGTTCGCTGGGCCGAACAGAAATGCGACCAATTTCCTGGACCGACCTGGATACGGCACTTGGCCACGGCATTCAATATGACACCTGAAGATAGCGAGGCGGCGCTTTGCCGCTGGAGGAACTACAATGAACACTCCCGAATGGCTTAAACCTGGCCTCTACGGCGCCGTCATCGGTGCGGTACTTGTTAGTATAGCTGGATTTTCTTGGGGCGGCTGGGTAACCGGCCGAACCTCGAACGACAGGTCCGTGGCTATGGCCCGTGAACATGTTGCCACCGCATTGGTGCCTGTCTGTCTGGATATGGCCCGATCCGATCCGGAACGGGCTGCCAAGATGGCGGCTGGCTGGGTGACGATACCAGGCACAGAGACCCCGAACCGGGACATCGCGCAAGCCTGCCTTGCAGCCCTTGACGTAAACAAGTCACCGGAGCGTCCGGAAAACACGATCAATGAAGGATGAGCAGCGCCATGTCACCAACTCTGCCTGAAACAACCGATCTTGAACGGCGCGTTCTAGCCCATGAACGGGTTCTCCAGTCGCTCATTGCTTACATGTCGCACACGGAACCGCGTTTTGTTGAGCACCTGAAGAAGCGTTTTGTTGAGCCGATGGCCATGGTGCGGCACGAGCATGACCACCGGAACGCGGATGACTACGCGGAGGAGTTCATTCGCGCCGTGATGACCCTTGGAGAAACGCAATTGCCAAAGGCGGTGAGCTCCAGCGTACTCGTTAAGCCATTGCACCAACCGGAAAAGAGACAAACTTCGGCACACCCCTATTATCCCACTGCGCAAGCTGATCGTGTCCGTGTCAGAGAGAGGAATGGGATCTGGGAGGTCAAGGTGGATGGCGTATTCCACGGGGACTACCACGACAAGGGCAATGCTCTGGCAGCCGCAGCTTTGGCGCGCTTGTCGCTTTGATGAGAGGACTTCTCCTATGAACGAGCTAGTCAGAAAGTCAATTGCGGTTTTCGCCCGGCCTTTCAGTGTGCCTGACTTCGACGAGAGGCTTCCGGCAGGAGAGTATGACATTGAAACGGAACTGTGTTCACCGCCCGACCAGCTGCACCCGGAAGTCTGGAAAGCATCTGTAGCGGTGAGGCTGCATTCTCCGGCATCCCACCCCGGCCTGGCGAGAACCTTGACCGTTTCACTGGCCGACCTCGATGACGCCCTGGCAAAGGACAAGCTGACCGGAAAAGATCTGGCCGAAATTTTCCTCGAAGAAATGCTGGCAGACCCGATGGTTCGGCTGGTGATGGAGGCCGACGGTGTTTCCGAGATGCAGCTTCGGCATCTCTACGCGGGCGGGCGCGCATCTCAAGCGGACAAAGAGGCACGGGATGCGGATACAACAGGTACATCGCCACAAGAAAACTCACAAATACAGGCTGCGGAGAACGAAGGAATGCCGACACAGAGGGAATAAGACACGTGAATCCACCCCGCCGACCGCCAGGGTCTGCGCCGAGTGCCGGTTCGCACGAGCAAGGGAGAAAACGATATGCCCGACCAGAACGGCGGCCCGGAAGACCGTGGGCCATGGCAAAGCAAACAGAAGAGCAATCCTCCCGAGATTGACGATATTCTACGTCAAGGCCGCGACCGCCTGAGCGGATTGTTCCCCAATGGGCGGCCGCCGCTGAGGGGAGTTCTTGTTGCAGGAGCGATAGTCTTGGCGGCGGTTGTGGCCTGGTCTTCTTACTACACTGTCCCGAGCGACTCGGTCGCCGTTGTCCAGCGCTTTGGCAAATACACTGCTGAGGTTCCGCCTGGCCTGCATTTCAAATTCCCGCTTGGCATCGACGTTGCCACACTGGTGCCCGTGAAACGGCAGCTGAAGCAGGAATTCGGATTCACCACGCCGGGCAGGAGTGATCCCTTCCAAAGCCCGTCTGACGGCCGACGTGAAACCGAAATGGTCACGGGAGATCTGAACGCCGCGCTTGTGGAATGGGTGGTGCAGTACCGGATCTCGGACCCCCTGAAGTTCCTGTTCGAGGTACGCGAGCCAAGCGCGACTTTGCGCTACGTCTCTGAGTCCGTGATGCGCGAGGTCGTTGGAGACCGCACGGTTGACGAGGTCATTACCATCGGCCGGCAAGAGATTGAGAGCGAGGCACTTTTTAAGATGCAGGCTCTGTCCACGAAATACGCCATGGGCATCAGTATCGACCAGGTGCAGCTGAAGAACATCAACCCGCCGGGGCCTGTTCAGGCGTCATTCAATGAGGTCAACCAGGCACAGCAGGAAAAGGAACGCCTGATCAACGAGGCGCGCCGCGAGTACAACAAAGTCATTCCGCTGGCCGAGGGCGAGAAAGATCAGCGGATTCGAGAGGCTGACGGTTATCGCCTGAAACGCATCAACGAGGCGGAAGGCGACGCTGCGCGGTTCACCGCGCTTTTGGCCGAATACGTCAAGGCACCAGAGGTCACGAGGCGGCGGATATACATAGAAACCCTCCAGGATGTTCTGCCCACAATCCTGTCAAAAATCATTGTCGAAGGATCGACTGCGAGCATCCTGCCGCTTTTGAACCTCGACAGGCTTCAGGAGGATCCGTCATGAGTATCAGACTGGGTCTCATTGCAGGGATTGCGGCTGCAGTTGGCGTGATTGCCTCCGGTTCCCTCTACACAGTTGGCGAAGTCGAACAGGCCATTATCACCCAATTCGGCAAACCCGTGGGAGAACCAGTTATAACGGCCGGTTTAAAGCTGAAGCTGCCCATCGTTCAGGAAGTCAACCGGATCGACCGCCGGGTTCTTGAGTGGGATGGCAATCCGTCCGACATGCCCACCAAGGACAAGCTCTACATTTCCGTCGATCTGTTCGCCCGCTGGAAAATCACCGACCCGTTGCAATATTTCCTGCGGCTGCGCGATGAGCGCAGCGCGCAATCCCGTCTGGACGATATTCTCGGCAGCGAAACCCGCAATGCCGTCGCAAAACACGAGTTGATAGAGATTATCCGGACTACGAAAGGCCGGATCCCGCTGCGGGACACGCTTCTGACTGATGAGGAGCGCGCGCAGGACATAGGTTCTCTGGTTCCTATCCAGAAAGGCCGCGCACTTGTGGAACAAGAGATTTTCGCAGCCGCCTCAGAGAAGGTTCGTGTATTTGGGATCGAGCTTCTCGATATCCGTTTCAAGCGGATCAATTACAATGAGAGTGTGCGTCCGAAGATCTATGACCGCATGATCTCTGAGCGTCGCCAGATCGCTGAACGTTTTCTTTCCGAAGGCAATGGCGAAGCCGCGCGAATTCGCGGCAACCGGGTTCGCGATCTGAACAAGATACAATCCGAAGCGTATCGCGCCGTCGAGGAAATCCGCGGCGTGGCTGACGCCTCGGCGGCTGCGATCTACGCAAAAGCCTACAACATCGACGCCCAAGCAGCCGAATTCTATGCGTTTACCCGGACAATGCAGGCCTACAAGGACATGATTTCAGGCGGAACGACGCTGGTCCTGACAACCGATAGCGAACTTTTCAGGTTTCTGAGAGGAATGGAGGCCGGAGAGCCGTCTGGGAGTACGTCTCCTCCCTCTCCCGGCCTGACGGCTGCGGCCGAACGCTAATGAATCGGAGGACAAAGAGATGACGGAAGAACCGGTGGATTTGGACGAAAGGCGAAGCGCCGAAAGCCAAATTGCGACCGACACCCGTTGCTGCCAACGCGATGTTTGGGACCAGACGCCACCGACCCCATTCGCGTTTAATAGGCTCAAAGTTTTGGGTTTTCGGCACGTGCATCCGCCGCAAACGCAAAAGTCCAGTTTGTCCGTTGAAATCACCCCGCGTCTTATCGGTTCGCATAGGGCACAACGAATGGCAACTAGTTTACATGTTCACTATTTGTTTTTCATGACGCCCAAATATGCACGCTCGGGTCAGTTGGGCCCAAAAGGGACAAAAGAGACGCAAGACCATTGAAATGATGGAGCAATGTCAGCCCGCCAACCAAGACACCCCGTCGAATGTCTGGGACAACATGTTGTCCGTATTGCCGTTTGGGACTTGGTCAGCGGAAACCATCAGGGCCAGCAGCCGCGTGCGCTGCGCAAACAGGCCGGACACACGACTGCATCTGACAGGCGCTCGCATCAGCTCAAAAAATGTCTTGCTATGCAGGAGCCATCCACACACGACTTTCGCCGCAAGAACGAAACCTGGGAACGCTCGAACTCACGGTCTGCGGGACAAAGTTAGCTTTCGCGGGGTAGCGCCAATGACCGCTTTTCTGGTGTTCATGACCCAGTTTATTGGCAATATCCATGCTCAAAACGGTCCATTCTGCTGGCACCTAATAGGTAGTTTTCTGGCTGAGGTAATGCCACCTTCGAAGTGCAGATAGAGTGTTAAGCTGAGGCCAATTGAATAATCAAAACTCATCAAATTCCGGAACATTGCCAAGCCTTACGATGAAACTTGGTGACCCGACTTCGCCGCTGTTCGGATCCTCGCTGACCATGTAGGCATCAGCACCCGCGCATTCTTCAGATTGGGCTTCTCTTTCTGCTCTGTTTTGTGCCTCCGACGCTGTGGAATACTCAAATTGCTTGTCAATTTTCAAAGTTCCTTGCCCATCGCATCCAGGCTTCTTTTCCACATATGTCTGGCAGATGTAGTGAACTTTTTCCGAGCTCTCATCTGAATTCGTCATGGCAATCTCTTTGAAGGGGGTGGGGCGCTACTGATGCAGGAGAAATGCATAGTTCGCTAGGTGTTTTATTTCAATCATTTAAGTTGCACGAATAAGGGTGTCAGAGGCGCTGTCATCGCTTTTTGACGGGTTTCGGCGAGCAGGCGTCAGATGGTGTGTTCGCATCCCTTTCGAGCCGAGTTTTGCGAAGCCGAGCGTTCTTGATCTGTCTTTGCTCTGCTTCTTCGTTGACCATTTCCCTTACGACCCGCGTTGTTTTTTCCATCGGCGTTTCCGCCTTGGGAACGTGTGCATTGAATACAGTTGCTTTTTTCAGCTTTGCCAATGGCTATTCTCCTATCCGTTTCCAACGGCGCATTTATCAGGTGAGTATTTCAAATTGATGCCAGGTGATTGCCTGGTCCTTGAGAGACACGCGCGTGTCGTGAAGGACTGCCACGGAGCAGCTTTGTTTTAACGTCAGGAGCGGACATAGCTTTCATCAACGCACTATAGTTCATTTGGAACCTCATTTCCGATCCTACGTTTTGTGTCGAATGGGATGTGCCGATGACAAGATGATCGCTTGTTGCACCGATGAGTCTGTTTCTAGGAGGCATAGAAAGCCCCAAAACGTCCGTATCTTGCTGACCAATGGCGAGAACTAATTGTGTGCTCTGTCCACTTTTTGGGACAAGGTGAAGTCTTTTGAATACCGGGTCGCAGATGCTCTGAGGGTAAGATGAGGGTTTGGACCCTGTTTCAATGACCTCGGCGACAAGCGTAAAGGCATCCGTATACATCCCGCCTATCTGATCTCCGGAAACCGGATCAACGCCCAGAAGTATTGCTTCCCCCAGCCTTAAATCGTTGATGCGACCAGCTGGGTGTCCACTTAAGGCCCAAGGAAGGTTGGCCGAGTTACCACCAGATACCGTCTGAAGGAAGGGACCACACTGTCCCTCTATGTCATTTGCCAGGACAGACAAGGTGTCCATGTCTGCGGCATTCGGGGCAATTCCACTCAGACATGCGAAGTTCGCTCCGATGCCCTTCAGCGCGACACCTGGCATATCCACCACTTGTTGTGCAATTGAGCCTAGGTATTTTGGCATGATCCCTTCGCGCAGATCGCCCATCTCAACCATCAGAATAATGCCGTGAATGCAGTCCTTCCGGATTGCGGCGGCGGCCAGAGCGGTAATCACGAGGATCTCTGTGTTGTAGCTTGCCTCACAGTACTGGACGACCTGATCGACCTGGCTCAGCGTTGGTGTACGGATCAAGGTGATCGGGCATGCCATGCCCGCATTGCGTAACTTCCGCACGTTGCTAAGACGCGCTTCTGCAAGTCCCACAGCGCCACCGTCTAGCATGGCCCGAGCGATGGTTGGATGCCCACACACTGCCTTGGTCACACCGGTGACACTGATGCCGCGTGTCTTAAGTCGCCCGACCACAGTCTGCGCATTGTGGCGTATCTTGCTCAGATGCACCTCAATGCGGGGGGTGCTCATATCGCAGCCACAGGCGTGGATTGATGCAACCCAGGATAGGCGGCGACAACCATTGCGAGCAAATGCGATGCCGGCCGGCTAAGTACGTCCGTTACGGGCAGCCCGAGTATTTGTGACTGTGCGGCGATAGTGTCGGTAATCTCGGCCTCAGACATCCCCTCGTGATTGAGTGTGACGCCGATGACTTTTGTGTCAGCAAACGCTTCGATAAGGGCAATCTCACTTGCAGGCTTAGGCATTGGCATATTGGGAAAATCACATCGATGTGCGCGCTTTGGAGCGTGCTGAAGGATCACGGCGTCCGGCTGGCTACCCCGAAGGATAAAGGCGGATGTGCAGAAGGCCGGATGACTCAACGCCCCTTGGCCTTCGATCAATATGACATCGGGCTGTTCAGAATCCGACGCGTCAACTATCGCGCCTTCAAGCTCGCCGCAGCAGAACTGCGGCGGCACGGCATCCATTGCCACACCATATTTTGCTCCCTGCATCAAACCCGTCTGGCCCGTACCAACAAGAACAGTCTTGATGCCTCTTGCGTTCAATGCACGGGCCAATACAGTCGCTGTTGTCCGCTTTCCAATGGCGCAATCGGTCCCAAGAACCGCTATACGCAGAGCTTTCACACCAGCAATACTTCCATCGAACAGGCGCATATCCTTGCTGGGTTTAGGTTTTCGAATATCGCGGATGGTGACTTTGCGTTCGGCCGCAAAAGAAGCAATTTCTGGATCATCGCTCAGGTATTCATGCAACCCACTGACTATGTTCATACCAAGTGATATAGCGTCGAGAACAACGTCGCGATCCGTTGATGAGAGTCTCCCCGTAGATGGCGCCATCCCAAAAATGAGGGTGTTGGGAATCTCGGTTTCATGAACGACGGCAGCATCCAGGTTTTTGAAGATTGGAATGTGGTTTACTGTATCGTCAAGTACCAGCCCGCTGTCTTCACCGTCATGGTCGCTATCGATGACAGACAGGATCCTGTAGGCCTCTGAATGACGAACGAGGCCATTTGCAGTTTTGCCATCATTGTTGGCGAAGTTACCTTGGCAATAGACAATCGCAGTTGGCGGCAAGGCGATTTGAGTGGCAGAGGTTGATCTTGTGTATTCGTCGCTGTTCAATGGCGGCGCTTGTGCACCGCTGACTGGACGACGTATAGTGTTTGCCGCGCTAAAGTCGGTTTTCATGATGTTTCCCTTGTGTAGTCGACGCCGAAGGCAACGCTGTCGTCACCATCGGGTAATGAAATCGAGAATGTCGTGCCGCGCACTCAGTTATCGAGAATGCACAGACCCTTAGATAACTTGAAATTCTTGTTGCAGTCCCAACGGTTTCCGGACCTGTCAAGATGGGCATTCGCGGGGATGTCTATAGTTTCGCAGCTCGTACCTGAGATTGCGTATCCCCGCTCGCACTTCCATCCCGTGCCGTAGGTTGCGTCGTCAATGTAGGCATGTTCAGGGATCACAATGGCCGCGCACAACCCGTCCTGTTCAAAGAACCCACGTTCGCATGTCCAGGGTTGGCCGTATTCTGATGAATTCAGATAAGCATTGGCCGGGACTGCTATGGCGACGCAAAGGTCGCCTGATGCTTCAAACCCACGTTTGCATTCCCACGCGGGTCCATAGGTAGTGGTTGCCAGATAAGCGTTTGCCGGCACGACAATTTCTTGGCACGTGTCGTCGACTTTGAGAAAACCGCGCAAGCAATTCCAGCGCTCACCTGATGGATCAAGGAATCCGCCATCAGGAACAATCACCGCAACACAGGCCGTATCATCGTATTCGCGAAAACCATGAAGACATTCCCAACCAAGACCATAGGTGCTGTTGGTCTGATACCCATTTTCTGGCACTATGACAGCGGCGCAGACGTCGCCACTCAATCTATATCCGACGTTACATTTCCAACCGTCACCGTAACTCCTTACAGTGGCGTTTTCAGGCACAGATTGCGATGTGGATTGGGCATGTGAGGGCATTGAAAGCAGAAGCAGAGCGCAGATTGGGAACACAATTAGCGCAGCAATCATCTGAATGCCTGAGAACAGATGTGCTCCCCTAGTCGCCCGACGGAGCTGCGGCATTGCCTTTGAGTTATGACCCATCCAGCTCTAGCCCCGCGATACAAGCATCTGCAAGGTCGCGGCTTGGCGTATCTGACCCCGGCAGCGTAGCCCAACCCGTATCCATCATAGCCTTGCGGCGACTGAAGCCAGAGGCCTCTTGGAGGGTTAAGATGATTTCTTCTCGCTTGGGGTCAGCAGCTGACCTGTTCAGGCAAACCGGCACCATCGCGAGCGTCACTTCTTCGCTTGCACGGTCCTTAGCCAATTCTTGAGCGCTGCCACTGGTTGTCCAGCCTCCCCAAGTAAAGCCAAGGATTGAGACCGCAATCGCACCACACAAAGCACCGTAGATGCCCGGTTTCGTCCATTCTGGAAATGTCATTTTAGATCCTCTGGCGGAGAAAGCGCCGCCGCGCTGTTTTGTGTCTTTTTGCGCATTCTTATTCTCGCGCTAGGGCCATTCCCAAGCCGCGATGACCGATAGGCGCAGTTCGGACCTACCGGAAGCTCGTTTGATCAACAGTTTCATTGTGGTTCTTTGACAAACCATCGGTGCGTCTGATCACCACAACGGATCAACAAACGTCACAAGCGATGTGGTTGTGCGCGAAAACATCGGCAACCTTCCCAAACATCAGATCCAAGTAGAGGACGTGACAGCTGAATTTTCATGATGGAAGAACTTAGTTCACTCTAGCAGGCGATACGCCTAGGCCGCAGAAAACCAGAACTTTAGTGGACTTAACATAACCACTTGGCGGCGGTATTACAATGTTCGTGGGCCTAACGCTTTTTCCACGGCCCCGGATGTCGATGAAAGGAATGGTTTCAATCTGGCATTCGCCTTGTGTATCGGCATATTCGTGACCACTTATGTAGCCTCTTTAGCATGCCACTCTGAAACCGACATTCGCTGCATCACAAAGAACTGGTAATGAGGGCTCTGACCGATCTCCACCGTCTAGAGGCCGTTCGAGCCCTTGGTGAGGATACAATCGAAGCATACCTCGTGCGCGCCAGACTACATTGAAAGCTATGCAGGCTTTGCGTGCGATAACGCCTCAGAAAATGTCAGCAGGCGTTGACGGCTTTCGTCCCAAAGGTGCAGCCGCGCACAGTGCAGGCTTTCATAGAGCGTGATGCGCTGACAATCGGCGAGTTCACCGTGATCGCGCAGCACTTCATCAAGTCTGTAAAAAGGTATCCGGCTGGCCATGTGATGAACATGGTGCACACCTATATTCGCAGTGAACCAGCGTAGAGGACCAGGTAGGGCATAGTGAGAGCTGCCATAGAAAGCTGCATGCTGTAGTTTCCACTGCTCTTCGTGTTCCCAGGTTGTGTGCTCGAATTGATGCTGGATGTAGAAAAGCCAGACACCGATTGAAGCAGCTAAAATCATAGTGGGGAGAAACACAAACAACAGTGCATCCACACCACCGACCCAATAGACTCCACCCAAAACAGTAGCTATCACAACGTTTGTCGTCATTGCGCTTAGCCAATACTGCCAGCCAGCATGCATTAATCCGACGGGCAGCCGATATAGGATAAAAAACGTATAGATTGGGACGACGCCAAACATGAACAATGGGTGTCGAACCAAGCGATACAAGGCGCGTCCGATCCACTTGCGGTTCACATATTCGTCGACAGTCAAGGTCGGTAAGTCTCCGATACCGCGCCGATCCAGATTACCGGTTGAAGAATGGTGAATTGCATGGGTTTGGCGCCAGGCATCATATGGTGTGAGCGCCAGAACACCCAGAAACCGGCCTGTCCAATTGCAAAGTACACGGCTTTTGAAAAACGCCCCATGACCGCAATCGTGCATGATTATGAACAAGCGGACCAGGAAGGCGGCATTCAATATTGCCAGCGAAATGGAGACCCAGACACTAATGGACAATGCATGCCACGCAGAGACCCATAACACAACAAAAGGTACAACAGTGATTGTCAATTCGAAGACACTGCGTCCGGTGTTCGGTGCGCGGTATTGCGCGAGAACTCTGGTCCAATCCTGAGGTTGCAACCTGGTGGCCCTCCGATCTCTCATCGGACCTAAATGTCCGAACGGGCACCCACAAGGGTGCCCGTAAGACGTTCAGGCCAGCGCCAGGTTAGCGGCATTGCCGCGCCCGTCACGACCAGTTTCCAAATCAAAAGTGACCTTCTGGCCATCTTGAAGTTCACTGATGCCGGACCGTTCAAGCGCCGAAACATGTACGAATACGTCGTTCTTGCCATTTTCTGGTTCAATAAAGCCGAAGCCTTTGGTTGAGTTGAACCATTTCACGGTGCCATTTGCCATGGTGTAAGTCTCCTAATAACAGCCGCCCGCACTATTGCGACAGCTCGGCGTGGTCGGTCTGAATCGAAAGACTGAACGCCGATTTTGGGAGACAGCAGGTCGAAAAAGAAAAACGTTAGCCCAGTATAGATGGGCTGCTGAGGAGCATCAAACAAGCCTTGATCCCCCGAAGAGTTGCACGATCTTGAAAAGATTATGCTAACCGATGGGCTGGTAAGGAAAATCAGGGTGAAGAGGTCTTATACACCAATAACATCGCCTGAAATATGTTCAAACTTGGGCGGCTGCACTGTTGTCAGAAATTAACGACGCCGAGCTAACCCAGGACTAACCGACACACCATTTCGCCACGCGCTCAGTCCTTTGCAGCGCCGACAAATCCGCTCCCCAAACCCTTCGCTCCAGAATGGAGTTCTGCAACGTAGGCATGCGCGTTCTTGCGGCACGTCATTTAGGGCGCGATCCAAGATCGCTTCTGTATCGTTGTCGGGTTCTTTCATCAGTTTAAAGCCTTGGTTTCCGTTCGGGTCACTCAGTTGCCCCGTCAGAAAGAGTTGAGAAAAAACTCTCCCGTTGCTTGGAGATTGCGCCGGAGACGCCAGGTTCAAACGAACGCGAGAGGCCGCCTGCAATTCGAGGAGCGATTAGCGGTATGGACAGGCATCTATTCATTCTCAGCTATTTGGATTGTGAGGGTGTCTTGGAAATCGCCTCCGCATTTTGAGCGTTTGGCTCCTCAATCCGGTGATCCGCCGGGCGACTCTGAAATATCCGATTTCGAGTAAAGGTGTCGAAGTCGAGTCTCGGACACACCATCTGCTTCCATGATCAGTTGCACCATCGGATCGGCCAGAAGTTGATCAAGTAAAAACTTCGACAACTCTTTTTTGGACAATTTGTCCAATGCACGTGCACTGTCGAGATCAGCCAGAGAAACGGTCAAGGTTCGCGCCAACCCGGGATGGGTTTCACGGGGGTGCAGGTAAACCAAAACCGAGGCTTTCCAGGCTTCTGGATCCAAATAGTCGGGCGGTGCAGAAAGCTCGGTTTCTATTTCGTACTCACCAGCCGGGAGCATTTCGTCAAAGCCCGAGAATGTGAACGGTCGGGAGAAGACTGCGATGGTCTTACTGGTTATCTGGTCCATTTGCGTGCGTCTCCTTAGCTGATACCGCTCGTTCGGAGACATATTCAGGACAAGTCACCCACTCCCGGCAGGGTCTTATGAACTTTGAGGCTTGGGCTTTGGATCTTCGGGGCCGACGTCAGGTTCCTCGGGGGCCAGTTCTTTTTTTGGCTTGTCCGCATGATTGGCCTTCAGCGCGGCATCCGCTCTGGTCGTCAGGTCTTTGAAAGACATGCTTTCGATCCTTTGATTGTCCGCAACACTTTCATGCCCAGGATGAGCGTGAAAACCAATTGCAGCTATAACCAATATAGTGATTGGCGGCTCAATTTACTACGCAATGCCGCAGAATAAGACCTTTACTGAGTCGCGGACCAAATAAGTTGCGACCGGACTGCGTTACGTTCAATTCGGGGATGGTCGATCATTGCTTTGCAGCAATGCACTCCGGCAGAGCTTTCTCCCGACGGACTACCTTTGCAACATCGGGCGCAGCCATACTGCGCGTGAGTGCGCTGTACTTCATATTCAGGGTCATCTCGTCACCAGCGCGAAGTGGTGAATTGGTCGTTTCAACAACGATATGATCGCTGGTTGCTCCAATGAAGGTGACGCCAGCGGGAAATGTAAGACCGACCGCATCGGTGTCCTGGAGCCCAATAGCAAGGATCGACCGAGTGTTCGATGGTCTGTCTATGGTCGCACACACCATTGAAAGCACTGGATCAGTCATTTGCACTGGATTTGGGTTTGCTATGGCTTTCGTTTCGATCACTTCCGCCAAAAGCTTGAAAGCATCTGTATAGAGCCCTTTGATCGGTTGCCCCGTTATGGGATCGGTACCCAGCAGGATGGCCTCACCCAGACGCAGGTTGTTGATCTGTCCGGCCGTTTCTTTGCCAAGCGCCCAAGGTAAGTTGGCAGAGCCGCCGCCTGATACTGTTTCAAGAATGGATCCACATGCGCGCTCAGTGTCGACGGCAAGCGAAGAAAGCATGGTCATTGCTTCCGGAGTAGGTGCCACACAACCCAGACAGGCGAAATTTGCAGCAATCCCCTTCAGAGAGACACCTTCTGTTTTAAGGACTTGACACACAGTACCTTCAAGGTGTTCAGGCAGAATTCCTTCCCGCATATCACCCATTTCCACTACCACGATTATGTTGTGAATAACGTTCTTTCGCCGCGCCTCGATGGCTAGCCCTGCGATGATATCCATCTCTGTGTTGAAGCTGTCATCGCAATTTTCAACGACTTGCTCGACCTGGCTCAACATGGGGGTTCGGATCAAGGTTATGGGGCACAAGATCCCAGTATTGCGCATACGCACGACATTGCTGATCCGTGCGTCCGCCAGTCCAGTCACACCACCTTCGAGCATGGCATTCGCAATCTCAGGATGACCGCATACGGCCTTTGTCACACCTGTAACTGTTATCCCGTGTGGTTTCAGGCGATCAACGAGGCATCGGGTGTTGTGGCGAATTTTGCTCAGATCAACAGTGATGCGCGGCGCAGTCATTTCCTCGTCGCTACGGGTATAGGCTGCAAGCGCGGAAATGCCGAAAGAACCATGTTCACCAGGTTCGATGAAGGCCGATTCAATGCGTCAGTGATTGGGAGATACAATTTGCAGTTATAGCCTGTGATGGCCTTTGTAATTTCAGTTTCGTTCATTCCTTCGTGGTTGATTGTCATGCCAATCACCTCTGTGTCCGCAAAAGCCTCGATCAGGGTTATCTCATCGCAGGGATCGGGCATGGCCATGTTTGGGAAGTCGCATCGACGTTCTCGCTTGGGCGCGTGCTGAAGAATTACCGCGTGTGGCTGACTGACGCCAAAGCGGCATCAGTCTGGCGAGGTGGATTGGTCGGGGCGGGTCTCGAAATGCGGTGATGGTGCGATGCGCGGGCTACTGTTCGAGGCGGCGTCATGCGTCATCCACCAAGTGAAACGTTTCTCGCGGCTGAAAAGCTGGGCCGTGCGACTGGCCGGACGGCGCGGCTTCCGCAAGGCGGCGGTCGCGACGGCCCGCAAAATCGCCGAGCTTATGCTGACCCTCTGGAAAAATGGAACCGACTATCAATGGACAAAGGAGGCCACCGCCTGATCTGAGTTCCCGCGTCTGAAGCGGGGAGCGCAGTCCCGACAGGACGGAGGTTGATCGATCTCGCTGTAGAGTATGGGATGGCCAACCGTTCAGCACCCGAAAGAGCGACGATTGCAGATAGTTTTCGTGTTAGAGGACTGTTTTCACTTGTTTTTATTGGATACTCCGAGTGCGACGAAAATTTCGTGAGAAAATTCGACGCGAAGCTGCTTTCAATCAGTCCAGCATGCAGAATATTCTGCGACGATGGTTGAATTCATCGGGCCCAATTCTGAATCTGATGAATTCACGCAACAGGAACGGCCCATGATGTCTGACCCGACAGAGTTTGAAGGAATGGCGGCACTCTCGACCAGTGAGGCACCGTCGCTCTCCTTGAACAATCAAAAATTGCTTCCGGAACGCCAAGTCGCGAGGGTATTACGCGCTGCTGTGACGGCTCACGAAAACGATCCAAGAACCGAAAACGATCCAAGAACAGAATTGGAAACCAAAAGCCATCAGGCCGTTGCTGACTTGATTAACGCGATCATAGCCACCGAAAACACGGTTCGATGTTTGTGACACCGCGCAGTAGTGGTTTGGCTCCCCGACCTTTGAAGTGGACCCGAAAAAGAAACCGCCACCGCACCCGCCCGAATGAAACTCGCCCGATCAGCACGCCTCCGTCCAGTGCTGTTCTGCTCGGCAAACCTTAAAAAGGAGCGCTTCGAGGCCATTCACTCTACGTCGCCTTTTCGACGAAGACGAAAAGACCATGGACCAGTCGGTTTTTTCCGACGCTGTAGACCATCACCCAATCCTTGTCTCAGGGAGTTCCCGACATGTCCGCTAAAGACGTCAAATTCAGTGCTGATGCGCGCACCCGAATGCTAACAGGGATCAACATGCTGGCGAACACCGTCAGGATCACTCTTGGTCCCAAAGGTCGTAACGTCATTTTGGACAGATCCTACGGTGCCCCGCGTATCACCAAGGACGGCGTTACTGTTGCCAAAGAATTCGAGCTTCCGGATCACTTTGAAAACATGGGAGCCCAGATGGTGAAGGAAGTCGCGTCCCGCACCAACGAAGAGGCTGGCGACGGCACAACCACTGCTACCGTTCTGGCTCAGGCGATCGTCAAGGAAGGGATGAAAGCCGTTGCGGCTGGCATGAACCCGATGGATCTGAAGCGAGGTATTGAGCAAGCCGTCCGGGTCGTCGTCGCAAAGATCAAGGACCTGTCCCGACCGGTTGGTGACAGTGCTGAAATTGCGAAGGTAGGAGCCATCTCCGCCAACGGAGATGTAGCGATTGGCCGTCAGATCGCTCACGCGATGGCTGCGGTCGGCACAGAAGGCGTAATCACAGTTGAAGAGAGCAGGGGATTGGACACCGAAACCGAAGTGGTCGAAGGTATGCACTTCGATCGTGGTTATCTTAGTCCATATTTCATAACGAATGTGGTCAAGATGAGCGTAGAGTTGGAAGACTGCGTTATCCTGTTCCACGAGAGCAAGTTGTCGTCTCTTGCCGACATGGTGCCGTTGCTCGAAGCAGTCATGGAAGCTGAAAAGCAGCTTCTGGTTGTTGCCGAGGACGTGGAGGGCGATGCGCTGGCCATGCTTGTGGTCAACAAGCTTCGTGGCGGATTGAAAGTTGCCGCCGTGAAGGCGCCTGGGTTTGGGGATAGCCGCGGGGAGATGCTGGAGGATCTCGCGATCCTGACGGGCGGCCAAGTGATCTCGACCGATTTGGGGACCAAGCTTGAAACCGTCACGCTGGGCATGCTCGGTGCCGCAAAGAAAGTCGTCATCTCCAAGGACGATACGACCGTCATTGATGGCGCGGGCGACAAATCAGCAATCACAGCACGGGTCGCCCAGATTCGCTCCCAAATCGAAGATACGACGTCCGACTACGAACGGGAAAAGCTGCAGAGTCGTCTTGCGAAACTGACCGGCGGAGTCGCCATCATCCGGATCGGAGGGGCCACGGAGATTGAGGTAACGGAACGCAAAGACCGGGTTGACGACGCGTTGAACGCCACTCGCGCGGCGGTTCAGGAAGGTGTTGTTCCAGGCGGTGGTGTTGCGCTGCTCCATTCAGACAAAGCGCTTGCGACCCTTAAGGGTGCCAACTCCGACCAGGATGCCGGCATCAGGATCGTCCGGCGATCGATCCAGGCGCCGCTGCGCCAGATTGTCGAGAATGCCGGCGTGGACGGATCGGTCGTCGCGGCAAAGATCATCGAAAGCGAAAATCCATCCTTCGGGTTCGACGCTCAAACGGAAACTTATGTTGACATGCTGACAGCGGGGATCATTGACCCCACCAAAGTTGTTCGGGTTGCTCTGGAAGATGCGGCGTCGATTGCAAGCCTGCTGATCACAACCGAGGCGATGGTCGCACAAAAACCCTACAGGTCCGGAACTGCATCAGATTTGGAACCCTTGAGGGCGTGACGCAGGTCTTTTGACCCAACTAGGGGACTACCACAATGCAATCGGTCGGTCTGTGACATGCAAACGTATTGAGAGAAACCAACCTGAAAGGATTTCAGATGTCAAAAGGTGACAAGAGGCGCGGCAACCGCGAAGTTAAAAAGCCAAAGAAAGCAAAGGAAAAAATTGTGGCGACGGCCGATTTCTCAAAGGGTCAGAGGCCGGTCAAGATCGGGAATAAGAAAAAGTAATTTTCATAATCGCAAGACGAAGATTGCAACCAAGGCGGAGCGTGCAGGATTCGCGTCGTCAGGAAAGGATGGAGACATGGGCAATAGCGGCAACTCCGGCCCATGGTGTCCGAAGGCCATTGGAGCGCCGCTCTGGCATGCTTCGCAATTTGGATTCCGAAGTTTCTGATCCATTCCCGGATTGTTTCATAACTCACTATAACGACGCGTTCGGTTTCGTCCCAGAGCGCGAGGCTTGGGAAGCGCAAGCTATCGCGGAGAGTGATGCGCCGGGTGTTGGCAAAGACGTCATGACCTCGAAGGACCTCGGGAAGACGATAGAACGGGATACGGCTGGCCAGATGATGAACATGGTGAACTCCGGTATTCCTGGTGATCCAGCGCAGCATTCCGGGCAGTGCAAAGTGTGAACTGACTTCAAGCGCCGCATCCTGAATGCTCCAATCATGTTCCCGCTGCCAACTGGTTTTTTCGAACTGGTGCTGCACGTAAAAGAACCACATGCCAGCAATTGCTGTGAGGAGCATCGTCGGTAGAAACACGAACAACAGGACGTCCAAGTGCCCGGCCGAGTGATCTAAGATCGGCGCGAGAAGTTACCGCTGACAATAATCTCGTTGATCAATTTGGCGACTGCCAAATGGGTTTCTTGCTCTAATTCCGAACCTTTGGCACACTCGTGGGTCACAGCAGCATCGCGCAAAACCCCGACGATCTCACGTTCCTGAAGAAGATTGAGATCGTTTAAGGCAAGTAGAAGAGCCTCGCAGATCGAGAGTGCAGCCATGCCTGCGGGATCATGGTGGTCTGACATTGGGGTCATTCCTTTTAAGGTCATTGGATTCGCGACCAGGCGAGGTGGTGATGGGTTTTCTATTGTCACATGAGTTTTGGTATTTTGGACTGATCGAAAGTAGCCTCAATACGAAATTCTTCGTAGAGTCTTTGCAGGCTCGGGGAAACCAAACGATGAACACCAACACCAGCCCGCTAACACAGAAACTCTCGGCATTTGTTGCCTTGGCAGAGGCGGAACTGGCCGTTTTAGAACAATTGCATCAGCGGAGGAGAACCTTTGAGGCTGGCCGAGATCTTGTTCATCAGGGACAATCGGAACAGGCTGCCTATATCCTCGCCGCTGGCTGGGTTGTTTCATATAAGATTCAGCCTGACGGATCACGCCAAATCGTCGATTTCCAGATTCCAGGGGATTTTCTTGGGCTGCGCAGCGTTTTGTTGCACACGTCAGACCACGGCATTGAGCCGATTGTTGATATCGAAGCCGCCGAGGTTCTGGTGAGCGATCTTTTGCAAGCCTTCGCAGAGACACCTCGGCTGGCTACTGCAATTTTATGGGCCGTGTCACGCGACGAAGCGATGGTTGTCGAACATCTTGTAGGACTTGGGCGGCGTGATGCGGATGCGCGCATGGCACATTTCCTACTGGAACTTGGAGTCAGGCTGTCGCTTGTGGGGATGGGCAGCAAGAAAGGCTATGCCTGCCCGCTCACACAGTACCATCTTGCCGATGCACTGGGATTGAGCGCCATTCACGTCAACCGCGTCCTGCGCAAACTCAGGGAGGACGAGCTGGTTACATTTCGGGATGGGTTTGTGACGTTCAATAACTATGAGGGTCTGGTTAAACTGGCGGATTTCGATCCAGCGTATCTGGATCAGAAGCGGCCGCTTCTGGCCTGATTGGGCCCCACAATCTGGTTTTGGACGATCCTGTTTACATCTTCAACGCGTGACGTTACATCAGCGCCCGACTGGCTTCCTTGAGTTCCTTGTGAGCCTCTTCGTCATTTTCGGCTTCATGGGCACTTTCAGCGGCCTGATAGTGTTTCAAAGCCGTGGCCTTTTTGGGGCCTTCAGGCGCTTTGTCCCAGGCGGCCTTGACAGAGGCCATGTGCTTGACGGTGTGGTTTTCCTGACTCTGGTCTTCATCATTCATTGGAATGTCCTTTCCTGGACGGTCCGAGAATAAGAAGCACGAGACTCATACAGTCCTTTTGGGGAGCTCCATGTTCCCCGCGCCCCTCAGATACTCAAAAAAATGCCAACCAAATACACAGCGGACACATGTCACCTAACGGGTTTCAGAGCGCCTTGTTACTGACGCAGGTTAGCCCGCTTGAGCCAGATAAATGATCCGCGCAAGCATCAGAGCGCCCATGAGTGCAATCAGCATCCAATAAATCGGGATCCGGGGGCCGTTGTACTTTATAGTCTCTGGCAGTTTCGAGACGCGGTGCGACACACGCTTAGGTAACAAGGCTACCAACTTTGTCGCCACACTGCCACTCGCATGATCAAGCGTGGGTACATCTCTGACTGTTGAAAGATGTGCTTTCAGCCGGGCATGCGCTGCATCTCGGCCCAGAAGTGTAAGCTCACGAGCCTCGGTCCAAGGCTCGAGCCCGAGACGCGCAAGGGCTGACAAAACCGTGACTGTTGCACCGGTTTTGTCTTCACCCACTTCTGCAAGCAGGAAAGGGTCGTAGTCGGAGCCATCCGGGCGAAGAACATCTGATGCAGGCATGATTTTTCCTTTCGGGCTGGGGGAGCGGCGCTCGACAAAAATCGTTGGGACAAAGATACCGACCAACGCGTTGGATATCCCCGTCAACACGAACTGGCTGTCGCCTTGCGGGAGATCGGGCGGATTGAACGCACCCTGTTCATTATCGACTGGCTGCTTGACGCCGACATGCAGCGCCGCGCACAAGTCGGCCTGAACAAGGGTGAGGCACATCATGCGCTGAAAAACGCCCTCCGTATCGGTCGCCAGGGCGAAATCCGAGACCGAACTTCTGAAGGGCAGCACTATCGTATGGCCGGGCTTAACCTGCTGGCCGCGACCATCATTTATTGGAACACCAAACATCTTGGCCACGCCGCCACCACGCGAATGCGAGCTGGTCTCGACTGTTCACCTCAACTCTTGGCGCATATCTCGCCACTCGGATGGGCGCATATCCTGCTCACAGGCGAATACAGGTGGAAAAATCGATGACGCCCAGCCTTAGGGTGTCATTCTGCCCCCAGCCGGAGCAGACCCCTTGCAGAGAACGGCTGGTTTCCGCCCTTCGTGATGATTTTCAGTTGCCGAAATACTCTGTCAGAGGTGGTATACCACGTTCATTTTCAGACACGCTATCGTAGGCCCTGCCCCTCTCACGTCTATGCAGACGCCAGCCGCTCCATAGCGCTTATGAGAGGCATTGCCCTGAACCCTCCCTGCCCCGGAACCTCCCTGTCGTCTGCATAGACAAGGATACGTTCTGAGACGTCCAGTTCTTCTGTCGCGATGTGAAACCCACGCGTTACTTTCGCTGAAGTCGTCCGCTTGATCTCTATGGCCCAAAGGGCGCCGCGGGGAAATTTCAACATCAGATCCACCTCAGCCCCTGCTGAAGAGCGATAGAAGCTTGCTTCTGTTCCGCGTGGTGCCGCAGCAATCAGGTTTTCAATACAGAATCCTTCCCAACTGCCCCCGACTACTGGATGCCCCAGCAGGTCTTCCTGTGTTTCGATCCCAAGAAGCGCATGGGCTAGACCGGAATCGCGGATATAAACTTTGGGAGACTTAACCAGCCGTTTTCCGGCATTGGAATGCCAGGGCGGTAGGCGACGCACCAGCATCAGGTCAACCAGCAAGTCAAGGTAACGCGCGACGCTCTGGCCGGAGACACCCAGGTTGCCAGCGAGTTTTGCCGCGTTGATTAACCCGCCTTGCTCATGGGCGAGCATTGTCCAGAACCGGCGCAATGTCTCCGCTGGAATGCGCAATCCGAAAGCTGGAACATCGCGTTCCAGATAGGTGCGGATGAAATCCTCGCGCCACGCCAGGCTGGTTCGGTCGTTCTTCGCCAGGAAGCTGTCTGGAAACCCACCCCGCAGCCAGAGCGCGGAGATCGCGTCTGCTCCGGTTTCCGACAAGGTGAAAGGCGTCAGCTCGTGGTAACTTACCCGTCCCGCCAGGGATTCTGCGCTTTGGTGCAAAAGCGTGTTCGAGGCCGACCCCAGCAGCAGGAATTGCCCAGTCCGATGCCCTTGCCTTCGGCGTCGGTCAATTTGACCACGTAAGGCCTTGAACAGGTCCGGAATAAGTTGAACCTCATCAATCACCACCAAGCGGCCAACCTGTTCATCGAGATAAAGGTCGGGCTCTTCGAGTACCTGGCGATCGGCAGATCTCTCCATATCGAGATAGACAGCATCACGGCTTTCAGCGATATCCTGTGCGAGCGTTGTCTTACCAACTTGTCGCGGCCCAAGCAGGACTACGCCCGCCTGGTTCTCCAGAGAATCTTCAACTGATTTTTTGTCACCGCGCTCGATCATACCCTGCATTTATTCCATTCAACGGAAGATTTACAAGGATAAACTTCGAGAGTGGCTTCCTTTTCAGCATTCAAATCGGTGTAATCATCCATCGTCTGCCTCCCTTGCGCCAACTAGTAATCCAACAGTGTGTTGCGATCCGCCTGCTCCGCGTGAAAAGCGTTGACCTGGGCGCTTTCAGCTTCGCCAGCAAAAAGGCCGCATTGGCAGAATCCAACGACCACAGCGCACTTGAGAATGCTCGGGCGGCGCTTGCAGCGGGCACGATGGGCTTTGACGAGCTGGCCGACCTCTCGATGCAAAGCAAATGGAATGTGATTATTGCGGGCGGTACATCGTCGGGCAAAACCACCGTCTTGAATGCGATGTTGAAACGCGTCGATCCAGGCGAACGGATCGTGACGATTGAGGAAGTGGCCGAGCTGGACATCGAGCAACCAAATTTCGTGGGCTTGCTTGCTGATCGTTCCGAAGAAAATGGGCCTCGATCCCCAACAAAGCTGCTTGAATCGGCGTTGCGCCTCCGGCCTGACCGGCTGGTTTGCGGTGAAATCAGGGGCGACGACGCGAATATGTTCCTGGAACTGGTGAACACCGGCCATGACGGATCTGTCTGCACCATGCACGCCAACTCGCCCGTCGATGCCATCGGGCGGATGAGCAAAATGGTGCGGCGCGGATCTCCGACCGTTCAAAAGTCAGAGGTGGTCGATGACATCAGAGCCACCATTCACATGATCGTTCACATGAAAAAAATCGGAGACGAACGGAAGGTCAACGGTGTGATCTTCCCACCTCTGATGACTGCTGATCAACTGAATTGAAGGACTTACGTTATGGCTGAGTTTCAGGATCTACCAAAAGGCAAGAAGGTAGCAATAGCCGGCACAATGGGCTTTATCGCTACTTCAGCCTGTGCGGTGTTGGTGGTCGGCCTGGTCATCGAATACCTCAACACACAAGGTTTCCGGGGGCTGGACATTTGGGCAATCCCAGAAAAGTTCATGTCACGGCCTGCAGAAGAACAACAGGTCATCGGGCTTGTGGCTGTTGTGGCCGTCTGCGTTCTGACATTTGCGTTTGTGGCCGCTGCTCTGCGCGGCCCCTCGACCAAATACGGGGATGCCGTATTTGCAAAAGCGCCTCAGCTCGTAACAGAAGGATACGCGGCACCGCTGAAGCTGAAATCCAAGCTGGACAGTGAAATTGTTTTTGCCAAGTTCGACCCAACAAAAGAGAAAAACGCGATTTTCTATAAGCCCGGTCCAACTGTTCAAAAACCACATGCGATGTTCATTGCGCCGTCTGGATCGGGTAAAACGAGCGGCTTTGTGATCCCCAATATTCTGCGGTTCAACGGCTCCTGCGTTGTTCTGGACATCAAAGGCGAGATCTTCCAAGCGACCGGTGCACGGCGGGCGGCAATGGGCGATGAGGTCTTTGTGTTCGACCCTGAGAACCCCGAAAAAAGCCACAGCTATAACCCGCTGCGCCGCGCAGCTCGGGCAGACAATCTGGATCGACGCTGGGAAGAAGTGATTCAGGTCGCAACCCAGATGTTCGACACACCCAGCCAGTCCGCTCAGGGCTTTATGGGCGGCGTCGAGGGTATGTTCTGCGCAATGGCGATGTTGGCGATCAAAAGAAAGCGGCCATACGTTTCCGAGATCCTGCGCTTGGTCAAAACGACCAAGCAAAAGGATTATGAAGAGATGGCCGAAGAAGTGGGCTACGCCCGGGCAGCAGATGAGTTCCTGAATCTTGCAGCCGAAGAATCCAAAATCCTGCGGTCAACGATTTCGGTTATGTTGAACTCCGGCCTTCAGCTCTGGCGCAACCCGTCGGTGGCAAGAGCTACGCAGGGCAATGACATCAACTTTGAAGATCTGCGTCGACGCCCCACCTCGATCTATTTTTCTGTGCCAGGAAAAAAGGTCAAAGAGTTCCGGACGCTCATTCGCCTGTTTTTCCTCGATCTGGTGAACACTATCGAAACCGTTGAGCCGGGCGAAGATGAGCCGTTCAAAGTGCTGATGTTGCTCGATGAGTTTCAGCGCCTCGGCCACCTGGAGCGTGTTGTTGAGGCCTATGACACCATGCGATCCTTCGGCGGTCGGCTGGTGGTGATTTCGCAAACACTGTCGCGCCTGCAGGACATTTATGGGCATGAAGGTGTGCGGGCGATGCTGGCAAACGCCGGGACGCAGATGTTTGCGGCATCTGAGGATTCAGAGGTACGCGAACACGTGTCCAGATCCATCGGTGACAAAACAGTAATGAGCAAATCGAAGTCGCGGGCGCTCGGCAAAATGGAAATGGGCAGCATATCGGAACGCGAGGAAGGCATTCGCCTGCTCCGGCCCGAACACGTTGGCCGATTGCCTGAAAATGAGGTTGTTCTGATCCGCGAAGGCAAGATGCCGGTGATTGCAAACAAGATCCGATACTTCGAAGATCCGTATTTCATGCAGTTCTTGGGTGGCGATAGTCCGAAGATCAGAGGCACACACCTCGATCTGGCTGCAGAGCAAGCCAGGGACACGGCAAAGGCGCTGGCTGACGCGAAACCGGCCCCTGCCCCGGTGAAAGAGGTTTCGGAAAAAGATCAGGAACTTCAGGCGGCATTTGATGCGCAGCGCACGGTCGCAAAGCGCAAAAGCCGGTCAGCGAAAGATATGGCGATGGAGAAAATGAGAGCCAAACGGCCAGAAAGCAGTGCCTCCGCTTGACGGGGGTGCTGTTTCAGTAAATCTGCGTTTAACCATGATCGTGAGAACATAACGGTCTAACTATCAGAAGGTCATTTAAGATGAGATTGATACTCGCGATTTTGCTTCCGTTTGTGGTGTTCTTTACGATCAGACGCCCTTTTCAGGGCTTTTTCTGCCTACTCCTGCAATTGACGCTCATTGGTTGGATTCCGGCTGCTATTTGGGCCGTGTACTCGCTGAGCCAGTACAATACAGACAAGAAGATCAAGGCGGCGGCGAATAGGTTGGGCGACTCGTGATCTGAAGTGCCGAAAAGCCGGATTGGTTTGAAGAAATAGAAAACCGCAAAATCAGCCCTGCCGTCGGCTTATCCAAATAGGGCCATCCCGAGGTGTAGGGCTACTCCGGTAGGGGGTCGTTCGTGCAAGCAGCCGTTCGCGGATCACGCGGCGAAGGTGCCGAGAGAGCCCCAAACTGTCGAATGCTGCGGCATACCTGAATGGCTGGTTCGAGATGTCGTCGCAGTCTTGGGCCGAATGGTTCCGGCGACCTCTTTTGGAAAGATCACCTCTGCAGTCATCTCGCTTCGATCATCTACTGAAGCCGACCGAGAAAACCCGATGTCCGGTTTCCAAGTGTTGAGTCTTTTCTGTTGCACGAATCGTACAGATTTGGCTCGACTGAATGCGGAGACGTCCATCGTCTGCATCTAAGGAGTTGGTTATGAAAAACTATCGATCGAAAGCAATGCTGGTGACGGCAATTTCGCTTGCCCTATGCGCCCCAGCCGCCGCAGAAATAGAGTGCGGCGACTTTACGATCTACTACAGGCAGCACGATGTTTATGTAGAGGACAGAGGTGAGGAAGGGGAGGGCCCAGCGGATGTACGTCACGGATCGGCCCAGCTACATGACGCAGATGATCAGCCGATCGGTTCTTTCTTTTGGAAAGCGACTGTCATGCCGCGCCATGCAGATGGTCTGGAAGATCAACCACATCCGCTGCTTGCCACCGGGCATACCGTGCTTTCGAATGGGACGATCAATTGGTCGGGGGTCGCAGACAGGAGCAACATTCAAGGGAAAAACCTGCCAACGAGGAGTTTCCAATACGGCGTCACCGGCGGGACCGGCGTTTTTTCTGGTGCTGGCGGCGTGATGGAGGCGGTGACCGTCGAAGGTGAAGACAGGCGGACGTTGAATTTTACGCTAATGTGTCCGGCAGGATAGCCAATCTGATGCACTGCCTGATTGGGGCGACGACAACTTGATCGCGCATAGGGTGAACTCGGGGCTTGTCTACAAGTATCGGAACATCGTGTTTGCCCTGTTCTGATGCAACAACGATCCAGGAACGAAGGCGGCAGAGGGGTTGGGTTTACTAAGACCATCTGTTCGCCAATATTGTTGAACTGAAGCGGCGGTATGGGCGATCAGCCAAAACAGGCAATCACAACGGATCAATCGGAGGTAGTTTTGTCCGGAGGCTGCGTGAAAACTCTGATCGTCTGGCGAAATACGCTGAAATGCCCTCTATGTGCACTCTCTCACGTTACTGAGAGACTTTTTGCACAGGTGCTGAAAACGAGCACGGCGAGAGAGGACATGGGCCTGAGTTTTCACACAGCCTCTTCGCAGAACAGACATCTAGGTGTTCAGGACCTTACCTCTCCGGCAGCTTCGTTTGTGCAGCAACGATGAGCTTGGGAAGTCTCCAAATTACCGGGATAGACAGCAGTGCTGCAGCAATCATGTAGTAGGCTGGGGCGAAATCATCTCCGGTGCGGTTTACTAGGTAGGTTGCGATCAGCGCGGTGGTTCCACCAAAAATCGCCATGCAGATGTTGTAACCAAGCGCGACGGTGCTGACCCGCAGGCCAGACGGTGCCATCGACGTCAGTGCAGTGACCGATAACGCCCAGGCAACGCCATTGATAAGCGCAAGTCCCAATTGCCCGAGATAGATCAACACCAGTGCGTTCTGATGCATCAGCCCCCATAGAGGCACCGCAAAAACGACCGATGCAATAGCTGCCGCCAGAAATACTGGCCTGAGTCCAAACCGGTCTGCGAGCCACCCGAAAAGCGGTGCCGCCAATGCCATGACCAGAAGGTTTAATGTTGTTATGTCGAGCGCTTTGGCGCTGGTGATATGCATCTGTGCTGTCAGATACGAGGCTGCGTAAACGAAGATCATGAAATAGATTACAGCAGTTGGAATAAGCAGGATCACCATCTGCATAACCAAATGCCAATGTTGACTCAGTGCAACAATCACAGGCGACGAGTCAGATTTGGAAACCTCTGACATCGCGGTGGATTCACTCAGATTGCGGCGAAGGATTACGCTGAAGAGGGCAACAACAGCACCAAGCAGGAATGGCACCCTCCAACCCCACACCGCCATCTGGTCATCGCTCAAGATCGAAGACAACGCGGCCGGTACTGCCGATCCCAGAACGCAACCCATCAACATTGCAAAAGGTACGAAGCTGCCGATAAAGCCGCGGCGCTCCAGCGGTGTTTGCTCAATGATCAAAACGCCCGACGCGGTGTATTCCCCCGCCACAGAGATGCCCTGCATAATGCGGATTGCAACCAACAATACTGCTGCCGAGATACCAATCTGTTCGTAGGTTGGCAGGCAAGCGATCGCCAAAGATCCCCCACCCATAAGTAAAACAGACAGGATCAGTGCGGGTTTTCGCCCGAGCCGGTCGCCAATGTGTCCAAATACAAAGCTGCCGATCGCTCTTGCCGCATAGCCAATCGCCAGAACGGCAAAGGCAGAGATGGTGGCAGCGAAAGGGTCATCCGATGGAAAGAAAACCCGACCGATTATGGGTGCAAGAAACCCGTAGACGGTAAAATCATACCATTCTAGCGTATTTCCACTTGTCGCGGCCACGACGGATCGCGGTGAAAGCTTAACTGTCTGCACGCGACAACGTCCCCATGAGTTGAGTTCGATGCTGGCGTCGGATGCGCCACTTCGCAAGATCAATTCTTCAGCGCTGCGGGATTCGTCGGCTTAACCGGTAAGGAATGCCAAATTCTCGGCATTTTTGCAGTGCTGCGAACCACCTGTGTGTCAGTGCAAGGTAAGCCGTTCTATCTGAGGCAAAACTAACAATTATCGGTTTTGAGGATGCTGACTCGCGGCGATGAGCCTCTTGACGGATAACCTCTATGGGCCGGTTCCTGTTGACCTGCCAGCCAAGGGTGGGGTTACGCTTCACTCCCGAGACCTTTCGCCTCGAATTCTGATAAACTAGCCTAGATAACCGTTTTTCGATGCAAAACTGCCAATTCACCTAGTGACAGAATATTCTTAAACCACCATTGCCCTTTACCGATGGCCGGACGATGAATTTGTGTTCAGAATACCGGCAGAAGATTGCAATTCTCCTCAGATTTCCCAACTGAATAGAAAGCGAACTGCCATAGGTAAGGCGGCGGCCCGTGCATCGCAAAACCAAAAGGACAAATTATGAAAACCTTTAGTCTAGCAGCACTTTTGATATCGATACTACCAGCGGCAGCCTATGCCGACACCCTTGTTGTCGCGAACAAATATGAAGGCACAGTCAGTTTCATTGACCTCGACAGCGGTCAAGAAATAGCGCGTCAGGCGACTGGGCCATCCCCACACGAAGTCGCTCTCTCGCCCGATCAATCCCTTGCGGTGGTCGTTTCATACCTTGAGGACGGATACATTGGTCGCGAACTGAACGTGTTCGATATCGCGTCGACTGAATTGGTCAGGGCAATCGACATTGAGCCGCATCTTGCACCGCATGGGATCGCTTGGATCGGCGATACCAATAGCGTGATCGTAACAACTGAAGAAACCCGCGATGTCATTAAGGTGGATGTTGAGAGCGGCGAGGTCACAGGGGTCGCGAAAACCGACCAGATTGGCTCGCATTTGCTTGCCCTCTCACCCGATGCCTCGCGTGCATATGTCACAAGTCGCGGTTCGGATACGATCAGTGTCATCGACACAGAGGCAATGACAACGCTTCAGACGATTAAGGCGGACAAGGGCCCGGAAGCGGTGTTTGTTAGCCCGGACGGGAAGGAAGTCTGGGTCGGCAACAACCAGTCCAAAACAATCGTCATCTTTGATGCTGAAACTATGGAGCGGATCGAAACGATCGATACAGGCTTCGTGCCGATCCGGGTGCGCTTCAATCCAGCAGGGGATAGTGTAGCCATAGCCGATCTCCACGGGAACCGCGTCTTGATTCTGGATGCCGCTGAACGCAGTGAGCGCGCCAATGTTGATCTCAACAAGTTCGACATTGAAAGGCCGCCGTCCCTATTATTCTCGCCAGACGGCACGCATCTCTATGTCGGATCGGAATTGTCTTCCAAAGTTGTTGAGATTGATACCAGTAACTGGGACGTGACAAGGCTGCTCGAAGCTGGGGCCGGAGCTGATGGGATGAAAATCAGCTCAGTCACAGCCAGGTCCGAAGAGTAATGCAAGCTCGTATGACGGCGAGCAAAGACGGCTTCTCATCCATAATTGGGGCAATGCAACATCGTCGGTCGGCTCCATTGAGCCTGTCTGACGTCAGCACCA
>NZ_QOCF01000017.1 GCF_003318255.1 Ruegeria sp. A3M17
GCGGCACAATTGCCGGGCGGTTACGTGTAACGGAACAGGGCGAAGTAGTATCGGCCAAATATGCCAACCGCGGGACAGCCGCGGCGCATCTGGAATTGCTTTTGTCCAGCACACTTCGCCACACGGCCAGTCACACTAAAACGCCGGACCGCCCAGAATTCGATGATGCGCAGGATGCGTTGTCCGAGCTTTCTCAGATGGCCTATGTTTCGCTGCTGCAAACGCCGGGGTTTCTTGAGTATTTCCAACAGGCCAGCCCGGTTGAAGAACTAGCCCGCCTGAAAATCGGATCGCGCCCCGCCCGTCGGTTCGGAGCAACCAGCCTTGATGATCTGCGTGCCATTCCATGGGTGTTTGCGTGGTCACAAAACCGGCACCTGATCACTGGCTGGTACGGGTTCGGCGCGGCTATGGTCAATTTTCGAAAGTTCCGCGGCGCACGAGGTGATGAAGTGCTCCGAGATATGTTTCGGCAGTCCCGATTGTTCCGCCTTGCGGTCGATGAAATGGAAAAGTCTCTGTACCAGACCGATATGACAATCGCGGCGAAATACAGCGAACTGGTCTGCGACGCCAACACACGCCAACGCATTCTTCAGGCAATCACCTCGGAATACTGCAAGGCCTGCGACGCTGTGAAGTTTTTGAATGGCGGGCAGATCATTGGACAGCGTTTCCCACGACTGTGTGAGCGCGTCGAACGCAAGCGAGATGAACTTGCCCGCATTCACACTCTGCAAGTCGACCTACTACGCCAGACCCGCAGTGAACCGCAGGCCGGAACGGTTCCGGTCGCTCTGCTGCAATCCATGAACGCCATTTCCGCCGGCCTTGGCTGGACCGGTTGACAATTTCAGGAGATTACAAATTGAACGCCCCGCACCGTACGCACGGATTTTTCACCCAGTCCCTGTCTGACCGTGATCCCGAGCTGTTCGGCTCGATCACATCCGAGCTGGGTCGTCAGCGCGACGAGATCGAACTGATCGCATCCGAAAACATCGTCTCAGCCGCCGTGATGGAAGCACAAGGCTCGGTGATGACCAACAAATACGCCGAAGGCTATCCCGGTC
>NZ_QOCF01000032.1 GCF_003318255.1 Ruegeria sp. A3M17
TGTCTGACGTCAGCACCAATGGGACAGTTTAGGTCGATTTGATAAGAGAGGGTTTCTGGCTCATCGTAACCGCCAAGGAGTGGAGATGAGAAAGAAACCCGGAACCAAGCAGAGCCACGGCGAGAAAGTTGTCAAAGACATCCGCCGCGCGACGCGCAAGCAATATACAGCTGAAGAGAAGATCAGGATCGTGCTGGACGGTCTGAAGGGCGAGGACAGCATTGCGGAGCTGTGCCGTCGAGAGGGCATCGCCCAGAGTCTGTACTACAGCTGGTCCAAGGATTTTCTGGAAGCCGGCAAGAAACGTCTGGCAGGCGACACGGCACGTGCTGCGACATCGACCGAGGTCAAAGGCCTGCGCCGTGAGGCCCGCGATCTGAAAGAAGTTGTGGCAGAACAGGCCCTGGAACTGCGCCTGCTCAAAAAAAGCATGATCGCGGATGGGGGCGACGACGAATGAGGTATCCCGCATCCGAAAAACTGGAGATCATCCGCCTCGTCGAAGGTTCGCATCTCCCGACCAAGCGCACTTTGGAAAAGCTGAGCATCCCGAAGACCACCTTCTATCGCTGGTATGACCGGTATCTGTCGGGTGGTCCTGAGGCGCTTGAGGATCGTAGTCCCAAGCCATCACGGGTCTGGAACCGCATTCCCACGCCAGTGCGCGAGAAGATCAAGGACCTGGCTCTGAAGGAAAGTGAGCTTTCCCCGCGTGAGTTGGCTGTTCGCTTCTCCGACACAGAAAAGTACTTTGTGTCAGAGGCTTCGGTCTATCGCATCCTCAAGTCTTACGACCTGATCACCAGCCCGGCCTATGTGGTTCTATCGGCGGCCGACGAGTTCCGGGATAAAACCACTCGGCCGAACCAACTCTGGCAGACCGACTTCACTTACCTGAAGGTCATCGGCTGGGGCTGGTTCTATCTGTCGACCATCCTCGATGATTACAGCCGCTACATCATCGCCTGGAAGCTCTGCACAACGATGAAGGCTAGTGATGTCACCGATACGCTGGACCTGGCTTTGCAGGCTTCGGGCTGTGCCCAGGTGACCGTCTTCCACAAGCCACGGCTGCTCAGCGACAACGGGTCCAGCTACATCTCTAGTGAACTTGCTGAATGGCTGGAAGATCAGAAAATGGATCATGTCCGAGGCGCGCCGTATCACCCACAGACCCAAGGCAAGATCGAGCGCTGGCACCAGACCCTGAAAAACCGCATCCTGCTGGAGAACTACTTCCTACCCGGCGATCTCAGCCAGAAGATCGATGCCTTTGTCGATCACTACAATCACCGGCGCTATCACGAGAGCCTGCAAAACCTCACACCGGCCGATGTCTACTTCGGGCGCGGCCACACCATTCTGAAACAACGAGAAAGGATCAAACGGAAGACACTCGAAACCCGGCGCTTGCTTCACCGAAAATCCGCCGCATAATCAAACCAAACAGATGCGCCAGATCCTCTCTTAGCTCAGGCAGCCATCTGTCCCAAAATCCCCGACGACGGACA
>NZ_QOCF01000006.1 GCF_003318255.1 Ruegeria sp. A3M17
CCACCTCGGGCTTTGCAGCATCGGCTTTTGCAGGCGCAGGCTGCGCCGCGACCGGCTTGGCCGGTGCAGGTTGAGCTGCGGCTGGCTTGGGTGCGGTTGGTTTGGCCGGGGTCTTTGGCGCTGTGGTGTTCGCTGCCACAGGTTGCGGCTTGGCAACCGCTGCCGGTTTTGGCGCAGGTGTTTTTCTAGCAACCGCAGGCGCAGCGGCTGGCTTTGGTTTGGCTGCCACAATGGGTTTAGCCGCCGGCTGCCCCTTGGCGACGGCAGGCTTGGCGGTAGGCTTTTCAGAAACTTCGGCCGGTTTAACTGCCACTGGGGTGGGTTTGGTTACTGCAGCCACCGTTTTGGGCGCCGTTGGTTTGGATGATTCGACCTTGGGCTTTGCGGCGGCTTTCTTGCGGGCCACAGGCTTGGGCTTGGCCACCACCGCAGGTTTTGCCTTGGCAACCGGTTTGGCCTTGGGCGCGGATTTTTCCGATGGTGCAACAGGGGCAGGAGCAGCAGCGGACGCGTGCAAGGCACTAACAGACACAAACGGCAGCTCCATCGCCGAGCGGGTCAAAATCTGCATAATTTTCATTTGGTTGCTAACCGCATAGCCGGCCATTCGGATGGCCGCAGCCTGAAATTCCAGCGGTTGGGAAATTGGATTCATACTTTAGTTCTCCTCTGAAAGCGATGCAGCCTGCAAAAGAGTGAATTGAGCTGCCCGTCCCGATTTTTCGGGCGGATCAAGCAGTCACGAAGTCCTGAGCGTCGCACGTCTCAGCTTCCTTTCAGAGTGGCAGACGCACGAACAGAAATTCGCCTGCCACGGCTGCATTCCACACCAGTGTTACTTGAACGACCGTGCAAATGCAGCACGAATTGCCGCGCTGCGGCGGAAAACCGCTCTTAGTCTAAAAGTGATACTTTATTGATCTACCCTGCCTCGTCTACCCGACATGGAACAGGGTGGTGAACAGCCGCGGGTCCAGGCTGGGTGACACAAAGGTCGGACCTTCGGTCAGAACCGACACCGCATCGTGGCTGTGCAGGCTTTCCTGGTGGCTTGCGACCACGCGGAAATCGCCGATATGGTGATCGGCCAACAATTCGGCACAGAACAGCCGGGCGGCGTCTTCGACAAAGATCGGATTGGCCGCATTAAGCTCGGCAAAGGCCTGTTCATCCTCGCGTTTGACCATCACCTGCGTTTCTGTCGGAACGGCACGGCGGCACAAAGCAATCAGATCCTCGAACCACAGGCAATCCGTGTCGCAATCGACAACAACAGAAATCCGCGCCACTGAACGTTGCGAATGCGGTGTGGCCAGCTGTCCACGTGTTGCGCGTGCATGCTCGCTGAGTTCCAGCGAACAGGGACATGTTGAGGAATATACATAGTCCAGATGCATGATCTTTTGGCGCACTCCTCCCTGTTCAACCAGCTCAAGTGCGATGTCGTAATACTGGTACCCTTCCAATCCGGACCGCAGGCTTTGCACACGATCGGGATAGGAAAACCGCATCTGGATACGGGCGTCAAAGCTGTCCAGATCGGTCATATAGTCATCCAGCGCGGCCTCCATGACCTCAAAGCTGAACGTACGCTCGGCGTGTTTGTAAAACGAGCGCATGATCCGGGACATGTTGATGCCCTTCTTTTCGGCATCCAGGCTGACAGTCCCGGTCACCGAGGTCTCAAGCGTCAGGTCATCGCCGCGCTTGCGATGAAACCGGATCGGCAGGCGGAAATTCGAGATACCAACATGCTGGATTTGCTGCTTTGCGCCCCGGATCAGACTGGACGGGCCATTCTGCAAATCCGGCAAGGTCGCGCGATACGCACTGTCGACCGTGAACCCACCTGGGTATTCGCGCGACAGGGACGGATAGTTCACGGGCACCAGACCAGGCACAAGGCGCGCAATTGCCGGGTCGAGCTGGCTGATCTCGGCCTCAGTTGCGGACTCGGCCCATTTGCGCAGCGTCTTCAGAGCGGCTGCGGCTTCGTCATTGTCGGGCATATCCTCAATGTCGCGGGGGTGCACGTTCATCGATCGGGTTCCTCGGTTGGTCGCCGAACCTTATTCGCGTTCGGCTTGCTTTCCAGTGTAGCTTTATACGCTGAAAAACACAGCCCGGATCGAAATTCGGCTAAAATCGCATGACTTACGTCATTTTCACCTAGGTTCGACCCGGTTGTCAGTAAACCACCGCCGCAATTTAACGTTGCGACACGTCCAGCGCATGCTTGATGTCTGCAAGCAGATCGCCCGCATCCTCCAACCCTACGGAAAAACGGATCAGGCCGGGTGTGATGCCCAACTCGTCCTTCTGATCGTCGCTCAGACGCTGGTGCGTTGTCGTGGCCGGGTGTGTCGCAATCGACTTGGCATCGCCCAGATTGTTCGAAATGACAGGGATCGTCAGCGCGTTCAGGAACGCAAACGCTGCGTCCTTGCCGCCCTTGATGTCCAGCGACAGAACAGTTCCGCCTTTGCCGCCCAATTGGGCTTGGACCAACGCGTTTTGCGCATGGGTTTTCAGACCCGGATAAAGCGTGCGTTCCAGCGCCGGATGCCCCTCAAGCGCTTCGGCAATGGTCTGTGCCGTCTCGGCCTGAGCGTTAACGCGCAGCGCCATCGTTTCCAGACCTTTCAGCATGACCCAAGCGTTGAACGGGCTCAGCGCACCACCGGTGTGCTTCAGATAGGGCTCGACCGTTCCCCGGATGAAATCCTTGGTGCCAATGATGACACCGCCCAAAGCACGCCCCTGCCCGTCGATATGTTTGGTCGCGGAATAGACCACGACATCCGCCCCCTGTTCGATCGCGCGCGAAAAAACCGGGGTCGAAAACACATTGTCCACGATGACAAGCGCGCCAACCGCATGGGCCAGTTTGGCAACCGCCTCGATATCAATGACCTCAAGCGTCGGGTTTGACATGGATTCAAAGAAAACCGCCTTGGTCTTAGGGCGGATCGCCGCTTTCCAGGCGTCCAGATCGGTACCGTCAACAAAGGTGACGTCCACGCCATAACGGGCAAGGATGTTTTCGAGGATATACAGACAGGACCCAAACAGTGCCTTGGCCGACACCACATGGTCGCCGGCCTGCAGCATCGAGGTCAGCGCCGCATTCACAGCTGCCATGCCGGACGCGGTGGCAAACGCATCCTCGCCACCTTCCAGCGCCGCGATGCGCTGTTCGAACATCGAAACGGTCGGGTTGCCATAGCGGGCATAGATGAATTCATCCGGGCCGGATTCGATGAACCGCGCCTCGGCTTGTTCGGCTGTCTCATAGACGAAGCCCTGTGTCAGAAAAATTGCTTCGCTGACTTCGTTATATTGGCTGCGACGGATGCCGCCATGGACGGCTTGGGTGCGTTTGTTCCAGCTCTCGCTCATCTCATTCCTCTCGACCCTTGTCTGGCAAGGGCATCAAAAAAACCCCAGACGCGGTCAAGCGAAAGGGGCCTTTCATCCTGACCTTTTAGCGGTGTTGTTTAGCGTGGCCCGCAATCCGGTAACAAATCGCCACGTAGCTTCTGCGATGCAAATACGCCGCGCACTCTTGGCCGTCAAGCCCGGTTGCCCTGTGTCACGCTTTCGTAACCGCCTCTTGCCGATTGCGCAGAATACCGCATGATCGCCTCAACCTGAGGAGGCACCATGATCGATCTGTATTTCTGGCCCACGCCGAATGGCTGGAAGGCGTCCATCGCTTTGGAAGAGATGGACCTTCCCTACACCACCCACCTTGTCAATATCGGCAAGGGTGATCAGTTCGACCCCGAGTTCCTGAAAATTGCGCCCAACAACCGGATGCCTGCCATCGTTGACCCGGACGGCCCGGATGGCGCACCCATCTCGGTGTTCGAAAGCGGCGCGATCCTGATGTATCTCGCTCGCAAGACCGGGCGCTTTTATGGCAAAACCGAACGTGACCGGATCGCCGTCGAGGAATGGCTGATGTGGCAAATGGGCGGCGTCGGCCCAATGGCCGGTCAGGCGCATCACTTCCTGAAATACGCGCCAAACCTCGAGCCGCCGCAGGACCTGCCCTATGCCAAGGACCGCTACCGCGCTGAGGTCGCGCGGCTGTACGGAGTATTGGACCGGCGGTTGGCCCAAAATGAATACGTCGCGGGCGATTTCTATTCCATCGTCGACATGTCGATCTGGGGCTGGGCCAGCCTATGGGAAGGCCAGCAGCAGGTGCTGGAGGACAAACCCCATTTCACCCGCTGGCTTGAGACGGTAAGTGCCCGTCCGGGCGTTCAAGCCGGGCGCGCGTTACACGCCGAGATGCGTGGCGATCACAGGGACAAGCAGGCGCAGGGGGTATTGTTTAAGCGTTAAGGCACGTTGATCCAATGTCCGCTAAGAGCCCGAAGCGGAAGTGCATAAAAGCACAAAATACGGTTAGGTCGGTTGAGTGAGTTAACCGGAGTGTTCAAAGTTCCGCGCAATTTTTCGGTCGAGAGCAATGGTGAGATTTTTCGTCTGTTTCCGGAGTTATGCCAATACTCACAGACCCGTTTTCCAGACTGAATACGGGAGGGAAGAACGCGTGTGACAAGTTTTCGATCTTTGGAAAGCTCTCACCGATACAAGATATCAGGAACAAAAATCCGCAGGCGTTAGGTCGAAATGCAACCGCACGAACACGTTGCGATTACGTCAGTCCTTCGGCCAGTTCGAGATTCCATAGTAGCGCCGCTGCCTCTGCGCTTTTGGCAGCAACACACACTGAGTCACGTTACTTTCCCACGACTGTCCAAGGATTCCAGTCTTCTGCGACCTGAATGATGCCCATCTCGTCCGCATAACTCTGGTAAATCGCTTTCAACTCTTCGAGTTTATCGGGAAATTTGTCTTCAAGGGGCGTAGTTTCACCCGGGTCAGCGACGATGTCATAGAGGTGCCATTCCCCGCTTCCAAACATGCCCGTGCGGATGCGTACTGCTTTGTGGTTCCCTTTGACCACATAAGTATTGCCAAAGAGCTCGAATGCGACCCATTGGTCCTCAGTGCGCACATGGTCTTTCTTGCCTTCTAGGAAACCTCGCATCGAAACACCGGTGGGTTTGACCTTGTTAGGCGCTTCGTATCTTTTGCCCTCCGCTTCGACACCTGCGTAGTCGAGGATGGTCATAGGGACATCCTTTATGCTGGCGACGGCATTCGTGCTCTGACCTGCGTTAGGGAATTCGTAGCCGGCGGGTGGTTTGATCATGAATGGAACGCGCACGCCACCTTCTGACACGTAGGCTTTCCAGAAGGTCAACACACCTGTTGAAGCGTTTGCCCACGTGGTGCCGATCTGCCAAAGTGCCTGTTCGGACCCGATTGCTTCAAGGCTCTGGTCGTAGTTTGCCTCCACCCATTTACTCAGGAGCGGGTTGCTTAATTTGCCGCGAAAGTCGGTCCCTTCCGGACCGTTGTCGGTCAAATAGACGACGAGCGTGTTGTCGAGTTCGTCGACAGACTCCAAGTAGTCGAACAACTTCTGGATGTGTTGGTCTTGCGAGTCGATCATCGCGGCATAAGTGGCCATGATCCTTGCCTGGTATTTCTGTTGGTCCTCAGAGAGAGATGACCACGGAACAACAAGATTGTCGGAGTTGTCCGCCTTTCCGTCGTGGTAATTCGCGGACTGCGAGATGACGCCATGTTTGATCAAGGATGCGTAGCGTTGCTCACGCAGACCTTCGTACCCGAGTTTTAGGTACATGTCATAATATTTGTCGATCAGGTCATTGGGGGCTTGAATAGGGAAGTGCGCAGTTGTGAAAGCCATATAGGCAAAGAATGGCTTTCCGGTTTCCTGTCCTTCTTTCAGGAACTCGATCATCTTCGAAGTATAAAGATTGTTCGAATACACGCCTTCTGGGCGCGTCACCAGTTTGTCATCCTCATGGAATTCTTCCTGAGAGATTTTTGGGATCTGACCGTTCTTGATAGCCTCTGCTGTTTCAGGATCCTTCGAATCGGGAAGCATTACTTCCTGGTTCCAATGGTTGGACCCACCTACGTAAATACCATAGCTCCTATCAAATCCCCACGCATTCGGACCACGCCCGGTATTGCGTGTCGGGTGTCCCGAGTGCCACTTGCCTGTCGTGTAGGTGTTGTATCCGGCATCCTGCAGAAGTTGCGCGATCGTGACAGCATTGTCGGTCAGATATCCCTCATACCCGGGCTTTCCAGCCGCGTCGGGGTAAACAGCATAATCGAAAGCCGCTAACCCGACTTGAATGTTGTTTGCACCCGTCAATATCTCGGATCGGGAGACTGAACACACGGGTGTGGCACGAAAATTTGTAAACTTCAGTCCTTCTGAGGCAAGCGCATCAAGAGTCGGAGTTTCAATTTCGGAGCCGAAAGGACCGATGTCCGCAAAGCCCATGTCATCGCCAAGGATCAGAAGTACGTTAGGACGTTCATCCGCCAAAGTTGTTTGTGGAGAAGCTGCCCAAAGTAGCAGCGTCACTAGTTTTGCAAGACTGAATTTTCTCATCTGGTTTCCATTGCTTCAAAAAGGGTGCGCAATTCGTCACTAGGATTTCTACTTCACATAGCTTTACAGTTCCAGTTTCAAGGAAGCCGACAACTCGTTCCACCAGCGCTAGGGTCAACGGCAGCATAGTCCGCTCTGCGGACCTATCCCTCCCCCCGCACCAGCACATCCAGCATGCCCGAGATATCCTCGACCTCTTCCGCGATCACATGGGTCACCGAATGTGCCCGCTGCATCCGGCCCGTGACCCGCAGCAGCCGCCCCGAGATCACCGCCCGGCGGAAGGTTTCGTAGATTTTACGCCAGACCACCACGTTCACGATGCCGGTCTCATCCTCGAGCGTGACAAAGATCACCCCCTTGGCCGTCCCGGGCCTCTGCCGCAGGATCACCAGCCCCGCGACCGCCACCAGCGCACCCTCGGGCGGGTCGTCCAGACGATTGGCCGGCAGACACGCGGGCGGGCGTGGCCAGTCGCGGTTTGACACCGCAGAGGGAGCAGGAGCTACAATCATGGGAACAAAAATAGAACAAACAACGGGAAAGTCCAGTCACGGCATGCTGAGACGCAAATGAGACTGGAAAGAGCTAAATGCCTTCACTAAGGAAGAATTCGACAAGCGAAAAAGGAAGACGCAAGCAATGGCAAAGATCACCTATGTCGAGCACGGCGGTACCGAACATACAGTCGAAGTCGCCAGCGGCCTGACCGTCATGGAAGGGGCTCGTGACAACAATATCCCCGGCATCGAGGCCGATTGCGGCGGCGCCTGCGCCTGTTCGACCTGCCATGTCTATATCCACCCCGAATGGGTCGAAAAGGTTCCGGCCAAGGACGACATGGAAGAGGACATGTTGGATTTCGCCTTTGAACCCGACCCGGCCCGCTCGCGCCTGACCTGCCAGATCAAGGTCACTGACGAATTGGACGGGTTGGTTGTTCAGATGCCGGAAAAGCAGATCTGATGCTTTTCAAAGCGATCGCGGCTGCCGCGATCGCAATTGGAATCTGTCCGAGCCAGACAAGATCTCAGCAGCCATGGCAGTATGAACCGCTGGGTTCGGCGGAGTACTCCGAACCCACTGCGCGATACCCGCACGGGGTACTTGGTGATCAGATCGAATACGGCGCTCTGATCCTGCAATATGCGCCGGAATGGGCGAAATACACAATCCGGCTGCCAAAAGAGCGCGTTTTCGAAGATATCCGACCGCGCCTGATTGATATTGACAACGATGGACGTCGCGAAGCTCTGGTGGTTGAAAGCCATCGTGATAAAGGTGCACGGCTTGCAATCTACAATGGCGGCGGCCTGATCGCCGCTACGCCCCATATCGGAACCCGCTTTCGCTGGCTCGCTCCGGTCGGAGCGACAGACATGGATGGCGATGGCAACGTCGAGATCGCCTATGTCGATCGCCCTCACTTGGCCAAAACCCTGCGCATCTGGCGGTTTGCAGACGGCAAACTGACCGAAATCGCATCGCTGCCCAATCTCACCAATCACCGCATTGGAGAAGATTTCATCTCCGGCGGTCTACGCGATTGCGGCGGCACTCCGGAACTGATCCTCGCCAACGGCAACTGGACACGCGTTATCAGCGTCTCCTACCAAAATGACTGGACCAAAACTGACCTCGGCGCATTCACAGGGCCACAAAGCCTAAACAATCCGCTCAAGTGCTGATCCGCCTCTTCATCTGGCCAAAAATATCCTGGGGGTGAGGCCGCAGGCCGAGGGGGCAAAGCCCCCTTACCTGCCGACCACTCAAAGAGCTCGCCAGCCGATATCGCGGCGGTAAAAGCCTTCGGGCCAATCCACACCTTCAACCATCGCATATGCCCGGTCTCGCGCCTCTTGCAGTGTATTCCCGCGCGAGGTCACATTCAGCACGCGCCCGCCTGCGGCTTGAACCTGCCCATCAACGGCCTTGGTTCCAGCGTGAAAGATCATGTTGCTGCTGTCCTCAGGAAGCGCATCCAAGCCCTTGATCGCAGATCCTTTTACGTAGGAACCCGGATACCCCTGTGCCGCCATCACAACGGTCATCGCATGATCGTCAGCCCAGTTCACCTGCGTCTCGCTCAAACGACCCTCGGCCGCGGCATGAAGCAGGTCCAGAACCTGGGCACCAAGCCGCATCATCAGAACCTGGCATTCCGGGTCACCAAAGCGGACGTTGTATTCGACCAACCTCGGTTGGCCGTCCTTTATCATCAGTCCCGCGTACAAAATGCCCTGAAACGGCATGCCCCGGCGCTTCATCTCGGCCATGGTCGGGCGCACGATCTCTTCCATCGCGCGCGCTTCGATCTCGGCGCTCAGGACCGGTGCTGGGGAATACGCCCCCATACCGCCTGTGTTCGGGCCCGTGTCGCCTTCTCCCACGCGCTTGTGGTCCTGCGCGGTGCCGATGGACAGAATGTCCTCGCCATCACACAAGACGAAGAGAGAGGCCTCTTCGCCCTCCATGAACTCCTCAATCACCACCTCGGCCCCCGCGCCACCAAAAGCGCCGCCGAACATGTCGTCGATGCCCTCCAGCGCGGTCTGTTCGTCCATGGCGACGATCACACCCTTGCCTGCCGCCAAACCATCGGCTTTTACCACGATCGGCGTGCCCTGTTCGCAGACGTAAGACTTGGCAGGCTCGGCCTCGGTAAACCGCGCATAGGCTGCGGTCGGAGCGTTCGACGCGTCACAGATTTCCTTGGTGAAACTCTTCGATGCTTCCAACTGCGCCGCATCGGCGGACGGGCCAAAGACCAGCACACCCGCTTCACGCAGACGATCTGCGACGCCAGCGGCCAGGGGCGCTTCGGGGCCGACAATCACGAAATCAATCGCGTTCTCTTCGGCAAAGCTGACAACCGCACCGCCGTTTTCGACATCCAGTGCCGCGCACTCGGCAATTTGTGCAATCCCAGCATTTCCCGGTGCCACGATCAGGCGGTCACATTTGGGATTTTGCATCACCGCCCAGGCGAGGCTGTGTTCGCGCCCGCCGCTGCCGAGAATAAGGATATTCATGAAGGTCTCCGATCTGCTTGGCCTCGCCTTCCGGGCGTTCTAAGCTGGCCGGGCATTTGACACAAGGCGCTGAAATGTCCGACCTGCTTGATGACCCGATCCCGGGCCAAAACACCCCAGAATACACCGTTTCGGATATCTCGGGCGAAGTGAAACGCACGCTCGAAGGCACGTTTGGGCGAATCCGTGTGCGTGGTGAGGTCGGACGCGTGTTCACGGCGCGCTCGGGGCATCTGTACTATGACATCAAGGATGACCGGAACGTTTTGGCCTGCACCACCTGGAAAGGTCAGGTTTCGGGCCTCTCGGTGGTGCCGGAAGAAGGTCTTGAGGTTGTCGTCACCGGCCGTCTGACGGCCTTTGGCGCCCAGTCAAAATACAACCTAAACGTTGATGAAGTCGCGGTCGCCGGGCAAGGCGCTTTGATGGCCCTGCTGGAAAAGCGCAAGAAACAGCTTGAGGCTGAAGGTCTGTTCGCGCCCGAACGCAAAAAGTCTCTGCCCTACCTGCCGCAGATTATTGGCGTGGTGACCTCACCATCTGGCGCTGTGATCCGGGACATATTGCACCGTCTGCGGGATCGCTTCCCACGCAAGGTGCTGATCTGGCCTGTCGCTGTACAGGGCTCCAACTGCGCACCAGAAGTTGCCCAGGCCATCGACGGTTTTAACAAACTGACACCGGGCGGCTCATTGCCTCGGCCCGACCTGATCATTGTCGCCCGTGGCGGCGGTTCCATCGAAGATCTTTGGGGGTTCAACGAAGAAATCGTCGCACGTGCGACGGCTGCATCGGACATTCCGCTGATTTCAGCGGTGGGTCACGAAACGGATACAACGCTGATCGACTTCGTCTCGGACCGACGCGCGCCAACACCGACCGCCGCGGCCGAGCTTGCCGTGCCGGTTCGGATGGAACTTCTGGCTTGGACGGGTGAGCAAGGCGCGCGTTTGTCTCGTGCCGCGACGGACGCGGTTCAAAGGCGCTCTCAACGGCTTCGCGACCTGTCCCGCGCATTGCCGCGCCCGGACAGCTTGTTGAACACACCACGCCAACGCCTTGATTTAATTGCGGATCGGTTGGCGCCCGCCCTGAATCGCGGCGTACAGAACCGACGTCTGCAGGTCGTCGAGCTGTCCGCGCATCTGCGCCCGTCAACATTGCGCAACCTTGTTTCGACCAGAAACGAGGCCTTACGCAACCTGTCATCCCGTCTGTCCCTGCGCCCAATCCACAGAGAGATCGAACAACAGAAGCAGAATATCAACAGGTTGGCCGACCGTATGAACGCGGCGCAAGCCACGCGCCTGGATCGGATGCGGCAACAGCTGGACGCTGCCGACCGCCTGCGTGAAACACTAAGCTACAAGGCGACGTTGCAGCGTGGCTACGCTGTGGTCCGAGCGGAGGGCGAGGTTCTGACAACCAAAGAACAGGCGTCGAAACACAGCACCTTCGAGATCGAATTCGCAGATGGCCTGCTGAACACGGGCCAGCCCACAACTTCACCGGCGGCACCTAAGAAGTCAGCTAAGAAAGATGCACCCGACCAGGGCTCGCTATTCTAGCCAAATGCGCCTTCAGACCCCAACTTCGGGGCCGAGACAGACCATCTCTTCATTGATGTCTTCGGCCTCGTACAGTTCGGTGGTGTCCGAGTTGCCCTCGAACAGGGCGATTAAGCCCCCGTCAGACTTTGTAAAGACCCAGCATTGCGGGTCAATCCGGTCTTCGTAGACAAAGCAGATCTGGCCCGCTTGTTCGTACCAGACACCTTCTTTGCAATTGCCGTCCAGAAACGACCAGATCACGCGGCGATTGGGCAAATAGCGTTCGACCCCGTACACCGTTCCCTGAAACCCGTAGAACATGGTTTTTCCGCGCGTATAGCTGTCGAACTCAGCCCCAGACAAGGCTGACTGAGCCGCTGCCGTCTGCGCAGAAAGTGTCAGAAGAATCGCAATACGCCTGAGCATGGGAACATTCTGGCAGATGCCGGTCAGCATCGCCAACAGACAATCCCCTAAAACCGGCTGCCTTAACGTCACCGCTTGAGTTGTAATGGCGATCCCGGTGATGCTGCTGAAAAAACCAAATGGGGGACATTTGATGACAACCGTTCTTTTCTGGATCGCTGCCGCCAGCGCGCTGGCCTATTTGCCGATGTCACCGCGCCCGGCCAGCCCCCTGCGATCCCTCTTCAAGACGGCCTCTGTCGCGCTACTGGCGCTGGTTTCTGTCTTAAGTGGTGCACCTATGCTACTGTCCCTTGCGCTAGTCCTGTGTGCCTTGGGCGACGCGCTGTTATCACGCGAGACGGACTCGACCTTCATGGCAGGGATCGGTGCATTTGCAGCCGGCCACCTGGCCTATATCGCTCTGTTCCTCAGCCACCCATCCAGCGACACCGCTCTGATCTTCGACAAGCCCGGTATCTTTTGGTCGCTGATCATCCTCGGGATCGTTGCCGCAACCCTGCTCACACCCCGTGCCGGTGACCTCAAGATACCGGTTCTGGGCTATATCCCGATCATCCTTGGCATGGGCATCACGGTCCTCGCCCTGCCCGAGGCGGGCGCGTTGCGCTGGGCCCTGCCCGCGGCGCTGGCCTTCATAGCCTCGGACCTGATCCTGGCGACCGAAAAGTTCTTGCTGCCTGACGGCCATCCGGCGCTACGCATCACGCCCTACATGATCTGGATCCTCTACTGGGGCGCGCAAGCCGGGCTGTTGATTGCGTTTTTCTGACCCTTTGCAACTGCCGCAAATCCGCATTAGGTGAGAGGAACACCTGCGGAGACCAAAAATGGCGTTTTTCTCAAAGCTCAAGGACAAGCTGTTCAAATCCTCGTCCCGCCTCGAACAGGGGCTGGATGCCATCGTCGAAGACGGTGGCGAGGAAACGACCGCCCCCGATCCAGTTATCCCCGAGCCCGAGCCGCAGCCGGAACCGGTTCCCGAAATTCCACAGCCGGTGCCAGAGACACCTGAACCCGCCCCTGTGCCACAGCCGGTCGAAACGCCAGAACCCGCACCCGTCGACCCAACACCAGCCCCACCCCCACCCGAGGACGCGCCATCCAAAGGTATGCTTGGACGCCTGTTTGGCCGGAACGAAGCCAAGGCAGTCGTCCGTCGTACGTTGGACGACGACATGCTTGAGCAGCTAGAGGAACTGCTGATCGCCTCGGATATGGGCGTCGACACCGCAATGCGGGTCACATCCAACATGGCCGAGGGGCGGTTGGGCCGGAAACTCTCCACTCAAGAGATCAAGCAATTGCTGGCCCAGGAAGTCGCCCGTGTGATGGAACCAGTTGCCAAGCCTCTGCCCATCTACCCCAAGCGCCCGCAGGTCGTGCTGGTCGTGGGCGTCAACGGGTCCGGCAAGACCACAACCATCGGAAAGCTGGCCAGCCAATTCAAGGCCGCCGGCAAGAAGGTCGTCATCGCCGCCGGGGACACCTTCCGCGCCGCCGCCGTCGAGCAGCTCCAGGTCTGGGGCGACCGCGCCGGCGTACCGGTGCTGACCGCACCCGAGGGGTCTGACCCGGCCTCATTGGCTTTCGACGCCCTGACCCGTGCGCAGCAAGACGGCGCGGACCTGCTGATGATCGACACGGCCGGTCGCCTGCAAAACCGTGCGGACCTGATGGAGGAACTGGCCAAGATCGTCCGGGTAATCCGCAAAATCGACGAGACCGCCCCGCACAACACGCTGCTGGTGCTGGACGCCACCACTGGCCAGAACGCACTGAGCCAGGTCCGGACATTCCGCGACCTCGCTGACGTGTCAGGCCTGGTGATGACCAAACTCGACGGCACCGCCAAAGGTGGCGTATTGGTGGCACTGGCCGACAAGTTCGGCCTGCCAATCCATGCCATCGGCGTCGGAGAACAGATCGACGACCTCGCCCCCTTCGACCCCGAAGAGTTCGCTGCCGCCCTCACTGGCCTGGACCAAACCTGATCCCCCTTTAATCTGGCCCCAAATATCATCCGGGGGTCTGAGGGTGGAAAATCCCCAGCCTCTCCTCCCAGCGAAAAGACTGACATTTGAGCGATTGGCTGATTTCTCTCGAAGGCACCGAAGCGGGCCATCAGCTGGCTCTTGGCCTCGCTTTGATGGCCGCCTTCCTGCATGCGGTATTTGGCGCGCTGCAGAAGGGCCGCCACGATCCCTGGCTGTCCCGTGGGGCAATCGACGCCTGCTATTGCCTGATGGCCGCCCCTTTTGCCTTTTTCGTGGTGCCGTGGCCTGAACCCTACATGTGGTCCATCTTCGCCGTGGTCTGGGTGATCCACATCGCCTACAAGGTCCTTCAGGCCATGGCCTATACAAAGGGTTCATACACTGTCGTCTACCCGGTCGTACGCGGCACGGGCCCCCTATTCACGGTCATCGGCGCCTATCTGCTATTCGGCGAGACTTTTACCGGGATTCAATGGTTTGGCGTTTTGGTCCTGCTAGCTGGTATCTTCGGTCTGGCCGCCTATAATTTGCGTTTTCTGGAAACCAACCGGGAAACGCTGGGCATCGCGCTGGTACTGGCCATCGCAACCGGCCTGTTTGTCGCGCTCTACACCACTTATGACGCCTATGGTATCCGGGCCACCGCCGACCCGTTCACCTTTCTGGCGTGGTTTTTCATGATCGACGGTTTTGCGATGCCGATTTACGCCTTCTTCAGATGGCGCGCCATGATCGACCGTCCAGCCGTTGGTCCATTGATGTTGCGGGGCTTGGCCGGAGGCATCATCGCCCCTATGTCCTTCGGAGCAATCATGCTGGCTACCCGCTTGGACAAGGTCGGAGAAGCCGCCGTCCTACGTGAAACCTCGACAGTCTTCGCGGCGCTTATCGGGTGGCTGGTGCTAAAAGAAACCGTGGGACCAAGACGGGTCGCGCTGATGGCATTGATTGCATTGGGCGCCGTAATAGTTGAAATGGGCGGGTAGAAATCAGGAAACCGACATGTCAGGCAAAAAAGAAATCAATCCATTTCTGAAACAGGCGTTGGAGCTTGGGCCCCCACTGGCCTTTTTCTTCATCTACCTACGCCTGCGTGACGACAATTTCCTGATCGGAGGCACAGAATATTCCGGTTTTATCGTCGCGACGATCATCTTCGTCCCGCTGATGCTGGCCGCCATGGGCATCCTTTGGGTCCTGACCGGCAAACTTAGCCGGATGCAGATATTCACCGCCTTCATGGTCATCTTCTTTGGGGGCCTGACCGCTTGGTTCAATGATGAGCGGTTCTTCAAGATGAAAACCACGCTGGTTTACGGTTTTTTCTCGGTCATCCTTGGAATTGGCCTCCTGCAGGGGAAATCCTATCTGGCCTATGTCCTCGAAGATATGCTGCCGATGCGCCACGAGGGCTGGATGATCCTGACCCGTCGGTTGTGCGGCTGCTTTGCGGTTCTGGCCGTAGCCAATGAATTTGTCTGGCGCACCATGTCGACGGACCTATGGGTCAAAATCGAAACTTTCGCCTTTCCCATCGCACTGATGGCGTTTCTGATGCTTCAGTTCAGTCTGCTGCAACGCTACATGGATGATCCAGACCACCAATAGGCGAACTCTGATAATTGGCGCGCAGCTCAAGCGTTTGCTGTCATATTGAGCCGTCACACAGTGCGTAATCAGGCAAACCAATAAAAACCTTGGAATAATAGCCCGGCTGTGGAACATTGGGGCACCACTCAACACAAGCAGCCGGAGACCCCTCAACCACATGAAGGCACTCCCAAACAGCGGATTTCTGTCCGAGGCATCAGACCGACTCAGGGCTATGCTTTCGGCACTCGCGACCGAGATTTCCTTGGATCAGGGCCAGGTGCTGTTTGAGCAGGGGGACGAAGGCGATGCGCTCTATGTGATTTCTGAGGGCACGCTTGAGGTTTCATTCCTTGCGATGAGTGGGCGCAAGCTGTCTTTGACCCTTATGAAGCCCGGCGAAGTGTTTGGCGAAATCGCGTTGTTCGACAGCGGGCCGCGCACGGCCACAATTGCAGCGGCCGAGCCATCGAGCGTGCTGCGCGTGCGCCGCAGCGACGTCATGGACCAGATCCGCCAGCATCCCGATCTTGCCGTCGACATGATCCGTCTAGCGGGCCTGCGCATGCGCTGGATGGGGTCACAGCTGAACGAACAGGTGTTCTTGCCGATGCCCATTCGTCTGGCGCGCAAATTGCTGCATCTGTCTGCCCTTCAGGACGACCCCGCCATGCGCATCACCCTGTCCCAAAGCGAATTGGCCGAGTTCGTCGGTGCCACGCGCGAGGCTGTATCCAAGACGATTTCCACCTGGAAACGCGACAATGTTGTCGAGGCATCCCGCGGCGGGTTGATGATCCAGGACTTCAACGCCCTGAAAGAACTGGCCGAATCCGACTTAATCTGACCTTGTGACCTCCTTCACATACGATGTCCGCCGAAATGGCTATCGTCGTAGCTGTTACCGTAGGGGGCCAGAGAATCATCCCCGATATCTGTCCACTGGCCTCTCCCTGTACCAGAGCCATGCGCCTCCCCGGCGTGTGGCTCACTTACTTTCAGCGCCACGTAGAACGGAAAAGGCCGAGGCATTGCCCCGGCCTTGTCATCACGTTTGATGTGGTGCGTTACTCGCCCAGGCTTAGCGCGACAAAGCGAGGGTCGCCGCCGCGACGTACAAGCAACAACAGCGATTTACGCCCGGCCTCACGCGCCTCTTCCATGCGTGCTTCCAGATCTTCAATCGACGTCACCTTTTGCTGTCCAGCCTCGGTGATCAGATCACCGGCGCGCAACCCTTTGGAGAACGCCTCAGAGGCTTCATCCACTTCGGTCACAACCAGCCCCTCGGCGTCTTCTTCAAGACCAAGGTCCGTACGTAGTGTGTCTGTCAGTGGCGAAATGGTCAGGCCCAGAATAGCTGCGTTCTCATCCGTTGGAGCCTCAGAGGTTTCCTCGTCGCCCTGCTCGGCCCGTTCAGCATCCTCACGACGTCCCAGAGTAACCAGAACGGTCTGTGTGCCGCCATCGCGATGCACGACAACACGCACGGCTTTGCCTACGGTCGTCTCACCGACCTGACGCACAAGACCACGTGTATCTTCGACCTCGACCCCATCAAAGCTGAGGATCACGTCACCAGCCAGCAGTCCAGCATCCTTGGCCGGCCCATCCGGAACATCGCTGATCAGCGCACCGCCCGGCTTGGCCAACCCCATTGCCTCGGCCATGTCCTCGGTCACGTCCTGAATACGAACGCCCAGCCAACCACGGCGGGTTTCGCCGAATTCACGCAGTTGGTCGACCACCTTGACCACGACGTTGGACGCCATTGAAAAGCCGATCCCAATCGAGCCGCCGTTGGGCGACAGAATCGCGGTGTTCACACCAATCACTTCGCCATTCATGTTGAACAGCGGGCCGCCCGAGTTGCCCCGGTTGATCGCAGCGTCGGTCTGGATGTAGTCGTCATAAGAACCGCTCAGCGCCCTGTTGCGAGCCGAAACGATCCCGGCCGAAACCGAGAAGCCCTGCCCCAACGGGTTGCCCATGGCAATAACCCAATCACCGACACGGGCGACGTCACTGTCGCCAAACTGCACGTATTGCAGCGGGCCCGGGGCCTCGACCTTCAGCAGCGCAATATCGGTTTTCTCGTCCGTGCCGATCACCTTGGCAGGCAGTTCTTCCGGCGGCTGTCCATCACCGGGGAAGAACTCCACCAGGATTTCATCGGCCTCGGCGATCACGTGATTGTTGGTGACGATGTAGCCGTCTTCGGAAATCACGAACCCCGAACCCAGCGCGTTGCTACGGCGCGGGCGATTTTCATCATCACCGTTCCGGTCCTGAAAATCGCGGAAGAAATCTTCGAACGGCGACCCTTCGGGCACAATGCCCTGCGGGCCGGTCTGGCCTTCGATCAACGTCGAGGTGGTAATGTTGACCACGGCCGGGCTGATCTTTTCTGCCAGCGGCGCCAGGCTTTCGCTCCGCGCCTGTGCTGCGACGGTTTGGGCCAGAACAAGAATCATCCCCGCAATGGCCAGCCACATCAGCCGCATGAAACCAACACCCTCGTCCTGCCGGACTGAAATACTGCGTGCTTGTGCCTGCACTTGGGAACTCCTTGTCAACAAGTCTTGTAAAACTGCCCTCGGGCAAATCTTCTCAGGAACCAATGTAGTCGGTTTGTCCTTGCCCGCAACTCGGGATCGCGGGGAAATCACCTGCAAGTGAGGTCACCGCATCAAAACCCGACCTGATAAGCCCCCCATAGCAGGATAAAGCCACTGACTACGCTCAGCAAACCGGCCAGCCGCCGCGCCTGCTCGGGCAGTGACCGCAATGCCTCTAACATGCGCTCAATAAGCGAAGGGGCCAGCGCATAGGCCAGCCCCTCGACAATCAATACCAGCCCGAAAGCCAGAAGGATCAGCCCCATTATTCGGAGGCCGCAGCAGCCGGAGCTTGCCGTCCGGTTGGCGAACCGAGGTAGTTGAAGAACTCGGAATTCGGGCTCAGAACCAACGAGCTATTGCCACCCTGCAACGCATTCTCATACGCGGTCAGCGAACGGTAGAATTCAAAGAACTCCGGGTCCGCGCCATAGGCTTCCGCAAAGATCGCGTTCCGTTCGGCGTCCGCTTCACCACGGGTGATTTCGGCCTCACGACGTGCATCTGACACCAGTTCTACCACGGTCCGGTCAGCTTGCGCACGCACTCGCTGCGCCGCCTCGTTACCGCGGGCACGTTCGTCTGTTGCTTCACGTTCCCGCTCAGCCTTCATGCGATCGAAGGTCGCCTCAAGGTTGGCCTGTGGCAAGTCGGTCGCCTTCAATCGCACGTCGATAACAGTCACGCCCAGCGCCTGTGCTTCGGCAATCGCGCTGTTTCGGATGCGCAGCATCAGCGCCGCACGGTCCGAGCTCAGGATGTCACGAGACGAAACCGAACCCAGCACTTCCCGGGTTTCGGCCCGCAAAATACGATCCAGGCGATCCTCGGCAACCGGGATACCGCCGACACCAACGGCCTGACGGAACTGATTCAAATCTGAAATCCGGTAACGTGCGAATGCATCGACAACCAGACGCCGATCGTCCAGAGGGGTCACCTCAAGGGGCTGCACGTCAATAGACAGGATACGGTCGTCATAGCGGACAACTTCTTGAATCAGCGGAATCTTGAACGCCAGCCCAGGTTCTTCCTTGACCGCAACGACACGACCAAATTGCAGGACCAGCGCGCGTTCGCGTTCATCCACGATAAAGATTGAAGACAGGCCAACGACGCCAAGGATCACTACAATAATGAGGATAATGGGTGATTTACGCATCAGTTGCTCTCCCCGGCAGGGCTACGACGCAGCTCGTTCAGCGGCAGATAGGGCACAACACCCTGCCCTTGCCCGGTTGAGTTCTGGTCCAGAATAATTTTGTCAACGTCACCCAGAATCTGCTCCATACGCTCCAGATACAGACGCTTACGCGTCACATCGGGTGCTTTGGAGTATTCTTCCAGAACTGCGCTAAAGCGGCTGGCTTCACCCCGCGCACTGTTGATCTGTTGGGCGCGATATCCTTCCGCCTCTTCCAGAACCTGCGCAGCTTCGCCGCGCGCTTCCGCCAATACCTTGTTCGCATAGGCATCGGCTACGTTCTGCAACCGGTCCCGTTCCTGCGCAGCAGCCTGAACGTCGCGGAAGGCGGCGATCACGTCCTGCGGCGGGTCAGCTTTGTCAAAGTTGACGCGGACAATGTTGATCCCTGAATCATAACTGTCCATCGTGGACTGGATCAGTTCCTGCAAGCGATCCGCGATAACACCACGATCCCGGTTCAGAATCGGTGCCAGTTCGCTTTGCGCAATAATCTCTCGCATCGCTGATTCCGACACGGCGCGGATCGTTTGGACCGGATCACGCAGGTTGAACAGAAACTTTGCAGGGTCGTTGATGTTCCAGACGACCTGATAGTCGATATCGACCACGTTTTCATCGCCCGTCAGCATCAGACCATCGTCGCTGCTGCGCGCGCCACCCATGTCTTCGTTCTGTTCGCGAGTCACCGGGATTACTTCGGCGGTTACGAAAGGCCACGGCGCAAAGTTGAGGCCCGGATTTCCGACGGCCGAGAATTCGCCAAGAAACAGCTCAACCGACTGCTCTTCGGGCTTAACCGTGTAAAAGCTGGCCGCTCCCCATAATACCGCCGCGACGACGACACCTATAAGAACCGTACCCTTTGTGAAGATGGGGCCACCGCCGCCAGAGCCCTGACCGTTGCCACCTCGGCCCGAACCACCGCGGCCGCCCATCAGGACGCGCAGCTGTTCCTGGCCTTTCTTCATCAGCTCATCAATCTCGGGGATCTGCGGACCATCGCCTTCGGGGGGCTTGCGCCCATCACCGTTGTCACCCCGATTTCCTCCGCCGCCCGAGGAGCCTCCGCCCCCCCAGGGGCCGCCGCTATTGCCCGCCATATGTATCTATTCCCTTGTGTTGGACCGTGTGATCACGGGTTCCCTTGTAACTTGTGTGCGCGCGGTTGCAAATCAAGCAGTGCGCACAGGTTGCCGCATTGTTACCAATTCCTCTGCCATCACCGGATGAACGGCAACCGTGCGGTCGAAATCTTCCTTGGTTGCGCCCATTTTTACGGCAATGCCAGCCAGTTGGATCATCTCGCCCGCGCCCGGCGCGACGATGTGACAGCCCAGAACCTTGCGGGTCGCCTGGCTGACGATCAGCTTCATCAGCACCCGCTGTGTTCCACCGGCAAAGGCTTTTTGCATCGGCTTGAACGAAGTCGCGTAAACCTCAATCGGTTCCTGTGCCGCGCCTTCTTCCTCGCTCAGTCCTATAGTGCCGAATTCCGGCTGGGTGAAAATCGCGGTCGGGATCAATTCATGATCCACAGGCGTCGGGTTGCCTTTGAACACGGTTTCGACAAAGGCCATCCCCTCGCGGATCGCGACGGGTGTCAGGTTCACGCGGTCGGTCACGTCGCCAATGGCATAGATCGAGGGTACGCCAGTCTGGCTGTACTCATCCACCACGATCTCACCTTTGCGGCCACGTTCCACGCCCAGCGCCTCGAGGCCCAGATTATCCGCATTCGGGGCACGCCCGGTGGCGTACATGACCACGTCGAACTGATCCTCGGTGCCATCGGTGGCCTTGACGCGGATCTTTTCGCCTTCTTTGGTCATTTCCAGCACATTGGTGCCCAAACGAACATCGATGCCGTTCTGGCGCATCTCTTCGCAGATCAGGCCACGTGCTTCTTCGTCGAATCCTCGCAGAATTTGCGCGCCGCGATAGAACTGAGTGGTCTTGACGCCCATCCCGTTCATGATTCCGGCAAACTCGCTGGCGATGTAGCCGCCACCGACGATCAGAATGCTTTGGGGCAGTTTTTCGAGATGGAAGATTTCGTTCGACGTAATCGCCAGGTCCGATCCCGGAAACTCGGGTACGACCGAGCGGCCGCCTGTGGCGATGAGAATATGCTTGGCGGTTTTACGTGCCCCATCGGCCAATTCGACCGTATGAGGATCTACAACGATCGCCCGTTGGTCAAAGCTTTCGACGCCGTTGTTTTTCAGGATATTGCGGTAGATGCCTTCAAGCCGGTCCAGTTCAGTCACCAGCTTGCAGTGAAAGGTATCCCAGTTCAAAGCACCTGCCTGAATGTCCCAGCCATAGGCCTTCGCATCACCGACCATACCAGAAAACTCGCTGGCGAAGACCATCAGCTTCTTGGGTACACAGCCCCGGATGACACAGGTGCCGCCGTAGCGGTCTTCTTCGGCCAGTCCCACTTTGGCACCGTTCTCACCAGCTGCCACACGTGCGGCCCGGACCCCGCCTGAGCCTCCGCCGATAACGAACAGATCATAGTCAAAGCTCATTTGTCCTGCCTCTTCCAAATTTCCGCAAGCGCCCGCAGGCCTTGCATGGGGTGTACTCTATCTCTCGCTGCTGTCCAGAGTGATCGCCGGGGCTCCAGCCTCTCCGAGTTCTCGAACTTGCGCAGGGAACCACTACAGCGTATTGATCAAACGCCCAGATATGGTTGTATTTGTATTATTCAACGGCAGCCTCTGCGACTTGGATTGGTCACACCAAGTGTCTAAATGAACGTGTCGCAAATCGTTCACGGTCACGACATCCTTCATTTCAATGTAACGCCCCCAAAAAAACGAGTTTCATAGAGCGATCTGTGTATGTTCCGCTTAATCCGCCAAATCTGAGAACAAGTTCTCGCCGCCTTCGGCCAACTGGTCAAGTTCGACCGTTCCATCGTCGATATCGCGCAGCTCGACCCGGCCATCGCCGTGGCCGATCACAACTTTGTCACAGATGTCGATGAACAAACCATTCTCGACCACGCCCGGCACCTGATTCAGCACCAGTGCCAATTGCCGTGCATTTCCGATGCGCTGAAGTTGGAGGTCCAAAATGTGATTGCCTTCATCCGTGACAAACGGCGCCTCTTCGTTCATGCGCAGCGCGGCAGAGGTGCCGAGAACATCCATCGTATCCAGCGCCTCCTGGATCAGAGTGCGCGTGGTCTGCCAGCCAAAAGGGATAACCTCGACCGGCAAAGGGAATGCGCCTAGCGTTTCGACCTCTTTCCCGGCGTCAGCAATAACGATCATCTGATCGCTTGCCGTGGCAACGATCTTTTCCTGCAGATGCGCGCCGCCGCCGCCTTTGATCAGGTTCAGATCTCCGTCGAATTCATCCGCGCCGTCGATTGTCAGGTCCAGCCAACCCGCCTGATCCAGCGAGACAACCTCGATCCCCAACTCACGGGCCAGTTGCGCGGTGCGGGTTGAGGTCGGAACAGCCTTGATCCGCAAACCTTCCTGCTGCACCCGTTCTCCCAGGCGGCGGACCATCCAGGCGGCCGTTGATCCGGTGCCCAGCCCAACACGCATCCCGTCCTGAACCATATCGGCGGCCCGTCGCGCCGCGACATATTTGGCTTTGTCTATGGGTGACAAATCTCCGGTCATTGGTGCATTCCCCCTTGGTATTGCGGAATTTATACGGAATGTCCGACGCAACTGCGAGCGCCAATTCGCCGATCCAACGGGCCAACTAGTCGCGAAACTACGCGTTTCCTATTGGAAACGTCGCAATCGAGACGTTCGACATCCCTGCTCGTGTATAGATACAGCCCATGAACGCGCCCTACAGATTGCACTTTGCCCCCGACAATGCCTCCCTGGTGATCAGACTGGTGTTGGAAGAGATGGGCCTGCCTTATGACACGGCTTTGGTGGATCGTCGGCAAAACGCACAGGATGGCGCGGTTTACAGAGAGTTGAACCCGAACGGCCTGATCCCGGTTCTTGAAACGCCACAAGGCCCAATCTTTGAAACAGCCGCCATCCTTTTGTGGCTGGCAGATACACATGCGCAAATGGCTCCCGCCACTGACAACCCGGATCGGGCTGCGTTCCTGAAATGGCTCTTTTTCGCGTCGAACACTTTACATGCCGATCTGCGCATCCTGTTCTATGCCGAAAAATACATCGACGCGGCACAGGCCGAACCCTTGCGCAATGGTATTCGCCCGCGCCTGCGCCAACATCTTCGGGTTCTGGATGACGTGGCTAAAACTGCGCCCAGCTGGTTGAACGCCGATCAGCCTTCGGTCCTTACATACTACCTTGCCTGCCAAATGCGTTGGATGGCCCTTTACCCGGCGCGCGCTGATCGCAGTTGGTATCAATTGGCGGATACGCCTTACCTGCAATCCATTCTGATGCGCCTGGAAAGCCGTCCAGCAACCCGGGCTGCCATCGCGGCCGAGGGGTTGGGGGTTACCCCCTTCACCAGTCCATCTTATGCTCACCCTCCAGAAGGCTCTGCTACCTGATATGTTCTTGTCTGTTTTTGATATGTTCAAAGTGGGCATCGGCCCGTCCTCGTCACACACAATGGGGCCGATGGTTGCCGCCGCACGGTTCCTGGACCTGATGCGCGCCTCACCGTTTGAATTCGCTGGTCTTCGCGGATCGCTGCACGGATCGCTGGCCTTTACCGGTGTGGGCCACGCAACCGACCGAGCTACGATCCTTGGGCTGGCCGGGTTTGTTCCTGACACCTATGACAACAACAAGGCCGAGGCCGCGCTGGCTGCTATTGCTGAAACGCACTCAGTCACGCCCGAGGGGTTGCCGACCCTTCAATTCGATCCAAAGGTCGATCTGATCTTTGACTACGACCACAACCTGCCCGGCCACGCCAACGGCATGATCTTGATGGCGACAGACGCGCAAGGCGACGTGATCCTGCGGCAGGTCTATTATTCCGTAGGCGGCGGTTTTGTCCTGACCGAGGAAGAACTGGCCGAAGGCAAAGCCACCAATGACGGCCCAGCAGTACCCTTCCCGTTCCACTCGGCGGCCGAAATGCTGGAGATGGCAAACGCCAGCGGCAAAAGCATCGCCCAGATGAAGCGCGAGAACGAAATCGCGCGGGGCTGTGCGGACAGTTTTGCCAAAGGCACCGCCCGCCTTTGGGAAGTCATGAACAACTGTATCGAACGTGGACTGAAGACAGATGGCATCCTGCCCGGCGGCCTGAAAGTGCGCCGCCGCGCTAAGGGCATCCACGACGCGTTGTTGGCCGAACGGGGTATGAACCTGAACGCGCCGCACACCATCAACGACTGGATGAGCGTCTATGCGATGGCGATAAACGAGGAAAACGCGGCTGGCGGGCAAGTCGTCACCGCGCCTACCAACGGGGCCGCTGGCACGATGCCAGCCGTACTGCGCTATTACCTCGATCACGTTCCGGGTGCCTCGGAAAGTCATATCGAGGACTTCCTCCTTACGGCAGCTGCCATTGGCGGGTTGGTCAAATACAACGCCTCGATCTCAGGCGCTGAGGCGGGGTGTCAGGCCGAAGTTGGCAGCGCCGCGGCTATGGCTGCAGCGGGCCTCTGCGCAGTGATGGGTGGTACGCCCGAGCAGGTCGAAAACGCCGCCGAAATTGCATTGGAGCATCATCTGGGCATGACCTGCGACCCGGTAGCTGGTCTGGTGCAAGTTCCCTGCATCGAACGCAACGGGTTGGCGGCCATCAAAGCCGTCTCGGCTGCTTCCCTGGCGCTGCGCGGTGATGGGAAACACTTCGTACCGCTGGATTCAGTGATCGAAACCATGCGCCAAACTGGGCATGATATGCATGAGAAGTACAAGGAAACGTCTCTGGGCGGCCTGGCCGTAAACGTGCCAAACTGCTGACAGTGACAGCAATGGAGGTCAACGATGCAAGGACATTGCCTGTGCGGCACCATCCAGTACGAGATTGATCCTCCAGTCCTGTCCTGCGTGAGCTGCCATTGCGATAGTTGCCGCAGGCAATGTGCGGCTCCGATGACGACCTATTTTGGCGTGCGCGACGGGCATTGGCGCTGGACCGGCGAGCCGCCGAAAACCTTCAATTCCTCGCCCGGTGTCGAGCGCAGCTTTTGTCCCAATTGCGGCACGCCGATCTCGTTTCGATCGCAAGCCATGTCGGACGTGCTGCACCTGTATGTCGCCACATTAGAGGATCCCAACCAATTGCAGCCCACACTGCACGTGGCCCATGAAGAACGGTTGGATTGGCTGAAACTGGACGACGACCTGCCCGTCTGCATCGGACCCGACTACACAAAGGTGCAGCCGATTTCATAGACGCTTTCAACCGGGTGCCAAAACCCGTAGCGTCGCCGCATGACCCAGGATCGTCCCGTCTTTGGCATCTTCTTGATGCTGTGCTTTTGCGTGATTGCACCGATGGGCGATTCCATCGCCAAGCTGTTGGGCGGGACGACACCGGTCGGTGTTTTGGTGTTCATTCGCTTTGCCGTTCAGGCGTTGATTCTGATACCTTTGGTGGCCCTGACCAAGCGACGCTGGCGCATGCGTGGACGTCTTGTGTGGCTGGCGTTCATCCGAACGGTTCTGCACATCGTCGCTATCGCGGCAATGTTCAGCGCACTGCAATACTTGCCGCTGGCGGATGCAGTCGCCATCGCCTTTGTCATGCCCTTCATCATGTTGTTGCTGGGCAAGTACGTGCTGGGTGAAGAGGTCGGTATGCGCCGCCTGATCGCCTGTGTTGTCGGGTTCGTGGGCACTCTGCTGGTCATCCAGCCCAGCTTTGTTCAAGTTGGCGCCGCCGCTCTGTTACCGTTGGTCGTTGCGATTGTCTTTTCCCTTTTCATGTTGGTGACACGACGGATTGCCAAGGAAACCGACCCAATTGCCTTGCAGGCCGTATCCGGAGTGATGGCGACGGTTCTTCTGCTGCCGGTTCTGGCGCTGGGAACACTCGGCAATATTTGGGAGCTGTCCTTCATCGTTCCCGAGCGTGAAAGTCACCTGCTGCTGATCGGGATCGGTGTTCTGGGCACTGTCGCGCATCTGTTCATGACGTGGTCGTTGCGCTATGCACCGTCTGCCACGCTGGCCCCCATGCAGTATCTTGAGATTCCGGTGGCGACGTTCTTTGGCTGGTTGATCTTCCATGACCTTCCGGATGGCATGGCCGCTGTCGGCATTGGCATCACCGTCGCCGCAGGCCTGTATGTCATTCTGCGCGAGCGGGCCAGCGCCCGGTCTGCCCCGACAGAAACGCCTGCATAACCTGATCCAGAGCGTATCGCGGCACCATCACCAGCAATCCCGGCGCATCCATCGTCAGTTCAACATCCGCCAGCGCGCGGTTGGATGTGCCTACCTGCCCGCCTGGTTCCATCACCAAATCGTCGATGGGCCACTCCAGCCCTCTGCTGGTTCCGGTTACCCGCTGAAACGGAAAAAATGAAACGACATCGCCAGGGGTGATACACAGGGAAATCTGTGGAGGCGCGTGGAAGACGACCTCGGTCTCGCCCAACAGGATACAGGGGCGATCCTGTCTCTGAACCAACGTGTTAAGAACAGCAAGCTGATGGTCCAGCCGCCCGCCCAGAAACCCTGCCCCCAATACAACAGGCGCGTCGATGCTGCGCAGAGCCTTGTCAAAATCTGTGCTGTTTTGTTCCCGTATGGGATACAACCGGTCCACTGGAATTTGGTCTTTGTGTCGGCTGTCCAGCGAATCGAAATCACCAATCACGGCATCAGGGAGGCGACCCGATTCTACCAGTGGGGCGGCTCCACCATCGGCCGCCACGACTGTATTGGCGCGAATCAGCATCACCTCCAGGTCGTCAGGGCCGATTTCCCCACCTCCGACCAGTGCAATTGGCTCAAATGACCGTACAATTGGGCGTTTTTTACTTAGATTGATCATTTTTCCCGGATTTGGACACATTGAGACCACAAAATGATAGGTTCATGCAGAGAGTTCCGAGCCAATGGGTGTGCCTGCATAAGGTTGTTGGCTCTCGTAGTTTGTAGAGGACGTGCGTCTGATGGTACAGAACAACAAGGTATTGACCGTTTCTTATGGAACCTTCTCCTGCACTTTGGAAGGATTCGACGATTCATTCGAAACGATGAAGGCAATCGCAGAATACTTCCGTGATCTTTCTGCAGATGATCGGTATTTTGGTTCTGAACCCCCACAGCCTGACGCAGAAATGCTGACCCGGATCGCACAGCGCGACGCCGCAAAACATGTAGAAGCCAGCCAGAGCGATTCCGGCCTGTTGCTGCGTGCGACCCAGCAGGCAGCTAAGCCAACCCCTGCTGAGGTCCCAACCGTTGCGCAAGCAGACCCCCAAGTGATGAGCCCCAGTGCCACCCCCCCTGCCCAGGGGGCCGAGTCGTTCTTTGCTGATGCCGAGCCGGTTGAAAGCGCGCCTGCCCCGGCTGCGGACAGCATTGCCGCCAAACTGCAGCGCATTCGCGCCGTCGTTTCGCATTCAGAAGAAAACTCGGTGATTTATACAGAAGACGAGGACACAAGCCTGGGTAATCAGCCAGCTGCCCCGATGGATGCGGTCGCCGCCGCGTTTGAGATGGGTTCGCTCGATTCGTCGGACCTTACCGAAACGGGCAAGCCCGAGGCAGCCGTTGAACCGATGGCACCGGCTTTTGAGGCGGAAGAATTCGAGGATACCCCTGCCGTGACAGAGCCAGTGGCAGAAGCCGAAACAACGGAAGAACCGGTAGAACCCGTGCAGCCATTCTCGATGCAGCAGGACGCCGACTACGAAGACGAGAAAGAGGCGCCCACGCCCTCGGCGCTGTTCACTGATCTTGAGGAAACGGCTGAAACCGATGAGCCCGGCAATATCCTAAGCGAAGAGACCGAAGAGGATCAGATCGATGAAGCCGCGGAGACCCAAGAAGGTTATCTGACCGCCGAGGATGAGGTCAATGTTCTAAGTGAGATCTCGAAGGTCGAGGCCGCAATGGACGGTCAATCCCCGAACGAAACCGCTCTGGATCAGGATTTGTCCCGCCTGATGGACAAGGCCGACAGCCAGATGGATGACCCGGCGACCAGCACGCAGCGCGAAACCTATTCGCATCTGCGCACGGCAGTCGCCGCAACCGAAGCTGAGCGCGAGGACCGGCCCCGGCAAGAAGAGTCCGAGGAAAGCGGATATCGCGGCGATCTGACCTCGGTCGTCAGCCCGCGCCGCCCCGAGATTCAGGTCACCAGCATGCGCCCGCAGTCGGACACCTCGTCGCCGCTGAAACTGGTTGCGGAACAGCGTGTTGACGCAGGGGAACAGGATGCCGGTCCGGTGACCCCGCGCCGCGTTACGTCCAAATCAGAAGACGAAGCTGGCGACTCCAACGAAGAAGGCGGTTTTGCCCAGTTTGCACAGGAACAAGGCGCACAATCGCTGCCCGACCTGTTGGAGGCTGCCGCCGCTTACCTGTCGTTCATCGAAGGTCAGGAGCAGTTCTCACGCCCGCAGCTAATGAATAAGATCCGCTCGCTCAAGCAGGACGACTTCAACCGCGAAGAAAGCCTGCGCTCGTTCGGTCAATTACTTCGGGACGGCAAGATCGAAAAAGCCGGTGGTGGTCGTTTTGCCGCCTCAACGCAGATCGGGTTCCGCCCCGATGATGAGCGCGCCGCAGGCTGAACTTAAAAAATCAAAAGAATAATGGGCCGATGCTATCATCGGCCCATTTTTTTGTACGGAAAAAGAAGCGCCTTCTCAGTCTTGCGACTGATCCGGGTCTGCTTGCCCAACGCCTTTGAACACGAACTTGAAGGGCAAGGCCCACACGATGCCCAGACCGACATAGACCAGCAGCTCAAGCCAGATCGGCGGGCGATCAAGCCAGTTCACAACCGTCACCACGGCCACGATATAAAGCGGCAACCCAATCAGCAAAAGCGCCAGAGACCAGCGGCGGCGCGCCTTATAGCTGAGGCCTTGTTTCTGTTTCTCGGCCATCAGTCTGCAAACGGGTCTGTCACCAGTATGGTGTCATCCCGCTCCGGACTGGTGGACAAAAGGGCGACGGGACAATCAATCAGCTCTTCGACCCGGCGCACGTATTTGATTGCATTAGCCGGCAGATCCGCCCAGCTGCGCGCGCCTTCCGTGGACTCGCTCCAACCCGGCATCTCTTCGTATATCGGCTTGCAACGCGCCTGTTGATCGGCGGCAGTCGGAAGATAGTCCAGACGTTCGCCGCCCAACTCATAGCCAACGCAGATTTTCAGGGTTTCGAATCCGTCCAGAACATCCAGTTTGGTCAGCGAGATACCGTTCACACCGCTGGTCGCGCATGTCTGGCGCACCAGGCAGGCATCGAACCATCCACAACGACGTTTGCGGCCTGTGGTCGTCCCGAACTCGTGCCCACGCTCACCAAGGCGCTGACCATCATCGTCTTCCAGCTCTGTCGGGAACGGGCCTTCACCGACGCGGGTTGTATAGGCTTTCACAATGCCCAGAACGAAATCAATCGAGCCCGGACCGATGCCCACACCCGTCGCAGCCTGACCAGCGATGACGTTGGACGATGTCACGAATGGATATGTTCCGAAATCAATGTCCAGCAGCGCGCCCTGTGCGCCCTCGAACAGGATGCGTTTGCCGGCCTTGCGCTTTTCGTTCAGCACTTTCCAGACCGGAGCGGCGAACGGCAGGATTTGCGACGCGATCTCTTTCAGCTGAGCGATCAGCGCATCGCGATCAACTGGCTCGATCCCCAGTCCTTTGCGCAGCGGATCATGATGCTGCAGCGCGCGGTCGACACGTGCCTCGAGCGTCGCCTCATCTGCCAAATCAGCGACACGGACAGAGCGACGACCAACCTTGTCTTCGTAGGCCGGGCCGATGCCCCGCCCGGTTGTCCCGATCTTGGTGCCTTTGCTCGCGGCCTCTTCCCGCGCACGATCCAACTCACCGTGGATCGGCAAAATCAAAGGTGTGTTTTCGGCAATCATCAGTGTCTCAGGCGAAATATCAACGCCCTGTGCCTGGATGGTTCCGATCTCTTTAAACAGATGCCATGGGTCCAGAACGACCCCATTGCCGATGACGCTGAGCTTTCCTCCGCGCACAACACCAGACGGCAGCGCGTGCAGCTTGTAGACCTCACCATCGATGACCAGCGTATGACCGGCGTTATGGCCACCCTGAAAACGTGCAATCACGTCTGCCCGCTCGCTAAGCCAGTCGACGATCTTGCCTTTTCCTTCGTCACCCCACTGGGCGCCGACAACAACCACGTTGGCCATATCCGGTCCTTTTGCGCTGAGTTATTAAACTTGGCTCGTATAGCGGGGGGAAAGCGACAGGGAAACCGGTAATTCGACGCATGCAGGGATCATGTTGCGCACGATGTCTCCGGCGGGGAATTATTTGGCCAGATGAAGAAACGGATCCCCTGCTCCATCTGGCTAAAAATATCCCCGGGGGAGTCGCCCGGCACGGGCGGCGGGGGCAGAGCCCCCTATCCCTTGGTCAGTCGCACGGGCTGGCCGTGGGGCGTCGTCAGATAGGCTTCTTCCCACTTGTCGCGCAAATGGCTGATATCACCTGTTGCTGTGGACCCCTGTTCGGTCAACAGGGCCTCGAGCGTTTCCAGCCACGCGGTAAAATAATCGTCCCCGCCATTCAGTTCACGATCCAAACCGTTCCGTTTCAAAGTGGCTGAGAAGCGCGCAGCCCAATCCGGCCAATCGAACAGTCCGGCCTCGTTCAGCGCGACCGTCACGGCAAAGACCTGCGCGTGCCATGGTTCGGCAAAAACAGGTTCTGGTGCCGTATGCCTAGGGCATTCACTCATGCGGGTTCCAAATAACTTTGCCAGAGATCCAGAACCACTTCATCCTGCGGGTGTTCAGGGCTCGCCCAAAGTTCGGATGCCGGGAAGACCACGGCGTACAGCGGTTCGGGGGCATCGCCCAACTTATGGGCACTGGAGTCTGGCAGCACATGCGTTCCATGCACCATAAGAACACGACCCTTCGCCCCGGTGGCGTACATAGGCAAGCGGGTATGCCCGCCATCGACGAGGCGGTTTGCGGACTGACGGGCGGTCACAACCTCTTGCCCCGGTTTAAATTCTACCGGCACGTTCGAGGGCCGATCCGCAGGACCACCACTGGCCAGCACACCAGCAACCGCTTCGGCCTTCATCTTACGGCCCGCCAGCGGGTGTTCTTCTTTGTCTGCCTCGCCACGTAGGTCTTCCTCGGTCAGCACGCCGCTTTCGACAAGCAGGTCCGTCAGGGCTGAAATCCATTTCTCATAATAAGAAAATCGCGTGTAATCCTTGGGCGAGAGCCTCTCGCGTGCGTGACGTGAGATATCAATATTCCATTGCCCCAGCGATCCAGCAGCCAGCGTGACGGCCAATGCCCGTGCATGCCAGTCTTCGGCAAAAACCGGGGCATCATCGGGTTCAAGACGCACAGCTCCATCGCCAAACCGCCCCCCCATATCGTGAACTCTGGTCATGACGGCACCTTTGGCAGGCCGGTTCCGATCATGCTGTCGCGCGTGACAAGCGCCGCCAATTCGTCTTCGGTTAAGCCGTCCGTGCCTGAAGGCCGCATCGGCAGCACAAGGTACCGCACCTCAGCTGTCGAATCCCAAACACGAACCGAGGACGTCTCGGGCAGGGTCACCCCGAACTCAGCCAGGACCTTGCGCGGCTCACGCACAGCCCGCGCCCGATAGGCATCGGATTTATACCAACCCGGCGGAATACCCAGCAGCGGCCACGGGTAACAACTGCACAGGGTGCACACGACCATGTTGTGCTGTTCGGGCGTGTTTGCGACGACAACCATGTGTTCGCCCTGACGCCCGTAATAACCCAGATCGGCGACAACCGACGTGGCATCTTTCAGCAACGCGGCTTTGAAGTCCGGGTCGGTCCAGGCTTTGGCAACAACCCGCGCGCCGTTCTGCGGGCCGATCTTATTCTGATAGGTATCAATAATTTCATCTAGCGCCGCCGGATCGATCAGCCCCTTGCGAGTCAGAATCGTTTCCAGCGCCTTTACGCGCAGCGCAGGATCAGGGGGCAAAAGGGCGTGCGGGTGGTCGTGATCATCATGTGGCATGGCCGCAGCCTGCGCGAGGTGCGGCCATGCTGTCCAGTCCCTTTGCCGTGATCTGAAACATCACCGTTCTTGATGCCAACTCCTCCCTTGCCCCCGCTGGAAAACTTGCATAAGTACCACGCGATACACGCCACGCTGTACAGGAACACCATGGAAAACGTCGTTCTCATTATCCACCTCCTCTTGGCTCTGGGCCTGATCGCCGTCGTTCTGATGCAGCGGTCCGAAGGCGGTGGCCTTGGCATGGGCGGCGGTGGCGGCGGTGCAATGGCTGGTCGCTCGGCGGCAACCGCTCTGGGCAAAGTGACGTGGATCTTGGCCGCTTGTTTCATCGTGACATCAATCACGCTGACCATTCTGGCCGCACAGAAATCCTCGGGCAGTTCGGTGATCGACCGTTTGGGCGTTCCGGCCCCGGCACCGACTGAGGAAAGCACACCTGCGGTTCCGTCGGCTGACGATCTGCTGCCTCCGGCAGATGGCGACAACGCGCCGCTGATCCCGCAAGCCAACTGATCCACAAAACCTAGAAACCTGAAAGAGAACTGCAACAGCATCTTGCGGTTCTCTTGCGCTATTGGCGCGAATCCTTTATATGTGAAGTCCCGTGGTGCAGCGGTTTTTCGGAACCGTCGGGCAGCTGATTTTGACGTCTCACGGGAGCAGCCGAAAACATGGCGCGTTTTATTTTCATCACTGGTGGTGTGGTTTCGTCTTTGGGTAAAGGACTGGCTTCGGCGGCTTTGGGCGCGCTGTTGCAGGCCCGAGGGTATTCGGTGCGTCTGCGCAAGCTGGACCCCTATCTGAACGTTGACCCCGGCACGATGTCGCCGTTCGAGCATGGCGAAGTGTTCGTGACCGATGACGGGGCCGAAACCGACCTGGATCTTGGTCACTACGAACGTTTCACTGGAGTGGCGGCGCGCAAGACCGACTCGGTCAGTTCTGGTCGGATTTATTCCAACGTGCTCGAGAAAGAGCGCCGCGGCGACTATCTGGGCAAAACCATTCAGGTGATTCCGCACGTCACCAACGAGATCAAAGACTTCATCTCGATCGGTGAGGATGAGGTCGATTTCATGCTGTGTGAAATTGGCGGCACCGTCGGCGATATCGAAGGCCTGCCCTTCTTTGAAGCCATCCGTCAGTTCAGCCAGGACAAGCCACGCGGCCAATGCCTGTTTATGCACTTGACCCTGCTACCCTACATCAAAGCCTCGGGCGAATTGAAAACCAAGCCTACCCAGCACTCAGTGAAAGAACTGCGCTCGATCGGTCTGGCCCCTGACATTTTGGTCTGTCGCTCCGAGGGTCCCATCCCGATCAAAGAACGCGAAAAGCTGGCGCTGTTCTGCAATGTGCGCCCTGACAGCGTGATCGCAGCACAGGATCTGTCGACCATCTATGACGCCCCGCTGGCTTATCACCGCGAAGGTATGGATCAGGCAGTTCTGGACGCGTTCCAGATCAGCCCGGCCCCCAAGCCTGATCTGTCGAAATGGGAAGATGTCAGTGACCGTATCCACAATGCCGAAGGTGAAGTGAAAGTCGCCATTGTCGGCAAGTACACGCAACTGGAAGACGCTTATAAATCGATTGCCGAGGCCCTGACCCATGGCGGTATGGCCAACCGGGTTCGCGTCAAAGTCGAATGGGTCGATGCCGAGGTGTTTGATACCGAAGACGCAGCCCCGCATCTGGAGGGCTTCCACGCGATTCTCGTCCCCGGTGGTTTTGGCGAACGTGGCACCGAAGGTAAGATCAAGGCGGCGCAATACGCGCGCGAGCATAAGGTGCCCTATTTGGGGATCTGCCTTGGCATGCAGATGGCCGTGATCGAAGCGGCCCGCAATGCTGCTGGCATCAAGGAGGCGGGCTCGGAAGAGTTCGACCACGAATCCGGCAAGAAACGTTTTGAACCCGTTGTTTATCACCTGAAAGAATGGGTGCAGGGCAACCACAAGGTTGAACGCAAAGTGGGCGACGACAAGGGCGGCACTATGCGCCTTGGCGCATATGACGCAATGCTGACCGAGGGCTCGAAAGTGGCCGAGGTTTATGGCGGCACCAAAATCGAAGAACGCCACCGCCACCGCTATGAGGTGGATATCAAGTATCGCGACAAGCTGGAAAAGGCTGGTCTGAACTTCTCGGGCATGTCGCCCGATGGTCGTCTGCCCGAAATCGTCGAATGGTCTGACCACCCTTGGTTCATCGGCGTTCAGTACCATCCGGAACTGAAATCCAAACCATTTGAACCGCATCCACTGTTCCGCGACTTTGTGCGCGCAGCGAAAGACACCTCTCGCCTCGTTTAAGAGCTATCTGTGTCGGACTGTCACCCCGCATTGTTTTGTGGGGTGTGACTTCCTAACTATTTGAACAAGCAGGCCCGCGTGCCGCGTAGTTAGATGCAGTTCAAAGATTCAGGAGTATTCCGATGAGCAATGCGACAACAATAATAAACCTCCAACAAGCGCTTCACATGGAAATGACAGCTGCGCATCAGTACCAGCTGCATGCGCATGTGCTGAATGACTGGGGCTTGGACATTCTGGCCGAAAAAATGCGCGGCGAAATGCAGGAAGAATTGGGGCACTCTGATGCATATATCGAACGCATTCTTTTCCTGGGCGCTAAGCCAGAGCTTGAGCTTCAGAAAAACCCAAAGGCGGCGGACGGCCTGGAAGAGATGTTTACCGCGGACCTGAAGGATGAAATGGAAGCCATCGATTTCTACACCCATGCCGCAGCACAGGCGGCCGAGGCCGGCGACATCGGAACCCGAACATTGTTTGAACGAATTTTGCTGGAGGAAGAAGGCCACAAAGCATGGTTGGAGACCGAGTTGTCACTTCTTAAGCGGCTAGGCGAGTCGGCGTTCAGTGCCAGGTACGTATCTGGCACTGCCGGCCAAGACTAAATCCTCTTCAACTAATCTCACCATGTCGCAAAATTCGGGCCAACAAATGTTGGCCCATTTTCTTTCGTCACCGCAAAGTGACGGCCTGCGGCCAAAAAACACTACTCGGGCACAGTTCCAAGTGGTTACTGTTGGGTAAATGATGACAGGAGAGGCCCAAATGACCGATCAAATCCAAAACGCAGAAACCTTTGCGGCCCTGCACAAAAAGGGCGATCCGGTCATCCTTTTTAACATCTGGGACGCTGGCAGCGCCGGTGCCGTGCGGGATGCAGGTGCCATGGCATTGGCGACCGGCAGCGCACCCGTTGCAATGGCGCAGGGGTTTGGCGACGGCCAGAACATCCCGCTGGATGTCGCCTTGGACAACGTCGGCCGAATCGTCAGCGCCGTAGACCTTCCTGTCTCATTGGATTTCGAGGGGGCCTATGCCGAGGACGCAGTAGTGATCATCGCCAATGTCCAAAGCGCGCTTGAGACGGGTGTCGTCGGATTCAACTTCGAAGACCAGATTGTCGGCACCAAAGACCTGTACGACATCGAAACCCAGGCGGCCCGCGTTAGCGCAATGCGCGAAGGGTGTGACGTCGCCGGCGTCCCCGCCTTTATCAACGCAAGAACGGACATCTTCCTGAAGGCTGCGCCGGAAACGCATGACGAGGCAATGCTGGACGATGCCATGGCCCGTGCCAAAGCCTTTGCCGACGCAGGGGCCAACGGGTTTTTCGCACCCGGCCTTAAGGATGAGGGTATGATCGCCCGGCTCTGTGATTCGACTGATTTGCCGGTGAACATCATCGCCCTGCCCGGCACCCCGGATACTGCGACGCTTGCGTCGCTGGGCGTCGCACGGATCAGCTATGGGCCGGTGCCGTACAGGAAGATGCTGGGCTGGTTGCAGGAACAGGCAAAACAGGCGCTGCAACCCGGCACATAGCGGCGGGTAGATACCGATACAAGCGGATACCGGCAAAGTTGTTACCATTCACGGCTATGACGGGTAGTCAGCGCTTGGCGGGCCACAAAATATGGAATAACCTCACAGCATGTTGAAAAAATTCCTTCAGGCGTTTCGCCCGCCACAGCACGATCATTTGCCCGATCCTGACGCCGAACTGGCCTTGGGTGCTTTGATGGTGCGCGTGGCGCAGGCGGATCGGGATTACAAGCTGGAAGAAATCAGCCTGATCGACCGCATTCTTGCCCGGCTCTATCAGCACAACGCGATCGAGGCCGCCAAAGTCCGTGCCACCTGCGAAAAACTACACGCCGCCGCGCCAGACACCGATACATTCGGCAAGTTGATCCGCGAAACAACCGACCTGCAGGAACGTCTGGCCGCGCTGGACGCCTTGTGGGAGGTCGTTCTGGCCGATGGCAATTCGGACGAAGGCGAAATGAAGATCGTCGAAGAAGCCCGCATTGCCATGGGCCTGAGCTTTAAAGACAGCCAAGAAGCGCATGAACGGGTACAAACGCGCTTGGAACAGAAGTAGTCCGCTTCTATAACCAATTCATGTTCAGCGATTTTCTGTCCCGGCTCACGCAGCCGCAGCCCGACCCACTTGCCGATAACGACGCCCGTTTGGCCCTGACGGCCCTTCTGGTACGTATCGCCAGATCCGACAACGACTATGCCGACACGGAAATGGCACGAATCGACCGGATATCAGTGGAACGCTATGGCCTGTCCCCTTTTGAGGCTGCAGCCTTGCGCGCCAGCGCCGAGGATCTAGAAGCCGAAGCCCCCGATACCGTCCGCTTTACCCGCGCGATCAAAGAGGCCGTCGCCTACGAAGACCGTCTGGCCGTGGTACAGGCGATGTGGTCGGTCGCGCTGGCCGATGGGCATCGGACTGGCGAAGAAGATTCGCTGCTGCGTCTGGTGGTCAGCCTGCTGGGTGTCAGCGACGTCGACTCTGCCCTGGCCCGGCAAAAGGCTGCCAAATCGTGATTGCTGCGCTGGGCATGTACGACATGCCCGCTCTGCAACCTGCCAATGACCGACTCTGGTCGTTGATTCGGGCGCATCTTGGTTTTGGCCCGACATATCTGACACGTGGTGCAGAGTTTTGGGATGTCTGGCATAGTCCCAACCTTGTTTTTTCCCAAACCTGCAGCATGCCTTACCGCACCCGACTGCACGGGAAGGTTCAGCTTGTCGGCACACCGGATTTCGGTTTGGCCGGTTGTCCAGCGGGGTATTATCGATCTGTTATCGTGGCCCTAAAAGACGATACTCGCGATCTGGATCAGCTTGCCGACGGTACCTTTGCCTATAACGAAGCGCTGTCACAGTCCGGCTGGGCTGCGCCTATGGTTCATCTGTCACGTCACAGCCGCCTACCAAGTACTGTGTCCGAATCTGGCGGTCACGCCCATTCGGCAGCCGCTATTGCGGAAGGCCGCGCGGACTATGCCGCGCTGGATGCGCTGACGTGGGAATTACTCAAGGAACATTCGAATTTGGGCGCTGAGCTTCGCGAGGTCACAGCCACGGAACCTTCGCCGGCCCTGCCCTACATCACGGCCAATGGTCAGGATGCGCCCCAGATTGCAAAGGCGGTTCGTGCAGCCATCAACGATCTTTCCCCCGCCGACCAAAAGATGCTGCACTTGCGTGGTCTGATCGACATTCCAGCCGAGCATTACCTTGCCGTTCCCGACCCGTCCCCTGAGGCTGCCAAATTGATCGATCCGTGACCACTTTGGTCAGAACGGCTGGTCATTTTGACAGTTTGTGGCCCGTTCCGTGTCATTTGCGCATTGCATTGCTCTGAAATTTCAGCCCTAGTACCGCACCAACACCAATTGCAGCTGGACCACCCGTGACAGATTCCACTCCGGTCATCGAGATCAAGAACCTACACAAGAGCTTTGGCAATCTTGAGGTATTGAAAGGGGTGGATATCACCGCCAGACGTGGTGACGTCGTCTCATTGATCGGTTCGTCCGGTTCTGGCAAATCGACGCTTCTGCGCTGCTGCAACCTGTTGGAAGACAGCCAAGAGGGCGAAATTCTGTTCAAGGGCGAACCGGTCAGCTGGGCTGGCAACGGGCATAACCGCCGACCGGCCGATCCGAAACAGGTCCTGCGCATTCGCACCAACCTGTCGATGGTGTTTCAGCAGTTCAATTTGTGGGCCCATATGACCATCCTGCAAAACGTGATGGAGGCCCCCGTGACCGTCATGGGCCGCGACAAGGCCGAGGCTGAGGACAGCGCCCGCAGGTATCTGGAAAAGGTCGGCATCGGCGACAAATGCGACGCGTATCCGGCGCAGTTGTCAGGCGGCCAGCAGCAGCGCGCCGCGATTGCGCGTGGCCTGTGCATGGAGCCTCAGGCCCTGTTGTTCGACGAACCCACATCGGCCCTCGATCCCGAACTGGAACAGGAAGTCATCAAGGTGATCAAGGATCTGGCCGCCGAAGGCCGCACCATGATCATCGTGACACACGATATGAAGATGGCTGCCGATATCTCAAGCCATGTGGTGTTCCTGCATCAAGGCCTCATCGAAGAAGAAGGCCTGCCGGAAGACATCTTTACGACCCCTGAATCCACGCGACTTCAGGGTTTTCTCTCCGCCACCATGGCGGCATAAATTCAGGACAGAACCAAAAAGGGGAGTAACAATGAAAAACCTGATTCTGACCACAGCAGCACTGGCGCTGAGCGCCGGTATGGCCATGGCCGATACGGTCCGCATGGGCACCGAGGGCGCCTACCCTCCGTGGAACTTCATCAATGACGCCGGCGAGATCGACGGTTTCGAGCGTGAGCTGGGTGACGAGCTGTGCAAGCGCGCAAACCTGGAATGCGAATGGGTCAAGAACGACTGGGATTCGATCATTCCGAACCTGGTGTCTGGCAACTATGACGTCATCATCGCGGGCATGTCGATCACTGACGAGCGCGACGAAGTGATTGATTTCACTCAGAACTACACACCTCCGGATCCGTCGGCTTATGTTGCAACCTCCGACGACGTAGATGTCGCGAACGGCGTTGTTGCGGCACAGACCGGCACGATTCAGGCCGGTTACATTGCCGAATCCGGTGCAACTCTGGTCGAGTTCGCCAGCCCCGAGGAAACCATCGCGGCCGTGCGCAATGGCGAAGCTGACGCCGTTCTGGCCGACAAGTCGTTCCTTGCGCCGATTGCAGATGAAGACGCAGACCTGCGCTTTGTCGCTGGGGATGTGCCGCTGGGCGGTGGTGTCGGCATCGGCGTGCGCGAGTCGGACGGGGATCTGAAAGAAAAGCTCAACACTGCCATCCAGTCCATGAAGGATGACGGCAGCCTGAACGAGCTGATCACCAAATGGGAAGTGTCCTCGACCTTCTGATCTAAATCAGGTTGCGCGCCCTGAATACCAGGGCGCGCCGCCCCTGAGCCTTAGCACCTCAAGAGGCCCGCCATTTTCTCGTTTTGCACTGATCCCGATACGCTGGACACGTTCCGCTGGTTTTCCTGCTATCTGACCAACGGCGTACACTGGTCGTTCTATCTGTCGTTCCTGAAGGTCCTGCTGTTGCTGGCCGTCACGGCGCCCGTAGCGTTGAGTTTTGGGTTCGTTGGAGCGATGGCCGCCCGCTCGCATATCCCCCCCGTCAGCTGGCTGGGTAAAGGCTATATCGCGATTGTACGGGGTGTGCCGGACATCGCCTTCTTCATGTTCTTCGTGATCGCGCTGGATCAGGCTTTTGAATGGACGCGCCATAAGATCCTTTGTCCCGACTGGACCGATCCGATCCGCCAGGGCAATGACTTCATCGTTTGTCAGTCGGCGAAACTGCCGCTGAGCACCGCGCCGGAATTTGTGCATGAAACCTATGGTTTCTTCCTCGCGGTCATCACTTTCTCGATCGTTTTCGGGGCCTTTGCCGCCAACGTGATGTTTGGGGGCATGCGGGCGGTTCCCCATGCGCAGCTGGAAACAGCAGCCGCTTATGGCCTGTCCCCCAGCCAGACATTCTGGCGCATCCTTGTGCCGCAAATGTGGGTTTACGCCCTGCCCGGCCTGTCGAACCTGTGGATGGTGCTGATCAAAGCCACCCCACTGCTGTTCCTGCTGGGCATCGAAGACATCGTCTATTGGGCCCGCGAATTGGGCGGGACCAAGACCACGAAATTCACCCAATACCCCCATGGCGACTGGCGCATGTGGTACTTCCTGGCTCTGCTGATCTTCTACCTCGGCATGACCCGCGTCTCGGAAATCGGGCTTGAAAAGCTGATGCGCCGCCTGTCCCACGGACAGGCCACATCAGGCGGAGAGCTTTTGCGCAAGGAGACAACCGCATGAGCTGCATCCAGACCATCCAGGATTACGGCCTGCGTTCCCTGGGCCTTGGCGAGCGTCTGTTGCCGCGCAACGACTTTACCCTGTGCGAGCAATTCACTCTGATCGGCTCAGGCATGATCTGGAATATCTATTTCGGCCTCATGGCGCTGGCCACCGGATTCTTTCTGGCCACAACGGTCGCTCTGGGCAAAGCCTCCTCCAACAAGTGGCTGCGCAAACCGTCCGAGTGGTTTATCTTTTTGTTTCGCGGCTCACCGCTGTTCATTCAGTTTTTCTTTGCCTACTTCTTCTTCCTGTCGCTGAAGAAGTCCTACCCCATGTTCGACGCCCTGACATCGGCATGGCTGGGGGCGTTGATCGTTCTGTTCCTGAACACCGCCGCCTATACCGGTGAGATCTTCTATGGCGCGCTGCGCTCGATCCCCAAGGGTGATATCGAGGCCGCTGATGCTTATGGCATGTCGGGCTGGTCTAGGTTCCGTCGGATCATCTGGCCCACCATGCTGCGTCTGGCGTGGCCTGCCTATACGAACGAAGCTATCTTCTTGTTTCACGCCACCACGCTGGTCTTCTTTTCGGCCTTCCCCGCCTGGCAACAACGTGGCGACGCGCTGTATTACGCCAGTTATTTCGCCGACAAGACGTTCAACCCGTTCATCCCCTACCCGATCCTGGCCTTCTACTTCATCCTGCTGACGCTGGTGGTTGTCGGTGTGTTCGGGCTGATCAACAAACGGCTGAACCGCCACCTACCGGCGGCCAGAAAGGCGAAGATGAGGTTCCGTTTGAACCTGGCCCGTTAAGTCAGACGATCAAACAATGCGGAAGCCGGGCTTGTTTGTGCCCGGTTTTTTTCTCAAAAAATCTCTCGGAAAACATCTGAGAAAGCTCTGCGTATGAAGGGAAATGGTACCGCCTGCTGGATTCGAACCGGCGACCTCTGGATCCACAATCCAGCGCTCTAACCAACTGAGCTAAGGCGGCACTCGTGAGAGGCGATTTACCGAACGCGCACAGGGAATGCAAGAGAATTAAAGACGAAATTCCCAGCTTTGTTCGACAAGATCGCGGCCAAAGGAATGGACTTTCTTACTGCCGGTCAATTGCCACCCAGACGCCCTGTAAAGCGCACAGGCCGCCCGATGGCTTTCATGGGTCCACAACGCCATTTCGCGGTAACCGGCATTGCGGGCGAACCCCATACAAGTGTTGAGCATGCGCCTACCCAAACCCTGCCCACGGGCCTCTGGCAGCAGCAGAAACAACCGCAACTTCGCGGTGTGCTTATCCAGCGCCACGCAAAAGATACTGCCGATGCGCGCGCCATCCTGTTCCGCGATCCAGCCCCTCTCGCGCGCCGGATCGTGCGCATCCACGAAATCTGCCAGAATCCGTTCAACGAGGGGCGCGAAAGTATCATCAAACCCCTCATCCCGCTGATAGAGGCGGCCGTGCTGTTCGACCAACCAAGGTGTATCTTCCGGGCGGAATGATCTGATCAGAATATCTTCCATACCCCACCTGACCGCAAAGGCGGCTTGATTCTCAACCCTTTGCGCGCTAGCAGGAACGCTCAGTCCCGGAGGCGAAAATGAGCATAAACACCGAACGTGACATTCAGGCAAACCTTCAGATCGGCCCGACCGACCACGGCATGGTACGCCTGTTCATCGAGGCTGACGGCGTCGAAATTCCGATGGACTTCGAACCAGAAGAAGCGGAAGAAATCGCAGACGAAATCCTCGCCGCTGTGCAAGCTGCCCGGATCGTAAAAGACTGACAGTTCAAATTCTTGGATCACGCAATGCCTGCAATCTGCGGGCTGTATCTGTTGCAAACTTCTGAATCATCTTCTTGCGCCGCGCAGGTGCCAGCTTATCTTCCGGCGCCATTCGGACAATTTCGGCGTCATAAGCATCTGCGATTATCAGCCCGGTTTCCTCGGGCAACAGATCGGTTGGGAAATCGGTATCCACGGCCCAGAAAAAGCGATCACACCAATCCAGATACCCCTGCCATTTGGAATCCGTCAGATAATCTGCGCGGCTTGATTTGCACTCGATCACCCACAACTCACCCTTGGGGCCCAATCCCATGACGTCGACGCGCAAACCGCGGGTGGGAACAAATTCCTCAACAGATACAAAGCCATGCGCCAATAAGTGGCGCGAAACCCCACGGGCCAGTTTTTGTCCGGGCTGTAAATCCAGTGTCATCCCTGAAATGTGAACAATTCGTGAACAAAAATCAAGCGCCTGAAAGGCCCTTGACATGATGCCGTTTGGTATCACATAAATTGCGATACCAGATGGTATCACTATCGAGGTGACTAATGCAGACACAAATTCAAAACGCATTCCGCGCCCTTGCGGACCCGACCCGGCGGGAGATCGTTCAGATCCTTGCCTCCGGGGACATGACGATCGCTCAGTTAACCGATCAGTTCGATATGACCCGCGCAGCCGTCAAAAAACACCTGACGGTTCTTTCCGACGGCGGCCTCATCACCGTCGAGGCGCGTGGACGCGAGCGCATTAACCGGCTGGAGCCGAACGGATTGGCCCCCATCCTCGACTGGTTCAGTTATTTTGACCAGTTCTGGGATGATCGCCTGAATAATCTGAAGGAAGCTATTGAAAGGAATAAGAAATGACGAACGCAGTTCTGCAAAAGCAGATTTTCCTGAAGGCCGCGCCGGAAACTGTTTGGGCCTATTTGACCGAACCCGCCCGCTTGGCAGAGTGGTTTCACAAACCCGAACAACCGCTTGCCGCCGGTCAAAAGCTTGAGATGTTCGGGACAACTAGCGGCGATCTTCTGATCTGGGGTGAGGTACGCGCTGCACGTCCGCCCGAATATCTGGAATATACATTCACCATCAAACCCATGGGAGACGCCGTTAGCGTCGTAAAATGGACGCTGGACCCGGTACCGGGCGGTACCCGGCTGGGCTTGGTTCACGAAGGGCTGCCGCAAGGCGCAGAGGCATTTGGCCTGATCCTTGCACTCGATGACGGTTGGGACGAACATTTGGGCAAGATGCGCAATGCCCTGCACGAAACTGTTGACGCCTGACCCCTTGTGCAAACCCGCCGCAACCCCTACTTAGGCCCGTGGCGGGTTCTGCCCTTCTTGTGATTGGTAGCATTCTGGTGGCCTTAAGCAATTCCGAGGGGGCTGGCTCTGTTCAGGTCCTGGCCTGATTACCTGGCGCCCACCTGTACATACAGGTCCTCGGGAATCACACCGCACGGTTGACTGGTGGTCCCGCCACATAAACTTATCTCTCGCCCGGTCTGGGAGAGTCTTAATTTTCCGAAATAGGTTGGCTCAGCCCTTGTCCACCGCAACGCGGGCGGGTTCGAACTTGGCCGCAATAGGTGTACCACGCCTGGGGCCTTGCGGCTTTTCCGCCATGCTCATGATCGCGTAGGCGAACTGAACACCGGCGAAAACAATGCCATTCATGAACCAGATCATTGCCAGAGCGATTAACCCGATCTCGGATCCGAAAATCAGGCCGCGCAAGTTGGCCGCGTTCAGCGCCAGCAGCACCCCGACAAACAGGGCCGAGATGACAAATCCCCATGCAACTTGCGTGATGTAAAGGCGGATCAGTTTGGGCACGACAAAGCTCCTTGTCTGATACCGTGATAATAGCGCATGGTCGTGCTGAGTAAACCGCGGCCTCAACGGGTGCGACACTATATTCGGAGTCTCTATGAATGCCCTCAGCCTGTTCACGTTGGATCTTCTCGAAGAACTTTCTCTGCGCCATGATGATCAGGAACGGTGGGAGTTCACGTTAGACCGTCTGACTGAGATCGGATTTAACGCCCTGAACATGCTTTGCTTCACACCCGAGACTGGCGCAATTCATTGGGTTCGAAGTTCAATGTCCAAAGGTTGGCTGAACCGCTATGACAGCCAAGGTTATGCCGAAGCGGATCCGATGCTGGCGCAGGTTCAAAATGGCAAGGAAAGCCTCTACGTGCAGGCCGCAAGCCTCCGGTCCGCGGACGGCCATTCCTCCAAGGCGCTGGGTCTGAATCACGATCTGGAAAAGGCCGGATAAATTCACCTTTACTCTCTGGTGGTTCCCTGCCCCGACAACGAGGCCAAGCTGGTGGTTCTGTCATCGGACCGAGCGGACGCCCAGGTTCAGATGACTGAACGGCAGCGCGAAATGCGTGTCCTGGCAACCGTGCTGGCCACCAATCTGGGATCGGATATCCCCAGCAATCACGGTCGTGTGTACGACATCGCCAGCATTGCTCCAACCGCTCCGGACCTGACGCCACGAGAGATGCAGGTCCTGAACCTTTTGGCTCTTGGGCACCGGAACGATAGAATCGCCGAGCTGTTGAACCTCTCGGAGATAACGGTACGAACCCATTTGAAGAATGCGCGCGAAAAATTGAGAGCTCCGACCCGAGAATCCGCACTGGTCCGTGCGATGCAACTTGGCCTGATCAATCCGCCGGGCTATCGGAATCGATAGGTGGCACGCCGGCTACGTTCCGGTAAAATGTTGGTGTCTTTGGAAAAAACTGTGAGTGGTGGAGGCCGAAGACTTGTTTGCACAAGTGTATTTTTAGATTTCAGGCGCAGCGCTTTGTGTGGCTGCGCCTTATTCATCTGGACTAAGGCTTAACTCAAAACGCCTCTGGCTGTGCTTCGCGGGCCATGTGATCCAAAACGGCGTTGACGAATTTCGGTTCTTTGCCGTCCGGGAAGAATGCGCGCGCCACGTCAACAAATTCGGTGATGACAACCTTTGGTGGCGTATCGCCTTGGGTCAGTTCGGCCCCGGCTGCACGGAAGGTGGCGCGCAGGGTCGGGTCAATGCGCGCGATGGGCCATTTGGCGACCAGAGCACGGTCAGTCATCTGGTCAATCGGTGCCTGATAATTCACCGCGTCTTCAACCAACTTGCGGAACACGCGGATATCGCCGTCCAGCATTTCCTCGCCCTCATAGACAGCGCCAAACCTATGATCCAAAAACTCGTTCACGACTGCTTCGGTCGTTTGTCCTGATTGCTCCATCTGGAACAGCGCCTGAACGGCATACAGCCGGGCGGCGGATTTCATCAGGCGTTTCTGGTTGGCCGGTTTCGGCGCGTCTGTCTGGGTCATGCTGTTGTGGGTCCGTTGTTGTCGCCCGCCACAAGGATGGACTCGGACGGCGGCTTGAACCCGACGCCCTTTTTGGAAGAGCCCCACTTACGGCTGAGTGCAATCAGATGCAAGGCCGCAGCGGCCGCACCACCGCCTTTATTCATCTTTTTGGCATTTGCACGCACCTCAGCCTGATCGTCATTTTCGACTGTCAGGATGCCGTTGCCAATGAGAAGACCCTGAAGGCCCATCAACTGGATCGCCCGGCTCGAGTCATTGCACACCGTTTCATAATGCGTGGTTTCGCCGCGAATGACACAGCCTAGCGCCACGTAGCCATCATAGTTGCACTGGCGATCAGCCATGGCGATGGCGGTCGGAATTTCCAGCGCGCCTGGAACCTCAACAACTTCGCACGTGCCGCCAGCGGCTTCGATCTCGGCCTTGGCACCAGAAACCAGATTGTCGGCAATGGCCCGATAGAAAGGCGCCACCACAATCAAAAGTTTCACAGGCTTGTCGAATGTCGGCGTTGGCAGTACGCCGTGTTTGTCTTGTTCAGCCACGATCAATCATCCTTGAGAATGGAACGGGTTCCGACGATGGAGATTCCAAACGCGTCGAGCCCTAGATATTTCGTTTCCGGTGTATCGGTCAGCAACACCAGTTCCTGGATGCCCAGCTTGGACAGGATCTGCGCCCCAAGACCGGTTTGCTTGATGGTGCGCGGGCCTTCGTCATCGGTTGCGTAAAGCGCATTGCGCGGCTCACGAAACAGGCAAACCACGCCACGTCCTTCGGCGGCGATCTTTTCCATCGCACGCGGCAGTTCCTGCGGCGATTTTGGCCCCAGGCCCAGAATATCAGGCGCTTCATGCAGTGCATGTGTTCGAGTCAAAACCGGCTCGGGCGTGGTGATGTCACCCTTGATCATGACGACGTGTTCGATGCCATGTGTCTGATCCGCGAACAGGCGCATTTCCCATTCGCCGCCATATTCTGACGTCACCGACCTGCGTGAGGTTTCGACGACCAGATTGTCGTTTCGCGAGCGATAGGTGATCAGATCGCTGATCGTGCCGATCTTCATGTCATGTTCTTTGGCGAACGCGACCAGATCAGGCAGGCGCGCCATGGTGCCGTCGGGCTTCATGATCTCGCAAATCACCCCTGAGGGGTTCAACCCGGCAAGCCGAGAGATATCGACCGCCGCCTCTGTATGGCCGGCGCGCACCAGCACCCCGCCCCGTTTGGCGCGCAGCGGAAAGATATGACCCGGTGTCGCGATTTCCGCCATCGTGTTCTGTTCGTTGATTGCTGTTTCAACCGTCAGCGCACGATCCGCTGCCGAGATGCCGGTTGACACGCCTTCGCGCGCCTCGATGGACACGGTGAACGCGGTTTCATGACGGGATGAGTTGTTCACGGCCATCATCGGCAAGCCAAGGGCGTCGACGCGCTCTGCCGTCATCGGCAGGCAGATCAACCCGCGCCCATGGGTGGCCATAAAGTTGATCGCCTCGGCATCCGCAAACTCGGCCGCGATGACCAGATCACCCTCGTTCTCGCGATCTTCATGATCGACCAGGATATACATCCGGCCCTTGCGCGCCTCTTCGATGATATCTTCGATCGGGCTGATCGCGTCGCGCAGCTGGGCCTCGACCGGACCGGGGGTTTCAAAGCTCATGGGGCAGCCTTTCGCAAGAGCGTGTCTGGACGGCTGGATAGACCAACCGGGCGCCAAATGCCAGACCACAAACGGCAGCGACATACTGCCTGACAACCTGCTCTCCAACCTTTATTGGCCGACATTTTATCTCTCGATCAAGGTCAACAAATCAAATCCCAATTTGTTGCACTTTAGTCGGCCACAAAAAAACCTTAATACCGCCCATTACGCGCCAATATACCTCAGGTATTTTTGTTGGAATTTATCAACCGGATTTTAAAAAGTGGCGCAAATGGCTTACGGAGCAATTTCTGCAGGTATCACCGCAGCCGGGTGCGGGCTAAGGTCGGCACTTTGGCGAAACCGCCTATTTCTTTCAATCGTATTTCTGCACATGTTCGCTGGCGCCGTGTTCAGTTTGCCTATTGGCATTCCGTATTGGGCATTGCTTTTGGACAGTCTGCGCACAACACTGTTGATGATCCTCAAGTTCACTAGTGTTTTCGCCACTTTTTTTGTCGGGTGGCGATTTATTTACGCCATTTTCCGAGCAAAGCCCAAAAAACCAATCCACTGGATGATTGTCGACATTCGAAATTCCTTACAACGATACGTGAAGTTGGTTGATGGCACTATATGCTTTGTCGCACTCGCAGTGCTGGCAAACACGTTTACGCTGCTAAAGAATTTGATCTCAGATTTTGTTCCATTTTTCTTGGATCCAACTTTTGCCGAACTGGATCGGATGCTGCATGGAGGTTTCGATGTGTGGATCCTTCTCTGGCCCGTGTTTGGATATCCTTTTGTCACGACGGTGATAAACGTCGCATATCACATTTGGTTTCTTCTGATTTACTTGCTGGCCTTCGTAGCTGCATATGACCGACGCGATCCAGAACGGGGCATGGTCTATTTGGTGGCTTTTGCTCTGACATTTATCATTGGCGGCAATGTGCTGGCCACGCTATTTTCTTCTGTCGGCCCAGTCTATTTTGAAGCATTCGGATTTGGAGATACCTTTTCAGAGCAGGTGCACAAGCTTGAATCGCTCAATGAGATCAGTCCCGTCTGGGCGCTTAATGTACACAAAATTCTCTTGACCAACTACAATACCGAAGGCGTGATCCGCGGGATATCCGCCATGCCCAGTATGCATGTCGCTAGCAGTGTCCTGATGGCACTCTTTGCGTTCCGCTACTCACGCTGGCTTGGCTGGGCGTTCACAGTCTTTGCACTAGTAATCCAAATCGCCTCCGTACATCTGGCATGGCATTATGCAGTTGACGGATACTTCGGTGCGCTTGTCGCGCTAGTCTGCTGGTATGTCGCCAAAATCCTGACCGAAAAATTCTATTTGGGATCAGTCGGGCTCCAATCAGCAAGCCTGGCGACGTAACGCGCCAATGTGTCAATCTCGAGGTTCACCTGATCACCAACCGAGACATCGCCCCAAGTTGTCACCTCTTTGGTGTGGGGGATGAAATTGATCCCGAAATCGCAACCGTCCACGTCATTGACCGTCAGCGAGGTTCCGTTCAGCGCAACTGATCCCTTGGGCGCGACAAAGCGGGCCAATTCCTTGGGCGCGCGCAACGTTACACGGGTGCTGTCGCCTTCGTCCTGCAGGGCAACAACCTCGGCCACGCCGTCGATATGGCCGGAAACGATGTGCCCACCCAGTTCGTCCCCAACTTTGAGGGCGCGTTCAAGGTTCAGGCGTTTGCCAACTCGCCAACTGTTCAGATTGGTTTTCGACACCGTCTCGGCGCTGATCTGCACATCGTACCAATCATCCCCAAGGGCAATCACAGTCAGACAGACGCCGTCACTGGCGATGGATGCGCCAATATCAATACCCGCAGTGTCATAGCCCGTTTTGATCCGAGCGCGCAGATCCCCTTGCTGGTCCAACTCGGTAACAATTCCGATATCGGTGACGATCCCTGTGAACATTGCTTTCACCCTTAGCTTATAACCTGTGCGTATGTGTAACCGCCGAGGTAAGCCCAAGAAACGCTGCGGGCAAGCCCTGCCTTGCCCGGATTGATGTATACAGGCATAATTTTGGTACCAAACGACAAAGAGCAGACCAGGATGCATCCACTCGCCTCGCGCTCGCATCGCCGTGTATTCCTGTTTTTGCAGGGACCGCATGGCCCTTTCTTTAGCGCACTGGCACGCGCTTTGCGCGCCGCAGGGGCTGATGTTCTGCGCGTGGGGTTTAACGCCGGTGATCAGGCGTTCTGGTTTGACCGCAGCACCTACATCCCGTTTTTGGACAATTCCGAGCAATGGCCTGAAACCCTTCGGGAACTGATCCGGTCGCAGTCGGTCACAGATATCGTTCTATACGGCGACACCCGTCCGGTGCATGCCAAAGCTGTGGATGTTGCGCGCGAGATGGATGTGACTGTCCATGTTTTCGAAGAGGGGTATCTGCGCCCGTGGTGGGTCACTTACGAACGCAACGGATCAAATGGGCACTCACAGCTGATGTCTTTGGACGTCGCGCAGATGCAAGATGCGCTTGACCAGTCCGAGGCACCGGTTCCACCGCCACCGTCCCATTGGGGCGATATGCGGCAACACATATTCTTTGGCGCGCTTTATCACTGGTTTGTTCTGTTCCTGAACCAGAGGTACTCCAACTTCAAGACGCACCGAGAATTGCCCGTTTCAAAAGAATTTCGTCTGTACTTCAAACGACTTGCACTGATGCCTTTCCACAGGATTAGGCGTCGCTGGGCCACCATGCGCGTTCGGCGAAACGGTGCACCCTATCACTTGGCCCTGTTGCAACTGGGTCATGACAGTTCGGTGCAAGCCCATTCAGACTATACCTGCATGTCAGATTTTCTGGAGCATGTCATATCGGGTTTTGCCAAAGGCGCTCCGGCCCATCACCTTCTGGTTTTGAAGGAACATCCGCTGGAAAACCACCGCGAGCCGCTGCGCCGCAGGGCGCGCGAAATAGCCCGCGCGCACCAAGTGGCGGATCGCGTGCACTACGTTCCCGGCGGCAAACTGGCCGGATTGCTGGATGACGCGAACACAGCTGTGACGATCAACTCCACGGCTGGTCAACAAGTTCTGTGGCGCGGGATCCCGTTGCGCAGTTTCGGAAGATCTGTCTACGACAAACCCGAATTTGTTTCACAACAACCCATTGCCCAGTTCTTTGCTAACCCGGACATCCCGGACCACGATTCTTACCGGGCTTACCGGCAATTTCTTTTGAAAACCAGCCAGTTACCCGGCGGATTTTATTCACTGCGTGGGCGACGGCAACTGCTGCGCCGTGCTGCGGACATGCTGTTGCAGGCGCATGATCCCTATCAGTCCGTTCTGTCCGACAACGAGGCGTCGACGCCACAGTTGAAACTCGTCGATTGAGCCGGGTTGGTTGGTGCTGGATGTTGAACCCCGAACAAGTTAAGTTGACGCAAACAAAAGACGACTGAGGATAATCGGCAGTGCAGTGCTTTCCAATTCGCTGGGTGCGAGGAGCCGCCCTTGTGGCTCTATGTGGCGTGCTGACCGCGTGCCAGCTCCCTAAATCTGGCCCCAACAAATCCGAGATTTTGGCGGGTTCAGTTGAAAATGGTGGCAATGCCTTTGTCGTCGAGGTGGATGACAGGGTCGCACAAGCGACATCCAAAGTCCCCCAATTTGGGTTTTCGTCGTCCTTCACCAGCGCGCAAAGCCTAACGGCGGATACCGTTCGCCCTGGCGACGTGTTGGGATTGACGATCTGGGAAAACGTCGATGACGGCCTGCTGTCGGGTGAAGTCGGATCCTCGACCACGCTGAGTGAAGTTCAGGTGGACGCCGACGGATTCATCTTCGTGCCATATGCCGGACGTGTGCGTGCGTCTGGAAACACACCTGAGCAGCTGCGTCAGGTGATCACTGCAAAACTACAGGATCAAACGCCAGACCCTCAGGTCGAGGTCCGCCGGTCCGCCGGAGATGGCGCAACTGTCGCGGTGTCTGGAAGCGTCGCGGCGCCGGGAATCTATCCAATCGAACTCCCGACCCGCACGTTGACCGGCATGTTGTCAGAAGCCGGAGGTGTATCAACTGGTGCAGGTGCATCAGGTGGTACTGACATTTCGCTCGTGACATTGATCCGCGGAAACCAAAAAGGGACCATCTGGTACGATGACCTGTTCAGCAATTCCAAGCTGGATGTGGCCCTTCGCGGCGGCGACCGCATTCTGGTCGAAGCGGACAGCCGGTCCTACATTGCTCTTGGGGCAACTGGCGGCCAGTCGCGCGTAGCGTTTGACACGCAGGACCTTTCAGCGCTTGAGGCTTTGGCGCAAGTCGGTGGCCTGCTGTCGCTGTCGTCCGATCCAACGGGGATTTTTATCCTGCGTGACGAACGTCAGGATATCGCACGCTCGGTGATGGGACGTTCGGACCTGCAGGGTGATCAGCGTATGGTCTACCTGTTGAACCTGACCGCCCCCAACGGGCTGTTCGTTGCTCGGGATTTCGTGATCCGCGACGACGACACTATCTATGTGACCGAAGCACCATATGCGCAGTGGACCAAGTCAATTTCCCTGATCGCTGGTGGCCTTACGCCGTTGGCCAATGTCGCCACGCTGACAGGCAACTGATGTCGCCTGAAACAACAGCCGGGTCTGAACGTACCCGGCTGCTTGTCTACAATGGCGGCTTCCTGACATCCCGCCGAATTCGCCGAATGTTGTCCCTGTCCGGTTACGACATCCGGATTGGCCTGCCCAAAGACGGTGATGCCGTCGGGGTTTGGGGTAACAGCCCGACGGCCCATCGCGGCCTTGGTGTCGCGGCTCGGCACAATGCCCCAGTGCTGCGCGTGGAAGACGCATTTCTTCGGTCTCTGCATCCTGGCCGCAGCGGAGAGCCGCCTCTTGGCCTGTTGCTTGATCGGTCCGGCTTGCATTTCGACGTGGCCCAGACGTCCGATCTGGAAACGTTGTTGGCCACTCATCCGTTGGATGACACCGCCCTGCTGAACCGCGCACGAGGCGGGATCGAACGGATGCGCAACCTGCACCTTAGCAAATACTCGGCCTATGATCTGTCCGTTCCTCCCCCCGACCCCGGCTATGTGCTAGTGGTCGATCAGGCCCGCGACGACGCATCCGTAACGGCCAGCGCCGGAGATGAGGCCCGGTTTCGCGAAATGCTGGTGATGGCGCAGGAAGAAAACCCCGGCGCCAGAGTTCTGATCAAGACACATCCCGACACCATTGTCGGATATCGTTCAGGTTATTTCACCGAGACAGACCAATCCGATCGCGTCTCGGTCATCAGTACGCCGGTCAGCCCGTGGGCTTTGTTGGAAGGTGCGGTTGGCGTTTACACCCTGTCCTCGCAGATGGGGTTCGAGGCGATTTTGGCCGGGCATAAACCGCGTGTTTTCGGCCAGCCCTTTTATGCAGGTTGGGGGCTGACGCAGGATGAAGCACACTTGCCACGCCGCCAACGCAACCTGACGCGCGCGCAATTGTTCGCTGCGGCGATGATCCTCTATCCAACCTGGTACGATCCACACCGGGACCAGCTGAGCGAGTTGGAAACCGTTCTGGATACGCTGGAGGCGAGATGCCGCGCCTGGCGGCAGGATCACAAGGGATGGACCGCCTCGGGTATGCGCCTGTGGAAACGCAAACATCTGCAACGGATGTTTGGGCGAGAGAAAACGGTCCGCTTCACAGCGGATCAACCAGCGCAGTCAGATCGTCCTCATATGGTCTGGGCAAGTAAAGCCAGGGGCACGGAAAGCGCCGTCCGGGTCGAGGATGGCTTTTTGCGCTCGTGCGGGCTGGGCGCAGATCTTGTACCGCCGCTGTCATTGGCAACGGACAATCAGGGTATTTATTACGACCCGACACATCCCAGCCAGCTGGAAGGGTTTATTGCCGCCCGGGAAACCCTGCGGCCAGATCAGGAATTGCGTGTCGAAAGGTTGATCGCTCAAATCGTGTCCGCCCAAATCACCAAGTACAACACAGGGTCCGGCGTACCCGATTTGCCTGAAGGGCATCGCATACTGGTCCCCGGTCAGGTCGAAGACGATGCTTCAATCCGCTTGGGCACCAGCACTGTTCGCACAAATGCCGATCTGTTGCGCGCTGTGCGCGATGCAAACCCAAACGCCATTCTGATCTACAAACCGCACCCCGATGTCGAAGCGGGCTTGCGCGATGGGGCAGTCGAGGCCGCAGACCTCGCCGATGTCATCGCCACCCATTGCGACCCGGCAGCTCTGCTGTCGCAGGTCCAAGAAGTCTGGACCATGACCTCATTGCTAGGGTTCGAGGCTTTGATGCGCGGTGTCAGTGTGACCACCCTGGGCGCGCCTTTTTATGCGGGTTGGGGGCTGACGAACGATTTGGGAACCGTCCCAGTCCGCAGGGGTGCACGACCTACGGTTTTGGGTTTGGTTCACGCCGCGCTGATCGACTATCCCCGGTATTTGGACCCTGTGACAGGTGAGCCCTGCCCCATAGAAGTCGCGGTTGAACGGCTGTCACAAGGTGCGGCGCCCGCAGGCGGTCCACTGCTTCGAGTTCTGTCAAAACTACAAGGCGCATTCGCGACCCATGCACATATCTGGCGTCGTTAACGCAGCGCCCGCGCCCAATGATGCATGATGTCCGGCCCGATGACCTGGGTCTCGATCAACTCAAAACGCGGGGCATTGTCCAACTTTTCCAGCCCCAGCGTGCCGATGGCTGACAACCCTTCGGCACCGATCGCAAGCCCGGCGGTGAACCCGACCAATTCATCGACCATATCCGCGGCAAGTAGCGACGCGGCCAAAGCCGCCCCGCCCTCGCAGAACACGCGGGTCAGCCCCGCTTTACCCAACTGCTGCAACAAGTCCGCTGCATCGATCTGGTGATCGTCCAGCGCGCAGGGCAGCAAGCGCGCGCCCAGCCCTTCCCAAGCACGCGCGCGTTCGGCATCCGGGGATGGGCCGTGACATAGCCATACGGGTATCTCAGCAGCCGTGCGCGCCAGCTGCCCCAACAAGGGAATGTCCAAATGGCGCGAGACCACAATTCGAACAGGCTGAGCGTCGACCCCTATATCCCGAACGGTCAGGGATGGGTCATCGGCGCGCGCGGTTCCCGCCCCGACCATCACCGCATCATGACGCGCTCGCATGGCATGCACCGCACGCCGCGCCTTTGGGCCGGTGATCCATTGACTGTGCCCCGTGGCGGTGGCTATGCGCCCATCAAAACTGCTGGCCAGTTTCAGGGTTACGAAAGGACGCCCCTGTTCGGTTTTCAGGAAGAACCCCGCAAGATCCTGGGCTGCCTGTTCGGCCAGAACGTCGGTGGTCACTTCGATCCCCGCCTCGCGCAGCATGGAAAAGCCCTGCCCAGCAACACGCGGATCGCTGTCTTCGATGGCCGCGACCACACGGGCCACACCGGCAGCAATCAGGGCCTCGGCGCAAGGGGGTGTTTTGCCGTGATGGGCGCAGGGTTCAAGCGTGACATAGGCCGTAGCACCCCGTGCCGCGTCTCTGGCTTGTGCCAGCGCTTGGGGTTCGGCGTGCGGGCGGCCACCCGGCTGGGTCCAGCCGCGCCCCACAATGCGCCCGTCACGCACGATCACGCAACCGACGGCTGGGTTTGGCCAGCACGTTCCTTGACCGCGCCGCCCCAAAGACAGGGCAAGCGCCATGTATCGCTTATCTGTTTCGCTCACTCGTCCGTCGAAGGCTGCGGCGGGCGCAGTTCGTGGACAAACTCCTCGAAGTCATCGGCCGCCTGGAAATTCTTGTATACGCTCGCAAAGCGAACATAGGCGACGGTGTCGATCCGCGCCAGAGCTTCCATAACGATCTCGCCAATTTTGCTGGACGGGATGTCGGTCTCGCCCATGCTTTCCAGGCGACGCACGATACCAGAAATCATCTGGTCAATACGTTCCGGATCAATCGGGCGTTTCTGCATCGAAATGCGGATCGAACGCTCCAACTTGTCCCGATCGAAATCTTCGCGTTTGCCGTTGGTTTTGATTACCACCAGATCACGCAACTGGACACGTTCGTAGGTCGTAAACCGCCCCCCACACGCGGGACAGAACCTACGCCGACGAATGGCCGCATGGTCCTCTGCCGGGCGTGAATCTTTGACTTGAGTATCGATATTTCCGCAAAACGGGCAGCGCATCCACCGTCTCCTCGTCCCTGGTTCCGCCTCTTTTTGTAAGCACTATGACTTACTTATCCACAACTATAGGGTAGCCGCTAGGATTTGGGTAGTCGGAAATTTCCACCGCAAGATAAAGGGGTCAGGCAAAATGTGCCGCGACCCTTCGCAGATGCGCTGCGGTGCGGTGTTCAAACAGGTAAATACCTTGCCATGTCCCCAGCACCAGTTGCCCAACGGACACGGGAATAGACAGCGATACAGGCAAAAGTGCCGCCTTGATATGCGCGGGCATGTCGTCGGGGCCCTCGTAAGTATGGCGCAGATAGGCCATCGCGGGGTCGTCGGACGGCGGCACCAATCTGTCAAAAAAGGCGCGCAGGTCCGATTGCACCTCGGGATCGGCGTTTTCCTGAATGGTCAGCGAACACGACGTATGCCGCACGAACAATGTCAGTAAACCATCGCCTGAGACCGAGTTAAGCCAGTTGCGTACGTCCGAGGTGAACTCATACAACCCCGGCCCGTTCGTCGAAATAATAAACTCGGTCTGCATATGGCGATCAGTCCTCGATCAGTCGCGGAACGGGCGGATGTTGCAACGTCCGTTTGCCCCCTGAACCGACATGCTTTCGCCAGCCTTGAAGCCGACTGAGATCGAACTGCTTTGCTGGGCAACGTTTGTAGGTTGCTGCAACGAGAATTGAACGGCTGTGCGGCGACCCGTTGCTTCGCTGGGGCCATAGCCGCGCACCACATAAATACGTTGCTGCCAACCTGCACCCAAAGTCCGGCGCGCAAAATCTGCGGCCGCGCACCAATACCCGTCCACGTCCTGACGGGCCCGCGGGATCACTTCGAACATATTGCTGTTGACGGCAACCGTCTGATATCCGTTTCGCGCGGCCGAGGCCGACGATAGGGGCACAGACAGCAAGATCGCGGCAGAAACCGCCAATGTCATAACCTGTTTCATAATCATACTCTCATTCGTTTCGAGGTGATTTTTCAAATAGTGTACATTCTTACAGGGCAAAGCTGGTTCACAATCAATTCAGTCAACGCGGGTCCCCGCGTGATCGAATGTTAGCCAACCCTGATACCGGATCAATGCCCCAACAAGCGGCATCCGGGCCGAAACATCAAACAGGAACCGTCCTTCATCATCCTGCCATTCCACAGTCTTTGATTGCGGCAGAAGCACCTTTGGGAAAGGTATTCGCAGCAGGCTGAAGCGCAGGATCTCGATCTCTAACCGATCGTTTGCAAATACCGGCTTCAACCAAACGGAAACCTGCCCAAACTGCTCGCGGACGCATCCCATGCCCTGCTCCAAAGTCAGCCGTGATCTGGTGATGTGGCCGTCGAAATCGCGCATCCAGATCCAAGCGTTCCCCTCTTGCTCGACCCTGAGACGCACAGGGATGTCGTCACCCCTGGACGGCATGCCGGCAAAGCGCAACGCGAGTTTGGCCAGCCACCCCTTGCCCGGCGTGACCGAGCATCGACCGGAATAAAATCCGCCCGTGCTGTGCAAGGCCCGCAGCGCCTTGGGCAGGTTCGTGCCCACGGGCAAGGCTTGCAAAAAGGGATCGGGGTGCACTCAGAACCCCTCAGGCAGAAAGCGAGCTTGCATTGTTTTGTCTTGGATCATGCAGGTCGGCGAACGTCCGAAGATGGCATACCGGTTTCTGGCGATCAGGTGATACAGCGGGTCTTTGACAAAACCAGGAAGAAATCTGCAGATCGAAAGAACCCACCAAAACCCCGGCAGCGTGCGCATTGCAGCCGCGAAAGCATCCAACCGTTGATGAACCACACCATCGGTCACAACGAGATTGGTTTCAAAATCCCGCATCGGTAGTCCAAGGTGAGAATACAGCCTTTGCCCAAATGGTGACTGCGCGGTGGCAAATTTGAACCGCTGCGCCTTGTCCCGGGCGACCATGAAACGAAAAAACCCCGAGCACAGAACGCATTCGCCGTCAAAGACGATGAAATCCTGACCATCCGCCGCATCTGTTGCCAGTTTGGTCATGCCAGTTACGCTCATTAACCCGTTTTGACGCACATTCGCATCACTGCGCATTCCGGGCAATGCGACACTGGGCTATCTTTGCGAATTGATATGTGTCGGGGAGCCTTGGGTCATCTGCGCGACAAGTTTCCTGGGCTCTGACCTCATCCCCACAAGGCTTAACCCGACAGCAGGCGGAAAATACGTATGACACTCACTGTAGTCTTGCGAAATTCTGCCATTGTTATTTGAATAGGTGACAACACCCCCCGCCCGTGGCCGGAACAAAGGCCGCGAAATGAAACACGCTGCTAACTCGGGTTTGAACATGGACGTCGATATTGCCCGCATTCAAGTGTTGTCCAAAACACTGGATCAAAAGGCAGAAGATCCTTCGATTGGTGATCGCATGCTGGCCAAATCCGGTCTGAGCCGCAGCGATATCGCGCCGCCTGCTACATCGTACAGCGCGCATAAAGAGGCCTTGTTTGTCCGCTACGCCTGCGACGCCTTGCATGACATTACCTTCGCGGCCAGTGCCGGGCTTGGCTTTAGGTCCTCTTCCAGCCTGACGGCGTATATCAGCAAATACTCGCGTGATCTGAAGCAGGTGGTGGAAAACACTTCGCGTTTTCACGGGATGATCGACCCGGCGCTGTTTTTCAGCCTGCGCGTTGCGGGCAACTTCGCATCTATCGAAGCCGACTGGAAAGACGCCAGTTTCGCGCGATACCACCGCCGTACCGAATTTCTGATTTTCGCGGCGCTCGCCCGCATCAGGTCGCTGACGCAAACAAATTTTTTCCCAACTGAAATTCGCTTTCAGCATGAAGTCGGCGAAGCCAGCAAAGATTTCCAGAAATTGGCAGGCTTTCCGGTGACCTTTGGTGCGGAACGGTTGGAGATTGTGTTGACGCTGTCCTCACTGGACTTGCCTGTTCCCACCTATGACCCCACTCTGCGCGAGCATCTTCTGTCTTATGGCGATCGAGTTCTGGCTGAAAGCAGCGAGCCGACGCAAAAGCTAAGGGCGCAGGTCGAGGGACTGATTACCCGGTCCATGCCCGGCACGATCATTCAGGCGGACGATGCGGCCTCGAACCTCGGCATGAGCCCGCGCACATTTGCCCGGCGGCTGAGCAATGAAGGGACAAGCTATCGTGAGATTGTCGAAGACCTGAGATGCGATCTGGCGCAGACCTTTATCACTAACGGGATGCCACTGTCGGAAATCGCGTATTCGCTGGGCTATGCGGATCAACCTGCATTCTCGACAGCCTTCAAACGCTGGACCGGTCAGGCACCCAGCACGTTTCGCACCCGGTTGGAACCGTGACACGAACCGGGTGGCCGGGGGTCATCAGCGGTACAGCCTCGCCCCGGCCTGTCCCATGAGTGGACAAGGCAGAAATAGGGACCACAACGTCACTTGCCTTGTGAGTTCTCGCCAATTTGAGGTTTGACCCGGTCACCGTGATCATCGCGTGAACGGATAAGAAAAAGGCGCCTCGTTTGAAGCGCCTTTTTAATTACTGATCCAGGAAGGACCGCAGTTTGCGCGATCGGCTGGGATGCTTCAGTTTCCGCAGCGCTTTCGCCTCGATCTGGCGAATACGTTCGCGGGTCACGCTGAACTGTTGACCAACCTCTTCCAGAGTGTGGTCGGTATTCATACCGATGCCAAAACGCATCCGCAGAACACGTTCCTCACGCGGCGTGAGCGAGGCCAGAACCCGTGTCGTCGTTTCCTTGAGGTTTTCCTGAATGGCGCTGTCCAAAGGCAGCACGGCATTCTTATCCTCAATGAAATCGCCCAGCTGGCTGTCTTCCTCGTCACCAATCGGAGTTTCGAGGCTGATCGGTTCCTTGGCGATTTTCATCACCTTGCGAACTTTCTCAAGCGGCATCTGCAGCTTTTCGGCCAGTTCTTCCGGCGTCGGCTCGCGGCCGATCTCGTGCAGCATCTGGCGACCGGTCCGGACCAATTTGTTGATCGTTTCGATCATGTGCACCGGAATACGGATCGTACGGGCCTGATCCGCGATAGACCGCGTGATCGCCTGACGAATCCACCAGGTCGCATAGGTCGAGAACTTGTACCCGCGACGGTATTCAAACTTGTCCACCGCCTTCATCAAGCCGATGTTGCCTTCCTGAATAAGATCAAGGAATTGCAGGCCACGGTTCGTGTATTTTTTGGCAATCGAGATCACCAGGCGCAGGTTGGCTTCGACCATTTCCTTCTTGGCCTGACGCGCCTCTTTTTCACCCTTTTGAACTTGCTGGACGATGCGGCGGAATTCAGGGATGTCCAGACCGACATACTGACCGACCTGTGCCATATCGTTGCGCAGTTCCTCGACCTTGGCGGTCGAGCGTTCGATGAACATCTGCCAACCCCGGCCCGGTTTTTCTGCCATCTCGGTCAGCCAGTTCGGGTCCAGTTCGCGCCCGCGGTACGCGTCGATGAATTCGCGACGGTTGATGCGCGCCTGATCCGCCAGTTTCACCATCGAGCTGTCCAACGACATGATACGACGGTTGATGCCGTACAGCTGGTCAATCAGCGCTTCAATACGGTTGTTGTGCAGATGCAGACCGTTCACCAGTTCTACGATCTCAGACCGCAGCTGTTGATAGGTCGCCTCTTGTTTTTCCGAGAAGGTGTCGTCTTCGTTCAGGGTCGCCGAGATCCGGCTATCCTGCATTTCCGACAGCATCGAGAAGTCGGTCGAGATCCGTTCCAGCGTGGTCAGAACCTGATCTTTCAGCGCGGCTTCCATCGCGGCCAACGACATGTTGGCCTGCTCGTCGTCGTCGTCGTCGTCATCATTGTTCAGCGGGTTGCCGTCGGCGTCCAGCTCGGGGCCGGTGTCCTTGGCGGGTTTTGCCGCCTGAACCGCAGACGTGTCGACAACCGGCTCTTCGACATCCCCGTCTTCGTCCAACTGGTTGCCAAACGTGGCCTCCAGATCGATGACGTCGCGCAACAGAATGTCTTCGGACAACAATTCGTCGTGCCAGATGGTGATCGCCTGGAAGGTCAGCGGGCTTTCGCACAGACCGGCAATCATGGTGTTGCGACCGGCTTCGATCCGCTTGGCGATGGCAATCTCGCCTTCGCGGCTCAGCAGTTCGACGCTGCCCATCTCACGCAAATACATGCGGACCGGGTCATCTGTACGATCCAGCTTTTCAGCACCAGCACCCGCCAGCGCAACCTCTCGGTTGCTTTCTGCGGCAACCAGTTCGGTCGAGCCTTTGTTCTCTTCTTCCTCGGCCTCTTCATCTTCGATGATGTTGATGCCCATCTCGGACAGCATCGACATAACGTCTTCGATCTGTTCCGAGCTGACCTGATCAGGCGGCAGAACCTGATTGAGCTGGTCGTAGGTGATGTAACCTTTCTCGCGAGCCTCGGCGATCATTTTCTTGACGTTGGCCTGGCTCATGTCCAGCGAGATTTCCTGTTCCTGCTCGTCGGATTTGCGGTCTTCGTTTGTATCCTTGGCGGCCATTCAATGCTCCTGCAGGGATGGGTGATTCGTTTGTACCGAATCATTAGCGCGTAGAAGTGATTCGGCCACCCGTTTACCCGTTTTTCTTTTCCAGTGCCTTACGAAAACACCACATTAGCGACGTTTCCGTTCAAAATTGATGCCAGACATGATCGCCTGAAACGCGTCTTTCTCGTCGCGGTTGATTCGTGCGCCGTTATCGGCGATGTCAAAAACCGCCCTATCTTCGTTCTGACTGCGACTTGTACGGTTGCGCTCTTCGGCGGCCTGGGCCAGCCGGTATGTCAGCGCTTCATCAGCCAGATCAGACAGTTCCTCTGCAGCTTCGGCAATCTCGGCATCCAATCCCCGGAGCGCTTTGATTTTCGCGAGTTCCTCGGCCAGAGTCATCTCGGCCTTTTCGACGTCGCCTGGTTTGAACACACAAGGGATTACTGCGACATGGCGAAGGGCAAGCAGGTTTTCAAGGATTTCGCTGCCCAAAGTTTCGAAAATGTGGTCTTTCAGATGCTCTGGGTCATCGATCGCATGCCGCAGGATGGCGGCGCGCAAGGCGGCATGATCGGGATCATGGCACTCCATCTCTTCAAGCTGATGTTCAAATTGGACTACAACGGTGGGGTTCAGGATGGCGATTGCCAGGATTGCAGCCTCGCGCATCTGGATATCCGCGGTTTCTGAAGACGCCAGAAAAGATGAGCGCGCACCGAGGGTTGCTGGCTGTTTCGGAGGTTGCCACTTGCCGCGAGGTTGCCATTGGCGATTTTGCGGCTGGCGTTGCGGGCGGAACAATTGCCAGCGCAGGTCTTTGATCTCTTGCCCATAGTGCGACCGGATCGAGGGATCGCGGATCAGTTTGATCTGGTCCCTCAGCGACTTATCCAACGCAGCCTTTCGTTCCGGGCTGTCGAACACCTTGCCCTCGGTCTCACGTTGCCACAGCAGTTTGACCATCGGGATCGCGCCTTCAAGCACTGTTTTTACAGCTGTCGGACCCTCAGCTCGCAGCAGATCATCGGGATCCTTGCCCTCGGGCATCAGCGCAAAGCGCAGGGATTTCCCGGCCTCTAACAGCGGCAACGCCAGATCAACGGCCCGCATCGCGGCACGCAGACCGGCCGTGTCGCCATCCAATGCGATGATCGGCTCATCCGAGACGCGCCACAGGAGCTGCAACTGATGTTCGGTGATCGCCGTGCCTAATGGGGCGACCGACGCCCCGAACCCGGCTTCGGCCAGGGCGATCACATCCATGTACCCTTCGGCCACGATCAGAGGCTGATCTTTGCCCGCGGCCTGACGCGCAGGGCCGTGGTTGTACAGGCTGCGGCCCTTGTCGAACAATTCCGTTTCGGGCGAGTTCAGGTATTTCGCATTGTCATTGGGGTCCATTGCCCGACCGCCAAACGCGATGCACCGCCCGCGCGGATCGCGGATGGGGTACATGATCCGGTTGCGGAACGTATCATAGGGCTTTTTGCCCTTGTTCGAAGGTTTGGCCAGCCCGGCCCCAAGGATCAGGTCCTCAGCCACGTTCTTGCCGCGCAGGTGATCCCACAAACCTTGCCAGCCATCCGGTGCAAAACCGATTTCCCACCGGTCCAATGCCTGTGCATCCAATCCTCGACGCGTCAGGTAGTCCCGCGCAGCGCCCCCTGCTCCGGTCTTGAGTTGCAAGCGGAAGAATTGCGCCGCCTGCTCCAAGACGTCGGCCAGTTGCGACCGGCGATCCTGCTTTTCCTGTGCTTTCGGATCACGCGCGGGCATGGGCATGCCTGCCTCACGCGCCAAAATTTCAACAGCTTCGATGAACGAGACATTCTCGGTCTCTTTCACAAAACTGATCGCATCGCCTTTGGCATGGCACCCGAAGCAGTAGTAGAACCCCTTTTGGTCATCTACGTGGAAAGACGCTGTCTTTTCGTGGTGAAACGGGCATGGCGCCCACATATCCCCCTTGCCCTGGTTGGACTTGCGTGGATCCCACATGACTTTGCGCCCGACAACCTGAGACAGGCTCAGGCGGGTTCGCAGCTCATCCAGAAATCCGGGGGGCAGAGACATGGGTCAAACCTGACAGAAACAAGAACGCGCGCCAAGGGTATGACGCGCGTTTGTCCACAGGGAAATGATGGGGCTGTGGATTATTGCTGCAAACACAGCTCAAGCCAGGCGGCGCCCAGATCCTTTTTGCGCACGTCGCGCATCTTTTGTTCGTAGACCCAAGGCGCGATCAACGGGATGGCAGCATTGTAATTTTCGGGCCAGGTCGGGCTGGTTTCGGCAACTGCCTGGGGCACGTTGCGCTCTTTTACACGGTCCAGCCGTGCCTTCTGGATCGCTGCAACAACTTCAGCCTGGTATTGGCAGCTTTGCTCTTTGGTCTCTTCCGCAGCTAATGGGGTGGCCAGCAAAGCGGCTGCAATAGCGATACGCAACATAGAAAACTCCGGTAATCGATTCTGTCGCTGCAGCTTACCTGTCGCAGGCACGGCCTGCCATTACCGTTTTCGGAGTGTCTGCCGTGGTTAAGTCGGCCAACCCTTACCGTTGGGGCAGCCTGACAAAGCCAGGCTGCTCCTGATTTCAAACCATCACAGCCCTTTGGCGCGATAGCTTTTGGACACACGGTCAATGGCGACAATATAGGCCGCTGTCCGCAAATCCTCGACATCGTCGCGGCCGTGCCAGACCTCACGCATCGACTGATAGGCAATCCGCATAGTGTCATCGAGACCCGAGCGCACCAGTTCCAGCTCGTCCGCACCGCGTAGATACTTGGCCTTGAAGTCCGGAGACATCGACCAGGCATCGCCAAGATAACGATCCAGCCTCTGCAGCTCACTAACGATCAGCTCGTGCCGCGCCTCTTCCTGACGGCGCTGCATGCGACCGAAACGAATATGGCTGAGGTTTTTGACCCATTCGAAATAGGAAACCGTCACACCACCGGCGTTTGCATACATGTCCGGAATGATCACCGTGCCCTTCTTGCGCAGAATCTCATCCGCACCGGCAGTCACCGGGCCATTGGCAGCCTCGATAATCAAAGGCGCCTTGATCCGGTCTGCGTTGGACAGGTTGATAACCGCTTCCAGAGCAGCCGGGATGAGGATATCGCAGTCTTCTTCAAGAACTGCCCCGCCCTCGGCCGAGTGTGTCGCATCCGGATAGTCGCTGACACCGCCATGTTTGACGATCCATTGGCGTACGGATTCCACGTCGATCCCGTCGGGATTATACAGCGCGCCATCCCATTCGATGATGCCGACAATTCTGGATCCGTCCTCCTCGCTCAGGAACTTTGCGGCGTGATAGCCCACATTGCCCAGCCCCTGAACGATGACACGTTTGCCGTCCAGTTTGCCGGACAGCCCTGCCTTTTGCATGTCTTCCGGGTGGCGGAAGAATTCTCGTAGGGCGTATTGGATGCCGCGACCTGTTGCTTCAACCCGGCCTGCGATACCGCCCGCGTTCAGCGGCTTTCCTGTAACACAGGCGCGTGCATTGATGTCCGTCGTGTTCATCCTGGCGTATTGATCCGCCATCCAGGCCATCTCACGCTCGCCCGTTCCCATGTCGGGGGCGGGTACGTTTTGCGAGGGGTTGATCAGATCGCGCTTGGCCAACTCATAGGCAAAGCGGCGGGTGATCTGCTCCAACTCGTGCTCTTCGTATTTTCGGGGATCGATGCACAATCCCCCTTTTGATCCGCCAAAGGGCGTTTCAACCAGAGCACATTTATAAGTCATCAGGGCGGCAAGCGCCTCGACCTCGTCCTGGTTCACAGCAAGGGCGTAACGAATACCGCCCTTTACGGGCTCCATATGCTCGGAATGAACCGAGCGGTAGCCGGTGAAAGTATGAATATCGCCACGCAAGCGGACGCCGAACCGAACAGTGTAGGTGGCGTTGCAGACACGGATCTTTTCCTCCAACCCCGGCGGCAGGTCCATAAGGGACGCCGCCCTGTTAAACATCAAATCTACACTTTCGCGAAAGCTGGGTTCATTAATGGCCGTCATTTAATCCTCCGTGCCGACGAACGACGAGCGTTCTGACGTTTTGTCGCACCCATTGGCTAAACGATCAATAATTAAGCAACAATAAAACCCAAAATCGTCATGAAGACGCTCGGACAGGGCTGAGTCGCACTCTGGGCTTAACCTATGGAAAATTGTCGCCGGACCGAAAACAGAGGCGAAAAAGCCGTTCAATTATCTACGGTTCGCGCCCAAAGTTGCCATATCTTCGGCACTTCCGCCCAATTCACGCCACGATTCGCCGTTAGTTTTCAAACGTTAACTTTTCCTTAGCAGCGCCGAATGTCTGCTCAGCGAGGTCGGCTAGATGAAAATGCGCGTATTTAAGAATAACAGCAAAAATTGTAAGAGCGCAGCCGCGGCCGCTCGTCGTTTTTCACGCGACGAGGACGGTGGCGTGTTCATTATCTTTGTTGTTCTTGGTTTTTTGCTCATATTTGCGACAGCAGGTATTGGCGTCGACATAATGAACTTTGAGCGCGACAGAGCGAGCCTTCAAGGCACTCTGGATCGCGCGGTTCTTGCGGCGGCCAACGTTAAACAAAAGCTCCCCCCTGCGGAAGTGGTCAAATCCTATGTTGAGAAATCCGACGTCCGTGGCAAGCTTACGAATGAACCCGAAGTTGATGACAATCCAACCCTTGGATCGAGAAAAGTCACAGCAAAAGCTGAAGTCGACGTCAAAACGCACTTTATGTGGTTCTTTGGATATCCCGAACTGACGGCTTCGGTCACGAGCGTCGCGGAAGAATCTATTGGTGCGCTCGAAATCACGATGGTTCTGGATATTTCCGGCTCGATGGGCTGGGATTCTGCAACGCCGGGTAAAACTAAGATGAAGGCCCTTCAGGAAGCCGCAATACAATTCGTGGATACGATCTACCTTGGGGAAGACCCAAACAAGATTTCGATCTCGATCGTACCTTACAACAACCAGGTGAACGCAGGAAAGAACATTCTGGATCAAATGCCGGGGGTTACGACTGAACACGACTACTCCCATTGCGTGAATTTCGAAGATACCACTGCCGAAGACCAATTCAAAGAAGCTTGGATCGATCCGAACGATAGCCTCAATCGCGCGGCGCATTTCGACCGCTCTGGCAAAAGCGATAGATATGATCGAGAAGCCCACACCTCTTCAGTCTGCACCACTCGAGCCGGCAGTTCCATCACACCGGTGACCAACATCGTCTCGGACCTGCACGACCAGATCAACGCCATGTCCGCCGGCGGAAACACGTCGATTGACATCGGAGTTAAATGGGGTGCGGCACTGCTGGACCCCCAGTTCCAGCCCGTAATAAGCAGATTGTCTAGTCAGAACGCCAACGCAAGCGTAGTAATCGATCCAAACACCGGGCTCGACGCGGACGGCAACGAACCTAAGAAGGTTGTTCCACCAACCTTTAGTAACCGTCCACTGGCATATGAATCCAATGTCAAAAAGATCATGATTGTCATGACAGACGGGGAGAACACCAGCAATTGGATTTTGGACGAGGACTTGCGCGACGGATTATCGGATGTTTGGTACAATCCCAGCACAAGTACTGCAAAGGACTATAGAAACTGTCGCGAGTATTATGACTGGGACGACGGATTATGGATTAAATACAACTGCGACAGAACGCTTACTCGCTCCGGTGAGTACAGTGTTCAAATCTCGGAAAACCCACCCGAGTATTTATATACCCGACGCGGAACAAGAGGGCACTCGGAACCATTTAATGAAGAAGGTGAATCTGTACGCCTGACTTACCCGGAGCTGTGGAATCGTGTAAACTTGGACTGGAACGCCGAGTATAACTATGCATTCGAATACCAGCGCACTCGAGACTGGTACAACAATGCCTTCACAACGATTGGTGGCGGAACCAAAGACACGCGGGTGGGTGATATTTGTGGCGCGATCAAGGCAAAGAATGTTGATGTCTATGGCATTGCTTTCGAAGCGCCGGAAGCAGGTGCTACAGTCATTAAAAATTGTTCTAGCGGCGCGAGCTTCTTTTACGAAGTCCAGAACGGCGGCACTTTCGGCGACGACCTGACGCTTCCGCAAGTCTTTGAATCTATTGCCCTAACAATCAAACAACTGAGACTGACGCAATGATCCGTAAAACTCTGGAAAAGGCGGTTCGGTTCAAACGAACAGAGCACGGTTCATTGACCGTTGAGTTTGCCATATGGTTCCCCCTTTACATGTTTTTCATTCTGGGCGTCATCGAATACTCAATGGTCTCGATTCAGAAAGCGATGCTGGATCGCTCGATGGATCTGGTCGTGCGCGACATTCGGCTTGGGATCAATTTGCCGGATACTAAGCACAATACGATCAAGGAAGCCATCTGCGGTAAAATGGTTGCGATGCGGAATTGTTCTGACAACCTGCAATTGGAGATGATTGTTCAGGACCCGTATGGCGGTGTGAACCTTCCAATTGTTCCAGACTGTTCAGACAGAGCCGATGAGGCCAAGCCGGTCCGCGAATTTTCGAATGGCGGATCGAACGAACTGATGATCCTGCGTGCCTGCGCGAAGGTCGATCCGCTTTTTCCTACGACCGTAATGGGGCGGGCTGTGTCAGGCGATGATGGTCTGGTCACACTTACGGCGACGACTACCTTTGTTCAGGAGCCTTAATATGACGTGTCTCACTTCACGCATCCGTAACCTGTTTGGCGCTTTTTTGGGCAAGGAGAACGGCAGCCTATCCATGGAGTCTGCTCTGATTTTCCCGATGCTCGTATGGAGTATCACGATTACTTATACGTATTTTGATGGTTTTCTTGAAAGCAGCGCAAATCTGAAAGCTGCGTACACGGTAAGTGACCTAGTTTCGCGTGAGGGTGAGGATGCAATAACCGATATTTATGCGGAATCCATGTATTTGATATACAATCGTATGGTAACCGACAACTCGCCGCTAAAAATGCGATTGTCGGTGATCCAGTACTTTGCCGCCGATCAAAACACCGGTACAGAAGAGCGCTATAACGTTGAGTGGTCTACAGCGTGTGGGTACGAGAGCAACTGGACCAATGACAATCTCGATTCATTGATTGAAAGGCTTCCGCCTATGGCAAATACGGACTCCTTGATCATCGTTGAAACGTCCAAACCTTATGTTCCGATTTTGAATACTGGTTGGCTGGACAGAGATCACACATTTGACAACTTTATTTTCACGCGGCCGCGTTTTGTTCCGATAGTCAAGGGACCCGATTCTAAGCATTTTTGTTAGATGTATACTCCAACAGTGAATACACTACTTGGATCATAAATTTGGTTTCTGCGGCCGTAGTCAGGCCGCCGATGCCAATACGGCGCCCCAATCGCCACCACAATCCCGGTGCCCAGCTGTTTTCTGCGCTTTCCTTGGTCTTCAACAAAAATCCATTTGACGGCTTGAACGCAAACACCCCCTGATCGATGGTCTCGATATCTTCGATACGGGTAATCACCTGCCCTGATCCGGTCCGCAATTCAGTCTCGGTCAGCTCGATCCAGTCGCTGGTGGCTTGCCACATGCGATAGGCCAGCCAAAACGCCGCCACACCAACGACAAGCAAAAAGACCAACCAAGCCGGTTCCGGTGGCGTGGTCAAAGCGACATAGATGACCAGCACACCCACGGTCGACAGCATCCCCACCCCTATCCAACGCCTGGATGATGAAGGCCGAACCGTGGCCAGAATTTCTTGTTGCATTGACGTCCCCTGCTCTGCTCTGTCCGGGTCTATCCGCTTTGTGTGCCGAAAAACAGAGGGAAGCCGAGTATGGAATTGCGCACAGCACCCGTGTTTGCACGCAAATTGACGCATATCGCCAACAGCATACATGATCCCCACAAATTCAGGAGGCCATCATGTCCCTTAGACCAACATTGGAAACTCGCCAGGCTGTGCCGACCATGGAAGGCGCAGGCGTCAAATTGCACCGGGCCTTCGGATTTCAGGACCCGTCCGAGCTTGACCCGTTTCTGTTGTTCGACGACTTCCGCAATGATCGCCCCGAGGATTATCAGGCGGGCTTCCCCTGGCATCCGCATCGCGGCATCGAGACCATCACCTATGTCCTGTCCGGCTCAGTCGAGCATTCAGATTCGCTGGGCAACACCGGCACATTGGGTGCAGGCGACGTTCAGTGGATGACCGCCGGGTCCGGAATCCTGCATCAGGAAATGCCCAAGGGAAACGGTGCGGGCCAAATGCACGGGTTCCAGCTGTGGGGAAATCTGCCGTCGGATCAGAAGATGACAGCGCCCCGCTATCAGGATGTCCAAAGCAAAGTGATCCCCGAGGTCATTGATGATGACGGCACCACCGTGCGCGTCATTGTGGGGGAATTCTGGGGCAAGGCCGGCCCGGTAGACGGTATTGCCGCCGACCCGCAGTACTTGGATATTCAGGTTCCGGCTGGCGTGAAAAAGACCTTTCGCATCGACACCTACCGCCGGGCGTTTGCCTATGTGTTCCAAGGCCAGGCGGCCTTTGCCGATGCATCACAACCCACCGGCGTGCTTTTGGAAAAAGAGGTCGCGGGACAAGAGGTCAACATCCGCGATCTGTCCGGTGACCGCACTTTGGTTCGGTTCGGCACCGGCGATGAGGTCACAGTTCAAGCTGGCCCCGAAGGCGTTCGGTTTCTGTTGATCTCGGGCGCGCCAATTGATGAGCCTGTCGCATGGCATGGTCCAATTGTCATGAACACGCGTGCCGAACTGGAACTGGCGTTCAAAGAACTGCGTAATGGCACATTCATCCGCGCCGGGCACTGATTAAGCAAAGTTGGTCAGGCAGTTACGGCGCGTCTGACCATATCCCAATAAACCTGCTCAACTTCGTCCAGCGACAAGCGTCCGCCTGCACGATACCAGGTCATCACACCGTTCAGCATGGCGATCACGGCCAGGGTCGCGATTTTGGTATCGGCAACCGAGAAGAGCCCAGACTTCTGCCCGTCCTGCAAGATGGCTTCAAGCGAATCCTCATAGGCCCGGCGCAGGCCTTCTATTTCCGAAAAGTTTTCGGGCGTAAGGTTGCGCAGCTCCATATAGGCGATGAAGACTTCATCCGGTCGTTCCATATGAAACCGAATGTGAAACCCGACAAAGCGGCGCAGCGCGGCCTCGGCATCGGCGGGCTGTTCAAGTTCACCATAAGCGGCCAACAGATCCTGCATGTGATCCTGCATCAGGCGAAACAGCAGGCTTTGCTTGTCAGGTGTGTAGTTGTACAGCGCCCCCGCCTGCACACCCACATCTTTTGCTATCTGGCGCATGGATACAGCGGCATAGCCATGTCGGGCAAACAGCCCCAGCGCTGCTTTTCGAATGCGCGGGCCGGTGATATCGGAGTGTGAGCCTTGGGTACGTGCCATACCGCCACCGTATATGAACAAGCGTTCATATAGAACCCCGCTTGAACGACCGCCGCAAAAGGTGCATCACGGTGCCAGTCACCATTGAAAGGGTTCGGTATGAAGCCCCTGCCACTTTTGGTTCTGCTTCTAACTTGCGCAGCCTGCACGGACTTCCCGGAATTGGAAGGACGCGAACAGCCGAATGTGCGCTCGGCCGCGTATCCGAAGCTGGTCCCACTTCAGGACATTCTTGGCCCGCCCATAGATCCCGTGAACGAAGCGGCCGAGGTTGAGGAAGATCTGACCGCCCGCCGCGAAGCGCTGGCCAAAAAGGCCGAAGCGTTGCAGAACGCGCAAACCAACTGACCTTTCGCGTTTCAACCGCCTGTTACCGCTGTCTCGGATTGCGCCCCGACGCTGAACCCGTTAAGGCACCTTTGAACGGGCAAACAGCCCGAAACCAAGGACATTCGAGCGGAAAGGAACCCACGGGATGACACAGGCGCTGCGGCTGGGAATTGCCGGCCTGGGAACGGTTGGCGTGGGTGTCGTGCGGATCGTGCGCCGCCATGCCGACCTGCTGCAGGCGCGTACAGGTCGCGCGATCGAAATCACCGCTGTTTCTGCGCGCGACGCAAACAAAGACCGTGGCGTGAACCTGTCGGAGTATGCATGGGAGACTGATCCCGTCGCCCTGGCGCAACGCGACGATGTCGATATTTTTGTCGAACTTATGGGCGGCGAAAACGGCCCCGCCAAAGCATCTGTCGAGGCCGCGTTGGCCGCTGGCAAGGATGTGGTGACCGCGAACAAGGCTCTGTTGGCCATTTACGGTCAGGAGCTGGCTGAAAAAGCCGAGGCCGCAGGCCGTGTGATCCGGTTTGAGGCCGCCGTTGCAGGTGGTATCCCTGTGATCAAATCCCTGACCGAGGGGCTGGCCGGGAACGAAATCACCCGCGTCATGGGCGTGATGAACGGCACCTGCAACTATATCCTGACGCGGATGCAATCGCAGGAACTAGGGTATAACGCGCTGTTCGAGGAATGTGCCGAACTGGGCTACCTCGAGGCTGACCCGAACCTGGACGTGGGCGGCATCGACGCGGCCCATAAGCTGGCACTGTTGTCCTCGATCGCTTTTGGCACCAAACCGAACTTTGACGGCATCCAGATCGAAGGCATCCAGCATATCAGTCTGGATGACATTCATCAGGCTGCCGACATGGGCTATCGTATCAAGCTGCTGGGTGTCGCTCAGCGCTCGGCACGCGGTCTGGAACAGCGGATGCAGCCGTGCCTTGTACCCAGCGGCTCGCCCCTGGGTCAGCTGGAAGGCGGCACCAATATGGTTGTGATCGAAGGCGACGCGGTCGATCAGGTTGTCCTGCGCGGCCCCGGTGCGGGCGAAGGTCCAACGGCAAGCGCCGTGATGGGCGACGTCTGCGATCTGGCGCGGGGATTGCAGATCCCAACTTTTGGCCGCCCTGCAGAAACGTTGGAAGACGCAAAACCCGCCGTTACTGGCCTGCCTGCACCCTACTACCTGCGCCTCGCGCTGTTCGACAAACCCGGTGCGCTGGCCAAAGTGGCCGCCATACTGGGTGACGCGGGTGTCTCGATCGACCGGATGCGCCAATACGGGCACACCGAAGCCACCGCGCCGGTTCTGATTGTGACGCACAAGACCACGCGGGCCACGTTGGATGTCGCTTTGGAAGGGCTTCGCGCGACCGATGTCCTGTCGGGTGAGCCCGTCGCATTGCGGATTGAAGAGGTTTGACCCTTGCGGCCTGCACAAAACGCAGGCTATGCCCGATGAAACGCCTTTATTGACCTGAGGATACGAAAAAATGAGCGCTGCCAAAATCGATTTCAACGACCGTCTGTTGTCTCTGGGCCTTGCACGGGTCGCAGAGCAGGCCGCACTTGCCTCGGCCTCGCTGGTCGGACGTGGTGACGAAAAGGCTGCGGATCAGGCGGCTGTAAACGCGATGCGCGAACAGCTGAACCTGCTGGACATTGCGGGTGTTGTTGTCATCGGCGAAGGCGAGCGCGACGAAGCGCCGATGCTGTTTATCGGCGAAGAGGTCGGCACCGGAAACGGCCCCGGAGTGGATATCGCGCTGGACCCGCTGGAAGGCACGACCCTGACCGCCAAGGACATGCCGAACGCGCTGACCGTGATCGCCATGGGGCCGCGCGGATCGATGCTGCACGCACCCGATGTTTACATGGACAAGCTGGCCATTGGTCCGGGCTTTCCCGAAGGCGTCGTGAACCTGGACATGAGCCCGCGCGAGCGCGTTGAGGCACTGGCCAACGCCAAAGGCTGCAAGCCTGCCGACATCACCGTCTGCATTCTGGAGCGTCCCCGCCACGAAGCGATGATCGCTGAAGTGCGCGAAACCGGCGCCTCGATCCGCCTGATCACCGATGGTGACGTGGCTGGTGTCATGCACTGCGCCGAAAGCGAAGAAACCGGCATCGACATGTATATGGGTCAAGGCGGCGCGCCCGAGGGCGTTCTGGCCGCTGCCGCGTTGAAATGCATGGGTGGACAGATCTTTGGCCGCCTGCTGTTCCGCAACGACGACGAGCGTGGCCGCGCCGGCAAGGCGGGCATCACCGATCTGGACCGCGTTTATTCTCGCGATGAGATGGTAACCGCAGACGTGATCTTTGCCGCAACTGGCGTGACCGGTGGCTCTTTGCTGCCGCGGATCAAACGCCAGCCCGGTTGGGTTGAAACCACCACCCTGCTGATGCGTTCCAAAACCGGTTCGGTGCGCCGCATGTCCTACCGCACGCCAACCTGGCCGCACGACAACGCGTGATGGCTTGCACCTTTGCCTTTGGCAGAGGTATCGATAGATACAATGAGGCCGGGTCCGAGAGGGTCCGGCCTTGGCATATGAGGGGCAGGCATGAGCTTTTTAGGGGTTGAGCAGTCACTGACCGGGCGGCGTTGGAGCGGACCGGAGGCCGAGATCGAACGGGCCACGGAAATGCTGGTGCAGCAGTCTGGGTTGCCACGTGCGGTATGTCAGGTTCTGGCGCGGCTCGGAGTGCCCCCGATAGAAACCGAAAGCTTTCTTGAACCAAAGCTGAAGGAATTGCTACCCGACCCCCGGTCCATGAAGGATATGGAGACCGCCGCAACGCGCTTTCTGGAAGCTGTCCGGAACAAGCAGAGGATTGCCGTGTTTGCCGACTACGACGTCGATGGTGGCAGCTCAGCGGCTTTGCTGCTTGTGTGGCTGCGCCAGATGGGGCTGCAAGCCACGCTCTATGTGCCGGACCGGATCGATGAAGGTTATGGGCCGAACATACCAGCAATGCAGGAACTTGCGGCCGCACATGACCTGATTATCTGCGTGGACTGCGGAACGCTCAGCCACGAACCGATCGCGGCGGCAAAAGCCGCGGATGTCATTGTGCTGGACCACCACCTTGGTGGTGAAACACTGCCCGATTGCGTGGCGGTCGTGAACCCGAACCGACAGGATGAAAGCGGTGATTTGGGGTATTTCTGCGCTGCCGGCGTGGTGTTCCTGATGCTGGTTGAGGCTGGTCGGCAACTGCGTGAGGCTGACGTCAAGGGACCCGACCTGATCGGGCTGCTGGATCTTGTGGCATTGGCAACCGTTGCGGACGTGGCCCCGCTGATCGACGCAAACCGGGCGTTGGTCCGGCAAGGCCTTAAGGTCATGGCACAGCGGCAACGACCCGGATTAGTGGCGCTGTCGGATGTGGCGCGCATGGATTCGGCCCCTACCAGCTATCATCTGGGTTTTCTGCTGGGTCCGCGCGTCAATGCGGGCGGGCGGATCGGTCAGGCCGATCTGGGTGCACGGCTGTTGAGCACGGATTCGATGACCGAAGCTGAAGCGCTGTCTCAAAGATTGGATGAGTTGAACACCGAGCGTCGTGATATCGAAAACGCAGTACGCGCGGCAGCACTTGAACAGGCCGAGGAACGCGGATTGGACGCGCCTTTGGTCTGGGCGGCGGGCGAAGGGTGGCATCCCGGCGTTGTCGGCATCGTGGCATCCCGCCTAAAGGAAAACGCTAACAGACCCGCCATTGTCATCGGCTTTGATGGTGATGAAGGCAAGGGTTCGGGGCGGTCGGTTTCTGGCGTTGATCTGGGGGCATCAATCCAACGGTTGGCGGCTGAGGGGCTTTTGGTCAAAGGCGGCGGGCACAAGATGGCCGCAGGGCTGACCGTTATGCGGGATCAGTTGGAGCCGGCCATGAAACGGCTCAACGTGTTGTTGGCCAAACAAGGCGCGGGCAAAGGCGGACCTGCAGACCTGAAACTGGACGGTGCCCTGATGCCCGGTGCGGCCTCGGTCGATTTGATCGAACAGATTGAAAAAGCCGGTCCTTTCGGGGCCAGCGCCCCTGCCCCGCGCTATGCCTTGCCGGACCTGCAGGTGCGATTTGCCAAGCGCGTGGGGGAATCCCATCTGAAACTTTCGCTGTCCGACGGGGTTGGTGGTGGCCTTGATGCCATTGCCTTTGGAGCTTTTGACGGACCGATGGGGGAAAAGCTGTCCAACCATGGCGGCGCGCGCTTTCATTTCGCCGGACGGCTTGAGGTGAACACATGGGGCGGACGGCAAAGCGTTCAGCTGAGACTGGAGGACGCGGCAGAGGCAAACTGAGCCCATTTCCGGCCCTGCCAAAAAAGTTTCGTATCCCTGCATTTTTCGGCTTGCGGGGGTCAGAGGTAAACCGTAAAAGGCCCTCCACAAGCAAGCGTGGCCCGTTCGTCTATCGGTTAGGACGCCAGGTTTTCAACCTGGAAAGAGGGGTTCGATTCCCCTACGGGCTACCACTTGTGCTAATGCCACTATCAGATGGCCCGTTCGTCTATCGGTTAGGACGCCAGGTTTTCAACCTGGAAAGAGGGGTTCGATTCCCCTACGGGCTACCACTTCCCTGACCTACACTCCAAATTTCTCGCGGCTCAGGTCCTGTATCTGCCCCCACAGCGACTTGAATTCCGGCGTGTTTTCCGCGGCGTAGTGGAAGTTCTTCATAAGACCAGTGAGCTGGGTGAACACCTGACGCACTTCACCCTTATCTTCGAATTCCGCAGTTGATTGCGTAACATCATAGACCAGCTTGAACGTCATCTTCTGACGCTCTAGCGGGACAGTTGCGTCGACTTTGTCAAAGGCATCCTGCTGTAGGTACACCATGTCCACGAACAGCGCTTTTTGCTGCGTGACGAAGTCCTCGATGGTGACGCCCTCTTCGCCGGTCACCTGCATCATCTGATCGACTTGTTCACCTTTTTCAATCAGGGCCAGCAGATCGCGTACCTTGCCTGTCCAACCCGGCTCAGCGTTTTTGTCGTACCAATCCGAGAGCTGATCGGTGTATCGCGACCAGCTGAGCATTGGGTCAACCGCAGGATAGAACCGTTTATAAGCCCGTTCCGAGGACAGTCCCAGAAAGCACTTCACAGTAGACAGCGTGGATTGCGTCACAGGCTCGTCAAAATTGCCACCCGCCGGTGAAACCGTACCGATCAGCGTCAGACTACCCAGATCGCCATCATTGGTCTTCATCGCCCCTGCGCGCTCGTACAGGCCCTTGATCGAGCTTTCCAGATAAGCAGGAAAGCCTTCTTCACCGGGGATTTCCTCCAGCTTGCCGGAGGTCTCGCGCATGGCCTGCGCCCAGCGGCTGGTACTGTCAGCGATCAACAGCACGTCATAGCCCATCTGGCGGTAATACTCGCCCAGGGTGATGCCGGTGAAGATCGACGCCTCACGTGCCGCTACAGGCATGGAAGAGGTGTTACAGATGATGATCGTCCGATCCATCAGACTGCCGCCCGACATCGGGTCTGTCATCTTGGGAAATTCGTGGATCGTTTCCACCACTTCGCCCGCCCGCTCACCGCAGGCCACCACGATCACGATATCCACTTTGGAGTTCCGAGCAATCAGGTTTTGCAGCACGGTTTTGCCCGCGCCGAACGGGCCGGGAATACAGGCCGTGCCACCGCGCGCTATGGGGAAGAACGTATCAATCAAGCGCTGAGACGTCAGAATGGGTTCAGTCGGGTACAACCGTTCAGACAAGGCGCGTTTCAGGATGGTTTCTGGCAACGGTCGTCGTACCGGCCACTTTTGGCACAGGGTCAGCGTGTGCTCCCCACCCTGCTCGTCTACAAGACGCGCGACAATCTCGTGGATCGATGCGGCGCCTTTCTGAACCCAGACAACATTGTATTCGCCGACCCAGTTGAAAGGCAGCATGATTTTGTGGGTAAACCGACCTTCGGGAACAGTGCCAATGCTGTCGCCGGCCTTGACCGTGTCGCCAACTTTGACTGTGGGAGTGAAAGACCATTTTGCCTGATCATCCAGCGGCGTCACATCCGCCCCGCGCGGCAGGAAAGTCCCGAATTCGGCCGCAACCTTGGTCAAAGGCGATTGTAGGCCGTCAAAGATCTGCCCCAAAAGACCCGGTCCAAGTTCGACCGAAAGCAGCTGTCCCGACTGTTCAACCGGATCACCAACCGCGACGCCGTCCGTGCTTTCGTAGACCTGAACGTCGGCTGTATCGCCGCGCACACGAAGCACCTCAGCCTTCAGGCGCTCCTGACGCCCGCCCGGGCCCGGACGGGTCGGAAGGATGAACACGACCTCGTTCTTGACCAATTGCCCCGGAACCCCGGCGGCGTCTTGGTTGGCGTGAATTTTCACCAGCCCTTCCTGGACAGAGACGACGCGAGCGGTTGCGGTTTGAATCGGGGATGTTTGGGCAGTCATGCGCTTACTCTCTCAAAATCGAAATCTGCGACATTGCTCATGGCTTTCTGGGCAAGCTTCTCAAATCTTGCGGCCGCATTCTGAGCGTTACTTTGCGCCCAGCGATCGAAAATGTTCCAGATCAGGACATAGATGGCCACGGCCTCAAAATCGAACAGGTGACGGGCGGCGTGTCGTTTCAGTTGCTTATGGCTGACTGACAGCAGCAGTCGTTCCAGACCCAAGGGGTCCTCCGCCTCAAGCAACTGGCGTGCTTCCTTGATCCACGGCATCGCCGTGGACAGACGGAAATCCGGGTCACCCCAATAAGCGGGGATGTGACGGCTCCAACGTCCAAACCCATACGCACCGGACGGTGGATTGCCACCCTGCCCGCGCAGGCGCAATGCCGCAACAACAGTACGCAGGTCCATCCGTTCAAGAAACAGGCGGCGCAAAGATGATTGCGGGATTTCGGCCAACGCTTGTTTGCACCTCAATACAGCCTGCGCGTCAGTGACATCCATGTCATATGCGCTCCAGTTCAGAGCATGTTCCATAACCTTCAGAACCTTAGCGTCCTCGGACGTCAGCGCCTTGAGGCGGCGGTCCAGCCGCAGCCGCGACAGCGGTGGCTGCTTGGCCACGAACAACCGCTCAGAGCCTGGCAGGCTGCTGATCAGGGCGATATAGGCGTCAGGGTCTGACATTTCAGCGGATCACACCTTCCAGCACGGCGCGAAACCGGGGCTGAAGATGCTCCATCAGCAACGAGGCGACCGCCTTGTCCGTCAGATCAAGTACAACGCCCTGATCTTCGGCCCGCACACGGATACCACCCTGCGCGTCACCGGATGCATGCAGTTCTACCTGTTCTCGCAACATATCTGCGGTCAGGCCGAGGACGTATTTGGTCAGCTTGCCGGATTGAATGTCATCGGCGTTCTGCTTGATGTCTTCTTGCGTTGCGACTTTGGCGGGCAGAATGACCTGCACCTTGCCATCCAGATTGACGCCTTCGGATTCGCGGCCGACGACCTCCAAAATCATCTGTTTCAGCAGGCCCGGGTCGGCCATTTCCTTGGTCACCAGACGTTCGACATCTTCGCGAAACCGGTCGGTCAATCCACCCTTCATGGTCAAAACCGCATCACGCATGGCGGTGTTAAGCGCCTCTTCTCCAGCAGCGCGATATTTGTCGGAATCGGTGCGTGCCTTTTTTTGATAATCGTCCGCCTCACGCTTGGCGTCCGCCAGAATTTTGGCGGCTTCGGCCTTGGCTTCAGTGCGCAGTTTTTCGGCGTCGGCCTGACCAGCAGCCACGCCATCATTGCGCAGCTTGTCAATCAAGGCATCCACACCATGAGAAATCATGCCATCCTGTGCCATCAACTGATCCCCGCGCTGATGACAAGGGCAAAGACAAAGGCGAACACGCCAAACCCTTCGATGATCGCTGCCGGGGCAAGCGCCAGGCCAAAGATCTCGGGCTTTTCCTTGGTGGCGTTGATCGCCGCAGCACAGGCCCGACCCTGCCAGATCCCGCAATACATCAATGCGATGCCCGACAGGATACCAATCCCGAACAAGCCGCCCGCGTTTTCAGGCGTCACCTCGCGGTTCAGGGTAAACATGATGACGATGCCATAAATCACCATCGTCGAAGGAAAGGCCGAAACGCCGACAAAGCGGCCATAGCCGCCGTCGGTTTCCGTCATGGCCCCAATACTGGCCATGCCCGCGATAGAGCATCCGACGGCGCTGGCGGCCGCGCCCAGCGCCATTGGCGCGTAGATGCCAAGCCAACCCAATGTCAATACAAGCTCATTCATTCCTGAACCTCCTTGCGGGCGAACGGGCGAAAGACAATGCCTTCATCCGGCAGACCCCATTTAAAGAATTCGATGTAATTAAGACGTAATCCGTGGACGACGCCGCTCATCATGGCGAGGGCGAAGTTGAGAATGTGGCCGATGATCAGGATCAGCAGGGCGAACAGAACGCCCAACCCCTTGAGCGAATGCATGACTGAAACCGCCAGATCGTTGAACGTGATCGCCAGTGAGGCCGAGGCCAGACCCAACGCAAACAGGCGCATGTAGCTTAGCACATCGCCGAATGCGCCCATGGCCCCGGCAAGGCTTTGCAGCCCTTCGATCAGACGCCAAACCCAGTCGGTGGGCTTATTAATGACCCGCTCGCTTGAGAACCAGACGATGGCCAGCACACCGATCCCCATAAATGCCGCGCCCGGCACCGGAGAATTACCTTTCATGTAGCTGAGCCACAGAACGAACCCGCCAATCAGCGCAGCGATCCAGCCCAGATTGGCGATGGCCTTCCGGTGCCCCCATGCCGCCCGTGCGGCAAGCGCATTGGCCAGTACCAAATGCAAAACGCCAACGACAATCGAGACCATCATCATCGCACCGAAATTGTTCAGGTCGAGCAATTTGAGCTTGGACCAGAACGACCCCTCAGCTGGCGACACGCCGAAATAACTGCCAACGAGGACGCCGTACAGGATTGTTGCGCTGGAAATGACCACCCCGAAGCGTCGCCAAGATCGTTCGCCCGGCGTCGCATCAAGCCGCTTCCAGAATAGCAAAAGGCCCAACAGGATAATCGCGCCGTATCCCGCGTCGGCTACGATCATTGCGAAGAAGACCGCAAATGAAACGGCGACGATGACACTGGGGTCCCAGTCCTTGTAACCCGGCACTTGATAAAACAGCGCCAAATCCACGGCAGCACTACGCTTTTCTGGTTGTTCCAACAAGGTTGGCGGGTTGTCATCGGGGCTGGGGTCTTCGATCAGTACGGCAGCGTCCTTTTCACCGGCCATATCCAGAACTGCGTCTATGCGATCTTCGGGCACCCAGCCTTGCAGGGCAAACATGGCCTCTTCGTCGCGTATTTTTTGCGTGGCATGAGCCAGCTCGGCCGCACTTTCGGCAACCGACAGGTTGCGCCGCATCAGCGTCAGATACCGGGTCTGTGCGACTCGCTCAGCCTCCAGCGCTTCTATTGCAATCTCGGCTTCTTCCAGTTGCGCCTCAAGCTCGTGAATGGGCAATGATCCGGTATGCGTCCGTGGGACCGGCAGGATGTCGTCATCCGGCTCATCTGGCGCGATCAATACGGCGTAGATAAACCGGTGATCCTGTTCGAGAATGGCCCAAGGGGTATCCAATGCCTCCAGCGCATCGCGATGTTTGAGCGGCAGTTGATAGAACCACAACCGGTTCCCCGCCAAAACATCGTCTGGTGGAAAATCCAGATCGCCCCAAGGGCGCACCTGTGCAATCCGGTTGGCCAGGAAATCCCTGTGATCCGTCATGTCACGAGTGCGCTGCATCAAGTCCAGCACATCCCCGACGAACTGGTCCATGTCAAAACCGGGATCGCGCTGAATCTGTCGGCGCGGCTCGGAAACGTCATTGAGGAACCGCAGCGTCTTATAAGCATTCCGCGCGCCGCGCTCGCTGATCTTTTCCGGCTCAGCGGGTGGCGGGGCCAGCGGCAGGACGTGCATGCATCCCAGATCCTGCAGCGCCTCAAGGGTCGCAGCCTTCTGGCCTGCTCGCCCGACCAGTGACAGTTTTTTGAGCCTCGCAACACTCACAACACAGCCTCCTGCGCATGTTTTCGTTTCGAGATTTTCGAACGGACGACGGCCTGCATCTGCTCATCGCTCAGATAAATACGGATTTTCTTGATGTTGGCTTTGGCGCGCGGGATCAGAACCTTTTCGAACAGGTTGACACGCTGGGTGATAGTGGCCACCGCCTTGTCGAATATCTCCACCCGCTCTTCGGCCACTTTGACCCGTAGACGCGCCTCGATCATATCGTGCAACAACCGGGCTGCGGTATCGACCCAATGGGGCTTGGCCAGATAGGAGTACGGGCGCACCGCAACCTCTATCCGGTCCAGCGCGGGCATCTTGACCCCCACGACGTTTACCTCTTTGACTTGGTAGTCCTTCAACTCAACCAACCCGTCCAGATCAACGCCCTGCTGCGCCAGCATCGGCAGCTTTTTCCCAACCTTTTGCGCCAGCTCCTGGACCTCATCCTGCAAGCGCTGCACTTCCCCGCGTGCCTTGGCACGTTCCGCCATCAATTGCTGGCGTTTCAGGTCTAGCGACGGCAAGAACCGTTCATAGCTTTTCAGCTGCGTCTGTTCGCGCGCGAGCGACGATTTATTCAGCTGCAACCGCGCCATCGGCATCCTTTGGGAAATACTTGTCGATCAGGGCCTGCTTCATCAGTAGCTGCTCAGGTGCGAAACACTCGGCCAGAGTTTTCCACCCCAAATCCAGCGCATCTTCCAGCGGGATTGAAACGTTGATGTCCATGAAACGGGTCTTGAACAGGGCACCAAACTTGAGCAACTGATGGTCATAATCCGACAGGTCAAAGGCCATTGCCTGTTTCTGCGCGGCGTCGCGGCTTTCGGAATAGAATCGGATCATCGTGTTCATGATCTGCCCGTGATCCTCGCGCGTTGTCTTGCCGATCACGTTCTGCTTGAGGCGCGAGAGGCTGCCGAACGGGTCAATCACCCCCGAATGCAGATAGATCTGCCCCTCGGTGATATAGCCCGTGTTGTCGGGCACCGGATGGGTCACGTCATTGCCGGGCATCGTCGTCACGGTCAACACAGTGACCGATCCGCCCTTGGCATAATCACAGGCCTTTTCGTACCGGCGAGCCAGTTGGGAATAGAGGTCACCCATATAACCACGCTGCGACGGTACGCGTTCCTGGCTGATCCCGACTTCTTTCATCGCGTCGGCGTAGGCGGTCATATCGGTCAGCAAGACCAGAACGCGCTTTCCTTCTTCCACAGCGAATTTTTCGGCCACGGCCAGCGCCATATCGGGTACCAGCAGCCGTTCGACCAGCGGATCCATCGCCTGGTTGACGAACATCACGGTGCGGGAAAACACGCCCGCATCCTCAAACGATGTGCGGAACGTAAAGTAGTCATCAAAGATCAGACCCAGCCCGCCAAACACCACGATATCCGCGTCCGCCTGAATGCCGATACGACTGAGGAACACGTTGAACGGCTCACCCGAAACCGAAAAGATCGGGATTTTCTGGCTTTCGACCAGCGTGTTGAACACGTCGATCATCGGCACGTCTGTTCGGATCATCTTGTTAGGCACGGCGCGTTCTGCAGGGTTCACGGTTGGCCCGCCAATATCCACGCGCGGCTCAGACGACAGGTCGGGTCCACCGTCGATTGACAGGCCCGCGCCATCAAAAACGCGGCCCAGAATGTTCTGTGAATACGGCGTCTGCATCGGGTGGCCCAGAAACGTCGCCGTGGCCTCGGTCGAAATGCCCTTGGTACCGGAAAACACCTGCAAGGTTACAACGTCCCGGTCGATAAAGATCGCCTGAGCCAGCGTCTTGTGGCCGTCCACAGTTTCGATCACGGCCAGATCGTTGAAACGCACGGCCGCATCGGTGGACCCGCACAGCGGCACCCTGACCTTAATTGTGTCTCCGACAATCTCAAGAACACGCGTGTACTTCAAAAGACTTCCGGACATTGCTCATCCTCGGTCGTTAAAGGTGTTTTTGAAATCAACGCCCCGAAATAACTTGGCGTTTTTTGCAATCATAAGTTCAGCTTACAACGAATTCATGAATTGGCAAATGAGGATGTCTTAGTTGCGACAAAGGAGACGAAAACCGCCTCTGGTGGCCAAAGATCGTTGGTATTCAAGCGCGCTGGGATGGCTCACCACCCCCTGCGCCCGAACAGGGATTGCAGCCGGCTTTGTCCGGCAAAAGGATCGACCTCAGATGGTGCAGTCAGGCCCGAGACAACGCGGCGCACCATTACCCAGCAGATTGCAGCAAATATCACACCGCCCAGCGCCTGCCCCAACAACACCCCCGGAGCGCCAGCCAAATAGGCCCCGGCGACCGCAAATGGCCACGTGCCCAGCGTATGACGCCCCCAGTTAACCCACGTGGAATAAATGGGATAGCCAAGGTTGTTGAAGCTGGCATTCGCAACAAAGATCACCCCGTTGAAGAAAGACGCCAAGGCCAGCGGTCCGCAGAACAGATAGATCAGCGCCCGCGTCTCGCCTTGGGCCTGAAACAAGTCGGCGATGGGGGCACGCAGGACGAACAGCACCGCCGCCATCAGAACCACGTAGACGGCAGTGAATTTTACGCCTGCCAAGAACGCGCCCTTCACCCGATCATACTGCCCTGCCCCAAAATTCTGCCCGACAATCGGGCCTATGGCCCCGGACAGTGCAAACACGACGGAAAAGGCGACTGGCATCAGCCGTCCTATTACTGCCATGCCCGCCACGGCATCGGTGCCAAACTGCGCAACCTCACGGATCACGATGGCGTTGCCGACAGGCGTGGCGACATTGGTCAGAACCGCCGGTATTGCAATCGCCCGCACCGGTTGGAGGTCATCCACCACTTGCCTCAGCGACGGTCGCGCAAATCCACGGTGCACGCGCACGGCGGGCCGTACCGCTGCTATCAGCATACAGATACGCGCGATGACCGAGGCAATCGCCGCCCCGTCCAGCCCAAGACCAACGGCAAAGATCAGAATCGGATCCAATATCGCGTTGGCCAGCCCGCCGTAAATCGTGGCCTGCATGGACCGGCGGGCATCACCATGCGCGCGCAACACAGCCATACCCGTCATTGCCGCAGCCATCACCCACATGGTCGGCAGAATGATGCTGACATACCGTGCGGCCAGTTGCAGAACCTCACCTTGTGCGCCCAGCAAAGACAGCAGAAACTTGATGTTAATCATGACTATGGCAGACACAATCAATCCCATCAGAATACCAAGAAGGGCAACGCTGGTTCCGAATTGGCGGGCTTTTTCGGGCCGCCCCGCCCCCAATTCGCGGGCGACAAGGGCGCCGGCGGCAATCGACAGCCCCACATTGATCGAGTTGGTGAAAAACAAAAGCGTGCCCGCATAGCCGACCGCTGCGGCCAAGGCGTCATTGCCCAGCATCGAGATGAACACCATGTCCACGAAATCCACGGCAAAGATCGCCATAAGACCAATGCTGGTGGTCAGCGACATTCGGGTCACATGCCGCATCAGACTGCCGGTCAAAAAGACAGCCATGCCCGTGGATTGTTGTGTCATTGGCTTGTCTGTCCCTTCGTCCTGGGAAGCAATCTGCCCGTGATGGGCACCCGTCAGCAACCTCAAACTGGTGCCGTGCGCCCGCCGGCCTGTTTTGCAATCCCTGAATAGGGTCGTTGTACCCAATCGATTAACGCGGTCCCAACACAGTGTTGATTTGCGCCCCGTCATTTTCATGCCATAAAGTGATGGATTGTTGTTAGGTGCTGATTTTCAGCGCTTTGTTTGATGAGTAAAAAGGTCAATCAGTTGCCATGCGGCGAGTATCTATAGACGAAGCCAGCTCTCGTGAATGGGACGTAGTAGTCGCAGGATCCAGCTTCTCGGCGATGTTCTTCGGTCATGGGCTTCCTCCTGACCTGAATGTGTTGTTCGTCGAAAAGGGCGTCGAATACACACATTCGGACCAGATCGAAAACGGCCCAGCGGTTCAAGAAACGTTTACACAACGAAACACGTCCGGGCTAAAAAAAAATTGGCTCGCCTATACTCTACTTGGTGGAAACTCGAATTACTGGTGGGGCAATGTACCTAGGTTCCATCCAAATGACTTTGTCCTGAACAGCAAGTTTGGCATCGGTATTGACTGGCCCATTACTTACGAGGACCTCGAACCTTATTGGGAACGTGTCGAAGATATCATCGAAGTTGCCGGCGGTCAGTCACAAGATATTCTTCCACGCAGAAAGCCATTTCCCTACCCTGCACATATTCCTTCGCGTGCTGATGTTGCTTTACAGGAATCTTCACCCCTATGGGTACCTGCCTCCAACGCGACATCAAACGGCGGCTCACGACCAACGTGTTGTGCAAACGGGGTATGTCGGACGTGTCCTATCGATTCCAAATTTACCGTATTGAACAGATTCAAAAAACTCACCCATCCCGGTTCGCACTACCTACTTGGCACCGAAGTGCGGACGGTGGATATCGAAGGTGGACGCGCGCGCAGTGTTCGCGTCAAAGACAACGATGGCAATGAAATGCGCCTTCGTGCTGGCACAGTTGCGTTGGGTACCAATGCAATATTCAACACAGCCATTTTGAAACGCTCGGATGTTCGCAACGATGCGCTGGGAAGGTACCTGCACGAACAAGCTGTAGTGAAAGCCTTGGTGGACACTGCCAACATAAAGGCTTTTTTCGGTGGCACATCGGAAACCGGACTCGGCTATCATTTCTACCATAACGTTGATCGTAGCACGTCTGCAGCGGCACTAATCGAAACCGTAAACGCACCTGTATCGATCCGACAAGAACCCGGCAAATGGGCAAACCGTATTAACTTGCGCATAGCAGTTGAAGATCTTCCACTTGCCGACAACCGCGTCCTTTTGGAGGATGATGAACCGGTCATAGAATGGACCGGGTATTCCGACTATGCCAAACGCGGTATCGAGCGGGCGAAGGCTGGCTTGCCTAATGTTATTCCGGACACAATCGAACATCTGTGGATTTCGGACATTTTGCCATCTGACGCCCATATCCAAGGCACCCACCGAATGGGCTTTTCAGCCGAAGATTCTGTAGTAGATGACAGGCTTCGCCTTCATTCCGCACCCAATGTCTTTGTACTTGGATCGGGTGCCTTCCCCACCTGCTCACCCGCCAACCCGTCCCTGACCATCTCGGCGCTAGCGTTACGCGCATCAGAGGCGGTTGCATGAAGTTTTCACGTCGCAACGTTATCGCGTTAGGTGCAGGGGTCGTCGGCCTCGGCCTGGCAGATCGGGTGATCGGCATCGCAGGGCATGCGCTGGGTGTGATCCGCGACGTCTATGGCCCTGAGATCGCCAAGGATCCGGCAGCACTTGAATTTGCGCGGGCTTACGAGGATTTCGTCCTTGAAAAAGGTACGCAGGGTCAGGTGCTTGATATGGTTTACTGGACAGGTCTTCAGGACGTTCCCTATGTCAGCGATAAGCTCGGCCGGATCAACGACAGCGTCGTTGACAAGTTTGCGACCTCAACAAATGTGATCCTTGCTACCGAGCTTGGCAAGCCACTGGAATTCGTTGCTTTATTTGATCCTTTTCTCAACACCTGCCAGAACCAGCTGGGCGCGCAAGGGTATTCCCTGGCGTGATCGCGCTACAATTCTCGGTGCGGTTCACAACGGGATGGGCCTGCAAGCATGAGCCACAAAACCGGCGTGGCTACTTCTATTTCGCGACAACTTTCGGGGCGACACAGCCCGAATTCGAACTGTATATGAGCTGATTGTCCAAACATCTCGCTCTGGAACAAGAACCAGTATGCACTGGAGGCAGGTCCCAAGGTAGAAAATCAGTACCAAACTTGCTCAATACATTATAAGAAATGAATATACTAAATTTACGATTTTCGATTAGCTCGAAGACCTGGGGAGGATTCAATGCTTCGACTTACAACCTGTTTGATCTCTTTGCTGACACTACCGGCGCTTGTTTGGGCAGACGCGGTCCCCAGCAAAGAGGCTGCTGAGGGCACCTTTGCCGACCGCCCATATTCGCCCTACGCCAACCGATCGTTCCCCGAACGGCCGCTTTGGGGTGATACGCACCTGCACACCGGCTTGTCGCTGGATGCGGGCGCATTTGGGAACACTTTGTTGCCCGACGAAGCATGGCGGTTCGCAAAGGGGGAACAGGTTATTTCGTCGACCGGCCAACCTGTCAGATTGGCGCGACCCTTGGACTGGATGGTATTAACGGATCACACGGACCTCATGGGGTTTGCGCCTGACCTGCAGGCAGGAAAACCCGGTGTGTTGGCGGACCCGAAGGGTCTGGAATGGTACGAGGGATACACAGCGGGTGGTGAGGACGCGGCCAAGGCGGCCTTTGACATCATCACCAATTTTTCGCAGATGACCCTGCCCGAGGTTTTGCTGGAATCCTACAGCCCCGGCGCGGATGCTTTTGCGTTCACATGGGAACAGATCGTGTTGGCTGCCGAGCGTCATAATGACCCCGGCAACTTTACCGCGTTCATCGGGTTCGAATGGACCTCGGTCCCCAAAGGGTTCAACCTGCACCGCAATGTCATGCTGCGGGACGGTCCAATTCGGGCATTGCAGATCGTTCCCCCGGTGACCCAACCCCCATATGGCGACACTGACCCCAAGGCGCTGTACGCGTGGCTTGAAGATTACGAAGCCAATACCGGTGGCCGCGCTGTCGCGTTTGCCCATAACGGAAACCTCTCCAACGGCTGGATGTTCCCGACCGAGGACACCTATCACGGCGGCAAGGTCGACGAAGACTACGTACAGAACCGCGCCAGGTGGGAACCCCATTACGAAGTCACCCAGATCAAGGGCGACGGTGAAGCGCACCCCTATCTAAGCCCCAATGACCCGTTCGCGGATTATGAAAACTGGGATGTCGGAAATCTCGATATCACAGAGCTCAAGACCGAAAACATGCTGGCAGGTGAATACGCGCGTGAAGCCCTGAAACGCGGTCTGGCGTTAGAGGAAAAATTCGGCGTTAACCCCTATAAGTTCGGCATGGGTGGCGCGACGGACAGCCACACTTCCCTGGCCACGGCGGAAGAGGAAAACTATTTCGGCAAGTCCGTCAGTGCAGAACCCTCTCCTACCCGCGTTCTGCATCCGTTTGTCGAAAGCGATCTGGGCGCATTCGAAGGGCACACTCTGGTCGCGTCCGGCTACACGGCGGTCTGGGCCACGGACAACACCCGGTCGGCCATTTTCGATGCGTTCAAACGGCGCGAGACCTATGCCACCACCGGCCCGCGGATCGGATTGCGTTTCTTTGGCGGTTGGGACTTTCAGGAAGACGACTTGCTGACGCGACTCGTGGCGGATGTGGGCTACACCAAAGGCGTTCCCATGGGCGGCGATCTGCGCCCCCGCGAAGGGGACGGAGCACCTTCTTTCATGATCGGTGCGCTGCGTGACCCGGTCGGCGCCAATCTGGACCGTGTTCAGGTGGTAAAAGGCTGGTTGGATACTGAAGGTGAATTGCAGGAAAAAGTGTTCAACGTTGTCTGGTCCGATGATCGCGCGCTGGATGCGGACGGCAACCTGCCCGAGGTCGGCAACACCGTTGATCTGGAAACCGCAAGCTGGAGCAACACAATCGGTGCGTCCGAGTTGGTAACCATCTGGACCGACCCGGAATTCGATCCCAAACAGCGGGCCTTCTACTACGTTCGCGTGCTGGAAATCCCGACACCACGATGGGTTTTGTACGACAAGTTGCGGTTTGGCTTGGACTTGCCGGAAGAGGCGCAGCTGATCCATCAAGAGCGCGCGTATTCGTCGCCAATCTGGTACACACCTAGCGAATAACCGAACAATACACTAAAGACATTGCCGGGCGGTCAACCCCGCCCGGCAATATTGCGACACGACATTGAGAACCCGCATGCAAATTCTAAAACAGCCTTTATTCCATTTCATTTTGATCGGGGTTGCCATTTTCGGTTGGTTTGCATGGGTTTCCCCGCAACAGGACATCGTTGAAGAAACCGACACGATCACAGTCGATGGTAACGATGTCGCCCTTCTGAAAACACGTTTCCAAAGCAGCTGGAACCGCCCGCCGACGGAAGACGAGTTAAAGGCCCTGATTGACGGCGCGATCCGCGAAGAAGTTCTTGTGCGCGAAGCGCGCAAGCTGGGTCTGGATCAGGGTGATCAGGTCATCCGCGCACGTCTAGCGCAGAAGATGGATTTTCTGACTGACGCAATTGCAGCTTCGATCGAACCCGAGCCCGAAGTGTTGCAGACCTTTCTGAACGAAAACCCGGAACGGTTCACCAAACCGGCACAGATCGCTTTTGATCAGATCTATCTGGACGAGAACGCCAGTCCGGATGCCATCGAAAGCACGATCGAGGCCGCAAACACTCAGCAGGACTGGAGCAGCATCGGATCAACAACCTTGCTTCCAAAGTCGTTGCCTCTGACAGTAGTGCGCGTGGTGGACGCAAACTTTGGCACTGGCTTTTCCGCGGCCCTGAGTTCGTTGGAGCCAGGCAACTGGTCCGGCCCAGTCCGATCCGCATATGGCATCCACGTCGTTCGCGTTATAGACAAACAAGACCCCATATTGCCAAAGCTTGAAGATATCCGCGATACCGTTTTATTGGAATGGCGACGCGACGCCGGATCGGATCTGGCGCAGGCGCAATATGAAAGTCTGGCGTCGAATTACCGGGTTGAAACACCCGACATGGACAAGGCGGTCGAATGAAGCGGCTCTTTTGCCTGTTAGTCTCGGGCTGGCTGATGTTCGCCGCACAAGCGGGACATGCGCATGCGCTTGACCCCGGTTATTTGGACCTGCGGCAATTGGCGAGCAACACCTGGCAAGTTCTGTGGCGCAAACCCGATGTGAATGGCCGCCCCATGGATATTGATGCCGTTTTGCCCGCTCAATGTGCCCAACGCCGAGGCGTAGAACCACAGTCAGATGGCACCGCGTGGATTGCGACCTGGGTGGTCGAATGCGAGGACGATATCGCCGGTCACACGATCGCCATTGAGGGGCTAGAGCAACAACGCAACGACGTTCTACTGCGCATCCAACCCATTTCGTCGGAACCATCCACCTTGCGGTTCACACCCGAGACGCCTGCCTTGATCATTCCAGAACAGCCAACGACGTGGTCGGTTCTGACCAGCTACTTCCGACTTGGTTTCGAACATATTCTGGAAGGTTGGGATCACCTTCTATTTGTCTTTGCCCTGTTTGTGCTAGTGCGAAACCCGTGGCGGTTGGTCGGAGCAGTGACAGCCTTTACTGTCGCGCATTCCATTACGCTGGCGCTTGCCACGCTTGGTGTACTGAATGTGCCCGGCCCACCGGTCGAAGCAGTGATCGCCTTGTCGATCGTGTTCCTGGCACTGGAAATCCTTAACCGAAAAGATGGTGAGCTGCGCCTGTCGGAACAATATCCCTGGATCGTCTGCTTTTGCTTCGGGCTGTTGCACGGGCTGGGATTTGCAGGTGCATTGGCTGACATCGGAGTACCGACCGAGGATATCATCGCCGCACTGTTGGCTTTCAACATCGGTGTCGAGGCTGGTCAGCTTCTGTTCATCGCCGCCCTGTCGGCCCTGATCCTGTTGTGGCGTCTTGCCCTGCCCACTGTTTCGCAAAAGGCCGGTGCAGTCGCCGTACCCGTCACCGGATATGCCATCGGCTGCGTGTCGATGTACTGGTTGGTTGAGCGTGTCAGCGGGTTTTGATCGGAGTGACCGCTACTTCGCGGCCTCTTGCTGCTGCAATAAACGCGCTTGAACCCGGTCCGTTTCCACCTGAGCCCAGCCTTCGTTGGTTAGTTTCTGGTGCTGGCGCGCCTCGATCAATACCTGCTGGGCACCCTCGGGATCACCGGCTTTCAAAATCAACTCAGCGATTAAAGTCAAAAGGAACGGTTTGTAGTTCCCCGCACCGCTGTCCCACCAGGCTTCGGCTGCCTGACGCACCCCACCGATGTGGTTAAAGGTCGGCGCATCATAAGCAGTCGCCCAGCTGCGCCACAGATTGGCGGTAACAGTCATGAAGGTAAACGAGTGCTTCTCGGACACTTCTTCAAGCTGTTGAGCGGCCTTCAAAACATGATCCGGCTCACGACGCAAAGTATGCAACATGCAAAGATAGGTCAGCGCCTGGGCGATACTGTGGGCGTGTTTTAGGTCCTTGGCGGCATCGACGGCTTTTCGCTGGATATCAACGGCTCGGTCAGGATCGCCTTTCAACCACAGCGCCATGCTTAAAAAACACGACGTTATGGCTGCATGATCGGAACCGTAGACATAAGCAAGCCGCCCATGCAGATCGGGTTGATAAAGGTCCAGCGCCAACTGTAGGTGTTCATGCGCCGCGTCCAGATCACCGATATGCAGCAAGACCGCCCCCATCGCGCGATGGGCAATCATGACATGATGCGCCTCGTCAGACTGACCTGCCAGATCGAGGATTTGCCGCGCCGCGTCCTTCGCCAAATCATATTCGGCCCGCACCAAATGGAACGAATAAAGGCCATTGAGAACAGGAAACAGGTTCTCGGTCTCGTCCAGCCGATTGCACAGCTTTCGAATTCGGGCATAGACAGCGCCCGTTTCGTCGGCGGCAATGCCAGCCGTCGAACGGGTCACGCCTGCGCGAAGCACTTGAATCTCGACCTCTTTACGGTCGCGTTCAACGGTGCTTTCCAATTCGTGCAACTGCTGTATCGCATGTCCCAGCTGGGCCACCGCTTCCACATTCGCAGAGCGCTCGGCAGCGCGTTGGCCCGCAAGGTGCCACTGTTCGATGGCCTCGCGGGGCATTTTCGCCATGGTGTAGTGGTGCGCCAGAACTTCGGGGCCTGCATCTGCGTGACTATGCGTTCCGTGATGCAAGGCCTCTGCTACGCGCGCGTGCAACCCGCGGCGTTCGCTTTTCAGGAGGCTGTTATAGGCCGTGTCACGAATAAGAGCGTGACGGTAGGCAAATGTCTCTTCTGCCTTTTTCTGCGTCACAGTGACAATGCCCGCGTCGACCAGCAGATCCAGACCCGCGCGCAACGCCTTATCCCCAAACCCGGACACGCCGGAGATCAATTGATAGGTGAAATGCGGGCCGATCACAGAACCGATTTGTGCGACTTCCTTGGCCGAACTCAAACGATCCAATCGCGCCATCAACGCATCCTGCAACGTACTGGGGACCAAAGGCGCAGGACCGGGCGCGCCGTCCAACCCAAGTGCACCTGCCCGATCGGCCAATTGACCGGATTCCAGCAAATCCTTTGTCACCTCTTCAACATAGAGGGGAATACCGTTCGTCCGCCCCGCGATCACGCCGAACATTTCGGGCGAGATCGGCTTACCCCTTGCCACCTGATGAACAATCTCGCGGACCTGCGCGAAATCCAACTGCCGGAGTGGGACATGAGTGACGTTGGGTTTGGCGGTCCAATTCGGATCAAAGCCGCTGCGGTATGTCATGACGATCAGAACCGGTACGTCCTGAATTCTGTCCACGATCCGGTCAAGCAAAGTTTTCGTCGTCGGATCAATCCAATGCGCGTCTTCAATGAGGCACAGGATGGGCTTTCGCCCGGCCCGTGCAATAAGCTGACCGGCCAACATGTCCAGGGTCTGATCCATGACTTGCTGTGGCGTCAGATCAAGCGAACCAAGCTGGTCTTCGAATGGAACAGACAAAAGCGCCGCTGCCAGCTTCAAGTTGTGGTCAGGCGGGTCTTCCAGATGTTTGGCAATTTTCCTGAGCCGGACACTCCCTGTATCATCAGCACGCAGGTCCGCAGCGTTTTCAATCTGACGGATTACAGGGTAGAGCGCACTGGTCTCATGATACGGTGAACACTGAAACCGCACTTGCAACGCTTCTGCATTGGCAACACCCAACCGCAGCTCTTCGATCAAGCGGGATTTGCCGATACCAGCTTCGCCGGATACCAATGCGACCTGCCCCTGGCCTGCCCGGGCCAGCGCCAATTTGCGGCGCAGAATGTCAAACTCCGGGTCGCGACCAATCAACGGGCTCAACGCGGTACTGTCAGCCGTCATGAACCGGCTGATCGTCTCTCGTGTTCCGGTGACCTGCCAGGCCTCAACCTCTTTCGCGAAGCCTTTGAGTTTGAACGCTCCACGCAAAACATACTCGAACACGACGCCTGCCAGTTGGTGCGTGGTCGGAGCGACGATCAGAGTGCCCGGATCGGCCATAGCCTGAAGGCGCGCTGCCAGGTTTGGCGTTTCGCCCATGGCGGTGCCGTCTTCGAACATGTTCTCACCGCGCAGGTCACCGACGACGACCAACCCCGTCGCGATCCCTATCCGCACTTCAAGCTGTGCGTGGGTCCGAACTTCCGGCATTTCCTGAATGATCCTCAACCCCGCACGTATCGCGCGTTCGGGGTCATCCTCATGCGCATGCGGAAAGCCGAAAAAGACCATGATGCCATCGCCGTAATAACTTGCGATATGACCATCGTACGCAGCCACAGCCGCCGCACAGGTTTCCTTGAAAAGGCGCAGAACCTCGGCCAGATCCTCGGGGTCCAAGCGCTGCGCGATCTCGGTGGACCCGACGAGGTCGATGAACATGACAGTCAACTGCCGCCGTTCGGCAACGATTGTCGGGCTGAGGGTCGAATGTAGTGATGGAACGCCAGCCCCGGATTGTTCGCGCAAGGCTTTTGCAAACCGTCGCCGTGGCCCAAGCGGCAGTCCAATTGCGACAAGATCGTCTTCTGTCAGCTCAGGCAGATCACCCACCACTATTTCATGGCGGGCGAAGGCCTTGGCGTATTTTGACAGGCCGTTTTTTTCCAGCCATATCTCGATTTCAGTCATGCAATCGTTTCATTTGCCTCAAGCCAAAACAGGGATAATTCAAGCGAACCTTCCCTGATCGCGCCCAGAAAATCGGAATTGCCGGTTCAGTTACCAGCGTGACCGACGGGCTTGTCACCATCAAGGACGACCCCAAGGCTTTGGTCAAGTGAAACGAAAAAGGCGGGTCCTCAGTCGAAATTGGGCAGAACGAACGCCACGGAATGGTGGCGCCCAAAGACGATACGCACTTAACTCGGACGAAATCCGGAGACAAACGGGAGGGGGCCGGTACGACCGGTTCGAAAATCGATTGATCATCAAAGCGCTGAAAATCATCGCAGGCACGCTTATTCTGGGTGTCGTCGCAATTGTGGGCTATCTGCTAATCGCCCCACCTGACCTTTTGAAGGTTGGGACGAACTATTCAGCAAAGATCGTCTGCTCCAATGTCTTCATTGCCGGGCGCGACCCGGAAGAGGTTCTGACCGTCGATGTTCAGGCCCCGGGGCATCCATTGCTCAAGCAGGTATCGATCGACGTGGACGCCGAAGCCCAAACCGTGACCGCGCGGATATTCTGGTTTTTTGCCCCCGCGACCTCGCAATATCGCGAGGGGCTTGGTTGCACCAATGTCCATGACGCGACGCTCAGCGACGCGACACTGACCGCGATTGAGCCCTTGTCCAATGGAATCTGGCCCACCGGCAACGAAGTTCAACTGTCGCAAGACCCCGAAATCGCGCGTATCCTGGCGGATAGCACCCTTCTGGGCGAAGGATACCGCGCCGTGGTTGTCGTGCGGGGTGGGCGTATCGTTGGCGAGACCTATGCGGAGGAGTTTGACGAAATCACGCCCTTGCTTGGGTGGTCGATGACCAAGACGGTTACTGCGGGCCTGATCGGTACCCTGATCGAATCTGGCCAGATGTCGCTGGATAACACGCTGACCGACAGCTATCCGGACTGGGCACAGGACGGGCGCAAAAGCATCACCCTTAAGGACATGCTGGCTATGTCCAGTGGCCTGCAGTGGAATGAGGAATATGGCGACGTCTCGGACGTGACCAAGATGCTGTATCTTAATGATGACATGGCAGGTTTTGTCTCGGGCCGCCCGGCGGAAAATGAGATTGGGGCGGACTTCAACTACTCTTCGGGGACGACCACAGCCCTGTCGCGCGTTTGGCAGAACAAGCTGACCGATGGCGGCCTGACCTATCCGCAAAAGGCTTTGTTCGAACCATTGGGCATGACATCCGTCGTGCTCGAGACCGATGCGGCAGACACATTTGTCGGGTCCAGCTATATGTATGCAACTGCGCGTGACTGGGCGCGTTTTGGACAACTGCTATTGCAGAAAGGCGAATGGAATGAACAACAAATCCTGCCCAAGGGCTTTTCGGAGTGGATGTTTGAACCGGTTGCCGCATCTGACGGGATGTATGCCAAAGGCCATCTGTGGCTGGATTCTCCGGGTGGGTTACCACCCTATGAAGATGCCGTCTGGCTTCAGGGGCATGACGGGCAGTTTATCGGTGTATTCCCATCGCAGGACATGGTCGTTGTGCGGCTGGGTCTGACACCCTCCCGGCACGGATATTCCTCGTTGCCGCTGGCCGAGGCGCTCATCTCTGCCTTGCACGATTGATAAGAACGGCCCGCTGGTCGAGTCCTTTTCGCTATTCCAGAATTTGCGTTGCAATACCGGTGTTTGTCAGCTCATCCTCTACCAAGGCATAGATCTGATCCGGCGGCGTGTTCAGAGAATACAACATCAATGCAGGATCGACACCCATGTCGATCAGATGCTGCATCGTCTCGCCCTGCCCCTTTTGGATGCTTTCAACGGCAAAGACCACGGGGATCAGGCGCGGTTGGTCATAGTAATGCTGATGAAGTCCGACAATACCTTGCAGTGACACGATACGCGCGACCCCACCGGCCAGTATATACGGACAGGCGGACATGCAGACCGCGCCGGGCAGTACGGCCGATGACAACCCGGCCTCGCGCATCTGCACGCCGATCAATAACGCTTCGGACACTTGGCCGCCCGGGCTGTGCAGCGCGACCATGTCGGGTTGTTCCTGCATCTCGGACAAATAGGTATCGAACCGCTCAGCATCGCCCGCCTCGATCTGACCACTCACCAGAAGTACCCGCCCCAGATCACCGGCTTGTTTTTCAGTGAATTCCAACCGCGAGGGAAAGTTCTGAGGCACCGGAACATCCAGCGGACGGACCTGCGGCAACAGCGACGGATCAGTGCGATCGGTGCGATACTCGCGCCGCTGATCCCCAGGTGAGATGGGGCCGGTCGGCAGTTCAACCCTTGGCGTGAACGGGTTGGAGACAACGTCGGTCACATCCGACATGATCAGAATACCTGCGATCACCAGTTGGAACATCAGCACGTATCGCAGCCCCCTGCGCACATCAATTCGCGACAGGAAGCCTATCATGTTTCATCTTTTTTCGGCGTGGCGCGATCCAGAATTGCGGCATCTGCGACGCCCATCGTCGCCTCGACATCTTTCATCGCATTCATGGCCGCGCGAAGGTCAGACAGCGTTAACGTGTCCTCAATGCTCATGCCGTCCTTACCGCTTCGAATGGCGGCCTGGGTGATCGCCAACACGAACACAAGAACGGCGGGCAGCAGGTCGATTGCGATGGCTCCGGCCCAGGACGGCACAAAATTGTGGGCATACTTGATCACCGCATCGGCGCTGGAAATAGGGTTATAGGCCGTCTCAATTGGCGGCTCGATCTCCAGAACCTCTTCAGCGGCGGTCCGAAGGGTTTTGCCACGCTGATCAAGTGCGTTCAGGACCGAGTTGATGGTCGATGACTGGGCATCGCGCACCTCGGAACTGCGCCCATCAAGTTCGGGCAGCACGACCGACGACGGCAAATCCCCGGCAGCGCGCGCAACAAGCGGTGCCACATTGTACTGGTTCAGACGCGAAATCACCCCGGCCAGCTTGACGCTTTCTTCGGAAAACTGCACTGACCGGCGATCAACAGGCCCCGGAGCAACAGTAAGCTCACGCATCCGGGCGAGGATTTTGTTGCCCTGCTGGAACGCATCTTCGATCAGCGGCTGTTGATTGGCGATCTGCTCTTCAAGATTGCGCAGCTCTTCGGCCTTTTGGGTCAGCACGCGAAACACTGCCCCACGGCCCGCCGTGCCCGAAAGATCACCGGATTGCTCTAGCTCGGCCAGTTCTTCGAAGCTTTGGCGCGCGCGTTCGACCTCGCGCCCCAGTGCCTGACCGCTGAGTGCAATGTCATGCGCCTGCTCAAGCGCAGCCTGGTAGTCACGCACCGTGTTTTCCAAATGCTGTTCGACCGCAGCCGCGCCAGCCAGTGCAGCGGCGTTCAGCCAGCTGGACATGGCGATGATTGCAACGGATCCAACGATCGTCGAAATCGTCAGGCCAATGAATCCGCTGGCTGTGCGCATCGACGGCAGTAAGCGCAGCATATAGCTCCAGAACACAAAGATGCCGACTGACACCGCGATCGAATAGGCGACCGCTGCGAAGAAGGTCACCGCGCCATTGTCTTCCAGCAATGACGAAACCCCAAGGTAAGTGTAAATTCCCGAAGCGATCGCCAAAACACCCAAAGCGGCGGGCGTGAACGTGTCCAACCAGGCCAGATGCGCCTCAAGCTCTTTGGCCGTCCGAAGCCCCCTCGCCTCCTCCGCGGTCAGGCGGTCCCTTTTCTCTGTCATGTCACCCCACGCTCCCAATCGTTAATCTTGGTTAATCACTAGATAATAACGCACGGGACCATTTGATATGGTCCCATGCGTAACTTCAAGTTGAGCGGGTTGGCGTGAAATTTATTGATCGTCCCGGGATTACCCGGAAGGGTCCAAAACACCGGCGAGCCCAGCATAACAGAACTGCAACAAGTTTCGAATTGCGCCCTCGGGGTTGCGTGCCTGGTCAGGGCCGGAAAGTGCCCCGATCCGCCATTCCGATGTGCACAACGCCAGCATGGACGACACTGAAAAGACCAGCGCCCCGGCAACGTTCGCCGGGTCGGTCTTGGGGTATTTTGTGCACAGCTTTTGAACGACCAGCGAGGCAACGGGATCAAAATGGGTTTTGGCCAGCGCATGCCAACGCGCATCAGCGGAAACAATCGCCACAATGCGCGCATAGGCCAGCCACTTCGGGTCATTGCTGAATGCGCGGGTCAACAGCGGCCTCATGAAGGCTGACATCAGGTCTGCGGCGTCCCAATCGCCGCGCTCCTCCAATCGGCTGATGGCTTCACGGCGCTCTAGCGATAGCTCGCTGGCGCGGCGTGCCACGATGCGTTCAAAAAGCTCATCCTTTGGACCACCGTGAAAGTTCACGTTGGCTTTCTGAACCTGTGCCCGTTCGGCGATGTCGCGAATCGAGGCACCGTCGAATCCCTGCTCGGCAAAGACCAGTTCCGCAGCGTCAAGAATACGTTCTCGTGCCGCAATGGATCGCTGCGAGGGCGCCCTTTTTCTTTCTTTTACAGCGTGTTGTGCCATTTCAAAAACTAATTTGCCTTATTTCGAACGATCGTTCAAGATAAATAATGTCGCAGGAGGAGAGACGGATGGAACAGGTGCAAGTCGGAGCGGGCCAACCGGTCACGGTGAAGGCCCGCCCGGAAGAGTGTTTTGCTCTGATCGGAGCTGGGCCCATGGGTCTGGCAATGGCCAAGACACTTGTCGAGCAGGGAGTGCCATTTCAGGGATTTGAACTGGCAGATGATGTGGGTGGTCTGTGGAACATCGATGCCCCTCGGTCTACGATGTACGAGACCGCCCACCTCATATCGTCGAAGAAAATGACCGAATTCACCGACTTCCCTATGCAGGAAGAAACGGCGGAGTATCCATCACATCGCGAGCTCAAGACGTACTTCCACGACTTCGCGAACGCATTTGACCTGTACCAGCACTATCACTTTGGTGCCGAGGTCCTGAGCACCACACCGCTGGACGCAGGCGGATGGGAGGTGAAGTGGCGCGACAAGGCAGGTACTGAGCACTGCCAGATCTTTGCGGGTGTTCTGATCGCCAACGGCACATTGTCTGAACCCAACCTACCCAAGTTTGAGGGAGAGTTTTCAGGCGAGCTGATCCACGCCTCGGACTACCGTTACCCGACGCAATTCACAGGCAAGCGAGTTCTGGTCATCGGGGCCGGAAACTCGGGCTGCGACATCGCCGTTGACGCCATTCACCACGGACAGTCCTGTGACATCTCGATGCGCAGGGGGTACTATTTTGTGCCTAAATACGTGTTTGGCGTTCCGGCCGACACGATGGGCGGGAAGATCAAACTGCCCATGTGGCTGAAACGTAAAGTGGACGGTGCAATCCTGAAATGGTTCGTGGGTGATCCGCAGAAATATGGCTTTCCCAAGCCAGATTACGCCCTGTACGAGTCCCACCCCGTCGTCAACTCGCTGATCCTGTTCCACGCCGGGCATGGCGATTTGAAAGTGCGCCCTGACATTGAAAGATTTGACGGCAAGACCGTCCATTTCCGCGATGGCACCAGTGCTGAATACGACATGATTCTGGCCGCGACCGGATATAAATTGCACTACCCGTTCATCGATAAGTCGCACTTGAACTGGCAGGGCGACGCCCCGCACTTGTACCTGAACTGCATGCACCCAACCCGCGATGACCTGTTCATTCTGGGAATGATCGAGGCGTCGGGCCTTGGGTGGCAAGGACGGCACGAACAGGCCGAGATGGTGGCGCGCTATATCGCAGGGCTAAGATCCGGAAACTCTGCCGCAAAGGCCATTCACGCGACTAAATCCCAAAAGTTCGAACGTGCGACCGGCGGCATGAACTATATCGACCTGCCGCGGATGGCCTATTATGTCGACAAAGCGACCTACCGCGGTGAAGTGACCCGACAGATCGCAGCGTTGAAAGCGGCCCAGTCATGAACGGGATCGACGAAGTCGCGCTGAACTTCGATGCAGGCAACCTAAGGCTGCTGAACGTCATCCTTGCCGTCGTGATGTTCTCAATCGCGCTGGATCTTAGGATGGATGACTTTCGCCGGATCCTGCGCGGACCGAAATCGTTGCTTGTTGGGCTGGCGTCCCAGTTTCTGGTTCTACCCGCACTCACCTTTCTGATGTTGCTGGTGGTCAATCCATTACCCTCGGTGGCAATGGGACTGATCCTTGTTGCGGCCTGCCCGGGTGGGAACATCTCGAATTTCATGACGCACCGTGCTGGCGGAAACGTCGCGCTTTCGGTATCGATGACCGCCTTTGCAACCGTCGGCGCGATCATCATCACGCCCGCTAATGTTGCGTTGTGGGGGAATCTTTACGCCCCAACACGGGAAATTCTGCAAAGAACAGAAATCGACCCGGTCGCAGTGGCCATTACGGTCGGTTTCATGCTGATCCTACCCCTGATCCTTGGCATGCTGGTCAATGCGCGACTTACCGCCTTTGCGGATAGAATTCGCCGCCCTATGCAGTGGCTCTCGATGGCGATATTCATCACATTCATCATGGTTGCGCTCGCCGCAAACTGGGCAATTTTCAAGCATTTTGCGACCGCGATCATCGGAATCGTCATCCTGCATAACGCGCTGGCTTTCATGGGCGGGTATCTGACCGCGACTGCCGCCAACCTGTCGGAACGCGACCGCCGGTCTGTCACAATCGAAACGGGGATACAGAACTCGGGCCTTGGCCTCATCCTGATTTTCGCCTTTTTCGGAGGGCTTGGTGGCATGGCGGTGGCCGCCGCACTATGGGGCATCTGGCACGCGATCTCGGGGCTGGCTCTGGCCGCCTTCTTTGCAAGACGAGAGGTTCCCGAATGCGCCACATCCTGATCACCGGGGCCGCCGGTGCGGTGGGAACTGCCCTGCTGCAACGGTTGGGCGGTCGTGCCGACATCACGATCACCGCAACCGATATTCAAGAGCCCGCCAACCTGCCGAAAAATGCACGGTTCGTAGGGATGGATGTCACCGGCAATGCGCCTCTCAACGTCATTCTGGCTGAAGGACCGGACACCATCGTTCATCTGGCATCCATCGTGACCCCCGGTCCGAGCTCGACCAGAGACCATGAATATCAGGTTGATGTCGAAGGTACCCGAAATGTGCTGAATGCGGCGATTGCCGCCGGGGTCACGCGTCTGGTGGTTACCTCTTCGGGGGCCGCTTACGGGTATCATGCCGATAACCCGGTTCCCTTGCGCGAAACGGATGCGATACGAGGCAATCAGGAGTTTGCCTATTCCTGGCACAAGCGGCTGGTCGAAGAAATGCTGGCCGAGGCCAGACAAACCGCGCCCGACCTCGAACAGGTTGTTCTGCGCGTGGGCACCGTACTGGGGCCCAAGGTCGAAAACCAGATAACGGCTCTGTTCCACAAACCCAGTCTGCTGGGCTTGAAAGGCTCCGACAGCCCTTTTGTGTTCATCTGGGACGAAGACTTGGCCGATATACTGGTGCGTGCGGCCACGGACGGGCCTGCCGGCGTTTTCAACGTTGCCGGCGATGGCGCGCTGACCATCTCACAGATCGCGTCACAAATGGGCAAATCGGTGCGTTGGTTGCCCCCTGCGGTGGTCAAAATCGCCCTGTCTATTGCCCGCCCGCTGGGTCTGTCGCGTTATGGGCCAGAACAAGTGCGTTTCCTTCTGTACCGCCCCGTGTTGAACAATGCCGCGCTGAAAGGCGTATTCGGCTATCACCCCAAATTCACGAGTGCCGAGGCGTTCGATCGCTGGTGGGAGGCTACCCAATGAAACCAACCACTGTCATTACAGGAGGAGCCGGAGGCTTGGGTCGCGCGCTGTCTGCCGCGCTGAGGGCCGACGGCTGGCACACGGCGTTGATCGATTTACCGGGTCCAGAGCTTGCCGCGCTTGCCAATCAAGATGACGTCAGCACCTATGCCTGTGATCTGACCGACGCTGATCAATGCAAAGACACCTGTGCCCGGATCATTGCGGCAAGAGAGTCCATTGATTTGGTTGTCTACAATGCGGGTGTCTCGCAGATTTCACCTTTTTCAGACAGCGATATGCGCTCGCACCGAAACTTGTTCGAAATCAACTATTTCGCTGCAGTTGGCTGTGCGCAGCAATTTTTGGACGCGGTCAGGAAAGCCAAGGGTACACACCTTGCGATCTCTTCCGTCGCAGGTTTTGCACCGCTCATCCATCGAACCGCCTATGCAGCCAGCAAACACGCGATGGAGGGGTTCTTTAAGTCCCTTCGCGCCGAGGAATCCGCCCACGGCGTTCGCGTTTCCATCGCCGCGCCATCCTTTGTGGCGACCAATATCGGGCGAGCGGAGGCTGCAGACTCTGGGTTCGTTCGTCCCGGCTCAGCCTCAGATGGCATTGACTACATGGAGCCGGAAGCTGCGGCGCAGGTGATTTTGCAAGGCTACCGGCGAAACAAAGACTATATTCCGGTCGGGCGGATCGCACGGATCGCCAATTTACTGAACCGTCTGGCGCCAAAGTTCTACGTCCGGCAAATGATGCGTACAGTCGGCAAGCGACCAACGCCCTGACCCGCTATCTGACAGAGGCTTCAAGCACGGTCTTAAGCTTCCGCGCATCAATCGGCTTGTGCAGCAAAAGGTAGCCTGCCGTCTTGCAAGAGGCTGCCAATTCGGTCGAACGATCAGCGGAAATGATGCAACCGGGCAGGTGCCCGAATTCGCGTGTCAGTTCGGCAATGGCTTGGGTCCCGATCTTGCCGCCGTCCAGCTGATAATCGGCGACAATGACATCCGGTAAAATCCCGATCTCGTGCAGCAGGTTCGCGGCCTCATCTTTGCTGGCCGCTTCCAGCACCTGAACGCCCCATGTCTCCATCGTCATGCACAGCGCGCCGCGTAGGTTGTCATCGTTTTCAATCATCAAAGCAACCGTCCTGTGCAGCACGTCCGAGCGCGGCTGTATCGACGGCTCACCACTATTCAGCGCATCGCGTGTCTGGCCTGCTGATGGAACCGCGATAGAGAAAATGGTTCCGCGCCCTGGTTCGGACTGCAAACGTATCGGATGTTTCAACAAACCACAGGCGCGTTCCACAATGGCAAGGCCCAAACCCATCCCTTCGGCCGCGCTGGCGTCTGAATGAATACGTTTAAATTCTTGAAAAACAACGTCTCTCTGGTCAGGCGCGATCCCAATTCCTGTATCCAAAACCTGGATCGAAACGGTCTTCCCCAGTCGTCTTACACCGACCAGAACCCTGCCCGATTCCGTGTACCGGATCGCATTTGACAGCAGGTTTTGCAGAATGCGCCGCAGGTAACTGGCATCACTTCTGACAACTGCATCGGTACCGACAAATCGCAATCCAAGCCCCTTGGCTTGCGCCATAGGCCTAAAAGCGTCCTCCATCTGGGAAAAAAGCTCTCCGACCGGGACGGAAGACAAGTGAACCGATGCTCGCCCGGAATCCAGTTTCGAAATATCCAGCAGCGCCTCAAGAATGTGTTCGACACTGTTAAGAGCGCTCTCTGCTTTCACCGCGACTGCGCGCGCATCAGCCTTGTCCAACCCACTGCCCAGTGTTGAGACGTAGAGTTTTGCAGCCGACAGAGGTTGCAACAGGTCGTGGCTGGCCGCCGCGACAAAGCGCGATTTTGATGCGTTCGCACGCTCTGCTTCGTTCAGCGCGTCCGCAAGTTCCATTGTCCGCGATGCAACGCGCTGTTCCAACAGTTCCTTGGCCTCGACCAGGGCTTGTGCGGATTTTCTTTCAGCCGTCACATCGGTGAAGGAAATCACGAAACCCCGATCCGGCATTTCCTGCGCGAAGACTGACAATATCTTGGCACGTCCGCTGTGCATCTGGAATTGCAACGGCGGGCGCTCGGTCGAGCGATTGACCCAGGTCAGCAGGTCGGCGTCGCTCACGCCGCCCTCAAAACTGATGGTCGCGCTTAATCGGTGAAACAACGCCCGGAACGGTGCCCCCATCTGAAATTGCGCGTTGGGGATGGCCAGCAACTCGCTGGCGCGGTTGTTCCATCCGACCAGACGCAGCTTGCTGTCAAAGATACAGACCCCCTGATCGATATGCTCCAGTGTCGCGCGGATCAGGCGCGCTTTGTCATCAAGGATGCGGTCCCTTTCCTGCCGCTCGACCCGCATAATGTCTGTCACATCCGTTTGTAAGATAACGGTGCCGCCATCCGGTGTCCGATGTTCCGACACCTGCATCCAGCGGTTGCCGCTAAGGCGGATGTTAAAGACAACGTGATCTTCAGCATGGCGGGCCATGCGCCGTTGCACCCAGTCTTTTGGGGAAACTACTCCAGGCAGGGACAGGAACCTGGACTGGCTGACCAACCCGACATAATCGGTGAACCGCAGCCCCGGTGTCAGCTTGGTTTGGATGTCAGGCATATGCAGGCCAAAGCGGCTGTTGCACAGGACCATTTCTTCATCCCGGTTGAACAGTGCAAACCCTTCCTGCACCGCCTCGATCGCATTGGCGAGGTTTGCGCGGGCGGCTTCGGTTTCCTGATTGGCCTGCGCCAGGCGCGCGTTCGAATCGTTGAGCAAGTTTAACGCCCGCTCAAGGTCATCCGTCCGCGCCCGCACTTCCTGTTCAAGCATGGCAGCCCGCTGAAACTGAGCGTAAGCCGCGCCCGAAGCATCGGTGGATTCTTCAACTCGCCGCATCAGGGCCGCGACGATCTTCAGCAGCTTTTCATTTTGCCGATCAAGCGGATCATTGGGGTCGGTCAGGGATTCAATCATCGCCTACCCGTCTTCCGGGGGGTAGATCGCGACGCCGGTCAGCGTCTGGTTCACATGGATCGAGTTGAATTGCTCGCCATAGGTCGAAAACCCGACGACATGGTTCTCGGCAAGCAGTCGCGAAATCTCGCCCGTCTTTTGCTTTTCCTGTGCCTCCAGCCGGCGCAGGATGCAATCGCAGCCCAGGATCGTGTCCGGACGGGTGGTTTGTGTCAGCGCAGCGATTTCTTCCTCGAGATGCGAAACCATGTCCCGAGGTTCGGCCAGCGTCAGCACCAGCCCCTCATCAATCGCGGAAAAGAACACAAGGTCACCATTGCCCGCGACGCGCTGAATGGCCCGCACATGATGCTGGCCGCCGATCTGCACAACCAGCGGGTGGGCCGCGAAGGTAAAGGTCGTCAGCTGTTCAGGATCTTTTCCAAGTAGACGGGCATATTCGCGCGCGGCTGGCTCGGCGTTGATTTCCTGCACGATACGGTTTGCCGGATCGGCCTTGGTGACCACCATACGCCGCGCCGTTGGCAACAGGTGATCTGTCTTGAACACTTTGATCGGGCAGCGCGTGCGAACCTGCGTCAGGATCGCCGCGTTCTGCATGGCCTGACCGTCCATCAACACATAGGTCGCGCCGAAATGGGTTCCGTCCCCTGCGGACCCGCCGAACAAGGGTACCGGCCCCAGTCCAACAGCGAGTTCCGACGTCAGCTCATCCTCTTTCGTCGACAACCCGTCGATCATCAAAAAGGAAAACTCGTGTTTCCAATCCGGTGCGGACGCCGCCATTTCGTTACGGTTGCGGATCATCTGGTCGATGATGTCCTGCGCTGAGAAATTGCCAAGGTCGGGCACCAACAGAGTGCGAACCTCGAAATGCGAAGACGGTAATCCGATGGCGACAATCTGATCTTCGCCATAGCCGCAATCTGCAAGCTCGCCCGCTGTGGTGCATCCGATCACAGGCGTTGGCGCAAAAGCATCGACTGCCTCGGAAATAACCGCCGCCGCATCCGCGCCGGAGCTCACGAACAGAATAACCAAGGACAAAAGATCATCGCCCAACGACCCGGCGAGTTTTTCAATCGCCTGATCCGTGTCGCGATGTACAAAGCCCGTTTTGACGATACCTGGCGCACGGGCAGCAGCTGTCGCCCACCCGACTGCTTGGTTCATCCTGCCCTCCTCCCTGAAGCGCGACGTTGTCGTAAGATATGGCGCTTGGGCCTAGTCTTGCAAGACGCTGGCAAGAGAAGCCTTCTTGGCAAGCAGCACGGCCTGCGTACGACTTTGCACGCCGAGTTTACGCATGATTGCAGTTACATGCGCCTTGACCGTGGTTTCGGCAATGGACAGATCAAACGCAATCTGCTTGTTCAGTTTGCCTTCACAGATAAGCTGCAGAATGCGCCATTGCTGATTGGTCAAAGTGGCAAGCCGATGGGCGGCGTCGCTGTGTTCGGTATCCGCATCGTCGTCAATCAGTGCAAAACCGTCTGGCACGAAGACGTCCCCGGAATGAACTGTCGCGAAAGCTGTACGAAACACGTCTCGCTGGCTGTGCTTGGGGACATAACCTGAGGCTCCCGCACGGATCACCTGACTGATCACGCGGTTCTCTGAAATCGACGACACCACGATGACCGGTGCATCGGTGGCCGCTTTGACGCGCACCAAACCTTCAAGCCCGTCCACATCCGGCAGATTGAGGTCCAGTATAACCGCATCAGGTCGCAACCCACCGGCAATCAGAGCAATCGCGTTTTCCAATCGATCTGCGGTGTGGATTTCACCAATACGAGTGACACTTTGCAGCGTCATCGACAAAGCATCACAAAACAATGGATGGTCATCGACGATCAGAACCCTATCAAAATCAATCTGTCCGGCGGTTTTTGCAAACATGAAACTTGGCCTTCGCAATCTGGTTGTCCCAACCCTAGCAACCGGCGGGTGCCGCGCCAACTGGCGAAACGTCGTATACCCAGAACCCATGCTTGGCTATGCCTCGGGGCTTTGGGGCGAAATCGATTGACGCAAGATCGCTGTCACTTTGGCTCCGATCTGGGGGGCTTCACTTTCTCTGGGGCCAGCGATGTTCAAAACCGCATTGGGTCTCGCCATGACCCATTGCTTTACTTGGCGCGCGCACGCCTCAAACCCCTGCCCTAGATCGACGACCAGATAAGGCTTTCCGATCTCTTGCGCGAAATCGATGGTCAGCTGCGTTCCGGGGCTGGTCGTGCCATCCACAAACACCAGCAACGCGTCGCAGGACAAAACGTTCATCCTTGTGCGTTCGGCGACATCCTCGGACCGCGTTTCACTCAAACCGCAGAAGCGATCTGGAATGCGGCCCGCCTCATTCAAGCGGCTTTTCGGAACCCAGCCGCCATAGGCAATGTCGTTTTCCAAAGCGAACTGAAAAGCCGCCAGATCAACGCCCGTTTGTCCGCCGGTTATGATTTTCACAAGACGCTCCTTACGCTAATCTGGCGTCTTGCTAGCCCAACAGACCGATTTCATGCCCGTCAATGATAATCGCCAGGTCCCAGTATTTTCTGATTTCTTCCTCGGCGGCCTGGGCTGCAGCAGCCTCTTCGGGCACGCGTTCGACCCGAAAGCCGAACCGTTCAAGACCGCAATAATCAACGCGGCTGAGAATGACCGGAAAAACCTCCCGCTCCATCGCGGCGGCGGCCAACAGCCTGGCGATACGATATGGCGTTTCTGTCGGTTCATGCACCCGCACGCCGATATGTACCGGGCCACCGGGTTCACGGTCCCACAGCATGAGCGAAGGTGCCAGCCGCATATTCGGAAAGATAACCTTGCCAAGCGGCTTGGCGTCACGATCCTCATTGATCAGATCGTCCAGCGGCTCGGGCCGATTTGGCGACGCTCGGCTGAGGATTTCGAACCACAGATCACTGGTCATAGTTAGCCCCCAATTCGGTCAACAATTCGGCGGCCTTGACTGCCCCCGTTTTGGGCAGCTCAAAATCATTCAAAGCGGATCGGTAGAATTCGGCACCATCATGATCCAGCCAGTCTGCGACCGTGCGCTCGAGCGTCATGAATTCGCGTTCGGTAATGGCGGCGCACAGGTCACGGTCGGCCATGGCTGTGGCGCGCCGTTCCTGATCGTCCAGATAGGGTGCTGACTGCGGAATAAATATCGCCGGGATGCGATGGTACAGCATCTCAAGGACCGAGTTGTACCCGGCTGCAGATATGACCACGTCCGCGGCAAGACAAAGCTTGGTCGCCTCTAACGTCTGAACCACATGGGTGTTTTTCCAACCAAATGTGGCAGGCTGAACCGTGCTTCCGGGCCACGTTACAACAAGGTGCAGGCAATCTTTGCGCGCCTCAAGCATGCCCGAGATCGCCTGCAATTGCGCAGACCTGTCCGAGGCAACGCCACCTCCTAACATGCTGACAACCAGCTGCTTGAAGTCGCGCCCGAACCGCTCCGCCAGCCGGGCCTTGAGCTGTTCTTTTTCCGCGGCGGATTGTTCCACCTGACGCACGATTGGCCCGACATAATGGACATGGTCACCATAGCTGTAGGCGTCGTTCAGCTCGTCAAACGCCTCGGAAGGCACGATGACACGGTCAAACACGCTTTCGCGGCGCAGCATTGTCTGCCTTGACCGGCCTTCGGGCCACAACCCGCGACGGATCCAAGCCGCCGACAACTTACGTTCACGGATCACCCGGTAGACGGAGTCAAACACATAGCCGCCGTCAAAAACCAGCGTGTCGTTTTCCTGAAGCACCGCACCAAGACGCCGATAGGTCAGCACGTCATTGCCATCAGAATTGGTCTTTGTATCGGTGCGCTGAACCAGCGGGATACAGTCGATACCTTCACGGCGAACAAGCGGAACGCAGCTGGGAAAGGCCGCGAACATTTTTGTCATGGTGTCCGGCATTTCACGGGCAATGGTACTGCACCGCTGCGCGTGGCCCAGCCCCACGCCATTCGTCGGGAAAAACAGGGTTCTGGGCTTGTCCTGTTCTGTCTGACGCTTTTTCGGCGTCAGACCTGCAGCCGTTTCCAGGCGCGAAATGTCAACTGTATGCAACCACTGGGATTTCGAGGCCTGTTCGACAATTTGCGGCACGTTTCCGATCACATTGCCGATCAGGTACCCATCCAACGCGAACGGAGTCTTGGGCCCAAGCAAAGCAGGTGCGCCCGAAGACATCAGAACCTCATCGTCAGTACAGTCGATCGCAACGCCGCCTGCTGCGATCAACTCGACCGCAAAAGCGGCCATGCGAACCCCGGCGATTCCGTGGCCGAACATCGCCAGAATATCCGTCGAATTTGCCAAGGTCAGCGGTGACAGCCCGGTATACAGATAGGTCGGCAAATCGTGAAACGGCGACGCCTTGATCGCCTCATTCTGCGCGCCGCTAACGATGAGTTTCAGGTTATAGCCACCCTGGCTGCTCATCCGGGAAAAGCAAGACAGCATCTCGGGGTTGTCCAACTCCATCGAACCCAACACAAGGGTCACGTTCGGCACCACCCTTTTAGACCGCCGCGATACGGGCCGAATATCCGCCACCAAAGGGCTTGAGGTCGATGGCAGCACTGGGCGCGGTTGAAAATCTGTCAGGTCGATAACCTGGGCTTCGCGCCCAAGCGCATAGGCCAGCCGGGCCTTGGCCGCGATGTAACTTTGTTGGGTCGCAAAGCGGCCCGTCGCAACAACCGGAACACTCGGGTCGAGCTGTTTGTTGCGCAACGACGCAAGAAGAAAATCGTCGATCTCTTCGGCACCCAGTACGAATACGGTTTGCGCCTTGTTCTCGCCCGGGTCGACGAGGAACTTGGCTGCCTCGAAAATCCTGCCTCGCCCTGCATCCTCGGGCAGATAATCGGCATCAATGCACACATTGAAGCCACGTGCGGCAAGCTGCTCGGCAAAGATCAACTGCGTGTCAAACGACCGCAATGAGCGTGTGCCGACTTCGACATAGATCATCTTTTCACCTCGCTGTCGGCGGATAAAACCCCCGACAGCATCGCCTTGAATTTCCCTGCAGAGTAGTTCTGCAGCGCCGATTGCGATCTGACTACCTGATCATGATACTTCTGCGGCTGGGCGATCAGGTCTGCAATGATTGTGTCCACCTGAGATGGCTGGCAGGTCAAGACGGCATTTCCGAACGTGGCACCAGTATCGGGGTTGGTTAGAACAACCTTACCTGCGGCAACCGCCTCGGCTACCACACGACCAAAGCTTTCCTGCCAGGTCGGTGCCGTGAAATATACGAAAAAGTCAATCATTCCAAAGAACTCTTGCACAGTTATGGCATCAAAGGGAAGCAAGGTCCAATGCGCGCGAAGAACACGGGCATTCAACAAAGCATCCGCCCCAAGAATTACATTGCACTGAGAATGGCTTGGAAAACAGCTGTCCAAATCGGCAATAACCGGGAACTTCTCGAATCCGGGTCGTGAATGACGGCCTCGGCGGTCCTGTGGTGTTTCACACGGGGCGCTTATCTCGGTCTCGCAAATGTTGAACCAGTCAGAGCCCAAAACATCCCACTGCCGCGCCACACGAGAGGTTGCCAACCAGTCAACGACACCATTTCGGTTATACGGTGATATCGGCGCGAGTGTCTTCTTAAGCGAAATTGTCGAGGCTTCGATCTGGCCTAGACAGTTTGAAACATCAAACCCCTCTGCCCCGCCCGGACGCAGAAAGTTCTCATGCGTAATCACATACAATTCTCGCGCAATGATCTTCGTGCCAAGCGTGTCCTGAAACTTTAGAAAAGACGGATTGTGCAAAAAGACGAAATCCGCTGTGATCCGGGGTGCATCCCAAATGATCGGAATGTTCAACTCGTCCAGCATCCGCCGCAAAATCGGCGAGACGTGCTGGTTGGTGCCAAATGTTTTGGATGTGATCGCATGGACGACGACCTGCCCAAATTCGGCGGCCACAGGCAATTCGGCGGCCACAGCCGCAGAAGTCCCGCCAGAAAATCGCGGCTCTATAACATAGGCGATCGTAGGTGCGTTCGATCGCCCAATGGCAAGCATTCCCGACATCCGGCTCAGTGTTGCAGCGACGCGGCAAATGCATTCTCAGCCGAACGGTCCTCGCCGCTGGCCGGTGCGCTGGAGGCATAGCTGAAATCCAGATCTCCAACCGACGCGACCTCGTGAAAACTCCGCAGCTCCAGCGACAGTTCATCTTCGCCGCTTAATAGCTGGGGGTTTTTGTCGAGGTAGGAATACAGTGCCTGAATGTCATTAGTCGATAGCATTTCGTCGATGACCAGCAGATGCTCAAGCGTAATCTCGGCACGCGCGTTTTGGGTCGTCGATAAGAATAGCAGAGCAGTTACGATGCCGATAAGTCGTCTATCCGTCATTGTGGATACCCCGTCGGAAATAATTAACAGTACACAAAATTGAATCAGTCCTTTTCAGTATAGCTTAAAAATACAGTCATTGGGTCGTCGCTTTCTTAAGTTTGCTCAGGACCTGACTTTTCAGGCGATTGACGCGGTTCGGGGTTTTGGCTCTGGCCGTGGAACGCGTGGTGGTCCGCTTGACCGCGGCGACGCCCGAACCTTCCCCTGCCAACCATAACTCAATGATTCCACTAGGGGTTTTGACGTTGGATCCTGTGAAATCCCGCAGCAATGCGCCCGAGTCTCTGGCGAGAGCAGTCGCTCTTTCCTCGTCCTGCTTGTGATAGAAGCGAACGTTTGACTGGGTGATCCCGAACCCCACGCGCGCCTGTCCGCTCAGCTCGTGCCCCGTCGACGTCAGGTTGGTCACGACAGAATCAACAACATCTTGCGGCACGTTGGTCGGCGCATAGATCCGGAATGCGACCTCAGTATTTGCTGGGACCGACTCTGGTTCGGGTGGCGTGATTGCCTCATCCGGCAAAGCTGTGCGTTCGATAGGCTTTGATGGCGTTGAAGCTTCTTGCAGCAAAGGCGCCAAAGACACTACGGCATCCAACGGAAGTGGTGTCCGGGGCGAGTTTGGCGTTTCCAGCGGGTCTGGTGTCGGCGCAAGGGTTGGTACCTGCAAAGCGGAAGATGTCTGCGAAGGGGCTGGTGTCACCAGCGGAGACGGAGCGTCAGACAATTCTGGCGCAACAGGCAGTGCCGCCAATTCTACAAGTTCCGGCTGAGGCTCGGATGGCAGCGGTTGCGTGATCTCGGCAGCAAACCCTGTTCCGTCCTGCTGCACGGCAAGGTCCGATGCAACAGTGTTCGACGAGGTCGCACCGGGCTCAACCAGAACGCGCGCTTCCGGCGGCTCTTCAATTTCAAGCGAAGCCAGGGCTTCCGGCAGGGAAAGGTCCCAAACAGTTGCTTCGCCTGTCTGGGTGCCCACGTCCGGCTGATACGCACGCGCGTGCTCGGGCATAGTCTGGTGGACATCCAGTGGCACCTGCGATGCTGCATTCTCCAATGCGCCGGGCGGGATCGGAACTACGGGTGGGCGCATTGCCGTTATGGTTACTGTCGCGGTGACGGTTACGGCTTCAAGGAACTCTTCGGGTTCTGCCGCCGTCACAGTCGTTTCAAGCAAAGCGACAGAAGTGCTGAAAATCTCGGGCGTGGATTGAAAGCGGACGAAACCCAGATTCACCTCTTCCCGAGGTCGATAACTTAGCGGGGTTATCGGCAGTGGCGGCTGGACAAGGGTCGGCACGAAGGACCGGACATTAGGGGCCAAGCCTGACACTTCTGGTTCGATACCGCCCGACGGTCCGGACGCCTCGGGTAGGGGCAATGACAGTGACGCCAGGTCCTCTGACGCGCCTGTGTCACCGTTGGGCGAAATCGTTTCAGCTGACGTATCGAACACGGTCGTAGAGCTTACAACCAGATCTTCCGCGTCGCGTGTTACTTCAGAGGACGACTCCGGGCTCTGGGCCAGTTCTGCGTCCTGTTGCGTGATCGCGCTTGTCGCCAAAGCTTCCTGGCTCGCCAGGCCTACATTTTCGTTTGGACCGGGCGCGCTCAATCCAGACAGGATCAGAAAAACCGAAGACGAGGCAACCACGCCGATGCCGCATCCTGCCGCCATCATACCCAACCGCATCTTGCGACGAGACCGTTTCTGGTCCTCTATCCTTTCAAGAAGGTTCTTGCGCAATCGATCTGCAACTTCACCATCGGACAGCTTTAGGCTTGGCTCTGGGTTGATCAGATCCTCTGGTATATTGTCGGAATGCATGCCCGGTACGGGCGCGCCATTGGGCGGAGCGGCGCTTGCTTCACCCCGTTCATCGCTTGGGACGTTTTCGGTCGCGCGGCTGTCATTGTTGACGGTTTGGGCACCAGAAACCCCCGCGGCGGCATTTTGAACCGACTCACCAGTCTGGCGCGAATTGGTTACTTGGGCCGGCTTACCTGCGGTTCCTGGCTGCCCCGATGCCACATTCGGCGCGTTTGCTGGCTGCACACCAGCGGTTGATTGAGTGGGTTTCTTACCGCTCGGCTCAGACGGCTGCGCAGCGCCTCCGTTTACCTTGCCTGCCGAGGGATTGTTTTCTTGCTGTTTACGCGCGTTATCAAGCACCTCCTGCCATTCAGGAGATTGCACAAAGTCATAAATACCCGACACTTTATTAGCGTCTTTTTTGGCAACTTCAGGGCGAGCTTTTGGATCGCTGGCCTTTGTCATCAATACCCCCGAACTGGCCGCCGGAACACGCTCTTCGCTGTCGCAACTCGGGCAAACCAAATACACTCGTGAACATCAAAAAATTCAAAAAAATGTACGAAGCAGTATAAAAAATTGACCGCTGGAAGACAAGTAATCCGGTGTTTGACGTACAACTATTGCCGTTTTCGCAGGGAAAGAATGCGCCGTCGTTCGCCCCTTCTGCGCCCTGACGCTATCTCCGTCGGCGCCGCGAATTCAATAAAATGGGGTTCATCAAATCATTGGTGATCAAGCTGATCAGGGTCGTTTCCGCGGATCATAAACTTGCCGCCGAACGGTTACAGGGACACAGGCGCGCGGCACCACGCTGCACCGTTCAGCACACAGTTTCAGTCAGCCCTTCGGAATTTGGCTAAAACAGATTCACTATCTCAGACCTCTAAATCCAGGACCAGAATTCCATCGATGCCGCCCACGGTGTTTTCCACTATCTGCGCGCCCAGCGCTTTGTGCCTCTCGTTGTTTTGATAGCTGGCCAATGCGGCCCAATCATCGAAATCAATCACAAACCCATGCTTGTAACCGCGTTCGATCTGTTCAGGGCTTTCACTGCGACCACCAGTAAACCCGCCTGCACCCGGCAAGGCGTCGGTCAAGTCCGACAGGCCCCTGTAAATTTTCCCGATGGCCTCTTCGGTCACGTCGGGCCGGAATTTTGTCAGAACGATATGCCGGATCATAGTCAGGTGCCTTGATCATGAGTGTAGGAGCGCAAGCGTCCGAAGAATTCGAGCGTCGCCATAACTAAGGCGTTTGCAACCAGAATGTACCTAAGACTTCGAGCCTGCCCTAGATCGCCAAATACTCCTCGCGAAGGCCGGTGTCTTGAAGCACCTCATTCGCCGTCCCATCAAATACGATGGTGCCGGTGTCCAGAATGATCGCGCGATCGGCTAGCTCCAATGCACGGACGGCGTTCTGTTCGACGATGATCGTGGTCATGCCCTGTTGCTTGACGTGAGCCAGTGTTTTTTCAATCTCGTCGACAATGACCGGGGCCAGACCTTCGTATGGCTCATCCAAAAGCAGGACCTTGATATCCCGGGCAAGGGCTCTGGCGATTGACAGCATTTGTTGTTCGCCACCCGATAACGTAATCCCCTCTTGTTTCCTGCGTTCGCCCAAACGCGGGAACAATTCATACAACCGCTCCAGGGACCATCCGACTGGCGGCGCAATCTGGGCAAGCTGCAGGTTTTCCTCAACAGTCAGCCCTGGGATAATTCGTCTGTCTTCCGGTACAAGGCCAAGGCCAACAGACGCCGCTTCGTAGCTTGTCATATTGTGTAGCGGCTGGTGATCCAGCCAGATTTCACCGTGCCTTACTTCGGGATCGCCTACCCGCGCAATCGACCGGAGTGTAGAGGTTTTGCCAGCGCCGTTCCGTCCAAGCAGAGCCAGAATCTCGCCTTCGTGCACATTAAAGGTGACGCCCTGCACGATATAGCTTTCTCCGTAGTATGAATGCATGTCCCATACAGACAGGAACGCAGGCGCGGTGCTTGCCCTATTGGCGTTTTTCGAAAAGTCGGGTTTCTCGTTCATAGCTTTTCCTTACGCCGCCTCGCCCAGATAGGCTTCACGAACCTTGGGATGTCCACGGATTTTTTCTGGAGTATCTTCGACCAGCGGCGTCCCTTGCGCCAGAACTGTGATACGTTCCGCAAGGCTGAAGACCACATGCATGTCATGCTCGATAATGGCGATGGTTATGTCGCGCTCATCCTTGATCTGTTTTAGCAAATCGATGGTGTTGTTGGTGTCCGCCCGCGCCATGCCCGCCGTAGGTTCGTCCAGCAACAACAGCCGCGGATTTTGACTGAGGCACATGCCAATCTCAAGTCGCCGCTTGTCGCCCCGAGACAGCGACGCCGCGTGCATTTCGCGTTTGTCGACCATGTTCATCTCTTCCAGCATGACTTCGGCCTGTTCGACGACCTCACGTTCGCTAGCGATGGTCTCATAGGCATGCATACGGAATGCCCCATCCCGCATCGCGAAGATCGGGATCAGCATATTCTCCATCACCGTCAACTCGCCGAAGATCTCAGGCGTTTGGAACACGCGGCTGATGCCCATCTGGTTGATCTGGAACGGCTCGAGCCCCAGAACCGAGTTGTTGTTGAACAACACCGATCCAGTGTCCGGCATCAACTTGCCCACCAGACAGTTCAGCAGCGTCGATTTGCCCGCGCCATTGGGGCCGATGATTGCGTGAACCGAGTTCTCTTCGATGTTGAGGTTCACATCTGTCAGCGCCTTGAGGCCACCGAAGCGTTTGCTGACGTCTTTCACTCTTAAAATTGCCATTTCTCGCCCCTTATTCCGCCGGTTCTGTTTTGCCCGAGGGCGCATCGTCGGTGTCTTTTTTCTTACGCTTGAAGCGCTTGAGCAAACGTTGCCCACCCTCGACAAGACCACCCGGCAGATAGATGACGACCAGCATGAACAGGATGCCCAGCGTCAAATGCCAGCCTTTGCCGATGAACGGATGGATCACGAACACCACGGCATCCTCCAACCCGTCAGGCAGGAATGCGAACCAGCTGTGCAGGACGTTGTCGTTGATCTTCGAGAAGATGTTCTCGAAATACTTGATGAAACCTGCGCCCAGAACCGGTCCGATCAACGTGCCCGTACCACCGAGGATCGTCATCAGAACCACCTCGCCCGAGGCGGTCCACTGCATGCGCTCGGCACCGGCCAGCGGGTCCATGGCGGCCATCAAACCACCGGCCAGACCGGCGTACATGCCGGAAATCACAAAGGCCGCCAGCGTGTATGGCTTGGAGTTCAGGCCGGTATAGTTCATCCGCTGCTGGTTCGATTTTACCGCCCGCAGCATCATGCCAAAGGGCGACCGGAAGATACGGATAGACAGGTAGAACACAATCATCATTATGATTGCGCACAAGTAATAACCCGCATTGAAGTCAAAGCTCCACGCGCCGACGTCCATCGTGTACGTCGCGCGCATAGGCAATCCAAACAGATGCGGTAAATCCGGCGCGTTGGCGCCCTGCAGGATCTGCGGATCGTCCGCATAAACCTGCAGGCCGGTTTCCCCGTTTGTCAGGTTAAACTTGGGGTTTGACAACACCGAGTAGGCCAGCGCAAAGCTCATTTGTGCGAACGCCAGTGTCAGGATCGAGAAATAGATCCCCGACCGCCGCAGGCTGATGAACCCGATTAGTAGTGAGAACAGGCCCGCAACGACGACACTCAGCGCGATGGCCGGAATGACGTTGTAGCTGAGCAGTTTGAACATCCAAACTGCCGAGTACGACCCTACGCCCAGAAAAGCCGCGTGACCAAAGGACAAGTACCCGGTCAGGCCAAACAGAATGTTGAACCCGATAGCGAATATCCCGAAAATCACGAACCTCTGCATCAAATCCGGGTAACCCGCGTTGAACTGCGCCATTGCGCTGCCCTCCGGAAACGGGTTCAGGATGAAAGGCGCCAGCAAGGTCAGGAATGCGACGACGATCAGCAGGCTGGTGTCTTTTTTATTCAGTCCCAACATTGATTATTCCTCCATCACGCCCTTGCGTCCCATCAGCCCGCGCGGACGCGTCAGCAGCACGATGATGGCGACAAGGTAGATGATGATCTGATTGATGCCCGGGATCGTTGTGGTGGCCCAGGTGGTGGAGGCAAAGCTTTCCAGAATGCCCAGCAAAAAACCTGCCAGAACGGCCCCCGGCAATGACCCCATTCCGCCAACAACAACCACAACGAAGCTAAGGACCAGAAAGTCCATCCCCATGTGGTAGTTCGGCGGGTTGATCGGCCCGTACATCACACCGGCCAGTCCGGCGACACCGGCAGCAATGCCAAACATGATAGTAAACCGGCGGTCAATATTGATGCCTAGCAGACCCACGGTTTCCCGGTCAGCCATTCCGGCGCGGACAACCATCCCGAAGGTGGTGAACTGCAGGAACGAAAACACTGCCCCAATAATGCCTACGGCAAAGCCAAAATAGACCAATCGCCAGATCGGGTAGATGATTGCATTGGGATCAAAACCAACCATGGTGCCCAGATCGACAGATCCGCTCAGCACATCGGGCGGAGGGGTCTGAATCGGGTTGGCGCCGAAGAAATACTTGACGATTTCCTGCAGAACGATCGCAAGACCAAAGGTCACAAGGATCTGGTCTGCATGCGGGCGCTTATAGAAATGTTTGATCAGCCCGCGTTCCATCACATAGCCAACCAGCAGCATGATCGGGATTGCAAACAGGATGGACAGCGGAACGGACCAGTCGATAATCGTTGCGCCGACTTCGGGGCCGAACCAGGCCTCGATATAAGGGGTTTCGACCTTCAGCGGATTACCCAGAAAGTCTTTTTGGGTTTCATCCAGGGTCACGAAACTCAGGTTCAGCAGCTTTTGCAAAGTAACGGCGCAGAACGCGCCAATCATGAACAAAGCCCCGTGGGCAAAGTTCACGACGCCGAGCGTCCCGAAGATCAGAGTCAGACCCAGCGCGATCAGCGCATAAGCCGAGCCCTTGTCCAGACCGTTGAGTATTTGCAGTAGGATGGCGTCCATTGGGCCCACCTCAGGGTTGGTCAGTGTGGATTGAGTGGTTGGGACCAGGCCCACAGGCCTGGCCGTAAGTTGTCTGACCGCCGAGAACGACGGTCAGACTTTTGCCAAAAGGCTTACGCGCCCGGATTGCACTTGCCCAGTTCGCCACCGGCGAACATCGGGTGCTCGGGATCGTACTCGACCTGCGAACGCGGCGTGATCTCGACGATTTCAAGCGTGTCATAGGCGTTGGTCGGGTTCTCGTTGCCCCGCACAACCAGCACGTCCTTGAAGCACTGGTGATCGGCACCGCGATACCATGTCGGACCGTTGCCCAATCCGTCGAACTCAAAGTCTTCCAAAGCTTCGGCAACACCACAGGGGTTGAAGGTGCCCGCACGCTCACACGCATCCGCATAAAGCAGCACTTGTGCATAACAGGTCTGAGCAGAGTTGGACGGCGGCTTGCCGTATTTCTCACCAAAGGACTTCACGAAGGCCTTGGTGCCCTCATCCTGCAGCTGCCAGTTCCAGTTCATGGAACCCAGCACGCCCTTGATGTTCTCGCCCGCACCAGCAGCCATCAGCTCGGAATACAGTGGCACGACGATCTTGAAGTCCTTGCCGTTTGCAACCTTGTCGAGCAGACCGAACTGGATCGCGTTGGTCAGCGAGTTCACCATGTTGCCGCCATAGTGGTTCAGAACCAATACGTCCGCGCCAGAGTTCAGAACCGGTGCGATGTAGGACGAGAAGTCCGTAGACGCCAGGGGTGTTTTGACCGTGTTGACCGTCTCCCATCCCAGAGCTTCGGTCGAGGCAACGATCGACTCTTCCTGGGTCCAGCCCCAGTTGTAGTCAGCCGTCAGGTGATAGGCGCGCCGTTCTTTGCCCATCTCAGCCGCCAGCACCGGCGCCAGAGCGGCACCCGACATGTAGGCGTTAAAGAAGTGGCGGAAACCGTTGGCCTTCTTGTCTTTGCCCGTGGTGTCGTTTGCGTGGGTCAGGCCCGCCATGAAGATGACGCCCGCCTCTTGGCACAGGCCCTGAACCGCAACAGCCACGCCCGAGGACGAACCACCGTTGATCATGATTGCGCCGTCTTTTTCGATCATCGACTTGGCCGATGCGCGGGCTGCGTCCGATTTGGTTTGGGTGTCGCCGGTGACGAACCCAACCTTCTTGCCGAGGATACCGTTCCCCTGCAGCGCCTTCGACGAGAATGTGTTCAAGCAACCACCGTCGCCTTCGCCGTTCAGATGTTCGACCGCCAGCTGTTGCGCCAGCAATTCGTCATTGCCTTCGTCGGCATAGGGTCCGGTTTGCGGGACATTGAAGCCCAGAGTGACAGACGACCCTGTCGGCTCATTGGTAAAGGCAGCGGCCGACGAAGCCGTAAAGATCGTAGGCAGGGCCAGACCGGTACCTGCAACGGCACCAGACTTTAGCACGCCGCGGCGCGTGACATTTTTCTTAGTCATGTATTCCTCCCATTTCCATTTTTCGTCCTTTGGCTCCTCTTCCAGCAGACGAAAGCGCACTTTTGTGCATTCCAATAATGGAAATCGGACAGAAAATTTCTCAATAAATTACTAGTTTTGAAACAAAATTTTGTAAATTTGTTCACGAAATTCGGGAATTTTTGTAAAGAAAATAACAGTCAGCCACGCCCCGGCTTTGTCGCGCAAATCATCGTGGAGGACTTTTCTTGTGCCTCCAGCATGGTAGCCGGAGCGCATGAGCAGTTGGGTGCAAGCTGAGCATGAGACCGGGAATTGGCCATCCTGCGGCACTGCATCAATACAACGCGGCTCGCTGTCTATTTCGATTGATCCTGATATAAACCAGGCGCTCAGGCCAAACGGCAAACGGGGCTGGACTGGATTGCACCGGACCGCAGCGGATTTTGCCGCCACCCGAAACGTGACAGTTCGAGCGGCCCTATATTTGGGTTAGGCGTTGCGGCAGAAAACACATTTGAATTGAGGCTGGTAGAGTGGCGGTGCTGTCAGACAAATTCGATCCAGTCACAGTCTACCTCAGAAAACCGGAAACTAGGCGGAACTAAGTTGGCTCCACGCGGAAAGAGCGGCGGTTCAACTGAGTTTGAACTTGTCGCGTGCTTAAAGCTGCCGTTCATGATTGAGGTGACTATGGATGGATGAGTCGTCTGCGGCAAACTTTTGCAAACATCACATTTGCCGGAAGCAGAGCATCACACGTTCTTTTCGCCGACGGAAGATGTGAATACTCAGCAAGATTGTTCTTCCAACGGCCAGTTTCTTGCCTTGAGGCATTCCCTATGACTTTCACCGCCGCGTCGTAAGAGCGCAATTTGTCAGTAACGGCGAAACCTGGCTGGCCGTATCGTTTCATCGCTTTCTTCAAGTGTATAAGGGCCGCAACACGATCCCGGCGCTTCGTGACATAGCTTTCCAGCACCTCGCCTTCATGGTCGGCTGCCCGCCACAGGCAATATTGCTTGCCGTTGATCTTCAACAATAACCTTATTTAGATGCCGTTACCAGTTCGCGAAACATCGCATCGGATTTATGCGTCTTCGGCTAGTTTCTGCGGCACAGATAGGGCCAAACCTATTCAACCAGAATCGAACGTACAGCATCACTGCTAGACGAATGATCTCAGGGTTGGTTTTAAAGCAGCTAAAAAGTGAGCGTTTTTGTCATTAAACGAAGCTAGGAAACTGCCCTGCCTGTCTCAAGCCAATTTCCCCTGACACCACCCGTTCAAATGTCTAAGGCTTGCGGATCGAATGGCACAAGAATCTCCTGATTTTCTGTACCTAGGATCAAGAGTTGGTTTCCCAGAGTTTCAACTGCAATCACCCTGGCTCCACTACGCCAACGAAGCGCCCCGATAACATGTGTAACCTCAACTTGACGATTGGGGTTTAGATGAATGACGCCGTGATCGTTCGGGAAACTGTTTTCGACATTTCCCAGGATGGGCGAAGCGGCCCCCTCCTCAACCCCAAGGCAGGCAAAGTGGCGGCTCGACCAAGGAGCATAATATCGACCACCGTTCGAATGCCACAACATCGTCATCGGCAAAGCCTGAGCCGATTTAAGCGATAGGAACATGTCGCCTTCCACGGGGCGAGTTACCGCGGTCCACCCCAATTTCTCTTCAGGCGAATCCAATCCAACAACAAAGTCTTCACTCTGCGGAGACCATGGGTAGTTTGACAGGTTCACTTCGCCGTCTTTCCCGGGAAAAGACGCCAACGTTTGGCTTTCAGCCGGATATCTAAGCGCTGAATAGCCTAATGCCGGATCAACTTCCTGTTCAACCTTAGGCGTTCTCCAACACTGCTTTCGAGAGGTATGAATAGTCCCGCCATTGGGCAAGAATACATTTGCGTGATTTGCAACTGGCATCGTGCCGTCGCCACCAATGAAAGTGTGGCGCTGGTAGACGAATGGATGTTCAGGATGCAGTGTAATCTCTTTTTGCAGCCTAGCTCCATAGACCGTTCTGTCGAGCTCAGCGCGCAAATAGCTGTCGGTCTTTTCTTCTAGTCTCCAACGAGAGTTAGCTGGCCACCCATGCAGCGGCGATGTCCCCTCAGTTGACCCGAATGGAGCGCAGAAGAAATCACCGCCGAGTTTTTCCAAATGAGGTGCTATACCTTCGGGCATAACCTCGTCTGTGCCGACCCAAGGTGCGCGATGCAGTGGTGAAATCTCTGCGTCACCGTCGTACACACTGAAACTCTCGATCAACCCCAACTGCAAATCGAATGAAAGCCGGATGCCTGTTGCGGACAGCTCGATCACAAACCACCCCTAGCCCAAAAAATCACTCCACCAATACCATGACGCGACCATTTCCTACTCTGGTTTCGTAGGTGCGAAGATCTTCGCATACGGGCGCCCTCAAAGCTTTGCCCGTGCGATAGTCGAATAGCCCATTATGCTTAGGGCACTCTATCTCATTTTCCATCACCAGACCTTCCGATAAGTGCACTTGTTCGTGTGTACAGAGACCATCGGTGCAATAGAACTCATCATCCACACTACGAAAAATTGCATAAGTCTGATCCTCGTGATCCCAACGAATGACATCTTCTTCCTCAACATCGTCTACGGCGCATGCGTCAACCCAAGGCATTACGTTCCTCCTCGATCACCGATTTCTAACCCCGTGTTTCTCTCCGGAACTGCCAAGTGCAAATGTTCCCGATATGGGCGGGCCGTCGGCGGGAGCGACCTTCGAATGGCATGGTTCGGATCTACTCGCTGCTTCATGACGGAGCCCATCATTTCCCTGTAGCCATCCCAAATCGAAGTGTTCGGCGGCGGCAGATCATCCTTGATCAGATCATGAAGCGCTGGAAGAGAGTAATACGGAACCATCGGGAACATATGATGCTCAATATGGTAGTTCATGTTCCAGTAAACCCAACGGCTTATCGGGTTCATGTAAAGTGTGCGGGAATTCAACCGGTGATCAAGAACGTTCTCCGCAAGCCCTCCATGCTGAAGCAGACCCGTCATTACAAAATGCCAGCACCCATAGACCCGAGGACCTCCGATCAAGAGTATTGGGATCAGAGATTTCCATCCGGCCCCAGAGACAAGCATTACAAGTGAAACCACCAAAACAGCGGCGTAGATTGCAATGTGAAGCCGCGCCCAAAAAACCGCCTTGGGCCATTGGCTTTCCGGAATGTAATCCCGCTCTTCTTGCGACAAGTTTCCCATCGCATTTCGCATCAGAGTTTTGAGCGACGTCCAGGTATCAACAATCCCCACAAACGCAAGCGCTTTCAGGACGAGGCTGATCGGGTGCATCCACGCTATTTCCGGATCGCGGCCAACAATGAGTGTATCGGTGTGATGCCGCGCGTGGCTCCAGCGCCAGTTGACCGGGTTTCGCATGATCTGGAAGGACGCGATGTGGTACACGATGTCGTTCATCCAGCGGGTTCGAAACGCCGTTCCGTGTCCGCATTCGTGCCAACGGCTGTCGCAGGCAGAACCATACACGACGCCGTATGCAAACCAGAAAGGCACGCAAAGCCAGCTGCCCCAGAAGTACAGACCACCAGCCGCAAAAACAAAGTGCAGAGCGATCCAAATTACTGTGTCATGAATGGCCGGCGCATCCCTACGCTTCATAAGCGATTTCAGCTTCTTACGAGGGACATCGCTGTGGTACCACTCTGCGGCCGACAGACCGTTTTCTATCGCTTGACGCGTATTCGCTCCAGTCAGGGAATAATCTCGAACAGTGAGTTCAGAGCCAATGGATGTGGTCGACTTACTCATTTCCCCTTTCTCCAGCGCTCACAGCGCGTCCCGCGCGTCTTCGTTGACTATAGCAAAGGCGCCTGGATTTTGACTTCGCTAATTGGCCGGCGCAGAGCTCGCCCGCGTTACAAGCTCTACGGGAAGCGCTGATTTCATTGGAAGCTCTTTGCCAGGGTTCGCCAACTGGCCCAGCAATACCTCTGCCGCTCGGCGTCCAAGTTGGTGCCGGTCCTGTCGTATTGTTGTCAATGCCGGAACATAAGATCCCGACATTTCGATATCGTCGAAACCAACAACCGAAATGTCACCGGGCACCTTCAACCCGCCCGCAACCAGCCCAGAAATCAATCCAAAAGCAACCATATCCGCAGCGCAGAACACCGCCGTTGGGCGATCATCCATAGCAAGTATTCGTCTGGCGGCGTCATGCCCGGATTCCAGCGAGAAGTCGCCCCTGATGATCCACTCTGGCCGCGCGGGAAGCCCCAGGCGCGTCCGTTCTTCGACCACACCCTCACGCCGCGCGGTCGTCAGAACATTCCCGTCAGGACCGGTAACATGCGCGATTTTTTTGTGGCCCAAATCATGCAAGTGCCTGATCGCCAATCGCGCACCTTCGGCGTTGTCGCTGGAAATCACCGGAAAGGCCTCGCCTTCCACCCACTCACACAAAAATACTATGCGGTCGCCCGCGCCGTATGTGACGCATTGCTGAAGTGCGGTCGAAGGAATGCCACCATCCAAAGAGATTGCGCCATCTATCCGGCCATCTCGAAAGTACCCGGCAAGAGTTTCTTCCTGCAGCGGATTGCTTTCGGTATCGGTGATCAGAACTGCATAGTCCGACCCGGCGAACCCCTCGCTGATACCAGCGAGAATGCCCGAATAAAATGGTTTGCCGAGATTGGGAACAAGGACCAGCACCGCCCCTGCCCGCTGCATTCGCAGGTTTCGGGCGGCCTGGTTTACGCGATAACCCGTTTCGCGAATGGCTTCCAAGACAGCGACCCGTGTGGATTTTGACACCAGATCAGGATTGGACAAAACACGACTGACGGTGGCTGTCGACACCAGCGCGGCGAGTGCGACGTCCTGTATCGTGGCGGGTTTGGGCTTCTTACTCATGGCCTGTCAGACGATTTCCAGCTTGACTCGAATCTATTGCAATGCCGATTATGTAATCGATTACACGAATTGAAAAGTGGGTTTTTCCCAAAATGTAATCGATTGCAGTAACGATTTCGCCAAGCGAGGGAAACTGATGGCATCCGAATTCAAACGCACCAAAAGCCGGGTTCTTTGATGACTTCGAAGGTCAAATTCGACTTTGCCGGGGCAAAGGTCCTGGTGATCGGCGCCAGCCGAGCCGGAATTGGTGCCGCTATTGCAAGAGAATTCCAGGACTCGGGTGCCACAGTGGAGATTACCGGTGTGGAACCGCAATGCGCCGAAGAGGACGCTGCCCGATTTGACTACATTCAACTGGATGTAACCAACACCGACGAAGTCTACAAATTTGCAGGTGAACGGGACCATATTGACGTCTTGGTAAACTGTGCGGCGGTGACTCGACGCGGTGAAGAAATGGCACCTGAGTTCTTTTCCCACGTGCTGGACGTAAATCTGACCGGGTCTTTTCGCTGCGCCGAAGCGCTGCACCCTGCCCTTTCGGTCGCGAAAGGGCGCGTCATAAATGTGGCCTCCATGTATGCGCGCTTTGGTTCACCGCTCAACCCAGCATATGGCGCGTCAAAAGCCGGCGTAGAACAACTGACAAAATCACTGGCGATTGCGTGGGCCAAAGACGGTATTCGGGTGAACGCGATCGCGCCGGGGTTCATCGTGACCGAGCAATCCGCGAAAGCCCGAAAAGACGCCAGCTTCACAACAGCTGTTGAAGCACGCACACCCTTGGCGCGCTGGGGTCACCCGGAAGATATCTCCGGAACAGCCATGTTTCTCGCATCCGATGCCGCGGCTTTTGTGACCGGCACATGCCTGATCGTGGACGGAGGGTATTCGGTTGTTTGACAGGAGCACACAATGAGTGACTTCGCGGAAATTCGCGCCGCAGTGATCGGGACCGGCTTCATAGGAACAGTGCACGTTCAGGCGCTTCGGCGTCTGGGCGTGGACGTAAGAGGTGTTCTTGGGTCATCGCCAGAGCGCGGACGGGAACGGGCGCGGGCAATGAGCGTGGCCCGAGCCTATGACTCTCTGGAAGACCTGTTGGCGGATGAAAACATCGATGTAGTGCACGTAACGACCCCTAACCACGCACACTATCCGCAAGTGAAATCGATCCTGGCTGCGGGCAAACACGTCATCTGCGAGAAACCACTTGCCATGACGTCCGTCGAAAGCGCCGAGATGGTCGACATTGCCAATGCGTCGGGAAAGGTCGCGGCGGTTTGCTACAACATTCGGTTTTATCCACTGAACCAGCAGGCTCACGGAATGGTGCAGGCCGGGGTACTGGGAGATATTCGTTTAATTACAGGGCATTACCACCAGGATTGGCTAGCTAAATCCAACGACTGGAATTGGCGGTTGGAAAGCGAAATGGGCGGCGTGCTGCGTTCGGTTGGTGATATCGGAACGCACTGGGTTGATCTGACCAGCTTCGTCACCGGGTTGAAGGCGGCCTCCGTCTTTGCAGAGCTGACAACCTTCCTTCCGGAACGCCAGAAACCTCTTGGCCCGGTTGAGACATTTACCACCGGAACCGGCGAAACCGAGACTGTGCACATCGATACCGACGATGCTGCCATGATCCTTATCCGATATGAGAACGGAGCGCGGGCCGTGATGAGCACATCTCAGGTGAACATGGGCCGAAAGAACTCATTGCAATGGGACATCGCCGGAGCAAATGCCAGTGCGGCTTGGGACAGTGAAACTCCTGATCATCTGTTCATTGGGCATCGTGACGCGCCCAACCAGACCCTGATGCGTGACTTCACCTTGATGAACGGTCCGGGGATCGCAGCCGCCACCTTGCCGCCCGGGCATGTCGAAGGGTTCGCAGATTCATTCTTCAACTTTTTCCGGGCGGTCTATGCCGACGTCATCGCAGGCGGGCGGCAAAAAGGCAGCACATGGGCCACATTTGAGGACGGCCATTACGAGATGCAATTCTGCGATGCCGTCGTGAAATCGGCGAGTGAGAGCCGCTGGGTCGATTTGAGCGAAATTTGAGGGCGATGACATGAAACTGGGCTTACTGACTGCACCATTCGAAAACCTTCAATTGACTGAGGTGGCGGCCTGGGCCGGAGCCAATGGGTTTTCGGCGATGGAGGTCGCCTGCTGGCCATCGTCAGGTGGCGAACAACGGCGCTATGCGGGAACCAGCCACATCAACGTAGATGGCCTTTCTGCGGATCAGGGCACTGAAATTGTTGGGCAGCTCGGCGATCAGGGTATCGAGATTTCGGGTCTGGGGTACTATCCCAACCCGCTCCACGCCGATGCAGAGCACCGGGCCGAAGTCATTGGGCATCTTAACAAGGTAATCACAGCCGCTGGCGTGATGGGCATCAAAGTTGTCAACACATTCGTCGGCGGAGATCGCACTCTGCATCTCGACACGAACTGGGAGCGTGCCACCGATATTTTCGACCCTATCGTGAAGCACGCTCAAAACTCTGGTGTGCGTCTGTGTTTTGAAAACTGCCCGATGATCTTCAGCTATGACGAATGGCCCGGGGGTCACAACATTGCTTACTCGCCAAGAATCTGGCGGCGGATATTCGAGGAATGGGGCGATGCGGTTGGCATGAACTTCGATCCTTCACATCTGATCTGGCAGTTCATCGATCAAAAACGGTTCATCAAAGAATTTGGCCCATACATGGCCCATGTCCATGCCAAGGACGTGATGGTTGACCAGGACGGGCTTTATGAGAACGGGGTGATGTCAACCGGCATGGGATGGCAAATACCACGGCTTTGCGGGCTGGGCGATGTGGACTGGGCCGGTTTCTTTTCCGGCCTGTACCGCGCCGGTTACGACGGTCCGATCATTATAGAACATGAAGACCGATTGTTCGAAGGGACTGACGAAAAGGTCAAGCGGGGTTTTCTGCTGGCCCGGGATGTCCTGTCACCATTCATCAAGTGAAGAAATTATCAAATTTGAAATGACTAAAACTGGGAGGAAAATGAAATGAAGAACCTACTCTATGGCGTTGCTGCAATTGCGGTTTCAGCTTCTCTTTCGACCATGGCAATGGCTGATGGGCACAAGCAGTACACTATTGGCGTGTCCAACACCGTTCAAGGCAATGGCTGGCGCGAACAGATGATCTGCGCCATGCGAGCGCAGGCCTTGGTCGAAGCCGATGTGACAAACCTGATCGTCGCGCATCGCAACACCGATTCAGCCGGGCAACTGGAAGACATCAACAACCTCATCGAAGCAGGTGTTGACGCAATTGTCCTGAACCCCTCCAACCCGGATGCTTTGAATTCAGCACTGGAAAAAGCAATGGCGCAAGATATCGTCGTTGTTGCCGTGGATGCCGGCGTTTCAGCTGAAGGTGCCTACATTCTTTCGAACAATCAGGAAGAATACGCCTACCTCGGTGCCAAATGGTTGTTTGAACAACTCGGAGGCAAAGGTGACGTTGTCTACATGCGTGGCATTGCTGGCGTCTCAGCCGATACAGATCGAGACAACGGCTTCAAAAGAGCATTAGCTGAACACCCCGATATCAATGTGGTGCACGAGGTTTTCACCGGCTGGCAGCAAGACCAGGGCAAGCAGCAGATCTTCGATTACCTGGCCACCGGAATCCCGTTTGACGGTGTCTGGACCAGCGGTATCGACAATGTAATCGTCGACGCGTTCACTGAATCCGGCGCTCCCCTGGTTCCGATCGTTGGCGCCGACAACGCAGGATTTGTTCAATACTTGACCGAGGTTGAGGGATTGAATGGCGCAGCGGTAACAAATCCTGGCTCAGTCGGCGGCGCAGGCATTGCTTTGGCTGTCGACATTCTGAACGGCAAGGCACCTGAGAACAAAACCGTTCTTGTCGACCCTGTGCTTTGGGAGAATGCGACGGACGCAGGCCGTGAAACGATCACAGCGGCTCAGAATCCTAACCTTGACCCAGAGTGGCCCGTATCAGTGACGGTTCCCGGCTGGACCGACTACACGATGGAACAAATCATCGACTGTAAGGGACCCGGCGAGGGCTGATCCGAATTGACTGGCCTTCCGCCTTTAGCTGGGCGGAAGGCAAATCCAACCCACTCGGTATTCAAGGACTTCCATGAGCAGCACACCACTTCTCGACGCGTCTGACGTGGCCAAAAGTTTTGGTGCCGTACGTGCGTTGACCAATGCGCACCTCACGGTCGCCGAAGGCGAGATCGTCGCCTTGATGGGCGCAAATGGTGCTGGCAAGTCCACTTTCGTCAAGATCATTACCGGTGCCCTTAAACCCGACGCTGGACAGGTATTGATCAGAGGCAAACAAGCGTTTGTCGGAAGCCCCGCCGAGGCGCGCCGTTCCGGTTTGGTGCCGGTTTATCAAGAACCCTCACTCATTCCTGATCTCGACGTATCCGACAATCTTCGGCTGACAGACACACCTGTCGAACAGTTTCAAAACTGGGTTACAGAACTTGGCATCGAAGGCCTGAAACTATCGGCAATGATTGGCGACCTGCCACTTGCTACGCTTCGCATCCTCGATCTGGCACGCGCTTTGGCCGTTGAACCTGATGTCCTCTTGCTGGACGAAATGACCGCAGCGCTGCCGACGGATCTGGTTGAACGCGTATTGAAGACCGTAAGGCGCAAAGCAAATGACGGGATGGGCGTGATCTATGTTTCTCATCGTTTCACCGAGATTTCGGAACTGTGCGATCGGGCCACTGTGTTGCGGGATGGCATGTCAGTCGGAGATCTCGACATTGAACCTGGCGTAGAAGAACGCGTGGTCGAATTGATGCTGGGTCAAAAGATTGACATTGGAACACGTCAGATCCTTCAAACAAATGAACCTCAGGCTAATACACCGCGCCTGAGCATTAAGTCACTGGCGTTTGAGCCCAGTTTTTCGGATGTTTCGTTCGACTTATTCCCCGGCGAGGTCCTAGGCGTGGTCGCGCTTGAGGGTCAGGGGCAGGATGAACTGTTTGAGGTTCTGGCGGGCTTTGATCGCCCATCTTCAGGATCGATGGAAGTTGATGGAAAGCCCGTAAACTTCGCCCACCCCGCCGACGCCATTGCAGTCGGGATAACTTTCGTTCCGGGCGATCGTTCAGACGCTCTGCTGGCGCAAAGGTCAGTTAAAGAAAACATCGCTCTGCCATTTTCAGCCCGGCTCAAGAACTGGGGGCCAATAAAACTGAGGCATGAGCGCGATCGGGTCGCTTATGCGGTCGAGAAACTGCAGATCGACACACGCGCGCAGGGCGAGGTGCAAAGGCTTTCAGGTGGCAACCAACAGAAAGTCACCATTGGTCGCTGGCTGGCGACAGGTGTTGAAACTCTGCTTTTGTTCGATCCGACCCGTGGCATCGATGTGCGCACAAAACGCCAGATTTACCCGCTTGTCCGTGAGTTGGCAGATCAAGGAGCGGCGGTTCTGTTCTACACGTCCGAGTTGGAAGAAATCCCACTTGCCTGTGACCGCGCGGTCGTAATCTTCCACGGTCGCGTGGTTGATGTGATTGATGCGGCCGACGCGGATGAACAAACACTGATGCGTGCGGCCTATGGCCTAACCGAGGCGGAGGGCACGGCGTGAGCGTGGCCATCCGAAAACACGCATGGGTCATGGGGTTAGCGGTTCTTCTCATGGTCCTTTTGACCATCACAAAATTGATACAGCCAACTTTCGGTGCGTCAGGACTGGAGAGTATTGCCCGCGCCGCCCTGCCCTTTGCGTTCGCAACCGCCGGTATGGCCATCGTCGTAATCGTCGGCGGTATCGACCTGTCTGTTGCGTCTATGATGGCGGTCTGTGCTGTGACTGCAGCCGTTCTGATGGAGCGCATGGCCGGTGTACCGGCCTTGTTTATCGTGTTGGGGGTCGGGTTTTTGATGGGGTTGATCAATGGTCTTTTGATCGTTGTAACGCGCGTGCCCGATATCGTTGTGACACTCGCCATGCTGTTTGTGTGGGAAGGCGTCGCGCTGTTGATCCTTGAGACACCGGGCGGCGCGACTGCAGATTGGCTGGAACAGGCAATACGCGGTCACTTTCTATTCGCCGGACTGCCCAAGGCACTGCTCATCGTTGCCTTTGGCATCGCTGTTGTCTGGTTGCCAATCCGGCGCTCCAAACTCGGGCTCTCGATTTACGCCACCGGATCAGACGAGCTTGCCGCCTTCCGCTCTGGTGTTTCAGTGGGAAGAACAAAGATAGCAGCCTATGCGCTATGCGGGCTGTTTTGTGCCATGGGCGGTCTAAGCCTCGCTGCGCTGACCGGGATTGGAGAGCCGGTTCCGGGGCCATATCTTATGGCCTCGGTCGCGGCCGTAGTACTTGGCGGCGTCGTACTGGGCGGAGGCAAAGGCGGCCTGCTTGGGCCGATAATTGCGGTGTTCATTTTGCGGATCATTCGAACGATCCTGACATTGCTTGCCGTCGATCCAAACGTGACCACGATTATCGAAGGCACAATTATGGTTCTCGTCGTTATGCTGGGCACGGCGGCTTCATTAAAGGGAGCCCGCCGATGAGCATGGACACCACAGATCTGCCGATGGTCCGCTTTGGCCGTTATCTGCGGGACAACCCGATCATCCCGCTATTGGTTTTCCTTGTCTTGATGATCGCTGTGCTCGAAATATTGCGGCCAGGTATCGTTACCCCGGTCCGAGCGGGTCGAGATGGGCTGATCTCTACTTTTTGGGTTGGCAACCTGATCAAGTTTGCAATTCCGTTGGCGATGCTTGCGGCTTGTCAGGTTCTAACAATGCTAACCGCAGGAATAGATCTCTCGGTCGGGGTAGTTGCCACCGTGTCAGCCTTCGTTTGCGCAACACTTAGTGCGATTTGGGGCGTGACACCTGCAGTATTGATCGCGCTGTCAGCCGGCTTAGTTGTGGGCGTTGTAAATGGCATCGGCGTGGGATTGGTCCGGGTCCATCCATTGATCATGACCCTAGGAACAGGGTTAATCGCCACCGGATGCCTGCAGGTCTATCAACGCCTCGTCATCAATGCTGGCACCGAAATTCCCGCCTTCCTTGCCTGGCTCGGAACCGGCCGCACGGCTGGAATGCCGAACGGCCTTTTTGTATTCATCCCGTTTGCTCTCTTTATCCTGTGGCTCATGCGCTACACGGGATTTGGTCGACTGCTGTTCGCCCTGGGTTCCAATGAGCAGGCCGCTAAGCTGTCCGGGGTCCGAGCTTGGCAGGTCTATCTGGGGCTCTACGTGCTTTCAAGTTTGATCGCCGCGCTGGCTGGCTTGCTCTATCTCGGCATGATCCGCCAAACTTCGCTGAGCCTTGCCAACCCCTTATTGTTACCTTCTGTCGCTGCGGCGGTGATTGGCGGCACATCAATCTTCGGAGGTCGTGGCAGTTTCGCAGGTGCGATTGTGGGCGCGCTAATACTGCGTGTACTCGATACTATGCTAACCTTGATGCAGATGCCGGAAGGTGCACGTACTGCCCTGTTTGGGCTGATCATCCTCGCAGTTACCGCGCTCTACGTCAGGATTACCGGCACGCGCTAAGGGAGGTTTCCATTGGCAAAATTCCGGATCGTCGGCATCAGTTTCGATCACATGCATATGGGTGATTTGCTTCGGATGGTTCACGATCATCCCGAAGCGGAAATCGCTGGGGTATTCGATCCGGATAGGGACAAGATGCAAACAACTGCAACGACATTCGGCATTCCCGAAGATCGGATCTTTACTGATTTCGACGCGTGCATGGCTGCGGGACCCTACGACATGGCACTTCTTTGCGTGGCATCTGGCTTTGTTGCACAAATGGGGTGAGGAATTCACTGTTTGAATCCAGAGTGCTAGCTGATGGGCATGAGCAGTTGGACCCTTACGAAGTACAAGACCAGGAACTGGCCTTCGTACAACACGGCGCTGAAGTAGCGCGGTTCACTATCGATCTGGTTTGATCCCGAGATGACCTGGTATGCGCCAGCGACAGGCAAGCGCGGTGGTCAACCTGAATTCAGCGACGCCGCGATCCAGGTTTGTCTGTCGATGAAGGTGCTTTTTGGCATGCCCCTTCGTCAGACGACCGGTTTCGTCGAAAGCTTGTTACGGCTGGCAGGGTTCGACTGGAAGATCCCGGACTTCAGCACCTTGTGTCGTCGCCAAAAGACGTTGAATGTCTCCATCCCATACCGTGGTGGAACTGGGCCGTTGCATCTGTTGATTGATGCAACCTTGATCAAAGCCGAGGGTGAGGGAGAGTGGAACGCTCGCAAGCATGGCGGGCCAAAGAAGCGCCTTTGGCGCAAGCTCCACCTCGGAATGGACGAGGAAACACTGGAGATCTGCGCGGTTGGCGTCACGACAAGCAACGTGGGTGATGCTCCAATGCTCCCCGACCTGCTGGAACAAATCCCACCAGATCAAGAGATCGCCACCGTCACAGCTGACGGTGCTTACGATACGAGGAAATGCCACAATGTGATTGCCGCTCGGGGAGCCGCCGCCATCATCCCGCCGCGCAAAAATGCCCAACTTTGGAAGCCAACCACGGCAGGCACTATCGCGCGAAATGAAGCCGTTAGGGCCTGCAAATATCTTGGTCGCGCCTTATGGAGAAAGTTGACCGGATATCACCGACGGAGCCGCGCAGAAACAAAGATGCACTGCGTAAAACTGCTTGGCCAAGGCCTCAAAGCCCGGGACTTCGAACGGCAGGTCGCTGAACTGCAGGTCCGGATCGCGGTGCTCAAACGCTACACAGCTATTGGCATACCCGTCACTGAGCCAATAGGATAAGTCCGTCCGGGGAAAGGGGAGATCCGTTCAAACCACGATTTGTGCAACAGAGCCGGTCCTGAGCCTAAAGTGTTGCTGTCGCGTGACATCTTCCACTGAAGCAGAATACACTCCAGCATAGTCCGCGCAGTCTCCAGACCGGTTGCTGAGCAAAAGATTGGTGATGTCCTGAGCCGCGTTCTGAGCATGAGCCTGAACGGCCGTAAATCCTATTAGAAGCGCGCTGAATGTCAAAACACTCACTCGCATGGTTCGATCTCCTTAGGGTTTTCAGAGATCCAAAAAAATGTTGCTCGATGAGAGTTGATGTCAGTCACCCTATCCTCAGAACGCGACGCGGTCCCCTCCTTTCAAGTCCAGGATTTCTCTCGCTTCGTCGGGAGTTGCGACCTGACTGCCCAGATCTTCTACGATGCGTCGAATTTTAGCGACTTGCTGAGCGTTGTTTTCAGCCAGTTTTCCACGAGAGATGAACAGGCTGTCTTCAAGGCCGACACGAAGGTTGCCGCCCATCTGGCTTGCTGTTGTGGCAAGCGACATCTGTGATCCACCTGCTCCTAAAACCGACCACCGATAATCGTCACCAAAAAGCCGGTCGGCGGTGCGTTTCATGAAGATCAGGTTGTCGACCTCGGGTCCGATGCCGCCGAGGATGCCAAAGATAAACTGAATGAATATGGGTGCCTTGAACAACCCAATATCCATGCAGAATTTCAGGTTGTACAAGTGGCCGACATCGTAACACTCGTGTTCGAATTTGATGTCATGTGGGGCCAGGGTTTCTGCCGCTTCGCGAATGTCGCGGAAAGTATTGCGAAAGATGTTCTGATCGGAATTTGCGACATAGTTCTTCTCCCAATCAAATTTCCAATCGTCATCGCCATACCTGTTAGCCAATGGGTGAAACGAGAAGTTCATTGAACCCATATTCATCGAGCACATTTCGGGGCTGAAGGTCTTGGCCGGATTGATCCGGTCCTGAATGGACAATGTCAGCGATCCACCGGTCGACAGGTTCACGACGGCGTCCGTCGCTTGTTTGATGCGTGGGAGGAATGGCGCGAAGTCATTCGGGTCGACCGATGGTGAGCCGTTCTCGGGATTGCGCGCATGCAGGTGTAGGATCGACGCGCCGGCCTCGGCAGCTTCGACCGCCTGCTGTGCGATGTCGTCATAGGTGTAGGGCAATGCATCCGACATTGTCGGCGTGTGGATAGCCCCGGTTACGGCACAGGTGATTATGGTCTTTTTCTGTCGGGCCATGGGTTCAGTTTTCCTTGGATTGTCCGATGTGCTTGACGCGATAGCCCAGCGGGAAAAGTTGCAGGTCATAGCGGCTGCGGATAACGCCCCAGATGCCTTTTGGCGCCTTGAGCATGACAACGATTGCGACAACGCCGAGAACGATCAGGTAAGTTGTACCGAGGTCTGCGAGTGTTTCGCGCAGGGCGAAGAAAACCAGCGTACCGATAATCGGCCCTTCGATGGTGCCGATGCCGCCGATCACCACGATGAATATGACAAACGCGGTCCAGTCATTGACGCTGAACGCCGCATCCGGCGAAATGCGCAGCTTTTGCAAAAAGATGAGCGCGCCGATCATCGCTGTGAATGCCGATGTGACAACATATACGATGAACTTTGTGCGCCAAATATCGATACCCAAGCTGCCGGCTGCGAGTTCGTTGTCGCGAATTGCCGTCAACGCCAAGCCCTGCCTAGAGCGAAGGAAGAGATACACGGCTGTAACCACCAGCACGGCGGCTGCGAGCGCCAACCAATAGCTGAGCGCCTCACGCATCGCTCGACCGGACGCTAGGGATTTCACGATGGCAACGGGGAGCGAAGATCCTGATCCTCCGCCAAGCGCTGAGATTTGCGCGAAGCTCAATCGAAAGACTTCGGCGATGACCCAGGTGCCTATGGCGAAATAGGCGCCCCTTAGCCTGAAGATCAGAACAGCAACAGGGATAGAGATCAAAGCCCCCAGCACTCCCGCCGCTGCGATGGCGGCCAACGGGTGCAGCCCGCCCAACATCGTAAGCGCGAAGAGCATGTAGCCGCCAAAGCCCACATAGGCCTGCTGACCAACCGAGACAAGACCGGCGTAACCCGCCATGAGGTTCCAAAGAGTGGCGAGGGACAGGTAGAGAAACAGCTCGCCCATCAGTCGCATGTCAGCGCGGCCCGCCCACCAGGGCGCTGCTATCAGAACAAGCAGGCCAATTGCGGCCAAGAGCGCAGCAACCCGGGCTGCTTTTGATGATCGAGATACGGAATAGTCCTGCAGATTCATCCGGAAATCCTCGGGAAGAGGCCGTTCGGACGAACAGCAAGAATGACAAGAAAGGCGATATGGCCAGCAAGCAGCTGCCAACCCGGATCGATCTTAGCACCGATGGTCTGCGCAACACCAAGGATCACGCCGCCAACCAGTGTACCCCAAAGGTTGCCGAGCCCGCCGATTATGACGGCCTCAAAGCCAAAGATCAGGCGACCACCGCCGATAGAAGGATCAAAGCTGGTTCGAATACCAAGCAGGATACCGGCAATCGCCGTCACACCCAGAGCCAGAGCCATAGCCAGACCAAAGATGTGGCGACGATTAAGGCCCATGAGCTGGGCGATGTCCTGATTGTCCGAAACCGCACGGAACGCACGCCCCAGAGCGGTATGATAGAAGGTCCATTGCAGCCCCCAGATCACGGCGATGGCGATGGCGAAGGTGAGAAGCGGTAAGATTCCGATTGCCACACCGCCCACGGCAACGCTTGCTGTTTCCAGCGCACCGGCATTCAATGTTTGGGGGTCTGCTGTGTAGACCTCCAGCAACCCGTTCTGGATGATCACGCTTAGGCCGAAGGTGACAAGCAAGGGCGGAAGAATATCGTCGCCTAGCGTTTGGTTCAGAAGGCCTCGTTGAAGGGCATATCCGATCAACGCCATTGTGGGAACAACGATCACCAACGCGGCCATCGGATGCATTCCCGTCGCGGTCGTAACCGTCAGCCCGAGATACGCGGCCAGCACAATCAAGTCACCATGGGCAATATTGACCAGCCGCATGACCCCAAAGATCAATGACAACCCTGCCGCAAACAGAGCGTAAAGCCCGCCGAGTAGAGTTCCCTGCACGATAGCGTTCAGCCATTCCATGTTATTCGATCCCGAAATAAGCGCGCGAGATGTCTTCGCGCGAAACGGTGTCAGACGCGCGCTCCAGCGAAACGCGTCCCTCTTGCAGACAGTAGACCCTGCTCGAGACCGACAGTGCCTTGTTGATGTCCTGTTCAACGATGATCGCGCTCATACCCTCGCCAATGATACCGGGAAGCGCTTCGTAGATGTCTTTGATGATTATCGGCGCCAGCCCGAGGCTAACTTCGTCAAAGAGGATCAAATCGGGGTTGGCCATGAGAGCGCGCCCGATAGCAACCATCTGCTGTTGACCGCCAGAGAGTGAGGTAGAGGCCTGATCTTTTCGCTCTTCAAGGATCGGAAATAGATCGTAGACGGCTTTCAGATCCCAGGGGCCTTTGCGGCCAACTTGCGCACCTATCATCAGGTTTTCTTTGACTGACAAAGAGGGAAACAATTGACGACCCTCTGGAACCATCGCCAGACCAAGTTCGGCAACCTCGTCCGCGCGAAGGCGGCTGATATCCTGCCCCCGGTAGTGGATCTGACCCGGTCCGTTCGTCAGCAACCCTGTGATGGACCGCATCAAGGTGGTTTTTCCCGCACCATTTGCCCCAATGATGGCAAGGACTTCGCCCTCGCCCACGTCCAGTTCGACTTCGTAGAGCGCTTGGAAGTCGCCGTAGAAAGAGTTCAAACCGCGTGTCTGGAGAATTGGATCAGGCATCGGCTTCGATCCCCAGATAGATTTCTTTGACTTCAGTGCTTTCCATGATTGTTTGCGGCTCGCCCTCGGCGATCTTTTTGCCGAAATCGATGACGATCAGGCGGTCCACAACAGCCAGCAGGGCGTGCACGACGTGTTCGATCCAGATGATGGTGACGCCGGAGGCATGAATGTCCTTGATGGTTTGAACCAGTGATTTGCACTCGGCTTCGGTCAGACCACCGGCGATTTCGTCCAGCAGCAGCAATCTTGGCTTGGAGCAAAGCGCGCGCGTCAGTTCCAGGCGTTTTCGCTCCAGCAATGTCAGGCTACCTGCAACAGTGTTTGCCTTTGGCAGCAGCTCCGTTTGATCCAGTACTTCCAGACAAAACCGTTCAGCTTGGTGCCCACGCAGCCCAGCCGATTGCGTGGCAGCGATCATGGCGTTTTCGAAAACGGTCATGCCCGAAAACGGCTGCGGGACCTGAAAGGAACGTGCGATCCCTGCATGGCTGCGTTTTGCTGCGCTCCATTTGGTGACGTTATGACCATCAAAGTCGATACGTCCGGAATTCGGTTTCAGCGTCCCTGTAATCAGGTTGAACATCGAAGTTTTACCGGCGCCATTGGGGCCAATCACCCCAAGCGCCTCACCTTGTTGGACCTGATAGTTCAGCGCATCGGCGACAGTGACTGCGCCAAATGCCTTGCTCAAGTCTTGGAGATTCAGGATTGTTGTCATGCTTCTCTCGGATGGAGGGTTCGGTGCCAAGATCGGCACCGAACAATTCGTCAGCCCAGCAGCTTCATGTCTGCCGTCACCGGAACCTCGGGTGCGGTGCTGTTTGCAACGATCTGCAACTCGAACCCGTCTCCAGACTTCTGCCACTGACCACCGACCAGCGGTGTTTTGGTGACATTGTTGATCGGCCCATCACCCCAGTTTACTGGCCCGACGATTGTGTTCAGGTTGGTGGATGTGATTGCCGAGATGATCGAAGACGGGTCTTCCAGATCATCCGCCCGTTTGATGACATCCGCGACGACCTCAAACAGAGCGTGTTTGAAACCAAGCGGTTGTGTCCATGGGCGCCCCGACTCCGCCGTGTAACCTTCGGCCAGTTCTTTCGAGGAAATTCCGATCAGCGAAGACGAGAACGGGTGATGTGGTGACCACCAGACCTCGGTCGACAATCCATCGCCACGATCGCCGAGCGATTCAATGACAGACGGGAACAACAGTGCCTTGCCGATCGTGACGACCTTGGGGTTGAACCCTTGCTGTGCGGCCTGGCTCCAGAACGTCGCGAAATCCGGCGGGATCATGTTACCGGTAACGATTTCACATCCAGCCGCTTTAAACGCTGCAATCTGGTTTGAGAAGTCATCGGACAGCGGCTGATAACGGCCGGAATCGGTGAGCGTGTATCCGGCGGCGGCAAGCGGTTTGGGCAGACCCAGTTCCGCATCACCCCAGGCATTGCCGTCGGCATCATTGGGGAAAAGACCGCCCACAGTCTTGGCCACGCCTGTTTTGTCCCACATGTCGAGGAAGGCGGCGATAACGTCTTCAAGACCCCAGAAGAAGTGATAGGTGGTCTCAAACCCTTCGCCCGGAACACCGTTGCGGCCAAAGAAGTACGGCTGCCATGGGCAGTCGGTTGTGATGCAGGGAACTTCATTAATCTCTGCCTGATCGGCGACAGGGTTCACCGTGTCCGGCGTTGAAGCCGCAACAATGATATCGACCTCATCTCCCAGGATCAGGTCAGCGGCGACCTCTGCTGCGCGGTTTGGATTGGACTGGCTGTCTTTTGAAATGATCTCGACATTCCAGGTCTTGCCATTGTTGTCCAACCCGGCCGAAAAGACCTGCTGGATGGCTTGCAGCACATATTCGTCGGCCTCGGCAAAACCGGCCAGTGGTCCGGTGCGCGGGCTGACATTACCGATCCGCAGCGTCGGGTTCGCAGCATAGGCCCGCGTCGCCCGGAGTATTGCCGGAGCAGCAATTGCCGCTGTGGCACCGGCTATGAAACCACGCCTTGTGGCTGTTTTGAAAGTCCTTGTCATTGCGTCCTCCCTTCACCGGCCTCCCGCCAGTGTTTGATTGATCTTACAAAGTCTTCTCGAGGTTCTTCAGATGCGTTGCGACACGCTGGCGAACTTCTTCTGCCTCGCCTTCGGCCCACTTTCTGAACCCTTCTCCGGATTTCATGCCCAGCTTGCCCGCATCGACAAGCGACTTGAGATAGGATGAAGGCCCTTTATGCGCTTCAAGATCGTGCAGCACGTTTTCGTGGATATCGAGCGTCAGATCGGTGCCAACCAGATCGGCGTTTTCCAACGGCCCAAGCACCGCCAATCGCCGCCCAAAGCTGGACTTGATCACAGTATCAACCGCCTCTGCGTTGCAGATACCGTTTTCCACCAGGCTGACCGCTTCACGCCATAAGGCGTGCTGAAGCCGGTTTCCAATAAAGCCGGGCACATCCTTTTCGACTATCACCGGAGTTTTTCCGGCATCCTTCAATAGATCGTACATCGTCTGCGCAGTCTCTGGGTCTGTCCACTCAGTCTTGATGACCTCGACCAATGGGATCATATGCGGCGGGTTCCACCAATGCGTTCCGATGGCCCGGTTTTTCAGCCGCAAACCAGACATGATCTGAGTGATCGGCATGACCGAAGTATTGGACGCGAGAATGCAGGTTTCCGGTGCATGCGCATCGATTTCTGCAAATATCGCTTGCTTAAGTTCCAGTTTTTCCGGCGCGGCTTCGAATACAGCGTCGGCTTTTTGAACCGCGCTTTCCGTTGTCGCAAAGATCTCAATCATCTTGAGGGTCCTTGTGATTTTATCCTCGTCATCCCCCATCGCCGCCATGCTGGCGCGAATGCGCTCTGACACCGTGTCCCGGGCTTCTTTCACCGGATCCGCGATAGCGACGTATTGACCGGCCTTCGCTAAAGTCAGGGCAATGCCATGGCCCATAAGACCTGCGCCAATCACTGCCATCTGCTGCTTCTTACGCACCATCATTTAACCCGCCGTATATCCACCGTCGGCATGAAGGATATGCCCGGTGTAAAAATCGGATGCCCTCGACGCGAGAAACAGCAGAGGACCAGCAAGGTCTTCTGGCTCACCCAGTCGCCCCTTTGGAACACGGGTAAGGAAGCCATCGCGCACCGCTTTCGCCTCGTCGGTGTCTTCGAACATCCAAGCTGTCAAAGGAGACCTGAACACTGTCGGAGCGATCGCGTTGACAGTAATTCCAGTCGGCCCAAGCTCACACCCCAAGGCTTTGGTGATCCCGTTTACTGCAGCCTTTGATGCGCAATACGCAGTATAGCCAGCCGGGTGGCCAAGGATACTACGAGCGGAACTGACGAAGATGATCTTGCCATATTCGCTGACCTTCATCTGTTTCGCCGCCGAACGCGCGAGCAACCAGCTTTGATTGACGTTGGCATCCATCACCGCATCAAAGGTTTCGGGAGCCATTTCGTTGATTGGAGCGACTTTGTTCATGCCAGACGCGACGACGAGAATGTCCAGCTTGCCAAAACTGTTGACCGCTTCATCGACCAACGCGTCGCATGACGCCTCATCGTTTGGGCGTGTGTTCACTGTTACAACAGCAGCTCCGAGCTCCTCGCACTCTTTGGCAATCTCATCGAGCGCTTGTTGGTTGCCGGCTGCCAAAACCAAGTTGCAACTAGCCCCAGCCAGAACACGTGCAGCCACCATGCCAAAAGCCCCAGAAGCCCCCGTGATCAGTGCGACATTGTCCTTAACATCAAACATCTTGAGTGGATTAGACATACTATTCGTCCTCAGCTTTCTGGCGGGTACGGAATGACGACAAGCATCTTGCAGGTGTGGTTCGAACGGTTTTCAATTTTGCGCACTTCGCCAGGCGCAACCGTGCAGCTGTCCATGGGTCCCAAAGTGGTTTCCATTCCATCAATGATGACGGTCATTTCGCCATCCAAAATCACGTAGACCTTCTCGAACGGCGTAGAGTCCGGTCCCGCACCTCCACCAGGCAGGAACTGACTGAAGCCGATCCATTGATTTGTCGGCCCGCCTTCCTCGAACCCCTGCAACCGAAGCCCGTGACATCCGAAGTGGTTCGGTGCTTTGTAGGGTTGGGCGTCTTTAAACCGCTTTAGATGCATGTTCGTCCCCGCTCAGGATTATTGTATTGGTGGCCGCCGGCGAACCGGCGACCGGTCCGTGAGTGTTCAGAATTCTTCACCAGCTTCGATGCGGTAGGACTGGTTCTTGTCGATCATCGCTACCAGACGGATGATGCAGCCATCACCACGGTCCCAGTTCCAAGGGAAGAATGCGAAGGTGCATCGCTTGCCGGTCACCGCATCAAGGTCACCGCCAACATTTTCAATTCCAAGAATACCTCTGGAGAACAGCATATTGTGCACCGGTTCCCACTCAGGGAAGTCAACTTCCCAAGGAGTTCCACCTGACCACTCAAGATATTCCTTCTCAAGATGCGGCATGATCGGACCGTTTCGTTGCGGGCCAATTGCTGTTGCCAGCGGGTGGTCGTTTGCCTGGGTGTCATGCCCGACAACTTTCACACCTTTTTCGATCATCCACTCGGCGGCTGAAGGAACAAGACCCGGGCAGTAAGCGAAATAGTCACCATCTTCGTACTTCTTGTGCCAACCGGTATTGATGATCAGAACGTCGCCCTTGCGGATCGCGTGCCCGCAAGCCTTTTCCAGATCATCGCCTGTGATTTGCTCCCACTTTTTCTTGGGGACAGAAACCACCAGGCCCGAACCGAAGAAATGCGGCAGCGGTACCTCGTCGATGAACGGCGTTCCCTGAACGACATGCGCAGGTGCATCGATATGCGTGGTCACGTGCATGGTCGTGGTAATCGTTTGCGACAACACGCCCGACTTGGCCATGTAGTGTTTGCGGTCGATCTGGACGTCTTTGAAATAGGGCCAGTTAGGGCATTGAAACCCGTATCTGTGACTCAGGTTGTAGAACTCCAACCCCATGTCATTGTCGGTGTCGCCCTGGAACTCGATGCCGCGGATTTCAACCATTGGGCATATCTCCTCTGTTCGCCGACGAAGCGGCGTTGGTCGATTTGAATTGAATGAGTGGCCTCCCCACCTGTCCCGTATCATGATGCATACGCACCGCGATGCGGTCAACTTAAAACTCACATTACGGTTGACTTGCACCGCATAGTGGTACAGCGTGCCAGTGGGCCTGACATCCGCAGCGGCAAAACCAAGAAACGAAGAGGAGGTGTAAATGCCTGATAAAAATGACAAAGGTGGCATTCAGGTCATTTCGAGAGCAGCTTCGATTCTGCGTGTTCTGAAGGAAAGCCAGTCCGGGATGAGCCTGGGGAAAATTGCCGAACGCGTTGACCTGCCCCGCTCTACGGTACAGAGAATCACAAGTGCCCTTGCGGAAGAGAAGTTTGTTATTTCCGATGCGAATGGAGGCGGACTGCGGCTCGGCCCCGAACTGAACGCCCTTGCGGGGGCGGCCCAATACAGCATTGTCGAGCACTGCCGGCTTCTTTTAACTGAACTGACGCAAAAGACCGGAGAAACAACTGACCTCGCAGTTATGCGCGGTATCGGTATGGTTTTTCTGGATCAGGTTCCTGGCGTGTACCGTTTGACGACGGTCTCGCAAGTGGGCGAGGTTTTTCCTTTGACCACCACGGCGAATGGCAAAGCATGTCTTGCCCAACTCAGTAAAGAAGATGCGATCAAGCTAATTCGAAACGAATGGGACCGGAACGGAATCCAGAGGAACTTAGATGAGTTCTTGTCCGAACTGGCCGTGATCCGAGAACAGGGTCTTGCCTATGACATGGACGAGCATTCTGCCGGTGTGTCGGCAATAGGATTTTCCTTCGTCGATTGGGTTGGAGATTTGCACGCAATCTCCATTCCGGTACCAACGACCCGATTCTCACGACAAAAAACAACTATTGAACAAGCGCTTCTTGAGACAGCCGCCAATATCCACCAAACTTTTCACTGACCTGACAAGTGAAATATGGTTTCGGTGAAGCCGTGCACCCCGCCTGACACAATCGTTCACGACAATCGGGCAAGACTCGGGAATATTTTTTCTTGGTGTGATGAAGCACAGATTCCAAGGTCTGCAATGTTCGCCATGGCCGCAAGCCAGATAGCCCCTTTCCAAGCCGTTAACACAAGCATTGTATTAAGGCACTTTGGACAGTGACTCCAAAAATGCAGCTAAGTCTGCAATCTCCTGCTCAGACAAATTCAACTCCGACAGAATGGCTTCACCGTCGGCGTGCAACCTTTCCGTATCAATTTCGCTGTAGTGCCTGATCACCGCATCCAAGTCGATCAAACTGCCGTCGTGCATGCAGGGCGCGGTTTCGGCCACGCCCCGCAGGCTTGGTGTACGAAAGGTCCCAAAATCTGAGTGGCTCCTGCGTACACTGCGAACCACCCATGCACCTTGCTTTTCCAGATCGTCGCTCCAGTTGCCGTCCAATGTGTAAGCGTTTGAAAGCAAAAAGTTCAATCCACCGAACCGCCCGTCGTCGACCTCGGTTTCGCTCAGAAAATATGGCACACCAGAGTCATGGAACTCATTGTTGGAAAATCTCGGACCATTGTGGCACAACACACAGTTTCCACGCCCTATGAACAGCTGAAGACCTCGCTGGGCAGCTTCGGGATAGTTCGCAGCGGCTGCTAAATCTTGGTTCTCCAATGCATCGCGAAAATCGTCAAATTGTGTCCGGCCGGTTGCCAACGTTTCCAAGTAAGCGGATAGCGTTTTGGCAGTGTTCACTAGCACAAGTTCTGGATCTTGAATCTGGATTTCGCCAAATATAGCTTCAAAATCATCGATGTAGATACTTTCCGAGATAGCTGTTTTTAGGCTTTCTTTACTGTGCCCCATCTCTTGTTCGTCGATGATCGGATGCAAGCTGGCGGCCCACAGGCTGTCACTCTTGCCGCCCCATCCATACCAGCGGAGACCAGCGAGGTTCCGCAAAGAAGGTGTGTTTCGATCTAACAAGACTCGACCAAATGCTCGCGCATCGGACGTGGTAAATGCCTGTTCAGGGTCATGACAACTTGCGCAAGAAAATGCGCCGTCGACTGATAACACCGGATCGTTGAACAAGGCCGCTCCTAGCGCAATCGTTCTTGTATCATTTGAAACCCTGTTGCTTGGGTCCGACTGAAACGAAATTGGCCATGGTCCGAAGGACAGCGTTTGCTGAATTTCGTCATCAGACAGCAAGACTTCAGCACGAACGGCCCCCGCTAGGACTACAAACGCCGTTGTCACCAACACCTTCATTTTAGCACGACGTCAGAAGTGTAAGATATCGATTGCCCGCCAAAGTTGGCGTCAACTCGCAGTTCCCACAGCCCCGGCATGTGAAACAGCATGTTTTCTGCACGGAACACCCCATCGCCCAATGCGGTGATTTTGGGGGCGTAGTTTAGCCCGTGTTGGTGAGCTGGCATTATTGCATCGACGCGCACCTCACTCACGGCAATATCATCACAGACTGTCACAAGAATAAAAAACGGTTGGGCCAATGGAATTTCGTCGACTGCCACATGCACCTTAGGTGCGTTTTGAGTTTCCGAACTCATGCGTTGCCCTGCCGTTTCACAAGCGACGGCTGCGCCCGATGATATTAAAAACCAAACAACCCAGCGGATCATTCTGGTGCCAGTAAACGTTCTGCGTTTGCATATGCGATGTTGTCTGCGATCTGGTCCGGAAGAAAAGCCAGCCATTCACGAGAAAAATCTGCATGAGGGCCTACATAGTACCAACGCTCCGGAGCGAATGTATCCGTACCAACCATAAACCGATCCGGGTGGGCTTCGAACGCCGCCTTCCAATCTGGGTCGACACGGCCCCGCGAGACCATATCAGAGCGAAACGCAAGATCGGCCCAAAGTCTCGGATAGGTGTCCAAAGCATCAGTTACACTGGCCGGATCGTCGAAGCCAGAGTGGGCCCACAATACCCGAGCCTTCGGCCAGGCCTCAAAAATCAGGTCAACGGCCTCTCGATCGCCGTGGTGGTGCAGAATAAGGTTCCGTTCTTTTGCCAGTGCGATCATATGCTGGATGACCGGTGTTTTGATATCATCACCATAAGCGTGAAATTCACCGATGGCTTTGTATTTGTTTTTCGCCAGATTTTCTTCCAGATAGCCGATTACGGTTTCATCGTGCATCCAGGTGTTGATCTCACCGCGGCGACGGTAAGGGCGAAGGGCCGGAACAACAATGTCCGGCGCTGCGTCCAACAGCAATTGGGTACCATTGTCATCCGAACTGGAAACCAGTGCTTTGCGCACGCCTGCGTCCCGAAGGATTTTGGCCACTTGTTCGGGAGGAACCTGTTTGACAGCATCATGACTGTAATGAATATGCGCATCAAAGATCGGTCGCTCTTCTGCGATGGCCGTACCGCAAAAAAACGTAACACCTAAAATTAAAGCATGTTTCAGCACCTCAACCATCCTCAATAGCATTTAGACTCCGGCAAGCTTCACATCAAACTTTACGTGCAAGAAAGGTTCAGTCATCTTGCCAGAAAGTTCCATGCCTTCGGGAAATTCTGAAGCCGGCCTTTCAACATAAGTCATCACCAGGTCATCCCGAACACCAAACACTGTATCCTGATCCAAGTACGGATCGTCGTCGGGGAAAATCTCGGTGACTAAAGATCGGTGCCCGGGTGCCTTAACGATATAGTGCAGGTGCGACGGTCGCCAAGGATGACGACCGCAGGCGCGCAGGATGTCCCCGACAGGCCCGTCTGACGGCACCGTGTATTCGACTGGCTTGACGGTCGTGAATGCATACTTACCATCCTCACCCGTGGTCATCAGGCCATGAAAAGAATAGGTGTCCTGTTCTTCATCCTGGCTTGCATACATTCCATTTGGCGCCGTTTGCCAGATGTCGAGTTCCGCACCGGCAATCGGATTACCCTCAGCATCCCTGATAACGCCCTCGGCCAGCAGAACCGGCCCCCCGTAGTGACGCTTCATATCACCGCCGAATGGCAGTGGCGGTGCGCCAGAGACGTGGAATGGACCAAGAACAGAGGAGCTTGTGGCGTCTGGAGTTGAATGGAGCATGTCCACCAGCGATGACAGTCCCAATACGTCCGAGGCGAGCACGAATTCATGCCTGTCTTCGGTTTCTACAGCGGCGCACCCCTCCAGAAATGCAATTCCCGTTCGCCATTCGTCATGCGTCAGGTTGGTTTCACGGGCGAAATCGTGGAGGTGCTTGACCAGAGACCCCATGATTTCACGCATCCGCGGATCAGTGTCCTTGGACAGGTATCCCATGAACACGTCGGTGATATTGTCTTTGGTGACAGAGCGCATCTTGGCCTCCTTAAATCAGGGCAAGGCTGAGGATCGGGAACTCGATCAGAATGAACAGAACGATCAGCATCACAAAGGCGAAGGGCAGCGCGCCCATAAACACGTCTTTCAGCGAGATGCGGTCATCGTTGATCGTGGATTTGATAACAAAGCACGATATGCCTAAAGGCGGAGTCAAAAGGCCGATTTCGGCTCCGACCACGGTGATGATCCCAAACCAGATCAGCGACATATCCAGCACTTCGGCCATAGGCAGGAACAACGGGACAACGATCAGGATGATGGATGCTGTATCGAGCAATGTTCCCAAAAAAAGCATCAGGAGCACGTAAAGCAGCATGATCGACCAGAAGGACGCGGAATTCCCCGCAAGCAGGTCCTGCAACTGGTTGGGCAGCCCCGCCAGTCCCAGCATGCGGCTGTAGATCGAAGCCGCAGTGATCAGGAACAGGATCGCCGCTGTGATATGACCGGTTTCCAGCAGCGCGTCCCAGAACGCTTTTGGGGACATGGACCTGCGTAGGACAGCGATGATCAAAGCCACGAAGGCACCGGCTGCTCCTGCCTCGACCGCAGTAAGCCAGCCGGTGTAGATCCCGCCAAGAACGATAGTGATGATGCACAGAGTTGGTAGCGTTTTGGACGCAATCTCGCGTCCGGACATCCATTCGGTATCTGCCACGACGCGGCCACCGACGAACGCCGGTGTGAATCGGCCCATGGCCCAGATCGCGCCGACATAGGCGATCGCCAGCATGATCCCGGGAATGACCCCAGCCAAGAACATGTCCCCCACGGATTGCTCAGCAACAAAGGAATAGATGATCAGCATGGCCGATGGCGGGATGATCATACCCAAAACCGAAGACCCGGCCACCACGCCAACAGCAAAGCGTGGGTTGTAATCCTGCGCCATCATCTGCGGCACCGAGACTTTGGTGAACACCGATGCGGATGCAATGGACGACCCGGTCACGGCGGCAAAGACGGCGTTGGCTCCGACCGTGGCCATTCCAATCCCGCCTTTGACCTTGCGAAACCGCATGGTCATGACTTCATAAATGTCCCTGCCTAACCCAGCCTTTGAAACGATGAGCCCCATGAAGGTAAACAGCGGGATAGTCGCGAAGCTATATTCCATCGCGCTGTCGCCGACCGCCACTTTCAGCAGGTTCAGCGCTAGCGTGAAGTTGTCCCGCATCAGCCAGATAGAAACGAACGAGACGACGCCCAACGCGATGGGAATGTAGACGCCCGCGTAAATCAGGAAAACAATGGCAACGACCGAGATCAGGCCAATCTCAATCGGCGTCATTCTGCGGCCTCGTCATGTTCAGGGGTGCGAATAAGTTGCGGACGGTCCTGCGCCGTGACGACCTTGAGCAGGAAGATCACGCAGGCAAGCGCAGTACCGCACGCGATGACCAGTTTGACCGGCCACCATGGCAATGTGAAAAGACCGGGCACTCCGAAGTAGTCCTGCGTCTGCCACATGTGTAGGAATTCAGGGAATGTCACATAGGCGATCAATGCCATGAAGATCGCCGAGATGGCATTGATGATGCGCCTCAGGTTGGCTGTCAGCCCCGGGCGACGATAGTGCAACAGGTTCAGGAACCCGTCCGAGCGTGTTAACCGATCTACTCTGACCACGTCTGCCAACTGCAGAAAGACGATCATCACGACCGAAAACTGCACCATCTCATAAGTGCCACGCAATGGGGCTGAAAACAGGCCACGTGCAATAACGTCGACATTCAGAACAACCACCAACGCTAGGACGACGAGAGTACCCAAAGCGTTGGCGGCGATTGCAAGAGAATTGGCGACCCGCGACAGGCCAGCAACTGCGGTCTTCAGCATGAAAGGCCCCTTTCCCGGATCGCCGGACAGTTATTCGGCCGTCCAGTCACGCACTCCGGTGAAACCGGCGTCTTGAAGCTTGCCAAGATAGGCGGCCAACATCTCTGTGCCCTGTTCACCATTGTCATTCAGTGTCGCGGCCCATTCCTGCGCGACATTCGGCATGGCGTTTGCCCAGGCAGCGCGGTCTTCGTCTGAAACCTCAACGATCGTTCCACCGGCTTCAACGTAAGCATCGCGTGAAGCAGCAGCCCTGTCCATCGCGATACCGGCGACATGGTCACGGTAATCGATGGCAACCGCCGTCAACACCTCTTTGACTTCGTCCGGCAGGCTTGCCCAATAGTCTGCATTAACCGTGATGGTTTTTGAGTTCACAGCACCCAGATCGGCCTTGAGCATATAGGGCGCCACTTCAGCGATCTTGAACGTCTTCGCAGCTTCGGGCCACAGCATTCCACAATCAACCAGACCCGTCTGAAGCATGTTGTAGAAATCGGTCAGACCACCGCGCACACCTGCCGCATCCTTGATGCCTTCGAGATACCGTAAGTTAAGGCCAGCACCTGCAATCTTGCGACCCTCAAGGTCCGAAACCGAGGCAACCGGTTCCGTGCAGAAAATCTGATAAGTGTCCAGAACAACACCCGTGGCAAGATAGACCTGGTTCTGTGCAGCAAACTCGTTCTGCATCGCCGGGTATTCGCGTGCGATTTCATCAACAGCCTTGGCCACCGCACGGGAATCCGATGCTACAAAGGGTGTCGATCCCGAAATACCCTGGCTGGGCAGCTTCGAGGAATGGAAGATGGTTGTTACGATGCCGATGTCACCAAGGCCCAGCTGGATACCTTCCAGAACGCCTTTCGGTTTTACGATTGAACCGCCATAATTCTCTTGCCAGTTCATCTTGTAGTTGCCGGAGTCGGCCAGCCGCTTGTCCACTTCCGGGATGAAGAAGTTGGTGAACTCCTTCACCCACAATGCCCGGTCTGGGTAGCCATCGATGACGACGGCAGAAATAGTTTCTTCTGCTGCGACGGGCAGCGCCATGACGCTTGCCAGAGCAGCGCCCATAAGGCTGCGTTTGGTCCAGATTTTCATTTCTCTCCTCCCAGAAAGTCGGGCCTTTTGTCTTTATTGGTTTGTTTTGACCCAGTTGACGGTCAGGTCCGTGCCTGCCGCTTCAAATAGTTTTGCGATGGCGCAATACTTGGCTGTCTCTTCGCCCACCCGTGTCAGTTCCTCCTGACTGGCGGGCGTGTCACACTTCACGGTGAGCTCGATTTCCGGAAACGGAACATCGATCTCCTCCTCCATCAGGACACCGCGCCGATCCAACCTGCATTTCGCGTCGATTGTCACCGTGCCAAGATCAATTCCCAACCGGTGCGCATTCTTGTGCCCGATGACATTCGTACAGGCGATCAAGGCTGCCATTGCGGTTTCCGTCGGAGACGGACCTAGATTTGTTCCGCCACGTTCGACCGGTTCATCGACAACCACATCAAGATCGCGAATTGGGATCTCGGTACGCGCATGTGTCGGGCATTGAGCTGTCGTTCGGTAAGTCACGACAGGTTTTACTCTCATAGCCACAGCGTCACCTCCTCATGCATAAGTGCAAACCTTTTCGAATGGAAAACGCGGAAGCTTTTGGAACAGTCCGGTCTCGTCCGCGTAGCCCAGATTGCAAAGAAAGTTCGATTTGAGCGTCGTGCCCGCAAAGAACTCCTCGTCGACGATCTTGTTCGAAAAGCCTGACATGGCGCCGACGTCCAACCCGACAGCCCGGGCAGCAATCATGAAGTACGCGCCCTGCAGAGTGCCGTTTCGGTAAGCCGTGTCCGCCACGTATTCGGGTTTGTTTTCAAACAAGGGCCGACGATCTTCGTGTGGGAAAAGAAACGGCAGTTCCTTCCAAAAATCCAAGTCGTAGGCAATGATCGCCGTGACCGGTGCATCCATCATCTTTGGCACGTTTTTCGGCTTTAGCGACTTGGCAAGCCGTTCTTTGCCTTCAGTGCTTTTCACGAAAATAAAGCGCGCGGGCAACGTGTTCATGCTGGTCGCGCCATTGATCGTGATGTCATAGATCTCTTCAAGTAGGTCGTCAGAAACAGGCTTGTCGGTCCACGCGTAGTGCGATCTGGATTCGCGCAGGATCAAGGCGATCGCGTCATCCGACAAGCGTGGAATGCGATCGCGCAGATCGCGATGATCCTGCTGCGCCTTGGCGCGAAGTGCCTCCAGCTCTGCCCCGGTTGGTGCGCTCATGCTGCGGCCACCTTTGACTTGGAGTCCTTCTCATCGATGATCGGACTGGCGCAGATTCCAATGCCTTCAATTTCGACCTCGACGGTTTCACCCGGCTTCAGCCAACGGGGATTGGGTTTTTTGGCGTGACCGACACCCGGTGGTGTGCCCAACGCAATCAGGTCTCCGGACTCCAGAGTGGTGTATTCCGAAATCGTCGCAATGACCTGACGAACGCCCCAGATCATGTTGGCGGTGTTCGAGCTTTGTAGGATTTCATCGCCCACGCGGCTTTCGATCTTTAAGCCGGACGCCCCTTCGGGCAGTTCGTCCGGCGTTACGGTGAAAGGACCAATTGCGCCGGTGTCATCGAAGTTTTTGCCAGGCGTCCATTGAACGGTTTTGCGCTGATAGTCCCGCAGCGACCCGTCGTTGAACACGGTATAGCCAAAGACATAGTCCAGTGCGTCCTCTTCCGAGATATGCCGACCTCGCTTTCCGACGATCAGCATAATTTCGGCTTCGTAGTCTAGCTTCTCAGAACAGGCAGGCCGCACCATGGGCTGCCCCGCCGCCATGATCGAGTTTTTCCCACGCATGAACAGCGTCGGATACTCCGGAATATCATATCCGCCTTCCTTGATGTGGTCCGTGTAGTTCAACCCCATGCAAATGATCGTGCCGGGCGCGACCACCGGCAATGCTGGTGTGATAGACGACACAGGCACACTGTCTGCAGCGGCGATTTTGTCAGCCAGTGAGTCGGCCAGCCCAGGCTTGGTTATCAAACCCATCAGATCGGAACCGACAGCAGGGTCCAAAGCCGTTAAATTCACTGCGTTTTCACCGTTCACAGCAAAGACCGCAGTGCCTTCCGAGGTTTCTCCCACCAGGTATTTCATTTTCACCATCCATGTCAGTTCGCTTGATTTTTGCCGACTATTTTGCAATATGTCAAATAATATCGATATTTTGGAGATCCGCGATGGTTGCTTGGGCAGATTATAAATCAGAAGCGAAAAGCCGAGGCGCACTGGCACTGGAGCTTTATGTTGCACTCAGCACACCGACCAAAGCGCCAGAAGACGTAAAGGCGACACTTCCGGATCACTTGGCGTATCAGTCGGATCTTGAACGCGCGGGGAAGCTGGCTTTTGCCGGGCCGATGTCGGATGAGACCGGTGAGCATATGCAAGGGGTTGGCCTGATCATCTATCGCGCTGACAGTCTTGAAGCCGCGCGGAAGCTGGCCGAGGACGACCCCATGCACAAAAGCGGGGCTCGCAGCTTTGTACTTCGGCGCTGGATGATAAACGAAGGTTCGCTGAACCTTTCAGTTGGTCTATCGACTGGCACGAGCGCCCTCAGTTAAGAGCACTCAAGAGTTTTTGCCGCCAAAAAGGAACAGTCGGATATGGACGCCATGCTTGATACCGAGGGCAAAGAGACATCAGCCACTCATGGCGCGTATCGAAGGCTGCGCGAAATGATCCTGACCGGTGAATTGCCGCCCGGACAAAAACTTAAGATCGAGCAGCTCCGCGGCCTTCTGAACACCGGCGCAAGTCCAGTTCGCGAGGCTCTTAGCCTTTTGACCTCAGACATGTTGGTTGAACGGATTGACCAGCGCGGGTTCAGGGCTGCGCCCGTGAGCAAGAGTAACTTCGAGGAAATCCTGCTGCTGCGATGCAACCTCGAGGAAACCGCGTTGCGCGCCTCCATCGCCAACGCGGATGCGGCCTGGGAGGATCGGCTCGTTTTGCGTCACCACCATATGAAAAAGGCCGGCCAAAATGGGGCACACGACTTTGAAGACGCTCACAAAGCGTTTCATATGGCGTTGTTGGACAATTCGAAACTGCCGTTGCTGCTGCGGTATTGCTCGCAGCTATACGATTTGAATATTCGCTACCGCTATCTGGCAGCCGGCGGGTCGAGCTACAAAAAGCGGGACATCGCCGCCGAACATCATCACATTCTGGACGCCGCACTAGATCATGACGCAGACAACGCGACCAAGCACTTGATCAATCACTACAGTCGAACGGGTGAGTACCTGAGCAGCCAGATGGATTCCTGACATGCAACGGAATTGGTTTCTGGGCGATCTATTAAACCAATTGCTGGACCGTCCTGACAAAAGGCGTGGAAAGGATGACAAACGATCCATTGCTGAACTTTGCGAGGCGCTTTTGTCCACAGAAGGTGAGGTATCAGGCTTCACGCTCGCGTCTACCATTCTTGATCGCTACCAGACCCTGGATGACGCGGGAAAATTGGACTTTTTTGTCTACTTGAATGACCAGCTTGAGTTAGACGCAGAAAAACTCGCTGACACGGCGCGCCTCTATGCCAATGATCGAAGTGTCGATCTATATCAAAAGCTTAGTGAATCCGCAGAACCAAGGCGGCAAGAGTTATTGCGTCGGCTGAACCAGCCGTCTGGTGCTACGCAAGAACTTGTGGCTATGCGCGTTGATCTGCTGCGCTTTCTCAAACCCAACCCCGAACTCAAGCGAACCGATATTGATTTTGTCCATTTGTTGCGAAGCTGGTTCAATCGAGGCTTTCTTGTTCTCAAGCAAATCAGCTGGGATTCGCCTGCCCGCGTTCTGGACAAGATTGTCGCCTATGAGGCGGTTCACCAGATCAACGATCTGGACGACTTGAGGCGCAGGCTCTACCCACCTGACCGTCGTTGTTTTGCGTTCTTCCACCCTTCGATGCCCGATGAGCCGCTGATTTTTGTCGAGGTGGCTCTTACAACTGAAATCCCGGGTGCGATCGATACGCTTTTGTCTGAAGCTCGAGAACCGATTGAAGCCGAGCAGGCAGAGGTCGCGGCGTTCTATTCCATTTCAAACTGCCAAAACGGTTTAGCAGGAATCAGTTTTGGGAATCTTTTGATAAAGCAGGTTGTGACCGAGCTTTCGCGAGAGCTTCGAGGGCTTGATACCTTTGTGACACTGTCGCCGATACCGGGGCTGAACCGGTGGTTGGCTGGTGAAACAGAACATCCAGAACACGGACATGCCGCCAGGGCCGTATTAGCAGAAACAGCCGCACCACAGGACGTGCGCGCAATGGCCGCTCGGTACTTGATGCTTGCAAAGCGCGAAGATGGGATGCCGCTGGATCCCGTGGCCCGCTTTCATCTGGGCAATGGTGCCGAGCTTCATGAACTGCACGCTGACGCAGATCTGTCGCCAAACGGGCGCGCCCAATCCGGAGGCGCGATGGTCAACTACCTTTACGATTTGAACAAAACAGAACGTCACCACGAAGAATTCGCGACACATGCCACAATCCAAGCCTCGCGTTCAGTTCGTGCGGCTTCGACTGCGGCACTTGCGATCAAGCCAAGGGAAAATACAGCGTGACCAACACCCTCTACGACAGCTTGTTTGCCCGCCACGAAGGCAACAAGGCTCCATTCCTGCAACTCGATGATGGCAGGGTGGTTTCCTATGACGCGTTTCTAAAGCGCGCCGCACAGATCGCGCATGTTTTGCAGAACAGCGGAGTTTCTCCTGGGGATCGCATCGTAGTGCAGGCCCCCAAGTTGGTTGATACGATTGCGCTCTATGCTGCTTCGGTTCAGGCAGGTGCTGTCTACCTGCCACTCAACACTGCTTATACCATGGCAGAGTTGGACTACTTCATCTCTGATGCTCAACCGGCGATGATCATTTGCGACAGCAACGATGAAGTTGAAATCACAAAATTGGCAGCCCAATCTGGCGCAAAGCTGCTGACCCTCGGCAGCGATAGTCCAAGCCTGAGCCGCGAGGCTGACGCACAACCCTGCGTATTCGAAACCGTGGATCGCGCGCCGGACGACCTTGCTGCTTTGCTATATACATCAGGCACCACTGGCCGTTCGAAAGGTGCGATGCTGAGCCATCAAAACCTTCTATCCAATGCACAAGCTCTTGTGGATTTGTGGGCCATCACAAGCGCCGATCGCCTGCTTCACGCGCTGCCGGTCTTTCACACACATGGGCTTTTCGTGGCGATGAATACGTCATTGCTCGCAGGTGCCAAAGTTCGGCTTATGGAAAAATTCGACATTGGCATGATCTTGGAAGAGTTGCCCCACTCGACCCTTCTGATGGGCGTGCCCACTTTCTACACCAGATTGCTGGCGGATGACGGTTTCACCAGAGAAATCACAAAGAACATACGTCTTTTCATTTCCGGTTCAGCCCCATTGCTGGCCGAAACCCATGTGGCGTTCGAAACGCGCACGGGCCACCACATACTTGAACGCTATGGGATGACCGAGACGAACATGAACACCTCAAACCCATATGAAGGTGAACGCCGCGCAGGAACTGTCGGCTTGGCGCTACCCGGCACCGAGGTGATCATTACCAATCCTGAAACTGGAGAACCGCTGGCCCAGGGCGAGGTTGGAATGATCGAAGTACGAGGGCCCAATGTGTTCAAAGGCTATTGGCAGATGCCCGAGAAAACCGCCGAAGAGCGCCGGGAAAACGGGTTCTTCATCACCGGCGATCTGGGCCAGTACAGCCAGGATGGCTATCTGTCGATTGTAGGCCGGTCAAAAGACCTGATCATCACTGGTGGTTACAACGTCTATCCCAAAGAAATTGAAGACGTCTTGAACGACATTGATGGTATCCTGGAATCGGCAGTTTTTGGCATTCCCGACACCGAATTTGGCGAAGCTATCATTGCCACTCTGGTTGCTGATCCCAGCGCGCAACTTGACATGGAACAGATCGCGGAGACCATCAGAGACAAGCTGTCGCGCTTCAAACATCCGCGTCGCTACGAAATCGTCCCGGACCTGCCGCGTAATACAATGGGGAAGGTTCAAAAGAACGTGTTGCGCGAACAGTATGCGCAAAAAGAGTTGCCAATGGGTGTGTCCTAGCAGCCCGCTGAACAACTCAAACCAACCACGACCCTTTGATCTGACAACTTCTCACTTCGAACTGCCAACTCATAAGGAGACTTACAATGACTCGCATGACGGCAAAGGACTTCGACCAGGAACTTCTGGACCTGTACGACTTTTACGCGCACGGCAAAATCACCAAGCGCCAGTTCCTGGACCGTGCCGGTAAGTTCGCGGTTGGTGGTTTATCAGCGGTCGCGTTGCTGAACATGCTCAGCCCGAACTACGCGCTGGCGGAGCAGGTATCCTTCAACGATCCCGATATCCATGCAGACTACATCACCTATCCCTCACCAAATGGAACCGGCGATGTTCGGGGCTACCTTGTCCGGCCTGCCGGTATGGATGAGCCCTTGCCAGCAGTGCTGGTCATCCACGAAAATCGCGGCCTGAACCCCTACATCGAGGACGTGGCGCGTAGATTGGCGAAAGCCGGGTTCATGGCGCTGGCACCCGACGGCCTGACATCAGTGGGCGGATATCCTGGCAACGACGCGGATGGGCGCGAGCTGCAAAAGACAGTGGACCGGGTCGAATTGATGAACGATTTCTTCAATGGGTTCGAATACCTGTTGAACCGAGATGACTGCACTGGAAAGGTCGGCGCTGTTGGTTTCTGCTACGGCGGCGGTGTGGTCAGCGCAATTGCCGTGGCCTTTCCCGAACTGGCCGCTGGTGTCCCGTTCTACGGGCGCCAGCCAGCGGCCGAAGATGTGGCCAAAATTCAGGCGCCGTTGCTTGTTCAGATGGGAGAGCTTGACGAGCGCATCAACGCGGGCTGGCCAGATTTTGAGGCTGCTCTAAAAGCCAACGATAAGGTTTATGAGGCCTATATATACGAAAATGCCAACCACGGCTTTCATAATGACAGCACGCCACGTTACGACGAGGAGATGGCAAACCTGGCTTGGGACCGAACCATTGATTGGTTTAACACCTATCTGAAGTAACTGCGGTGAGCTGCGAAGACAACCTTGCGTTGGTATTGTTTTGCGGACGCCCACAGTTCTCCGAGAACAATTCCCGAGAAGCCCGAGCTTTATGAATTTCGTGATCAAAGGGACTGTCGGGCGGCGAATAGTTTTGCCGTTCGACGACAGCTCAGAAATTGATTTTGATCCATTGGGTCTTTCATGAGCGCACAGGTCTTGTCTTCTGCGACTCAAAGGCTTTCCATCAAATCAGGCAAACGGTCTTTTCTGTCTGCGTGGGAAGATGACAACAAGTAAACAGCGAATATCGGCATTGAACCTAAATGAACATCTAAGCACAGCCATGCATGACACCACGCAGCTCAGCGAGACCGCGCAACCTGCCTATGAGCGGGTAACCAGGCTGTGACGGACGTGTGAGATCGCTCAGCAAGGCATGGCCGTGGTCCGGTCGCATGGGAATTGCATAATCTGATCGACCCTGATTTCGGCGCCGTTGTTCCTCGGCCAACAAGGCGCGGATCGTTGCAACCATATCGGTGTCTCCTGCCAGATGTTCGGACTCGGAAAAACTGTGGCGATTGTTGTCACTTGGACCATCGCGCACTGTATTGCGAAGATGAACGAAATGGATTCGATGGCCAAGCTGGGCAACGAAAGACGCAGGGTCAAAGCCTGTATCAACACCCAATGACCCGGTGCATAGCGTTGCACCATTTGCCGGGCTGTCGACAGCATCCAGAACGGCGGCATAATCGCTTTGCGACGACATGACTCTTGGCAGCCCAAGCAAGGGAAAAGGCGGATCATCGGGATGGCAACATAGCCGAATGCCGAGGTCTTCAGCCGTTGGAACAACTTCGGACAGGAAATCAACCAGATTGGACCGGAGCCTTTCCGTTGTCATGCCAACATATGCGCCTAGATGTCGTTTCACGTCCTCAAGACACCAATTGTCGTTAGCTCCCGGTAAACCAGCGACAATATTGTTCGACAGGTTCCGGCGATCTCCATCGCCGAGGCCTGCAAACCTAGCCTGAGCAGCTTCTATGATCTCGGCTGAATAGTCTTGCTCTGCGCCCTTCCTGCATAAGATAAAACAATCGAATACGACAAAATCCAAGAGATCAAACCGCATCGCATTCCCGCCATGCGGCAACGGATAGCTCAGGTCTGTTCGTGTCCAATCAAGCACTGGCATGAAGTTGTAGCAGACCGTGTGAATACCGCATTCTGCCAAATTTCGCAGACTGGTCTTGTAGGCCTCAATGTGTTGCCTCATCGGGCCAGTTTGCGATTTGATTGCTTCAGACACCGGCACGCTTTCAACGACATCCCAAGTCAACCCAGATGGAACGCCTTCGGGTTGTTCTATCTGTTGCTGCCGCTCTTTGATGTGATCGACAGACCAAGCCTCTCCTGTTGGAACATGGTGCAAGGCTGAGACGATGCCGGTTGCGCCGGTTTGCCTGATTTCGCCAATCGAAATCGCGTCGGAAGCGCCAAACCACCGCCAGGTCTGTTTCATGGTCTTGCTCCTTGATCGTGGAGGGTCACCATCCCGCCTCATCTCTCCCGAGATTTAAATCAACAGGGATAAGCGCGCCTTTGTGGCGGACGACGTGACTTGCAAGGCGACATCCTTGCCGTATTCCGTCAGTTAAATCATCGGCCCTTAAAACGCTTGCCAATACACCAGCATTAAAACTGTCCCCTGCCGCGGTGGTATCGACAACACTTGTCACTGGATCAACGTCAACCTCACCGCGTTGACCATCTTTCTGAAAGACCACTGGCTGTGCGCTGTTTTTGACGACAATCTGATCCACACCAATCTCAGCATATCGGTTCAGCGTTGCAATTGAATCGCGATCCCCAAACCACTCGGCTTCATCATCGTAAGATGGCAGAACGATATCAGATTGTGACGCAGCCATCATAATCGTGTCTGTCATTTCTTGCGGCGTAGACCAAAGCCGCGGTCTCAGGTTCGTGTCGAAAGCAACGGTCATTCCGTACGCTCTGGCATGACGCAATGCATCAAGCAGCTTTTCGCGTGATTGTGGATCGAGAATGGCGAGGGTTATTCCAGACAAATAGATTAAGTCTGAGTCGCCAACTGCCCGCCCAAGTGCAATCTCGTCGACTGCGAGTTGTCTGGCTGCGGAGTCGTTGCGCCAATACGAAAAACTGCGCTCACCATTGTTGAGATGGATGAGATATAGCCCAACCGTTTTGCCTGCGATGACTTGGACGTGCGTATCGCAAATCCGACTGTCTTTCATGAACGTTCGCATGTCCTGCGAAATCGCGTCGTCTCCCACAGCGGTCAGATAGCTGACGTCGATATCTGATGCGACTTGTGCAAGATACCATGCTGTGTTGAAGGTATCGCCTGCAAAACCAAGCTTGAACTCACCGATCTGATCTGATGGGGCAAGTTCTGCCATGCACTCCCCGATTGCCAAGAAACGCATGTCAGTTACAGAAAATCGTCGCGACGGGGTGTGAAACTGTCGACCAGTGTACCGGGCTCCAGGCATATGCAGCCATGGGTTTGGCCAGACGGAATGACAAAGCTGTCACCGGGTCCAAACTCTTGTTCGCATTCACCAAGTGTGAAACGAAATCGTCCGCTCTCGACATAGGTTGCCTGAACATGCGGATGGCTGTGCAGGGCACCAATCGCCCCGGTCGCCTGAAACCGGAAGGCAACAACCATGAGGTCCGAATGATCAGAAAGTACCTGCCGCGTGACATGTTCACCGGTCGAGACGATCGGGAAGTGGGACACCGGGTCTCTCCTTTTCTACTATGAAAACAGCATACCACCGTTGAGATCAATATTTGCGCCCGTGATGAATGCACTATCCTCGCAGGCCAGGAATAGAACGAGATTCGCTGCATCATCCACATGACCTTGACGCTTAAGCGGCGCGTTGGCTTCAAAGCCGCGACGACCTGCATCAGGTGTGTGAACGTTGTGAAAATCAGTGTCGATCATACCAGGACAAAGCGCATTTACTCGAATGTCGGGGCCAACTTCCTTTGCCAAGCCCCGTGTCATGGTCATGACCGCGCCCTTGGCCGTTGCATAAGCAACGGCGCCCGGCCCTCCGCCATCACGCCCGGCTTGACTGGCGAGATTGACAATGGTTCCTGACGTCATCCTGGACAGGCAAGCCTGCGTCATCAGGAATGTGCTGGTCAGATTCAGGGTCATCACGGCGTCCCAATGCTCAACGGACATTTCCGCTATGGTTTTGCGGGCAATCAGACCGCCAGCATTGTTGACCAGAATGTCAACGCCGCCAAAAGCTTCGACAGTGCGGAATACCAGCGCGTCAACATCCGCCTTCTTGTTCAGGTCGCCCTGAAACGCAATCGCTTTCCCGCCATTGGCTTCGATTGCTGCAACGGTTTCCTCCGCGCCGTTCGAGCTGGAAAAATAGTTGATTGCAACATTCGCGCCTTCAGAGGCGAGTTTGATCGCAACGGCGCGGCCAATATCGCGGCCTCCTCCGGTCACGATGGCGGTCTTACCTGCAAGTTTCATGTCGATCCTTCCTATTGCAAAGCGCGAGCTTCGCTTTTGTCATTGGTTTAAGTTGGCTGCCTTCCGAATGTGCTCAGAGCACTACTGGAGACGCCATTAACGGAATGCCCCCGGCATAACTGTCTTTGGGAGCCACAGAATGATTTCGGGAAATGCTGCCAACAGAATGAGGATGACCAGCATTGGTGCGAGGATGAGCACAACCTCTCGCAGGACTTGCACAACATTTAGGCCGCCAATCGCTGCAGAGATAAGCAAGCACAAGCCGTAAGGCGGCGTCACCAGCCCGAAGGCAAGCGAGACGATGCCAATGATGGCGAAAGCAATAGGATCAACCCCGCCCGCCTGGGCCACGGGCATCAGAACCGTGCCAAGAATGATAATTGTCGGAATTGCGTCGATGAACAGGCCGAATAGGAGAAACAGCAGGGCAATCAGTATAGCTGTTCCAAAAGCGCCGAACTCCCAAGCGGTCAAAACACTCACGATCAGGCGCGGCGCATCGTAGAAGGACAGTAGCCAGCCGAATGCCGACGCAGTGCCGATCGCAAACAGTGAAATGGCTGCAAATCGTGCCGTATCGTAGAGGATGAAGCCCAAGTCTTTGGGTGTGACCGTCCGATAGACAAACATGCCCAGGATCAGCGCATAACCCGCCGCGATGATTGCACTTTCAGTTGGTGTGACGAGGCCGCCCACGATACCTCCAATCACAAAGACCGGCGTCAAAAGAGCAAGTGCGGCACCTTTCCAAGCGGCCCAGAACTCACCCCAGTTCGGCGTCGCTGTCACCGGGTAATTGCGGGCTTTTGCAAAGCCATAGACCGTAGCCATCAAAGCGAGGCCAATCATAAGGCCCGGAATCGCACCGCCCAGAAACAAAGCGCCGACAGAGACCTGCATGACACCGCCCCAGACGATCATCAGGATCGACGGTGGGATGATGACCCCCATCACCGAAGAGCAGGCAGTAATGGCAACGGCAAACCGCGTGTCGTACCCCTCTTTCTGCATGGCTGGGATCAGGATTTTCCCAATGCCCGCCGCATCTGCTGTGGAAGATCCGGAGATGCCTGCAAACAGCATCGACACAGCGACATTCACATGGCCCAATCCGCCAGGCATCCAGCCGGTCAACACGCGTGCCAGTTCGATCAGCCGGTCGGTTACCTTGCCGGAATTCATCAGGTTGGCTGCCAATAGAAAGAATGGCACGGCCAACAGGATGAACGAGTTATAAGATTGAAACATCCGATCCAGCACGATGAACGGCGTCAGCCGCAGCTCAAGCAACACAACTGGGAGGGTCGCCAAACCCAATGCGAATGCCACTGGGACACGGATGAAAATCAGCACCAGAAAGCCCGCAATAAGCATCGTGGCGGCAGTTGCAGTATCGAGGATCATGCCTGGTTGCTCTCTCGGTTAAGATATTTCGCGACGGCTTCTGACAACCGGTAGCCTGACAAGAGAAACCAAAACCCTCCGGCAATCGGGACCGAGATGTGCGTAGTCGCAAGATTGGCGCGCATCATTACGGACCGCTGGTTGCCCCCAAATTCGGTGTATTCGATGCCGTAAAACAGGAAGAAAGCCCCAAAAATCATGATGGCAACGTGTACAATGCCGTCTTGAAGCAAACGTGGCAGCGGTCTCATCGCATTCCGGGTGATCCGAACGTCGAAATGCGTGCTGTCCCAGACAGCAACAATCGACCCGATCATCACGATCCAGACGAACAGGAACGTCGCCAGCTCTTCGGTCCAAAGGTAAGTTGGGATCAAACCCGTGTAGCGAGAGACAACTTGCATCGCGACCGGTATGGCTAGTGTGCCCATCATCACACCAAGCAATATGCGAAGCCCAGCGCAGAACTTATCCAGATATTTTCCAAGCATGTTCCGCCCTACTCCGCGATGTGATGCGCCAAGCGCATCGGAAATTGTGCCGACAGGCGAGCTTGAAGACTCGCCCGCCCGTCAGCCGGGAGATTACATTCCGCGAACGTTATTGAGCAGTTCTGTTGCGCCCAGCTCTTCAGCATAGGCGTCCTGGACCGGCTGAACCAATTCCAGCATTTTCTCGCGGCCCTCGAACTCATGCACTTCAATCTGACCTGCGTCGATCATTGCCTGAAGTTTTTCACCGTCCTGTCCGCTCTCTAGCGCGCGACCAAATGCACCGGCCTCAGCGCCAGCTTCCATGATGGCAGCTTGCAGGTCCGCCGGCAGTTCATCGAAGATTTTCGCTGACATCACAATTGGACGCACAGTGATCGTGTGCTGGGTCAATGAAACATGCGGCGCAACTTCGTAGAACTTCAGGTTTTGAATCGAGGCGGCTTCATTTTCGAACCCGGCGATAACGCCTGTTTGGATTGCGTTATAGACTTCGTTGTAAGCGATGGCAGATGGTGCCGCACCAACGGCCGAGAATGTCTGCGCTTGAATCGGCGCCCCCATGACGCGCATGCGGTGTCCTGCAAGTTCATCCATGTTTGTGATGGGCTCGGCAGATGCCAGATTCCGCACACCGCCGCCGTGATAGCCCACAATCACAATGCCCGCGGCTTCGCGCAGATCATCCTCAAGAGGTTTCAGTGCATCCGATGAAAGCACCGCATCCCAATGTTCTAGATCACGGAACAGGAAAGGCATATCCATCAATGGAATGGACTCTGAAAACACGGCCATATTGGACGGAGCCAGGATCGTATAGTCTACAGCAACACCCTGATTGAGGTAGGTGACGTAATCAGATTCCACCCCAAGCTCACCATTCAGGCGCAGATCAAATTCTACCTCTCCTTCGTAATTCTCGGCGACCAGGCGCTCGAACTCTCGCAGAGTCTTAGTGAAGGCGTGCTCTTCATCAAACATGCTCGCGCCGCGCAGTGTTACATCAGCCTGCGCAATTGAAACCCCGCTTAGAAAAACAGCCGTCGCAGCCATAGTCTTTAGTGAAAAATTGAACATTCTATCCTCCCAGATCAAGTTCAGGTCTTGTTTTCTTCCAGTCGCCTTTGACTGGTGATCGTGTTCGAAGCCTTTCAAGCGACCATGCCAGACCAGTCTTCACCCAAATCTGGATGATCTGATGCCCTCCCAGCCAGCCCGATTGCTCCGCCCTCGTTATGGGCATACACAACACGACAACTTGGATACTAGTCAACATAAAAATTTATACTTACCCTGCATATTCTGTATTTTTCATTTAAAAACAGGGAAAATATTGTCGTCTAGTATCCTATTTTGACCTATTATTTACCTCGTTGATCTGCCACAATGCTGTCAAACAGAGGTTGGAATACAAAAAATGGTAGCATTGGGAACTCTTGAGCGCACGACGAGTAGCGATGTCGTCTTTGACGAACTGTTTGGACAAATCACCCGGTTGGAACTGCTCCCTGGAACAAAGATATCCGAAACGGACGTAGCAAAGTCATTCGGGTTCTCACGTCAACCTGTGCGAGAGGCTTTCACACGGCTAGCCAACCTCAATCTCCTTTTGGTGCGGCCCCAGCGCGCAACAGTTGTTCGGCCGTTCTCACGGCAGCTCATCGCGAACGCTCGCTTCGTGCGTGCTGCGGTCGAATTGGAAGTTATCCGCGCTGCCGCGTTAGATCGCGACAAATCGGTTGACGCGGCATTGAAAGCTAATCTTCGCAAACAGGCGGAAGCGATTTCAGCGGAAGATGTCAGCTTGTTTCATGATCTGGACTATCAGTTTCACAAACTGCTTTGCGCCTCGGCCAAACAAGAGTTTGCGTTCGAAATTATTGCCGAGAACAAGGCGCAGGTTGATCGCCTTTGTATGCTGGCACTGACTAGCAAAAAAGCAATGGATGAGTTGTATGTGGATCACCAATCTCTCTTAAAGAATCTTTTTGACGGTGATGCAAAGGCGGCTGATCAAGTCCTTCGTACGCATCTTGAGCGTTTGACTCCAACGATCCAGGCAATTTACACGACGCACAACGCCTACTTTGATGAATAGGTAGCTTCGTTTCGAGCCTCACTTTTTTGTGCCTTACTACTCCGCTGTTCAACGTACAACGGGAGTTATGTGAAGCGATCTCTGGTTGAGTGCCCGACCTGCTGTGTATGGGTGGCGGTGCTGTCAGATAAATTCGAACCAGTCTCAACCCTATCAGGGGGGCGACCTTAAAATAGCGCCGAGTTCACGCGACTCGGCAAGAACAGCAATAGATTTCTGCCAACTGTGCATACGCCTGAAACGTTGCGTTTCTCGTTCTCTTTGACCTAATACAGGAGCGAATTCTTAGCACGATAGTAGATCCGCCGGCCCGTCTGTTGGTTTTTGTCGCACTAAGCATCCTGAGAACGGCCCTCTACAACGCAATGCGGGCTGCAACGATTTCATACTCTTCACCTTATCGCATCATAGTTTTCTTGAGTAGTTTCAATGAGGTCCGCTTGTCGGAAATCTGGCGAAATCAGCTTCGGACGCCACTTCTCTGTGGTCAGCGACGTGCCATAAGTTGTGCCTTTTGCCATTGAACGCCACAAACACTTCGCCGACATTTTACCCGGGCATTGAGAATGCCCGCAAATACGTGGCCCGATTTGTTCCGGATTCCAGACGCAAACAAGCATCGGGTCGAAACTGTCCCACCTCCAATGCACTGTTTCGTGGCTCCCCCTGACGCAGAGCTCAAATTGAAATTTTTCCAGATGCTAATGTGATACCTGAAACAGTTGGCTCATCATTGCGGCCAGACGGTTGATCTCCGAGATGGTCTTGCAGTACGGGAAGGGCAATCGCCGGTTCACGGCTTGAGGCTATGAACGCGCTGCTACACCTCAACCCAGATTCTCCAGACACGACTTACAATTTTTTTCTAATTATGCTGAACATTGATTGTGAATGAGATTATAGTCGGACTGATCTAAGCAGTCATTTTGCAGCGAGTGTCGATGGCCAAGGATACGATTGAGCAAGCCTACCAATTCCCTGAAAAAACCACCGCAGCACAGTTGTCTACTGCACTGGTTAATTCACGCGACCTGTTTCTATCAGTAATCGACACTGTCCGTCGGCAGAGTTTTTGGGTCCAAAGGTCGCCTGAACTAAGAGAGTGTCTGGCTCATCTGGTTGGGTTGATTATGCGGCGCGTTGGCTGTGATGCAAGCGGCGCGCTTCGAGCGTCTTTCGTTTGATCTTTTCTCGTTGTTGTAGAATGGCTTTGTCCCGTCCGAAGTAGACGTCGGCAGGTGTGACGTTGTTCAGGCTCTCGTGGTAGCGCTGGTGGTTGTAGTGGTCGACGAAGG
>NZ_QOCF01000028.1 GCF_003318255.1 Ruegeria sp. A3M17
ACGAAGAAGCCGCAGAGTAGGCGGGCTGAAACTCACGACCGACCCCCGAATTTATGGGGGTCGGCCATAAGAAATGAGCGGTGCCCCGAAGGGCAAAGCCGAAGACCATCAGGTGGAGGAACAATGAAACACTATGTCCTCAAAAATGCCCGTTCACGGCAAGCCAGCGTTGCCAGGCAAACACCCAACAGAAATCATCATGTCGATGTTGTCCTCTCTGGCGCGGACACCGAAGCATCTGCACAGATCGTCCTGGATTTCTTTGATGCCTTGAACAGGCTGGCCGAACATCATTCTTACATCATCAACATTCGCAGGTTGGCTAAAGACCCGGTCGGAGGGCCGCTGTACTGGTCTGGGCGAACGGCACTGTTTTGGGGGGATATCCACGAAAACTGGCGGTTGGATGACTCTGAGAAATCCTGGACCTCGCAGGTTGTGAACCTGTCGTCGCGCACAATACTTGTCGGCAGCGCCGTTTTGCTGCTTGCTCAGATCGGGCGGGCAGAAAAAACGGTCGCCGCGGTGCACCCTAACTTCACGGCCGCAGCGCAGGAAATCGGACTGATCGAAGATGGATCGGGTGTTCACATGGCCTATGATAACCGTTTGCACAGCGCATCGACCCGGTTAAGCGGCTTACGGTTGTTGTCCAATTTCGTTTCGATCGATCACGGAGAGCACCTCGCAGACACTCTGCGTGGATACATTGGCCTGTCCGAGCCAAAAAGGACCGCCAAGAGCCATCTTGCAATCCGGCTTTTCCAACGATCCGAGGCCGATCCACAAGTGCGCAGAGCCATCGAAACGATGAGTGATAATCTTGAGGAGCCATTGCGGATCTCGGATCTGGCGCAAATGCTGGGTACGTCTACCAGACAGTTGCAGCGTCGGTTCCTGAACAGAACCGGCACAAAGCTTTTGACAACGTACAGAGAGCTGCGTCTGGAACGAGCTGACACCTTGCTTCGAACAACGGATCTGTCGCAGCGAGAGATTTCGGCAGCTACCGGGTTTTCTTCTGCCGTCGCTTTGGGTCGCGCCTTTCGTGCCCACTACAAGACATCCCCGGACGACATCCGAAATCAACGCTTTGCGGGACAGTTGTCCGCCAGGTAGGACGAAAAGGATCGCGCCCCGGTATACCGTCGGTTCGTAACCCCCACCTCAAGTCAAACACACCCGCTGACCCACGCATCGGGTGAGTTGCCGTTCCCATTGGGTCGTCATCTGCGTGGGTGCAGAAACTGCTTTGGTTGGCTCGGTCTTTTAATTGCAGGCGCGTCCATCGCTGGCACATGACCGCCTGACCCCGCCTTTTGAAGTTACCAAGGGCGCAACTCCCTGCATTTGTCAGGGAAAGGGCGCATAAACGTGAGGCGCCGCCCGGCTTTCGACCAGACGCGCCAATTCAAAGGCCGAAACGCGGGTTCCTATGCCTTTCAGATCGAATGGTCCCGCCGGGGTCATATCTATCCGGACTTGACGCGCAGTCGCCCTTGAGACAAGCACCTGACCGTCCTTGGCAATTTTGCAAAGGCGTGCCGCCAGATTGGGCGCCGGCCCGATGGCCGAGTAATCCAGACGACCCTCAAAACCAATTCGACCCAAGGTTGCTGCGCCCGTTGCGATCCCAATGCCGAGGCCAAGACCGTGTTGAGCTATACCGGCCCTGTATGGGACCATCGCCTTTCGGACACCCACTTGCATTTTCTGGGCCAGATCAACGGCACGCTGCGCAGCATCATCCAGCGGCACCGGCGCGCCGAACAAAACCATCAAACCGTCGCCAAGAAACCGCTCCAACGTTCCTCCACAGGCTTCGACAAGCGGTCCACAAGTGCCGTGAAATGAGTTCAGGGCCGCGACGACCTGGTCCGCATTGGCAACAGTGGCGAAGGCCGTGAACCCGCGCAGATCGGCAAAAAGAACTGTGATCTCGGCCTTACGGGTTCTCAAGACATCCGCCTCATCCGTCGCGCCGACAATCATCGCTGCCACCTGCGACGGCAGGAAGCGTTTCAGACGATTGGCGCGCTCGATCTCTTCTATCTGGTTGGCGACCCGAGTTTCCAGCGCTGCATTCAAATCGGCCAGCTGGGCTTTTTGCACTTCGACTTGCCCGTAAAGCGCACCCAGTTTTTCGCTGGTCTGGTTCACGTGGTTTGCCAGCTCGCCCAGTTCGTCCCGATTGGGAACCGTAATCCGGTTGTCGAACCCACCCCGGGACAGCTTGCTGAGCACCGCATGGATGCGTTCGATCGGCCACAATAGGGACGACGAAATCGAATATCCCAACAAAAGGGCAATCCCAATCGCTGCGATCGCCGCAGCCGTGATGCTCAGGCGTGAGGTCAAATATGCCTGTTCTGTTGTCCGCGCCAGTTCGCGCACTTCCTGTTCAACATCCTGCGCCACCGTATACGCCTCGCGTTGCATGGCTTGTAGTGGCTCAAACATTTGGTCGATACCGTGTTGCGCTGCGGCTAACAGATCGCCTTCGCGGTTCAGACGGCGCAGTTCAGTGATTGCCGGTAAAATGTCCTGAAGGTCAGATCGAAGGTTCGCGATCGCCTGCGCATCCGGCATTCCCGGCTGTCCGAAACTGCGAAAACCAAGGGCAAGGTTACGCTCCAGCGCCGCCGAAACGTGAAGTATCGAACGCGTAGAAGCTCCCAGAATTCCGTTCTGACGAGGAAAGTCCTTCAGGTTCTGCGGAACGAACAAGGACAGTAGGTGTGTGTTCAGGTTCGAGATCGTCGTGTGGGTGTCATTGAAAAACGCAATACGTTCCTGATCGCGCATCATCGTCTCGGACCGCAGATTGGCCTGATGCAAGGCATAAAGACCAAACAACACCAAGCAGACCAGCAAACCGGTTATCCCTAGAAAAGCCACCAGCAGCTTGGCCCGAACCGAAAGAGCGACCTTGGCGACGCTGAGCGCGACCAAGGGCGGCCTGTCAGGGCCACCGTTGCGGTCGTGTGTCATGCTGCACCCCCCGCCGAAATACGCGGCAGAACTGACATCATTGTACACAAATATGCGAAAAAACGCTAGCAAATATGCCGAAATGTCTGCGCAAATAAGCCAGCCGAAGCGGAATGTGCACTACTTTTCGGACGAGTCGCTTTCGGCGTAGTCGCGAAGGCTTTGGATATCCGCGATTTCGGCGTGATTACGGTTGATTTTCACGCCCACCGGCTTGAGCCGCGAAAATGCCCGGCTCAGACTTTCGGGTTTCATGCCCAAGCGCCCGGCAATCAGCATTTTATCATAAGGCAGCTCAACCTCACAGCCGCCGGACACCTTGTCGGACAGGTTCAGCAAAAACTCGGCCACCCTTTGCGCGCCGGTCTGGGCCTTGAGTTGCTCCAGCTGCGCAACCAGTGAATGCAGATGGGTAAAGGTCGAAGCCAGGATCGACACGCCAATCTCAGGGTCTTCGCGCATCAGAGACAAAAGAAGCGGGCTGGGAATATGCATGATTTCGCAGGCGGAAACAGCCTCGGCAGAGACAGGGTAAGGCACATTGCGCAGCGCGACCGCCTCGCCAAAACTTTCGCCACGGGTAAAGACACTCACCACGGCCTCGGCGCCTGTTGGCGCCATACGAAACAGCTTGACCCAACCCGCCAGAACCACGTGAACCGCCTTAGCCTCTTCCTCCTGCAGAAAAATCGTCTCGCCCCGATCGTAGCGCCGCCAGATCGCATGGCTGAGCAGCTTGTCGATATGATGCTCTGGCAGGCTTTTCAGCAATAGCGACTGTCTGGCGATTGCCTTTTGTGTTTCATGGGCCAAGAAGTGCCCCCTTTTTCCCTGGCCAATCTCTCGGCCGGTACATTCGTTGCCTTATGGCTATGCCAAACCTGAATCCTCTGCACCAGCTTTTTCCTGCGCCACAACTTGACAATTGTCATGTCATCGCACCGCCACCATGCCTAACCTCAGGTCAAAGCCAGTATTCCCGGGAGTGTGTGAGATGGACTACCAGCGATTTTTCACCCAGAGCCTTGATGATTTGCGGGACGAAGGAAACTATCGCGTTTTCATAGATCTGCAACGGCACTGCGGGGCCTTCCCAAATGCGCGCCAGACTGATGGAGCGGTGCAGCGAGATGTGCGGATCTGGTGTTCCAACGACTATCTGGGCATGGGGCAGCATTCGGAGGTGATTGGTGCGATGCATGACGCACTGGATCGCTGCGGTGCAGGTGCGGGTGGCACGCGCAACATCTCGGGAACAACACATGACCACGTGCTGCTGGAAAATGAACTGGCCGATCTGCACGGGAAAGAGGCCGCGCTGCTGTTCACTTCGGGCTACGTCTCGAACTGGGCCGCGCTGGGAACTCTGGCGGCCAAAATCCCCGGGCTGATCGTTTTCTCTGATGCGTTGAATCACGCGTCGATGATCGAAGGCATCCGCCATTCGCGCGCGCAAAAGGTCATCTGGAAGCACAACGATCTGGCAGACCTCGAGGCGAAGCTGGCTGCTGCCGATCCCGACGCGCCCAAGATGATTGCGTTTGAATCCGTCTATTCGATGGATGGCGACATCGCTCCGATCAAGGATATCTGCGATTTGGCCGACAAATACGGCGCGATGACCTATCTGGATGAAGTTCACGCCGTTGGTCTTTACGGCCCCCGTGGCGGTGGCATTGCCGAGCGTGAGGGGCTGATGGACCGGCTGACCGTGATCGAAGGCACGCTGGGCAAAGCATACGGCGTGGTTGGCGGGTACATCGCTGCCTCGGCTGCGCTATGCGATTTTGTGCGCAGTTTTTCCAGCGGGTTCATCTTTACCACCGCCCTGCCCCCCGCAATTGCGGCAGGTGCTGCCGCCTCGATCCGACATCTGAAGCAGTCGAATGCCGAGCGTGACCTTCAAAAAGCGCGCGTGGATAAGGTCCGGGCCCGGTTGGATGCCGAAGGTATCCCCCACTTGCCCAATCCCAGCCATATCATCCCCGTGATGGTGGGCGATCCAATGAAATGTAAATTCATCTCGGACACGCTGCTGGAAGAGTTCGGCATTTATATCCAGCCGATCAACTACCCCACCGTGCCCAAAGGGACTGAACGTTTGCGTATCACGCCATCGCCCGTGCATACGGATGAAGATATCGACCATCTGGTCGGCGCACTGTCGGCGCTGTGGCAACGCTGCCAGATCGCGCGGATGCCGATGGCGGCGCAATAGTCAAAGCGCCCCCTCGTTTCAAAATCGCCGCCTCATCGAGGCGGCTTTCTTGGCGCGACAAACTTCTGCCCAATTCACATTCTAACCGGAAAGCATGAAGCAGTTTATTCCTTTAGGTTGTATTGTCCTCGCCCTCAGTGGGTGCAGCCGAGAAACCCCACGCGACAAGATGTTCGATGAATTGCGTACGCAAAAGGATGTTCAGACGCCTTTTCCAAGCGCAGGTTATACCTATGCCAGCTTTGACACCGGCCACGGCTATCAAATCGAGTATCTGGATTCCAATGGGCGCGCTTTTCTTTGGTACCCGGGCAATCGTAGTGCTGTGTCGGGCGAATGGAAAATCGTGCTGGACGAGATTTGCTATCGCTACGGCTCGAACACGTTCAACCCTCAAACATTGCAGCGAGGCGGATCCTGGAGCTGCGATTACACGGGACGGGCTGGCTATCTCGTCACCGCCTATCAAAAAGGTGATCCCTTCAATTTGAGATCCGGGAAAATCCCTTATGCCCGCAGCAAATGCGATCTTCCCAAAGGTTTGAATCAAGTAAAAAACGTGAGTTGCAAATGAAAGCTCTTTTGTCCGCATTGGCATTTGTCCTGCTTGGCCACACAACTGCCATAGCTTGCACGAACATGAACCGTTTGCCGGTTTTCAACTACAAAAAGCATGCCAGCGGTAACGCCGACTTTTACGGGGTCGACCCCAAGAAGGGTCGATCTATCATCATCCGACATACTGACGGTATCTCGAGGATTGATATCCGCGCAAAACGGGGCGCGAAGGATCTATATACCAAGTCAGGAACAGGTTCGCCACTTCCTGTGACTGTCACGGTAACCGAGAATTTGTGCGTTCAAGGCAGCAAGAAGCTTTTCACCAAAAAGTTCCACGCCCGGTTGAAGGAACAGCATTCCACGCAGTTCTTTACCCCGTTTGTGGCGAAACAGAACAAAGATCAGGCCATTTCTCTGGCTCAATCGGTTTTGCGGGCAACGTACTGTCCAAAAGGTGAAATCGCGCTGAACCACAAATTCCAATATGTCGACAAGTCCGGCAACAATCCGGTGGTGAAAACTGCGCCTGCTGCCCGAGCCTGGGGGGCAGATCCATTCGATGAAGAGTGGATCATTCAACTCACCTGCTCGGAATGGCGAAGTATCCAATAGTGACTGCGGCAGACGGCTTCAGATCAGGTACAACGCCAGAATAAGGCACGCAAAGGCGATCATGACAAAAGTGAACCCGCGCAGCCACGTGGGGCTTTCGGCAAGGTCGAGATAGCGCGCGAGGATCACCCGCGCTTTGATCAGCGCCAGAATCAGAATGCCTCCACCAAGTAAGGCCGAGTACACTGGCAGCATGGTCAGCAATGTGGATGCCAGGCTGAGTGCCAGCAGGGCAATCCATGCGTGTGTCAGTAGATTCGAATGCCTCCGGCGGGAGGAGTTGAGAAAAGAAGAAGCGCTAGGCATGCCTATCATCCCAACAGGTAGATCACGGGAAACAGCATGATCCAAACCAGATCGACCATGTGCCAGAACTGAGCGCCTGCCTCGATATTGTGGACATCGTCGCGCCAGGCGACTAATAGCAGGATACCCACTCCGGCCAGCACATGTGCCGCGTGAAAGCCCGTCAGCAAGTAGTAGAACATGAAGAACGGGTGGGTCTCAAACGTGATTCCCTGCGCCGCTTTGCCTGCGTATTCGACACCTTTGATGACCAGGAACACCACGCCCAACAGAGCCGCGCCAATCAGCGCGAGGCGGGCGATGCCACGACGGCAAGCACGGCGCCAATTCAGCGCCTGCACGGCGAGGTAACCTGACGTAACCAGCACTGCTGTATTGAAGGCCGCACCCGTGCGATAAAGATGCGACTGCGCCTCCGCAAAGCCCGCCGGGTCGGTCAGGCGAACGGCCATAAAGGCGATCAAGCCTGCCCCGAATACCAGCAGCTCCGAGATGATGAGCACCCACATCAACAACTCACCCGGAAGCTCGTCGATCAGGGAGGTATCGCTCATGCGCCGACCAGTTGGCGGTAGATCTGCGGCAGCGCCATAGTCAGCCGGTGCGGGTCGGGGATGACGGCGAAACCGCCCTGTCCGAACATGCGGGGGAACCAGCTTTTGCCTGTCTTGTCGATGGTCACACCAAACACTGATTGCCCGGCGCGGCGGGCCTCGCGGACAGCCATGCAGGTGTCTTCGATACCGTGGCGGCCTTCGTAATGGTCCAGATCGTTGGGCTTGCCATCGGTGATGACCAGCAGCAGGCGGCGCTTTCGCGATTGTGCCGTCAGGTCGACTGAACAATGTCGGATCGCAGCCCCGAGCCGGGTATAGTGGCCCGGCCGCAGCGATGCGATGCGCTGTTCAACGGTCGTACCCATCGGCTCATCAAAGCGTTTGCAGCGCTGTACGTAGACGCGCTGGCGTTTTAGCGAACTGAAGGCGTGGATGGCGAAATCGTCACCACAGGCGTTCAGGCCCCAGGCGAGCGCGGCCAGTGCCTCGCGCGCGATGTCGATCACGGCCCGGCCTGTGACGGCGCTTTCAGTGGAGCGGCTGACATCCAGCAGGATCGAGATGGCAAGGTCGCGCGCCTCGGGACGGGATTGCATCCAGATACGCTCGGTTCCTTCGCCATTGGCGCAGCGATCGACCTGCGCTCGAACGGCGGCCTCGATATCCAATTGGTCGCCATCCAGATGGCCGCGCGTCATAACACGACCTGGGCGAAGGGCTTCAAATTGGCGCTTAACGGCGCGGATCCGGCGGGCGGTCGCTGGATCCTTTCCGAACGCGGCCGCGTCATCGCGAATATCGGCATCCGAAAGTAGGACGTTAACGTGGTCAGGCAGGTATTGCCCCGTGCGTACATCCCACTCGGGGTAGAGGATGCGGCCTGACAACCGCTCGCGATTCACATCCTCGGGTGCAAGGTCCAGATGCAGTTTCAGCTTGGTGGGCGGGGCTTTTGAGATTTGTCCAAGGCCAATCTCTTCTTGGTCGTCGGCAGCCTTTTTGGCGTTGTCGGGATCATCGTCGTCGATACGGCGATTGATGTTAAGAAACTCAGCCCAGCTGAGGATGGCTTCGAACTTGTGCAGGATGAAACTGTCACTGCGGGATGCCTGATCCGATTTGCGGCGGCGGGCGCGATGGGTTTTCTTGCCAGATTCCTCGGGCGGACCTTCGGTGTCGGGGTTTTCTACCTCGTTGTGTTCGGAAAAGCCGACGGCGCGCAGTTCGGGCCACAAGGGGACCGGGCGCATCGGCTGATAGCCGCGCGGTGCAATCATGTCATCGTCCATTGCCAGAAGGTGTTCGGCTATTTCAGACAGCGGGCTTGGATCGCCCAGTCGATGTCGGATCAATTCTTCGACAGCGGCCTCGACGGGCGGAAGGTTGGGAATGTCACGTTGATGCAGCACCCCTTTGCAGAGTTCGGCGTAAAGTGGGCGCAAGCCGGGGGCGTCCTCCAGAGTCGCCTCGACCATGTGTCGAGCGGCGATCAGCGCACTCAAGTCGGCGCGTAACGGATCATTGTCATCAATTCGGGTTCCGGCATGGGCCGCCGCAGCCGCCAGCCAGACGTACAGTGCGCCGTTGGCCGCGCGCACGGGAAACACCGCCAAACGGTCCGGCAGGCGCAGAACCTCGCCATCAAACGAAGCGCGCGGCATCAGTTCCACCTCAGTGGCCAGCCGACGGCGCCAGCTTAGGCGATGGCGGGAAACCTCGGGTGAGACCGGGCGTAATTCGACGCCCGGACTACCCCCAAGTCCTCGGAAGAGGACAGCCAACCGCCCCGCGACCTCAGAAAGGTCGACCGCGGCTCCAACATGCACCTCCGGTGCATCGAAGCGGCTGGCAAGGGTGTGCCACAGTTTCCCGATCGTTTCTTCGGGTTCCCATGGCTCAAAATCGATCTTGACCATTGGCCGGCCTCACCCAAAGACAGCCGTGACAAGATCGAGGAGCCCGCGTTTGATATCCTCGTCATCCGTCAGAGGTTCGATCATAGCGGCGAGGATGGCGCGGTCGGTGGACATGCCCTGTGCGATCAGCGTCGCGGCATAAACGACCAGACGGGTGGAAACGCCCTCCTCAAGATCCTGACCTTTGAGGCCCCTCAGCTTACCCGCCAGCCGAACCAACGGTTTGCAACGGTCCAGAGCCAGCCCACTTTCCTGTGCGACGACTTCGGCCTCCATTTCCGGTGATGGAAAGTCGAACTCCAGCGAGATAAATCGCTGACGGGTCGAGGGTTTCAGGGTTTTCAGGATGTTCTGGTAACCAGGGTTGTACGAGGCCACCAGCATGAAACCAGGTGTGGCCTCAAGCTCTTCGCCGGTGCGGTCGATCGGCAGGATACGTCTGTCGTCAGTCAGCGGGTGCAGTACGACAGTCACGTCTTTACGGGCCTCTACCACCTCATCCAGATAGCAGATTGCGCCCTCGCGGACAGCGCGGGTCAGAGGGCCGTCGACCCATATGGTCTCGCCCCCCTTTAGCAGATAACGACCGATCAGGTCTGCGGCGGCCAGATCGTCGTGGCAAGCCACTGTGTAGAGGGGCCGACGCAGGCGCGCGGCCATATGAGCCACAAAGCGGGTTTTTCCGCAGCCTGTCGGACCTTTCAGCAGGACCGGCAAGTTGTTGGCATAGGCGGCGGTGAACACATCGCATTCATCGCGTTGGGGCAGGTAGAAGGGGGCGTCAGCCGCCCCCGTTCCCATTTGAATGGAGCCATCCATTTGCATCACTCCGCTGGGGTTTCAGCTGCGCCCGGCTCGATGATCTCTTTGCGAGGCACCCAGACCGAGTAGATGAACAACAGCGCGCCAAGGACCACCACAACTCCGGACCCAAAGCGCATCCAGTAGAAGATCGCGATCTGGTCTTGCACGTCCATGAAGTAGTCTCCGACCACGCGCTGCATGTGCGTCTGCACGGTTCCGCCGAAGGTCAGCACGAAGGTCATGAAGACCATACCGCTGGTCATCAGCCAGAACGACCCCATGTTCATCACCTGATTGTACGGATCGCGGTTTTTAAGGATCGGCATGGCATAGCTGAAGATCGCCAGGTTGAGGCAGACATAGGCACCGTAAAAGGCCAGGTGACCATGGGCGGCCGTGATCTGCGTACCGTGGGTGTAATAGTTCACTCCGTGCAGCGTGTGCAGGAAGCCCCAGACGCCAGCGCCAAAGAAAGCCAGCGTGGCACAGCCCAGCGACCACAGCAGCGCGGCCTTGTTGGGGTGGTCCCGACGGCCTTTCCAGACCATGACGAAGGCAAAGGCCATCATCGCGAAGAACGGGATCACCTCGAGGCTTGAGAAGATCGACCCGATCCACTGCCAATACGCAGGCGTACCAATCCAGTAGTAGTGGTGCCCGGTGCCGAGGATGCCCGAGAACAGCGCGGCGGCGACGATGACATAGAGCCATTTCTCGACCACCTCACGGTCAACACCGGTCAGCTTCAGCATCAAGTAGGCCAGGATCGAGGCCATGATCAGTTCCCACACACCTTCGACCCACAGGTGGACAACATACCACCAGTATTGCTTGTCCAGCGACAGGTTGCCCGGGTTGTAGAAGGCAAACAGGAATAGCAGCGCCAGACCCCAAAGACCCAGCAGCAGGATGTTGGTGATCGCGGTCTTCTTGCCCTTCAGAACGGTCATCGACACGTTATAAAGGAAGATCAGTGCGGCCACGACGATCCCGGCCTTGACCCATTTGGGTTGCTCAAGGAACTCGCGCCCCTCTTTCCCCAGCAGCCAGTTTCCTTCGAACAGGTTGAATGTATAGGTCAAAACCACGCCAAGTGTACCGACAACCAGAATGATCAGTTGCAGATAGGCCAGCATGGGCGAATGGATCTCACGTTCGGCCTCTTCCGGGATCAGAAAATAGGCCGCGCCAAAGAAGCCCAGGATCAACCAGACGATCAGCGCATTTGTATGTAGCATCCGCACAATGTTGAACGGCAGGAGCTCGCTCAGGAAATTGGGCGATACATAAATCCAGCCGGCGATCAGACCGCCGATTACCTGGATCGCGAAAAGGCCCATCGCTACGGCAAAGTAGGCGTAGGCAATTTTTTGGGATTCGTACTTCATTACTCCGTTCCCTTCCTCAGCCGGCCTCGTTGGGCGGCCAGTCCTGAGCATCGATATTATCCGTCCAGATCAGGAAGTTGGTCAGATCGCGGATTTCTTCATCGCTAAGGTTGAATTGCGGCATCTGCCGACGTCCGGGGATGCCGGTAGGCTGTGCTTCCATCCACCCCTTGAGTGCATCAAAGGCCGATTCCGGATCATCCAGAACATCCCACCGTGTCATCACATTGCCGACCTCGGGGGCAAAGTAGGCCCCTTCACCCAGAATCGTGTGACAATTGATACAGGCGTGTTTTTCCCAGACGTGTTTGCCCCGCACCACGCTATCATCAAGATTCGCGGCATTCTCGGAATTCACGATGTACCAGTGGGAATGGGCCGACAAAGCCAGAAAGATAAGAATAAAGAACAATGACCCGCCATAGAAAATATTGCGGGCCATGCTCTTGGTCATGACTTCTCGCATCGCGCTCTCCTTTGCGCAGATTAGCTTGTGAAGATCAGCATGCAGGTGGGGACGGTGGAGCGCCTTAACGAAAGTCAAGACTGGAGATTTGTTGCGCTATGGCAAAAAAAACAGCCGCATTCATGAATTCAAAAAAATGCCGTGGTATTGCCTTGAAATAAGGGGATTGAGTAGAGATTGTTGCTGAACAATGCCCCTGAATGAAGATTTTCGTGCCAAAAGCACTGGCTGAAACGAACTGCGCGCGTGACAAGAGGTAGTGAGTACAGATGGCAAACTATTCCTACATTGGATATGATCCCGACGTCATTTCGGTCATCACGGCGGGGCCAGACCAGGTCATTTTGGACACCGATTTTGACCCGGCCACTGACCGGCGCGTTTTCAATGTCGAGGATGCCGCAGGCGGAAACATTCTGTCGCGCCCCGGGGAACCAACGCTTCCAGATACTGGCACCGTTTTTAACGGCGACTTCAATAACGACGAAGTCGGCGATGACTTAACGCAATCCGGTACGGTCACCAATCTGGACGGGTCCACCACATTTCTGAGTGGTGATATCTATCTGGAAGAATCCTATATCCTGACCGATCCGGATGGCGGCACCATTACCGTTTACCGGGTTGAGGTCGAGGGTGACCTGGCAGGCTATATCACGTCAGAGCCTTTGGACCCCGGCACTGCTTATTCGATGACAATTGTCAACGTCACGCCGGGCAATGCGCCTGACACAACCGACCCCACATCCATCGTTGACGTGCCCTGTTTTACCGCTGGTACACTGATCCGGACGCCGGGTGGAGATATGGCGATCGAACGTCTGAGTGCGGGCGATCTGGTTGAGACGATGGACCACGGGCCACAGCGCATTCGCTGGATCGGCGCGCGTAAGCTGTCCAGCCAGGAGTTGTCGGAAAAGCCCAAACTACGGCCCATCCATATCGCAGCCGGTGCACTGGGAAGCGGGTTGCCTCAGCGGGATCTACTGGTGTCTCCGCAGCACCGGATGCTGGTGCGGTCCGCCATTGCAATCCGTATGTTCGAGACCAGCGAAATCCTTGTGGCCGCGCACGCGCTTGTTGGCGTTCCCGGCATATCCGTCGAGGAAAACGCTCAATCAGTCGAGTATTATCATATGCTGTTCGAACAGCATGAAATCGTTTTTGCCGACGGTGCCCCGTCTGAAAGTCTGTTTGCCGGCGCCGAGGCCCTCAGGACTGTGCCGCCTGTGGCGCGGGCAGAAATGCTGGAATTGTTTCCCGCCTTGGCCACCGAGGGTTTCGTACCTCCGCCCGCACGTCCGATCCCGACCAAAGGCAAGCAGGTTCGGAACATGGTGCAACGTCATATCAAGAACAGCCGATCGTTGATCGAGTGACATTGGCCTCTTGGAACGACGAGGTGCCTAGCTCCGCGTCGCGCGCGGGCCGGTCAAAGCAGGCCACATCGCAATCAGATACAGCGCAAAGGCGGTGACCCACAAACCGTCCGACAAAAGCATCGCGACGAGATAGCCCGCATTCAACTCGGCCCCGACCCAGCGCGACAGTGCGGCCACCGCCATCAAACCATAGGCTAAAACCATCAGCCCGGGCGCGACCAGCGCGCGACCGCTATGTCCAAGCGCAGCGCGGCTCATGACGGCCAATGTCATGCCACCTACGCAACCGATACCAAGGACATGCAAGGCTGCAACCTCATTGCCAATGCCCAGAACCGCCATCCCCCACAGGATCAGACCCAGTGCCAGCATGCCCAACCCCAGATGCAGCGCCAGCAGGATCGGCTCCCGTGCGGCCCAAGCTGTCCGCCACCGGGCCATGCGCAGGATTTGCACGACGCCCAACACCAGGGCAACTACACCGGCAGCACCCCAATCGCCTGATGCCAAAACGCTCAACGGTAGGATAAGCGACAGTCCGATACCCAGCTTGTCCAATGCACCGACGGAAACGGGCCAATCCGTTTCGGGCACACCGGCGCGTTTCATGGCATTACGGGTAAAGGCCGGCGTGATCCGTCCGCCCAGAATGGCAATCATCGCGCAGAGCGCCAGCAGACCCGCCCGCAGCCCAGATTGCAACGTGTCATCCGTCAACCCTATCCACTCCAGATGGGTCAGCAGGTCCGCGACCCAGATCAAGCTGAGCAGCAGGAGGAAAATCAGGTTCTGTGGTTTTGGTCGGCGCATCAGCTGCGTCGCGATCTTCGCCGCGAGGATCGGAACAAAAGCAAGGTCTACCGCTGCAACCACCACCGGCGGCAATACACCCGAAAACCACATCGCCATCCGGCCAGCCAGCCACACCCCGGCCGCGATCGCAATAAACCGCGCGCGCACGTCCGGCGCGCCAGTCCAGTTTGGCACTGCCGTCAGAAAGAAGCCGCCCAACGCTGCGGTCGCATATCCAAAGATCATCTCATGCGCGTGCCACATGGGCGGCGTCATGCCGTAATCCGGCGACAGGTAAGGCACCGTCAACCACAGCCCCCAGACCAATCCGACAAACAGGCCATACAATCCGGCGGACAGAAAAAATACGCGGAACCCCTCACCAAATATCCGGGTGATAATTGCGGGCATGGCTGCTCTCCTTGGCCGTTTTCCCAAGCCCTAACATCCCATCTGCGCGCAGCACTTAACCAAAATCAAAACCGGCGGAAAACATGTCCCTAGAACACAGATTTTCTAAGGTTCTTTTGGCGCATTTTTTGCATTCATGCCCCTGTTTGCGCGCCATCCGTTGACTTTCGTCAAGGAGCCGAAGGCTGCGATGGGCCACCCTTAGAGCTGCCTCACCAGCAAATGGAGAGTGATCATGTCACTTGGAATCAGCTACATAAAAACTGGCCGTGCCTTTGGGGTCGGTTTGGCGATGCTGTTGGGCAGCGTCGCTGCCCCTACACTCGCCGAAGAGCCAACCCTTGACAAGGAAGCCTTTGAATCGTCCAAACAATTGTACTTTGAACGCTGCGCCGGGTGCCATGGCGTATTGCGCAAAGGGGCGACCGGTAAAAGCCTTGAACCATTGGTCGAAACGAAAAACGCCGACGGTACCGTGACCGAATCCGGCACCCTGAAACTGGGACAGGAACGGCTTGAAAAGATCATCGCCTGGGGCACCGAAGGCGGGATGAACAACTTCTCGGACGTGATGTCCGAGGACGAGATTAGCAACATGGCGACCTACATCCAGATGGAGCCACCCAAGCCGCCGGAAATGTCTCTTGAGCAGATGATGGCGACCCGCAAAGTCTACGTTGAACCCGAAGATTACCCAAACGAGCCGTTGCATGGTCGCAACTGGGAAAACTTCTTCGTTGTCATCGAACGTGACGTGGGCAAAGTGGCCGTGATCGATGGCGACACCAAGGAAGTGCTGGCACATATTCCGACAGGTTATGCCGTGCACGTCCTGAAAGCGTCCGAGCATCACAAGCTGGAGGAACCCGAAAACCCTGGCCGTTTCTGGTACACTATGGGCCGCGACGGCAAGATGACCAAGATCGACCTGTGGCAGAACCCTGAAAACATGCTCGTGGCCGAGGTGACCATTGGCTATGACGCCCGTGACGTAGCCGTATCTGGCGACGGTAAATATGTGATCGGTGGGGCCTATTGGCCGCCGCATTTCGCCATCGTGGATGCCGACACAATGGAACCGAAAAAGGTTGTCTCTACCCGGGGCTACAATGTGGACGGGGACTATGTGGAAGAGGCTCGCGTGGCCGCAATCTACACCACCCCGAATGAACCCACGTGGATTGTGGCCGTGAAGGAACTCGGTCAGCTGTGGCAGGTGGACTATTCCGATCTGGACAACCTGCGGATCGACAAAATCGACAGCGCCAAATTCCTGCATGACGGGTTTTTCGATCCAACCGGTCGTTATTTCCAGATCGCCGCCAACGCGTCGAACAAGATGGTTGTGGTCGATACCGAAACCCACAAACTAGAAGCCATGATCGACACCGCGCCGCTGCCACACCCCGGTCCGGGCGCCAACTGGGAAGACCCGAATTGTGGCCCGGTTGCCGGTACGACCCACTTGGGCGAAGGCACTGTCACCGTGTGGGGCAACGACCCCGAAGGTCGTCCGGATGACGCCTGGAAAGTCTGCTACGAGGTGGAAACCGACGGACCCGGTCTGTTCATTCGGACACACCCGGAATCGGACTATATCTGGGCCGACCAGACCAAGCACCCTGAGCCTGAGGTTCAGCAATCGGTGCAGGTCATCGACAAGGCCACCGGTGAGATCGTGAAAACGATCCAGATCACAGAAGAGGAAGGCAACGTCGCCGTCCACTTCGAGTTCAACCAGGACGGCTCTGAGGTTTGGGTTTCCAAATGGAACCGCTCGACCTCGAAAGAAGCGAACGGTGAAATCGTGATCTACGACGCCAAGACGCTGGAAGAGATCGGCCGCGTGAAGGGTCTGTTTGCGCCCACCGGCAAGTTCAACGTCTACAACCGGTCGAACCACGTCACCTGACGGTTTCGCAACCAACTCCGGAAAGGGCGGGCCCCTCGCCCGCCCTTTCCTCGTTTGTTCACTCAGCCAAACTCACCGGCCTGCCATCCAAGGCCAGACAAGACAGCCAAAACGGAGCCCGGACATGACTTCCGAACCGGATAAGAAAAAACCGATCTGGCGCCGGTATTTCCTGTGGGGAATGCCCGTGGCCGGTATTGCCGCAGCCTTTGTCGGCGGCATCATCTTCTGGGGTGGATTCAACACCGCCATGGAAGCCACCAACACCAAAGATTTCTGTATCTCTTGTCACGAGATGCGCGACTTTGTCTACGAAGAATACACCGGCACGATCCATGACGTGAACCGGTCCGGTGTCGGTGCGGTCTGTTCTGACTGCCACGTGCCGAAGGACTGGACCCACAAGATGATCCGCAAGATCAAGGCGTCCAAAGAGCTGTACGGCAAGGTGGTTGGCACCATCAACACCCGCGAAAAGTTCGAAGCTAAACGCGTACATCTGGCCATGAACGAATGGGAGCGGATGAAAGCCACCGACTCGCGTGAATGCCGCAACTGCCACGACTTTGAATCGATGATGCCCGAATTCCAGAAACCCCGTGCGCGTCAACAGCACCTGAACGCGATGACTGTGGGCCAGACCTGTATCGACTGTCACAAGGGGATTGCGCACTCGGACGCCCGCGATCGGGCCGACGAAGAGTATCTGGAAGAGCTTGAAGCGCCGAACCCGGACTTTATCCGTCAGATCCCGCCGGAATATATGGCGAGCCTTGAACGGATCGAAGCCAAGGAAGCCGCAGAAGCCGCGACCGAGAAAGCAGCCAAACAGGCGCAGCATGAAGCCGTGCAGGCTCAGATTGCAGCTGCTGTGGACGCAGCCGTGGCGGAAGAACGCGCCAAATCCAGCGGCGAGGAAGCCGGAGCACCCGCAGGTGGTGGGGGTGGTGGCGACGTCGCTGCGAATGTCGACTGGAACGCGGTTGCCAGCGCCGACTTGAAACTGTTCTACCCCGGTCAAGCTTCGTTTGAATGGGTCCAAAACGGTAAGTCCCACGGCGGCGCCCGTCCTCTGACCAAAGGGGGCGACCAGTGTACGACTTGCCACGCCAAAGAGCTGGACACGATCGGCAACAAGATTGTTGCGGGCGGCGAATTGGAGCCGACCCCAATCCCCGGTAAACGCGGCGTGATCGACGCAACCGTTCAGGCAGCGCATGATGACGAGAACCTATATATCCGTCTGCAATGGCCGGATGCAGGTCACAACCCCGCGCCTTTCGTGGACGGTGGCAAAATGGATCCCGACAACCAGATCAAGGTCGCCATGATGATCACCGGCACCGGGATTGAGCTGGGCGATCAGGTTGGCTGCTGGGCTTCGTGCCATGCCGACAACAGCTATATGCCCTTCGCACCTGAGGCGGATGCGATTGCCGCAAATGGTGATGTTGCGGGCCGTTTGGCCACGCAGGATACGGTGACCAAATACATCAGCGAAAGCCGCACAGATGTTGAGGTCAAAGGCCGCCGTGGCAAAGCTCTGGGCGGTTGGGACAAGCTAGAGGCAGAAGCTCAGATCGAGCAATACCTGGCCGATGGCACCTATCTAGACCTGATGCGCGTCTATGCCGATGGCAGTGCGTCAAACGGCTATCTGCTGGAACAGCGCGTGGTCAATGACGGTGAAATCGCCGCCTCGGCCAATCTAGCTGGCGGTATGTGGACCGTTGTGTTTGCCCGCCCGCTGAATTCAGGCGCGCCGGGTGACGTCCCGCTTGAGCCTGGTCAGACCTATACGGTTGGTTTTGCGATCCACGACGATTTCGCCGCCGCCCGGTTCCACCATGTCACGTTGGACACCAGCCTGGCGCTGGATGACGACAGCGCGTTCATCAATGTTGTCAAACAATAACGGACGGGGGCCGGGTATTCCGACCCCTTTCTTTTTGGAAAGGAGATTTGGACGATGAAGCCTCAACGCCTTCTTCCCGCCTTGCTTCTTCTGTCTTTGCCCGCATGGGCGGATGAGGCCGCCGATATCTGCGCCGAGGCTGAGGACCGTTATGTCGAGCTTCTGGGTCAATCATCTTCGGCCGTCGAGGATGCCGAGGTGGTGCTGATGTACAAGTACAACTTCTGCCCGTCCGAACTGACCGTGAAGGCTGGCACTACAGTCCGTTGGGTCAATGTCGACAAGCGGACCAGCCACTCGGTCCTGCTGAAGGATGGCGGCGAGCCGGAAAGCGACCGGTTGTTCCCTGAAGAAACGGTCGAGATAACCTTCCTTACCCCGGGTCCGCAGGAATACCTGTGCGGCCCACATTGGGAAACACAGAACATGATCGGAATGATCACAGTCGAACCCTGAGCCGAGGCAAAAATACAGGCAGAAAGAAAGGAGCGCGGGCGCAATTCCCGCGCTCCTTAACTTTAGTCAAGGAAGTCGCGCGGTTATTGCGCAAACCTGCCCACATGACACGCCCGGTTGGCCCAGCGACGTCCTCAATTCGCCGAATGGACCCGGGTTTCGAAGACATTCAGACCAAGCGAGTTTGCACATGAGCGGTAAGGTTTTTCTGATTGGTGCCGGTCCCGGCGACCCCGAACTCATGACCCTGCGCGCACTGCGCATGCTGCAAGAGGCCGATGTGGTTGTTTATGACCGGCTGGTCTCGGCCGACATTCTGGAGCTGCATGCCCCCGGCGCGCGGCTGATCCCGGTCGGCAAAGCGCCCAAGTGCCATACGGTGCCGCAGGATCGCATCAACGACATTCTGGTCAAAGAAGCCCGCGCAGGCCATTGCGTTGCGCGTTTGAAAGGCGGCGACCCGATGATCTTTGGACGTGGTTCGGAAGAGGCCGCGTATCTGATGGCCCACGATATCGCGATTGAATACGCGCCGGGCATCACCGCCGCACAAGGAGCATCCAGTTCCACCGGCGTGCCGCTGACCCATCGCGGCCTTGCAACCTCGGTTCAATATGTCACTGGTCACAGACAGGCCGACAAGGTGCTGGATCTGGATTGGAAGCGACTGGCCGATCCTGACGCGACGCTGGTCATCTACATGGGTGTCGCAAATATCGGTCAGATCGCCATGGGCCTGATGACGGAAAACCTGCCTGGCTCGACGCCTGTTTTGGCCGTAGGCAAAGCGACAAAGCCAGACGAGCGTCGACTTGTTTCAAGACTGGACAAATTGGCGGCGGATGTGCGCGAGGCGGATCTGAAGGCCCCGACGCTGTTTATCGTCGGGCAAGTGGTTACCCTTTATGCGGATCAACCCGTGACGAACCTGCTGGAGCAGGCCCATGGCTAGTGTCCTCCAATCGAATGGCGGGCTTCCGGCATGGACTTCGCGCGCTTTTCTCACAACAGCCGTCCTCATCGCCACCTCGGCCCTTGCCGCCGACGTGCTGGATGGCAACGCCCTGAAACGCCTTGTTCATCAGGATTGTGGCTCGTGCCACGGCTTGTCTTTGAAGGGTGGCCTTGGGCCGGATCTGCGGTCGAAATCGCTGGACCATTATGATGCTGATGTTTTGACCGACGTCATCCTTGACGGCATCCCCGGCACCGCAATGCCCCCGTGGCGGCCCCTGATCAGCGAGGAAGAGGCCGAATGGATCGCCCGCTATCTTCTGGAATCGGAGGCACAATGAAACACCTCATCCTTAGCCTTGCGGCCACCCTAATCATGACAACGGCGCAGGCCGAGCCCACCGCTACAGGCGATTTAGGTCTGGTAGTCGAACGTGCCAACGGTTCGGTTCTGCTGGTGGATCAATCTGACCGGGCAGCGTTGGCGCGGATCGAAGGCTTAGGTGATCTGTCCCACGCTTCGCTGGTCTATTCGCCTGATGAACGTTTCGCGTATGTGTTCGGACGCGATGGTGGGCTGACCAAGGTCGATATTGTGACACGCCAGATCGTGAACCGGGTCGTGCAGGCAGGCAACGCCATCGGCGGTGCTATCTCGGACGACGGTCAACTGGTGGCCGTCTCGAATTACGAACCGGGCGGTGTTCGCGTCTTCAATGCCGAGACGCTCGAGATGGTCGCGGATATTCCTACCGAAAGCAAAACCATCGGTCTGGTCGACGCACCAGGCCGCCGGTTTGTGTTCACCATGTGGGACACGGGCGAAACCTGGATCGCCGATTTCTCAGCGGGCACCCCCGAAATCACCAAGATCCCAGAGATGGGCAAGAACCCCTATGACGCGCTTATCACCGCCAATGGTCGGACCTACATCACCGGGCTATTCGGCGAAGACGGGCTAACCGCACTGGACCTCTGGGCCGACAACCCCGAACCGATCCGCATGCTGCCCGATTATGGCCGTGGTCAGGAAGAGATGCCCGTCTACAAGATGCCTCATCTGGAAGGCTGGGCGCTGACCGGGCGCGAATTCGTGTTGCCTGCAGTTGGTCATCACGAGGTGCTCTGGATCGACGCCGATACTCTGACCGAGACCGGTCGGACGCAAACCCACGGCCAGCCTGTCTTTGCCATGGCGCGGCCCGACGGACGGCAGGTCTGGGTGAATTTTGCCCACCCGCTGAACGACACGATTCAGGTGATCGACAGTGTCAGCAAGGAGATCATCCACGAGTTCAAGCCGGGGCCTGCCGTGCTGCATATGGAGTTCACCCCGCGCGGGCATGAGGTCTGGATCAGCGTGCGGGATGCCAACAAGGTCATCGTCTACGACACACAAACCTTCGAAAAGCTACGCGAGATCGAGGCAGACAGCCCATCTGGTATTTTCTTCACCGCCCGCGCGCACAAAACGGGGCTATAGGCGATGGAACATATCACCGATCCGATCGATCGCCGCCTGCTGGATGAGTTTCAACGCAATTTTCCGGTAACGGACCGCCCATTCCAGGTTTTGGCTTTCACGTTGGGGCTGGACGAGATTGAAGTGTTGGATCGCCTAGCCCGAATGCGGGCAACCGGCCGGATTACGAGAGTCGGCGCGACCATTGCCCCTGGCGCGGTTTCTGCCAGCACTCTGGCCGCCGTCGCTGCACCGGGTGAACGCCTGGAAGAAGTGGCCGCTCTGATCGACGCCGAACCGGGTGTGAACCATAACTACCAGCGCGAGGACGAATGGAACCTCTGGTTCGTGGCAACCGGTCCGGACCGGGCGCATGTCAATGACACGCTGGCTCGGATCGCACAGCGCACAGGGCTGCAGGTTCTCGACCTTCGGTTGGTTCGTCCGTTCAACGTGGATCTGGGGTTTCGCATGTCCGGCAAGACCCGAAACGTTCCAAGCCCGCGCAAGATAGATCGATCGGTCTTGCAGGACGGCGATCGCGCGTTGCTTCAAGCCCTCAGTTCGGGTTTGCCGCTGGTCGCTGAACCCTATGCCGTACTGGCCCAGTCAATGGGTCGCGACGCTGCGGGTGTGACGGTTCGGATCGAGGTACTGCACAGAGCCGGTATCATCTCGCGCCTGGGCGTGATCGTACGCCACCGTGCGCTCGGATGGTCGGCCAACGCGATGGTTGTCTGGGACTTGCCATCCGAACAGATCGACACCGCCGGTCCTGCCCTTGCAGCCCACCCCGGAGTGACCTTGTGCTATGAACGGTGTCCGGTCGAAGGGGTCTGGCCTTATCGCCTTTACTCAATGATCCACGCCCGTACCCGCAGCGAAGCGCTGGAGATTCTGGCCAGTGCGCACGCGCTGCCGGACCTGTTTGGAGCGCAGCACAAGGTTTTGTTCTCGACGCGCTGTTTCAAACAGACCGGCGCGCTGATCCAACCGAAAGAGGCCGCCGCATGACACTGGATGGAACCGACCGCGCGATCCTGAACCGGATGCAGGACGATCTGCCCTTGGTATCGCACCCTTATGCAGCCGTGGCAGAGGAGTTGGGCATTCCTGAAAGCGAAGTGCTTAACCGCCTGACCCGTATGAAAGACGCCCGAGTGATCACCCGCTTTGGTCCGTTCTTCGACGCCGCCGCCATGGGGGGCGCTTTTTGCCTGTGTGCAATGGCGGTTCCAACTGAAGAATTCGAAACCGTCCTGACCAAAGTCAATGCGCATGCAGAGGTTGCCCACAATTATGAACGTACGCACCGGCTGAACATGTGGTTCGTGCTGGCCACCGAAACTCCCGAGGGGATCGTGGGCACTGCTGATGCAATCGAATGGGAAACGGGGATCTGCGTTCTTCGTTTCCCCAAACTACAGGAATTTTTCATCGGCTTTCGGGTGGCGGCATGATCGACGCAAGAGATCGAGAGATTATCGAGGCGCTGCAAGGCGGCCTGCCCCTTGTGCCCGCGCCTTATGCGCAGGTGGCCGAGATACTTGGCATGGATGAAGATGCCCTTTTGTACCGCTTGGCCGAGTTGAAGTCGCGCGGTGTGATCCGTCGCATCGCTGCCGCGCCGAACCACTACAAATTGGGCATGACATCGAACGGGATGACCGTCTGGGATGTGGATGACGACCGGATCACCGAATTAGGTGCCCGGATCGGCGCGTTGCCCTTTGTCACCCATTGCTATGAACGCCCCCGCGCCCTGCCCGATTGGCCATACAATCTGTTCGCCATGGTACACGGCGCTGATCGTGACGAGGTCGAAGCAAAGCGCGCCGAAATTGCTGCCATTCTGGGCGATGCCTGCCGTTTCAAAGATATCCTTTATTCCACGCGCATCCTGAAAAAGACCGGGCTGCGCCTGAAAGCGAAAGGCTGAGACATGTTCCGCCTGACCGAATACATGCACCAACTGGTCAATCCGACCTCGGTGCGCAAACGCCGCTCCGGCCCGGTGAAACCGGTGGTTATCTGGAACCTGACGCGGCGCTGCAATTTGAAATGCCGCCATTGCTATACCGTTTCGGCGGATGTGGCCTTCCCCGGCGAGCTCAGCCATGAGCAAGCCATGGTAACCCTTGAGGATCTGGGCCAATTTCGCGTCCCGGCCCTGATCCTCTCGGGTGGGGAACCACTCGACCGGTTCGATTTCTTTGACATCGCCAAACGGGCCCGCGATCTGGTGCCGATGCTGGCACTGTCGACCAACGGCACGCGGATCTATGACGAAACAGCCGATTTGATTGCCGATGTGGGATTCAACTATGTTGGCATCTCGCTAGACGGGATCGGAGCCACGAACGATTGGTTTCGCGGTGTCGAGGGCGCCTTTGCCGACGCCCTGCGCGGCGTGCGTGAGTGTAAGAAACGAGGCATCAAGGTGGGCCTTCGGTTTTGCCTGACTGAGGGCACGCAACACCATCTGCCCGATCTGCTGCAGCTGTGCGATGACGAGGGTGTCGACAAGTTCTACTTATCCCATCTGGTTTATGCCGGGCGTGGCGACAAGAACCGGGGAGAAGATGCTGAACATCTGCGTACACGGAAAGGGCTGGATCTGCTGTTGGAGCGCGCATGGGAGGCTGCCTCGGGTGGTCGTCCTCTGGATATCGTGACCGGGAATAACGACGCTGACGCGGGGTATTTCCTGAACTGGGTCCGCGCCCGTTTCGATGCTGAAAAAGCAGTTCATGTACGCGAGCATCTGGCGGCGTGGGGCGGAAACTCCAGTGGTTTGGGCGTGGCCAATATTGACAACCTGGGCCGCGTGCACCCTGATACCTATTGGTCGGATTACACGGTTGGCAATGTGAAAACCCGGCCGTTCTCCGAGCTCTGGACCAGCGATGATCAAATGTTGGCCATGCTGCGCACACGTCCCCGCCCCCTGAAAGGGCGCTGCGGCGCCTGTCAGCTCAAGGATGTCTGTGGTGGCAACACCCGTATCCGAGCTTTGCAGGTGACCGGCGACCCGTGGGCGGAAGATCCGGCATGCTATCTGTCAAACCAAGAAATCGGCGTGGATGACGCGGGCGAACGCCTGCAGGTCACGCCGTTCCGGGGGAAACGCCATGATCCAGCGCATCAGTTCTTCTAAGACACTCAAACTCGGCGCTCTCTGCTCGCTGTTGTTGATCGGAACCGCGTGGGCTGGCGCTCCCTCGGATTACGCTGAGTTTTGTGCGTCCTGCCACGGCGAAAGCCGCTTGGGCGGCGTGGGTCCGGCGCTTATCCCTGAAACGCTTAAGCGGATGCGCGGTCCTCGCGTCGCCGCAGTTATCGCCGAAGGGCGGACCGCAACCCAAATGCCTGCTTTCTCGCACGAACTGGATGCGCTGCAGATCGAAGAATTGGCGGGTTGGTTGAAATCACCGCTGGAAAGCGATCCCGAGTGGGGTGAGGCCGACATAATGGCCAGCCGAATTCTGGACGAGAATTACGTCGCAGTTGAAGCACCAGTCTGGGACAGCGACCCGATGAACATCACTCTGGCTGTGGAGACCGGTGACCATCACGTCAGCGTGCTGGACGGTGACACTTTCGAGGTTTTGGACCGGTTCGAGACACCCTTTGCCGTTCATGGCGGTCCAAAATTCAGCCCCGATGGGCGATATGTGTTCATCATGTCACGTGATGGCTGGGTCCAGAAGTATGATATCTGGGCCTTGGAACAGGTGGGCCGCGTGCGCGCTGGCCTGAACAGCCGCAACATCGCCATGTCGAGCGATGGCAAATGGGTGGCCGTGGCAAATTACCTGCCGAACAGCCTGACCCTGCTGTCGACCGAGGATCTAACCGTGGCCAAGGTCATCGACATCAAAAGTAAGAAGGGCAAACCCAGCCGCGTTTCGGCGGTCTATCAGGCCCCCCCACGCGAGAGCTTTGTTCTGGCCCTCAAGGATGTGCCGGAGATCTGGGAGGTCTTCTACGGGGCCAATCCTCCTCAATTTGGTATCGGTCATGATTTCCGCATCGAAGGACAATTCAAGAACCCCGACCCCTTCCCGGTGCGCAAGATCACCACGCCGGACTATCTGGACGATTTCTTTTTCGACCAGAGCTATGAATACGTCATGGGCGCATCCCGCGGCGGCGAGGGCGGTCAGGTGATTGATCTAGTCATCGGTCAGAAAGTCGCCGATCTGGATCTGCCGGGGATGCCGCATCTGGGCTCGGGGATCACGTGGAGGTATGGCGATACGACCGTGATGGCAACGCCGCACCTGACCGACGGCACCGTTTCCGTGATCGACATGGAGACATGGGAAACCGTGAAGCAGATCAAAACCGAAGGGCCGGGTTTTTTCATGCGCAGCCATGAGAATTCTCCTTACGTCTGGGCCGATGTGTTCTTTGGACCCAACAAGGACGCTATGCATGTGATCGACAAGCAGAGTCTTGAAATCGTTAAGACTCTGCGCCCGGCCCCCGGTCAAACCGTGGCTCATGTAGAGTTCACCAAAGATGGCAGCCACGCGCTCGTGTCCATCTGGGAAGATGATGGCGCGGTGATTGTCTATAACGCGCAAACATTGGAAGAGGTCCGCCGCCTGCCGATGCGCAAACCTTCAGGGAAATACAATGTCTGGAACAAAATCACCTTCTCGGAAGGCACCAGCCACTGAGGGCAATTGGCCGGTTTGGAAACTGGCCATCCTTTTGTATCCGGCCACGGCTTTGACCGTGGCCATCAACCTGTTTCTAGCGGGGCTGATCGCCAACAGCGCCGGGTTTGGCGTGATTACGCCTGTAGCCGCGATCCTGTGGTCGATTCCTCTGGGCGTACCCGCCGCGTGGTTGGCAGGGCGTTGGTTGCGCGGGTTGATGGATGAAGCGGACGAATAACGCGAAATTTCCTGCAGCCTAACCGAAGTCAAGTATCACCACGCGAGAATCCCCTACGACTTAGGAAAGACTTCCGAGTTGGATTCTCCATGCCCACCCTTAGCCCTCTGCACAGCCTCCCTGTTCGCGCGTTTCGTACGACGTGTGCGTTGGCGGGCATCCTTCTGCTGTTGTTGCAAATGCTTGGCCCGGCGCTGGCGAGTCCCGGCCAAAGCATGTGGGTGGAAATCTGCTCGGAGGCAGGGGCGGTCTGGGTCCAGATAGACCTTGAGGAGGAAGATCAAGACCCAGCCGCGCCCTGTCCCAAATGCGCCGACTGCGCCTTGTGTGCCGTCACCTCAGCGGCCCCGGTGCCGGATCTGCCCGTCCTGATACGGGGCAGCATCGTTCACACCGCACACCCTTCGCCTTGCGATCTGGTCCAGGTCTGCAACTTGAAACGATTGTGGCCTGAAACCCGTGGCCCCCCGGCTGCGCCCAAATACAAAGCCGAACGCGCCCAGCGCGCGTCCATAGCGTCAATCCAAGTATCCGGAGGTGCGCTGTGGTCGTAAGTCGCGCAATCCAATTCCTGCTGGCCATTGCCCTGTCCTGCCTGATGGCAATCAGCGCCCATGCCGACAGCCTTGCCAGCTTCCTGCCTGATATCACCCCTTCTGAGTTGGTTCCCGGTGCCGATGCCTTTGGCCCGGTACGTGATGACGTGCCTGTTGCCCCAGTTCTGAAGGGTGGCGAGACCGTCGCCTGGGCCTTCCTGACCTCGGATTTCGTCGGCACCACCGGTTATTCGGGCAAACCTATCCACGTAGTGGCCGCCATCGACGACGATGCGGTTCTGACCGGTGTGAAACTGGTTAAGCACTCCGAACCGATTGTGCTGATCGGCATCCCCAATTCGCGCATGGTTAAATTGACGGAAGGCTATGCTGGGCTCGACCTGAAGGTTGAAGCTGAGACCGGTGGCGAAGGACATGACCTCGATATCATCTCGGGCGCGACCGTGACGATCATGGTGATTGATGACAGCCTGGTTCGCGGCGGCATCAAGGTAGCCCGCGCGTTGGGTCTGGGGGGGCTTTCTCCGTTGCAGGCCGATGGTCCCAAGCGCGAAATCGATATGGCTAAGAACTCAGTCTATGACTGGACCACTCTGTCCGGCGATGGCTCGGTCCGACGCCTGACGCTGGATGTCGGTCAGGTCAATGCCGCCTTTGCAGCCACAGGCGATCAGCGTGCAATTAAACGCCCGGAACCGGGCGAGCCGGATGACACGTTCATCGACATGCATTTGGCGCTGGTCTCGGTCCCTTCGATCGGCAAGTCCCTGTTGGGCGAGGCTGAATATCAGAACCTGACCGAGCGGCTGGACGAAGGTGAACAAGCCATTCTGGTGCTGGGTCGCGGGGCCTACAGCTTCAAGGGATCGGGCTATGTGCGCGGCGGTATTTTCGACCGCATTCAGTTAATCCAGGGCGACAATTCCGTTCGGTTCTTTGACAAGCAGCAAGAGCGTCTGGGCAAGGTTGCAGCCCCGGATGCGCCCAGTTTCACCGAGCTGGATATCTTCAAAATCCCCGCTGAAGCAGAGTTTGATCCCGCCGAGCCGTTCCGCCTGCAATTGCTGGTGCAACGGGCCGTGGGCGCGGTTGAGAAGACGTTCCTAACCTTTGATCTGGGCTACAAACTGCCCGAGCAATATCTGCTGCCCGTCACCGCCCCGGCGGTCGTAGACGATGCCACCGGCGAAGCCGCGGCCAAAGCCGCACTTTGGAAGCGTATCTGGAAGGATCGCACCGTCGAAATTGGTGTCCTTGGCGTCATGCTGCTGGTTCTGAGCGCGACTTTCTTCTTCCAGTTCCACGCCACGATGAATGCACGGTTCTTCTACTGGTTCCGCATCGGCTACCTGACCATGACCCTGTTCTTCATCGGCTGGTATGCCAATGCACAGCTGAGCGTGGTGAACCTGATGGCACTGGCAGGCAGCCTGCGCACGGGCTTTTCATGGGACGCTTTCCTGCTGGACCCGCTGGTGTTCATCCAATGGTTCGCCGTCGCCGCAGCGCTGCTGTTCTGGGGTCGTGGGGCCTATTGCGGCTGGCTGTGCCCGTTTGGTGCCTTGCAAGAACTGACCAACAAGATCGCCCGCGCGCTGAAAGTGCCGCAATGGACGCTGCCCTGGGGTCTGAACGAACGCCTCTGGCCTGCAAAATACATGATCTTTCTGGGTCTCTTCGGCCTCAGCTTTGTGTCGATCCCACTGGCAGAGAAATATGCCGAGGTCGAGCCGTTCAAGACCGCGATCATTCTAAAATTCATGCGCGACTGGCCCTTTGTTGTCTTTGCGCTGGCCCTGCTGGGGATCGGGCTGTTCATTGAACGCTTCTATTGCCGCTACCTCTGCCCGCTGGGCGGAGCGCTGGCGATCCCGGCCCGAATGCGCATGTTCGACTGGCTGCGCCGCTACAAGGGCTGCGGCACCCCCTGTCAGACCTGCGCCAACGAATGCCCCGTTCAGGCGATCCACCCCACCGGTGAGATCAATCCGAACGAGTGCGTCACCTGCCTGCATTGTCAGGTGCTCTACCAGTCCGAGGACAAATGTCCCGTCGTTATCCGCCAGCTCAAGCGGCGGGCCAAGACAGGGTCGGTCGAACTCAAGACCCCACTCGGGCAACCACCGGCGAACCATCCGAACGCCAAACCGAAAACCGTTTCCTAAAGGAGGAACGATCATGTCGGAACATGACAACAAACTGAACATTACACGCCGCGGGATGCTGGGTGCAACCGCAACCGGCGCCGTGCTGGCCGGGACCGGTCTGGGCTCAACCCTGATGACCGCGAAAGAGGCCAGTGCCGCAGCCAATGCCAATCTGCAGCCCGGCGAACTGGACGAATATTACGGCTTCTGGTCCTCGGGTCAGACCGGTGAACTGCGTATCCTTGGCTTCCCATCCATGCGCGAGCTGATGCGAGTGCCGGTGTTCAACCGCTGCTCGGCCACTGGTTGGGGCCAGACCAATGAATCGCTGAAAATCATGACCGATGGTCTGTTGCCGGAAACCAAGGAATTTCTCGCCAAGCGCGGCATGAAAACCTATGACAACGGCGACCTTCACCACCCGCATATGTCGTTCACCGACGGCACCTATGATGGCCGCTACCTGTTCATGAACGACAAGGCCAACACTCGTGTCGCCCGCGTGCGCTGCGATGTGATGAAATGCGACAAGATCACCGAGATCCCGAACGCCAAGGCGATCCACGGTCTGCGTCCGCAGAAATTCCCGCGCACCGGTTATGTCTTTGCCAATGGTGAAGATGAAACTCCGCTGGTCAACGATGGCACAGTGCTGGACGATCCGTCGCAGTACGTGAACATCTTCACCGCGCTGGACGGCGACACCATGGAGGTCGCATGGCAGGTGATCGTGTCGGGGAACCTCGACAACACGGACTGCGACTATCAGGGCAAATACGCCTATTCGACATCATACAACTCGGAAATGGGCATGAACCTGGCCGAGATGACCGAGAACGAGCTGGACCACGTCGTTGTCTTCAACCTCGCGGAAATCGAAGCAGGGATTGAGGCCGGTGACTATCAGGAACTGAAAGGCGTCAAGGTTCTGGACGGACGCAAGGGTCAGAACAAGAAGTACACCCGTTACATCCCGATCCCGAACTCGCCGCACGGCATCAACACCGCGCCCGACGGCAAGCACGTCTGCATCAACGGTAAGCTGTCGCCGACCGTATCGATCATGGATGTGACCAAACTGGATGCTCTGTTCGAAAGCGATGCAGACCCGCGGTCCTGCATCGTGGGTGAGCCGCAGCTGGGTCTTGGCCCGCTTCACACCGCCTATGACGGTCAGGGCAACGCTTTCACCACGCTGTTCCTCGACAGCCAGATCGTGAAGTGGAACATCGACAAGGCGATCGAGGCTTACGGTGGGGCCGATGTGGACCCGATCATCTCGAAGGTCGACGTGCATTATCAGCCAGGCCACAACTCGACCACCATGGGTGAGACCAAGGAAGCCGACGGCAAATGGCTGATTTCGATGAACAAGTTTTCGAAAGACCGGTTCCTGAACACAGGTCCGCTGAAGCCTGAAAATGAGCAGCTGATCGACATCTCATCCAACGAGATGAAGGTGGTTCACGACGGTCCGACCTTTGCCGAGCCGCATGACTCGATCATGGTTCGCGCCGACATCGTCAACCCGGTCAACGTCTGGGACCGCGCCGATGTCACATGGGAAGACGCTCGCAAACAGGCCGAGGCTGATGGAATCGATTTGGAGGACGGCGCCGAGGAGCCCATCCGGGACGGCAATAAGGTGCGGGTCTATATGACATCGCAAGCCCCGACCTTCAGCCTTGAGAAGTTCACCGTCAAACAGGGTGACGAGGTAACGGTTTACATCACCAACCTGGATGACGTGGACGACGTAACCCACGGCTTCTGCCTGGGCAACTACGGCGTCGCGATGGAAGTGGCTCCGATGGCAACCGCATCGGTCACCTTCACTGCTGACCGTCCGGGCGTGCACTGGTTCTATTGCCAGTGGTTCTGCCACGCGCTGCACATGGAAATGCGCGGCCGGATGCTGGTCGAACCGGCGGGAGCATAACCCATGCGTTGGTCCCTGCTTATACCGCTCCTGCTTGGCTCGCCCCTTTGGGCGGCGGACTGGGATGTGCCCAACCGGGCGGGGGCCATCAACGAGATACTGGCGCAGGCGGCGGATGGGGACACCCTCCGCCTGAGCCCCGGTGTCTACACCGAAACGCTTGTGCTGGGCCGGCCCGTCACCATCGACGGGCTGGGACAGGCTACCATAAACGGACAAGGTGAAGGCAGTGTCATCACCGTGACTGGGCTCGGCGTAACCGTTCGGGGTCTGACAGTGATCGGTTCCGGTTCAAGCCATGAAGGGATCGACAGCGGCATCCAACTGACCAAAACGGCCAAGGCCCCTGTGGTCGAGGATAATGTGCTGCTGGGCAATCTCTATGGCGTCGACATTCATGGTGCCAAAGACAGCATCGTTCGTGGTAACCGCATTGAAGGTCGCCAAGACCAGCGAATGAATGACCGTGGAAACGGAGTCTATGTCTGGAACGCGCCCGGTTCGGTGGTGGATCGCAATGACATCCGCTATGGCCGCGACGGGATCTTTGTGAACTCGTCGAAAAAGAACACCTTTACCGGCAACCTGTTCCGCGACCTGCGTTTTGCGGTGCATTACATGTATGCCGACGACTCTGTTGTCAGTGACAATGTCTCGATCGGCAACGATCTGGGCTATGCAGTGATGTTCACGACCAACGTGAAGGTCGCAGACAACGTCTCAATCGGTGACCGCGAACATGGTGTCATGCTGAACTACGCCAACAAGAGCGAGATCACCGGCAACGTCGTGATCGGTGCCAAGGAAAAATGCACCTTCCTTTATAACTCCAACAAGAACGAATTCACCGACAACTGGTTCGAGGGATGCGGCATCGGCATCCACTTTACCGCTGGCAGCGAGCGCAACCGCATCGTTGGCAACGCGTTCATCGGGAATCGGACTCAGGTGAAATACGTCTCGACCAAATGGGTCGAGTGGTCCCAAGACGGGCGCGGCAATTACTGGTCCGATTTTGCCGCCTATGATGTGGATGGCGACGGCATCGCTGACGCCCCTTACCGCCCCAATGACAGTATGGACCATGTGCTGTGGACCCAACCCGCAGCCAAACTTTTGCTCGGCTCCCCTGCCGTGCAGCTAGTGCGCTGGTCCCAATCGGCCTTCCCGGCGCTGTTGCCGGGCGGTGTGATGGACACCAACCCATTGATGCAAGCCCCTGAACCCCCAGCTATGAAAAAGGTGCCTCATGACGGATAAGGCCCTGAGTATTACCCAAGTCAGCAAGGACCGAGGTAAAACCCGTGTTCTTGACGAAATCACCCTGTCTCTTGCCCCTGGTCAGCGCGTCGCGCTGCTGGGCCATAACGGCGCGGGCAAGTCGACCCTGATCAAATCCATCCTTGGTCTGACGCCGATCCACGACGGAACCATCCGGATCGGCGTCGCCGCTCCCGGCAGTGCGCAGGCGCGGCGCGAAACGGCCTATCTACCCGAGGCTGTGTCTTTCCATCCGGCACTTACGGGCCGAGAACAGCTGACCCTGTTCGCGCAGCTCTCCGGGTCCAAGGTCGATGTCCCCTGCCTGCTGGACCGCGTGGGCCTTAGCGACGCTCTGGACCGCCGGATCGGAACCTACTCCAAAGGCATGCGCCAACGTCTGGGTCTGGCGCAAGTGCTGCTGGGCCAGCCGAAAGTGGCGCTGTTGGATGAGCCGACGAGCGGGTTGGACCCGATCTCGCGGCAAGATCTTTATGCCATCATCGATGAATTGGCCGGGCAGGGCACAGCGGTCCTGATCGCGTCCCACGCTCTGACCGAGGTCGAGGCCCGCACCGACCGCATTGCGATCATGCGGAAGGGGCGGATGGTCGCGGATGACACTCTGACCAATCTGTCTGCCCTGGCTGGCCTGCCGATCCGGCTGAAAGTGCGTGCCAGCGCCAACCCCGAAGCACTTGCCGCCGAATTAGGTGGTAAACGGATAAATGGCGCGTCGATCGAAATGCTCTGCACACCCGATGACAAGATGGAGGCGCTGCGCCGCATCGCCGGGATGGGCGACGCCGTGGCGGATGTGGAAATGACCCCGCCCAAACTTGAAGACCTCTACCGCCATTACGCACAGGAGGAGATGCAATGACCCGCTTCCTCGCCATCACCCGCACCGAAATGTTGATCCTGCGCCGCAACCGTTGGCTGTTGATGGCCACGCTGATCATGGTGCTGTTCGCCTTGGCCCTGACCTTTGCAGGCAGCGCGCCGACCGGCACGCTGGGCGTCGATATGCTGACCGTCTCGGTCGCCTCGATGACCACGCTTTCGGTCTATCTTGCACCGCTGCTGGCGCTGATGATCGCTTTCGACGCCATCGCAGGCGACGTGGACCGGGGCAGTCTGTCGTTGCTGCTGTCCTACCCTGCCGGGCGCGGAGAAATCCTGCTTGGCAAGTTCGCCGCTCATCTCGCCGCTTTGGCCTTTGCCATGACCATCGGCTTCGGCACCGCTGGTGCGGTCGCCGCTTGGTTCGGCGGCGCGGGCCCCGAAAGCCTGATGGCTCTGGCGCGCCTAATCCTTACCTCCATCTTGCTGGGCGCCGTTTTTCTGGCGCTGGGATACCTGCTGTCTGCTCTGGCAAGGGGCGCTACGGCGGCGGCAGGTCTGTCGGCCGGGCTTTGGCTGGTCTTTGTCGTCCTCTATGATCTTGGCTTGTTGGGAGCCGTGGTCATGGACGAGGGCGGCACATTCACCCAATCCGTCTTTCCATGGGTGATGGTGGCCAACCCGGCCGACGCATTTCGGCTGTGGAACATCGCCGCGACCGAAGGCGTCGCAATGGCGTCCGGCATGACCGGTGCGGCCCAAGCCCTGCCCGTCTGGGCCGCGCCCGCCTCGCTGCTGATCTGGCCGATACTGGGCTTTGCCCTTGCCCGCGCAGCCTTCCGGAGGGTTGAACCATGAAACGTCTTGTGCTGATTGCGCTGATTGCCTTGACGGCTTGCAAAGAGGAAGTCGCCGTTGCCCCCGACCCGGTTGATCTGACTCGCGATGCGCTGAGCTTCTTCTGCCAAATGAACATCGCCGAGCATGGCGGACCCAAAGGGCAAATCCACCTGGAAGGATACCCCACGCCGCTGTTTTTTGCGCAGGTGCGGGACATGGTAGCCTATCTTAAAAGCCCCGAACGGGACGCTGATATCACCGCTGTCTATGTCAGCGATATGAGCGTTGCAACCAACTGGCGTCAGCCAGGCATCTCGAATTGGATCGACGCCGACGGCGCGACATTTGTTGTCGGCTCCAACGTGGCAGGCGGCATGGGTGCGCGTGAGGTGGTGCCATTTTCCAACCCAGACGATGCCGCATCATTCATCGATCAGTATGGCGGTGCCGCTCTGCCCTTGTCCGAGATCCCTGATACCGAGGTGCTAGGCCCGGTCGATCTGGGCTTACTACTGGAGACACCCGCATGACCTTTCTGTCCCGCCGCCGGTTTCTGACCATCTCGGCTGCAAGCGCGGCCTGCCCTGCAATCGCTAGCCCTGATACAGCGGCACGGTGGCGCGGTTCCGCGTTGGGCGCACCAGCAAGCATGCAATTGGTCGGGCTGACAGATGTCCAAGCCCACCCGATTTTTGCCGCCATTGAAGCAGAAGTCACACGGCTGGAGGATATCTTCAGCCTGTACCGCCCGGATTCCCAACTCTCACGCCTGAACCGCGACGGGTATCTGGCGCATCCGGCACCAGAGATGTTGGACCTGCTCAGCCTGTGCACGGTTTTGCACGAGAATTCCGGGGGCGCATTCGACCCAACAATCCAACCTCTCTGGACTGCTTTGGTAAGCGGTACCGACACAGCTAACGCCCGGAAAACCATCGGATGGAACAAGGTCTCGGTTAACAGTGATGTCGTGCGCCTGCCCTATCCCGGCCATTCGGCGCTGACTCTGAATGGAATAGCGCAAGGGGCAATCACGGATCGCATCGCCGCCCTGCTCATCTCAAAGGGGCTGCAAGACATTTTGGTCGATATGGGGGAAATCGCGGCCTTCGGACAACGTCACGATGGGCGCGATTGGCAAGTCGGTTTGGCAGGCCCCGAAAGCCAGATTACAAAGCGTATCTTTCTGCGCGACCGAGCTGTTGCGACCTCTGATTCCGCTAACCTGATGCTGACTGACGCTCACGGTCACATCCTCAGCCCCACCGGGCAAACACCAGCGCGCCGGGTTTTGTCGGTATCTGCAAACTCCGCAGCGCTCGCCGATGGACTTTCAACTACCCTGTGCGCACTGTCTGACAAAGATCTGCCAAACGTTCTGAACCGTTTCCAAGATGCGCGACTGGAGATGAAAGTCTGACCCGGACCGCACGCGTCGGACATAAACGTCGCGCATCATCGGCAACAAATGAATTCGCGATTACTACCAATTCAGAGTGTAATGGCGGAGACGAAGGGATCAATACTTAACCTATAAGCCACTGTTAATAAACATTAAAAAAACTAAGATTTTATTTTGTACCACATTTCGCACCCCATCTTGCAAATTTACCATGCCGAACGGTTTCAATGCGGCGAAACAGTATCACTCAAATTCTTCGTCACAAAACCAGTTCGAACTTACTAACGCAGAATAGAGCACCCTCTTCCAACCATTGATTGGCAACCCTGGTTCATTTGCGGCCACAGCAAGGTGCTCTCTAAATTGATCCGGACTCAAGCTGCTCAGTGAGGACCGCCTTTGCGAAATGAGCGGGCTAATCTCTGACCATACCCGAGATCGATAACGCGACCCCAACTTACAAGCTTCGAAATGAGCAGCGACACGTAGCCTATCCTTCTCAGGCCAATCCGCAGGCGGGTTCGCGGCATAGTCAACTGCCAACGGGTCGCCGGGGCGAACAGAAGCAAACAACCACTTTGTGGTAAAGAAGTGATCTTCGTCCAAATATGGATGCAATGGTTGCAAATGTTCGTCGGTCGGAAAGCTTGCACCCATACCTTTATTGCAAACTTGGCATGCGGGCACCAAGTTGACCGGCATCACAGAATAGGTGGGAAAGTAGGCTTTCGGCAGAAAATGGTCGGCTGTTCCAAGTTCACCTACCTCGCCCATCTCGCCAATTCCACCGCAATATGGACATTCATCGCGGGCAGAAACCTTGATCTGATCATAGATCCTTCTTGGTTCTCCACGCGACTTAACAACGCCTTCATCATACAGAGCCACCAACTCCCCTTTAGAAAGCGTACCAACAACGATTGCATCCGGATGTCCGTGAGCAGCCCTTGGAAGGTTGCACCAAGTTTTTGTTTGCGAATTTTCATCAAACAAGTGGAACGCTTCGACTACCGTCGGTCGATTTTCTTCGAATTTCGCTCGAAGTGCTTCATCTGCTAGGCCAGCTACACTAGAATCATACAAAGCCGCCGACTCGTATGCCGGTAAGTCTAGCCTCTTCATTCGTCGAAGGGCTCCTCATCGCGATTGATAATCATCGCTCTGAGAATTCCTCTTGCCTCATTACCTAGACTATCACCTAGCTCAGCGACAATTTCCTCATAGCTACCGCCGCGGCCAACCAAATCGGATAGTACGGTATGGAAACCAGATCGGGTGACCTCAAGGCCAAAGACATCCCGTGTCAACACACCGACGTTTTCACCAAAAGTTTCTGAATCGGGACGTTTTTTCTCGGAAGCAAGCTTGCTGCGAAAAACCTTCCAAACGCATGATCGGGGAATTTCCTGCAATACAACCGGCGAATGGGTCGCAATAATCGCAACCGCATTTCGCATATGAAGTAGCTGGCTGAGGCTTCGCATTAAGGCAGAGAGCAAAGGCGGATGGAGATGGCTTTCCGGTTCGTCAAAGAGCACAAGTGTCTTCTCTTCCACTTTGGCAACCAAGAGGGTCATCGTAAGGAGTACAACTGCGTGACCAGAGCTCATCTTCCCGATCAAGAAAAGCGCCCGGTTCCTCAGTTCATCACCCCGCAAGTCAGTCAGCGAAGATAGTTGCATATCGGCAAAATTCTCGTCGCTTTGGAGAGTTTCAATGGCCTGAACCCAGCGGTTTCTTCTCAAGTCATCGTCTAAGCAAAATGCAAGGCCTTCAGCGAATTCTTCGAAAATGGCATCCTTTGACTTAATGATAGCGCCATCGTCGCCCGCGTAGTCCGTCAGCCCAATGTAGGTATATGGGGTGTGGTCTCCGTCTTCCGGCAGATCAAACGGGTCGAACGCGCTGAATGCGACTGACACCAGGCTTGGGAAATAGCCGTTATCTTTTGATAAGTTGCCGAACGGACCTGATGTGTAAAAATGTGCATCAGTTTCCACTTCGTCAGCAATCGCCTTGACCATAGAGTTCAACAGGGTCGTCTTACCGACGCCGTTTCGACCTATCACCGCATGCATGTTTGTACTGGGCGTAGAACTTGCCCTAACGCTGAACTTGAGGTCGAAGCCCGCGAACTTTTCCGCAGGAGGAAGGCAGAAGCCAAACTTGAAATCTGTTAGGAGCACATCGCCCCTCAGCACACTGGCGAACTGGTCCCGTACTTTACTTATTGAGATCGAACGTAGATGAGAGATGTCAAAAACACTTTCGTTTTTCGCAGCTTCCAACAGTGTCTGATCCCAAACAACATCTCGAATACCGGTCAAGAAGCCGGCCCTCCAATTTTCAGAAAAGTTGGAGAAAAGGTTCTTGTAGTAGTCGACATCCATGCCAAGTGAGAAAAAGGTCTCATCGAGAGAGTCAAAACTGTCACCTAGTTTTTCGTAAGTCGCTACTTCCTTGGTCTGACCAAAGAAGCCAATCCTCACACTCGATAGCTCGTGTTTAACACCGTTTTCATCGAAGGCGAAAACACCAAAGCTTGTGACAAACGAGTAATCGTTCCAATGATCAATTATGAGGTAAACTTCGTTACATCCTGATGATGGCGGCCCACTTCGTGCCGGGAGAACGTGAAATCTCATGTCTCACATTCCAGTGCGGTATTGAAACCCATTTCAAACGTCCTCCATCAGTTCCGCTCGAACGTTTCGGAAGCTCTCCAGCCCTGCCTGCAACTCATCAATAATCTCTTCCGCAAGGACATCCGGCGCGGGCAAGTTGTCCATGTCCGTCAAGCTCTTGTCCTTAAGCCAGAACACATCGAGGCTGGCCTTGTCTCTGTCGAGAAGCTCTTTCAGCGGGTACTTCCGCCAGCGCCCGTCTGGCGTTTCCTTAGACCAAGATTCGGCCCGTCCGTGCATCTCGCCAGCTTTGAAACACGCCACGAAGTCCGACAGATGGGCATAGGTCATCGGCTTTTTCTTCAACGTGTGATGCACGTTCGTGCGGTAGTCGTAGAACCAGACCTCTTTTGTCTGGGCATCCGGGCTCGCCGGTTTGTTGTCGAAGAACAGGACATTCGCCTTCACGCCTTGCGCATAAAAGATACCTGTTGGCAGGCGTAAAATGGTGTGCAGATCGGTGGATTGCAGCAACTTGCGCCGCACCGTCTCACCCGCGCCGCCCTCGAACAGCACATTGTCTGGCACCACCACAGCTGCGCGACCGGTACTCTTGAGCATCGACCGTATGTGTTGGACAAAGTTCAGCTGCTTGTTCGATGTAGTCGCCCAGAAATCTTGACGATTGTAGGTCAGATCATCCGTTTCCTGCTCGCCCTCGTCATTGGTGAAGCTCATTGAGCTTTTCTTGCCAAACGGCGGGTTCGCTAGGACGTAGTCAAAGGTCTGAGTTGAAGCGGTCACCAACGCATCGTTGGGCGATACAAGGCTGTCACCATCAATCTCGCCGATATTGTGCAGCATCATGTTCATCAGGCACATCCGGCGCGTATTGGCGACGATCTCATTCCCGAAAAAAGTATCGTGTTTAAGGAACGCCTTCTGATCTCGGTCCAGAGCACCGCGTTTTGGGTCATTAAGATAGTCGTATGCAGCAAGAAAAAAGCCACCGGTTCCGCAAGCTGGATCCGCGATTGTCTTGCCCGGTTCCGGCGACAGGCATTCCACCATTGCTGAAATCAGGGAACGAGGCGTAAAGTACTGGCCTGCACCAGATTTCGTATCTTCGGCGTTCTTCTCCAAAAGCCCTTCGTACACATCGCCCTTAACGTCTGCGCCCAGCATCACCCAATCGACACCATCCACCATGTCGATTAACCGATAGAGCTTCGCCGGATCCTGAATCTTGTTCTGCGCCTTCGTGAAAATCTGCCCCAACATCCCCGACTTAGTGCCAAGCGACCGAAGTAGATCGACGTAGTGAACCTCAAGCTCTGCGCCGCGCTTTGCCTTAAGCGAAGCCCAGTCATATCCTTCCGGTACTCCGACGCTCCGACTATGCGGCGGCTTGGCGTACTCGTCCGCCATCTTAAGGAAAATCAGATAAGTCAGCTGCTCAAGATAATCACCATATCCGACGCCGTCATCGCGTAGGGTTGTGCAGAAGCTCCACACTTTTGAAACAATGGGGGCCGTATTCATATCGCTGCCTCTTCTTCGGTCTGCGAAGCTTTCTCAACCTCGTAGTCACCGTATTTTTTCGTCTGATCACTCTCTAGCAGCCAGGCACTGGGGCCTGCTGCGGGTCGTCCTGTCACAACAGACGCAGCTGCGCTTACGCTGTTGAAGGCATAGCTTTTCAGGAATTGCCGCGCCCCGTCTTTTTCTCCAATCACCCCTTGGGCGACGAGCGATTCATAGAGCCGGCCATAAGTGGAATCCTTCGTGGTCGAACCAACCCATTTGCTGCGGGCACCGGATCCTTCTTCAACAACAAAGTCACCGCCTTCTTGGCGCGCTCGGGCTGTCACACCTTTGGATGAAAGGACAAAGTAGACTGTTTCAGGCTCGTCGTCAGCCTTGGCCACCGGCACCTTCGGCTTGGTCTGCTCTGTCAGAAAATCAAACCGCAATGCCGGAAGTACGAGGCGCAAATTCCGCAGAAAGTCCTCCATATGAGCAAGTGCCGCTTTGCTGAGCGGGCTTTCAGTAGGAGCCTTATTGTTTGCCAGAGCGACCTTTGAGATCCGCGACGCCAGCCCATAGATCCGGCTTTCAAGATAACGGGCATGCGCTTTGTTGAGTGGCTCGCCTTGTGCCGTCACAAAGATTGCCCGCTCCCACCAGTCTTTGGACGCATCCTTGATGTGCTGATTGATCCTCGCGCGGATCTCGTCCGTCTCTCCCACGTAGAGCGTCAGGCCGTTTTCGGTTTCGCCGACCAGAAAGTAGATGCCTGGCTGAGACGCTTCCGGTTCCTTAAGTGCATCGAAAACCTGTGTTCGGTTTGTGACCAAGACATGCCCTGTCCACTGAAATGGGATTGTTGCCGTCGTCATCCCATCGGGATCGCCATCATGGAAAAAGAGTTCGATTGAGCGTCCTTGCGGCGTCATGCGGGCGTCTTTCGTTTTCGCTTAGGCTTCGGGGCTGCATCCCGTTCGGATTTAATGCGAGCGAGGAGGGCTGAGGCGGGTTCATCTGTTGGGTCTTGGGGGACGAGTTTGCCCTCAAAGGCGCGTTTGAGTATCGATTGGCGTAACGCGCGGGAGCGGGCGAGTTGATTGTCGATGTCGGCCTCAAGTGCGTCGAGGAAAGAGAGCTTAGCTTCGAGACGGTTGACGATTTCCGCTTGTTCGGCGGGCGAACAGAGTGGAATAATAAGCTCTTCCAAAGTTGTTAAGTTGATATTTTTTTGAGCCGTTGCTGGCGCGTAGGCCTCGACCCGTTGCCGAACTGCCTGAATGAAAAGCTCAACGTAGTACGGTGAAACGAGGTCTTCAAAAGAGGAAAAACCAACAACGCTGTCAGGAAAACAAGCATCGATGCCAAGAAAGGCTGTCTCAGCGATATTCGCTGCAATAGTGATGCAAAGCGTCCCCTTTGGCCAAAGCTTGCTTTGCGCAAGGCCCGTCTCTGAATAGGTCTGCTTATATTCACGGATGACGCGTGAAGCTGCTTTGACCTCTCCAGTTTGAATGAACGGGTACTTCCCGCCGAACAAGGCTTTGTCATTGCGTGGCCTGTGCTTGGACTTTCCTCGACCAAGATCGCCAAGGTTTGATAGATTGGTGTACGCCCATTTCTCAGGGATCAATGGGAGTTCTTCGTCATCCTCTTCATCGAGCGCGAGGAGGGCTTTCTGACGTTTCGGTTTCGCGGGCTTCTTCGCTTCCTCACCGTCCACGCGCCATTTGACCAAAGCATCCTGCCAGTCGTCGAGGGATTGTTTGTAGCGGGCGTCGCGTTCTTCCTGGATGCGGGCCAAAAGGGTTTCGGGGTCTTCGAGTTTGTCGGGGTTGGCGGCGCGCCAGTCGGCGGTCAGGTGGCCCTCGAAGGCGTGTTTGAGCAGGGATTGCCGATACAGGCCCGCCTTGTCCCGCGCCGCCCGCAAACTCTCCTCCCCCTTGTCCAGAAAGTCAAAAAGCTGCTCGATCTTCTCCACGATGCGACGTTGTTCGTTGGTGGGAGGGAGTAAGAAATGAAAGTTTGAGAGATAAGGTTCAGGGACGCGCTTTTGGCCTACAGCGCCAGTCATATTGTGTTCCGCATCGTAGCGGAAACCAAGTGACGAAACGCGATAGTACACAAACTTTGGCACCACCCCTTCCGGGCTTCGCAAGACGTGAAATTCAGTGGAGCCAAAGCCTAAACTGCATGGAAGCTCTGGCACCACAGCCATTTTGCCATTTTCCATACACGGCGTAATTTTGGCGAACAGGACGTCGTTGGCTTCAAAGGGCGTATAGCCCGTTTTGACTTTGGCGAAGCGACGAGTCTCCGAAACATCAATTGCTCCGGTTTCCGCTTCTACTGCGGGCATCGGAACAAAGTTCACGTCAGCATCCAGTGGTATGGATTTCTTGTCGGCTACTGGATTAATCTCGACGATTTGGGAAAGCGGCGCATCAGCCCACCCACTCGGCAACTCACTCATCCCGCCACAGCCTCATTCATCTCAGCCATCAGTGGCTCCATTTCTTCACCGAACAGTTGATACATCCGGCCTAGCCCGCCTTGCCCGTCGAAAGGGGCAAAGTCCAGATCATCTCGTTCGATATGGAAGCTGCTGGACAAATGATCACGGATCATCCGCAGCCAAGTCATTTGCTCCTCGTCAAACTTGGCCCCCTTGCCAGCGTGGCGCTTCAGAACCCAGTTCTGGAAATTCTTGCGAACGCGATCCGCATGAGGCGTCAGCTTGTCATCCAGCCCAACAACACGGCGGATCAGAGCAACCAGGGCTTCCAGCTCTTTCTCGGGTGCGGCTCCTTGCACCACGTCCAGATGCGCGTAGGCCCGCCACACATTGAGTGGGGCCAAGCGCGGGGCATCGGCCCGCAATGCCTCCAATACAACGCGGATCATGGCGAATGTGATTTCTGATCGGCGTGCTGGCTGGTTAAAGAAAATTGTCAGGGCCTCAAGCCGATCGCGGTTATCATTGAGGTAGGCCTCAAAATCCTGACTGAGCGCTTTCGCGTTCTCATCCGTGTCGCCCGCCCATTCCGCCTTGGTCACATGGTCAAGGTTTTCATGGTCTACGGTCTGTTCCAGATCGCGTCGAATGGTTTCGAGCGTATTGATGAGTGTGCCGTTCAACATCTTGGCTGCTTCACCCACACGCTTGGCCCGCGCGGTGTCCTGAGCGGCCTCGTCAGGCTCATCCTGGCCCGTTGCCGCCTTGGCATCAGCCAAGACATCATCCGCGTCGATGGCATCAAACAGGCCCTTAATCACTGAGCGCAAGGAACGACCCGCGGCAGCCTCTACCTGCGTGCGTTGCTGATCATCAATTTGCCTATCGATCCGCGAAAGGCGGCCAGCAAGGGACGTGACTGATGCTTCATCCCGTGCCGCGCCCATCATGACACCCATAGCGAGGTCTTTGAGAGGAACGGAAGGCTTAGTGTCCAATGGCTGGCTTGCCGTTTTCACCGACTTCGTCACGCCGATCGCATCGACGATCACGTAGTGACTTTTTGCGCGGGCTGATGGCGTGACCTTTTTTAGATCGTCAGCTTTCACCACACGGGTGCCGCGTCCTTTCATTTGTTCAAAGTAGTTTTTCGATTTCACGTCCCGCATGAACAAGAGACATTCGAGCGGCTTCACGTCCGTACCGGTTGCGATCATGTCGACGGTCACAGCGATACGCGGATAGTAATCGTTGCGGAAGGCCGCGAGAACGGATTTCGGATCGCCGTCAGTCTTGCTTGTGATCTTTTTGCAGAACTCATTGCCTTCGCCAAACTCCTGGCGGACGGTTTGAATGATATCATCCGCGTGGCTATCGGTTTTAGCAAAAATAAGGGTCTTCGGAACTTCGTTCCGACCAGGAAAGATGTTGGGCAGATTGTCTTTGAAAGCCCTGATGACTGTCCGGATTTGGTCCGCATTCACGACTGAGCGGTCGAGCTGCTTGGCCGAATATGCTTCATCCTCGTCTTGTTGTTCCCACCGTTTCTTTCTGGACAGCTTCTCGCGGCGCTCGACTTGCTGCCTCGCAACCAGTTTTGCTCCCTTCTGGGTAACTTCGGTCTCGATCACGTAGATTTCGTTGCCGACGTTCACGCCATCGGCAACGGCATCTTCGTGTGTATATTCGCTCACAACATTCTTCTGGAAAAACCCGAAGGTGCGATCATCGGGCGTGGCCGTGAGACCAATCAGGAAAGCATCAAAATACTCAATGACCTGGCGCCATAAGTTATAGATCGAGCGGTGTGCTTCATCGATGACGATGAAGTCGAAATACTCAGGCGGGATCTTATCGCTATAAACCACAGGAAGTGGCTCACGTTTCCGCTTCCATTGTTCAGCTGGGTTTTCGTCTTCAGCGCCTTCTGGCAGCTCCTCATCCTTTAGGATCGCATACATACGTTGAATAGTTGAGATGCAAACCTGGCTATCGCCAGCAACATGTTGCGACTTGAGACGCTGCACGTTGTAAAGCTCGGTGAACTTTCTAGTATCGTCACTCGGGACGAAAGACATGAACTCTTGCTCAGCTTGCTCGCCTAGGTTTTTCGTATCGACCAGGAACAGCACTCGTTTGGCATCCGCGTGCTTTAGCAAACGGTAGATTTCCGTAATCGCGGTAAAAGTTTTGCCTGACCCAGTGGCCATCTGGATCAGCGCTCGTGGCCGATTGTCTTTCAAAGACTCTTCGAGCTTATTAATGGCGTTGATCTGGCAGTCTCGCAGCCCTTCCTCATTGAGCTTAGGCAAGTCTCTCAGCGCTGACCTGAGCGACTGCGGCTGGTTGATCCAACCGGCCAACGTTTCAGGACGGTGAAACGAAAAAACTTCACGTGACCTTGGCTTAGGGTCCCGACCATCGGTGAACCGAGTAATCGCACCAGTGCTCTCGTAGATGAACGGCAACGGATCCGGATTGTTGATCCACTTTAGTTGAGCTGTGGCGTATCCGCCGGATTGCTCTTCGACCGTTGTAAGCTTCTGCCCCCACTCTTCAGGCTTTGCTTCCAAAACCCCAACTGCAGTACCGTTAACAAACAGGACGTAGTCAGCGGGCCCGATGTCAGTTTGGTACTCGCGAACAGCAACACCCATTGCTGCCGTAGGGTTCAGTTCGGCCTTGTTTTGAATCACCCACCCGGATGACCGAAGCAGCTCATCGATCCTGTCACGAGCAATTTGCTCAGGATTTTGGTTAATTTCGTTCAAGTTCATTTGCCCTAAATTACGCCGCAACTTTAGAGTGCAAGCAAAGGGAATAAAACTGAAAAAGGTCAGATGAACTTGAATGGAAGTGGAACGCCAAACCCTAGGGATGTCTACAATCTCAACTCGTGGGCAAAGCCGCCACACCGAGACCACTATCGCGTTAGAAACTTGGCCTTAGCGGCTTGCTGTCAGCATTCATGTGCGGCTGAAATCATGGATCCGCTAACTCGTAAATTACGTTCTCCCGGCGCATATCCTTCCAGAGAGGCGCTTGTTCCCCAGTGTTCCACTCGTAAAGCCAGCCCACATGCTCACGTGTGTCCGCATCAATAATGCGTGCGATGGCTCCTGCTTCTAGCTTTTTTTGTCTTGGCATAGTCTTCACTCCAGTTTGAAACACAGAGCGCTCTTCCATCGCACAGTTAAGAATTTGTACGGGTAAGCGCCCGCTTACCCCTGCCTAGCGGCGAGCGTGAGAGGATGGGGGTGAAGTAAAATTGACAGGGGTGGTGCGGCCCACAGCGCAGCGAGGACACGGCTCTGTCCATTTTGCTTCAGGGGGAAGGAAGCCAAAACTCCTTACCCCTACAATGTCAATAACGTGGCGCGTCATACGGCGCCTTCTTAGTCTTTTGAGACGTGATTTGAATTGCTTGTTGCAAGTATGCAGTGTGCCGCCCACAATGACATTGACATCGAAATGGCGGACGACAATTGCCCGATATTACCTTTGATCTGCCGGACGAGCTGTACGATAGCCTTTGCGAAATGGCTACAGACTTTGGTATCTCTGCCGAAGATCTGGTGCGCCAAATGATAGCGCTGAAGGTCGGTTTCAACCCTTCGTCCAGCGCCACCCCAATCTCAGCCTGTTTTCTGCGACGGCTTACAGATGACGTATTGGCCATTGCGAACAGGGAGCCTGTTCATTTCGTCGACTTGGATAAACGGAAGTATGTTTTGATTTCAATCGATGACTATAACCAGCTCAAAGCTTCTTAGTCCTGAGTTGTCTTGGGGCTGTCTGCCCCCGCGTCTTGCGTCGCTCCCCCGAGGATGTATGAGGGAAGATGAAAATGAAGAAATTACGTTCCATCAAGCGTTAGGCGCAGATTTTGGCGATCAGCTCATGAGGCTCATTTCTCTTCCTCATCACGATATATATCCGCTGGCACGTTTTGGACCTTAGTGCTTGAGACAGCACATTCAGGTTCAATAAACCATGCGACCGCGGGCATCATTTCCCCCTTGGCAATCGACAAGGCTTCATTTGCACCTCGGATGAGGCTTTGGCCAATGGTTTCCAATTTCATCTCCACTTTGATTGCCCGCAGGCCGAAATATGCGCGCCGAAAAACCGAATTTTTTTCCTCGGCCGTGTCGTTTGCGGTTTATCGAATGCCTACTTTCCACGATGGCAACACACAACAGGTTTTCCGGATTGTGGCCGCTGGTTAGTTCCGGAGTCGATCGGCCCGTTCTTTAATCCGCAGCAGCTTAGCGCCTGTTCCTGTGCTTTGCGGATCTGATGTTCGCGGCGTCGCATCACTGGTAGGTGAACTCCCTCGCTGCATATTTCGTTGGATAACATCTGAGTTTGGCCGAATACCGCTTTGTGGCGGTCGCGTCATACGTTGCCCCATGCCTGCCGTAAACGACCCGGCGATACCGGCGTTAATGTCACCCGAAAGGGTTCGAACAATCGTCGGGATAAACCAGATCATCGCCAGCGACAGTGAAATCAGCGCAAGAAAAGGAATGGCTGCACCGATGTTGGTTGTATTGCCAGCCCCACCCAACGCGCTCTGCATCACGCGCATAAGGCCGAATATCACCGAAAAAACACCGGCTATAACAACGGGATAGAACGACCAACTGACGAGCGCCGCCAACCAGCGCTGGAAGTAGTCGTGAGTAGTTCTGAACAGTGACATCATTATCATCGCTGGGGCGATGCCGATCAGCAATGTCACCACCATTTTGGCCAGCACGAGCACGAGCGCCGCCGCGCCACCAAGAACTGAAAGCAGTACAGTAAGAACCACGCTCAAAACTGCTCCAGTCATCCAATTTAGGTTCGACCCGATTTCATTGGCATAGTCGGCAAGATCATCAATCATCTGATCGAAACGATCGGCGAAATACCCAGCACCTGAGCCACTATCGCCGGTTATCGACCCGATGAGCATGCCAGCGACGTTATCAAGCCCATCAAAGATTTGGCCACTGACATAGTTGAAATTCACCCAATTGAAGGCAAAAGCGTTGATCAGCGCAATCTTGAACAGAAGTGGATAGACTTCGCTGGCGACCATCGGCCTGATCTGCAGAGCCAAATTGATGAACAACATAATCATGGCGAACGTGGCGGCGATGACGATTGCCGTTCCGAGGCCTCCTGCTACAGCTGCAAACTGAGAGGCAGCTACTGTTTCGAGGCCTTGGTCGGCTGCATCTACAATGAAACTTACAATCCCCATCACTCAATCCCCCCGCAAAGATTTTGCACAGCATCGCGAAGACCTGAGATTACCGGAAAATAGTCGATATCCACCCATTCGTTATAGGTGCTGGATTCCCCCGCAGCGAACCCCAGAGATTGATAATCATCCTCGATGACAGACCAATCCGGTCGCAAGGTTGCGCAATCGCAGCTCTGATCTTTCAACGACGTGCCATAGCGATGGATATCATAGAGTTTGTCAGCGGCAATTGAACGCCATGCATCTCGGAATGTGGTAAACGTCAGATGTTCCGGCCGCTGCAAGATCTGACAACCGAAGCGATCAACAGTAAGGTCCTCTTGATTGACCTGGGGCTGCGGGACTTCAGCAAAGGCGGTCGATGCCGCACCAACAAAACCAATCAGAAAAATTTTCAAAATCATATAGCTACTCCTGCGTTGGATGTTGACCGGGCGATATAGGTTCCGCAGCGTTTCCTGTTTCCTGTTTCCTGTTTCCTGTTTCCTGTTTCCTGTTTCCTGTTTCCTGTTGCCTGTTTCCTGTTGCCTGTTGAAGGTGCCGTGTTCTTTGTTCCCTGCACCATGTCGCGTGTTCCCTGTTCCTTGCTGATCAGTGGCGAAGTCCATGAGTTTCATCGCCATTTTGGTAGCTCAACGTGTCGTAAGTTGTTTCTGGGCCCTCTGTACGTGCTCCATGCTGTCTTTCAGTTTCGGCGACGTCTGCTCCGTGCCTGAGGCTTCCTGCATCCAACCGTTTAAGGCTTCGACCAATGAGATCTGTGATCTGAGCAACGCGATCACGGAGTTGCGCAAACAATCCACTTCCTCTCCGAGATCCTTCCCTAAGGTGACCAATTCCCTCGCTGATGCCTCGGAGGCTTCCGTCAACCGCTCGACGTAGCTCAGCAATTCGCGTTCTAGCGGTGTCAGACCATCCATTGTTCAGTCCTTGCTGATCATCAGACAATTCACGGTTTGACCTGCGAGCGTACATCTGGTCAGCACCGCATTGTCGTTTAAGGGGATCAAATAGATCGCCTCTGTTCGTTCGATTTTCCTGACACCCATCGACGCCATCGATGGCGTCAACCAGGTCAACACCGACCACGTGGCCGTCGACGAACTGATCATCAGGCAACAGGCCACCAACACCGGCCAGATCATCGCCCTCGCTTCCGAGTGTGCTTTTTTCGCGTTCTGCCTCAGAAGGTGCTTCCTCACCCGCAGAAGATACCCTTCCGTATCTGTCTTGATTATAGCCAGCGCGCTTTCGGCAGTGGCTTTCAAATCGCTCCTGAAGCTCTTCAATTGAGAATCTATCAAGGCGGCGTTCTCTGTTCTGATCCGCTCCATATCTTCGTTCAGTTTCTCGCTCAGACGTTGTTTCGGCACGCCAGTCTTCATGAAAAATCTCTCCTTTCAGCCGAAACCGCTCTTCGGTGTCGGGGTCTTTGACGGTCAGATAGTTTTTTCCCGTACGCGGCACCTCGAAGCCCGCATCTGTCAGAACGGCAATCATCTCCGCTCGATCGTTGATCAGGCCCATAGAAATCTGGTCGCTAATCCAGATATGGAGCCCGTCGCGACCGGCGGCGCGGTCCGGGGCCTCCGACACCGACTTGACCTCGGCCGCTCGCTCCACATCCATGGGATCGGCCCAGCCGTGGGCCTTGTTCATCAGGTCGCGCAGACTGTCAAAGGCACGCTCATAGCCGGGCGGAGCGATGTTGAGACTGCGCCCGCTGTGCAACTCCATACGCGGTGTGCAGAAATGCAGCTCAACACGATCTTCGTGAGTGTGTCGCACCCAAAGGCAGGCGTAACGATCGACATCAAGGCTGGCGAAAGCGATCTCCTCGAAACGATTGATCACCTCCTGCTGCTGTTCTTCGGTCGGGGCGTCTTCGCGAGCGAAGCTTACAACGCCGGCGCGGTAGGTCCATTTGTGCGGGCAGGCACCGATTAGGTCGATCATGCCCTGGGGATCGCCGCGAACGATTTCTGGCAAGGGCTCGCGGGTCACGGACATGGGCCGCCCCGAGGCATCGCGGACCAGGTCGCGGTTGTCGTCATAGGCAAGCACCGTGCGGGCGGTCAAATACTGGACAGGACCCACGCCTCTGCCTTTGCCGTTGGGGAAAAATTTGATCAGCATCAGGACGGTCTCCTGTGCTGAGCAACAATTTCCGCCAACCGCCGCTCGATGCCCACCAAGGCCGCTGCCACACGCAGGGCATCAACCTCTCTGGCTGAGCCCGCGCGGGCTGCGGTATTAAGCCAACGCGAAATCTGGTTGAGGTTCCCGCCGTAGCGGGACACAGCCAGAATAAGCGCCGGATCGACATGGGGCGCAGGTTTGCGCCGCTTCTGTGCAACGCCGGTGGCAAGCTGACGAAGCATGGCAGACATCGACAGCCCGCGATCCGCCGCCGCCTGTCTGATCAGCGCCTTTTCATCGGAGGAGCAATAAAAGAACACCGCTTCTTGCTTCTCTGAGGAGACCGCGCCCAGCGTGGTCTGGTTGGGGTTCGAAGGGGAGGCTCGCCGCCCCTCGCAAGGTCCCGGTTCGCAGGTCGCAGACCTAGAATTGGGTCGCCTTGCTCTTTGCTCACGCGACATCACTTTGCCTCCGCTCTGCAGCGTGGATGTCGACTAGACTCTCGACTATCTCAATCTGTTCCCTCAGCAGCTCGCTATCTTTTGGTGCCGGACCAAGTGCGGGCAACATATAGCCTCGCCGCCCTTCTTCGCAGCGCACCTCTGGCAAGCAGCGACTGAGCGCGCGGATGCCGTGGCGGCGAAGGCAATCATCCCAGTCTCTTTCAAGCCGCCCTCCGCCACCGGGGACAAAGACTAAGTATGGACCGTTCTGCCTCGCTTTGGGCAAATCCTGAGCGCAAGTGCTCCCAAGTTCTCTTTTTAGTTCTTGTTCTCTATTCGGGGGGCGATCCTGTCCCCCTTCACTGGACGAAACTGTCCTGCTTCGCAGACGGTTTTGCCCCCCTTTAGTACGGTTAAGCAGTACAATTTTGTCCCCTTCTTTGCGGCGACTTGTAGCTCTCATGATTGCGGCTTCTGTAGGACGGTAGCGCGATGAGTTTCCTTTGTTGGTCCCGCGTACCACGGTCATATAGCCCGCCTCTTCCAAGCCGTTTACGGCCCGTTTTACAGACTTCGCATGTTTGCCGATGGCAGCACCGATAGTCTCAAAAGAAGGGTGACTTTCACCAGTCTTATGATCCGCGTGGGCCAGTGAAAGATAGAGCGCAACACGCAGAGCATTGTCGTTTAGCTGATGATCAGAGACCATCTCCAGAAGGTACTGCAACTTTATTTTGCAGAAGGGCAACGGCTCAGACATGAGACGTAGTCGTCGTGATCCGGTTGCGGTTGATCCATTCGTTTAGATCAGCACCGTGATACTTTACCCTGCGCCCAAATTTCAGAAAGCTAGGCCCAACTCTTCGATGCCGCCATTGAGCCCGTTTTGCTTTTGGCGCGATAAGGTCCAGTTCGGTATCGGCATCGTCATAGAGCCTCTCGCTTTCAAAAACTTCATGTGGCATTTATCGGTCCTCGTAGTGAAACGTTGATACCGATGACCATTCATTTCCGTGCAGTTATTGATAGCGACAGTGGATTGGCGGAAACTAGCAGAACCTCAGCTCAATCCATGGCTCAAGGTTAGGTTTACGCGTCTTCGCTTCGGATATGAGCTTTCTCGAAAGCTCGTTTTCGATGGCAGGAAGATCCGAGGCTAGTGGTGCTTCTTCATCATTTTGGATCGCTAGTTGTCTGAGGTAAATCATCATCACGTGCGGCAAAACACATTGATATTGCGACCATTTTCGCTCCAATGTACGGACGCTCACATCGCTTAAGGATTTTGGCCATTTCTTTGTGTGATCAGGGTCGTCACTGCGGTGCAGAAACGACCCATAAGCTGCCTGTTCGGCGAGCGCCGCAGATTTTGTTCTGCCATCTTTCCAAATAAGTGAGACGGCTCTTCCCAAGGGACCGACTGCCTCAGAGAAAACGTCTTCGACACGCTCCATTACTTCATTTGCATAAAGTCGCGGTCGGTCGAATTGCACTACGTTTGTTAGCGCCGCAGCCCTATCCGACGTCGACAGAACGTGATGGTGTGACCTCAGCCAGTCAAAGTACAACTGTCCCAATAGACCGTTATATAGGTCATAGAATTTTTTCCCTGACCCAACCGATATCACAAGCGCCTCAATCGCCAGCCAAGATGCCACCTCTTCATTTACGAAAGATAGGTTCTTGGTCTTAGCCACGTATACTTTTGCTGCCTTCATTGCGCACCAGAAACAAACAGATTCCAAGCAGACATCAGTTTTCTTCTATGCTGGATTAGGTCCGAGCGAGCGTATGCGCGCTCGACCTCTGAACCTATCTGGTGCGCCAAGCTCATTTCAGCTAGTTCCCGACTGAATCCCGGCTGCTCTGCAGCCCAATCGCGAAAAGCCGATCGGAATCCGTGGACAGTGATGCCATCAACTTTCATGCGGCGAAGAAGCATTAGCATTGCCATGTTTGACATTGGTCGGTGACGCTTCTGACCTTCGAAAACCACCTCTGAGCGCAGAGCCTGAAGTGGCTCAATGATTGCCAACATCTGTTCTGTTAGAGGAATGCGGTGCTCCTTGTCCGCTTTCATTCGCTCGGCTGGGATCGTCCATAGAAGCTCCTCCAAGTCGAACTCCTCCCATCGAGCTTTCAGCACTTCACTTGTGCGGCTAGCGGTAAGGCAGGTGAACATCAGCGCTTTGGCCGCCATTGCATCTTTCTTTGCCACATCCGCATAGAATGCGGGCACGTCCTTCCAGTGCATCGCTTTGTGGTGTTGGACCTTCTGTTTGACCTGCGGCAACACCCGTGCATCACGGATCGTCGTCACCGGGTTCTCACCGTCTCGGAACCCCTTCGATTTTGCGACGTCCAAAACTGCTTTGATTCGCTGTGCAAGGCGCTTGGCTGTTTCGTGTTTATCTGTCCAAACCGGCAACAGGACTTGCAAAATTTCGGGCTGTCCAACCTCAGAGACGGGCAAGCGACCAATCTTGGGAAACGCATATTCGGCCAGTGTATTGATCCATTGCTGGCCGTGCTTAGGGTTCTTCCAGGTCGGCAAGCGCTCGATGTGGACTTGCCGCGCGATTTCTTCAAAGCAAGGGATTTCCTGACGTCCGTTGTACCGCGGGTTGATGCCTTGCTTTGCTAGCCGACGATATTCCAATGCGCGGTCGCGCGCTTCATTCAACGTCACAACATCAGCGCCGCCCAGGCCGAAGTCTGTGCGCAATGGCTTGCCTTCGCGGTTGCGCTGCCCCTTCACTGTCACCCGAACAATCCAACGCCGAGCGCCAGATGGATCAACAACAAGGTACAACCCGCTTCCATCGCCGTGACGACCGGGACCCAAGGTCCGCACCAGATTCTTCGTCAGCTTTCCACTAAGAGCAGTCATAAAGTACCACAATTCCTACCACGCAATGAACAGAAATCAGTCTAATCGAAGAAAGCCCAATAGCAACAACGAATGCAGATTAATCAACAAAAACAGCCCCATAAGGGGCTAAACAGCATCGAACACAAGTGAATGAAAATGGTGGGTGGCGGAGACGAAGGGATTCGAACCCTCGAGACCCTTCCGGGCCTACTCCCTTAGCAGGGGAGCGCCTTCGACCACTCGGCCACGTCTCCGCTGGCGGGTATATCCTTGCATGTCGACCAGATACAAGACGATTTTGATCGAGCGCGATATTTTTCTGAAATCGATTGCGCTGATGCTGCTAGGGTGCATTTGCTTGGCGAAAGCGCTGCCTCATCTGTTACCGAAAGCGATTTGGAACTATGAGGAGCGCCACCGCGACGTTAACCCGGTTCGTCAGCTTCGATTGCCGCTCGCATTAGAAACAGCGTCGCCGGGTCCAGATCATTTTGAGCCATGATAGCCTCAAAGTTGGGGTTCAGTGCGTTGGTGCCCCATGGTCGGACAGCCAGGGCAATCCAGATCGCAACAGTGCTGTCTTTGTCCAAATGATGCCTAAACACATCCAGGATCAGGGGTCGCAACTTGGGATAGGTCGTTCCGCCATCGGCCAGACTGCGGATCAGGAATCGCTTTTCGTCGGCGGTGCGCTCAGACCGCTCCAGCGACTTTTCAATTTCAAGTATTGCCTGATCACCATCCACTGCGATACCGGCCAAACCCCAGTCGTACAGGTTGAGGCCTCCACTGCGGAGCGCGCTTTGATAACCAAGCCTTACGCGTTCTTTGGCCTTTGGGTCCGACTGAAGACCCAACAATCTGATAAGTGCCGGTGCGTAGGCGAGGCGATTGGGATTGCGCAGGTCCTGCAACAATTGTGCGGTTGGCACGGTATCGGTCAGGTGGGTCAAAAGCCAATAGGGCGCGCGGTGGATTTCGATCAGCGCCGTGTTGCGCAACAGGCGATCGTCATGTGAGAGATAGGCACTAAAAAAGGCAACCTGCGCCGCGCGATCCGGCGCGCCACTGGCCCAGTCCTGCCCCTCGGCACGCAGCGTATGAAGGAAATCGGCCCGATCCGGTGTCATCAAGAACCCTTTGGTCCAACCACTGGGCAGGCTGCGACCGGCCTTGTCCTGATACCCCGCCCCGTAGACCATCAAAACCGTTCTGCCCGGTTTCGCGCGAAAGGCGGATCGCATGACACTGTCGACCAGGAAAGGAATTTCGGGCAAAGCCTCAACCTGTTCCGGCGTGCCTTTCAAAACCGAAACGGGGGTGAACCTGAAAGGGTTGTCTGGCGATGGTGCCGCCAGCACGATCACACGCGCCGAAAGGATTCGGTCCGCCAGAGAATATTCCGGAAGCTCAACGCAGACGCCGCAGGCGTGGGCCGGGCGGGAATGGAAGCCCACGCAAAGCGCGAGTACCGCAAACATTTGCAAGACGCGCCACATGGATCACGCTCCGTCTAATAGCACCCCAGCCTGAATGCGTGCTTTCGGGTTTCCTGATCATGTTATCCGAAAACCGGGTATTCAGCGAATGGTTTGCAATTTGCGGGCTGCACCTGTTGCACATAGCCGGTGCACTTACATCAGGTCGTTTTCCACATCCTCAGCCGAGATGCCCAGTGCATCCAAGCCGTTCTCAAGGTGATCCGACAGGTGCGGCGTACCGATCAGGTAGTCTGCGCAAGGGGTCGAAGCCTCGGACTTGGCGGTTGCGATGGCCTCAGGCAGATCTTCGGCGAAAAAGCTTTCGCGCCCGACCCACATGACAGCCACCAGTTCGGCCTGTTCGTCCTCGCTCATTCGGTCGATGAAGGCGCGCAATTCGCCCTCGGCGCGACCCAACTCGCGCCCCATCATCGCAACCTGAGCGATTTTCCTTGGCGAAATTTCCATCATGACCCAGCTCCTCGTATTCGCGGTTTCAATAATACCACAACCATGAGGAGGGGGCTGAGTCTTTGATCTTAAGCAAAGACCTAAGGGCTAAGGCTTGCGACTGCGGGATATCGGCTGATCGGGCACAGGGGCCGTTCGGAACGGGACAAACCGTGCCTTTTTGATCTTAAGTTTGATCGCCTGCCACACAATAAGGAAAAACGCACGCCGCGCACCGAAGGGCCGCCGCAGCAACGACCACAGGATCGCCCGGTTGGTCAGCGGTGCACGCGGCCCGGTCAGGGTGGCAATCAACCCACCCGCTTTTCGACCATAGTCGATCCAGACGCCGATACGCTTGGGGCGGTGGTCGAACCGGAACTCATACGTCCCTTCGATCTTTTGAAACGGTGAGACATGCATCAGCTTATCCGCAACGATGCGATCCGTCGGTTGGATTGGCGCAAACCCGGGATTGTTGCACAGATAGCTGTGGCGCGTGCCGTAGGTGTTCGTAACCTCGGCCACCACCGCATATAGCTGTTCACCGGCATCGAAGCAGAACCAGAAGCTGACCGGATTAAAGACATGCCCCAGCACCCGTGGCTGCGTCAGCAACTCGAGTCTTGCAGGTTGCGTCACACCCATTTCGTCGAATTTGGCTCGCAACCACGCCGCACCCTGCCCTTTGCCGGGTTCACCACCGTGGTCAAGGTCTCGCCAATACATCGCATTTACGCGGTTCATCGAAAACAAAAACGGTGTGTCAGGCCGGGCTTCGGGGTCCAACAGGATGTAATCGATGGAATACCGAAACGCATTCTCGATCCCGCCTTTTCGACCGTGGTAAGTATGGCCTGAAATATGGTCGATCTTGTTCATTCTCGTCTGTGTTCCAGTTTTCCTGTAAGCTGTTCAAGTGGCGGTGTTTTTTTCACCATGCACATACTTATCATACGAAACATGGTCCGGTTCGGATTAAAATAGCATCACGTTGTGATCCAGCTTGGGGATTACCGCGTAATGTTGTTATGTTTACCGAGATCGATACCGCGACCTTGGATGAACCGGTGGCCAGCAGGCCTTCACAGAAACCGTGGCGCGCAAAGAAACGCATCAAGGGAAAACCGGTGAACCGAGCGCAAGACAGTTGTGACAAACGAGCTGAGTGGGTGGACCACGTCAGGCGCATAAGGGACGCGCAGGATCAGGCAGCGTTTGCTGAGTTGTTTCAGCACTTCGCGCCGCGGATCAAGGGTTTCCTGATCAAGTCGGGCTCAGATGCGGCCATGGCCGAAGAGTGCGCGCAAGAGGTGATGGTCACGCTGTGGCACAAGTCTCATTTGTTCGACCCCACGCGGGCAACGGTGGCCACATGGGTGTTCACGATAGCCCGGAACAAGCGCATTGACGTCCTGCGCAAACAACGTCGCCCCGAGCCCGAAGAACTGGGATGGGGACCCGAGGCTGAGCCGGAGCAGGACGACATACTCGTGCTGCAACAGGAAACCGCGCAGCTGCGCAACGCGATGACCGCGCTGCCAGAAGCGCAAAGACAACTGATCGAGAAAGCCTATTTTGGCGATCTGAGCCATCGAGAAATCGCTTCTCAGACCGGATTGCCACTGGGAACGATCAAATCACGGATACGGCTGGCGCTGGACCGCTTGCGCCATGCGATGAATTGAGATGACGGATATGAGCAACAAGATCAAACATCACCTGACAGACGACCTGCTGATGGCTTACGCCGCAGGCACTCTGCCCGAGGCTTTCGACCTGATGGTCGCGACACATCTGTCCCTGTGCAATCAATGTCGTGCGCAGGCCGAAAGCTTTGACGCCGTTGGCGGATATGTCCTGGAAGAACAGGACGAGACCGTTGCGATGAACGACAAGGCATTTGCGGAAACGATGGCTTTGATTGCAAACGGTGCGCCGATTGCCAAACCCAGGCGACCCGGCTGCTCGGTTTTGCCAACCCCGTTGCAGGATTACGTGGGCGGTGACGTAAATGACATCCGCTGGCGACCAATCGGCATGGGGGTCAAGCAGGCGATCCTGCCGACGAGCGGCGAAGCAACAGCTCGGTTGCTGTTCATTCCGGCGGGCTCCGCAGTTCCCGACCACAGCCACAACGGCGTGGAACTGACCATGGTTTTGCAGGGCGCGTTTTCGGACGAGGTCGACCATTTTGCCCGTGGTGATGTGGAGATTGCAGATGAAGACCTGCACCACACGCCGACAGCCGACATAAGTGGAGATTGCATTTGCCTGGCTGTCACTGACGCGCCGCTGAAATTCAACAAGCTGATGCCGCGCCTGTTCCAACCTTTCCTGAAAATCTGACGCAACCAGCGCTCATGTGGTACGCTGCCCTGCAAGCTGATTGGTGGAGGCATTTGAAATGATCCGGTCTATGTTCTTTGTTCTTCCCCTTATGGGTTTTGCATCTGTCGCTTCGGCACAGCTGGTCGCTGACGTGAAGTTCGAACCGGGCAATTTCGGGACGATGGTCAATGGGACCGTTACAGGGAACGAGTACTTCGACTACAAGCTGGGCGCAAAGGCCGGGCAAGAGATGTTTGCCGACCTCAAAGTCAGCGATACAAACGGCAATGGCGTGATCTACTTCAACATCCTGCCACCGGACAGCGATGGCGTCGCGATCTACAACGGCTCGATCGACGGGAATACCGCTCGCATCGAACTTCCAGAGGATGGAGATTACACAATCCGAGTCTATCTGATGGGCAATGACCGCGATACTGACAAGACGGTCGGTTATAACCTGGATTTGTCAATCCAGTAGCGCCTACCCCTCGGACTGGCCCAGAGGCACAACGTTGGTCTGATCATCCGGTGCCAACTCCTCGAAATCGAAGTTATCCAACCGCTGAGCCCGGCGACCAGCCTTTTCGGCACTGATCTTGATTTCCGAGATATCCTTGGCCGCCTGCCCGAAATGGCGGTCCAGATTGCCGACCCGATCCCCCAGACGCTCAACATCCTTGTGAAGCAAACCCAGTTCTTTGCGGATCGCCCCAGCTTGTTCCCGCATCCGCGCGTCTTTGAGGATCGCACGCATCGTGTTCAGTGTCGCCATGCAGGTGGTGGGCGAGACGATCCATACGCGTTTGGTAAAACTCTCCTGCACCAGTTCCGGAAACTTGGCGTGCAGTTCGGCATAGACCGCCTCGGACGGCAGGAACATCAGTGCACCATCGGCCGTTTCACCGTCCAGAATGTACTTCTCGGAAATATCCGTAATGTGCTTGCGCACCGTGCTGCGGAACATCTGAACCGCCGCCTTCAGCTCCATGTCATTGGTTGAACCGATCAGCGCCTCATAGGCCTCCAACGGGAACTTGCTGTCGATCACAATCGGCCCCGGAGGGTTCGGCAGGTTGATCAGGCAATCTGCGCGTCGCCCGTTCGACAGGGTTGCTTGCAGCTTGAAACTGTCCGAAGGCAGCGCTTTAGTCACGATATCATTCAGCTGAATCTCGCCGAATGCACCGCGTGTTTGTTTGTTCGACAGGATGTCCTGCAGGGACAGAACATCGCCCGACAGCTTGGTGATGTTGTCCTGTGCCTTGTCGATGGCCGCCAGACGTTCCTGTAACTGCGTCAGCGATGTCGCGGTTTGTTTTGACGAACCGTGCAGGGATTCCTTCATCCGTTCCTGCATCTCGGCAAGCGCACGCGCCGACTTCATTGCATTGTCTGCCAGCCGGTCATTCATCTGCTGCTGGACCGAAGACAGGCGGGATTCAACCGTCTGGATGACTTGCACCTGCGCATTGGCTTGCGTGTCCGAGACATGCTGCAATCCACCGCGCAATTGTTCCTGCCCCTGCCCCAACTGCTGCACATGCTGTCCCAGATGCGCCATCTGGCGGGACAAAGGTTCCGCCATCCGAGCCGACCGGTTGGCCGCGCGCAGCGACAGGAACAGCAGCAGCAGGATCAGCGTAACAACCCCACCCACGGCCAGGATCACGGGGTCGTTCAGCGCATAATGGGTTCCTGCAATCTCGATCATGTCGCCTCGGATGTTCTTGTTTTATTCTCCATAGCCCAACCAAGCCAATGGATCAACTGCGGCCGAACAATCGTTCGATATCGCTCAGCTTCAATTCCACATAAGTCGGCCGCCCGTGGTTGCACTGACCGGAATGGGGCGTGGCCTCCATTTCCCGTAGCAGGGCGTTCATTTCTTCGGCCCGCATACGGCGACCCGACCGGACCGAGCCGTGACAGGCCACCCTGCTGAGGATCGCCTCAATCCGCGCTTGCACCATCTGGCTTTCGCCCTGATCGGCCAGTTCATCCAATATATCCAGGATCATCGCCCGTGCGTCCACGTCGCCCAGAATGGCCGGCGTTTCACGCACAGCGACCGCACCGCCGCCAAAGGGTTCAATCGTCAGCCCCAGCTTTGTCAGGTCATCCGCAACCTGCATCAGGCGCGCGCAATCGCTGTCGGACAGTTCAATGATTTCCGGGATCAGAAGCGCCTGCGCCGCGACCCCGTTTTCGGCCATCTGGTTTTTGAGCCTTTCATAAACCAGCCGCTCATGTGCCGCATGTTGATCTACGATCACCATGCCGTCTGCGGTTTGGGCGATGATGTAGTTCTCATGCACCTGTCCACGCGCCGCCCCCAAAGGCAGGTCTTCGACCGGTGTTTCTGGGACCGAAGCCGGTTCGACAATGCTGCCGCTGTAGTCCTGAGACAGCTCGGCAAATCCCGGTGCCTGTGCCTGATACGCCACTTTTCGAGCAGCTGGCGAGGGACGGTCCATCTGATAGACGCGTGCCGGCGCAGATTGTGCCGGTTCCGGACGCATAGCGCCCAAAGTCGCATTCGCCACTGTGGAGGAGGCCCTGTGCCCGGCCTCGGCCAGCGCGTGCCTCAGGGCCGAGACGATCAACCCGCGCGCGACGCCCGGATCGCGGAACCGGACCTCGGACTTAGCAGGATGCACATTCACATCCACCAACGTCGGATCGCAATCAACGAACAGAGCAGCTGCCGGATGACGATCGCGGCTGAGAAAATCGAAATAGGCCGCCCGAAGCGCGCCCGTCAGCATCTTGTCGCGCACAGGACGACCATTGACGAACAGATACTGCGCCACCGCCGCACCGCGGGAATAGGTCGGCAAGGCGGCATATCCGTACAACCGGATCCCCTCGCGCGTGGCATCGATCTGCAGGGCATTTTCAGCAAACTCGCGCCCGATCACGCGGGCCAGTCGGGCGTGAAGCGCGTCGAACAGATCACCATTTTCGCGGTCGGCGCGGAAGGTCACGCGCCCCTCTCCACCACCAGAGACGTCACGCAAAGTGAAAGTCACCGAAGGTTCGGCCATGGCAAGACGTTTGACTGTGTCGCTGATCGCCTGCGCTTCGGCCCGGTCGGTGCGCATGAATTTCAATCGCGCAGGCGTGGCAAAAAAGAGATCGCGCAGGTCCACCACTGTGCCAGCACGCAAGGCGGCAGGTTTCACCGCCTCGATCCGACCACCTGCCACATGGACCGAAGCCGCCTCGCCCCCCGGCACCCGGCTTGTAATGGTGAGGCGCCCGACCGCGCCCAGCGATGGCAGCGCCTCACCCCGAAACCCGAAAGTGTGGATATTCAACAGATCGGACCCGTCGATTTTTGACGTCGCGTGGCGTGACAATGCCAATGGCAGATCTTCCGCAGAAATCCCGCAGCCATCATCGGTGACGCGAATCAGCGTCTTACCCCCATCGGCAATGTCGATCGCGACGCGGGTTGCGCCTGCGTCGATGGCATTTTCCACCAATTCCTTGACCGCAGAAGCCGGACGTTCAACAACCTCGCCTGCCGCAATACGGTTGATTGCTGCGTCGTCAAGTTGCCGGATGACCGGTCGATTTTCGCTGATATTGGGGTGTGCCTGCGCCATACCACCAGACCTAGCACAGTCGCGCACGATTCTGCCACCGCTTTGGCTTGTATTTAATGTGAGGAGGGGGCGTTCGAACAATCTCACCATGCCAGCCTAGGCTTGCGGCCAGTCTGGGCGCGATTGCTCGAACGATCCGGAGTGAGTGGTGGTCATCCAATAATCAATGGACCAATTTATACCACGAATACGGCCTCACGACGTGAAGACTCTCCGCGCCCCATTCAGGTGGCGAAGTTTGGCCGATGCGGTGCAGAGCCTGACGGCGGGAAAATGCCGGGTCAAGCGGGTCCGGGCGCACCTGCCCGCGTCCGGCACGGCCCCCACAAAGCCGCAAACGCAAGGATCAGACCGGACATCGTTGCGATCATGCCCGCTGCACTGACCGCGTCCGCCGCCCCCAGCCAGAGCGGACCGTATCCGGCCAGCACGTACCCGGAGACAGCCGACAGGATGGCAAAGATGATGCTCCACGCGATTTGGGTTTCCAGCCGGTTAGTCATCATCCGCGCCGCCGCCGGGGGGCAAATAAACATGGCAATCACGATGATCGAACCCACTGCGTCAAATGCCGCTACGGCGGCAATCGCTGCCGTGATCACAAGGGCCATGCCCAGAACTCCGGTCCGGACACCAATGGTGCGCGCGAACCCTTCGTCAAAGGTGGAAATCTTCAGCGGCCGCCAGAACAGCCATACAAAGACAGATACCCCCAGCAAAGTCAGCGCAATCCGAGGCAATTCCGGCGGCAACCCCGCCAGTGCCACGGGATCCAACACCGAAGACCAACCCACCGCGTCCAACCAGATCAGGCTTTCCAGATTGCCATAAAGCGCATGTTCAACATCCAGGTGCACGGTCGAGGTATCGGTTTGTTCCAACAGCAGCACACCGGCTGCAAACATCGTGGTGAAAACCACCCCCATCGCGGCACCCGCCTCGATCTGCCCCAGCCGCCTGACGGCTTCGATCAGAACCACAGCCACCACCGCCGCGCCCGCGGCACCCAGAATCATCGGCCAGGTTGAAATCGTTCCGGTCAGCAGAAAGGCCACGACAATACCCGGCAGCACCACATGGCTGATCGCATCCCCGATCAGAGCCTGTTTGCGTAGGACCAGAAAGTTCCCGGGCAAAGCACACGCGATGGCGGCAAACGTGCCGATCAGCAATGGTGTCAAAGACAGGGGTACGAATTCTTCACCGCTCATGCGGGAACCTCCTGCGGGCCACCGATCTGACGGTCGATCTCGGCGATCTGATCGTGGGTCAGGACGGTTTCGATGTCCCGCAACCCGTCATAAAGCGCAGCCGTTGCCTCTTGCATCTGATCTGCCCTGACGATTTCCCAGCGCTTTTCATCGCGCAGCGCCTTGGCAGCGCGGGCCTTGCCTGTGTCGGTGGCCACGCCATCTGCCCGCGCCAAACCGGTGCGCCGCAAGAGACGCAAGGTCAGCGGCTCATAGATCTTTTGCCCTTGCGCCAGTGCCAGAAGACCCTGCCGAATGTGAACCCGGCGCTGGAACCGCAGTTGCCGCAGAATGGCAGCCAGAACACCCCGAACAGGCGCAAGTAACAGGGACAGTGCGAAAAAGCCAAAGCTGACCAGAACAATGATCGGGCCGGTGGGCAGATTGGGGGCCGAGGCCGACATCGCCGCACCCAGATAACCCGCCAACCCTCCGGCCAGGCCAGCCAGCAACACCACGCGGTCCGAGCGGTCCGTCCAGAACCGCGCCGTGACAGGCGGGATGATCAACAACGCCACAATCAGGATCAGCCCGACGATTTTCAGGCCCACCACAGTAACTGCCATGACCAGCCCCATCATCGCCAGATCAATCCGGTGCACCGGCAGGCCCCGTGCTGCGGCGTATTCCGGGTCAAAGGCGACCATAGTCATCGGGCGCCGAATGATCATGACCAGCAACAATGTCGCTGCTCCGCCAATCGCAATGACCAGCGCATCCGCCCACAGCATCCCTGCGGTCGAGCCCAGCAGGAACCCTTCCAGCCCGGCCTGACGACCGACGCCCATAGTCTGGATCACGGTCAACAGCACAATGCCAAGACCGAAGAACACCGACAGGATGGCACCAATGGCGGCATCCTCGGCCAGTCGTGTGTGGCGTGTCAGCCAGTTCATGCAAAGCAAACCGACCCAGGCCGACACGGCCGATCCGGCCAGCAGACCGATCAGGTTGCGCCCATCGCCGCCAAGGGCGACCAAAACCATGAACCCGAGGCAGACGCCGGGCAGAGTCGCGTGGCTGATTGCGTCGCTGACCAGCGCGCGTTTGCGCAGGAACAGAAACGTGCCGGTCACACCAGCGGATATACCCAGCAAGGTCGCACCAATCGCGACCAGCGTGGCGTTATAACCCAGCTGCAGGGTCAGAGCATCCCAAAGCATGATTTACCCCAATGCGCGTGAAATCTGGTCGATCTGCGCAGTGGCCAGACGGCCGCCATACGCCGATTGCAGGGTTTCGGCGGTAAAGGCCTCGGCCACAGTTCCCTCGGCCACTTTGCGGGTATTGATCAGGAATACATGGTCGAAGTAATCGGTTACGGTGGCCAGATCGTGATGAACGACAACAACGGTCCTGCCCGCCTCTTTCAGCGACTTCAGCACTGCGATAATTGCTTTCTCCGTCGCGGCATCGACACCGGCAAAGGGTTCATCCAACAGATAAAGATCAGCATCCTGCGCCAGAGCACGGGCAAGAAAAACGCGCTGTTGCTGGCCACCGGACAATTGACCAATCTGACGATCGGCAAAATCGCGCATCCCGACCCGGTTAAGACAGTCCATGGCCCGGGACATATGCCGGGCACGGACACGACCCAGCAAGCCCAGCTCACGGGACAGACCCATCAACACAACATCAATCACGCGCGTCGGAAAATCCCAGTCGACGCTTGCGCGTTGCGGCACATAGGCAATTCGTGCACGCTGTTTCTCCAGCGGTTCACCAAAGACGGACACCTGCCCGGACAGGGGCGAAACGATGCCCAGCGCCGCCTTCAGAAGCGTAGACTTCCCCGCCCCGTTCGGGCCGATGATCGCCGTCATCGCGCCGGGTTGCACGGTCATATCCACCGAAAACACGGCAGGTTTCTGACCGTATGAGACAGTCAGACCGCGAATGGCCAGCGGGCAGTCCTTTGTAATTTTTTCAGCAACCGAAGCACCCTGATGCGCAGCCAGCGACAGCATCGTTCAAGACCCCGCCGACAATTTGCCGTTCATGCCGCGTTCGGGCACGTCTGCGCCCAGCGCTCCGGCGATCACAGAGATGTTGTGATCCAGCATACCGATATAGGTGCCCTCGTAGGTGCCCGGTTCTCCCATAGCGTCGGAATACAGCTCTCCGCCGATGCCAACATCATGATCTTTGGCCGCAGCACCCTCAATCAGCGCGCGCATGGACCGATCAGAAACCGAGCTTTCCACGAAGACTGCCGTCAGCTGCTGATCCACCAAGGTATCGACCAGCTCGCCAATCCGGTTCAGACCGGCTTCGGACTGGGTCGAGATGCCCTGAATGCCAAGCACCTCATAGCCGTATTCCTCACCGAAATAGCCAAAGGCGTCGTGCGCCGTCACAAGCACACGGTTGTTTTCCGGCACCTCGGCCAGCACTTGTTTGCCGTAGGCCTCCAACTGATCGATTTCAGCCAGAAAGGCCTGCGTGTTGGCCGCGAAGGCATCCGCAGCCTCGGGGCGCGCGTCTGTCAGGGCTTTTTGAACCTCGACCACCACATCGCGCCAAACGGCCGGGCTCATCCATACATGCGGATCATACTTGTCGGCATAATCGTCATGCGCACGCAGCTTGGACTTATCGACGCCCTCGGCAACAGCCACAACCGGGCGTTTGCGCCCAAGATCATGGAAAAAGTTCTCCATCTGCGCCTCAAGGTAAAGACCGTGCCACAGGATCAGATCGGCGCGGGTCATCGCAACGATATCGCTGCGGGTCTGACGATAGGCATGCGGGTCGACGCCCGGGCCCATCAGGCCTTTGACCTCAACCTGATCGCCACCGATCTGACGTGCCGCATCAGCGATCATGCCCGTGGTTGCGACCACTTTCAGCGGTGCCTCGGCCCAGGCTGAGACCGGCAAAGCGGCGGCAAAAGCCAAAGCCGCAAGAAAACTACGACGAATCATTTCTGACCCCATTTAGGTATCCTCTTGAGAATGAATATGCGAACCATTCGCAACTAAGTCAACGCTATTGCGAATTATTCGCAAGAAAACTCTAATTTTGTCCATTTGGTCAAAAAAAATGCGCGCGAAAGGCTGCTATGCCTTCCAATCGGCCGCAAGCCGTGCGAATTTGACGCAAACCTCCCAAAGGATGTGAAGATGGAAACGCAGAGCTCAGAAAGCCCCGTGCGCACCGCGCATCTGCCGCAAGTGACCGAGCCCAGAAATCCCGGCATGGATCTTGATCTGGACTGGGTACGCGCCGTGCAGGTCAATACTTCGGCCATTGAACGCCGCGCCGCGACCCTGCCCGGTCGTCGGTCGGTAAAAAAAGAGTATCAGGCTGCATGGCTGCTGAAAGCGGTCACCTTGATCGACCTGACCACGTTGTCAGGCGATGACACGGTCGGACGTGTGCGCCGTCTGTGTGCCAAGGCACGGCAACCTGTTGCACCTTCGGTTCTGAAGGCGCTGGATATGCCGCCTATCACAACCGGGGCCGTTTGCGTCTATCACGACATGATCGAAACCGCCGTGGACGCGCTGCACGGTACCGGCATCCCTGTAGCCGCGGTTTCCACCGGCTTCCCGGCAGGTCTGTCGCCATTCCATCTGCGCGTGGCCGAGATAGAAGAAAGTGTGAAAGCCGGTGCCGAAGAAATCGACATCGTGATTTCCCGCCGCCATGTACTGTCTGGCGACTGGCAAGCCTTGTATGACGAGATGAAGGCGTTCCGTGTGGCCTGCGGTGATGCGCATGTCAAAGCCATTCTCGCCACCGGTGAACTGGGAAGCCTGCGCAATGTCGCGCGTGCCTCGCTGGTCTGCATGATGGCCGGGGCGGATTTCATCAAGACCTCGACCGGCAAGGAAAGCGTCAACGCCACCTTGCCTGTTTCGCTGGTCATGATCCGCGCGATCCGCGACTATTATGACCGCACCGGATACCGGGTCGGCTATAAACCGGCGGGCGGCATATCCAAGGCCAAGGACGCGCTGGTATATTTGTCGCTGATCAAGGACGAACTGGGCGACCGCTGGCTGGAGCCGGACCTGTTCCGTTTTGGCGCGTCGTCCTTGTTGGGCGATATCGAGCGGCAGTTGGAACACTATGTAACTGGCGCATACTCCGCCGGTTACCGTCACTCCATGGGCTGAGGACAAAAACAATGACAGTCAAAGAGATATTCGAAACCATGGATTACGGCCCCGCCCCCGAAAGTGCCGCCGAGGCTCTGGCCTGGCTGGTCGATCAGGGCGACAAGTTCGGCCACTATATCGATGGTGCGTTCACCAAACCCGGCAAAGGGTTCGACAGCCGCAACCCGGCGACCGGAGAGGTCTTGGCCAAGCTGACGCAGGCCAAACAGGCCGATGTGGAGGCTGCCGTTTCTGCCGCCCGCAAGGCACAACCGAAGTGGGAGAAGCTGGGCGGCGCAGGCCGCGCGCGGTACCTCTATGCCATCGCGCGCCTGTTGCAGAAGCATTCGAGGTTATTTGCGGTGCTTGAGAGCCTCGACAACGGCAAACCGATCCGGGAATCGCGTGACATCGACATCCCGCTGGCGCAGCGTCATTTCTACTACCACGCGGGCATGGCGCAGCTGATGCAAAGCGAACTGCCCGATGCTGAGGCGTTGGGCGTCTGCGGGCAGATCATTCCGTGGAACTTCCCGCTGCTGATGCTGTCGTGGAAGATTGCCCCGGCCTTAGCCATGGGCAACACGGTGGTTTTAAAACCTGCCGAGTACACCTCGCTGACAGCCCTGTTGTTCGCCGATATCTGCACTCAAGCTGCATTGCCGAAAGGTGTGGTCAACATCGTCACCGGTGACGGCGCGGTGGGTGAGATGATCGTGAACTCGGACGTCGACAAGATCGCCTTTACGGGCTCGACTGTTGTTGGCCGCCGTATCCGTGAAGCGACCGCAGGGTCGGGCAAGGAATTGACGTTGGAGCTGGGTGGTAAGTCGGCTTACATCGTCTTTGACGACGCTGATATCGACAGTGCTATCGAAGGTTTGGTCGATGCGATCTGGTTCAATCAGGGTCAGGTTTGCTGCGCAGGGTCCCGCTTGCTGGTCCAAGAAGGCATCGCGGACCGTTTCCACGAGAAGCTGCGCGCCCGGATGGACTCGCTGCGCATCGGCGATCCGCTGGATAAGTGCATCGATGTGGGCGCGGTTGTAGACCCTGTCCAACTGCAAACCATCAAGAGCATGGTCGAAAGCAACACCGCCGGTCACGTGCACCAAGCGGCATGCGATCTGCCGGCGAACGGGTGTTATTACCCGCCGACACTGATCTCGGGCCTCGAGACATCCGACCCGCTGATGCAGGAAGAGATCTTTGGCCCGGTTCTTGTGTCGTCAACCTTCCGCACGCCGGAAGAGGCGGTCGAACTGGCCAACAACACCCGTTACGGGCTGGCGGCGACGGTCTGGACCGAGAACGTGAACCTCGCACTGGATATCGCGCCCAAGCTGGTTGCGGGTGTGGTCTGGGTCAACGCCACCAATCTGTTCGATGCGGCCGCTGGCTTTGGCGGTGTGCGCGAAAGCGGCTTTGGTCGCGAAGGCGGTTGGGAAGGACTGACGGCCTATACCAGGCTCAAGGGCAAGGCCAAGCCGCTGGCCAAGGTCGATGCGGCCACCGGCGAAGGTGCTCCGGTCGATCCGATTGACCGCACTGCCAAGATGTATGTCGGCGGCAAGCAGGCGCGGCCTGACAGCGGCTATTCTAAACCTGTCTGGGGCAAGTCAGGTCTATTGGGCCATGTGGGGGTTGGTAATCGCAAGGATGTGCGCAACGCGGTTGAGGCCGCGGCAGGTGCCAAAGGTTGGTCCAAGACCACCGGTCACTTGCGGGCTCAGATCCTTTATTACATTGGTGAAAACCTCTCGGCCCGTGCCGATGAATTCGCTGCGCGTATCGACGCCATGACCGGCAAGAAGGACGGCGCGAAAGAGGTCGAAGCCTCAATTCAGCGCCTGTTCACCGCCGCCGCTTGGGCCGACAAGTATGACGGTCAGGTGCACGGCGTTCCGATCCGTGGCGTGGCGATTGCCATGAAGGAATCCGTTGGCGTCATCGGTGCGCTATGCGCGGATGAGGCACCTCTGCTGGGTCTGGTCTCGGCCATGGCCCCGGCGATTGCGATGGGCAACCGGACGGTTCTGGTGGCCTCAGAGCCCTACCCTTTGGCAGCGACTGATTTCTACCAGATCCTTGAGACATCTGACGTCCCCGCTGGCGTGGTCAACATCCTGACCGGCAGCCACGCGGAACTGGCGAAACCGCTGGCTTCGCACCTGAACGTGGATGCGGTCTGGTCGTTCTCGTCCACCGACCTGTCGAAGGAGATCGAGGTCGTCTCGGCCGGGAACCTGAAACGGACCTGGGTGAATAACGCGACGGCAATCGATTGGGGCGTGGACCATTCCCGCCGCTTCCTGCAGGCTGCGACCGAAGTCAAAAACATCTGGGTGCCCTACGGCGAGTAGGGCTCCCCGCCAAGGGAGGCCTACATGGACTTTTCAGGAAAAACCGTCGTCGTCATCGGCGGAACCAGCGGTATCAATCGCGGCATTGCCGAGGCTTTTGCGGCCTCGGGTGCCAAGCTGGCGGTCGCCAGCCGATCGCAGGAAAAGGTCGATGACACCGTTTCTGCGCTGAAAGCTGCAGGGGCACAAGACGCCATCGGCGCGGCCTTTGACGTACGCGACCCAGAGGCCGTGACAGACGGGCTGAAACAGTTCCACGACGCGCTCGGTGACTTCGACGTGCTGGTATCGGGCGCGGCGGGCAACTTCCCGGCATTGGCGGCCGAAATGTCAGTCAATGCCTTCAAGACCGTGATCGATATCGACCTGATGGGCACGATCCACGTGATGAAGGGGGCCTATCCTTTCCTCAAACGTCCGGGTGCCAGCATCATCAACATTTCGGCCCCGCAATCCTACCTGCCTTACGAAGGCCAGGCCCATGTCTGTGCCGCCAAGGCAGGCGTGGATCAGATCACCCGCACCCTGTCGATGGAATGGGGTGTCGAAGGCATCCGCGTGAACTCGGTCGTGCCCGGTTTCATCGAAGGCACCGAAGGGGCGAAACGTCTGGCCCCCACGCCAGATGCCGGAGAGGCGCTGCGCAAGGATGTCCCATTGGGTCGCTGGGGTCAGCCGCAGGACGTCGCGAATGCCTGTATGTTCCTAAGCTCCGATCTGGCCAGCTACATCAGCGGCACGGTTTTGGCCGTGGACGGCGCGCTGTACCAGCGTGGTTCGGGCAAGTTCGGCCAGATGATGGGGCAAATGTTGCGCGCGCAGGCGAAAGCACGCTCATAACGGCCATTAACCTGTGAAATTGTTCATTTACGGCTTCACGGGATTGACGCAGCGTAAAGTCCATTCATTGAGGGTGGGTCCTGGCATGCTGAATAGTCCATTTGAGTTCACCGAACTTGTCGAACTGGCCACGATGGTCGGCGTGGCCGGGGCTGGCCTTTACATTCTGAACTACTTTTTACTGCAAATCGGTATAGTCCGAGGCAATGGCGTGCTCTACCCGGTTCTGGTTATCGTTGCTGCAAGCTGCGTTCTGATCAGCATGGTAGAAGAATTCAATCTTGCCGGTTCGATCATACAGATGGCCTATATCGCGATCTCGGTCATCGGATTGCTGCGGGGATACCTGTCGCGGCATCTCATTCGCTTTTCCGCAGCCGAGCGCCAGTTCATCTCGCATCATCTTGGGTCACTGAAACCGCATCACGCCCGAAAGCTATTGAACACTGCGTCGGTTCAGGAGTTCGCCAAGGGCGACATTCTGATCGAAGAAGCCAGAACAACAGATTTCCTTGGCTATCTCCTGAGCGGGCGAACAACCATCCTACAAAATGGTCAGGTCATCAATATTTGCGGCTCGGACGAGACACTGGGAGAGCTGACGTTCGGCCTTGGTTTGCCCGCAACGGCCACCGTCATCGCCTCGGAACCGACAACCTGCCTGGTGTTCGACAATTACCGTCTGTCGCGCCTGCTGCGCCGGAACCGGCTTATCGACGACGCGTTGAAAGCCGCGCATTTCAGGCATGCGCGGCAAAAGCTACTGAGCAGCAACAAGCATACGCTTCGGGCACAGAAACAGCCCGTCGCGGCCTGAACGGGTTTAGCCGTCCAGACCCTCGGGCTTGCCGACTATGGTGAAATGAAGCCCGTCAGGGTCCAGCAATTCGCTGGCGACCCGGTTGATCTCTTCCAGCGTGATCGCATTCACCTTGTCGTTACGGGTGGCAATATAGTCGATAGGAAGATCTTCCATCTGCATCCCGACCATGATCCCCGCGATCTGGCCGTTACCGTCGAACCTTAGCGGGTAAGCGCCCGTCAGATAGGTTTTGGCATCGTCCAATTCTTTCTGGGTTACACCTTCCGACGCAGCCCGAGCCCACTCGTCGCGGATCACCTCGACCGCTTCGGCAATGCGATCATTGCTGGACGACACGGACCCCAGATAGACCGACGCCAGGTCCTTGGGCACCAGATAAGTGCCGATACCATACGTCAAGCCACGCTTCTCTCTCACTTCCTGCATCAGGCGGCTTTCAAATCCGCCCCCACCAAGGATGTGGTTCAGGATGAAGGCGGCAAAGAAATCGGGATCATCGCGGTCAATGCCGGCATGTCCGAACAGGGCCACAGATTGCGGCGTGTCGAACTCGACAACGCTGACGCCACCGGGAATGGACACATTGGCACGTTCCGGGATCGGCTTACCTGTTTCCGGCAGGTCGGCCAGCAATTTATCCAGCAACACGCCCAGCTCTTCGGGGGTGATGTCACCCACTGCGCCTACATACATCCGGTCTTGGACAAAGACATCCTGATAGGCGGTGACCACATCATCGCGCGTCAGGGCGGTCACGCTTTCGATCGTGCCCTTACCTTCAGTGCCGTAAGGGTGGTCGCCATAGGCCATTTGGGCAAAGTTACGACCCGCAATGTCATTCGGGTCGGTTTGATCGGATTTAAGGCCGGACAGCACCTGCGCCTTTACCCGGTCCACCGCATCCTGATCAAAGCGCGGCTCGTGAATGGTGGTGCGCAGCAGGTCGATCACATCATCCCGGTTTTCGGTCAGGAACTGCGCGGTGATCGACACCGTGTCATCGGTTGCACTGTACCGGAACGAGGCCGCCAGCGATTCCAGCTCACGCGCATAGGTGCGGGCATCCATGTCACCTGCACCTTCTTCGACAAGACCGCTCATAAGGTAGACCGCACCCCGTTTATTCGGGTCATCCAGCGATGTGCCGCCGCGGAAACGTAACTCTAGCGCGGTGAAGGGGATCGAGTGATCCTCGACCAGCCACGCGGTGATACCACCAGGAGAGGTGACCTCTTTGATCTCGATATCGGCCCACGCAGGCAGAGCGACAACGAACGCGATCAGGGTTGCGAATATCCGTTTCATTGCGTCACCTCATCATCGCGCATCAGCCAGCCGGTGACGGATGTTTCCGGTTGTATCACCTCGCGGGCAGCGGCGATGATCTCATCCCCAGTGACAGCCTGCAGAATATCGGGCCAGGCCTGCACATCCTCGATAGTCAGGCCGCTGGTCAGCGCGCGGCCATAGCGGTTGCCAATCCCGTCCACATTGTCGCGCGCATAGGTCTGCGACGCCCGCAGCTGCATCTTGATCCGGTCAAGGTCTTCTTCGTTCACACCCTCAGCGATGAAGTCGGCAACCACCTGATCCAATGCATCTTCGGCCTCTTGCAGGGAAACGCCTGCAGCCGGGACGACGATCAGATCAAAGGTCGTATCATCCAGCGAGACACCCCGATAGAACGCCCCGGTGTAGACAACTTTCTGCTGCTCGAACTGCAGCTTTTCGTTCAGGTAAGATGTCGTGCTTCCGCCCAACAGTTCTGCCAACAGAAACAGAGCAGCTGCTTTCTCCTGTTCGCCCGGATCACGTTCGGGCGCCAGATAGCTGCGTTGAACATAGGGCTGCGACACGCGCGCATCTTTGTACGTCAGACGGCGTTCTGCCGTTTGCGGCGGTTCCTGCGACCGGACCCGTTCGGGCAGATCAGGGTTGGCGGGGATCACACCATAATATTGCTCGGCCAGCGACTTGACCTCGTCAGGTTCGACATCACCGGTGACGACCAGTATGGCGTTATTGGGCGCATAATGAGTCTGGTAGAAGGACAGCGCGTCTTCCATGTCGAGTGTTTCCATCTCGTGCCGCCAGCCGATGATCGGCACGCCATAGCGATGGTTGAGGTATTGCGAAGCGCTCATCTGTTCGCCGAACAGGGCACGAGGGCTGTTGTCGGTGCGCTGATTGCGCTCTTCTAGGATCACGTCACGCTCGGTGGCGATATCCTCGTAGTTCAGGCGGATATTGCGCATCCGGTCTGCTTCCATCCGCATCATCAGTTCCAGCCGGTCGGCGGCAACGCGTTGAAAATACGCGGTGTAATCATACGAAGTGAACGCGTTGTCGGTGCCGCCATTGGCCGCAACGGTGGCCGAGAATTCGCCCGGGGCCAGAGTGTCGGTGCCTTTGAACAGCAGGTGTTCCAGGAAATGCGCCACCCCCGACGATCCCACGGGCTCATCCGCTGACCCTGCGCGATACCAGACCATGTGCTGCACAACCGGTGCGCGGTGATCTTCGATCACGACGACATCCATGCCGTTGTCCAACGTAAAGGTAGTGACCGCTTCGTGCCCCTCGCTTGCAGCAAGAGGGGTTGCGGCCATCAGGGCTGCCGACAATGCCAGGGCCCGAACCATAGGGCGTCCTCCGTTTGATTTATGCAGTTCAAACTACGGTGGCGCCGCGCGGGTTCAAGGCCAATGACGAAAAGTTAAAGATTATTCATCTACCGGTGGCGCCGATGGTGTTTCTATCCCGGCCTGGCGTGCCGCCTCATTCTGACGGTCGGGGTTCAGCGTTTCGCGGCGGTAAATCTGCGAATACCGATCCACGTTGAACATGCGCAGGCGCGTCAGGCGTCCCTGCTTTCTGCGGAATTCTGCATCCTCGGCATCAACCACCTGCCGTGAATTTGCTGCAACCCCATACCGGCTGGAGGCCGTCACAAGGGCCGCGTCCGTGGATGGAATGGCCGTATTTGTGTTCAGCGAAGATTCGTTCCCGCCAAGGGCAACGACAGCTTCGGCCTTAGGGTTCGGATCGGTCAGGTTTTCACCACCCAGCGTGGGCGCGGGCAGGAACTTGTAATCCTTGGGCTCGGTCAACGGCTTGACAGGCAGGACCGAGAATTCGTCCGGCCCCTGCCCGGGCGCTTCGAGATGGCGCAATCCGATATCGGAACAGCCCGCAGCCGCAAAGGCCAATGTCAAAGCAAATATGGAACGCGGCAGCCGCATCAGAGTCTCCAGCCTGTTTCAGGCGCTTTTATCGCATTTCAAATGGCACGTCACGAGGCCTTTTTGCCTTCGAACAGCACCAGACCAATCGCTCCCGCGAAAATGAACACATCAGCAAGGTTGAACACGAAAGGGTTGTTGATGCCGCAACAGGACATGTTCAGGAAATCCAGAACATAGCCATAAAGCAGGCGATCCACGACGTTGCCCAGCGCCCCGCCAATCAGCAACCCGCCGCAAACCAGCATCAGTTTCGACGGGGCAGTGCGCATCAGCCAGATCAGCACACCGATTGCGATGACCATGGAAACACCGATCAACGCCCATCGGGCAGCATCGGTATTGCCTTGAAACAAGCCGAAATTGATGCCCCGATTCTCACCGTATTTGAACACCAGCAGCGGCGGCAGAACATCAATGTTCCCATCGGCCACGCGCATCACGTGAACGACCAGATACTTGCTGATCTGGTCGATCAGTAACGCGGCCAAAACGGCCCAGAGAAGCAGACGATAGCGCATCAGTGGCGGAAGTGGCGCATGCCGGTAAAGACCATGGCCAAACCGGCCTCATCCGCAGCTGCGATCACTTCATCGTCGCGCATCGAGCCGCCCGGTTGGATAACACAGGTCGCGCCGGCCTCGGCCGCTTCCATCAGACCGTCCGGGAACGGAAAAAACGCATCCGACGCCACGGCAGAACCGATGGTCAGTGGTTGGGCCAAGCCCAGAGCATCAGCCATGCGTTCGGCTTTCTTGGCTGCAATCATCGCCGAGTCCAGGCGGCTCATCTGACCGGCACCCACACCCACGGTTGCTCCGTCTTTGACATAGACGATGGCATTGGACTTGACGTGTTTGGCGACTTTCCACGCAAACAGAAGATCGCGCATCTGTTCCTCGGTCGGGGATTTCTTGGTAACGACCTTCAGGTCATTAAGGCCGACAAATCCGTTGTCCTTGTCCTGCACCAGCAGGCCACCGGCAACCTGGCGGACGGTTTTACCACCTGCGGTCACGTCCGGCAGACCATCGGTTGTCAGCAGACGCAGGTTCTTTTTGGCGGCAAAGATTGCCTTAGCCTCATCCGACGCACCCGGAGCGATCACGACTTCGGTGAAAATCCCGGTAATTTCCTGCGCGGTTTCGGCATCCAGCGGCTGGTTCAGCGCAATGATCCCGCCAAAGGCCGAAGTGCGGTCACAATCGAACGCGGCCTTATAGGCCTCGATCAGTGTCGCGCCCTTGGCAACACCGCAGGGGTTGGCATGTTTGATGATCGCACAGGCCGCGCCTTGCGCCGGATCGAACTCAGCCACCAGTTCAAATGCCGCGTCCGTGTCGTTGATGTTGTTGTAGCTCAGTTCCTTGCCCTGATGCTGCACCGCGGTCGCGACACCGGGGCGGTTGGTGCCATCAGTATAGAAGACTGCCTGTTGGTGGCTGTTTTCGCCATAACGCAAGGTCTGTTTCAGCTCACCGGCAAAGGCGCGACGGCGCGGGGCCTGCGCGGCCAGCGCATCAGCCATCCAGTTCGACACAGCCGTGTCATAGGCAGCAGTACGGGCATAGGCTGTCTGCGCCAGGTGCTGACGGAACGCATAGGAGGTCTGCCCATCATTGGCCGCCAGCTCGGCCAGGAGCGCGTCGTAATCCTGAACATCCACAACCACATTCACAAAAGCGTGGTTCTTCGAGGCCGCGCGGATCATCGCCGGGCCACCGATATCGATGTTTTCGATACATTCGTCGTAACCCGCACCTTTGGCTACGGTGGCCTCGAACGGATAGAGGTTCACCACCAGCAGGTCGATCGCGCCAATGCCATGTTCGTCCATCGCCGCCACGTGGCTGTCACTGTCGCGCAGGGCCAGCAGCCCGCCATGCACCATCGGATGCAGCGTTTTCACACGACCATCCATCATCTCGGGGAAGCCGGTAATCTCGCTGACGTCCTTCACCGCAAGCCCTGCATCGCGCAGCGCCTTGGCTGTACCGCCGGTCGACAGCAGTTCGACCCCGCGTTCGGCCAGTGCCTTTCCCAGCTCGATCAACCCGGTCTTGTCGGAAACGGAAAGCAACGCGCGGCGCACGGGGTGAAGATCGGTCATGGGGTCAAAGGTCCTTTTGGCGTCAGTCAAACTCGGGCTCGTCCCGGTGTATATCCCGCACGGCATAGGCTGTGTCCTGGGCCTTGCTGAGCGTCCACCGGATGCGCGTCGCATACTCCATTGCGCGGCCAGATAGAACGATCTGTTTTGTCGCGCGTGGTTTTAAACGCCCGTTTTCAAGATAAACACTTGGTTCTAAACTTAATTTTCCGACGCCGTCGTGGCGGAAAACCCAGATCTCACCACTTTTCAAGGCCATCGAAACCGCAGCCCCCCCCAGATCCAACGCCGCATCCACGTCTGGATGCAGGTGAAACCGGATATCAAAGGCGATGCCTTTCAGGCCCGAAGCGTCCATTGCCTTGTCGAATTGGCGCTTCGCCTTGTCGGTGGCGGTCAGCAGAATATCCTCACACGCCAGCTCACGCCCATCAAAGCGCAGCTCAAAAGTGCGGGCATGAGTCAATCCGAAGACTTTAGTATACCCGTCGTGACCCGCCATGAAGCGCGTGCCTTCAAAGGCATCCTCGAAATCAATGGGAACCTCATGCGGCGCATCCACCAGTGCCTCGCGTTCGGCGCCCTGCGTCGGTGGCGCCAGCCGAGCGCTTGAATACCCATCAAGGCACAGTGTCGAATGCGACGGTGTCGCCCGACCCGCGCGCCGCCATTCCATTCCAAAACTTTCGCCCGATCCGCAATTGACCACCAGCGGTCTGCGGCCCGAGGTTAGTTCGAACGCCAGGGTCGAGGCATGGGCGTTGTATGACGCCGCCCCCTTGGGCGGAGTGGCGGCATCCACAATCACGCTGGTTCTGGCCGCATAAAGCCGGGCAAATCCCATGGACAGCCCCGTGTCGTGATGTGGCCTGACACCGCTTTGCGCCAGTGCCTGATCCAGACGCCCTTCGACACCGCGCCCACCGCCGTGAAATCGGGCCAAGGCCCCGTCCGCATGACGCAGGCTGCGCAAGGTGGGGGCCATGCGTTTAATGGCACTTGCCTGCGCCCCGGGCGTGCCCCGGCCCAACGCGCTAAGCGCGGCCGAGGTCCATGAAAGCAGCATAAAAACTTCAAGCAGTTCTTCCGGGTTGCGGGTTAAGATTCCACCCTGTTCGTCGACCTGACTGTCACACTCGCGCGCCAAAGCACGAAGGGCAGGATCAGCCATTTGCTCCAACCCCTCCAACGCCAATCCGGCCTGCACCAGCCCGGCAAGCGCCTCAAACCGGGGAAGACCCGGGGTCGCTGCCTTCCAGCGCTTGGACAAAAACCAAGTCTGTTGGGCCAACGAACGAAAAAACATCCTACTTTGGTGTTCATCTGCGCCGCGCAACAGGAAAATCGCATGGTTAATCCAGCGTATGACGCGCCGACCGGTCAGATCAGGTGCCCAGCCCGGCCCCTGACCGCGACCATGCGCGTTGATCCAGCCCCAGACCCACCGCTGGGCCTTTTCACGCGCGCGCATATCGCCGACAGCCGCCAGATCGTCGAGCCAGGCAAAGCCGTGGCGTTCATTGTCGAACCCGGTGCTGGGCGCGGCCACATCCCATAGCTCGGTATCCTGAGCTTCAACCAGAAAGCCCGCAAATAGCAGATTTCCGGCGACCAACTGACGCCCGCGCGCAAATGAGCCGACCGTGCGTGGTTCCGGCTCGCCAACAAACCCCGAGACCGCTTTGCGACGCTGGCTGAGCCGCGCGTAGAGACGGTTCTGAAACCGTGTCCACTGATTGGTCATGGTATCTGTCTTCGACATGACGCTCGTTACTCTGCCCCTTGCGCTCTGCTGGCGCCTGAGACCCAACGATAGACCGGGGCGATCGTCAAGTCATCGAAAAGCGTGCTTCTACGCCGATTTGTTCAAGCGTGCGATGTAGAACCCATCCATTCCACCAAGATCAGCCCAGTAATCGGGTCGCAGACGCAGGCCGCCTTCCTCGGTGATCCATTCGGACTCGATTCCGGCAATGTTCAAAGCCGCCCAATCCACCGACATATCGGGGTGTTGGTCCAGCGCTTCTTCGACCTGCACCTCGCCCTCATCCGGCAGGAGCGAGCAGGTGCAATAGACCAGCCGCCCGCCAGGTTTCAGCAAGCTCCAGGCGTGGGCCAGCGTCCGGGCCTGCAGTTCGATCAACTCACCAAATTCCGATCCGTCTTTGGCAAAAGGCAGGTCAGGGTGCCTGCGGATCGTTCCCGTGGCAGAACACGGCGCGTCCAAAAGGATGGCGTCATACTGGCCCTGATGTTCAAGCGCGTCGCCTGCGACGACAGTGGCTTTCAGCCCGGTGCGTTTGAGGTTCTCATGCACCCGCGCCAACCGCGTTTCCGAGACGTCGAGCGCCGTAACATCGGCCCCAGCCGCCGCCAACTGCAGTGTTTTTCCACCCGGAGCGGCGCAAAGATCGAGGATCTTTTCGCCCGATTTCGGAGCAAGTATGCGCACTGGAATAGCGGCCGCCGCGTCCTGCACCCACCAATCACCTTTGGCATAACCCGGAAGGGCCGTGACCTGACCGGCATCGTGCAGCCGCATCGAACCGGTCGGCAGGGTCTCACCCGGTCCGCTGTCGCCCGGCTTCACAGTCAGGTCAAGCGGTGCGCCAGTAAATTGCGCCTTTTCCATTCCCGCGATTGCATCCTCACCCCATGCCATGATCAGCGGATCACGTAGCCATTCGGGCAAACGCGGCACGCGCATTTTGGGCCATGCATCGGGCCCTTCGGCGGCCACTTTCCGCAACACGGCATTCACCAGGCCTTTCAGCCGTCCGTGCTTGCGGGAACGCCCTACGATGTCGACCATTGAATTCACCACACCATGAGCCGCTTCACCGTGGCACAGCTCGACCGCGCCAAGGCGCAGGGCATTGTGCACAGTCAAAGCCGGCGTACGGTTCAGGTGGTTTTCCAGCAGACGATCCGCACGCTCCAAGCCGCGCAAGGTTTCCAGCGTTAGACGTTGCGCCCGCGCGCGATCTTCAGGGGCCAACCGGTCCAGCGCACCGGCGGCCAGACATTCGGACAGCAGGCGTCCTTCACCCAGAATCTGATCCAGCAGATAGATCGCGCTGCGTCGTGCCGCTGTTGCGTTGTCGGACATGGAATCGCCTTTGAATAAATCCTCGCCCGCATTGCCAATGGCGGACGCGGGCGTATATCAAGCCCATGCACGGAAAGGAACCCGATGTCATGAGTGACGACCGCAAAGACCTGCCGCCCGCCGCCCAGCGCGCCCTGGCCGAAGCCGAAGAGCGCCGCAAGAAAGCCGAGGCAGAGGCGAAAAAGATGCCCAAGGAACTGGGCGGTCGTGACGGCCCCGATCCGGCCCGCTATGGCGATTGGGAAAAGAAAGGCATCGCGATCGATTTCTGATCGCCTATCCCCGCAAAGCTTCCAGAAAATCCGCTATCAGAGCGCGCTGCTTCTTTGATTTCGCCCGTTCTTCGGGCCATGTCAGCCAATACCCATCCTTCGTTTTCAGCTCGGGCAGGTTTAACCGGCGCAACCGTCCGGCCTGTAGATCCGCCTTGGCCAAGGGCACCGACCCCAGCGCCACGCCCATGCCCTGACGTGCCGCGGACAACGCATGTTCCATTGAATCGAAGCTGATGTGCGACGTCGTCACATCGCCCTGATCTGCCTTTTGCGCCCAGTCTCGCCATCCCGGCCGTTCTCCGCGCAGATCAATCAAAGGCGCATCCCATTCAACACCCGGAGCCGCCATTGGCACCAGGACTTCAGCTGCGATCAATTCGGAATCCCGCCCCGGCCAAGCCCCGCGACCATAGCGGATTTGCAGCCAGGTCCGCTCTTCATCCAGCGACGACCGCCGCGCTACGGAATCGGTCAGGACACGCACCTTCGGCTGCATCTCCTGAAATCGCGCAAGGCTGGGGACCACAAGCGCATGGATGTGCGACGACAACCCGGCCACCCTCAATTCGCGCGGGGATTTTCCAAACAAATCCTCGGTATTTCGTTCAAGCGCCTGCAAACTGTCTTGCACCAGTGGCAGATAGCTTTCTCCTTCGACAGTCAGTGATACGCCACGCGCCTCACGCACAAACAACGTGCGCCCAAGCCATGCCTCAAGGTTGCCGATCCGCTGACTGACCGCAGCTTGCGTCAGACCAAATTCCCTCGCCGCTGCCGAAAACCCGCCCAGACGCCCCGCCGCCTCGAAAACGCGCAGCCAGTCCAAGGGTGGTAAACCGATCTTTTTCTTAGCCATAAGTTTTTCCAAGCCTCAGCAGAAAGAAGGATTAATTGTCGTAATGCCACAAGAGGCGTATCTCCTCAATCAAAGCCCGCGCTGAACAGGAGACCCCCCATGCTGCGCTCTGCCACCCATGACGCTTCGGTCGTAACCGTTGAATTCGACACCGGCACCAAAGCTCGCTTTCACGCCATTTGGCTGCGCGACAACGCGCTGGACCCCGAAACCCGCGCGCCCGGCAATGGCCAGCGTCTGATCACCATCGGTGATATCCCCTCAGACATTTCGGTTAGCGCCGCCGAAATCAGCAATGGTGATCTGACAGTCACCTTTCAGCCCGAAAGCAAGACCGTCACCTTCCCCGCCGACTGGCTGGCCGCGCACAGCTATGACCGCGACCACGGTCTGCCCACCGGTCGGACGGCCCCCGGCATCACCACCTGGGAACGCGGCATCGACGCGCCCAGCGCCGATTGGGATGAGGTCCACGCCAACCCCGCCGCCAAACGCGGCTGGCTGGGCGCGGTGGCCGAGTACGGCTTTGCAAAGCTGACCGGCGGCCCGACCGAACCGGAATCCCTGCTGAAAGTCGCTGACCTGTTCGGTTATGTGCGCGAAACCAACTATGGCCCCTATTTTGAGGTCCGGACCGAAGTGAACCCGACCAACCTAGCCTATACCGGCCTTGGTCTGCAGGCGCATACCGACAACCCCTATCGTGATCCGGTTCCGACGCTGCAAATTCTGTATTGCCTGGAAAACAGCGCCGAGGGTGGTGATTCCATCGTGGTTGACGGCTTCCGCGCTGCTGAAAAACTGCACGAACAGAACCCGGAAGGTTTTGCCTTGCTGGCAGGCTACCCCGCCCGGTTCGAATACAAGGGCTCGGACGGTATCTGCCTACGGTCACGCCGCCCGATGATTGAGCTGTCACCGGATGGTGAATTGGTCGGTATCCGGTTCAACAACCGCTCATCCGCGCCGTTCGTCGACGTGCCGTTCGACCAGATGGAGGCCTATTACGCCGCCTATCGCCAATTAGGCGAGATCATCGACGACCCCGCCATGGGCGTGTCGTTCAAACTGGAACCTGGTGAAAGCTTCATCGTCGACAACACCCGCGTGCTGCACGCGCGTCTGGGCTATTCCGGTGCGGGCTCTCGTTGGTTGCAGGGCTGTTACGCCGACAAGGACGGGTTGCTGTCCACATTGGCCGCGATGGAGATGAGCCAACCGGAGGCCGCAGAATGAAGCCCGATTTCTCGACCCTGAGCCGGGACAATATCGTGGCCTTCATCGGCGATATCTTCGACCGCCGCGGCGGTGAGGAATATCTGGGTGAGCCCGTCACCATGGCCGAACACATGCTTCAAGGTGCAATGATCGCCGAGCAGAACGGCCAGCCCGAGGAAATCATCGTCGGCGCATTGCTGCACGATATCGGCCATTTCACCTCCGAGTTCGGCACCTATCACCCGGATGACACCGAGGATCGTCATCACGAGGATGCAGGTGCGGAAGTTCTGGAACAGTTCTTCCCCTCGGTCATCACCGATTGCTGCCGCTATCACGTGGCCGCCAAACGGTATCTCTGCGCCACCAAGCCCGAATATTTCAACCGTCTCTCCACCGCCTCCGTCCATACGCTTGAATTGCAGGGCGGGCCGATGAGCGCTGAAGAGGTCGCAGAGTTCGAGAGCAATCCGAACCTGAAAGAGATTATTCAGGTGCGCTATCTGGATGAGGCGGGCAAGCGGGCGAACATGGAAACCCCCGATTTCACCCATTTCGCACCGATGGTGCAGCGTATGGTCGACAGGCATCTAGGCGCGTCATGAGCGCGCCTGAATATATCTTCGAGGCCAGCTCGAAACCGTCCCTTCCTTGGCACGAGGTTCCGCTGATCCGGGCCACGGACACGTCGGTCAAAGGCTATGGCTGTCTGGTCGACGACCCCGAAACCTTCGAGATTGAAATCACCCGTTGGCCGCAACAAGGCTGGCGACCGATTGACGAAGGCACCGGCGACGAGGGCGGCTGGGTCGAAGGCACGTTCAAATGCGACTGGCAAGGCGACGTGCTTTATGGTGAGAACGAGGCCGTCAAAGGCCACTATGTTCTGGGCTGGTCCGCTGATCCACAACAGGCGCAGACCGACCGCCAAACAGCACCGCGCGATCAGGTTCTGCTGTGGCACATGAACTATCACCCCGATGGCGGGCAGATGTTCTGGCCGCTGGACAACAAGCCCTTCATCGTGCCTGTCGCGCTGCCCGGCGACAACCTGTCGCCAGAAAAGGTGGTCGCATTCTGGTGTGACGGCACGCGTGGCCTCTATATTCATCCCGGCATCTGGCACGAAGGGATATTCCCCGTCGAAGACAACCAGCGCTTCCTTGATCGGCAGGGCCGGGTGCACGCCCGGGTCAGCGCGGATATCGGAAACGAATTCGGCGTTTACCTCGCCTGTCCACTGCGCGCGGACAAGATACGTGATCTGTAGCCAAACGTGTTGCTTCCGGGCGGCGCTTTTCAGATTCCCTTAACCTTTGCCGCAAACTTCTGCGATAATCTCCTTGTGCGTGCATAAAGGAGGCGCAGATGGGATTGAACCGTCGGAAACTGGTACAACTGGGCACCGCAGCCACCGCGAGTGCGGTGCTGCCGCGATTTGCTATCGGCGCAACCGGCCAGAATGAGGCGTTCGAGGCAGAGTTCGCCGAGACACTGGCTGGCCTCAAAGCCGCATTCGCCAAGCTCGGGTTTTCCGAGTCGCAACCTTTTTCGATTGTCACCGGGAACGTCGACTATAATGGCGGGCTGCGGCACGATTTCGAGCAAAAGAAATTGCGACCAAACGCTTTCGTTATACAACCGCTGGCACGCGTCGCAGATGTGGAAGAAAAATCCCGCCCCGATGTCCTGCCCCTGTTTCACGAGGTTGGCTGCCATCCGGAAGGCGCAGTCAGTGGGCGCGACACCACCGAACTTATGGTGCGCCTTCTGGCCGAAGAGTTCAGCCTTGACCCGTCCCGCATTGCTTTTGTCAGCGTGCCTCAGGCCGATGACGTGCGCCCGGTTCTGGATGAGATGAACTTGCCGTTTTCGCAAAAGGTCCTGCTGCGCGATGAGGCCGAGGCATTGGCCGCCCGCGACGCCTCAGGCTATTTCTTTCCCGATCCGTTTGGCGAGGATTATCTGGTCACGATGGGCGTCTATTATCGCGTCGGCAATCAAACTGAACCCGCACCCGAATCCTATCCCCCCTCTGCCAACTGGACCGAAATCGGAGAGATCATCATCGGCGGCGAGGCCGCACCGTTGGGCATATCAATCGGAGCCGAGCGTCTGACCTATGCGTTGACAGGTCAGTTCCCGACATGGGACCAGCGTTTGGATGCTCTCTTCGCGCATATCGACCTGCGACATGCAGAACCGCCGGGGATCGCCGCGTTCAGGTAGGACCCCTTACAGCCCCAATACATCCACCATGTCATACTGACCCGGAGCCTTGCCTTGCCCCCACAGGGCCGCCTTCAAAGCGCCGCGGGCAAAGATGGCGCGGTCGGTGGCCAGATGGCGCAGGACGATGCGCTCTCCGGGGGCTGCGAACAGCACGTCGTGTTCGCCGACGATGTCACCGCCGCGAATAGCATGGAACCCGATATCGCCCCTCTTGCGCGCGCCGGTGATGCCATCGCGGCCCCGATCGGACACATCGGCCAGATCGACGCCGCGCCCTTCGGCGGCGGCCTCGCCCAGCATCAGTGCAGTACCCGAGGGCGCGTCGACTTTGTGGTGATGGTGACCTTCGATGATCTCGATGTCGAAATCTTCATCCAGCGCTGCGGCAACCTTTTTGGTCAGCTGCACCAGCAGGTTGACGCCAAGGCTCATATTCCCTGCCCGCACGATAACCGCATGGCGAGAGGCCGGTTCCAGCGCTGCGATCTGCTCATCCGACATGCCAGTGGTACCAATCACGTGGACGCACCGTGCCTGCGCGGCCAGTGCGGCAAACTCCAGCGTCGCCTCGGGCGCAGTAAAGTCAATCACCGCCTGCGCCTGCGAAAACGCCTCTAGCGGGTCGTCTGTGACGGTGACGCCCAGCGCCTGACCGCCCATCGCCTCGCCCACATCCTGACCGATCCAGTCATGGCCCGTCCGCTCAACAACACCGACCAAACGCGCCTGATCGCTGTCGGTGACGGTCTTGATCAGCATCTGCCCCATACGGCCCGAAGCCCCTGTGATGACGATCCCCGGAATGTGGGTCATTGCGCTGGTCCTTTTGTTGAATTCGGCTCAAAGCCTCCTACCCCGTTCGCGCCCGCTTGGCAAAGCCCTGCTTTGGGCTTAGATCGGGGATATGGCAAAGAACAAATTCCACGATGGCCCCGGCCCGTCCCAACGACAGCTCCGTGTCGGCGAACTGATCCGCCGCACCCTGTCCGAAGTTCTGGCGCGCGGAGATGTCCACGACCCCGACCTGAACCGCATGTCGATCACCGTAGGTGAGGTGCGCACCTCGCCCGATCTGAAGATCGCCACTGCCTATGTGCTGCCGCTGGGCGGCAAGGGGCAGGAGGATGTGATCGCGCTGCTGGCCCGCAACAAGGGTGAATTGCGGCGAGCGGTCGGCAAGAAGGTCGGCCTGAAATTCTCACCCGATCTGCGGTTCCGGCTGGATGACACGTTTGACCGAATGGATGACACCCGCCGGATGTTCGATCAGGACGCGGTGCGCCGCGATCTGGACGAGTGATCCGCGCATTTGTCATTTTGGGCGCGGTCTTCTGGGCCGCGCAGGCTTCGGCGGTCACGTGCGAGAAGGTGACCCATGAGGACAAGCGGTACACCGTCTGCGAGGTGGATGCCGCCAGCGAAGAGTTGGGCCTGTTTCTCAATGATGATGACGGTAAGGTGCTGGGCCATTTCTCATCGGTGAACGAGACTCTGGCCCCACAGGGAAAGCGTCTGGCATTTGCCATGAACGCGGGCATGTATCATGACGACCGCTCGCCCGTCGGGCTTTATGTCGAAGGCGGCCAGGAACAGATGCGGGTGATCCCCAATGCCGGGCCGGGCAATTTCGGTTTGTTGCCGAACGGAGTGTTTTGCATCCGCGAAAGCCGCGCCGACGTGTTTGAGACATTGGATTATGTGGATCAGGACCCGCAGTGCCGTTTCGCCACGCAATCTGGCCCGATGCTGGTCATAGATGGTGAACTGCACCCGCGCTTCCTGCCCGATTCCACCTCGCGCTATGTACGCAACGGCGTTGGTACCAGCGCAGATGGGACACGGGCGGTATTCGCAATCTCGGACGACTATGTCACCTTCCACGAATTCGGCAGCCTGTTCCGCGATGTACTGGATACCCCGAATGCCCTGTTCTTCGACGGCAATATCTCTCGGATGTATGAACGCGCGGGCAATCGGTCGGATGTCGGGTTTTCGCTTGGCCCTATTGTAGGTGTGGTCGAAGATACGCCCTGAAATTGACAGTGGCAGAACGATCCGTTAGGTCGCGCGCCTCGGTAAGATTCAGGGTGTAGAATGGGACGCAAACGCAAGGGTCGCGACATTTTCGGTTGGCTGGTGGTGGACAAGCCCGCGGGCATGACCTCGACCGCTGTGGTCAACAAGGTTAGGTGGGCGATGGATGCCAAGAAAGCGGGCCATGCAGGCACGCTTGACCCCGAAGCAACCGGCGTTCTGGCCGTGGCTTTGGGTGAGGCGACCAAGACCGTTCCCTACATCACCGATGCGTTGAAAGCCTACACCTTCACCGTCCGTTTGGGTCAGGCAACCAACACCGACGATGCCGAGGGCGAAGTGATCGCACAAAGCGATGCGCGCCCTTCGGATGACGACATCAAACAGGCGTTGACCCCGTTTCTGGGCGATATCATGCAGGTCCCGCCCAAATTCTCGGCCGTGAAGATTGACGGGCAACGTGCTTATAAACTGGCGCGCGATGGCGAGGAAGTAGAGTTATCCGCCCGCCCGCTTTGGGTCGAAGAGTTGATTCTGGTCGACCGCCCAGACGAAGACCACGTCGTGCTAGAGATGACTTGTGGCAAGGGCGGATATGTCCGCTCGATCGCGCGTGATCTGGGCGCGGCGCTGGGATGCCACGGCCATGTCAAAGTTCTTCGCCGCGTCTGGTCCGGCCCGTTTGAGGTTGAAGACGGGTTGAGCATCGAACAGATCGATGAAATGGCCAAGACAACCGCCCTGGACGATTACCTGCACCCGCTGGAAACCGGCCTCGCCGACCTGCCTGAATTGAAATGCACACCAGAAGGCGCCACCCGCCTGCGCAACGGCAATCCGGGCATGGTTCTGGCTTCGGACGTCGAATACGGCGATGAGGCATGGGCGTCGCTGGACGGCAAAGCGGTGGCGGTGGGTATCTACAAATCCGGCGAATTGCACCCCAGCCGGGTGTTCGTTACCTGAGCCACGTGCTAGGCGAAGTCCATGATTACCCGTTCCCACACCAAGGGCGACGCGCCCTCGACCGCCATCTATTCCGATTGCGAGAAATATCGCTATAGCCTGACCCGCATCTGGGATCCGGCGGGGCGCAAGGCGCTGTTCGTGATGCTGAACCCGTCAACTGCGACCGAGGTTCAGAACGACCCGACGGTGGAACGCTGCGAGCGCCGCGCGCGGACGCTTGGGTTCGGCGCGTTCCAGGTGACCAACATCTTCGCATGGCGCGATACCGACCCACGCAAGATGCGCGCCGCCGCCGATCCGGTAGGGCCCGAGAATGACACGACCATTCTGGACGGCGTGCAATGGGCCGATCAGGTCATCGCCGCCTGGGGCACTCATGGCGCGCATCTGGACCGTGGCCCAGCGGTTGAAACCCTTCTGCGCGGCACCGGGCAGACGCTGTTTCATCTGGGGCTGACCAAGGGCGGGCATCCCAAGCATCCGCTTTACATCGCTTATACCCAGCAGCCCGAACTCTGGTGACAAAAGGTTAACCACAAGTTCAGCTTGTCTTTGACCAACTGACTGATCACATGGGATATTTCATCCTCAGAGCAGTGCGTTCTCGGAGGGTTGCCATGTTTCTGTTCGGATTGCTGAGCCTGGCCGCAATGGGCGGAGCCGCCTATGCGATGGGCGGTATTATCGAGGCTGACGACGACACCGAAGAAGACGAGATCATCGAAGATGAACCGCAACAGGTCTCTGACGGCAGCTATCTTGAGATTGGTGAAAACGTCGACGAAGTCGAAGAGCCCTCGACCGGGACCATAGTCTCAGAATTCGAAGGCGATCTGGTTGTGGCCGGCGACGACCAAGCAGACATTCTGACTGGGCAGGATGGCGACGACCAGATCAACGGCTACGGTGGCGACGACACTGTGCTGGGGGGCATAGGCGATGACACCCTGCATGGCGGCGATGGCGTTGATACAATCCAGGGCGGCGAAGGCGATGATGTTTTGCACGGCGAAGGTGACGATGACGTCCTGTCCGGAGATGATGGCGACGACAAGCTTTTTGGCCATTTCGGCGAGGACAGGCTGGACGGCGGCGACGGGGATGACGATCTGTACGGCGGTCAGGACAACGACACGCTGACCGGAGGCGCGGGCGAGGATGCGCTGCATGGGGGCTATGGCGACGATGAGCTCGTTGGTGGCACAGGTGAAGACGTCTTGTTTGGAGGCGACGGTGACGATGTGCTGACCGGTGAGGATGGCGAAAACGAAGACGCCGAAGATTTTCTGAATGGCGGTGCCGGCGACGACACTATTGTTGCCCATAGCGGCGATATCGTGACCGGAGGCGAAGGCGCTGACAGCATCCACCTGAACCCCGAGGATGACGACGATGCCGTCAAGGTCATGGATTTTGAACCCGGGCAGGACAAGCTGTTGATCTCGTGGGAAGGCGAAGAAGATCCGGAGATTCGCATTGAAACCGACACTGAAAACGAAAACCTGACCCGTATCATGGTCGACGGACAAGACGTCGCCCAACTGCTGGGTGCCAAAGGGTTGACCCTGGACGATATCCAACTGATCAACGGTCAGGAACTGTCGCAGCTCAATGCGCTGAGTTGAAGCAATAGAATCCCTTTGCCATTTACCTGAAATCCGCTTATACGCGCCCATCCGCATCGGAATCGGTGCGGTTTTCTCCATGGGCCTGTGCTGGACGACATCCCGGCCTGCGCCATCAACTCTAACCTATTAAAGGAGACCCCGATGTCGATTACTGCCACTGAAAAAGCACGCGTCATGAAAGAATTCGGCACCAAGGACGGCGACACCGGATCGCCAGAAGTCCAGGTTGCCATCCTGACCTCGCGCATCACCACCCTGACCGAGCACTTCAAGACCCACAAAAAAGACAACCACGGTCGTCGCGGTCTGCTGAAAATGGTCGCCCAGCGCCGTAAGCTGCTGGACTACCTGAAGGGCAAAGAAGAAGCGCGCTACCAGGACCTGATCAAAAAGCTGGGCATCCGCCGCTAATACCGGTTTCTGCCGCTTTTGGATTTTAGACGCCCGCCCTAATTGGCGGGCGTTTTTTGTTGGATTAGGGAACGCGCGCTCGGAGTAGCGGTATGGTGGGGCTCAATCCGGCTTGCAGTTCACTAACTCTGTCGGCACTATCCCGGGACCTGGTCAACCGCTGCTCAATACCTCAGTCCCCCAAGCACACATCCAGTGTGTGACGACAAGTAAAATGGAACCAAATGAAGCTGGAATTTCATCATATTAACCTGGTGGCAGACGACGTAGATCGCCTGCACGACTTTTATACAAACGTCTTGGGTTTAGGTGATATTCCGCAGCAGAATTTCCCGCGCTCTGAAGCAACCGAAGACGCCGGTTATGACGGCCAGATCCGCTTTGCAACGGACGGCAGCATGCAAATGCATCTGGCGGAACGGGACTTTGACGTCGCTTTTAAAAATGATCAGGTCATCAATCCGGTGAGCCGCGGACACATTGCGTTCCGAACGGATGATCTTGCCGCTGTCCTGAGGATACTTGATGAAAACGCGGTTCCTTATTCGGACTATGGCACTGCCTTTTCGAAAGAGTGGCACCAAGTGTTCTTTCGCGACCCCGAAGGCAACGTTGTCGAAGTTCACCAACAGGTAGCGACTTTGGACTGAACCTGAGCCCGAAGCTCCACGCGCTGTTCAGCGTGTGACGGCGCACTAGACCATATCGTACTTTACGCTTTTGGCTCCGATGTCGCCCATATGGCCGGTGATGCGTTGCAGCAATTTCTGCCTGGACATTGCTGCAAGCGCCTCCGGAAAGCTCTGAAGCTCTTCCTTTCTGGCGACAACCGTCAAAGTGCGCGAAAGGCCCGAGACAGGAAGATCTTTCAACTGCAGGCTCATATTCTCAACCAAGCCATCGATCAGCAATGTCGGCGTCAAAAGGCTGAACCCCTGACCTGCGGAAACACAGGACGTAACCATGCTGGAGCGGTCCGCCTGGATGACCTTGTCGGGCTCAAACCGCAATCGGCGCAGATGCTGCGCAATCTGGCGGCCCGCGTTGGTTGTATCTCCGAACCGCACCAGAGGAAGCCGCGTTTGGATCGCCTCCAGGCTGTCCGTCGGACCGTCATATGTTTCTGGTAGGACCAGAAGGTATCGTTCGGTCAGAACGTGATGACGCTCCAATCCATCCATATCCAGAAACGGGTTAGATGTGATCGCGAGATCCGCTTGTTTCGTCCGCAGCAGGTGTTCATGGTTACCGCTTTGACCGGCATGCAGGGTGATATCTTCGACGTTGAACTCACGCTGGGCAAAATCGACCAAGGAGGGCGTCAGCGTTGTGGCGATCGAGGCCTGAATGCCGACTCGCAGCAGCGTCAGGGATTTCTGGCCAACATGGCGCAATTCCGTTTCCATGTCGGAAAGTGCATCCAGAATTTTCTGCGCTCTTCCATGCAAACGCGCACCCGCATAGGTCAGCCGTGCCGGTCGCGTACTGCGATCCAGAAGCACAGTACCAAAAGCCTTTTCCAACGCAATGACGTGCTGGGAAGCCGCCGGCTGCGACAGATTCAGAAGTCTTGCGCCCGCCCGCATCTGACCCGTTTCCGCAACGGCGACGAAAACCTCAAGTGAACGCATCAGACTTGGTGAGAGTTTACGATGATCCAGCATTGCTCATCCTTAGTATAAAAAATCTTTATACTGTTGGAATTTTCTTGGTTTACGTCAAGCACTCGGTCAACGCTTTGGCCATGACACGTTCGCGCTCATCTCGACGCCGCAGGGTCGCTGGACCTCGCACTCTTCCCGAGGCGCGCGCGCCGTTTATTCTGCGCAAGCTTTCGACCTTCAATGTCCTCAGCGAGGCAGGGTTGGAACAGATAGAGGCCAATGCGGATACCATCCTTGCCGAAACCGGGATGGAGTTTCAGGACGACCCAGAGATTCTAGGCATTTTTGCCGAAGCAGGCTGTGACGTAGATAGCTCGCGTGTGCGGTTCGCGCCGGGGTTCTGCCGCAAAACGATCATGGCAACAGCGCCGGCTCAGTTCGTTCAACATGCCCGAAACCCGGCCAACAACGTTCAGCTGGGCGGCAACGCCAGCGTGCTATGCCCGGCTTGGGGTCCGCCCTTTGTGCACGATCTGGACCGCGGGCGGCGCTATGCCTCGCATCAGGATTTCGTTGATCTGGTCAAGCTGCATCACAGCCTGCCCTGGCTGCACCATTCGGGCGGTGTGGTCTGCGAGCCGGTGGATTTACCGGCCAACAAACGCCATCTCGACATGCTTTATGGTCATATTCGCCATTCTGACCGCGCCTTTATGGGGGCCTTTATCGGGGCCGAACGCGCGTGCCACGCGATCGACATGGCAAGGATTGTGTTCGGCGAAGACTTCGTGGCGGAAAACGCCGTCCTGTATTGCGTCTCTAACACAAATGCGCCGCTGGTGATGGACTGCCACATGTCGGGCGCGTTGAAAACCTATGCCCGGGCCGGGCAACCGGTCGCTTGCACCCCCTGGGTTCTGACCGGGGCCATGTCGCCGTCCACCGTGGCAGGAACGTTGGCTCAGGTGTTGGCCGAGACCATGGCAGCGATGACGCTGACCCAACTGATAAACCCCGGGGCACCCTGCATGATGGGCAGTTTTGCCTCAACCATGTCGATGAAGTCCGGGGCACCCACCTTTGGTACGCCCGAAGCCGGGTTGATGGTTTTGGCGGCCGGTCAGCTTGCCCGCAGGCTGGGGGTGCCGCTGCACACGGTTGGCACGCTCAGCGCCTCAAAAGTTCCGGACGCTCAGAGCCAGCAAGAGGCCACATGGGGCCTGATGATGTCGATGTTCGCAGGTGCCAATCTGATCAACCATGCCACGGGATGGCTCGAAGGTGGGTTGGTGACCTCGTTCGAAAAAACGATCCTGGATCATGATCTGTGTGGCAAAGTCGGACGGTTTTTCGATGGCATCGACATGAGCGAGAATGCGCAGGCGATGGAGGCAATTGCCGCGACCGGCCCGGGGCAGCACTTCCTAGGGTCCGAGCATACACAGGCCAATTTCATGTCCGCATTGTTCCGGCCCTGGACCCCGGATGACAATTCATTTGAACAATGGCACGCGGCCGGAGAGCTGGACGCCGCAGCCCGCTCCAATGCAATCTGGAAAGAGCGGCTTGACGCGTATGAAGACCCCGGACTTGACCCCGGCATTGACGCAGAGTTGCAGGACTATATCGCGCAGCGCAAATCCGAAAAACCAGATCAGGATTACTTTTGATGACTGGTACCTTGATCATCGGAGGCGGCGCTATTGGCCTGAGTCTGGCTTACCATCTGGCCAAACGCGGTTCGAATGACCTCACTGTTCTGGAGCGCAATCAGCTGACCTCGGGTACTTCCTGGCATGCGGCGGGGATTGTCGGCCCGCTTCGAGCAACTCCAAACATGACCCGATTGGCAATGGCCGCACTTGAGGTTTTTCCGACCCTTGAGGCCGAGACTGGCATGTCCACTGGATATCGCCAAACCGCTGGCTACTGGCTGGCCCGCGACCCCGCCCGCCTGGACGAGCTGCGCCGGATTGCCGATCTGGGCCAGGTGCTGGGACTGACCCCACGCATGGTCAAGGCCTCGGGCGTGCCTCTGTCGCATCTTGATCTGAGCAACCATGTTGGCGCGTTGCATGTGCCGGAAGATGCCAATGTGAATCCGGTCGATTTGTGCATGGCATACGCCAAAGGTGCACGGGATCGTGGGGTGACTATACGCGAATATACCGGGGTTCAATCCTTGCGAAAGCAAGGCGGGCGCATTACCGGTGTTACCCTGACCGATGGAACAGAACTGGACGCCGATCAGGTCGTAATTGCGACCGGCGCTTGGTCCCGCGAGCTGGCCGCCAGCGTTGGCGTCGCTCTGCCTTTGCAGTCGGTCGAACACATGTATGTGGTGACCGAACCCATGCCCGACCTGCCCAACCCGTTCCCGGTGATCCGGGATCTGGACCGGGGCATCTACATCAAGGGCGACGCGGGCAAGCTGGTGATTGGCGGCTTTGAACCCAATGCCAAATGCTGGGACGCATGCGGCCCCGAAGGCGACCGGCCCTTTCTTGAACTGGCCGAGGATTGGGATCAGTTCGCTCCCTTCATGGAGGCCGTATTAGAGCTGTGCCCCTGCCTTGAAACCGTCGGTATCCAGCATTTCATGAATGGCCCGGAAAGCTTTACCGCGGACACAAGGCCGCTTGTTGGTGAAACCACGGTCGATGGATTGTTTGTGGCTGCGGGTATGAACTCGGTCGGGGTCATGTCTTCGGCGGGGATTGGGCGGGCGCTGGCGGATTGGATGGTCGACGTCCACCCCCCGATGGATATGTGGGAGGTCGATGTCGCCCGGGTCGACCCGCACACAGCCAGCACCGAACATATGGCCGACCGCATGGAAGAGGCCGTCGCGGATCTTTTCGCGTTGCATTGGCCATTTAAACAGCCCAACGCCGGCCGAAGTCTGCGCACCACAGCACTGCACGATTTCTGGGCTGAGGCTGGGGCGCATTTTGGCCTGACGGCCGGTTGGGAACGCGGGCTGTATTACGGACCGGCACAGCCCTATTCGACAACAGATCAGGGGTGGTGGCCGCTGGTTGAGGCCGAAGCGGCGGTCTTGGATCAGGGCACTGCGCTGATTGACCTAAGCCCGTTTACCAAACTGGACATCACCGGGCCGGATGCTCTGAAGGCATTGAACCACCTGACGACCGCGCAGATGGATGTGCCCCTTGGTCGGGCTGTCTATACGCAGATACTTAACGCGCGCGGTGGGATCGAAATGGATGTGACCATCACGCGGTTGGGTAGGGATGCGTTTCATCTGACCTCAGGTGCCGCCACGCGGATGCGCGATCGGATGTTCCTGCGCAGGCATTTGAAGGGCGATGTGTCTGTAAAGGATTTGACCGAAGCATTCTGCACAATCGGTGTAATGGGAGGTGGCAGCCGGACGCTGCTACAGGGTCTTGGCAGCCTTCCAGAAATGACATTTGGCCATGCCGCCACCGCCAAAATGGCAGGCATTACTTGCCGCGCCACGCGCGTTAGTTTCGTCGGAGAATTGGGCTGGGAAATGACCGTTCCCAACGCGCAGGCCCCTCAGCTGTTCGACACCCTTCACACGGCAGGCGCGCGCCCGCTGGGCCACTATGCGGTGGATGCCTGCCGGTTGGAGAAGGGCTTCAAACACTGGGGCCATGAACTTGGCCCCACGATCACTCCGCTGGAAGCCGGTCTGGGGTTCACCATCGACTGGGCCAAGGAGTTTCAGGGCAAAGCGGCGCTGGAACAGCAAAAGTCCAACGGCTTGCAACAGCGCCTGATCCTTCTGCAGGTTCACGGCAATGCCCTGATGTTGCATGACGAACCGGTGTTCGAGGACGGCATCCATGTGGGGCTGACAACCTCGGGCGGGCGCGGGCCGCGTACGGGACTGAACCTGTGTTTTGCCATGGTCGCGGTCCAATCGGGCGAGACGTTGACCCAGACATGCGATCGAAAATTCGCGGTTCGGGTCGCCGGGCAGGACTATCCCGCGCAGCCCTTGCGACGTCCGCCCTTTGATCCCTCAGGCGAAAGGATGCGCGCATGATCAAGGCGCAGGTTACTATCATCGGCGGCGGGGCCATGGGCGTGTCGCTGATGTATCACCTGGTCAAGGCTGGCTGGTCCGATGTTCTGCTGGTCGAGAAAAACGACCTGACCCATGGGTCAACCTGGCATGCGGCAGGTCTGTGCACGCATTTCGCGCATAATCCCACCATTCAGGAATTGCGCGCCACATCTGTCCGGCTCTATCGCGATATCTTGCCTCAGGAAACCGGACGCGATTGCGGTTTTCACCGGTCGGGCGCGATGCGGATCACACGCAACCCCGACCGGATGGACGAGTTTCGCCATGTAGCCAGCCTGTCCGAATTCACCGGCTACCCGCTGGAGGTGCTGACGCCCGACCGGATCGCCGAGCTTTTCCCTCTGGCCAAACTGGATGGGCTGATCGGTGGGATCTATGAACCCGATGACGGTCACGTAGACCCGACGCTGGCAACCCACGCGATGGCCGAGGTTGCCCGGCGCGGCGGGGCGCGGATCATGCGAAACTGCCCGGTTACTGCGATTGAGCGTCGACGGGATCACTGGTGGATTGAGACCGAGAAAGAGACCATCGAGACCGTCCACGTGGTCAATGCCGCAGGCACTTGGGGCTGGGAGATCGGCCATATGATGGGGCTCAACATCCCGTCGGTTCCGGTGTTGCACCAGTATCTGGTGACAGACACGGTTGAGGCCGTATCCTCCCGGATCAAAGCCGGCTTGCCCGAGCTGCCAATCATCCGAGACCCTGAAGAAAGCTGGTATGTGCGACAAGAGCGCGATGGGCTGATCCTTGGGCCGTATGAAAAAGACGCCAAGGTTTGGTCCGTTGATGGTGTGCCACCGGAGTTTGGCGCGGACCTGATGCCGCCGGATCTCGATAGTGTGGAACACATCATACTGGCCGCAATGGAGCGCATACCCGCGCTGGAGACCGGCGGCGTCAAGTCGGTGATCAACGGGCCGATTACCTTCACCCCGGATGCAAATCCATTGATCGGACCTGCATACGGGCTGGAAAACGCGTGGCTTTTGACCGGCTCGTCCATGGGGGTGATGGAAGGTGGTGGCGCAGGTTGGTTTCTGGCCCATTGGATGACCCGCGGCGCGCCGCCGATGGATGCGCTGGCCGTGGACTCGCGCCGCTTTGGGTCCTGGGCTGATCGTGATTATCGCGTGGCCAAGGCCGTCGAGTGTTTCGGCTTGCAATTTGGAGTGCACTATCCGCATGAGGAACGGCCCGCAGGGCGCGGCCTGCGGCTGTCCCCGCTGCACGACCTGATGGTCGAACGCGGAGCGGTGATGGGCGCGGCTTATGGGTGGGAGCGTCCAAACTGGTTCTCAAACACGCCCGGAGCAGTCGCCGATGAAACCTTCCGCCGCGCCAATTGGTTTGAACCCGTGGCGCAAGAGGTCGAGGCCGCGCACAACCGCGTCGCCATGGCGGACCTGTCGGTGTTTTCAAAATTCGACGTCATCGGCCCCGATGTTGCGGCCTTCCTGAAAACACTGGGCGCGAACCGCGCGACCCGTCAGGGCCGGATCGGCCTGACCCATGCGCCGACCCCTGCAGGCGGCGTGTTGTCGGAATTTACTGTCACACGCTTGGCCGAGGGTCACGCCTATCTGACCAGCGCTGCCGCGGCCGAGCAGATCGACCATGATCTTCTGACACGGGTTGCCAAGAGTTTTGACGTCACCGTTCGGAACGTCACCGAGGATTTGGCAGTTATCGGCGTTATGGGCCCCAAATCCGCCGATGTGTTGCCCGAGTTGAACCATATGCCATGGCTCACCGCGCAAGAGATCCATGTAGCGGGGTTTCCCCTGCGTGCCCTGCGGGTGTCCTATCTGGGCGAATGCGGCTGGGAACTGCATGTGTCCGCAGAACATGCCGCGCAGCTATTCCTGAAGCTTGAAGAGATCGCCAAACCACATGGCCTTGGGTTCTATGGGGCCTATGCTGCAAACTCCATGCGCCTTGAAAAAGGCTATCGCGGTTGGGGCAGTGATCTGACGACCGAACGCAGCCCACTTGAGGCCGGTCTGACCCCGTTTGTCCGAAAGGACCTGCGCGAGGGGCTGGCCCGGGACAACGAATGGGTCATGGTGCTGCTTGAGGTCGAGGCCGGTGAGATAGATCCGTTCTACGCGCACACGGTCTGGAAAGACGGTCTGCCGGTCGGCATCGCCACCTCGGGTGCCTACGGCCATCGGACCGGCAAGGTTCTGGCCTTGGCCTATCTGCGCGACCCGGCTGGGCGCGAGGGGCTGACCATCTCAATCCTGGGCAAGCATCGTGCAGCAACGATCCTGTCTGAGGCCCCCTTTGACCCCGAAAACTCACGCCTGAAAACCAGAGGTTCCAAATGACCGACCACGCCCTTCACACCGACTGGGACTTCTCGAACACAGCCGCGCGACGGGACCAGTACTATGCGGCCTCACTGACAAAGTTCACACCGTTTCGCGAACCCATCGTTTTCAAGAAAGGTCAGGGCCAATACCTTTGGGATACGGAGGGGCGAAAATACACTGACCTGCTGGGCATGAACGTCTGTATCTCCGTCGGACATTCGCATCCTCGTGTTGTGGCGGCGGCAACTGCACAGGCGCAAGAGCTGACCCACTGCACGACAATGTTCTACCACCCAACACCTGCGCATCTGGCCGAAGAATTGGCCGCGACCATGCCCAAAGGACATGAATGGGTCGTGCATCTGACCAACTCCGGATCCGAGGCGGTTGATCTGGCGATGACCATGGCGCGCACATACACTGGCAATCTGGACTTGCTTGCCTTGCGTACCGCCTATCACGGGCCAACGGCTGCGGCGCAGTCGATCACCGGTATCTCTGGCTGGCGCCACCCGGGCATGCCCGGCAACGTGGCCTTTTTGCCGGAACCCAACCAATATCGCGGCATCTTTGGGCCGGGCACGCAGCCCTATCTGGATGAGATCGATCGCACCATCGCCACAGCCACATCCGGCAATGTGGCGGGCATCTTTGTCGAAAGTGTGCAGGGCTATGGCGGCATCATCGAAATGCCCCCCGGTTATATGTCCGGCGCGGCCGAACGCGTGCGCGCGGCAGGCGGACTTTATATCGCGGATGAGGTTCAATCGGGCTTTGGCCGCACGGGCGAAAACTTCTGGGGGTTCGAGGCAGACGGCGTTGTTCCGGATATCGTCGTCATGGCGAAGGGTCTGGGAAATGGCTTCCCGATCGGGGCGGTTGTGGCTAAGAAATACATTGCCGAGCCCATGGCCGAAAGGTTCATGTTCCACACCTATGGTGCCAACCCGACATCGGCTGCCGCGGCCCGCGCCGTTCTTGCCGTAATGCGGGACGAGGGATTGCAGGAGAACGCCCGTACCGTCGGCGCTGCGCTGCTGGAAAGGCTGCATAGCCTGAAAGAGAAGTTTCAGGTCATCGGCGATGTTCGCGGAAAGGGCCTGATGCTTGCGCTGGAGTTCGTCAAAGACCGGGACAGCAAGACGCCTGACAAGGACATGACGACAGAGGTTTTCGAAGCCTGCCGCGCACAAGGGATTATCTTGTCGAAATCCGGTCCATTTCAACAATGCCTGCGGATGGTGCCACCGCTTTGTTTGTCACTGGACGATGTGGATCAGGTGGCGAACAGTCTTGATCAAGCGCTCGAAGCTGCCGTGAATGTCGCCAAAGCATAATCGACAGGGCCACAGATCCGTGCCATTTGGCCTCGAAGTTTCCGGGCTTTTTCGGTTGTCCAGTGACAATAAAGCGCCCGCCAAAAGGCGGACGCTTAAAGGTTCCTAGATCAAGAATCTACATCTTGGCCAGTTCCGATTTCAGCGCCAACCACAAGCAGTAGCACATGATCAGAACGACCAGCGTGAACGGGATACCGGTCGAAACCGCCGCGCCTTGCAGGGCTGCAAGACCGCCGCCGAGCAACAGTGCAATGGCAACCAACCCTTCAAGCGTACACCAGAACACCCGCTGTACAACCGGGGCGTCCATCTTGCCACCTGCGGTAATCGTGTCGATCACCAGTGAACCGGAATCCGACGAGGTGACGAAGAAGATCACGATCAGGACCAGTGCGATTGGCGCGACAATACCATAAAGGGGCAGCTCTTTCAGGAAGCCGAACAGTGCGCCTTCGGGAGCGTAGCTGTCGATCACCGTAGCGCGGACACCTTCGGCTCCGCCTGCGTTCAGCATGTCGATGGCAGCACCACCAAAGGTCGACATCCACAAGGCACAGACTGCCGTCGGTGCCAGAAGGGCGCAGAGGATGAACTCGCGCACTGTGCGACCCCTCGAGATGCGGGCGATGAACATGCCGACGAAGGGTGACCATGCGATCCACCAGGCCCAGTAGAAAGTGGTCCAGCCGTGGAAATAGCTGGTGTCTTCACGTCCGAACGGGTTGGACAATGCCGGAAGGTGCAAAACGTAGTCTGTCATCACGTTGAAATACCGTGCGAAGGCAGTGCCGACCCCGGTAACAACGATCACGAAGATAAACAGACCCACGGCCATGATCATGTTGATTTCACTCAACCGTTTGACGCCAGCATCCATGCCCATCAGGACCGAGCCCAGCGCAATCAGCGTGATGCCGATGATAAGCAAAACTGTGACGGTTGGGCTGGGTTCGATGCCGAACACCTCATACAATCCTGCCGCAACTTGCTGCGCCCCAAGCCCAAGCGAAGTGGTCAGTCCGAAAAGCGTCGCAAATACAGCCAGAGTATCGATGATATGGCCCCACCAACCCCACACACGCTCTCCGAGGATCGGATAGAAGGCCGACCGCAGGGTCAGGGGAAGATCAAGGTTATATGCAAAGATGGCCAAGCTAAGACCAACTGCGGCATAGACCGCCCAGCCTTCCAGCCCCCAATGGTGGATCGTTCCGACGATACCAGCATATTCATTGCCCGGAACCGCGATATCGATACCCAGCGGCACCGCGTTCCCGTCTTCGGCAAAATTGTAATAGACGGGCTCCATCACCCCAAAGAACAACAGCCCGATGCCGATACCGGCCGCGAACATCATCGCAATCCATCCGGCATAGGAATAGTCGGGCTTTGCGTCCTTGCCGCCGATCCGCACCTTGCCAACCGGCAACACGATCAGAACAAGACAGAACAACGTGATTGCATCGACCGACAGGACCAGGAACCAGTCAAACGTGCTGGTGAGCCATGGTCGTAGCCAGCCAAAAAGTGCCGCAGCACCCTCTTGATTGGCCAATGCGATCAGAACAAACGCGAAGATCAGGATGCTCGAGATCAAAAAGACTGGGTTATGGATGTCCAAACCGAATGGCCGGACGTTGTCTTGCCCAAGCTCGTATTCGGTCTCGAAGTCGTAAATCCGGGGGTCCGGATCCAGCATTTTCTTGGTTTGTGCCATTCGTCTGCCCTTCTGTTCGCTAAGTGCAAACGCCAAGGTATTCGACCAGCGGACGGAAACGAGATTTTGTCCCTTGGCGCTTCTCCGTCAATTCGACCGCGGGCTTCGTGATAACAGCTTACACTGACGACATAATTTCACCAAACGCATTCCCGTTAGTGAATTTATCTGACTTGATAGACGATTTTGGGCGGCACCGGGATCATTGGTCCCAACTTCTGGCCAAGGGGCTTTATCCGTGTTATTCACCCAAATGGTTGACTGAAGCAGAATAAGGATATAATTCATCCATATGGTTGAACGAGAGAGTCGCTCTGATCTGAGCGCGATATTGAAGGCCGCGTCCGACCCGACCCGCCGTGCGATCCTGACGATGCTTGCGCAGCAGGGACCCTTGCGGGTGACGGACATCGCGCGGCAATTCGATATGAGCCTCAATTCGGTATCCAAGCACATAAAGGTGCTGGAAAACGCCGAACTGGTGCGGCGCCGGACGGAATGGCGCGAGCATTTGATCGAGGTTCAAATGGATCCCTTGTCAGCCGTGGATGAATGGTTTGCCGGTTTGCGTTCGATCTGGGCGCTTCGGCTGGACGCTTTGGAAACTGCTTTGGAGGACCCAAAAGATGACGGACCTGTCTCTTGAAATTACACGCGCAATCCCGCACCCACCTGAAAAGGTGTTCGACGCCTGGCTGAACCCGGATATGCTGGCCAAATTCATGCTGCCAGGGCCGGGCATGACGGTGCCCGAGGCGCATTCCGACGCAAAGGTCGGTGGGCGATTCAAAATCATTATGCGTGCACCCGAAGCGGGTGACTTGCCGCACGAGGGCGAATACAAGGTCATCGACCGCCCGAACCGGCTGCAATTTACGTGGAATTCTCCGTACAGTCAGGATGATTCCACCGTGACGCTGGATTTCACGCCAACCGATGCAGGGACCGAATTGCGCCTGCATCACGTCAGATTCCCATCACAGGAAAGCCGCGACAATCACGAGGGCGGATGGGCTGCGATCCTTGCAGCGCTGGAGACAGCGCTATGATCAACTGGCTGGCTCTTGCAGCGGGGGTGATCGCGGCCTTTCTGCTGGGATGGCTGGTCTATGGACCGGTCGGATTCCAGAAACGCTGGGCCGAAGGAACGCGGATTGATCCGACACCTCCGGAAACGCCGCCATTGCCTCAGATGGCCGCGCAGATCGTGTTCCTGATCTTGCTGGCCACTGTGATCGCGCTCACCGAAACCACCAACAGTCTGGGCGTCGCCCTTCTGGCCATCCTTGCAGTGGCGGCGCAGACGGCCTCGGTCGGGGCCTGGGCGCAAAAAAACGTGTTCGCGATCATGGTAGATACTGGCTATGCTCTGGGATGCGGCGTGGTGATGATCCTCGCGCACGCAATCTTTTGAACGGCTCTGGCCCGGTCCAAAATGGATCGGGCGTAAGCTGTGCAGTCCTCCACCGGCCTTGTGCGGTTCCCCTTTCCTTCTACACCAATCTCATGTATGCGCGCGGTATCTGAGACGTTGTGCCCTGATCCCGGCACTCAGACGAAAGCTAAAATGGGATCGGCGGCAATGTGGCCGCCATGCAAACGGGAGACCCGCAGGGGCGGGAGTGCTCCCATCTAGGATACGCATATGTTTGATGTAACGAAAAAATCTATGCAGTGGGGCGAAGAGACGCTCACACTGGAAACCGGCAAGGTTGCCCGTCAGGCTGACGGCAGCGTGATCGCGACACTGGGCGAAACCAGCGTCATGGCGAACGTGACCTTTGCGCGGCAGCAAAAACCGGGTCAGGACTTTTTCCCTCTGACCGTCCACTATCAGGAAAAATACTATGCCGCCGGTAAGGTTCCGGGTGGCTTCTTCAAGCGTGAGGCGCGCCCGACCGAAAAAGAGACGCTGACCGCGCGTCTGATCGACCGTCCGATCCGCCCGCTGTTCGTTGACGGCTTCAAAAACGAAGTTCTGGTGATGTGCACCGTGCTGTCCCACGATCTGGTCAACGACCCCGACATGGTTGCGATGATCGCTGCCTCGGCCGCGCTGACGATTTCCGGCGCGCCGTTCATGGGTCCGATCGCCGGTGCCCGCGTTGGTTTTGAGGACGGTGAATACGTTCTGAACCCGACCGTTGACGACATGCAGGACCTGCGCCTGAACCCTGAACAGCGCCTGGATCTGGTTGTTGCCGGTACCAAAGACGCCGTGATGATGGTTGAGTCGGAAGCCTACGAGCTGTCCGAGGCCGAAATGCTGGGTGCGGTCAAATTCGCACACGAGCAGATTCAGCCGGTCATCGACCTGATCATTGATCTGGCCGAAGACGCTGCAAAAGAACCGTTCGACTTTCAGCCTGCCGATTACTCAGAGCTGTCTGCTGCTGTCAAAGCTGCTGGCGAGACTGAGATGCGCGCCGCATTTGCGATCAGCGACAAGCAAGAGCGCACTGCCGCGGTTTCCGCCGCACGTGACACCATCAAAGCCGCTTTGACCGAAGAGCAGCTGGGTGACGCGAATCTTGGTTCGGCCCTGAAAAAGCTTGAAGCTGGCATTCTGCGCGGCGACGTTGTCAAAACCGGCAAGCGTATCGACGGTCGTGCGACCGACGAGATCCGCAGCATCGTTTCGGAAACCGGAATGCTGCCCCGGACGCACGGTTCCGCCCTGTTCACCCGTGGTGAAACGCAGGCGCTGGCTGTGACCACGCTGGGCACCGGCGACGATGAGCAGTTCATCGACGCGCTGCATGGCAACTTCAAATCGAACTTCCTGCTGCACTATAACTTCCCTCCCTACTCGGTTGGTGAAGTTGGCCGCGTTGGTGGTCCGGGCCGTCGTGAGATCGGCCACGGCAAGCTGGCATGGCGTGCGCTTCAGGCGGTTCTGCCTGCAGCGACAGACTTCCCCTACACGATCCGCATCGTGTCGGAGATCACTGAATCCAACGGCTCGTCCTCGATGGCGTCTGTCTGCGGCGGTTCGCTGTCGATGATGGATGCGGGTGTTCCGCTGAAATCAGCGGTTGCCGGTGTGGCCATGGGTCTGATCCTGGAAGATGACGGCGAATATGCCATCCTGTCCGACATTCTGGGTGACGAAGACCACCTGGGCGACATGGACTTCAAAGTTGCGGGTACCGAAAACGGCATTACCTCGCTGCAGATGGACATCAAGGTTGCGGGCATCACGCCCGAGATCATGGAGAAAGCCCTGGCGCAAGCCAAGGACGGCCGGATGCACATTCTGGGTGAGATGGGCAAAGCCCTGTCCGAGACCAACGAATTCTCAGTCCACGCCCCGCGCATCGAGACCATGAACATCCCCACCGACAAGATCCGTGAAGTGATCGGTTCGGGCGGTAAGGTGATCCGTGAGATCGTCGAAGTTTCAGGTGCCAAGGTCGACATCAACGATGACGGCGTGATCAAGATCGCCTCGCCCGATGGTGAATCGATCAAGAAGGCTTATGAGATGATCCACTCGATCGTCGCCGAGCCGGAAGAAGGTCAGGTTTATACCGGCAAGGTCGTCAAAATCGTCGACTTCGGTGCCTTCGTGAACTTCTTTGGCAAGCGCGACGGTCTGGTGCACGTGTCCCAGATCGAAAACCGCCGCCTGAACCATCCGTCAGACGTTCTGAAGGAAGGTCAGGAAGTAAAGGTCAAGCTGCTGGGCTTTGACGATCGCGGCAAGGTCCGCCTGTCGATGAAAGTTGTCGATCAGGAAACCGGCGAAGAGATCGTTCCCGAGAAGAAAGAAAAGAAAGAGGAAAGCGCAGAGTAATCTGCCCCTCTTTTAAATGATCAAGGCCCCGGCAGAACTGCCGGGGCCTTTTTTTGTCTTTGCGCCATCTGGTTAGGTCTGATGCTCAGAACTTACTTAACCCGCCTCACTCTGCCATTGGTGCCATAGGTCCCGAAACAAGAAATCAGCACCTTATATAATACACGCATTGCGTGTATTGTGGTGGGAATGAAGATGAGTGTTTCAATTTCAGGGGCATCGTTAATCCATGAATTTTTTTACACTGTATCAAGTAAGTGCCGATCCGCTTGGTAATCCGAATGTCACGGTCACGAACGCCTTTCAGGTGGCAATTACCGACAATGACAACCAACTTGAAAACCCGGACGCCGATGGCAGCCAGCAATTTGATGTGAGCGGCATCGCTGGGTTGAATACTTCCGAAGATTTCCAGGTTTTTGAGAATTACACCGCCAATGTCGGCGGATCGCCAGTAACTTTTACTTTGCTGCAATGGCAAGGAACTCAGTACATCGTTGTCACATCCGGTCAGGTTGCCGTCAACGATGTACTGTCAGGCAACACACTGACGCAAAACCCTGCGTCGCCTTCGGTCTACGATACACTTCCAACTTTCGTTTGCTTTACTTCCGGGTCCCTGATCCTTACGCCGTCAGGTCGACGCCTAATTGAAACACTGGAACCCGGAGACGAAGTGATCACGGCAGATGGCAGTGCGCGGCCGGTGCGCTGGATTGGCCGGCGCCAGTTATCTGCGCAAGAGTTGAAACGTGATCCGCACCTTTGCCCGGTTCGTATCCGCGCCGACCGCTTTACCGAAGGTTGTCCTAGTCGGGATCTATTGGTCTCTCCCCAGCATCGGATTGCTGTAACCTCTGCTGTTATGGAGCTGTATTACTTTGATACTGTAATGCTGGCCCCGGCCAAAGGCATGGTCGACGGTCAGGGCATCGAACAACTCCCTCCGGAACAAGGGGTCGAATACATCCATATATTGTTCGACAAACATGAGCTAGTGAATGTCGAAGGTGTCTGGTCCGAGTCCTTTTTCCCCGGCGACACCACAATGAGCGCAATGGCCCCGGCCACCAAACGCGAGCTGTTTGAACTGTTCCCCGAACTTATGTGCAGCAAAACGGGTTATGGCGAGACCGCTCTGCCAGTCCTCAAACCCTACGAAGTCCGCCTTCTTCGGTCAGACCTGTCGGTCCCAATGATTTGGTGACACCACCTACGCAGCGGAACACTCTGCCTAAGTCCACTTTCGGGTTTACTATGAGCCTATGAGTTCGGGTTTGGTTTAGTCATGCCCGTGTGTCGCATCTGTCAGTGTGAAACGCCGCTTGGACCGTGTTTCATGACATGCCATTGGCCATAACTGTCGTTCAAATCCAGCGAGATCGCGGCATCTGCCTTGGTCGAGGCGCTGCCAATCTCGGCCAGGGTAAATTCGATACCACCGGGAATGTCGATCCGAACGCGATGCGGACCACCGCCATGTGGGGCCTCGATAGGACGGCCAGTTGAGCTCAGCACCTCACCGATTGAGACTTTGGCAGTGCGCCCATCCATGTCCATCTCAAAATCAATCGGCACATAAAGGGTCTCGTGAACCGTGTCGCACATCGTGCGGAAGACATGCCAGTGGGTTGCCATTTCCTCGGTCTCTTCCCCGTGAAAGACCTTTTCCAATGCGGCCCGTTGCGCGTCCGAGGCGCTTGGGTCGATGATCACCTGCATCTGGCCGCCGCCCTCAAAGATCGGGCCAGGCCAGGCGTAGATCAGCGCAGCTTTTGTGCCCGCAAGGTCGGTGTCGCCAAAATGTCCTTTGGAAACCTCAAGCACCTCAAAGCCGCGGCAATTTCCGTGGGTTGGTAATTCTTCGAACTGACAAGGGCAGGCATAGCCGCAATTGCAGTTCCCGAATGCATCGCCTTCAACGTACCAATCTGTGAATGCCATCGTCTTCTCCTGTTTTACACAGTCTGAACGCCCGACGTCTTGGTTATATGCCTGTAGAATTCCCCCGCATAACCCTAGCACAAATCGGTCAAATGCAGAACCAGGTGGCCTGAAACCGTATTTTTCCGGGATAAACCTTGGTCCAATTCCTTGCGTTTCAACCAAAAGCCAATCGCAGCGCACCCGCCCTGTTCCCAGTTTCACAACATCGGCACAACGCAAAAAAGGAGATGCAAAATGGAAACCTTGAAACTGCTGACACTGACCGGATTGATTGCAACAGCGCCAGTTCTTGCATTGGCCAATGTCGGGCTGGGCGACAAACTGGGCACCAGTGAGGCTGATATCCGCGCGACCCTAGAGGCGCAGGGATACCAGATCAGAAAGATCGAATTCGAAGACGGTGAGATCGAGGTTGAACTCATCAAAGATGGTGTAGAAACTGAACTTGTCCTATCCGAGACCGACGGCGTGGTAACTGCCATCGAACTCGAAGAGGACGATGACTGACCCAACGAACTCTCAGGAGCCTCATGAAGCTTTCACAAACGTCATTGCTTTGGCTTCTTCTGGTGGTGCAGGCCGTCTGCGCCGCCTTTTTCGTGACGGACGCGATGTTGGACTGGACTGGTGGGGAAAGCGCGGGCTTTCGCCACCTGCATAGTTTCGAACTGGTTCTGGCGCTGGCATTGCTCGGCGGTCTTGCCGCAACGATTGCACTGATCAGGTCCCAGAACAGGCGTGTGCGCGACATGCAGCGACAGCTGAGTGTCGCGAAGGGCGCGTTTGCTCTACTCATTGCCTCTCAATTCACTGAGTGGAACCTGAGTGATGCTGAACGTGACGTTGCCCTGTTGTCTATCAAGGGTCTGTCAATTGCGGACATCGCGACATTGCGGCAAACCAAAGAAGGCACGGTCAAAGCGCAATGCGCCGCGGTGTATCGCAAGGCAGGAGTCACGGGACGCGTGCAATTGCTGAGCTACTTCATCGATGAGCTGCTTTCCGAACCTTTGCTGACAAACAGTTCTGAAAGGTCGAATTCGACCACATAGACCGTGAATCAAAATGTTAGTTCGGTGCTGATCATATTCACTCACACACGCCCAATATCCTGTGAATTGAAGTGAAGGGCTGGCGCCTTTCATTCCTGCCTTTACTGCCCACATGTGCGCCATACCAATTGTGGAACAAAGGACATGGTCATGGTTACGCGTCTTCTTCTCGCCTCGACAGCTTTGACGATCAGCGCGTCCGCGCTGGCCGCACAGAGCCTTTCCGAGGGTCTCTATCTTCAGGGCTTTGCCGGGTACAGCCAGCTACAGGACAGCGACTTTAGCGGCACGATCAATGGATCGTCGCAGTCGGTGGATACCGATTTCGATGGCGGCTATGGGCTGGGCATCGCGGTCGGCAAAGAGATCCCGCAATGGTCGAACGATCAGTTTGGCACCCGGATCGAGCTGGAGCTGTCCTATCGTGATAATGGCGTGGATGGCGTCAATTTCTCGGGCAACGGTCCCGGCGCGGAAGGCAACATTTCGGGCGACGTGTCGCAGACGTCGTTGTTCGCCAATGTGCTGGTCGATTTTAAACAGGCAGGGGCCTTCACACCCTATGTCGGCGTCGGCCTGGGTGCCACTTACTCTGATCTGGATTTTGTCTACGGACCGGGCGTCGAACTGAACGACACCGACACCACCTTCGCGGCACAAATCATTGCCGGCGTTGCTTATGAAATCAGCCCAAATTCCTCTCTGACCTTGGATACCCGATATGCCCGTGCATTCGACGTATCCTCGGCACGTTTGGCACCAAACGGTGCGTCCACGGGTACGGTTGAGGATGACATCGACGCCTTCAGCGTCAATGTCGGCCTGCGATACGGTTTCTGATACGTCATGGGGAAGTGTTTCTTTCGGGTTTCTCTTCCCCCTTTCGTCGCTGTGTTCTATGCACTGTGCCATGAAGACTTTTGTCATCCATATGACGGCAAGCACAGCGCGGCGACCCAACGCCGAACGGCTGTGTGCCAGTCTGCCCAATGCGGAACTGTTCGAGGCCGTCAATGGGAAAGACCCCGCTCAAATCGCGGATGTACAATTGTTTCCGGGCGATCTGTACCGCCCCAGATACCCATTTCCGCTACGCCCCGCGGAGATCGGAGTTTTCGCGAGCCACCGGCGAATCTGGCGCAAGCTCGTTGATGAAAAGATCGACCGCGCTATTATTACCGAGGATGATCTGCGCATAGATCCGTGCCGTATGGCCTATGCGTTAGAGATGCTGGATCCGCTTGCGACCCCGGATCACTATATCCGAATTCCCGTGAAACAGCGCGAGGATGCGGCACGAACGCTTGTAAAGCAAAACGGATTGCGTCTGATCCTGCCAAAAGTCATTGGCCTGCAATGCGTCTGCCAGGTGGTCGGGCGGCGTGCGGCTGAGCGGTTGCTTGCCGTAACCGACCAGATTGACCGACCGGTCGACACGTTCCTGCAAATGCACTGGGTGACCGGGCAGCCGATCCTTTCCTTGCAAGGAAGCGGCAATCAGGAAGTCGCGCACGAAATCGGCGGTTCGACCATACAGGCAAGCCCGCCGCTGGCCGACAAGCTGACGCGTGAATTCAAGCGTGCTGCTTATCGCCGGAAACTGTATCTGCACCCCCAACGATCCGCGGCCTAAAGGCCGTGGCAGGCATATTGGAATCGGGCAGAGCTTAGCGCCCTGCCCGAGCTGCTTTAGCTGGGCGCTTTGGTTTTACGCAGATACGGGAAGATGGTTTCGAACTCACCGAACTTTTCTTTTGCCTCGTCATTCGACACCGCAGGCGGGATGATCACGTCTTCGCCCGGCACCCAGTTCGCGGGGGTGGCCACGCCCTTGGCGCTCATCTGCAGACCGTCCAGCGCGCGCAGGATTTCGGCAAAGTTCCGGCCCACGGTCATCGGGTAGGTCATCGACAGTTTCAACTGTTTGTCCGGGCCGATGATGAACACCGAACGCACGGTTGCACTGTCGGCAGGGGTGCGGCCATCAGGCAGGTACGCCTCGGCGGGCAGCATGTCGAACGCCTTGGACACGGCCAGACCGTCATCAGCGATGATCGGAAAACCGGGGTTGGCGTTGCCATAAGCCTCGATGTCCTTCTTCCACTTCTTGTGGTCCTCGACACCATCGACTGAGACGCCCATCACCTTGGTGTTGCGGGCTGCCCATTCGTCGTTCAACTGCGCAACGGCCGAGAATTCGGTGGTGCAGACCGGCGTGAAATCCTTGGGGTGTGAGAACAGGATCGCCCAGCTGTCACCGATCCAGTCATGGAACTGAAAAGTGCCCTGATCCGTCTCTGCAGTGAAATTCGGAACGGTGTCATTGATGCGCAAACCCATGGGGCATCTCCTTTTTTGTGAAACAAACCGAGTCGGTTGCTGGAAACCTAATAACTCTGCGCCATTGTTAAACCATTCGCTGCTTGAAAGGGTATTCATTTTTGAGGAAATTAATTTGATCAAATTGCGCCTTGCCACACAGATACGCCGGTGCCAGAGTGGCGCAAATTCCCGCCATCCGGGCCACGGGATCAGGAGGACACGTGATGATCGAGAAACGCAATTTCTACATTGACGGAACATGGGTCACCCCATCTGCAGCGAATGATTTCGAGGTGATCAACCCCTCGACCGAGGAACCCTGCGCGGTGATCTCACTGGGCGCGCAGGCTGATACCGACGCCGCAGTTGCTGCCGCAAAGGCCGCCCTGCCCGGCTGGATGGCCACGCCTGTCGAGGATCGCATCGCGCTGGTCGAAAAACTGATCGGGATTTACCAAAGCCGTTCCGAAGACCTGGCCCAGGCGATGTCTCTTGAGATGGGAGCGCCAATCGACATGGCGCGCACCCAGCAATCCGGCGCGGGCATGTATCACCTTGCGAACTTTGTGCGCGCAGCCAAGGCGTTCCAATTCGACCGCCCGCTGGGGGATCACGCGCCCAATGACAGGATCATCTATGAGGCCGTCGGTGTTGCCGCCCTGATCACGCCGTGGAACTGGCCGATGAACCAGGTCACGCTCAAGGTCGGCGCGGCGGCGATTGCAGGCTGCGCCATGGTTCTGAAACCATCGGAACAAAGCCCGCTGAACGCAATGATCTTTGCCGAGATGATGGATGAGGCCGGCTTCCCCGCCGGTGTGTTCAATCTGGTGAACGGCGATGGCGTGGGCGTTGGTTCCCAGCTGTCGGCTCATCCGGATGTGGATATGGTCAGCTTTACCGGCTCGACCCGCGCTGGCACAGCGATCTCAAAAAGTGCTGCAGACAGCTTGAAGAAGGTACATCTGGAGCTGGGCGGCAAGGGTGCAAACGTGGTCTTTGCCGATGCCGATGAAAAGGCCGTCAAACGTGGCGTTCTGCACATGATGAACAACACCGGCCAAAGCTGTAATGCGCCCAGCCGCATGCTGGTGCAGCGCCCGATCTACGATCAGGCTGTGGAAACTGCGGCTGAAGTGGCCAGCATGGTTTCGGTGGGCAGCGCGCAGGAAGAAGGCCGCCATATCGGCCCCGTCGTGAACGAGTTGCAGTGGAACAAAATCCAGGACCTGATCCAGAAGGGCATCGACGAAGGCGCCCGTTTGGTGACGGGAGGCACCGGGCGGCCCGAAGGGCTGAACAAGGGCTATTATGTACGTCCGACCGTCTTTGCCGATGCCAATAACCAGATGACCGTCGCGCGCGAAGAGATCTTTGGCCCGGTCCTGACCATGATCCCCTTCGACACCGAAGAAGAGGCCGTCGAGATTGCCAACGACACGCCATACGGCCTGACCAATTACGTTCAGACGCAAGACGGCGCGCGGGCCAACCGAATGGCACGTGTGCTGCGGTCCGGAATGGTCGAAATGAATGGCCAGTCGCGCAGTGCAGGATCACCGTTTGGCGGCATGAAACAGTCCGGCAACGGGCGCGAAGGCGGCTTGTGGGGGTTGGAAGACTTCCTTGAGGTCAAAGCCGTCGGTGGCTGGGCGGCAGAGTGACGCCAGACCAGAACTTAACAAAAGGGCGCGGCGGTGGTTACCCGCCGCGCCCTTTTTTTACGTGGGTCGAACGATCAGTTGTGGTCGGCCGTCCGAGGTATGCCGCGTGGATCGACCATCCCAGCCAATCTCACCGGTCACGCGTTGCCGATAGGCCGAGAAGCTGTCGAACTGAACGACATCCACGGGTGTTTCAAAGTGTAAGGTAACGCGCCGATGCGACCCGTCACCCAACAGGGTCATACCACGGATTTCCGCCTTGAATGGCTGACCCAGATAAAGCCCTTCAACCCGGTCACCAACACGCAAATGCATGCGATTTCCGGCCATTGCGTGCAACGTATTCCAATCGCGCACCCCATGTTGATGCGCCAACAATTCCAGCGATTCACTATGCGAGAGCGTGACCCCTGCACCGCGCAGCCTGTCGCGCAATCGCTTCGCCTGCGCTTTTAGCTCCTCAAGCGGAGCAATACTATTTGAACGTGTCATTTCTTGCCTCGTTTCCTTAAACGGGCGCCAAGTCAGGACGGGGTTCGCATTGCCATCCGCGCGCCAGGAAAGGGCAACAGATGTTCATCAACCGGGTTTCACCAATGCCAAATGGCTGCGAACGGCAGGGGACCCAAACCTGACGGCAACATTTCGCACTGGCAGATGTGTCTGTCAATCAGGCTCTGGTACTTTTTAACTCGCTGTCCGGTTCCAGATGGATGACAAAGACTGACCCCGGAAACTTCTTGTTCAGGGCCGCCTCGATATCGTCGCAGATGTCATGCGCGGCCGCGACCGACGTGGCACCGTCGACGACAAGGTGAAACTCAACAAAAATCATGTTGGCTGACCTGCGACCGCGCAGATCATGATACTCCAACGCCGGGCCCAAATTGGCTTCGATTGTTTCGCGCACAGACGTCAATTCCCCATCGACCAGCGAAGCATCCATCAACCCGTCGACAGAGCTGCGGATGACCTTCCACCCCTCCCACAGAATATTGACGGCCACCAGAATCGCGATAATGGGATCAAGGATCAACCAACCTGTCGCCATCGCAATAAGCAACCCGACAACAACACCGACCGAGGTCATAAGGTCGGTCAATATGTGCTTTCCGCTTGCCTCTAACGCTGGTGAGGATTCTCGTCGCCCAACCCGCAACAGCAAATACGCCCAGATACCATTCAGGCACGTCGCACCCACATTTATGGCAATGCCCAGGAACGGTTCCCCGGCCAGATGCGGATCAGGCAATGCGAAAACAGCTTCACGAATGATCAGCAGCGCCGCCAGAACAATCAGCGTCCCTTCGACCACAGCCGACAAGTACTCGGCCTTCTTATGCCCGAACGGGTGCTTTTTGTCCGGCGGCATGCCTGAAATGCGCACCGCGAAAAACGCAAGCAGGGCGGCCGCCACATTCACCACTGATTCCAGGGCATCCGATAGCAGAGCCACCGAACCAGTCACCCACCAGGCCAGAAGTTTCAGCAGCAAAACCGCCACTGAAACCGGAATGGCCCACGCCGCGAATGTCTGTGTGATCTGCCTGCTTTCCTGCTTCATGGAGTCTCACTATCACAGGATGCAGCAGCGCAAAGTCTGTTTTTGACGTGACTATGCGTCGGCCTGAGCGGCCTCAAATGCCAGCATTGCGCGTTTGACCGGCAGGCCCCAGTGATAGCCACCAAGTCCGCCGGATTTGCGCAGCGCCCGGTGGCAAGGGATCAGCCAGCTGACCGGGTTGCGACCAACCGCGGTTCCTACGGCACGCACGGCTTGTGGCGATCCCACACGCTGTGCGATCTCGGAATAGGTGGTGACCTGGCCTGACGGGATGTGCATCAGCGCCTCCCAAACCTTGATTTGCAAAGGCGAGCCAATGAGGTACAGCGGCGTAGGTTCCAGCCGGTCGCTTGCCGCGCCAAAAGCACTTAGAACCCAAGGGCGCAGGCGCATCGGATCTTCGATGAATTCGGCCTTGGGCCACCGCGAGATCATATCCTCCATCGCGTTCTCTTCGCCGGTTTCAGCACCAAAAGCCATGCCGCAAATGCCCTTGTCGGTTCCCATCACCAGTGCCGGGCCAAATGGGCATTCGAACCAGCCCCAATAGATGGTCAGCCCGATGCCTCTGCGTGCGTATTCGCCGGGGCTCATGGACTCCCATTTCAGGAACAGATCGTGCAGGCGTCCACTGCCGGACAGGCCGACGTTATGCGCGGTTTCCAACGTGGTGAACCGTTCCCGCAACAATGTCTTGGCGTGGCCCAGCGTCAGATATTGCTGGTAGCGTTTCGGCGACACCCCGGTCCAACGCGAGAACAGGCGCTGGAAATGCGCCGGGCTCATATCCATCTGGCGGGCTAGCTCTTCCAGGCTCAGGCCCTCGCCGCCCTGATCAATCAGGTCGATCGCGCGGCGCATGACGTTGTAGTGGTATCCGCTTTCCGGTGTCTGGACGTTCATGGCTATTACCTCATTGTCTTGACCAAACCATAGCGCGCAGGTTACGCCCTCGCGACCCGGAACTTGCGCATTGGCTTTGGACTTGTATCGACGCGCCCCGAACGGCATTAAGACGCGGATGGCAAAACAACTCGGATATCACCGGATCCGCGAGATCTTTACGCGCTTTCAGGAAGCTGACCCCGAACCCAAGGGCGAGCTTGAGCATGTCAACGTCTATACTCTGGTGGTCGCCGTGGCCCTGTCTGCACAAGCCACCGATGTCGGTGTGAACAAAGCCACCCGCGCGTTGTTCAAGATCGCCGACACGCCGCAAAAGATGCTGGATCTGGGCGAAGAAGGTCTGATCGAGCATATCAAAACCATTGGCCTGTTTCGGCAAAAGGCGAAGAACGTCATCAAGCTCAGCCGTATTCTGGTCGACGACTATGGCGGCGAGGTGCCCAATTCCCGCGCAGCTCTGCAATCACTGCCGGGTGTGGGCCGCAAGACGGCAAATGTGGTGTTGAACATGTGGTGGCGGTATCCGGCGCAAGCAGTCGACACGCATATCTTCCGTGTTGGCAATCGCACAGGCATTTGCCCCGGCAAGAATGTGGACGCCGTCGAACGCGCCATCGAAGACAATATCCCGACCGACTTTCAGCTGCATGCGCATCACTGGCTGATCCTGCATGGCCGCTATCATTGCAAGGCGCGCAAGCCCATGTGCGGCACCTGCATCATCCGCGATCTCTGCGAATTTGAGGACAAGAACCTATGAAAACCTACCAACTGACCGGCATCGGAAATGCTGTTGTGGACGTGATTTCCCAGGCCGACGACAGTTTCCTGGAGCTGATGGGCATCGAAAAAGGCATCATGCAACTGATCGAACAGGAGCGTGGTGAAGTCCTATATGCCTCGATGGAAGGCCGAGTACAGACGCCGGGTGGTTCGGTTGCCAACACCATCGCTGGCGCAGGTGCGCTAGGGCTTGATTCAGCGTTTATCGGGCGGGTTCATGATGACGCTCTGGGCCGGTTCTACGCGGACGCAATGAATGAAGATGGCGTTGATTTCGTGAACGCTCCGGTGCCGGGGGGCGAGCTGCCAACTTCGCGCTCGATGATCTTTGTCTCGCCCGATGGGGAACGGTCGATGAATACCTATCTGGGGATTTCCTCGGAACTGTCGTCGCAGGACGTATCGGATGACGTCGCAGGCAACAGCCAGATCATGTTCCTTGAGGGCTATTTGTTCGACAAGGAAAAGGGAAAGGCCGCGTTTCTTGAGGCCGCGCGCGCGTGCCACAAAGGTGGCGGCAAGGCGGGTATCGCCATTTCCGACCCCTTCTGTGTGGAACGCCACCGTGTCGATTTCCTGCTGCTGATCGAAAACGAACTTGATTTCGTCATCGGCAACGAGGCCGAGATCAAATCCCTGTTCGAAACCGACGATCTGGAAGAGGCGCTGGCCAAAACCGCCGCGATCTGCTCGCTTGTCGTATGCACCCGCTCCGGCGACGGCGTGACTGTCCTAAGCGAGGGGCAGCGCGTCGACGTACCAGTCGAGAAAGTCGTGCCCGTGGACGCAACCGGTGCGGGCGATCAGTTTGCCGCCGGCTTCCTGTTTGGCATGGCCACAGGCCGCGATCACGAAACCTGCGCCAAGATCGGCAATATCTGCGCCCGCGAGGTCATCAGCCACATCGGCCCGCGCCCCGAGGCGAACATGCAGGAACTGCTGCGCGCCGAAGGGTTGCTGTAATCCGCTGATTAAGATCCAGCCGCCGCGTCGTTCAAGGCCCAGTCATACTGATACGCTTTGACACGCGGCGTCTGCTGAAGACGGGCGCGCAGCTCGGGTTCAGCTGCTGTCGCGATATAGGCCAGCACGGATTTTTCATTCGGTCCGAAATCCTCGCGGAACCAGATAAAGATCTTTGACAGGATCAATCCGCCACGCGCGTCGAACTGCACGCCGCGCGGGTCGTTGATATAGGCGTGTTCGGCGGCGGCGAAATCTCGCTCTAATGTCTCGGCCTGCCAGGCGCGGTCCATCAGGTTGGGGCAGCCCACAGCAGCACAGTTCAGCGCATAGTGGATGCGCGGTTCACCGAATGTGGGCCGGATGATGCGGTGTTCAATGTCATTGAGGGTCAACTCCTGCCCGGCCACCTGCGCCAGAGGATGATTCCACGGCCCAATCGAAAATCGCCCGTTTTTGATGTCACGGATCGAAGCGACGGGATAGTTTTCAAGAACCACATCCACCGTCAGTGCATTGTACAGATTGATCCAATAGGCCAGTTGCTGATCACGTGTCAGCCGCGCAGGGTCAACGGCTTGCAGATCGACCAGATATTCGTCCAGGTGCGCCCGGTCTGCCTGTGTCACCTGTCCATAAGTTACCCGGTTCACGCCCTTCCCGTCGGTGACGACATAGCGGTGCAGAAAGGCGGTCCAGTCGCGGTGATCGACCTTTTCGCCCGGCGGGGACGCAAATCTGGTCAGGGTCTGCCCCGGCAATGCCTCGGGGGCGGGCAAAGCCAGACGCTCGACACTTGCGCATGCGGTCAAAACCGGAAGCAACAGCAGGATCAAGAGTTTTCTCATGATACGTCCTTTTGGTTCCGGCGCATGGCCCGCATCTGCCCCTTGAGCCGCTTGAGCGGGGCCAGACCCGGATCGCACAGGTCCGGCAGATCGGGTCCAGCGGACAGATGGGGGACGGCAGCATTCCACCAGCTTGGGCCAGAATCTCCGTCGACTTGGTCCGGTGCGGCCAGATGCATGTCACGCTGCGCGTTGTGAACGCACATGGACAGTGGCCCGTTCGCGGTTGCGACCATAAAGACGCAAGAGGCACAGCGATCATCCTCCAACGCGTCGGCGGCCATGAAGTTATGAATGAACACCGATTGCCGACGGACAGGTCCCCGCAATAAACCTCGGCCCAAACGCAGCACGCATCTCAGCAGATGCAAGCCCGCCCGCAACGCTAAAAACGGGTTGCGCCGCGCCATACGCCGGACGCTGTCACGGGTGTCGATATGGCCGTCGGTTGATTGGTCGGCCCGGCTTAGCGCGGCAATCACTTTCTGAGTCAGGCGTTTGGTGGACAGAATCGAAACCGCGCGCCCGCCGGCAGTAACAACACTTGCATAGCGATTGCATTTCGAATGCCCAACGGCTGCCGTGTCGAAATGCAGGGGCGTTTCATATCCGACCTCGATGGCACGCATGACACTTTCCTGCGTGATCGCGTCGGGACGTTCGCGCAACACCCCGCGCCCGGTATCGGCTTGCATCTGGAAGGACACAAAGGCGACCTCGGGGCGGTCTCGCATGAACCGTGCCAGCGCAGACAGTTCAGCAATATTGCCGCCGAAGACCGTCGTGTTGAACAACACCCGCAGGCCCAGTCCGCGCGTGTGGCGGATATAGGCGCGGCGCACCACATTTAACTCAGTCTCGCTGTTGAACCCCTTGCGCTCTTGCGTCATGTCGACGTGAAAGGCCGCGTCATCCAACCCCGCCGCCGCAAGCCGTGTCAGAAACGCCCGGCTGGCGCGAATGCCGTTGGTCATCAGGCACGACCGCATGCCCAGACGGCGAATCTCGCGGCACAGTGCTTCAAGGTCTTCCACCTTGCGCAGGGTCGGATCGCCGCCTGTCAGCTGGATCGACACACCAGGGCCATAATGGCTGTGGATTGTGGCAAGGCGCGCAAACAGAACCGACAGCGGTGGGTCATAGGTCATCTCGGCCCGGTCCGAGAGGTAACACAGTGTGCAATCCAGATTGCAGCGTTGCGTGACCTCAAGCGCGACGCAGGCGATGGGGTAGAACCGGCCTGCCGTCTGCCCTGCGCCATATTCCCCGCACCCTTGCAGGCCGCCGCGCAAAGGCCCGCGACGGTCGGTGCCGGTGAACTTGCGCCCGGCGGGCGCGATGGTCGATAGGAGTGACGCAGTATCTTTCATACCTGCGAAGCTAGACAGGTCGAGTGCACCCGACCACGCCCCCTCACGCCAACGTGCGGGACGGTGATTGAACTAACCGCACCATCCCCCGGTTTGTTTCAATGGAAAGGTGGCAGGGGCTGCATTCTGGTTTGCACCGCGCCCCAGCCCATGCGCGCGATACTTGGACCAGATGGCCTTATTTACATGCCGCTTTATGTCAGGTGATCGGCAAAGGCGGCAATCACCTGCTGATACACCTCACGTTTGAACGGCACGATCTCGTCGATCAGCTTACTTGGCTCCTGCCATTTCCAGCGGGTGAATTCCGGATGTTTTGTCTGAATGTCGATCTGGTCGTCCCGGCCGGTAAATCGCAGCAGGTACCATTTCTGCTCTTGCCCGCGATAGCGGCCTTTCCAGATTTTGGGCACGATGTCGTGGGGCAGATCATACGGCAACCAACCATCCGTCTCGGCCACGATCTCGACCAGATCCGAGGTCACGCCGGTTTCTTCCCACAGCTCACGCAGGGCCGCATCCCGTGGATCTTCGCCCTTGTCCACGCCGCCCTGAGGCATTTGCCATGCCTCCTTGTGGCGATCATTGCGCTGACCGACGAAAATCCTGCCCTCGGCATTCATCAGCATAAGCCCCACGCAGGGGCGATAGGGCAGTTTGGCGATCTCTTCGGGGGTCATGTGCAGCCTCATAAACATGCTTTGCAGGTTCTGTAGCAAGCAGCGGAGTGAAGGCAAAGGGTGTGACGTTAGGTTTCGCGTGACAACATTGACGTGAAGGTCAATCTATCCGCAAAAATCAGGAGGGAGAGTTCGCCATGACTGCGTACCCAAATATGCTGGCCCCACTGGATCTGGGCTTTACCACATTGAAGAACCGCGTCCTGATGGGGTCGATGCACACAGGGCTTGAGGAAACCGGCGACTGGAACCGTGTGGCCGAGTTTTATGCCGACCGCGCCCGTGGCGGTGTCGCATTGATGGTGACAGGCGGGATTGGCCCGAACCTTGAAGGATCGGTGCTGCCCGGCGCGTCGATGATGACCAATGACAAAGAGGTCGCGAACCACTCCATCGTGACCCAACGCGTTCATGAGGCGGGCGGCAAGATCGCCATGCAGATCCTGCATGCGGGTCGCTATGCCTATGGTCCGAAATGCGTGGCCCCCAGCCCGGTGAAATCCCCGATCTCGCCCTTCCCGCCGAATGAGCTGGACGAGGAAGGTATCGAAAAACAGATCAGCGACATCGTGAACGCTGCCGTTCTGGCCCGGAAAGCGGGCTATGACGGGGTCGAGATCATGGGGTCTGAGGGATATTTCCTCAACCAGTTCATTGTGACACACACCAACAAGCGCACCGACCGTTGGGGCGGGTCCTATGAGAACCGCATGCGCCTGCCGATCGAGGTGGTGCGCCGCACGCGTGAAGCCGTGGGCACCGACTTCATCATCATCTATCGCCTGTCGATGATCGACCTGATCCCCAATGGCTCGACTCATGAAGAGGTTGTTGAACTGGCCCAGCGTATCGAAGAAGCCGGTGCCACGATCATCAACACCGGCATTGGCTGGCACGAAGCACGCATTCCGACCATCGCCACCAGCGTTCCGCGCGCGGCGTTCGCCTGGGTAACGAAAAAGCTGATGGGTAAGGTTTCGATTCCGGTCATCACCTCGAACCGGATCAACACGCCAGAGGTCGCCGAAGAGGTCCTGTCGACGGGTTGCGCAGACATGGTTTCTCTGGCCCGTCCGATGCTCGCCGATGCAGATTTCGTCAACAAGGCAATTGCAGGTGAAGCGGCGCAGATTGCGCCGTGCATTGCCTGCAACCAGGCGTGTCTGGACCACACCTTCAGCGGCAAGTTGACCTCGTGTCTGGTCAACCCCCGCGCCTGCCATGAGACCGAGTTGACCATCACCGCAGCTGAAACGCCAAAAACTGTTGCCATTGTCGGCGCGGGTCCAGCCGGCCTGTCCACGGCAATGACTGCCGCCCAGCGTGGCCACAACGTAACCCTGTTCGACCGTGCGTCCGAGATTGGGGGCCAGTTGAACATGGCCAAACAGGTACCGGGCAAGGAAGAGTTCTGGGGTCTGGTTGATTGGTACCGCACGATGATTGCCGATCTTGGCGTCAATGTAGAGCTGAACCGTGAAGTCGGCGCCGACGACCTGACCGGCTTTGACGAGGTGGTCATCGCCACTGGTGTCATGCCGCGCGATCCGCAAATCCCAGGTCAGGATCGGGACAACGTCATCAATTATATCGACGTGCTGCGCGAAAAAGCGGATGTCGGTAAGTCAGTCGCCGTGATCGGTGCGGGCGGCATCGGGTTTGATGTGTCCGAATTCCTGCTGGAAGACGGCCACAGCGTTACCACCGACCTGCCCGCATGGATGAAGGAATGGGGCGTCACAGACCCGGCCGAACACCGCTCGGGCCTGGCACCTGAGGGTCCGCAACCTGCGGCACCTGCGCGTGAGGTCACTCTGTTACAGCGCAAGAAACAGGCGCATGGGAAAGGTCTGGGTAAAACAACCGGCTGGATTCACCGCGCTACGCTAAAGATGAAGGACGTCAATTTTGTGGGCGGCGTGAACTACGAGCGCATCGACGAAGACGGCCTGCATATCAGCTTTGGTGAGGAACGTGCCGACCCGAACGTGATAGCCGCGGACACCATCGTTCTGTGTTCCGGTCAGGTATCCGAGCGCAGCCTGGCGGATGCGTTGATCGAACAGGGTATCACCCCTCACGTGATCGGCGGCGCGGATGTGGCAGCCGAGTTGGATGCCAAACGGGCAATCAATCAGGGGACGCGGTTGGCGGCTACGTTTTGACGCTTTTGTCACAATTGCTCTGACGAAAGCCGCTTCGAAGGAGGCGGCTTTTTTCGTGCCACTTGACTCTATTGGTACTTAGGTACATATGTACTTGATGAGTCAAAAAATTGAACGCACCCAAACCGGGATTCGAATCGAAAAGCGTCTGCTGAAAGTCCTCAAGGGATTGGCAGAGTCACTAGACATGACCCTTGGCGATCTGATTGAGGGGATGGCCCTGCATAGCTTTGAGAACAAGCCAGCGTTTTCCGAAGAAACGCTGGTGAAAATCAAGCAACTCAAAATTGTCTACGACCTCGACTGGACAGCCGATGACAGCCACCGTTTCAAGGAGGACGGAGAATGAGCGCCGACATCACCAGCGCGTTTGAGGCACACGCCGTCGACAACACAACGTTCGGACATGCCGAACATGTACAGGTCGCATATGATCTGCTGCGCAAGTATGATTTCATCGATGCCGCAGCGAACTACGCCAAAGGAATCCGAACACTTGCGGCCAAGGCCGGCGCCCCGGATAAGTTCAACCTGACGATCACCTACGCGTTCATGAGCCTGATCGCAGAGCGTCTTGCCAGCTCGCAAACCAGCGCTTTCGAGGCATTCGTTGCGGAAAACCCCGATTTGATGGCCAAGTCAGCCCTCAGCCAATGGTATCCACAAGAACGGCTGAATTCGGCGCTGGCGCGCCGCATTTTCCTATTGCCCGACGTGGCATAGTTGCCTGTGCCGTGAAGGCACGTCGGTTACTCGACCGTAATCGTGATCACCTGGGACACAATAGGCGGGGAGTGTGGCACATGCCCGGCGTCGCCCAGCACCAATTGCAGCGTGTGCGCTCCAGGGGCCAATTCCGTAGTCACCTCGGTCTGTCCCCCACCAAAATGTAGATGGTTGTCGTCCGCAGGCAAACCATAAGCCAGCTCGTCCACACCGTCCTCGCCCTCACCAATCGGCGGGCGGTCGATCAGCAAGTGGTGGTGACCGGTGTTTTCCGCCTCGGTTCCAGCGGGGGCCACGCCCATCCCGCTTAACCCAAAGACCACGGTCACCGGCGATGAAACCGTGTCGCCGTCCGACAGGTTTACAAAATAGACCCGTGCGTCCGGGTTCGACGGCGTCTCGCCACCAGCCCATGCGAAGGTCGCGGACAGACATATGGCTGCAATGGTATTAATGGCTTTCATGATCTCCTCCGTGGTCACAAATTTGCCATTGTCATCCTAGCATATCCGGCCGAAATCACCCAAAACCCTTGGCTTACAGGCTTTGTGGCCATCTAGGAAACCATCGTTTCCGCGTTTCCCAATCGCAAACGATCCGAATTGAAACCCTGATATTATCCCATGTCCGCCCTGTTTCCGCCTAGATTGGACGTCAGGTTGGAAAAAAGAACTAAGACCTGGGGAATGAGAATGGACCGACTGACCGAAATGGAAGCCTTTGCCAATGTGGTGGACCAGGGTGGCTTCACCGATGCGGCCAAGAAAATGGGCATCTCCAAATCGGCCGTGTCAAAGCATGTTTCCAGCCTCGAGGCCCGTCTGGGCGCACGGCTGCTGAACCGCACGACCCGGCGTGTGTCACCGACCGAAATTGGCCTGGCATATTACGATCGCGCGCGGCGCGTTCTAAATGATGCGGGTGAAGCTGATGCGCTTGTGACTTCGATGCAATCCGCCCCCTCGGGTCTGCTTCGGATCAGCGTTGCGACGGATTTCGGCGTCAATCACCTGTCTCCGGTTCTGTCGGATTTTCTGGCGGCCTATCCTGATATCACTGTGAACATGGTGCTGAACAACCGCTACGTCGAGCTGATTTCCGAAGGGTTCGATGTCGCCGTCCGGATTGGCGAGTTAGAAGACAGCACCCTGCGCGCACGCAAACTGACCGAAACCGTCAAGCGGATGGTCGCGGCACCCAGCTATGTCGAGAAATTCGGCAGGCCGCAGAAAATTGACGATCTGAACGAACACAAGCTGCTGCATTACTCGAGCCAGTCCTCTGGCAATGTCTGGAGGCTGACCGCGCCGTCGGGTGAAAAAAGACAGGTTCGCACCGCAGGCTGGCTGAGCGTGAACGATGGGCAATCCCTGTTGAACGCCGCCATCTCTGGTCTGGGGATAGCATATCTGCCCAGCTATCTGTACGCAGAAGCGCTGAAATCCGGTGCCGTTGTGGATGCGATGCCATCGCTGCCGGACGAGGTTCAGGGCGTCTACGCCGTTTACCCGCCCGGACGCTTTACACAGCCCAAGGTGCGGGCATTCATAGATTTTCTCGTCGATGCCTTTCACGAAAAAGGCCCGATGGACTGGTGAATTAACCTCGGTAAACTGTACGGCCCGCGCCAATTGCGTGGGCTTTTTTTTGCAGATCATGAATTGATCGCCGCCGCAGGTGTCAGTTGACCAGCAAGACCGCCTCAACCCGGCGATTCAGGTCGCGGCCTTCCGGTGTGGCATTCGAGGTGAGCGGGGCCAGATAGCCGATCCCGCGCGCTTCGACCCGGTCTGCCGCGATCCCATGTGCCTGTATCAACCGGGCGCGCACGGCCTGTGCCCGGCCGGTACTGACCGAGATATTGGCATCCAGCGCACCAGTGTCATCCGTGTGGCCCACAAGTGCCAACCGGGTATTTGGTTTTTTGTTCAGAAACTCCGCAACCAATTTCAGCGACGCAAAAGGCCCCTCGCCCAACGTCATCTCTCCGGTGCGGAAATGAAGATCTTCCAGTATTGCGTGGCCGTTTTGTTCCAAACTGACCAATAGGTCGCTGGGCGACGTGACCGGCTCGTCGATCACAAGCGGCGGCGGAGCCTCTGCACCCACCGGTGTGACGCGGATCATCTGCACATACCCGTCAGGCGGATTGCGGCTGACCAACAGACTGACCACGTTGCCACCCCTAATGGCGGACAAAAAGCGATAGTCCTGAATGGCAACATACATGTCGGGTGTTGGCACGACTTCGGTGCCAAAACGAAAATCGAACCCGCCACACGTTTTGGCCTGACACTCAAGCAAGATCTCGTACCCTTGTGCGGCGATCTGATCCCGCAGCGGAGCCAGCAATTGCAGCGTGGTGCTAGAGCCCGATTGCAGCCGCCAGGTTAACCGCTCGACCTTGCCTTCTACCTCTCTTGCGGGCACCGCACCGTCAGCGAAAGGGCCGATTGGCAGCTCATAGCTGTCCAATTCGCTGGTCCGGTCGCTGACCAGCCGCGCGCCTGAAGGCAACGTCAGGTTCTGCGCAAGACCCTGACTGGCCATCAGTATCAGAAAAAGGGCTGCGGTTCGGATCATCGGGCCTGCGTATGGTACTCGTCGTTCGGGGCCATCGCTGTTGCGCTGGCCACCCGATTCGACATGTTGAAAAAGCCGGTCACATTGGCAATGTCCCAAATGTCCCGGTCGCTGAACCCAACATCGCGCAGATGTTGACGATCAGGTTCTTCGATCTCGGTACTTGCAGTCGTCATCTTGGCAGCAAAATCCAGCATGGCGCGTTGACGGTCGTCCAGAGGGGCCACGCGGTAGTTCATAACCAGCATCTCGCCCAATTGCGGATTGCCCGACAGTTGCCGAACAGCTGCACCATGGGCCACCAGACAGTAAAAGCACTTGTTGATCGCGGACACGACCACCGCAATCATTTCGCGTTCCAGCTTGGACAACCCACTATCGCCAAGCATCAGGTCGTTATAATTCGCCGTAAACGCGTTCAGCTTGTCGATGTCGAAGGCATAAGCCTTCAGAACATTGGGCACAAAGCCCAGCTTTTCGACACATATATCAAAGTACTTCTGCGTCTCAGGCGGCAGCGGGTCCACCATCGGCAGGTCCAGCGCGGTAGGCAGGGTTTGGTCGGTCACAGCAGTCACTCTCCTTGGACAAGCTGACGGTAATGGTATTCTCCGGTGATCTCCATCCCGAGCGCATGGTAGAGACCATTTGCCCCGTCATTGGCCTTGGTGCAGATCACGCTCAGCGTCTTCGCGCCATTCTTCTGCGCCCAGATTGCAGCCGTGCGCATGGCCCATTGACCCAGGCCCTGACGCCGGTGGACCGGGAGGATTTCCAACGCATGAACCATGGCGACGTCGTCGTAAGTGGCGACAAATCCGGTTCCTGCCGGGTGATCGGAATGGCGCAGGAATATCCCCGTTTTCGGCCCCTCGGCGCGGTCCATGATGGCCAGCCGTTCCGGTCCGATACCGCCTTGCGCCCAGATCTCGTTCATGATCGCCAGCGGGCTCCAAATCGTAAAGGCCGTGACCCGAGGAATCGGTATATCAGTCAGGTGGCTCACCGGGCATTGGTAGATGTTGACTGGGTCAAGAATGTCATAGCCCCGATCCGCAAGCTGCTGATCCAGCCCTTCGTCGCCCGGTCGCAGGCAGAATATGGGCCGCTGCCCCATCGCGCGCATCGCCCCTTCAGCGGCTATAATATCCGCGTCGGTCGCCGATGCCAGAGCGCTGGCCGCGGAAACGCGCGAGCCACCACCCAACCCCTGCCGAAGGCGAAAAGGGCCAATTGTCTCGAACCGAGCCGCCGGCCATGTGCCGTCGACAACGTCGGCCCAGTTCGGGCTCAAAGCGCCAGCTCTTTCGCCAAACGGGTCGTGGCCGCATCGACCTGTGACCCGTTCGTGCCCCGAACCACCACGTTAGAGCCGAATACACCATTTACCTGAAACGGATAGCTGCCGATGGCGAGATCAGGGTAGTCCTCAGCCAAAGCCGACAGGGTCGAGGCGATATCACCTTCACCCCGATTGATCCTCAGCGTCTGTGACAACAGGGGATCGCCGCCGATCAGCTTAGGCAAAACACTGGCGACCATAGCCTGAAAGATCGTGGGGATTCCCGCCATGACGTGCACGTTGCCAAGGGTGAAGCCCGGCGCAGTTGAGACCGGATTGTCGATCAATGTCGCACCTTCCGGAATACGTGCCATACGCAGGCGCGCGGCGTTCAGTTCCAGCCCAGAATTTTCATAATGCCGCTCCAACAGCGCTCGGGCGTCGGAGCGCACGTCGATCGACGCACCAAAGGCCTGGGCGATACAATCAGCAGTGATGTCGTCATGTGTTGGACCTATTCCGCCGCTAGTGAACACATGCTCAAAGCGGTCCGACAGGGCGCGCACGGCCTCTTCGATGTCAGTGGCGTCATCGCTGACCATCCGGACCTCTATTAGGTCAATGCCCTGCTTGGTCAGTTCCTGAGCAAGGTAATGCATGTTCGCATCCCGGGTGCGTCCCGACAGGATTTCATCCCCGATCACAAGCATTGCTGCGGTTGGGTTCGGCATGACCTGTCCTTTCCTGATATGGCACAGGCCGCAAGATATCGTTCCTGCTGAACCTCGCAAGGCCCGTTTGTCATTCTCGCAACGCTTGGGCAGGCAAATCGGCAGTGACGCGTTGGAACAGGTCCATATCGTTCATCGACCGCGCCAGGATCATCGCCCCTTCCAGGCGGGCAATCGTTTCCCCTGCTCGGGCTTCGGGATTTGCGGCACCAGCAGCCCGGAATACCGTTTCCAGCCATACGAGGTTGCGCTCGAAAAACTCGCGAGTCCGTCTGGCGACCGGGTCCGGCAACCTTGCGATTTCAGCACCGAACATACCGCATAGGCACATCAGATCCTGTTCAATCAGCGCTTGTCGATATGCCGCCACGTATTGTTCAAGAGATTCCATAGGCGTGGCTTCGTCCAACCGCCCCAACGCCCCTAGGAACCGATCAGTGTACCGGGTAACCAGCGCCTCGCCCAAGGCTTCCTTGGTGGGAAAATGGTAGTGAATGCTGGCAGATTTGATTCCGATTTCAGCTGCGATGTCGCGAAAGCTGAAAGCATAATACCCGCCTTGTCGCGCCATATGCTCGGCCACATCTAAAATACGGCTGGCAGTTTCTGACAGGGGTTTTTCCGTTTTGGGCATCTGCATATCAATCTAAAAATTACCTACCACTAGATAGGGGGTTGTATTTCAAAATTCAAACTCAATATATCTACCTATCAGTAGATAGGGAATCTGATCATGACACAGACAACAACACTTATTGTCGGCGGATCCAGCGGAATGGGTCTGGCCACAGCGCGCCAAATCATAGCAAGCGGCGGGCACGTGACCCTTGTCGGGTCATCCGCTGGCAAGTTGGACGCGGCGAAAGCGGAACTTGGCGACAACGCGGACACATACCGCGCGAACCTGCGCGACGCGGCAGACGTCGAAAGGCTGATCAACCAGATCAAATCGAACACGCGTCACATTCAGGGATTGGTGAATGCAGCCGGTACATTTGCGCCAAAACCGTTCCTGGAACACACTGCCGAAGACTATGACAGCTATCTGGATCTGAACCGCGCGACCTTTTTTATCACACAGGCCGTGGCCGAAAACATGAAAGCCAACGGAGGCGGCAATATCGTTAACATAGGCTCTATGTGGGCAAAACAGGCAGTTCGCGCCACACCGTCCTCGGCCTATTCGATGGCCAAAGCCGGACTTCATTCCCTGACGCAGCATCTGGCAATGGAGCTGGCGGAACATAAAATCCGGGTGAATGCGGTTTCTCCAGCGGTGGTGGTGACCCCCATCTATGGAGCCTTCATCGCACCGGATCAAATCGAGGCGACCTTGACTGATGCCTTTGACGCTTTTCACCCGATCGGCCGCGTCGGCCGCCCTGAGGATGTGGCGCATACCGTCACCCATCTTCTGTCCGATGATGCGGGTTGGGTCACCGGGGCAGTCTGGGATGTGGATGGTGGCGTGATGGCGGGCCTCGTCTGACACTTCCCATACGGGCGGGCGCGCGTTAAGCCGGGTAGCATGAAGTTTGCCACCCCATTGATCCCCGCCCGCCTGATCCGCCGCTACAAACGCTTTCTGGCCGATTGTCAGTTGGAGGACGGGCGCGAAGTAACCGCCCATTGCGCCAATCCGGGGTCAATGATGGGCCTGGCGGAACCCAGCGAGAAGATCTGGCTGGAGCCTAACGACGACCCGAAGAAAAAACTGAGATACGGCTGGCGACTGGTCGATCATGAGAACGGGCATTTTACCGGTGTTGACACCTCGGTGCCCAACAAAGCCCTGCGCGCGTCCCTTGAGGCCGGCGAAATCTCCGAACTGGCGGCTTATGAAACCGTAAAGCCCGAGGTGAAATACGGCCAGAACAGCCGCATAGATTTCCTGCTGACCCAACCGGGCCTGCCGGACACCTATCTCGAGGTCAAAAGCGTGACCCTGTCCCGCGAACCCGGTCTGGCCGAGTTCCCCGACAGCGTCACCGCACGCGGCACCAAACACCTAGGTGAGTTGTCGGACATGGTGAAACAAGGACATCGCGCGATCATGCTGTATCTGGTGCAGCGCACGGATTGCGACCGGTTCGCATTGGCGGCGGATATCGACCCGACTTATGCCGCCGCGTTTGAGGCCGCGCGGGCGCAAGGTGTGGAGCGTTTGATCTATGACACGCGCATCTCACCACAAGGCGTTTGGGTCAACCCAACCCTGATAAACAGCTAGTTACCCCCCGCCCGTGCGGTGATGCGCAAACTGACCCGAATTCCCGATTGCTAAGCAGCCTAGGGACTATTCATCAGCCGCTTGGATTTCTGGCCATAGGTCCGGTTCCAATCCTTTCACAAATGGCGCAAGTTGGTCCGCAAACGTATGCCAGCGCCCGATCGATGACGTGTTGACCGGTTTCCGGATCTGCAGGTTGCTCGCCGTTCTGACCGCCTCCGAGGAAGCCTGTGGCGACAGCATACCGTCCTCGAATCCGACACCGGACAGTCGCGCCAGTTCATTGGCCGCATCCCTCAGGTTTTCGACCAGATTTTCGTACCGGATGCTGTGAATACGACCTGGCAATTCCTGTTGCCAGTGCAGGATGTATCGACGATAGCGATTTGCCTCGGCGGCCATCCACTTAAGATCATGCGTATAATGCAAGCCGGCAGCGCCAAAATGTGTGCGCCACATTGACAGGGCCACATCACGCGGATCGCGCTCGACATTCAGGATCACAGCCTCAGGGAAAGCCTGTGCAATCGCGCCAAGAAGCGCGTAATTTCCGGGCGCTTTGTCCACAAACGTCGCGCTGCCCTCAGAAAGATCCGGTAGGTGACCCACATAGAAATCCACCAGTTTCTGCGCGTCTTGCCAATCAGAGGGGCGCGCTTCGGCTTTTCTGGCCCAGTGATGAACGGCTGCAAGCTCTCCAAGTCCCTGAACATTTGAGTGTGCGGACAGAATACGCTCGACCAGCGTTGTGCCAGATCTGGGTTGACCGACAACAAAGATCGGACGGGGGATATCAGGTCGTGGCCCGGTTGGTGCGGCAAGCAGAGGGGCTGCCAGACGTTTGCAGCAGTCCCTTTCACTGCGGCCCTCCAATTCCCTGAGCCCTTCACGCAGCAAGCTATGGCCTTCGTTCAGATGGCCCATCTCTTGTGTCGTGTCGCCTTCATGTCGCGCCAGACTTGCCGCTGCAAAGTGAAGAGTTGCGACGCCCTCGCGATTATCAGAAGGAACGCCGATCGCTTTTGAAACCTGGACTTTCAACGCAGTGCGATCATCTTGTGACAGACCTGGAAGCGTTGCCGCGAACTCGAGTGTTTCAGGATGATCTGGCGCCAGCCTGAGCGCGGCGCGGGCATGCTCTAAGGCAGCATCCAGTTGCTCAACACTGACATATGCTTTGGCTAGACGCAGCTGCCCATAGTGGAACTTTGGATGTTGTTCGACCAGCTCTGTCAGAACGTCAATCGCGCGCTGCCACTGATGTTGCTCATCCAATATGTCTGCTTTCAGACAGTAGGCCTGTAAATTCCCCGGCTGATCTTTCAGAACCAAGTCGACGGCGGTAAGGGCGTCCGCCTCTTGATGCTCGCGCAGCAATGCCATCGCGCAAATGAAAGACTGCGGTGGGGTCAGGGGTGCTCTGGTACCAATCTTGTCGATGAATCGAAGTGCTCTTTCCGACTCTCCCCCCTGAACGAGGCTCAGCCCATAGTTTTGAATCAGTTCCGGATTATCGGGTTCCAAATGCCAGGCTCGTTCAAAGCTAGTCTGCGCCAGTTTGAAATTTTGCTGTTGAATCGCACACAATCCCGCGAGCCGCGGCAATGCGGGTGCCTTTGGCTATTTTTTCGCGGCTTTCGTCGCTCGTTAATAGGCCCGATCCGTTCGGCCGTTTTTTAACAATTCGCCAATCGCGGAAATTTCGGCACTCAGTGGATTAAATTTATTTATCATCTTCAATGCCTTATTTATCATTATGGGCTTATTCAGGCTTTTACCCGAACCGTCCAACGACTCTCGGGCAACTTTCCATGTGATATGTGCCTCAGTTTGCGGATTTAAAATGCGGCTGCGCACCCTCTGGAACTTTCTGCACAAGCAGCGTAAAAGAAGTGCTGCGCGCAACATTTGGAGCTTAGCGTCGATGAAAGAACATCGTGGCCGCCTGACCAAGGACGGCATCCGCATTTACGAACAGGGTGACTTTGCCGGCATGCATGCGGCAGGGGCTTTGGCTGCGCGGATACTCGACGATATTGCAGAACATGTCTTTCCGGGCCAGACCACTGGCGCAATTGACGGCATGATCACGCAGATGGTCGAGGATGCGGGCGCGACGTCGGCGACAATTGGCTACAAAGGCTATCAGCACGCCAGCTGTATCAGCGTGAATCACGTGGTCTGCCACGGCATCCCCAGTGACAAGAAACTGAAGGATGGCGACATTCTGAACATCGACGTTACGGTCATTGTAGACGGCTGGTTCGGCGATACTTCGCGCATGTATGTTGCAGGCAAATTGCCCCGCAAGGCCGAGCGCCTGATCCAGGTGACACATGATGCCCTGTTCAAAGGCATCGAGGCGGTCAAGCCGGGCAACACCTTCGGTGATATCGGGCATGCCATTCAGGCCTACGTCGAGGCGCATCGGATGAGCGTTGTCCGTGATTTCTGTGGCCACGGTCTGGGCCGGGTTTTCCACGCGCCGCCAAACGTTCTGCACTATGGCCGCCCGGGAACCGGCGCGGTGCTGGAAGAGGGCATGTTCTTCACCATCGAACCGATGGTGAACCTTGGCCGCCCCGAGACGAAAACACTGGCCGACGACTGGACCGCTGTGACCCGCGACAAGTCACTGTCAGCGCAGTTCGAACACTCGGTGGGTGTGACGGCTGATGGGGTCGATATCTTTACCCTGTCACCGGGCAACAAGTTCCATCCGACCTATTCGTCCTGATCGGCCGCCTGCTCGCGCAGCAGTTTCAGCAGCAATGTTTCCGTGCCCCACGGCGTAATCGCGTCGTGGATAAACACAGGCGCGCGTAAAGGCTTGGGCACGGGTCCGGTGTGGGTTTCAGCGGCCTGTGAGTGGGTCCAGAACAGAGAGGTGGCGGTGCGGTCCATCCGCGAATTCTAGCATAAGTGAGTTATAGGCCCAAAAGCTTTGGCACTTGGGCCATGTCGTCAAAAACCTCGGCACCTAGTGCAGCCAACCGCGCACCGTCGTCATGGGCCGCATAACCCAGGCACCGCATATCGGCGCGCTTGGCAGCGGTCACTCCGCTTTCGCTGTCTTCGATGACGACCGGGGACTTGGCACCGAAATGCTGCGCTGCTGCAATGAACAAAGCAGGGTCGGGTTTACCCACCCCCAGAATATGCGCCGAAAACATCACATCCCGGAACCTGTTCCACAATCCGTTCTGGCCCAGGGTGATCTGCATCTTCTCCGGGCGGCCATTCGAGGCGACGCAGTACGGAATACCCAATGAATCCAACTGCGCCAACAGCTCGGGAACACCCGCAACCAAAGGTGTACCGGCACGCAAAACCTCATAGGTTGCCCAATAGATTTGTTCGATCCAATCATCCGGCAGATCCGCGCCCAACGCCCGGGCCTTGTCGCGGACACCAGTCATCGTACCGCCGACGAAAAGCGCCATGTACTCCGCTAAAGACAGGTTCAGCCCATGCCTCGCAAAGCTGTCGATCAAAACCTGATTGGACAGAACCTCACTATCGACCAGCACACCATCGCAATCGAAAATAACCAGATCGTGCATGTCAGACCTCTGCCCGCCACATCAGCGAAATATGCGTGTCGCCGTATTTACGCGTATTGTGCAGGTCAAACCCTTCTGGCGCCTCCATGGGGGCGTTTTCTTCCCAGACAATCAAGGCATCTTTTGCCAGCCACCCCCCTTGAGTGACCGTCGCAAGCGCCTTTTGTCCCAGGCTTTTGCCGTAAGGCGGATCGAGAAAAATCAGATCACAAGGTGTGCCCGGATTGTCGCCCAATCGCGTCGCGTCGCGACGGATCAGATCGGTGTAACCCTTGCTGTGGGTCAGATCAATGTTCTTACGGATCAGTCCCTGCGCCACACGCCCGTCATCCACGAACGTCACATGCACCGCGCCGCGCGACAGCGCCTCAAGCCCCAGTGCTCCGGTGCCGGCGAAAAGGTCCAGAACACGCAGCCCATCAAAGTCGATCTGATGGCTCAGCACATTGAACAGGCTTTCACGCACACGGTCAGTGGTGGGACGCAGATGCGCCCCGGCATCGCCTTTGCCGACCGAGGCCAAGGCGCGGCCCCGGAACTCTCCGGCGATGATCCTCACGCTTTGAGCAGCGGTTTCAGGTCCGCGTCTGGGTCGGCCACGACGGCCGGGTCAGCAGTTTTGCCTGCATCAATCAGGCGCTTGCCGACCATATAGGCGCGCGGGTCATTCATCGCGTCGACCGCGATCAACTGATCGCCTTTATAGTACCAGAAGGACACCGTCTGCCCGTCGCCCTTGCGGGTCACCACGCAGTCATAGCCGGTGTTCAGACCTGCGATCTGTAGTTTGACGTCATATTGGTCCGACCAGAACCACGGCGTCGCCACATAATCCCTGGCGGCACCCAGCATGTTCTGAGCAACGATCTCGGCCTGATCGATGGCATTCGGTACGCTTTCCAGCCGGATACGGCCTCCATCATGCGGGAACGACGCGCAATCGCCCGCCGCCCAGATAGCCGGATCAGAGGTGCGGCCATGGGCATCCGTTTTGATGCCGTTGTCCAATTCCAACCCGGCCATCTCGGCCAATTGGGTCGAGGGTGCGATGCCCACGCCAACCACGACGAAATCAACCTCAAGCTTGGTGCCATCAGTCAGAATGGCCCCGGTTACCTTGCCGTCTTCGCCGACCAGACGATCCAGCCCGACGCCTTCACGGATGTCGGCACCGTAATCGGCATGCAAGGCACGGAAGTAATCGCTGGTTTCCGGTGCCGCGACACGTTGCAAAATACGTTCTGCCATCTCGACCAGAGTGACCTTGACCCCGCGCTTGGCGCAGACGGCAGCCGCTTCAAGCCCGATATAGCCACCACCAACGATCAGGGCGCGGGCGCCCTCTATCACGCGGGGCTCCATCTCGTCGATATGGGTCAGATCGCGCACGACATGGACGCCTTTGAGATCACCGCCAATGGCAGCAGGCAGGTAACGCGGGTCGGACCCAGTGGTCAGGGCCAGTTCGTCATATGAAATCACCTCATCGCCCAGGATCACGGTCTTGGCCTGAGGGTCGATCCCGGTCACGCGCTGACCCAGACGCAGGGTGATGTTGTTTTCGGCGTAGAAACTTTCGGGGCGTAGGAACAGGCGTTCAAGCTCCATGTCGCCAAGCAGATAAGCCTTCGACAGAGGCGGTCGCTGATAGGGCAGATGCTGCTCGGCACCGATCAGCGTGATATCGCCTTCAAATCCGTCCTTGCGCAGTCTTGCAACAAGAGATGATCCCGCCTGCCCGGCTCCGATCACAACAATATGGCTCATCTTCGTCCTGCCCTGTCAAATTCCCGTGGTTTCATTCTCTGGCTCACCTATATTGCGGCTGAGGCCGACTCTGCAAATCCAATCGACAGGAGGAACAAGATGATTTCAACCGGTGATACGCTTCCCGACGCAACGTTGACTCAAATGGGGGCAGAAGGGCCCGAAGAGGTTCGGATTTCAGACAAGACCAAAGGCCGCAAAGTCGTGATCTTTGCTGTGCCCGGCGCATTCACACCAACCTGCCATTCGGCCCACGTGCCCAGCTTTATGCGAACCAAGGAACAGTACGACGCCAAAGGCGTGGACGAAATTATCTGCGTCTCGGTCAACGACCCTTTTGTAATGAGCGCGTGGGGCGAAGCCACTGGTGCGACAGGCGCAGGCCTGACCATGCTGGCCGACGCCGCATCCGAATTCACGAAGGCCATTGGCATGGATTTCGATGCCCCGCCCGTCGGCCTGCTTGCACGCTCAAAGCGCTATGCGATGTTGGTCGAAGATGGCAAGGTCGTTGCGCTGAACCTCGAGGAAAACCCCGGTGCCTGCGAGATTTCCGCGGGCGAAGGTCTGCTTGAGGCCATCTAGGTCACTCGGGCCCCGGTACAGCCGGGGCCACGTTAACCCTATTTCACTTGATGCAACTTCCTGATGGGTCGATACTTGCCCCATTCATTCAGGGAGTTTTTTGATGAAGCTCAAAGTCATCACAGTCATTCTGGGTTCGGCAGGTGCACTCACCGCCTGTGGCCCGGCCCCGACACCTCAGCAGCAGCAGGCACGACAGCATGAGATTGCCTGCCTCGGCGGCACACTAGGCGGCGCACTGATCGGCGGGGCGATTGGCAATCAATTCGGCGGTGGGTCCGGCAAAGACATCCTGACCGCAGCAGGGGCCGTCGCGGGCGGTGTCTCGGGCCAGCGTTACGCGTGCTGAGGAGAGAAGGATGATGAAAACAGCTATTATAACGACAACGGTCATTCTGTTGGCCAGTGCAACCTTGGCGGAAACAGTGGCTGAACTGCACGAAAAGGAACTGAACGCCATTGATTCCAACAACGATGGCTTCCTGTCCAAGGACGAGTTCAACGCCTTTTCGGATTATGCCTTTCAGGAAATGGACGAAGACAAGAATGGAACGCTGGGTCTGGAAGAAGCCAAGCCGTTTCTGGACATAAAGCAGTTTCAAAACGTTGACCGCAACAACGACAGCTTTATCTCACGATCAGAGTATGACCTGCAGATGGGCGATGATTTCCTGGCCGCCGATCAGGACGGAAACGGCCAGTTGGATTGATCGCACGACCGGGCTGAACGATAGGAGCGTGGTATGAAAAAGTGGATGGCCTTCGGCATTCTGGGGTTTCTTGCCGCCTGTGATACGCCGCAGGCCCCCGTGGTGACCGGACCGAACGGACAGCCCCAGATCCAGATCAGTACTTCGGGCCTGACGTGCTATGATACGCGTTGTTTGGACATCAACCCGGCCGCGCGCAGCGTTCGATCGGTTGGGAATCGGACAGCCGGTATTCCACGAGACATCGACGTCAGCAACGGTACGGTAACACCCGCCGAATTCCGTCGTCTGGGTGAAATCGCTTCCCTGGCCGGGGGTATGGGATCCAGAGGGGACCGTTAAACGAGGCTGTCCATTTTACGCGCCAACTTAGCATCCAGCGCTGACAAACCGCCCACATCATGGGTGGACAGGACGACCTCGACCGTGCGGTACACGTTTGACCATTCGGGATGGTGGTTCCATTTCTCGGCAAAGATCGCCACCTGGGTCATCCAGCCAAAGGCATGAACAAAATCTTCGAATATGAAGGTTTTGGTGATTGCGTCCCGGTCGGTGACCATGGTCCAGCCGTTGTCGAACAGCGGATCAAGAAGAGGGCCGCGTGTCTCGGTCGACAATAGTTCCGTCATTGCTGTTCCTCCGGATTCGATTTTCTGAACGGACCATAGTCCGTCAGAATCTCGATCTCTTCTCCCACTGCGTGGGCCTCGGCGTCCAGATATTTCTTGATCGCATCGGCAAAGCCCGGGTCGTTGACCCAATGCAAGCTGTGCGTGCGCGTGGGCAAGTAACCGCGCGCCAGCTTATGTTCACCCTGCGCGCCTGCTTCGACCCGCGCCAGACCTTCCGCAATGGCAAAGTCGATCGCCCTATAATAGCACAGTTCGAAATGCAGGCAGGCGTGATGTTCAGTGCAACCCCAATACCGCCCAAAAAGCGTTTCGCGGCCGATGAAATTCAAAGCCCCGGCGATGGGGTATCCGTCCCGTTCAGCCAGCACCAAGGCCATGTCGTCCGTCATGGTTTCATGTGCAATATCAAAGAATTGGCGAGTCAGATAGGGCGCGCCCCACTTACGGGACCCGGTGTCCTGATAGAACTGCCAGAAGGCATCCCAGTGTTCGGGGCGCAGGTCATCCCCTGTCAGCGTGCGGATTTCGCCGCCAAAATCGATGGCCTGCGCGCGTTCTTTGCGGATGTTTTTGCGCTTGCGCGATGATAAAGCCGCAAGAAATCCGTCGAAATGCTGGTATTCGTCATTCAGCCAGTGAAATTGCTGTGACTGGCGCAGCATAAGGCCCATCTGTTCGCCCGCCATCGCCTCGGCTTCGGTGCAGAAAGTCGCGTGGACCGAAGACACCTGATTGTCCGCAGCCAATTGCACCGCCCCCTGCACCAGCGCAGACATGCCAACCGAGTCATAGCCGGGGCGCACCAGAAAACGCCGACCTGTTGCGGGGGTGAATGGTACGGCGATCTGCAGCTTGGGATAATACCGACCCCCGGCGCCTTCATAGGCATGCGCCCAGTTGTGGTCGAAGATATATTCGCCCTGACTGTGGGATTTGGCATACATCGGCGCCACCGCGATCAGCATCCCGTCCAGATAGGCCGTCAGGTATTGCGGCTGCCAGCCAGTTTCGCGCCCGACCGAGCCGCTGTGCTCAAGTGCAAGAAGAAACCGGTGGGTGGTAAACGGATCAAGCGGACGGCCGCCATCGGCAACCTCGGGACAGGCGCAGCTGTCCCATTCCGCCGCAGATATCTGCGACAGCGAGCCCAGCACCCGAACCTCGATCTGTGCCTGATCCATTTGCCCTCCGCCTCTGATCTTTATCTGTGACGTCGCAGGGCTGGTTCAACCCGGTTGTGCAGCCAGATATCCTTCGAACGTCACATTGTCCGCAACTTCGCGGGCCTCTGCCTCTTGTTCAGGCGACCGCACAGTCCAGCACAGGATCGGTACACCGCGTGCCTTCAGTTCGGCCACGCGGGGGCGGTCAAGGTCTTCGACCTCATGGCTAATGAAACTGGCCCCTACACGGTCGAAATCCGGAATGTCGCGCAGGTGGTCACAAACACCCTGAGGTAAAAGCTCGACCTTGGGCTGGTACGATCCCGTCACGATGCCACGCGGCAGATGCGGTGCCAGCCGCGCCAGTTCAGCGACCGAGTTTGGGTTGAACGACATCAACGCCACCGGCCCATCGTAACCTGACAATGCACGCACCGCTTCTTGTTCCAGCGGGCCCACGGATGTGCCCATCGCGCCGTCCTGATCTTTGAATTCGATCAGCAGCGGTACTTTGCCTGACACGATTTGTAGCACCTCATCCAGCGTCGGGATACCATCGTCGGCGTGCAACAGCGTGGTGCCTGACGCCTGAACCGACGTGATCTGCTGGATCGGACCGGACTGCCCGGTCAGGCGGGTCATGTCATAGTCATGAAACACCATGGCCCGGTTGTCCGAGGTCCGTTGCAGATCAATCTCAATCCCATACCCGGCGTCCACGGCGGCGCGAATGGCCGCCCGGCTGTTTTCCGGGCGGTTGTCCTGTTTGTCGTGCAGCGCACGATGCGCCAGCGGGACTTGAAGGAATACGTCAGGCAGTGCGGGCGTCATTGAACTTCGAAGATACCTTCGATCTCAACCGCGACGCCCAAGGGCAGTGCCGCCGCACTGACGGCCGAACGCGAATGGCGACCTGCATCGCCCAGCGCTTCGACCAAAAAGTCCGACGCGCCGTTGATGACCTGCGGCTGCGCAGTGAAATCTGCGGTCGAGTTCACGAACCCGGTCAGCTTGATGACGCGCACCAACTTTTCGATATCGCCACCGCAGGCCGCTTTGACCTGCGCCAGAAGGTTGATCGCACATACCTTAGCCGCAGCAGCGCCTGCTTCGACTTCCATGTTGTCGCCCAGCTTGCCAGTGATCAGATCATCCGCCTTCGAGATCTGCCCCGAGACATAGACGATATTGCCCACGCGCACGAAGGGCACGTAGTTGGCCGCCGGCGCAGGAGCGTCCGGTAGGTTGACACCCAGGCTTTCCAGTTTCGCCGCGATGCTCATGAGGTCTCCTCCCAAATTTGAGTCGGGGCGAAGCTAACCGGGAAGGCAGGGATCGAAAAGTGCGAAAACGGCGATGTGACCTACGCCGGCTGTGGGCGTAACTTTTCTTATTCTGAACTGTTGAACCTGTGTCACTTTACGTTGGCCTATTCGGCAGGTTAAACGCTATCTGTTTCATATTGGTGGCGAAACGCCTATGTGACTTTGGGTAGGCCGGGCACAACGGCCAAAGAGAGTATTGATTAAGTGTTCGGGCACGGACTGTCCGAACGTTTTGGAGTGGCAAAGACCGTGTTGAGCAGAATCAGCCTAAAACCCCTGATCGTTGTGTCCGTATTGGCAGTTCTCAGCGCTTGCACCACACGCCCTCCGGAGGGTGTTCAGCAAGGTGAAGCATTTGATCCGTACGAAAGCAACAACCGGGGCATCCACAAGTTTAACCTTGGCGTCGACCGGTTTCTGTTTCGCCCGGCCTCAAAAGGGTACGTAAAGATCGTCCCCGACCCGATGGTGACCAGCTTCAACCATTTTGCCGAAAACCTGACGATGCCGGGCCAAGCCGTGGACTACCTGCTTCAAGGCAACCTCAAGCAGTCAGGCAACGCATTGCTGCAGTTTGTGATCAACACGACCGTTGGTGGCCTGGGGTTGTCAGCCCCGGCCGACGAGCTGAACCTTCCGCCTGTGGATACCGATTTCGGTGAAACGCTGCACGTCTGGGGTTTCGGCGAGGGCGCATATGTCGAGCTGCCCCTCTACGGCCCGTCAACGCAGCGGGACTCGATTGGCGTTATCGTCAACCTGTTCTCGAACCCGATCAACTTCTCTCCGGTCCGTCCGGTCGACAATATCGGCGTCTATGCCGAGGTCGTGCGCCGGATGGGTGATCGGGGGCGTTTTTCGGACACGGTCGACTCGATCCTATATGAAAGCGCCGACAGTTATGCGCAGGCGCGGACCATTTACCTACAAAATCGCCGCTTTGAACTGGCGAGAGACGACGAAGAAACCTATCTGGGTCTCTATGACGACCCTTATGCAGACAACGGGACCGACCCTGTCAGAGATCCGTACCTAGACCCATACGAGGACCCCTATGAGGACCCCTATGCCGAGTAACCATATGAACCGGCGCGGTTTTGTCGCCACTGGCCTTGCCGGCCTGGCACTGACCGCCCTGCCCTTTTCCGCCTTTGCCCAGACTGAAGCCAGCGCCAAGGCTCTGGTCGTCAGTGTCGTGGATGACATCAACCGCATTATCGCGTCGGGCAAATCCGAAAAGGCGATGATCCGCGATTTCGAAAAGGTCTTTGTGCAATATGCCGATGTGCCGATCATGGCACGTTATGTGCTGGGGGCGGACGCCCGTTCGGCCAGCCCGTCGCAGTTGAAGCAGTTCACCAGAGCCTTTCAGGGCTATATCTCGAACAAATATGGCCGACGTTTCCGCGAATTCATTGGTGGGCAAGTCACCGTCCGGAAGGCCCGGAAAATCAAGGCCGGTTACGAGGTACGCACCTCGGTTAAGCTGCAGGGTTCGTCCCCGTTCGAGGTGACATTCCTGGTGTCGGACAAATCGGGCCGCGACAAGTTCTTCAACATGTTCATCGAAGGGGTGAATATGCTGCTGACCGAACGGACCGAGGTCGGCGCGATGCTGGACGCCCGCGGTGGGGACCTGAACCGTCTGATCAAGGACTTGAGCTAGAACAAGATCAGCTGACTCGGTTCAAACGCAAAGAAACGCCGCGCGAACTCAATCGCGCGGCGTTTTTTCTTTTAATTCAAGCGCTCGCCGGTTTCCTTGGCGAAGTACGATACTTTGCTCATATCAAACGCCAAGTTCAGCATCTTGCCTGCCTGCGCGCTGGTTTCGGCATGTAACCTTGCGGTCACCTGCTTGCCGCCCAGTTCTGATACGACATAGGTGTCGGCCCCTGCAGGTTCGACCATATCGACCATGCACGCCGCTTCCTGCACGCCATCGCCCGCACGGAACCCGGCCTCGGCGATATCCTCGGGGCGCAAACCCAGGATCACATCCTCGGGCAACGCCAGATCGCGCGCATCGTTCAGAACCAGCGTTTCGCCGGCTTCACGCGAGATGACGATCTGTGTACCCGATCCGTGTTTTGTGACCTGCGCAGGGATCAGATTCATTGCCGGCGAGCCCATGAAATCGGCGACAAACAGATTGGCCGGGTTGTTATAAATCTCGGCTGGGCTGCCGATCTGCTGCACGATACCGCCCTTCAAGACCACGATTTTGGTGGCCAGCGTCATCGCCTCAATCTGATCGTGGGTCACGTAGACGATGGAAGCGTCCAAAGTCTGGTGCAGCTTCTTGATCTCGGTCCGCATCTCAACCCGAAGCTTGGCATCGAGGTTCGACAGCGGTTCATCAAACAGGAATAGCTTGGGATCGCGCACCAGTGCCCGGCCCATCGCCACACGCTGACGCTGACCACCGGATAGCTGGCTGGGACGACGGTTCAGCAGCGGTTCGATTTGCAAAAGCGAGGCCACATCGTTCAGTTTGGCCTCCTGCGTTGCCTGATCGACCCCGCGCACCTTCATGCCGAAGGTGATGTTCTTGGCCACGCTCATCGTCGGATACAAAGCGTAGGATTGGAACACCATCGCGATGTCGCGGTCCTTGGGGCTGACATGGGTCATGTCTTTGCCACCAATCGCCAGCGTCCCGTCGGTGATTTCCTCCAACCCCGCAATACAGTTCAGCAGCGTGGATTTACCGCAGCCCGAGGGGCCGACCAGCACCAGGAAATCGCCCGGTTCGATTGAGATGTTGATGTCTTTCAGAATCTCGGTTGCACCGTAATTCTTGTAGAGTTTGTTGATATCAAGGATGGGAGCCATGGGTTATCCCTTCACAGAGCCAGCGGTCAGGCCGCGGATGAAATACTTACCGGCAACGACATAGACAAGCAGCGTCGGCAGCCCCGCGATGATCGCGGCGGCCATGTCGACGTTGTACTCTTTGACGCCGGTGGTGGAGTTTACGATGTTGTTGAGTGCCACGGTCACGGGTTGCGTGCCCGCCTGGCTGAACGACACGCCGAACAGGAAGTCGTTCCATATCTGCGTGAACTGCCAGATCACGGTCACCACGATGATCGGCAGTGACAGCGGCATAAAGATCGACCAGAAAATCCGCAGAAAACCTGCCCCATCGACCCGGGCCGCCTTGGTCAGCTCGGACGGAATGGTAACATAGTAGTTGCGGAAAAACAGCGTGGTGAAGCCCAGCCCGTAGATCACGTGGACAAAGATCAGGCCCGGAATGGTTCCGGCGATCCCCATCATGCCCAGCAGGCGTGCCATTGGCAGCAGAACAACCTGGAACGGGATGAAGCAACCAAACAGCATCAGCGAGAAGATGATATTGGCCCCTTTAAACCGCCATTGGGCGACGACATAGCCGTTCAGCGCACCTATCAGGGTCGACAAAAACACCGCAGGCACCGCGATCAGGACCGAGTTCCAGAAGTAAGGCCGCAGACCTTCACATTGGATACCGGTACAAGCGCCTGACCACGCGGTTTTCCAGGCGTCAAAGCTGACTTCTCGGGGCAGCGAGATCAGGGACCCGGTGCGGATTTCCTCAAGGCTTTTCAACGATGTGGTTAACATCACGAACAGCGGCATCAGGTAGTACAGCGCGAACAGGCCCAGCAGGACGTAAAGCAGCCAACGAAGGGCAATCTTGCCGGTGGCGCTCTGCGTGCGGGTTTGGGTTTGGGGCATCGACAGATCAGTCATTTTTCGCCCTCAACTCTGAATAAAGATATGGAACCACGATGGCAAAGACGACGAGCATCATGATCATCGCAGACGACGCCGCCTGACCGATATCGCCGCGCGAAAACGCCATGGCATACATGTATGTGGCTGGCAGATCAGTCGCATAGCCCGGACCACCACCTGTCAACGCGATGACAAGGTCAAAGCTCTTGATCGCAAGGTGGGCCAGCACGATGAAGGCCGACAGGAAGATCGGTGCCATCGACGGGATGATAATCGCCGTATAGATGCGCCATGTGGGGATACCATCGACCTGCGCGGCCTTGATGATCTCACCATCTACCGACCGAAGCCCGGCCAAAAACAGCGCCATCACAAAGCCCGAGCTCTGCCAGATCGCGGCAATCACGATCGTGTAGATAGCGTAATCGGGGTTTACCAGCCAATCGAATTCGAAATTCGGAAAGCCCCAGCCCTGCACCATGGATTCAATGCCTAACCCTGGGTTCAGGATCCACTTCCACGCGGTGCCGGTCACGATCATCGACAGTGCCATCGGGTACAGGTAGATGGTGCGAATGACCCCTTCGACGCGGATCTTTTGATCCAGCAGGATGGCCAGCAACAGCCCCAGCACCATCGCGATCACGATGAACAGCGCGCCAAAGATATACAGGTTGTTGATTGCCGTATCCCAGCGAGGGGAATCGAACAGGCGTTCATACTGAATGAAACCATGGATCTCGTATTTCGGCAGTAGTTTCGATCGGGTCAGCGACACCCATGCGGTCCATCCGATAAATCCGTAGACAAAAATCAATACGGCGATGAACGACGGTGCCAGCACCACCTTGGGCAGGTGGTTTTCCAGCCATTCGGACATTTTTTCCTCCGGGGAAAAGTGCTCTGCCCCTCAGTATAAGGGGCAGAGCGTTTTGGATCAGTAGCTGTTGGCCACCGCGTCCGCCAGTTGCTGAACCGCGTCAGCCGAGGACATATCCGAGTTGAAATGTGCGGTCACAACATCCGTGATCGCACCTGACTGCGACCCGCGCAGCGCCATGCCATGGGCGTAAGACGGCAGCAGCGAACCACCTGCCGAAGTCGTGCCCATGTCTTCTGCCGAGATTTTCGCGCAGATATCAAAGGCATCCAGCGCCACGTCAGTTCGTGCAGGGATCGAACCCTTGTTCAGGTTGAACACTTCCTGGAAGTTCGGTGCGACGATCAGTTTGGCCAGCAGTTCCTGGCCGGCGCGGTTGTCGTCACCTTCCACTTCAAACATGGCAAAGCTGTCGACGTTGTACAGATAACCGTCGCCGGGGGTCGAGGCGCACAGGAAATCTTCTCCGGGTTTTTTACCAGCGGCCAAGAATTCACCTTTGGCCCAGTCACCCATGATCTGGAATGCGGCCTCGCCATTCATCACCATGGCGGTGGCCAGGTTCCAGTCGCGACCCGAGAAGTTCTCGTCAACATAACCACGCATGGTACGCATCTGGTCAAAGACCTGTACCATTGTGTCCGACGTCAACGCTTCGGGGTCGAGATCAACCAGCGCTTTCTGGTAGAATTCTGGTCCACCAATACCCATGACAACCGCCTCAAACACGGTCGCGTCCTGCCAGGCCTGGCCACCGTGGGCCAGCGGGATCACACCAGCGGCCTGCAGTTTTTCGGCTGCTGCGTTGAACTCATCCCATGTGGTGGGCATTTCGATGTCGTTTGCCGCCAGAACATCAGCATTCGCCCAGATCCAGTCGATGCGGTGCACGTTCACGGGTGCAGCGCACCAAGTGCCTTCGCACATCATATGGCCCGCGATCGACGCAGGCAGGACATCCGCCCAGCCTTCGGCCTCGGCAACGTTCGAAATGTCGGCCAGAACGCCTTCTTCGTACCATTCCTGAATGGCAGGGCCTTTCAGCTGAACGGCGGTCGGCGCATTACCGGAGAGAACCCGGGCACGCAGCGCGGTCATTGCCGCATCACCGCCGCCTCCCGCGACGGGCATGTCGGTCCAGGTGCCGCCGTTCGAGGCGAATTCTTCCTGCAGAACGGCAACCGACTTGGCCTCGCCACCCGAGGTCCACCAGTGCAGTACTTCCGCCTGCGGCTCGGCCACAACGGACGATCCGGCCACAACGGCCAAAGTCGAAACAGTGGCAAATGCAAAACGCTTCATTTCTTGTCTCCTCCCTGAGAACTCAGTGACTGCCAAAGCAGCGATGGCGCTATTACTGTGGTCTGATCGCCGTCTGACAAAGCAGAATTCACGCTAAAGCACAGAAACGGCCCAAATTTTCACCACTTCTGTTACAGCGTGTTACGTTGGCATTGAATCTGTTTCCATTCGTTACAATGGACGATGACAGAGGGAAAAGATCGGGAGGAAAGACAGAGTGAGCATTCCGCGGCTTCTGGTGGTGGATGACGACCCTGAGATGCGGTCGATGATGACGCAGCTATTGCAGCAAAACAGCTTCATCGCCCTACCCGCCAGTTCCGAGCGGGAAATCCGGGCGCACCTGTCCAATGGCCGGATCGATCTGATTTTGTTGGACGTCATGCTGGGGGACGAGAACGGGATTGATATCTGCGCCCGGTTGCGGCGCGAACAAGACGTCCCGATCATTCTGGTCTCTGCCCTGTCTGCCGACCATCAGCGCATGGCAGGGTACGAAGTTGGGGCAGACGACTACATCGCCAAACCCTTCAACCCTCAGCTGATGCTGGCCCGTATAAGGGCAGTGATGCAGCGCGCTCGGCGGTCGTCTTCGCTGGCGTATCGCCGCAGAACCCGCACGTTCCGCTTTGACGGCTGGGTCTTTGACGGAAAGCGTGATGATTTGCATTCGCCAGAAGGCTATTTGGTCGCGTTGTCACAGCGGGAAACCGCCCTGCTCAAGGTCTTGCTGGCCAATCCACATATTCCGCTGACGCGCGATGAAATAGTGACGGCGCTGGATGTCACGGGGGACAGCGACAAGTCCGAAGCACAGGGCCGCGCCATCGACATGCTGGTCGGTCGCCTGCGGTCCAAGATCGAGACCAACCCGAAAGATCCACAAATGCTGCGCACGGAACGCGGGGTCGGGTATATCTTTGCCGCCGACATTTCGGTCGAAGAATGACACTGCGCCTGCGCAATCTGGGGTGGCTTTGGACCCTTTCAGCCTTTGCCACCGGTTTGCTGTCTGCAGGGTTATGGTTCGCTTCGGCGCGCGCCTGGAACGACTACCTGCTGCAATCTTTTGTGGCGGGGTTCACCGTCTACGAAGAGTTGCGAACAGGCATGGCCCCCTCCGAGGGGTTGTCGATAACGCCCTTGCCGCCCCAGGATACCGCCCTTGCCGAAAATGGTGAGTTTCAGCGGTTGCCCGGGTTTTCCAACCGCCGCTTCGTCACCAACCTTTCGATCCTGACCGACAGTTCCTCACCGCTAAGCGGGCGTGAATTAACCGTGGCGATCCTGTCCGACCGGTTGGTTTATCCGGTTTCGGACATTGTGTCAGGCAGTGATCAGACTGGGCCTGAAAAGATGGGAAACCTGACCCGGTTGCTGGCGACATATTGCAGCGAACCAATCCTGATTGCGAAATTTGGACGCGAGGCCTGGCATCAGGTCGACGGGACCCCGATCTGGGGCTGTCAGGCGGCCCCAATGGATTTACGTCTGCCCGCAATTCTTATGGGGATCGTCGCAATGGCGGTCATCTTGTCCGCAGTCAGTAACGTCTCGGATACCTTCACCCGGTTTGCCCGCGCGTTGCGCGAACGGCAGCGCCTTGGTGGGCCGGAAAGCTATGAAGCAGATGGCCCAGATGAACTGCGCGATATCGTCTCGGCGGTGAACGCCCATCTTGAGGCCGAGCGCGCGCAGCTTGAAAAGCGGGCGACTGTCCTGTCCGGTGTCAGCCACGATCTGGGTACCCCTGCGACCCGCGTGCGCCTGCGTGCCGCCCTGATCCCTGACGATGAACTACGCGAAAAGCTCGAGGCGGATGTGGATCAGATGACGGGCATGATCGAAAGTGTCCTGACCTATACGCGATCCGAACTGGATGTTGAGGAACCGCGCCAGATTTCTCTGACCTCTTTGGTCGAGGCTCTGGTCGCCGATTATCAGGATATGGACCTGCCCGTGACACTAAAAAAGACCGACCCCGTCGCGGTCGATGGGGTTACATCAGTTTTCATGTCCCGGCGCGGACACGGGCAGCTGACCGAAACACGCCGCGTTCTGGTCATGGCGCGACCCATATCGCTTAGGCGTGCGCTTACCAATTTGATCGACAACGCGTTGAAATATGGTCGACACGCCGAAGTACAGTTGGCGACCGATGCGATCACCGCGACGATCACGGTCGAAGATAAGGGCACCGATCTGTCCGTGGAGGACATCGAAAACCTGATGGCCCCATTTCGTCGTGGGTCCAACACCGGATCTTCTGACGGCTATGGTTTGGGCCTGACAATTGCCGCCACCGTGGCCGAACAGCATGGCGGAGAAATGCGCTTTGAAGCTGGCGACTGCGGCCTGCGCGCCTGCCTGCAAATCGCCCGGCAGTAAAAAAACTAGGTGGTATAGCTGCGCACAAGAGCGCTGGCGATCAGTGACCACCCATCGGCGATGACGAAAAACGCCAGTTTGAACGGCAAGGACACTGTGGCAGGCGGAACCATCATCATGCCCATCGACATCAGCACCGCTGCAACTACAAGGTCGATGATCAGAAATGGCAGAAAGACCAGAAACCCGATCTGAAAAGCGCGCGCAATTTCGGAAGCATGAAGGACGGCATCAGGATGGACAGCGGCGCTTCGGGCGACAGCGTTGTGGCATCACCACCGGGGCGCAGGGCGGCCATGGCGTGAAACGTATCAGGGTCCAATCGCGCAGCCATGAAACCGCGAAACGGCTGTAATGCACGCTCTAATGCAGGCTCGGCCTCCATCGTTTCATCGACCAACGGCCGAATTCCTGTTGTCCAGGCTTCGGAAAAGACCGGCTCCATGATGAAGTAAGTCAGAAACAGCGCCAGACTGACAATCAGCATATTGGGAGGAGATTGCTGCAACCCGATACCCTGGCGCAGGATCGCCAAGACAGTGATCAGAAACGGAAAACAGGTGATCATGATCGCCAACCCCGGAGCCAGGCTGAGCACGGTGATCAACAGGATCAACTGAATCGTTCGCGCAGAAATTGAACCGTCCTCGCCCAGCGAAACAGACAACTCCTGCGCCATGGCCAGAGACGGGGTCAGCACCGCAAACGCGACCGCCAGAATAAGAAATCGGCGCATCAGCCGATCCCGTTTTGCAGGTCCGCGATTTCGGTCAGACGCACAGCCAGTTGACCGGCCTGCTCGCCCTCCATCTCCTCTAGCAGACCGCGTGCGACAAGCTGGTCGCCGACATACAGGTCAACCGGATCCTCGATGCGTTTGTCCAGCATCAGCACGGCGTTTTCCCCCATGTTCAGCAGATCCCGGATCAAAGGGCGCGCCCGGCCAACCGATACGGAGACTTCAATCGGAACGGCCTCGAACGGGTTGGGCTTCTCGGATTTCGGGGTTTGCGGATCACTCATTGGTCACTGCCTCTTTTGCCTGAAAAACATACGCCTGAAAGGCCTGATCGACCGCAGCAAGCAAGCCGCTGCAATCCACTTCGCGCTGGGAAATCCCGACCTTGAGCCGCGCTTGCCCTGCCTCAAGCGACGGGTCTTCGATCACCTGCACAGGCGATGACAGATCGACTGGGATCAGGTCACCCACCTCGTTCACACGACCTGAGGGTACGAAGATTTGCATGGGCTGTCCGATCTGCCCGCGCGCCATGTCGGTGAGCTGCTCGACAAGCCGAACGGCAAACCCACTGCCCAGCATTTCGGGCAAAACCAGCTGTGTCAGGCTCTGAAACATTGGTTCCAGCGACAGGGCCATCCGGTTAACCGCCTCATGGTAGGTAAAAGACATATCTTCGAGAGATTTGGCCAATTCGGCCGAAACCTGCCCCCGGCTAAGCTCCTGCGCCTGGACCGCGTCTTCCCAGCCAGCGCTATAGCCTTGCTCGAACGAGGCCAGCCTTTGTTCCTCTAACGCGTCCTCATCCAGTACGTGCAGCGGTCCGCCGCCGGCCTGTAAAGTGAAATCCTCAAGAAGATGGGCAATCGACATCACACACGCTCCTCACCTTCTTCCAGCCAGCTGCGCAGAATTTCGACCGTTTCTTCCTGCTTGTCGCCGATCATCGCCCTGAGCCGATCCACCGGGTCCGCCCCGGCATCGGTCGCAAGCGCCGGAACGTTCTCTGTGGGCACCTGCCCCGGCAAGGTGGTGAATTGCCCGCCCTCTTCCGTCGCAATTTCGCCGGTCAGGTATGCGTTAGGTTCCTGAGCCGTACCTGCGGGCAACAGCGCCGGAGCAGTTGCCGGTTGAGTCAGTATGGGGCGGATGACAAACACCCCAAGTACCAGAGAAACCAGCGCCAACACGGCCATCTGAATCAGCGACATCGCGTCGAAATGCACCTTCTGCCACAGTGAGGCGCTTGCGAGACTGCCCTGTGGTTCGACCGCCGGCAGATCCAGCGATTTCCGCGTAATAACGTCGCCCCGCTCGGCATCGTAGCCCACTGCCGAGGCCACAAGCTCTTGCAGTGCATCCATCTCGGTCTGCGGCATCGGCGTGAATGTTTCACTGCCGTTTGCGTCCACGGATCGCGTTCCGTTTACCAGAACAGCCACCGTCAGTCGCTTGATCGCGCCGGGACCGTTGTGAACCTCAAGCTCGGTTTCGGAAACCTCGTAGTTGACCCGCTCTCGGGTCTGGGTTGCGTTCGAATTGGATTCGTCTCCGCCCGCGCCATCGCCATCGGGCAGGTTTGACGCAACCGTCACATCCCCGGATTGGTTGCGGGCACTGTCCGAACGCTCTTCGACATCGGTGCTGATTGCCACGCGGCCATTGGGATCGAAACGCCGTTCGCGGATTGATTCTGTCTTGGTAACCGTATCGACACTCACCTCGACGACAGCATTTCCAGCTCCGACTCTGGCCTCGACCAGACGCAGAACCCGCTCGCGCAGCTGGCGCGATTTATCGCCAGCGGTATCTGCGGACACCGGGTTGTCCTGTGCCCCGATCACTGCGCCATTCGAATCGATGACGGTGACGTTCTCGGGCGCCAATCCGCTGACTGCGGACGACACCAGGAAACGGATCGCCTTTGCCTGATCCGACGTGATGTCCGTGCCCGACGCGACCAGATAGACCGACGCGGTTGGTGCAACACTGCGCTGGAACGGATTGGCTGATCCATTGGCAATATGCACTCGCGCCTGGCTGATATGGGGGCTGCCGACGATGGTTCTGGCCAACTCTCCTTCTTTGGCGCGCCAATAGGCGGCGTCGAACATCTGCGACGTTGTGCCAAACCCGCTGAGTGAATCCAGCAGCTCGTAGCCCTGGTTTCCGGTTGCCGGCAGACCTTCGCTGGCCAGCGTCAAGCGCAGCTCATCCCGTTGTGATCCCGGCACATAGATGGAGCCGCCGCGAATCTCATACTGCACACCACGCTGATCCAATGAACGGACGATATCCCCCGCAGCGCCGCTTTCTAATCCGGCGTAAAGCAGGGTCATCGACGGCGTTGTCACCAGACGCGACATCGCAAGGATCCCCAGGAACACCAGCACGACAGCACCCGCGACAATGATTTGTTTACGCCTGTCCAAACTTGCCCAGACAGTTCCGATCTGCTGCACGATCACCTCCGACTCGCCGACATTCTGTGCGACGCATCCCTTGTTTGGACGATTGCCCTTAACAATCGGTTAGTCCCTGTCGGGTTATGACGATTGCAGATTGTAGGAATGAGGACGTCATGACCGACGCGACTGCAGAACAGGCAGAAGTCCCAGAAAAATCTGGGAAAAAGGGAATGATATTAGGCGCGATTCTGGCGATAGCCGGTGCTGCGGGCGGGTATTTCCTGACCACCTCAGGCTTGTTGTCGGTGGGCGGAATACCCGTCGTGCAAAACGCCGAAGAAACAGAGAAAAGCAAGCCTGCCAATGCTCTGCCAAAGGTTGGATTCGTTGACCTTGCCCCAGTCGTCGTCTCGGTAAACACCAGCGATTCGCGACATCTGAAGTTTCATGCCCAGCTCGAGGTGAATGCGCCGTACATGGCGGATGTGGAAAAGATGAAACCGCGAATCATGGACGTTCTGAACGGATATCTGCGCGCGATCGAGGTATCGGATCTTGAGGATTCGCTCGCGCTCATGCGCATCCGCGGACACCTGATGCGGCGTATCGAAATCGTCGTCGGTGAAGGCCGTGTGCGCGACGTTCTCGTCATGGAATTCGTACTGAACTAGGAGGCGAAGTTGGAGCTGATTGCAGATATTTTGCTGGTGGCAGGTGCCTTGGGTGCGGGTCTTTATTGTTTCGTCCTGTCCCGGCGGTTGAAACGCTTTACCGACCTTGAAAGAGGCGTCGGTGGTGCCGTGAGCGTGCTGTCATCGCAAGCGGAAGAGTTGAAACGGTCGCTGGATTCAGCGCGCGACGCCTCGGATCAATCTGGCGTCGCGCTGAAGAAATTGACCGAGCGCGCCGAAACAGTGGCGCAGCGGCTTGAGCTGATGATGGCCTCGATGCATGACGTAGTGCCGGACGATGAAGAGGTGACCGAGACCCCTACACCAGAGCCTGAGCCGGTTGCTTCCGAAGAACGGTCCCAAGCCACCTCAGTGCCCGTCATTGAAGAAGACGCGCCAGCCGAGACGCAGGTCAAACGTCCGGGTGGGTTGATGTTCCTGCGCCACAGCCGCAGCGAGGCCACGACATGAGGCGGAAGCGGGTGGAAAACCGCCCCAAGGGCGGCGTTCTTGCAGTGATCGCGATGCTTATGATCGGTTCCGCCGCGATCAGAATAGGATTGGAGGCCGGCCCCGCGCTGGCTAAAGGATCCGATCCCGCCCCATCGCTGGCGAGGAACAGCCAACCCAAACAGCCCGGTGCGCAAGAATTGTTGACTGAATTGCTACGCCGCGAAGACGCGCTCAAGAAACGAGAGGCCGCTTTGGAAGACAAGGAAAAGGCGCTGGATATCGCGGATCAGGCGATTGAAACGCGCTTGGCTGCCTTGCAGGAGGCAGAAGAGTCGCTGCGACAAACACTGGCCTTCGCCGAAAAAGCCGCCGAGACCGATCTGACGCGCCTGACGGATGTGTATCAGAGTATGAAGCCCAAGGACGCAGCCGCCCTGTTCGAAACCATGGATCCCGGCTTTGCGGCTGGCTTTCTGTCGCGGATGCCGCCTGACGCAGCAGCAGGTGTTCTGGCCGGTCTCAGCCCCGAATCCGCCTATACGATCAGTGTGATCATGGCCGGTCGCAATGCTGCGGCTCCGCAGGAGTAGCGCACATGTTTTTTACCCCCGCATCTGACATTGCAGGAGACCGCCCATGATCGGAATCATCGGAATCGTCGTCATTTTCGCCATGGTGTTTGGTGGCTATCTTGCCGCCGGTGGCAAGATGACGATCATTTTGAAATCGCTCCCGTTCGAGATGATGATGATCGGCGGCGCCGCCGTTGGCGCATTCATGATCAGCAACGACTTGAGCGCTGTCAAACATACGATCAAGGACATGGGTAAAGTGTTCAAGGGTCCGAAATGGAAACCCGAAGATTACCGTGATCTGCTGTGCCTTTTGTTTTCTCTGATCCGCATTGCCAAGGCCAACCCGGTCGAAGTGGAACAGCATATCGAAGACCCCGAGAACTCGACCCTATTCTCGGCCTATCCGAAGATTCAAAAGGACAAGGAAGCTGTCGATCTGATCTGCGACACCATGCGATCCGCGTCGATGAATTACGACGATCCACATCAAGTTGAAGAAGTGCTGGAAAAACGGATGGAGACCAATTTTCACCACGCCATGCATTCCAGCCACGCGCTGCAAACCGTCGCCGATGGTTTGCCCGCACTTGGGATCGTGGCCGCCGTTTTGGGCGTAATCAAGACGATGGGGTCCATCGACCAGCCGCCCGAAGTACTGGGCAAACTGATCGGTGGCGCTTTGGTCGGGACATTCCTGGGCGTGTTTCTAGCCTATGGTCTGGTGGGCCCGTTCGCTGGCAAGCTGAAAACGGTGGTCGAAGAGGACAACCATTTTTATCAGCTGATCAAAGAGGTTCTGGTCGCCAATATGCACAACCACAACGCAGCCATGTGCATTGAAGTTGGCCGCCAGAACACGCCGACGCATAACCGCCCCGGGTTCTCGGAGCTGGAAGATGCGCTGAAGGAACTCAAACAGGCAGCGGCATGATCCGGATAGTTTTTCTTGCTTTGGCACTTGCCGCAGCGACAACGCAGGTACAGGCGCAGGATGTGCAGGTGCGCTCGGGCGAACATGACGGGTATACGCGGCTGGTCGCCCAGATTCCAACTGGCACTAAATGGGTGCTGTCGCACAAGAAAAATGGTGCGCGTCTGAAAATCGAACTGGAAAAGGTAAACTTCGACACAGCAGCCGTGTTCCGGCGTCTAACGCAAAACCGTTTGGCCGCGATCTCTCAGTCCGAACCGGGCGCGACACTTGATATGCAATTTGGCTGCGACTGTGTTGCCAATGCCTTTCTGTTCAAGGGCACGATGATCGTGGTGGATATTGCACCTGGCTCCGCGCTGCCCCCAATCAGCGCTGATATACCGTCGCCTGTTTTGCCCAAAGCGCCCAAAGAGAAAGACCCGTTGGTCACGCAAAATCTGCAGAGTCTCGAATTGCCGCTGCTAAGCCTGAACGCACAGCGCTTTGAAGAACAGCTCTCTACCCTGCTGCTGCGCGGTTCTGACCGGGAAGTCGTTGATTTGAGGCTTTCTCCGGTCGGACCAAGGCCGTCGGCCCCCAAGAACGATCCCTTTAGTCCCTCAGACCTTAATGCGAATATTCATGTGACATCCGTTCTGGACGGCTTGAATGAACTTTTAGGGCCATCCTTGCCGCAGCTTGAACAACGCCCACGCTGCATCTCAAGCGCTGAGCTTGGGTTTGACCGTTGGTCTGGGGCAACTCCCTTTCCGGAACAGGTGGCTTCGTTGCGCGCCGCCTTGTTCAAAGAATTTGATCATCTCGACGAAGAAGAAACGCTGAAGCTGGCGCAGCTGTACGCCTATTCCGGGTTCGGCGCAGAGGCTATTCGGACGCTTGAATTGCTTGGGCGGCATGCGCCGGACACAGATCGGGTTGCCGCCATAGCCCGGTATCTTGATGGCGCACAGCCGTCCCATCCGAACCCATTTACCAGTCTTCAGCGGTGTGAAAGCGACGCCGCGCTTTGGGCTCTTTTGATCGAAGCAGAGCTGCAGGAAGAGGCCCGGTTGCAATCGATCGAACAGTCATTTGCGCGCTTGCCCGACCATCTGCGCCGTCACGTTGGGCCGACATTGGCGGAAATTCTGACAGATGCCGGGAAACTTGAACCAGCAAGGCGCGTGTTGCGCGCAGTCGACCGCGTTGCGACTGAGGACAGCGCCGATACGTCCCAAGCCAAGGCTAAAGTCGCGGTTGCCGAAGGCGACGGCCCGAAGTCAGAAGCATTGTTGAACGAGGTCATCGCCGCGTCGGGTGCAGAGTTGGAGGCACCGCTTGCGCTTGCGCGACTGGTCGACAAGCGATGGTTGGAACGTGGGGCAATATCTCCGCAAGAGCTTGATCTTGCGGCCTCTTACGTCACGGAGTTTCGCCGTTCTGAAATCGGGCCGCGCATGATGCAAACACAGGTCGTCGCTTTGAGCCTAAGCCACGAATTCGACAAGGCGATGGATCTTCTGAGCGCCCAAGATACACAGGCCATTGCCGCCGAAACGTTGAACCGCGTCGCCCAGATCCTGACCGAACGCGCCGGCGACGCGACATTTCTAAGACGGGTCATGACCCTGACGCCCGAGCAGAAACTGGCGCTATTCACAGACACAAGCTTGGCGATGGCCGAGCGTTTGGTCACCCTTGGTTTTGCGGACGCGGCGCTGGAACTGGCCAGTCGGCCACAGGACAAGGCCCGGCGCGCAGAAAGGGCACGGTTACGCGCGCGCGCTGCCTTACTGCAACGCCGACCTCATCAAGCGATGTTGGAGCTGGCCGACGATCCATCAGACGCGGCCCAGCTATTGCGAGGGCAAGCATTGCAGATGACGGATGATTACGTGGCAGCTGGTCAGCTTTTGCGTGCTGTGGGAGGGGATGAAAAAGCCGATCGGTTCTTTTGGTTGGCCGATCATCCGGAAACAGTAGAGCACGAACGCGACACAAAGTTCCTCGCAGTTCAGCAAAAAACGCGGCTCCTGTCCGTGCCGCCAACACGGATGCAGGACAAACCCTTAGCTGACGCGAAAGGCTTGTTGGATGACAGCGCGAAAACACGCCAGTACATTCTGGAGTTGCTTGCGAAGGTGGACCAATAGCGGATCACGTCGGCGTCACCTGCATTCATGGTTGATCTTTCATTAGGTGCCCGCTGAGCGTCGGCCTGCAGTCCGCACCGGCCGCTTTTACGGATCAAAGACCAACGGCATCAGGTCCGCCAATCTGGATGTGGGCTCGACCCAACCCAATATGGCTGCGCGGATCGCGTCCGCGCGGTCTGAACCGACGACTGGTGCGGCAAATTCGGTATACTTGGCGATCACGTCGTCCTTGCTGAGTGGTGCCTCGGGCCCTCCGCGCGCGTGAATGTCGCCGGATTCGAACACACGCCCATCGGTCGATTTCAAGGTGACATCGGCCCACCGCCCCTGTGGGAAGCGTGCACTGTGGCGCGTATCTTCCAGAACGTGAATTCGCGGCACCAACTCTGCCACCACTGGATCAGACAGACCCACACCCGAGATATACTCGACCCCGATCCGACCATGGATCGCCTGAACCGCCACAGCAAAAGGCAGAGAATATTGGGCCTGAGACGTGGTATCAGGCATCCCTGCGTACAAGCAGGCCGCTTCTTGAAAACTGTTGATATGGATGGATCGGATCTGGTCGTAGGCTAGGTCATTCTCCATCATTACTGCCCGAACGCCGTCAATGGCCGCATGGGCCCAGCGACATATCGGATAGGGTTTCACATACTGATGTTCGACCTGCCAGAACTGACCCAAGTCATCCCAGAACAACGCGACATCGGCATCTTCGATTGTGATGGCCGGGGCACCCGTGAAACCACGTTCAGCCAGGATCGCAGATGATACGCCAACCATCGCGCCCCAACCCGATCCGTCATGCAGCATCGTCGGATTTGCAATCTCGCGCATCATCTGACTTCGAGGGCCGTGGTATTCCGCGATTCCCAACGCTTGTCGAAACTGACTGGGCGAGTGCCCACGCATGCGCGCGGCCATGGCCACCACACCCAGTGCGTTCCACGCGCCGGACGTGTGATAATCGCTGACCGATGCGTGCAGCGACAAACCCGCACGTCCTGCGATTTCGTATCCCGTGACAACGGCAGCCAGGGCTTCGGGACCTGAGAAATCAGGGCAATGCACCCCAAGTGAAACCAACGCGGGCAGGACGACGACACCGATATGCCCTTTGGTCGGGTTGTAGCCGTCATGCCCGTCCAAATTGTCGGTTTGTGTGGCTGCTGCGTAGGCAGCGCCCGCCATGCTGACGGGGCGGCCGTCAAACATCATCGGAACGCTGAATGCCGCATCATTGCTTGCATAGAGCAGCGCGGCAGTATCGCGGGCGATCACGCCGGCCTCCATCGGGCCGGAGGCGATCAGGATGCCCATTGTGTCCAGCATCATCAGGGCGGCGGCTTCTTTCGCGCTGTCGGGCATCTCCTGCGCTGAAAGGTTCAGGGCAAAATCCGTGACCCGATCAAGAGTGCCGGTCATTTGGCTGCCTCCATCACCTTGGGTTGGACATCGCGCAGCCGGAGACCCGACGGATCAAAGGGCGGTTCGGCCAAAACTCTGGCTTTATGCGGTTTGCCGAGGATGAATATGTCCACAGTATCCCCCGGCTGTACGACTGTCGGATCTGCATAGCCGATGGCCAGGGACTTGCCGACTGAATAGCCATAGGCGCCTGAGGTCACACGTCCGACCGGTGCGCCATCTGGTGTAAAGATAGGTTCGCCACCGGACGCGTCGGCATCCGTCACCTCGACCTCAAAAATTGACAGAACCTCGCGTGCGGCGTTGTCCTTAACCTGCACATAGGCGTCTTTGTGCAGGAAGTCCTTGTCCAGCTTGATCAGACCTGCCAGCCCGACTTCCTGCGGCCAGTATTCCTGAGAATACTCGCGGCCCCAAGAGCCATAGCCCTTCTCGATCCGCAGTGAGCCCAGCGCGCGGCCGCCCACCGGACCACCGTCGCACTCCTTCGCAGCCTCAAGAAGCCCTGAATAGAGCCTGATCTGATCTTCTTCTGCGCAGTGCAACTCCCACCCCAGATCTCCGGTAAAGCTGACGCGGATGGCAAGGCAGGTGACGCCCGCCACCTCGATCGTTTGTGAGCGCATAAAACGGAACGCTTCGTTTGACAGGTCGGCATTTGTCAGTCGTTGCAACAGGTCACGCGACTTGGGACCCGCTACATTGAAACCCGCGATGCGATCCGTGGCCACTTCGAATGTTGTGCCTTCGGGCAGGTCGACCATGTTGAAGAACCGCTGATGATAACGCTCGGCCATGCCCGAGCCGATCATCATGAATTCTTCATCTGCCACTTTGGTGATGGTGAAATCCCCGGCAACGCCGCCCCGGACCGAGATTAGCGGGGTCAGACAGGACCGCCCGATTTCGGTCGGCACCCTATTCGCGACCAAACGGTCCAGCCAGTCATAAGCGTCCGGGCCGTCAATCACGTAGTTGGCAAAGTTTGAGATGTCGATCACGCCAACGTTTTCGCGCAGCATTCTGACCTCGCGCCCAACCGGATCCCACCAGTTCTGGCGGGTGAACCCGTTTGTCTCGGTGGTGCCGGGTTGATCCGCAAACCAAAGCGGGTGTTCCCAGCCGCAGTTCAGACCAAAGACGCAGCCCATGTCCTTTTGCATCTCATATGCCGGGCGCACGCGGGCCGGGCGGCCGGCGCTGCGTTCCTCGTTCGGGAAATGGATGGCAAAACGGTGGGTATACTGATCCTCGACCCGCGCCTTGGTGAATTTCTTGTCCGCCCAGTCGCCATATCGGGCCAGATCCCAGGCGAACATGTCGTATTGAGGCTCACCCTCGATCATCCACTGCGCCGCCAGCAACCCCAGCCCGCCCGATTGCGAGAAACCGGGGATCAGGCCCCCACAGAGGAAATAGTTCTTCAATTCGGGCACCGGACCCCAAAGGGCGGAACTGTCCGGGGACCAGATCATAGGCCCGTTGATTACCCGTTTCACGCCAGCCGTCGCCGCCGCGGGCACACGTTCGGTTGCGCGGATCACGTTCTCCATGATCCGGTCCAGATCGTCGGGGAACAGATCATGGGCGAAGTCCAGCGGCGTGCCCTCTTCGGCCCAGAACTTCATGTCCTTTTCATAGGCCCCGATCAGCAGGCCGTTGCCTTCCTGTCGGAAGTAGTACTCGCCGTCCCGATCGGCAATCGACGGTAAACGGCGACCCAGGTTGGCAACCTCATCAATGGAATCGGTTACGAAATATTGGTGTTCGGTCGGTTGCAGCGGCAGGGTCAGACCGGCCAGCGCCGCAACTTCGCGACCCCAAAGACCTGCTGCATTGACAACCCATTGCGTATGGATGTCGCCCTTTTCGGTACGCACGATCCACGACCCATCTGGCTGCTGATTAGTGCCTAACACAGGGCAAAAGCGCTCAATCGTTGCGCCCATTGCCCGCGCACCTGCGGCATATGCGTGCGGCACGCCTGAGGGATCCACGTTGCCGCCTTCGGGTTCAAACATAATGCAGCGGATATCGTCGAACCGCGCCAGCGGGTGAAGTTCCATCGCCTGTTCGCGGCTGACCTCGTAGAAATTCAGGCCATAGAACCGAGCCTTGGCCTCTTGCAAACGCAACTGGTGTTCGCGGTTTTCAGTCTGGGCCAGATAGAGGGAACCGGGCTGGAACACTCCGCAGCTCTGGCCCGTTTCCTGCTCCAGCTCTTTATACAGGTTCATAGTGTAATGCTGGATGCGGGTGATGTTGTTGTTGTCATGCAACCCGTGGATATTGGCCGCCGCGTGCCAGGTTGATCCGCTGGTCAGTTCATCCCGTTCAAGCAGGACAACGTCCCGCCAACCTAGCTTGGCCAAATGGTACAGGATTGAACAGCCAGCCAATCCTCCGCCGATGACTACGGCCTGTGCATGCGTTTTCATGAACTTGATCTCCCACCGACGGAACCGAAAACGGCACCCTTTGGAGGAAGTCAGCCACATGTCTTATGTGGCTTATGCTCTGTTCCCGACGCGAAATGTCGGGAACAGAGCTTGAATGGCCGGTTTTGATTAGTAAGGCGCTTCGACGTCGTTCATCGAAACATAGACCGTCTTCATCTCGCTGAAGTGGTTGATCGCCAGTTTCGAGTTCTCGCGCCCAACGCCCGACATTTTAGACCCGCCAAACGGCGCCTCGACCGGAGCCAAATTATAGGTATTGATATAGCAGGTGCCCGCCTCGAACCCGGCCACGATGCGGTGCGCGCGGGTCAGGTCGTTGGTGAACACACCGGCGGCTAGGCCGAATTCGGTATCATTGGCGCGGGCCATCACCTCTTCTTCGGTATCAAAATTCAGCACAGACATGACCGGGCCAAAGATTTCTTCGCGCGCGATGGCCATATCGTCCGTCACATCCGCAAACACAGTGGGCTGCATGTAGAAGCCGTCACCGTCGATCCGCTCACCGCCAAATACCAGACGTGCACCTTCGGCCTTGCCCTTTTCGACATAGCTCAGCGCGATGTTCATCTGGTTTTCGCTGACCATGGGGCCAAAGTTGACGCCCTCATCCAGCGGATCACCGATTTTCGCAGTGGCCAGACGTTCAGAGAGGCGCTTGAGGAATGCCTCTTTGACGCCTTTCTGCACAAAGACACGAGTGCCGTTCGAACAGACCTGACCCGAGGAATAGAAGTTGCCCAGGATCGCACCCGAAACAGCGTTTTCGATATCGGCGTCGTCGAACACGATCATCGGGGACTTGCCGCCCAGTTCCATCGTCACATGCTTCATGCCGTCGGCGGCCGCGGCATAGACCTTGCGGCCGGTCGGAACGGAGCCAGTCAGCGAAACCTTGGCCACGCGCGGATCGGTCACAAGCGATGCGCCAACATCGCCATAGCCCTGAACCACGTTATAGACGCCCTTGGGCGCGCCCGCCTCGATCAGGATCTCGGCAACCTGCAACGCCGACAGGGGCGTGGTCTCGGACGGTTTGAAGACCATCGTGTTGCCGCAGGCCAGCGCAGGGGCGCCTTTCCAGCATGCGATCTGGGTCGGGTAGTTCCATGCGCCGATACCGACGCAAACGCCCAGCGCCTCGCGGATGGTGTAGACAAAGTCTCCGCCGCCCAGCGGGATATGTTCACCCGTCAATGACGCAGCCAGCCCCCCGAAGTACTCCAGCGCATCCGCACCCGATGTGGCGTCTGCCACCAGTGTTTCCTGCAAGGGTTTACCGGTGTCGTGGGTTTCGAGGATCGAAAGCGCGCGATTGCGGTCGCGCATGATGTCAGATGCCCGTCTCAGGATGCGCCCACGCTCGGTCCCGGACATTGCCGCCCACTCTGCCTGAGCGGTTTTGGCGCTTGTTAGAGCCTGATCTACAATATCCGGCGTGGCAGAGTGCAGCCGGGCGATGATTTCACCGGTGGCCGGGTAGATCACGTCGATAGAGGTGCCGTTGGTATCTTCGACATATGCGCCGTTGATGAAATGGCTCGCTTTGGGCTGAAACTTCATGCCGATTTCCTTCTCAGAAGTTCTTTCTTTCGCGTTTATATTTTATTGATTGACCAGTCAATAAAAGCAGTTCACGGCGGACTCCCGCTGATGTGAATCGGCGACCTCTTGAATAAAAAGCTTAATGTTCCATTTATGTTCTACATAGTCAGAGGAACAATCCGATGTCTTACCACGGCAGAAACCTGGCCCTGAATGGCCCGTCGAACGATTATCATTTGTTGCCTGTCACCGACCAACAAATGCGATATGCCCGAGCAATTGCCCAGCAGTCAGCCTTGGAAATCCCAGTCGAGGCACAGCAGGACCGCAGGTCGATGTCGGCCTGGATATCGGCGCACAAACCAATCGACCCTTCGCCCTTCGCGAACTATCCAACCGGGAAACAGGTTGCATTTGCCGAACGCATTTCCCGCAGCAAGCGCAGGCCTATCCCGTCCGAGTGTTTCCGCGATAAACAGATGATGTCCCGCTGGATTGATCAGAACAAATAATGGCCGTCTAATGTTTATGGTGGCGGGTATATAGCGCAACCGTAGCAGCAACAAACATACCCAAGAGGATGTAGCCGGTAACAGCCTCAGCGACGGCCAGTCCGCGACACAAGCCTGTTGGGATCATGTCGCCATATCCCACAGTGGTGAAGGTGACGTATGAAAAATACAGGAAATCGGCTGGGGCATCTGCACCGACAACGCAATTGTCGGCGTAGCCGAATGCGCCATACGCCGCCGCGAACAAGAACGGCACGACCTGAATGAATGACACACCCATCAGAAACAAGCGTCGATGCGGCAGCTTCACCTGTGTCATGTAGTACCAAGATTGCGATGCGACCCAAACCACCAGGCAGACCGACACAATAGTACCAATGGTTTCCCCTGCGGCCGCCTCACTCAGGCGCGACAGACCATACCACGCGAAAAAACTGGCAATAACCAGTCCGACCGCTGCGATAAGCGTCGATTTCCACTCTTCCAGGGTTGTAGGTTCACGGTGCATAAAACCTCCGATGGCCTAGGTTTTTCCGCGATCATCAGGGTTCCGGCCTGTACCCGCAACCTTAATCATTCACCCATCATTCAATGCCAAGGTGTTCTTGCCCGCGCTGACGTGACAGCAGGATCTGTTTCTGGCGTTCGCGGAACCGCGTTTTGTCCGCTTCTGATGTCTCGTTAATGCACCGATGGCAGGACACGCCGTGCTCGTATTCCGGGCGCTTCATATCCTCGGGCAGGATCGGGCGGCGACAGCCATGGCACAGGTTGTGCGGCCCTTCGACCAGCCCATGTCCGACCGAGACACGATTGTCGAAGACAAAGCACTCACCCTGCCAACTACTGTCCTCAGCGGGCATCTCTTCGAGATACCGCAGAATGCCGCCTTTCAGGTGATACACATCCTCAACGCCCTGCCCCAACAGGTAGTTGGTGGATTTCTCACAACGGATGCCGCCGGTGCAGAACATGGCAACCCGCTTGTTGTGAAAGCGGTCTTTGTTTTCCTCCCACCAGGCCGGAAAATCACGGAAACTGGCTGTTTCAGGGTCTACTGCGCCCTCAAATGTACCAATCGCCACCTCGTAGTCGTTGCGTGTGTCGATCACGACCACATCGTCAGACCGAATGAGATCGTTCCAGTCCTCGGGCTCGACATAATTGCCGACGCGGGCACGCGGATCGACGTCCGGCTGGCCCATGGTCACGATCTCTTTTTTCAGGCGCACCTTCATTTTGCCAAAGGGCGGGCGGTCAGATGTGGCCTCTTTCCACTCTAGATCCGCACATCCGGGCAAAGCCTTGATGTGGGCCAGCACCGCATCGATCCCACTACGCGGGCCGGCGATGGTTCCGTTGATCCCCTCGGCAGCCAGCAACAAGGTGCCCTTGACTGATTGCGCGCGGCATAGGTCCAGCAGCGGGTCGCGCAGGGACACGTGATCCGAAAAACGGGTGAAGTGATAGAGAGCAGCGATCGTATACATGCGCGCGGTCTAAACCTGCTGGACAAGAGTCGCAAGGGACCGGATTGACGCCCCCCGCCCTGCCCCCTACCGATAGAACAATGCGAGGAGATTCCCGATGGCCCATGCCCTGATTGTAATCGACGTTCAGAACGATTTCTGCCCCGGTGGTGCGCTGGCGGTGCCCGGAGGTCACGAGATCGTGGACCCCATCAACGCTATGATGGCAGAGTTCGACGCCGTGATCCTGACGCAGGATTGGCACCCGGCGGGACATTCGTCCTTTGCCAGCGAGCACGACGGTAAAGCCCCCTTGGACATGACCGAAATGCATTATGGGCCGCAGGTCTTGTGGCCGGATCATTGTGTGCAGGGCACCGACGGTGCGGAATTCCACCCGGACTTGAATACCCATGCTGATCTTGTCATTCGCAAAGGCTTTCGGCGCGGCATCGATAGTTATTCCGCGTTTTTCGAAAACGATCAGAAGACGCCGACAGGTTTGGATGGGTATTTGAAATCACGTGGCATCACCAAACTGACCATGGTTGGGCTGGCCACAGATTTCTGTGTTCATTTTTCGGCCGTCGACGCCGCCCGGTTGGGTTTTGATGTCACGGTCCGAATGGACGCATGTCGGGCGATTGATATGGATGGATCATTGGCAGCCGCCATGGCCGCGATGCGCGCCGCAGGCGTTACACTGGATTAAGGAGCGCTGCCTGTTTCGGCAAGATATCTGAGTACCGCAAACAGGATCACCGCCAGCCCCAACGCAAAGCCGATACGCCCTGGGACGGTACGCCGCTCGGGTTTGGCTGGTGTCGCCTTTCTGGGTTTTGGTGTCCAGTCAGGCACATGACGTTGCATGCCCGCACGTGGTTTCGCCTTTTTCAGGTCATCGATGAAGCGGTGAAAATCGAACTCACCGCAATACTCGCCGCTGATCCCCAGTTCGCGGATATTGGTGAACAACGCGCGCAAAATCCGCTCGCGCTCGGTTCCATCCCGCGGGGGGTAGAAGCCATGCGTCATGTTGCTGTCGGTCGAATCCAGATCGAACCCAGCTTCCTGAAAAATCTTGCGAATCTTCGGTGAAGCAGCCCTGAGCGCGCCAGCCGTTTTCACATGACGGAATCGGGCACGCGCGACGGAAATGTCCAATCGCTCTGAACCGGCGTCATCTTCCAATTCTTCGTTAACAACGATGTCAAAATCGTACTCGAGAACCATTCACCAAATTAACCTCGTTCAACCATCCCTCTCTTTTCACTAAACTGTGAAAAGATCACACAATATGCTCGCAATGTGACCTGACCTTGTCATTGTTATCATTCTAGCGACTCTTGCCATTCCACGCACCGATTGATCTAACAACGGAAATCGCAGGAGTTCCCCATGGTCGATATTGCGACACGCGTGTACAATCATAAATGGAAGATTGACCCGATTGTACGGTCTTTGATCGACACGGATTTCTACAAACTGCTGATGTGCCAGTCAGTGTTTCGAAATAAGCCCCAAACGGATGTGGCTTTTTCCCTGATCAACCGGTCGAATCACATCCCTTTGGCCAAACTTATCGATGAAGGCGAGCTGCGCGAGCAATTGGATCATATCCGGTCGCTTAGCCTGAGCCGGGGCGAAAGCACGTGGCTGCGGGGCAATACGTTCTATGGCAAACGTCAGATGTTCCGTTCGGATTTCATGGAATGGTTCGAAAACATGCGCCTGCCGCCCTATCACCTGGAACGGAAGGGCGATCAGTACGAGCTGACCTTTGAGGGTAAATGGCACGAGGTTATGCTGTGGGAAATCCCGGCTCTTGCGGTTCTGATGGAGCTGCGCTCGCGCGCAGTGCTGAACAACATGCGGCGGTTCGAGCTGCAGGTGCTATATGCCCAGGCCATGACCCGCGTTTGGAAGAAGATCGAAAAGCTGCGGGATATTGACGGACTTGGGATCGCTGACTTCGGAACCCGACGTCGACACAGCTTTCTTTGGCAGGACTGGTGCGTGCAGGCCATGATCGAGGGTCTGGGATCGTCCTTTACCGGTACATCGAACTGTCTGATCGCCATGCGGCGCGAAGTTGAGGCCATCGGCACCAACGCGCACGAACTGCCGATGGTCTACAGTGCCCTTGCCAAAGACGATGCCGAACTGGCGCAGGCGCCCTATGACGTGCTGAGCGACTGGCACGACGAACATGACGGCAATCTGCGCATCATTCTGCCCGACACCTATGGCACGCAGGGCTTTCTGGATCGCGCCCCCGACTGGCTGGCCGGATGGACCGGCATTCGCATCGACAGCGGTGATCCCGCAACAGGCGCGGAAACCGCGATCAAGTGGTGGCAATCCCGTAGAGAAGACCCCCTGGAAAAGCGCGTGATCTTCTCGGATGGTCTGGATGTCGACAAAATTCGGGAACTGCACACTCAATTCGCCCACAGAACCAAAGTCTCGTTCGGGTGGGGCACTTTGCTGACCAACGATTTTCGCGGGCTCGTGCCAAACGATGCATTGGCGCCGTTCTCACTGGTCTGCAAGGCTGTGTCCGCCAATGGCCAGCCGACCGTGAAACTGTCGGACAACCCGGAAAAGGCAATGGGACCAAAGGACCAGATCGAACGCTACAAACGAGTGTTCGGCGTAGGTGCGCAAGAAGCGATCGAGGTGATTGTTTAGGCTCTAACCATGGTAAGCCGCGACCGTTTTCAACTGGGAAAAGCCATACAAGGCCTCGAACCCTTTCTCGCGGCCGTGACCGGATTTTCCGACACCACCAAAGGGCAGCTCTACGCCACCACCCGCGCCGTAGTTGTTGATGAACACCTGACCCGAGCGCAGTTGCTTTGCCAGCCGCATCTGCCGTGCGCCGTCGCGGGTCCAGATGCTTGCGACCAGCCCGTAATCGGTGTCGTTGGCGATCTTCACCGCGTCTTCTTCTGAATCGAATGGGATAAGCACCTGAACAGGGCCGAAAATCTCATCCTTGGCCAGACTGTGATCCGGCGGAACGTCCGCAAAAAGGGTCGGCACAACATAGGCGCCTTCGGACCGCGCCCCGTCTACGATCCGCCCTTGCCCTGCGACGGTCAGGTCTGCACCCTTGGAAAGAAAACCCGAAACGATGTCCTTTTGACGAGCCGATATCAGCGGGCCAACGCGCAGATCATCCTGCGCCGGGCCAACGGTCAAATCTGCATAGGCCGCTGCCATGCGTTGCTTGACCTGATCATAAACCCCGCGCTGCACCAGAATGCGTGATGAGGCAGAGCAGGTTTGCCCCGCATTCTGAACCCCCGCGTTGACCAGAAACGGCAGGGCTGCATCCAGATCGGCATCGTCAAACACCAATTGAGGCGACTTCCCCCCAAGCTCCAGCGTCACAGGAACCACGTTTTGCCCCGCTGCCTGCTGCACCGTCGCCCCCGTAGCAACCGACCCGGTAAACGAGACATGGTGCACGCCCGTATGGCCCGCCAAAGCCGCCCCCGCCTCGGCCCCCAACCCGGGTACGACGTTCAGGGCACCGGCGGGCAAACCGGCCTCTTGCGCCAGATGCGCAAAGGCCAGCGCGGTCAGGCAAGCTTCTTCCGCAGGTTTCAGAACGCAGGCATTGCCCATCGCCAGTGCGGCCCCAACCGACCGCCCGATGATCTGCATCGGATAGTTCCATGGCACGATATGCCCCGTCACGCCGTGCGGTTCCCGTAAAGTATAGACGGTGTAGCCATCCAGATACGGGATGGTCTCGCCCATGACCTTGTCCGCGGCGCCACCATAGAATTCGCAATACCGTGCCAACGCAACCGCATCTGCCCGTGCCTGCGTCAGGGGCTTGCCGACATCCATGGCCTCTAGCGTGGCCAGGTCCTCGACACGCTCCAAAACAATCCTCCCAATACGCGTGAGGATACGGCCCCGCTCCAGTGCGGTCTTTCGTCCCCAATCCCCGTCAATCGCAGTCTGAGCCGCCCTGACCGCAGCATCAACATCATGCGCGCCACCCCTTGCGATCTGGCAAATCTCTGAGCCGTCAGAAGGATTGATCAAAGGCAATGTTTGTTCTGAGGCTGGCGGCACCCAATTGCCGCCGATCAGACACAAGCTTGGATCAAACCAAAGGGGGCTGGACATGAGATACTCCTGTTTTTGGCTCTAATATGCAGTTCACGCCACATCCCGACCAATGTCTGGCAGCACTGGCGCGGCATTAATCAGGTCTTTTGTGTATTGATGTTGTGGGTCAGAGAAGACACTATCGGTATCGCCCTCTTCTACGATCTTTCCGGCCTGCATCACCATAACGCGGTCAGTGATGGTGCGCACGACGCTCAGATCATGGCTAATGAACAGATAAGTCAGTTCATAGGCCTCACATAGTTCGGCCAACAGGTCGAGGATCTGCGCCCGGACCGACACATCAAGGGCCGAGACGGCCTCGTCAAACAAGATCAGTTCGGGCCGGATGATTAAGGCACGGGCGATGGCGATGCGCTGTCTCTGACCGCCCGAGAATTCATGGATATACTTACCAGCGTCATCCGGGCTGAGACCCACCGCTGTCAACATTTCAGCGATCCGGTCCTGCCTCTCGGACCCCGTTACAGGGGCATCGAGCAGATGGAATGGTTCAGTGATCAGCCGGGCCACGCGGTGACGTGGATTGAAGCTGCCATAGGGGTCCTGAAAGACCACCTGCATCTTGCGCCGCACGGCGAGGTTGGGTTTGTGACCCGAAAAGACAGGCTGCCCGTCCAGACGAATATCACCGCCCTGAACTTCTTCCAGGCCCAATATTGCCTTTGTTAGGGTCGATTTTCCACACCCCGACTCGCCGACCAGGCCCAAACGTTCTCCGCAGTTGAGCGTAAAGCTGACTTGGTTCACCGCCCTGTGATGCCCGGGTTTTTCAAACAGCCCTTTGCGGGGCAGACGATAGTCGCGAACGACATTTGTCACTTCAAGTAAAGGGCGGGATTGCGCGGGTTCAGGCAGGTATACCTGATGCCCCGAAGCCTCGAACAGCATACGGGTATATGGATGCTTCATGTGTTGCAGCAGGTGGCCGGTTGCTCCGGATTCGACCATTTCGCCATGGCGCATGACAACGATTTGGTCAGCCATATCCGCGACCACGGCAAGGTCATGAGTGATCATCAACAGCCCCATGTCGTATTCCGACACAAGCCCTTTCAGAAGCTTCAGGATTTGCGCCTGCGTTGTCACATCCAGCGCTGTGGTCGGCTCATCCGCGATCAACAGCTTGGGACGCAAGGCAATCGCCATCGCAATTACGACGCGCTGGCGCTGACCCCCGGATAGTTCGTGCGGAAAGCGGGACAGCGGGAAGCGATCCGGCGGCAGGCCAACACGGGTCAGAACTTCCTCCGCCCGGTCACGCGCCTGTCTGGGCGGCATCGCCTTGTGGATCAGGATGGTCTCCATCACCTGATCGCCGATGGTTTTGACTGGGTTCAGTGCGGTCATCGGCTCTTGGAACACCATACCGATCGCGGCACCGCGCAAGGCACACATGTCGTTTTCGTTGCGGCCCAGCATATCTGAGCCGTTCAGCCGGATGGCACCGGCTGTCTTTGCCCCGTCCGGCAAAAGCTGCATCACCGCAAGCGCGGTCATCGATTTACCCGACCCGCTTTCCCCGGTCACGGCCACGATCTGACCGGGCGCAATGGACAGATTGACCTGTTTCAGGATGTCCGTGCCGTGAATGGACAGCGACAGGTTTTTGATCTCAAGCAAACTCATGCGCGGGCCACTCTGATCCGGGGATCCAGCCAATCGCGCAACCCATCGCCCAGCAGGTTCAACCCCAGTACCGTGACAATGATCGCCAGACCCGGAATCAGAGCCAAATGCGGGGCAAAACTGACCATAGTTTGCGCATCAGCCAGCATCCGGCCCCAACTTGGCGTGGGCGGTTGCGCGCCTAGACCGACATAGGAAAGACCTGCCTCGGCCAGAATTCCCAACGAGAACTGGATGGTGCCCTGAACGATAAGAAGATTGGCGACGTTGGGCAGGATATGCTCGGCCGATATCCGTGCCGCACCTTTGCCCGAAACGCGCGCGGCCAGGATGAATTCCCGCTCCCACAGAGATAGCGCTGCGCCGCGAGTGATGCGTGCAAAAACCGGGATATTGAAAATGCCAATGGCGATGATCGCATTTATCGCGCCAGCACCGAAAACGGCAGTGATCAGTATGGCAATGACCAGCGAAGGGAAGGCAAAGACCAGATCATTACCGCGCATGATCAGCTCGTCCAGCCACGACCCTTTGCGCGCAGCCGCTGTCAGGCCCAAAGGCACGCCCAGCGCCATGCCGATGCCCACCGCCACCAGGGCCACCGCAATCGACGTGCGCGCACCAACCATGATCATCGAGAACATGTCGCGTCCGAAATGATCTGTACCAAACCAGTGTTGCGCGTTGGGGGGCTGCAGTTTGCCGGGGATGTTCAGCGCGGCGTAGTCATAGGGCGTCCAGACAAAGGAAATCGCCGCCGCCAACAGCACCAGCGAGGACAGACTAGCCCCAAGGATCAGGCTCCGGCTCATGTCCGGCTCCTTAACCTTGGATCAACGGCGGCATAGGCCAGATCGACAAGAAAGTTCACGGTGATGACGGCAAAGACCAGCAGCATCACCACGGATTCCACAACGATCAGATCGCGGGCCGAGATTGCCTGAAACACCAATCGCCCAAGACCCGGCAGGTAGAACACCTGTTCGATGATGATTGAACCGGCTAGCAGGAAGGAAAACTGTAGCCCGATGATGGTCAGAACCGGGATCAGCGCGTTGCGCACCCCGTGCCGCCACAGGGCCTGACGCCGCGACAACCCCTTGGCACGTGCGGTACGCATGAAATCCTCACCCAGAATATCCAACAGCGACGACCGCATGACCCGCGCCAGAATGGCCGCCTGCGGCCAGGCCAGCGCGATGGCCGGCAGTGTCAGGGAATGTAGCCCTGCCCAAAGCCCCTTATCCCAGCCTGCGAACCCTCCGGCATTGAACCAGCGCAGATTGATGGCGAAGATCAGCACCAACATCATGGCGAACCAGAAATTCGGCACTGCAATGCCAAGTTGCGTTGCCCCCATTACCGTCAGATCGCCCGGTTTGCCCCGGCGCGCGGCGGCGTAGATGCCAACCGGAAACGCAATCGCGGTGGACAGGGTCAGCGCATACAGCGCCAGTGGCAGCGAGACCCACAGCCGATCCGCGATCATCTGCGACACGGGCGTGCGATAGGTGTAAGAGGTTCCGAAATCCCCCACCATCATCCCGCCAACCCAATTGAAATACCGCTGCAGCTTGGAAACGTCCAAACCCAATTCGGCCCGTAGGGCGGCAAGCGTATCTTCTTGCGCATTAACGCCCAGCATGAATGACGCCGGATCGCCGGGCGCCACCTCAATCACGGCAAATATGACCACAGAGGCGACGGCGAGGCTGATCACCAGCGATATCAGTCGTTTGAGGGCGTAACGAAGCATCTAGGTCACGTTAGGGGTGCGTGCCCTGCGGGTCCAGCACCTATGGAACCAGAAGATAGGCAAAAACGGCATAGCCAACGATTGCGGCGTAACCCAGCGGGTAAATCCACTTGATGGCGTAATTATCCAGCTTGCGCGCCCCGGATTCGCGACCCGAGACTTTGAGCCTGCGCAAGGCGACATTGAACACAATCAATGCCCCGGTCATCAGGAACATGCATTGCAGAACGAAATCCAGAAATGTCAGGTATCCCAGCTTTGGCAGATCAGCAGAAATCGCCCAGTTGAAAGCCACAAATACTAGCAAGTTTCCGCCGGCAATTTCGATCCGTTTGCGGTATTCATCCAGAAAGAACAGTGCCCAGCCAACCGAGATCAGCACCAGCATCGGCAGAAACACCCGAATGACATAGTAGGTCAGATGTCGGTGGCCTTCAAAAATCAGCGCAACCTGATCGCTGTCCTGACCGGAAAGGCCCGTGACCTGAGAGGTTTCAAGTCGCGCATTGTCCAGAATCCACTCTTCTTCGCCCAGCAGGTCACCAAGACCCGAGAATTCGTTCATCGGATGATAGGACACATATTGGGATGGAAAGATCGAAACGACCTCGAAATGGAACTCCTGCGTGTCGAAAGGGTATTTCCGAAAATCGAAATGTGGGGCCTGCAATGTCAGCGAGGATTTCTCGACATACAGCACCCGCCCGTCATATCGCAGAGAGGCCGCGGATTCGTGAATCCACTTGTTGGATTGTTGGTTGTGAATGACAAATGCAGGCACCACCGTCCCGATCTCAGCGGCATGATCGGCAAGTGCCGGGGGGTTGAAAACCCGGATATCGCGCCCCAGCTCTTGCCGGTCAAAAGCCAGCGCCGGGTCGGTCCACTCAACACGCAGCACAACCACAGCACCGTAGTTTTCGGCCTTCTGGTCAACGCTGGTGATCTGATCGATTCGAATACCGATACCAACATCCAGCGGGTTCTCGGGCGTCCCGATGGGCGTATCCAACCGACTGTCCAGCATGTTCTGCGCCCCAACCGGTTCCACTGACGTTGCCGCAAGGGCAACGGTCACAAAAACCAGAAACAGGGCACGAAACAAAATCATCCTTGGCTCACTCAAAACACTAAAATGCAGGGGCCATGAACCAGAGGCCCCTGCCTTGAGTTACTCGGACCAGCTGATTTGCGTCAGATCGATTGCGGCCGTGGGCGCGTTTTCCCACAGGCCCTGCACGCCCGCCTTGGCGACACCCAGCTTGGCCAGCTGGAACAGGTACCCGTTGACGAAATCGCTTGAGATCAGGCGCTGCGCCTCACCCATCAGACGGGTGCGTTCTTCGGGGTCCGTCGTCGAATTCAACGTGTCCATCAGCGCCTGGAAATCGGTGCTGTCATACTGGAAGTAATAGTCAGGACGCGCATAGATCCCGATATCCATAGGCTCGGTATGACTGACGATGGTCAGGCCAAAGTCCTTGCCCTTGAACACCGATTCCAACCATTGGGCCCATTCAACATTGATGATATTGGCCGTGATCCCGACCTCGGCCAGTTGGGCGGCCACAATCTCACCCCCGCGTCGGGCATACGAGGGCGGCGGCAAGTGCAGAGTCGTTTCAAACCCTTCCGCATACCCAGCATCGGCCAACATCTTGGCGGCCTTCTTGGGGTCGTAGGCCGAGTTCCCGGTCAAATCGACATAAGCCGGGTTGTGCGGCGCGAAATGGGTGCCGATGGGCGTGCCATAGCCAAACATTGCTCCATCGATGATCGCCTGACGGTCAATCGCGTGGGCCAATGCCTGACGCACTTGGATATCATCGAAGGGTGGCATCTTGTTATTGGTGGACAGAATGGTTTCCCCTTCGGTCGAGCCGACAAGCACCTGAAAGCGTGGATCAGCTTCAAATTGCGGCAGGTTTTCTGGCGCAGGGAAGTTGTCGAACACGTCGATATCCTCGGCCATCATAGCCGCAAATGCCGCTGTCGGGTCCGAGATAAATTTGAACGTAGCCGTCTCTAATTCAGGCTGATTGCCCCAATAGTCCGGGTTGCGATTCAGAGTGATACTGTCGCCCTGCACCCATTCACCAAAGGTAAAAGCGCCGGTTCCGACGGGGTTGGTCTTGATGCCCTCGATGCTTTCGGGCGCGACAATAACCGCATCACCCCAGGCCAGGTTGAACAGGAAGTTCCCGTTCGGCTCGGACAGGGTCACCTTGACGGTCAGCGGGTCGACCACCTCGATGTTTTCAATCCCGGCAAACAGGGCTTTTTGCGCATTTGCGCTATCCTCGGATCGGGCGCGGTCCAGGCTGAACTTGACGTCCTCGGCATCCATCGTGCTGCCGTCGTGGAAGGTCACCCCATCGTGCAGTTTGAAGGTATAGACCTTGCCATCTTCCGAGATTTCCCAACTTTCAGCCAGTCCGGGTACCACCGATCCGTCACCCATAAACCGGGTCAGGCCTTCGAAGATATTGGTGTAAACCACCGAATCGATGGCCTGCGCTGCGGCACTGGTCGGGTCCAGATGCGGCGGCTCTAGTTGCAACGCGATGGTAATGTCGGATTTGGCGAAAACCTGTGTACCAAACAGGCTGGCGCTAACCGCCAGCACCGAGGCAAAGGACCGAAATGTCTGCTTTGTCATGTAAATTACTCCCCACTGAAAATGGAAACCTGCGTTTTTTTGGGCCGTACTGCACCCAACTTCCCTTTAAACCTTAGGTCATTCAAGGAAATGTTCGCGCAACCGGGGTTTCTATAGCCCGCTACGATCTGTTATGCCGCGCTGCAACATGACAACCGGAGGAGCGACAATGAGCGCCACCGCCCGCAAAAAAGCCCCGAATGCCCAGGATATTCGCGCCCGCAAAGGCGGCGAGCCGCTGGTCAGCCTGACCGCCTATACCACGCCGATGGCGCGGCTGATGGATGATCATTGTGATTTTGTCTTGGTGGGCGACAGCGTCGGCATGGTGTTGCACGGGCTGGAATCAACGCTGGGTGTGACGATGGAGATGATGGTGATGCATGGTCAGGCCGTCGCGCGCGGCCTGGAAAGTGCGATGATGGTCATCGACATGCCCTTCGCCAGTTACGAGCACTCGCCTGCCGAGGCATTCCGCAATGCCGCCCGGCTGATGTCCGAAACCAGCGCGGGCGCGGTCAAACTGGAAGGCGGAGTCGAGATGACCGAGACCATCCGCTTTCTGGTCAAGCGCGGGATTCCGGTGATGGCGCATATCGGCCTGACCCCACAGTCGATCAACACACTTGGCGGATACAAAGTTCAGGGCCGCGACGAACAGGCCGAGGCTGTACTGGCCGATGCACGCGCTGTGGCCGAGGCGGGCGCGTTCTCAGTCGTTCTTGAAAAAGTACCGCAGAAGCTGGCCGATCAGATCACGGCTGAGATCGCGATCCCGACTATCGGAATCGGAGCCTCGGCTGGGTGCGACGGTCAGATTCTGGTTGTGGACGACATGGTTGGCTTTTTCACCGCCTTCAAACCGAAATTCGTCAAACGCTATGCTGAACTTGGCCCGTTGGCCGAAGCCGCCATCGCCGAATATGCCGCCGATGTGCGCGCACGAGCCTTCCCGGCGGCCGAACACGTCTTTTCCGATCAGGCCCCGATCAAAGGACCCAAGACATGACCGCCCCAATCTTTCGCCGTCTGGCCGACCTGCGTGCCTTGACTTCGAAATGGAAGCGGAAGGGTGAAGAGATCGGCGTGGTTCCGACCATGGGCGCGTTGCATCAGGGGCACCTGTCACTGGTTGAGGCCGCCAAGACGGGTTGTGACCGGGTGATCGTCACGATCTTTGTAAACCCAAAACAGTTCAATAACCCCGAGGATCTGGCAAAGTACCCGCGTACTGAGAACGAGGATGCGCAGAAACTGGCCCCCTACGGCGTTGATGCGATCTATGTTCCGGAACCCGAAGAAATTTACCCACAGGGCTTTGCCACCACAGTTTCCGTCGCTGGCTTGACCGATGTGATGGAGGGCGAGTTCCGCCCCGGCCATTTCGACGGCGTTGCCACCGTCGTGGCCAAACTGTTCCTGCAAACGCAGGCGGATCGAGCCTATTTCGGGGAAAAAGACTATCAACAGCTGATGATCGTGACCCGAATGGCCCGCGATCTGGACATTCCGACCGAGGTTGTTGGATGCCCCACGGTGCGCGAGCCCTCTGGTCTGGCCATGTCCTCGCGCAATCTGCGTCTGTCGCCCGAGGGGCTGGATATTGCCGCCCACAAAAACCGGATCATGCAGGAATTGGCGGCTGCCTTGAAAGACGGCGCGCAGTTTGGTCCTTTGGCGGCACAGGCCGAGATCGATCTGTTGGCCGCCGGTTTCACGCAGTTGGAATATATTCAATTGCGGTGTGCCGAAACGCTGGACCCGATGACCCTCGCAAACCGGCCCGCCCGGCTGTTTGCCGCAGCCTGGGCGGATGACGTGCGACTGATCGACAATATTCCTGTCTGAACGCTCTGGCACGTTCGTCATTGTTTGCGCTAAAGTCCCGCCAAACCAAACGACGGGGGGCGCAGGCGTGACCTACATTCTTGCCATTGATCAGGGCACCACATCATCGCGGGCAATTCTGTTCGACGCAGAGATGCAGCGCACAGGCACCGCGCAGCACGAATTCACTCAGCACTTCCCGCAGGAAGGCTGGGTCGAACATGATGCCGAGGAAATCTGGGACAGCGTCCTGCGTGTGTGCCGCGAGGTTATGGACGGTGTCGGGGTAACCTCTGATCAGATCGCGGGCATCGGCATCACTAACCAGCGCGAAACAACAGTAGTTTGGGACCGCGCTACTGGCGCGCCAATCCACAACGCGATCGTCTGGCAGGACCGCCGTACCACCGAGATCTGCGCGCGTTACAAGCAGGCCGGGTGCGAGGATGACGTGACCGCCCAGACCGGGCTGCTGCTGGACCCCTATTTCTCGGGCACCAAAGTTAAATGGTTGCTGGACACCGTGCCTGGTGCGCGGGACCGGGCCGAGGCCGGAGAGCTGATGTTCGGCACCATCGACAGTTTCCTGATCTGGCGCCTGACCGAGGGGCGCAGCCACGTCACCGACGCCACCAACGCGGCGCGTACGCTTTTGTTCGACATCCACAAGGGCGAATGGAGCACCGAAATCTGTGATCTGCTGGACGTGCCGATGAACATGCTGCCCGAGGTGCATGATTGCGCCTCGGATTTCGGAAATACGACTCTATTTGGGGGGAATATCCCGATTCTTGGTGTTGCCGGTGATCAACAGGCCGCCACCATCGGTCAGGCCTGCTTCCAACCCGGCATGATGAAATCCACCTATGGCACCGGTTGTTTTGCTCTTCTGAACACAGGGGATAAGCCGGTCGAGTCGAAGAACCGCCTGTTGACGACCATCGCCTATCAATTGGACGGTAAAAGAACCTATGCGCTGGAAGGGTCGATCTTTGTGGCCGGGGCTGCCGTGCAATGGCTGCGCGATGCATTGCAGATCATCGAGAGCGCCCCGGAAAGTGGCGAGCTGGCCCAAAAGGCAGACCCGAACCAGCATGTCGTGCTGGTGCCCGCCTTTACCGGCCTCGGCGCGCCTTACTGGAAACCGGATTGCCGGGGCGCGGTGTTCGGTCTGACCCGGAATTCAGGCCGTGCCGAATTTGCCAAGGCCACGCTGGAAAGTATCGCATACCAGACGCGCGATCTGTGGCACGCCATGCAGGGCGACTGGGGTGCAGATACCGACGTTATCCTGCGTGTGGACGGTGGCGCCAGCGCGTCGAACTGGGCGATGCAGGGATTGTCGGATTACCTGGGCGCCGAGGTCGACCGGCCGGTAATGCAGGAAACCACTGCATTAGGCGCGGCTTGGCTGGCCGGTATGCGCGCAGGCGTTTACCCGGACCAACAGGGATTTGCGGAAACTTGGGCGTTGGATCGCCGGTTCGAACCGGAACTTTCTGCCAAAGAGCGTGATGCCGCCTATGACCGCTGGAAACGTGCGGTGTCAGCTGCGATGGCGTTCTGAGAGGTATGAAGGATCAGCTATGATCCTTCATCAATCGCTGCTTTTGACGTGACCAGTCACGCTTGGCCTGGGTTTCGCGCTTATCATGGTTCTTCTTACCCTTGGCGATACCGATTTTGATCTTGGCCTTGCCCTTGTGGTTGAAATACAAAACCAGCGGCACCAGCGTCATGCCTTTGCGCTGGGTCGCGTTCCACAGGTTCGACAATTCCTTGCGTGACACCAGCAGTTTGCGCCGACGGCGTTCCTCGTGCTTGAACGATTTGGCTTGCTCGTAGGGGGCGATATAGCTGTTCACCAGCCACAGCTCGCCATCATCGACCGAGGCATAGCTTTCGGCGATGTTCGTCCCACCTACACGCAGGGATTTGACCTCGGACCCTTCCAGCATGATGCCGCACTCAAGATCGTCCTCGATTGCGTAATCGAAGCGCGCGCGCCGGTTTTCGGCGATGACTTTGTAATTCGGGTCTGTCTTTTGTTTAGCCATGACGCGTTGATCTATGCGGCTTGGGCGGCCCTTGCAAGGCGTAGCCGTCAGGAGGTGGCTGAGATAATCAGATCAGGTCCGAAAATCGTGTCGGCGTGATTGTGCAAATAGATCTTGAGCCACGGTGTGAATCGCTCGGGGTAACGCTGCACTTCGGCCAGAAGATCATGGTAATCGACCCATCGAATTTCCATGACCTCTTCCGGGTTGGGCTCAATCTTCAGCGGGCCGCGCACATGGGCCAGAAAGATGTCGACAACTTCATGCTCGATCATGTTGTTGCCGACATCGGCGTGATACTCCAGCCGGTGACGGTATTCCGGGTAAAGCCCGGTAATTCCCAATTCCTCACGCAGCCGGCGAACGGCGCAGACAGACGGTGTCTCGCCCCAGTCGGGATGGGTACAGCAGGTATTCGCCCACAGGCCAGGGGTATGATATTTACCCAAAGCCCGACGTTGCATCAAAATTTCGGTCCCGCGCACGACAAAGACCGACACCGCCTTGTGCCGCAGGCCTTTTTCATGCGCCTCAAGCTTGTCAACTGGGGTCAACTCGCCATCAACCCAGGCCGGGATCATGATTCCCATCTGTCGTCTCCTGCTGCCGATCCACCCGAAGGGCCGGAAATTCGAAATTGGCTGCCACCGGGTCGGCTTGGCTCTGCGAATTTTTGCGTGCAATGCATGAAATACCGCGCGCTTTCAAATTGGCGCTGTTCAACGCGGTTATCAAGCGCACGAAAGGCCGCAGGGGCTGCGGCCTTTTGTAACCTAAACGGTGTTTGGTCTGCGGCTTTATTCGCCAGAAACGCTTACGATATAGGCGTAAACATCCTCGGCACCCTTCTTCAGCTTGAACGTCATTTTGGATTTGGCCGAGGTTTCACCCAGATAATCTTTCAGAAACGCCTTGGGATCCTTCGCATATTCAACGAATGTCGTTTCGTCCCAAACCAGACCGTTTTCACCAGCGGCAACGATGCTGTCGCCATATTTGAACTCTTCGACAGTGCCCGCGGTCCGGCCTGCAACCCCATAAAGGTTCGGACCGGTTTTACCGCCCTTTACGATGACTTCACCCTCAGGATCGGCAATCTGATGACAGGATTTGCACTTGTTGAAGGTTTTCTTTCCGGCTTCGGCGTCTCCTTCGGCATATGCGGGAAGGGCCAGAAGGCCGACGATTGCGGTCGCGATAATGCGATTCATAACTTTTGCTCCGATACGAATTGGCTGCACCGAATGGACCGTCGGCGCAAAAAAGAGTCAACGCGCAGATTGCCGCGCGAGGGCACTGTGCCACTGCGGCATATAGGCCGTCCTTAACTTAAGTCATGTCAGCCGGACCAACAGGGTAAAAGATCCCCCGGCGCTGGCGAGGCAAGATATACGGCCCGAGCAATCGCCCGCGACAGACAGATCGAAGCCATATGGCCAAGAAGCCCCAGTTCAGCCTCTGGAAGGTCGTGATTGCCTGTGCTGACGCCGAACACCAGATCGCCATCGCCTGGTGTGTGCGCGGGAACAATCGCCCGCGCGATTCCGTCATGGGCGGCCACCGCCAATCTATGGCATTGCGGCTTGGACAGCGCCGCGTCAGTGGCGACAATCGCGATGGTGGTGTTGGCCTTGTCCGGCTGGGCAGATCGCATTGCCTCGGCCTTGCGGCTGGCCAAGACTCGACCAAGACCTGCGATGGAATCAGGCCCTAAACTGCCAAATTCGTCATCAAGTTCAAACGGTGCAGCCCAGAAATGACGATCACCGGGCGTAGTGACGCTGCCGAGAGGGTTGGCCGCGACCAATGCGCCAACGGTGACCCCGTTTTCCATCACAAACGAGGCAGATCCCAGCCCGCCCTTGTGCATGGCAGCCAACGCACCAGTACCTGCTCCAGCGGTGCCCAGATCGAACTGATCGGACGCGTCCTCGAATGCGCGGCGCCCCAGCGCGCGATAAGGATTCTCGGCCCAGGCTTTGTCGCCGCCGTTAAGCAGGTCAAACAGGATCGCACCCGGAACGATGGGGACGACTATACTGCCAACCTCAAACCCGCGGTGTTGCGCCCTAAGCGCGTCAGCTACCCCGGAACAGGCGTCCAGGCCAAAGGCCGAGCCACCGGATAGAACGATGGCATCCACGCGCGACACAGATTTGTCAGGCGCAAGCAGGTCGGTTTCCCGCGTGCCCGGCGCTCCACCCATCACATGAACGGACGCCGTAAAGGGTTCAGGTGCAGTCAGAACGGTTGCGCCGGATTTGAGCGCATCATCCTGAGCGTTTCCTACCAAAAGGCCGGGGACATCGGTGATCAGGTTTCGGGGTCCGGGAATCATTGCTTTGTCAGGTGTTGGAGCAGAAGAGCGCGCAGGCGCGCTGCCTCCGGCGGGGATATTTCTTGCCAGATGAAGAGAGGATCAGATGCAGCGGCCACCGTCGACCTCCAAAGCTGTGCCGGTGATCATGCTGGCCTCGTCGGAACATAAGAAACAGGCGGCGTTGGCCATATCCTCGGGTGTCGAGAAACGACCCAGAGGGATGGTCGACAGGAACTTGGCGCGAATTTCAGGTGTATCCTCGCCCATGAAGGACTTGAGCAGCGGCGTTTCCCCTGCAACCGGGCAGATGGCGTTTACCCGGACACCCGATGGGGCCAGTTCGACTGCCATGGTCTTGGTCGCGGTGATCATCCAACCCTTGGAGGCGTTGTACCAGTTGAGATTCGGACGCGGCGACAGGCCAGCGGTCGAGGCCACGTTCAGGATCGCGCCGGTACCACGCGATTTCATATGCGGAACCAATGCACGGGCCGTTAGATAGACAGATTTCATGTTCACGTTGAAAACGCGGTCGAAATCCTCTTCGCTCACATCCTCCAGCGGGGTGGGAAGGTGGGTGACGCCGGCGTTGTTAACTAGGATATCGAGATGCCCCAGTCGATCAAAGGCTGCGTCTGCCATCGCCTCAACCGATGCGCCGTTGGCCAGATCGACCTGATGTGCAAAGGCGTTCGGGCCCAATTGATTGGCCTGAACCTCGGCCGCATCACCGTTGATATCGGCGATCATGACGCGGGCGCCCTCGGACAGGAATTTCCGCGCGATCCCGGCACCAAAGCCTGATGCGCTACCGGTCACGATTGCGGTTTTTCCCTCTAACCTCATGATCTTGTCCTTTTGCAACTGCGCAAAATCAGAGTAGCGATGCGCCGCAAAGATACCAGATCAATCTTCGGGTATCTTACCGCGCAGGGCTTTGACGTCTGAGCGTGCCTTTTTGGAAGCCAGACGTCGCTTGACCGAACCGTAGGTGGGTTTGGTGGCGATACGGCGCTTGGGTTTAACCATAGCGCGGGTGATCAGCTCGGCCAGCCGGTTGCGGGCAATTTCCCGGTTGCGCGCCTGGCTGCGGGTTTCGTCGCATTGAATGATGATCGCGCCCTCTTTGGTCCAGCGTCGCCCCGCCAGCCGCTTGAGCCGCGATTTGACCGGATCAGGCAAAGAGGGTGAGCGCGCCGCCTCGAACCTCAATTCGACGGCGGTGGACACCTTGTTCACGTTCTGCCCGCCGGGACCCGACGAGCGCACAAAGCTTTCGGACATTTCCCAGTCTTGCAGGGTGATATCATCGGTGATGCGCAACATGAGGCTGACCTTACAGGCCTGATCCAAAAACAAAAAGGGCCGCCCCGCATGGGACGGCCCTTCGAAAGCTCAGGAGGTTGGGTCGGTTAGATCAATCGACCAGCCGGAGCGAGCGCTCCGCCAAGGGCTGCCTTAACAGGCGATCCCCCCGGTTGTTCCAACACCTCTCTCCAATCCCTTTCTCGACATTGGATCACCTCCTTTCAATCTGTTTCCGTTACCCGAAATCGTGCCACGAGTTGCACGAAACTCAAAGCGTTTTTTACGCGGGCTGCGCCGTCAGTCGCGCCACGATTACTTTGAACGGGATCAGCGCGATCAGGGCCAGCGACAGTTTTACCAGCCAATCCGCAAAGGCCAGCGATACCCATAGGGGTGCCATCGGGCCGGTCAGCATGAAAGGAACGGGTTCCCATGCCCAGCTGATTGCCGCGTTGGCGTCGGCACCAAAGATTGTGACAGTGGCCGAGAAGGCGATGGTGAAGAACAGCGCCGTATCCAGCGCAGACCCAACCAGAGTCGAGGCCAGCGGCGCACGCCACCAGCGACCGCCGCGCAGTTTGTTGAACACCGCAACATCGGTCAGCTGAGCGATCAGGAAACCGGTACCCGACGCAACCGCGACCCGCAACGGTACGGCGGCATAGGAGAACCCATCACCCTGCAGAATGATCTGCGTACCGATCAGCGAGCAGATGATGCCGGTGACGAATCCGGCGAATACCACCTTGCGGGCAGCCTGCACGCCGTAGACACGGTTCATGATATCCGTGACCAGAAAGGCCACAGGGAAAGTAAAGGCACCCCAGGTCAGGAGGCCGTCCAGCAAAAGAAACTGGACCAGAATGTTCGAGGCCACAACAATGGTAGCCATGGCAATGATGCCGGGAATATAAGCGCGTTGCATTTTTAGATGCCCGTTTTGACAAGGTAGCGGCGACTTGGCCAAGGGACGGTCCCAAGGCAAGCCGCGCTTCTAGACCTTTGCTTTAAGCGAGTCAATCGGGCAGAGCATACTCGACCAGTTCGGTACGCTGAAGCGCCAGAAAATTGTCGTCCGACACCATAGTGGCCCGCAAGCGGCCCTCGTCGTCGTGCCAGACAGACAAACCCTCGAGGTTGTCATGTGCACCGGTCCCAGTTTGGAGCAGAACCTCTTCAGCGCTTGGGGTGTCACCGTCCACCTCCCATCGCCGCAGACGCGAACGGAACCCGATCCAACCGACATCCCGTTCCAAAACGTAAAGCCTGCCATCCGGTCCGAAATCTGCTGCCACCGGCAGAAAGTCCCCCCGTTGCGGCAGAACGAAAGGCGTCGACCACGCCTGACCGTCCCACCGATAGACAGGGATATCACCCGTCGCTGTTCGGTTTTCCTCGGGCATTGTGAAAATGTGGCCGCGCTGATCAATGGCCAACGCCTCGAGCGAGCCGTTGACCTCAAAGCCGTCGAACGCCTTGGGCCGCGGCAGAACCTGCGCTTTGGTCCCTGGCGCGGGGTAATACACCACGCGGTGGATACCTTCGAACGAGACGAACAGGGCGCCATCAGGGGCAATGGCTATGCCTTCGGAATCCCCGACCCCACCAGTCAGAGGGCGTCCTCTGCTGGAAATGAGAGGCCAATTTTCAGTGATCTGAATGTCGGTAATTTCGTCATCATTACGCTCGACCCGTGCGGCAATCAGTGTCGAACGATCGGTCATTCCAATCAAATGGCGGCCATCATCCGAGATGTGGATGGCAGAAATCCCGCCAAACCACTCAGCCGTGTGACGCCATGTAAAACTGCCAAGGTGGTTGGGTGTCTTGAGATCAACTGCCCAAGCCGCCCCGGCCAGCAATACTGCGACGATCAGTTGGATTGCAGAACTTGTGTGCATTGCTGAGGTAGATCGGCCAATCGATATTCACGCCGTTTCTTGGGCGCTGGGGCATTAGGGTCAGGCGGGGGTGGGTTAAGGATATTGTTCACCCATTGCTGCGCCTCGGCACAGCCATCCCCTTTTGGCGGGGAATCTTGATTAACGCATCCTTTAGAACCGCGTGGGCACTTCAGGCGCACGTGGAAATGATAATGATGACCCCACCAGGGCCTGATCTTGCGCAAGTAGGCACGATTGCCCTTCTCGTTTTTGCACATTTCCACCTTGGCACCGGGAAAGACGAAAATACGCGCTACACGCTTGTCCTTTGCGGCCTGGCGCAGCACGGCATGGTGTTGTTGCGTCCAGTTACCGTTGACAAACGCGCCATTCGATCGGCGCAGGGAAATCGACGAGATATTCTCACGCGCCTTGCGGCTTAAGCGCATGTTGTCGCCGGGCAGCATCCAGATATCGATGTCCAGACCCAGCTGATGGCTGCGGTGCCCGGATGTCATCGGCCCACCGCGCGGCTGGCTGATATCGCCGACATAAAGCCCGTTCCACCCGGGCTGCTTTGCCGCGAACTTGCTAAGGTCCTGCACATAATCAATCGCCTCAGGATGCCCCCAATTGCGATTGCGTGACAGGCGCATCGCCTGCCATGTCGGTCCCGTTTCGGGCAATTGCACCGACCCTGCAGCGCATCCACGCGAATAACTGCCGAAGGCTGCGGATTTTTGCTGCGAACTTGCTTTCTGCGCCCCGAACAACTGTTTAGCCAGAGGTTGCGCCGCAGCAGTGTTCGTCAGAACAATCGCGGCCAGTATCGTCAAAAAACGTAATAAAATCATCTGCTCTGATCCCCTTCCGGTTTCACCCAGCGCATCAGTATTAGTCCCAGAATAAACAACAGAACGATGGGTGACACCCCCAGTCTTGCACTGCCGGTTACAGTTGTGGCTATTCCGATCAGCAGGGGGGCGGCAAAGGCTGTGGCACGACCCGACAAACCATAAAGCCCAAAGCTTTCGACCGGGGCTTTGGGGTCGGTGTGACGCACCATCATCGAACGGCTGGCGGATTGCAGAATACCGCCCATACCGCCGATCAGTACCCCGCAGCCAAAGAACACCAGATCAGGCAGGCCGGATCCTTCGGGTATAGACATGCCAAAGATCTGTGTGCGGTCCATCGACACGATGGTTATGCAAACAAAGATCAACACCCAGATGGCCACCAAAATCACAGGTTTAGGGCCGTATTTCTTGTCCAGTTTACCGCCGACCCACGAAAACGCAGCCGCAGCCAGAACGCTGACGATACCAAAGACGCCGATCTTGATCAGGTCCCATTCCAGCACCAGTCGCGCATAAACACCGCCAAAGGTGTAAAGCCCGTTCAACGCGTCACGGTAGAACATGGATGATCCAAGGTAGGTGGCCAGGCTAACCCGGTGGCGCAGGTTGGAAATCGACTTGACCAACAGGCGCAGCGCGTCACCCACACTGCCTTTTTTGTCGGTCGGCGCATCATCCCGGACCCACAAAAAGTAGGGGATCATGAACAGAACGAACCAAACCGCCGTGAATGGCCCCACAAAACGTGTGCCCTGCTGCATTGAGGCATCCAGCCCAAACAGCGGATCCATCCCAATCAGGGTCTTGCCGTTGGCCTGCTCGACGAACAGCGCCAGCATAATCGCAAGTGAGATCAGCCCACCAAAATAACCAAAGGCAAATCCAGACCCCGAAATCTCACCAACCTCATTTTCGTCCCCCAAATCGGGCAACTGCGAATTGATGAAAATCAACGCATATTCCGCGCCAACAAAACCTAGACCAAAGGCCGACAGCATCAGCCACATATTCGACCCGTCGGGCATCGTGTACCAAAGCGCGGCAGAGCCAACCGCATACATCACCGAAAACGCGAAAATCCATGGCATTCGGCGACCCGAGACATCTGCCATGGCCCCCATCAACGGTGCGCCAAAGGCGATGATCAACCCAATGATGGTCATGCAATTCGCCCACACCGTCTGCGCCCGTGCATCGGCCGCATCAGCATCCAGGCCGGACGTCAGATAATACTCTGCCGCCACCCCGGCAAAGTAGGGACCAAAGACAAATGTAACCAGCAAGGTGTGATACGGTTGACTGGCCCAGTCGAAAAACCACCAACCCCAAATGCGCTTGCGCTTGGAAATTTCTGCCATAACTGCCCCTGTTTATCGTTGTTTTCATAAGACGGGTCTTTGGCCTATTTCGCAAGGGTTCTGTTAGCGCACACTTGCTCTTTGCCGCGCTAGCTACTACCTCTCGCGAAACACGGCTTGGAGTTTACGAATATGATGGCAATTTTCGGCCCGATCGACTTGGTATTGAGCATCGCCTATTGGTTCGTCTTGATTCAGGTCATAATGAGCTGGCTGATCAACTTTCAGGTTCTGAACCTTCACCAGCAATTCGTTGCCCAGATTTGGTACGGGTTGAATCGGATCCTGGAGCCGATTTATCGCCCTATTCGCAAAGTGCTGCCCGATCTTGGCGGCATCGATCTGACGCCTTTGGTCGTGTTGATCATCATCATTTCACTGCGAAGCTACGTCCTGCCGGAACTCTTTCTGGCCCTGAGCTGAGACTGATCCCTCTTGTTCACCGAATCTTAGTATGTGATTGTCCTGTCTTAAGAGCAGATAAACCTTAAAACAGGGCAACCCCGCACATGTTCGACGCCGCACCGATGCTGCGAGATGTCTTTGGATTCGACGACTTCCGCCCCGGGCAGGAAGAGATTGTCGATGCCGTGACCGCAGGCGAAAACGTGCTGGCGATCATGCCGACGGGTGGCGGTAAATCCCTGTGTTTCCAATTGCCTGCCTTGATGCGCGACGGCGTTACCGTGGTGATCTCACCGCTGATCGCCCTGATGCGGGATCAGGTGCGCGGGCTGCAGGAGGCCGGCGTTGAAGCAGGTGCGCTGACCTCGGGCAACACACCCGAAGAAACAGATGCCGTGTGGGAAGCGCTGGAGGCCGGGCGGCTAAAGCTGCTCTACATGGCCCCCGAACGTCTGGCGGCAGGGTCGGCGCTGGGGATGCTGCGCCGGATCAACGTCAGTCTGATTGCCGTGGATGAAGCCCATTGCGTCAGCCAGTGGGGTCATGATTTCCGCCCCGACTATCTGCGGATCGGAGAGCTGCGCCGCGCGTTGAACGTACCGCTAGCTGCCTTTACGGCAACCGCAGATGCCGAAACGCAGGACGAGATCGTCGAAAAACTGTTCGACGGCACACCTCCTAACAAATTCCTACGCGGCTTCGACCGCCCCAACATCCATCTGGCCTTTGGCACCAAGGATGGCCCCCGTAAACAGATCCTCGACTTCGCCGAAGCGCGCAAAGGCCAGTCGGGCATTGTCTATTGCGGCACGCGCAACAAAACCGAGGTGCTCGCGCAAGCCTTACGCGCCGAGGGACATTCTGCCTGCCACTATCACGGCGGGATGGAGGCCGAGGATCGCCGCATCGTCGAAACCCGCTTTGCCCGCGAAGACGGGTTGATCGTGGTTGCCACCGTGGCTTTTGGCATGGGCATCGACAAGCCCGACATCCGATGGGTCGCCCATGCGGACCTGCCCAAATCCATCGAGGCCTATTATCAGGAAATCGGTCGTGCGGGCCGTGACGGTGGCCCTGCCGAGACGCTGACTCTGTTCGGCCCCGACGATATCCGCCTGCGCCGCTCGCAAATCGACGAAGGGTTGGCCCCGCCAGAACGTCGCATGGCCGACCATGCACGCCTGAATTCTCTATTGGGTCTGGCCGAGGCATTGGAATGCCGCCGTCAAACTCTGTTGGGCTACTTCGGTGAAGAGGCAGAACCTTGCGGCAAGTGTGATCTGTGCGACACCCCCCCTGAGGTGTTCGATGGAACCACACCCGTCCGCATGGCCTTGTCAGCGATTCTGCGCACCGAGGAATGGTTCGGCGCCGGCCACCTGATCGACATCCTGCTGGGCAATGAAACCGACAAGATCCGCGCCCGGCGCCATGACCAACTGTCGACCTATGGGATCGGCAAAGAGTGGTCGCGCCCGCAATGGCAGGCCATCTTCCGGCAGATGATGGGGTATGATCTGGTCCGCCCGGACCCCGAACGCCACGGCGCACTGCAAATGACCGAGGCTGCCAAGCCCATCCTGAAGGGTGAGGCCCAGATCAACCTGCGCAAGGACACATTGCGCAAGGCCGGACGCCGCCCGGCGGTCAAAATGATGGTATCCGAGGAAGACGCGCCGCTGCTGTCGGCCCTGAAAGCCAAACGGCGCGCTTTGGCCGAAGCCGCGCGGGTACCGGCCTATGTCATCTTCCCCGACCGCACGCTGATCGAAATGGCTGAAAAACGCCCCTTGTCGCTAGACGATATGGCCCGAATTGGCGGGGTCGGCGCGAAAAAGCTGGAACGTTACGGTGACACGTTTCTTGAAGTCGTCGCCGGTGAGGTTGAAGCCGTTCATCCCGCGCGCCGCAAATTGGCTGGCCGCGATCAGGGCAATATCTATGATCAGTTGCTTGAAGTGCAGTCGCAGCTGTCACGCGGTCCAGACGGGATCGACAAGCCGCTAACCTGCTCGGCCTCGCAACTGGCCAAGGTCGCACAATTGCGGTCAGATGACCCGCGCGCGATCGAACATGTTCTGGGCGATCGCCGTCACGAAAGGTTTGGCGCCGCCTTTCTGGACGTGCTGCGACAGACGGACTAGATACGGCCCAGAACAGGCAAGGAATGAGAGCGGATATGCTGGTAGTTATTTCCCCGGCCAAGCGGCTGGACTGGGCAGAACGGGATGTCGAAGTCACGCAGCCAGACTTTCAGGACGATGCCATCCGCCTGTCAAAAACCGCCCGCAATCTGACTCTGGGTGATCTAAAAAAGCTGATGGACCTGAGCGATGATCTCGCGCGCCTGAACCGCGACAGGTATCGCGCGTTCTCAGACGCGCCCGAGGCAGATGTGACACGCCCCGCCGCACTGGCCTTTGCGGGCGACACCTATCAAGGGCTTGAAGCTGCGTCTCTGGACGCCGAGGAGATGGCCTGGGCGCAGGATCATCTTCGCATTCTATCCGGTCTTTACGGTGTGCTGCGCCCGCTGGATTCCATTCAGGCCTATCGGCTTGAGATGGGCAGCAAGCTTAAAACCCGCCGCGGAAAGAACCTGTATGAATATTGGCGCGATCAACTGAGCAAAGCGCTTAACGCGCAAGGTACTGAGGTTGGATCAGATGTCCTGGTGAACTGCGCCAGCCAGGAATATTTCGGCGCAGTAGACCCTAAAGCGCTAAAGCTACGCGTTGTCACCCCTGTTTTCATGGAAGACAAAGCCGGCACGCCAAAGATCGTGAGCTTTTTTGCCAAGAAAGCGCGCGGTGCCATGGCGCGGTATGTCATTCAGCACAGGCTGGAAGATCCAAAAGGGCTGCTGGACTTCGACTCAGGCGGTTATGAATATCGCCCCGAATTGTCAGAAGAAAACAAACCCGTCTTTGTGCGGCCCTATCAGGCCTAATCCAACATAGACGGGTCATAGGCGACGAGTTCGACAGTATTGCCTTCGGGGTCTTCGGTGAAGATACCGCGCCAGCCGATCCATCCGAACTGCTCGACCCGGTAGGGCTGGCCAAGGTGGTCATACCACTGCATCACTGCCTCTTGTTCGTCGAATGGCAGCGACAGGGCGATGTGATGCAGGGACGACGCTCCACCCGTCACCGGTTTTTGCAACTCGGTCGGGTGCAACCCTGGTCGCGGGGCGGCAGTGTGGTGAAACAGGGCCAGAACCTGCGTATGGCCACCGTATCCAGGTGCGATTTGGAAGAAGGTGATCGCGCTGTTGTGGTCACCGCTAAAACGCTCTAACCCGATCACGTTTTCATAAAACGCGACCATGGCGGCCATATCCGCGCAGCGGATGGCAATCTCACCCAGTGCGCGGGGCTGAAATCCACGATCTTCAGACATGGGTTCAACCTAGTCAGCCCGGATATCCTCTGCAACAACCGGGCAACAATCATCCGGCCTATGAGTCCGAACCATCTGGTGAATCGTCTGCTTTTGCAGCGGTTTGGTCAGGTAGTGATCCAGTCCGGCAGATAAGATTCCCTGATCGTCACCAGCCATCGCATGAGCCGTCAGGGCGACAATGGGAACATGTCGGCCGGTCTCAATCTCGCGGCGCCGGATTTCGGCTGTGGCCTGTTTGCCGTCCATTTTAGGCATCGAGATATCCATAAAGATCAGATCAGGGTCAAACTCCTGATGCTCCTGCACCGCTTCGATCCCGTTGCCGGCAAAGCGCAGGTCGATGTGCAGATCCTTGACCATCTTTTTGAGGATCAATTGGTTGGTCCGGTTATCTTCCGCCGCAAGCACGCGCATGATACGCTGCGTTCCTTCACATGCGGGCTGGTTAAGTTCCCGACTGATCGATGCGGTCTCCGAAAGCGCCTCAACGCCCTTTGGTTGGCCAAGCGCTTTCAGGCGCCCGTATAGCTCAGCCCTGGGGATCGGCTTTTGCAGAACGCCTTCGATCAGGTGGCGTGCGGGGTGGGCGTGAATGACGCCGGGATTGGCCGACATCACGACAACCGGCAGAGCGCCCCACCCCCTGTCTTTCAACATGACAGCCAGCTCAAGCCCGTCCATGCCGGGCAGGTCATGATCGCACAGCAGAAGGTCCACACTGTCGTCCAGCGCCGTCAGTGCCTCTCGGCCCGAGGTGCAAACGGTGACCTGCACCCCCAGCCGACCCAGCTGTTTGGACAGGATCGCGCAGTTGGCGGCCAAATCCTCGACGATCATCACATGGCGCAGGCGCCCGTCAAGATCGGGCGGGGCGGGTTGCGGGCCTTCAGCGGTCGGCAGTGAGACCCGAAAGCCAAAGCAAGACCCCTGCCCCGGCTCGCTATCCACCCAAATCGACCCGCCCATCAATGTAATCAATCGCTTGGTAATGGCAAGGCCCAGACCGGTTCCTTCAAAGGCCCGGTTTCGCTCGTCTTCGACCTGATTGAATTCGCCAAAAATGTGCCCGATCTTGTCTTCGTCGATGCCGATACCGGTATCTTCGATCGCGACGTGCACATCGCAAGATTGAGCATCCGGGTTAGGCACGCCGGTGACACGGATCAGGACATGGCCCTTGGACGTGAACTTGACCGCATTGCCGACGAGATTGGTCAAAACCTGCCGGACCCGTCCCGGATCGCCAACAAACAATGTGGGCAGGAACAGATCGTAATCCACCAGCAACGACAGCCCTTTGTCCCGAACGCTGGGTTGCAGCAGCATCGCGACTTCAAGAATGCAGCGTTCAAAGTCGAATTGCTCCGGATGAAGGGTCAGCTTGTCCGCCTCAATCTTGGAATAGTCCAGGACGTCGTTGATAATCACCAAAAGCGCTTCGCCTGAGTTGCGGATGGTGTTCAAATACTGCCGTTGTTCTTCATCCAAAGGTGTTTCGGTCAGCAATTCGGTCATCCCCACGATACCGTTCATCGGGGTTCGGATTTCATGGCTCATATTGGCCAGAAAGGCCGATTTGGCGCGGTTTGCCGCCTCGGCCCGTTCACGAGCAGAGGTCAACTCGGCCTCATGGCGCACGGATGCGGAGATGTTCAGGGCCAGGCTCACCACATCGCCACCATGACCGCGCTGGTCGATCAGCTTAATGTAATGGCCGTTCCACAGCCGGATTACCTCGGGCTGGGGGTGTGGCATGGCCCATCTCTGCAGCATTCTATCGCGCCAGCCGGGTGTCGGCTCGGACCCGAGGTCAATCAGCCCCTCAGTCGTCAGAATCTCCAAAATCCTCGGATAGGTCACACCCGGCGCAACCTCTTCCAACCCGTCAAAGACGCTTAAGTAAGCCGCGTTTGCCCCGATCAGGCGACTTTCCTCGTCGAAGAACGCGAATCCATCCTGAATGGTTTGGATTGAATGCCACAGGCGACGCTCGGCCACCTCGATCTTGGCGTTGGCGACCGTCAAATCGGATTTGACCTTTTCATTCTCACCCCGGACCGTTTCAACCTCGGCCTGGGTTTCACCGATCCGCTTGGTCAATGCCATCGCATGCAGGCCCAGTTTGCGGTTCGCAGCCGACAGCTCTGCCTGTTTCATTTCCAACAACCGTTCGGCCGCCAACCGGGCGCGCCGTTCTTGTGACAGTTTTCCTGCAAGACTCATCTTTGGTGTTTCCGGGACAATCTGCGTCCAGCATCCGGGCAGAGAGTGAAGAACTGTTTAAGCCGTTGCCCAATGATCGAACCTCATGCCACTCTTGCCAAAACGGAGGTGTGATATGCGGGGTTTCTTCGGCGCGTTGTTGGCCTGTGGCTTGTTTGCTCATCCTGTGGCGGCGGGCTGCGCAACGGATGGTCAGATCGATCGGTTCGTCGCGGATTACCTCTCTGCTACGCCCACATCTGCCCTTTCGCCTGAAGGTACAATGAAAGATGCGCTGTGTACGCAAGCGCGCATAGTGTCCGCATTAGAGCCGCATTTGGGACCAGTCATCGGCTACAAGGCCGGTCTGACCAGCGCGCCGGCACAAGAAAGATTTAGCGCATCTGAACCGGTTCAGGGCGTTTTGTTCCGCGACATGATGCTGGATGACGGCGCGACCGTTCCATCAGACTGGGGGGCGCGACCGGTGTTTGAAGCCGATCTGGTACTGGTTGTTGGCACAGCGGATATCAATCATGCCACGTCGCCAGAGGAGGTGCTGCAAGGCGTCTCAGCTATCCGCCCGTTTATCGAACTACCTGACCTGACCTTTGCCGAGGGTGAACCAATCACCCCGGTCACGCTGACAGCAATTGGCGTTGCTCCGAAACTGGGCGTTTTGGGTGTAGAAATCCCTGTGTCCGATCCGGCAGTTATGGTGCAGGCCTTGGCTGATATGACTGTCACCCTCCGTGCCTCAGATGACGAGATTCTGGCGCAGGTACCGGGCACAGCGGTACTGGGGCATCCAGCCAATGCCGCCCTTTGGCTGATGTCCAAAGGGATTGAATTTCAACCGGGGGACCTGATTTCCGTCGGATCATTCGGGCCGTTATTCCCGCCTGCGAAGGGTAAAGGCGGGGCATCAGTGTCTTACGAAGGATTACCCGGCAATCCCACGGTCAGCGTGGTCTTTGACTGACCGGTCACCGCCCTTCGCGCAGCCAGCCCGCCAGAAGGAACCCGCCCGCCAGCAGCAATACAAGCCAAGGTGGCAGTAGCCCGGCCTGCGTCACGTCACGTGTTTCATAGGCGTTGCGCGGGGTCAGACCGATCCATCCGCGGCCCGACGCGGGACGCCCGGCACGTACGTTGCGGATCGACGGCAAACCCTCCTCCAAACGCACCGTACCGCCGCGCAATTCTGCCGTCACATGTTCCAGTACCTCGGCCGTTGCGATCGTACGTTCGAATTCCTTGGGTGCCGCGGGGCCAAGCCCGATGACGGTGGATTGCTCCCCTTCCTGAAGGCGATAGAGGCCGATTTCCGGCCCGAAATACTGTGCTTCGAACCGCCCCGGCGAGACCTCATCCAAGGTAATCTCGACCGTTTCGCCATTCGGGCGAGTTACGGTCACTGGCCCGACCTCATCCCCCAGCGTTTGACGGATGATGCGCATCACCTGACCATTGGCCTCTGCCCACAGCGCCTCTTCCTCAAGCTCGGGCTCTTTCATCATCCAATGCGCCAACCGGCGCAGCAATTCCAGCTGCGGTCCGCCGCCTTCGAATCCGCGGCTCCACAACCAGGCATGGTCCGAGGCCAGCAGCGCCACGCGCCCTTCGCCAACACGGTTGAGCACCAACAGGGGCCGGTCATCCACGCCCGTCATCAACACCTCACCCGTGCGGTGATTGACGTCGATCTGGCGCAGCCAAGCACCCCAATTATCCGAGTCGCCAAGGTCCGTCGTGACCGGATGACGATGCCCCAGATCGGTGACCATCGGCACATAGCGTTCCTCGATCACCCGCGCGGTGGGTTGCGCAGGCAGGATCGGTGCCAGGGGTGAGCGGAAGATACTGTCAGCGCTGGCAAAATCCGGTCCGGCGGCAACAAGAACGGCACCACCTTCGTTGATATAGTTGGTGACATTGTCCAGATAGATCGCTGGCAGGATGCCGCGCCGCTTATATCGGTCAAAGATGATCAGGTCGAAATCGTTGATCTTTTCCAGAAACAACTCGCGCGTCGGGAAGGCGATCAGCGAAAGCTCGTCCACCGGCACCCCGTCCTGCTTTTCGGGGGGGCGCAGAATGGTGAAATGCACCAGGTCCACGGAACTGTCAGATTTCAGCAGGTTGCGCCATGTCCGCCCGCCCGGATGCGGCTCACCCGAAACCAGCAACACGCGCAGCCGGTCCCGAACCCCGTTCATCTGGATGAGCGCCGTGTTATTGCGATCGGTCAGTTCGCCCTCAGCCTCTGGCACGGTGAACTGAATCACGTTGCGCCCGCCATGGGGCAGCGTGATCGGCAGCTCTACATCAACGCCAATAGGAATCGTGAATTGTTCGGCTTCGGCCCCGTCGACCGAAATTTCGAGCGGCGCGGTCGAGGCCCCTGTGGGTGCAGCACCGCTATCCTCAACCCTCAGGGTCAAAGTGACCGGTTCATCAATAATGGCAAAGGCAGGTGCATTGCGGACGATCAGACGGCGATCCCAATCCGTTGTACGCCCTGTCTGCAAAAGATGCATGGGCGCGGGCAGGTCGGGAGCTTGATCGGCATCATGCACGATGCCATCCGACACCACCAGAATGCCCGCGATCCGCGCGCGCGGTTCTTCGGCCAGCGCTTCGTTCAGCGCCGCCATGACTTGGGTGCCTTCGTCCCCCTCTCCGTCGCCTACGCGAATGCGGCGCAGTTCCGTTTTGTCACGGGATTCAATCTCGGCCGCCAATTCCTTTGTGGCCTGTGCAGTCTGATCCGCCCGATCCGAAAGGGTCTGACTGGCGCTTTCATCCTCGATCATCAGAACGATATCGGTCAGCGGCGCGCGATCCTCGACCTGATAGACCGGGCCTGACAGCGCAGCGATCACAACCAGCGCCGCCAATCCTCGCAAGGCCCAGCCAGACAGACCACGCCACAGGGCCAGAACAACCCCAGCAACGCCAATCGCAACCACGATGGCCAGAACGGGCCATGGGATAAGCGGATCGAATATGACGGTTCCTGTCATTGTCCCAACCTGTCCAGCAAGGCAGGCACATGCACTTGATCTGATTTGTAGTTCCCGGTCAGCACATGCATCACCAGATTGACACCAAAGCGGTTTGCAAGCTCACGCTGCCGTTCCCCCGCATACCCGCGCCCGACCGGCAGCAGCGCCTGGCCGTTGCGATCGATGGCCCAGGCCGCGCCCCAGTCATTGCCGCCGATCACCACCGGCGTCACGTTATCATTGAGGTTGCGGAATGGCATGCCTTCGATCTGTTCGGCATCCATGGGTGCCGCCTCGACCCAAACTTCGGTGCCCGCGTAGCGACCCGGGAAATCCTGCAAAAGGTAGAAGGCACGGGTCAGGACATGGTCACGCGGAACAGGCTCTAATGACGGGATATTCAGCGGGGCCGCGATCTGTTGCAGCTTGCGCCCATTCGGGCTTGCAGCCCCGAAGCGGGCCACATCTGCATCGCGCGTGTCGAACAGGATCATCCCGCCCGAGCGCAGGTAAGCGTTGAGCTTGGCATAAGCCTCAGCCGACGGTTGCGGCTGGTCTGGTGAGATCGGCCAATAAAGCAGCGGGAAAAACGCCAACTCGTCCCGTTCCAGATCCACGCCAATGGGTTCAGCAGGTTCTACCGAGGTTCGGAAAAACAACGTCTGAGCCAATCCGCGCATTCCTGCAGCCGCAATATCGTCAACCTGCTGATCACCCGTCAGAACATGCGCCAGAACCAGTTCCTGCGTGGCGCTCAACGCGAAATCTGTACTTTCGGGCGTTTGCGCCTGCACTTCGGGCACCAGCAAAATCGCCCCCAGTGCGACAGCCGCAGCCCTGACCAGACCCAGACGACCGGACAACGCCAGCGAGGCGATGACGTCGATCGTCAGCAACAACAATGCAAGGCTCAGCAGGATACCGCCAATGGGTGTTTCGGTGCTGACCTCCTGGCCCTTGATCGGAACATCCGACGGCCAGACCGCTGGGCTGAGAACCGTTTCATCGGTCAGAACATTGCGTGCCAATTTCTGTTTGCCGCTTTCGTAAAGGCCGGGTCGCAGATCGGGACCGATCTGGCTGGTCACAAGCTCAACACCATCGACGCCCGGTAGATTTCCGGCATCAGACAGAACACCAAAGCCATCCATAACCTGAATCGGTTCCCACGTGGTGCCTTGCAACTGTGACTCCTGCCGCGATTTCGCCGCTGAGGACACCGCCAGCCGGTCCAGCATTTCAACAAAAAGCCCAGACAAGGGAAGGCTGGACCATTCCGCATCTGCCGTGACGTGGAACAGTACCACCTGCCCCAAACCCAACGCTTTTCTCGTCACCAAGGGCGTGCCATCCGAAAGTGAGGCAATGACCCGATCCGCCAAATTAGGGTCTGGTTGCGCCATGACTTGCGTGGTCACTGTGACATCTTCCGGCACCTGCAGCCCGTAGAAGGGCGAGTTCTCCGGGAAGGGCGACAGCCCTTTGGCTTCGCCCCAGCTCATCGCGCCACCGACCGAGCGTCCGCCGCTGCGCAGGCGCACCGGCAACAGGGTATCCTCGGTATCCCGGCCAAGATCGCTGGCTGCCATCCGAGGGCCAGCAAAGCGCAGCAGCAAACCGCCCTGTTCCACCCATTCGACCAGCGCGGTCTGTTCGAACCCGGCCAGTTTCGCCACATCGGCCAGCACGATCACATCCGGATTGGCAGGTAGGACTTCCAGCAATCCGCCATCGACGAAATCCGCCGTTGGGGTCAGAACTTGCGTCAGGTAATGCAACGGCGACAACAACTCTAACCCTTCGCGGTTCAGCGATCCGGCAATCAGGGCGACTTCGCGCCGCCGCAAACTGTCATCGGTCAGCGTGACGGCCCCTGCCGAACGCTCACCCTGAATCTCGAACCGGGTGATGCGCGCGCGCAGTTCGGAAGGCAGCGACAGTTCTACCTGCGCCTGTGTCTCACCGCTGGCAAACTCCATCTCGGCCGATTGCAGAACACGCATTGCACCTGCGGGGTCACGCCCTTGAGCCAGTATCGTGATGCGATCTGCAGGACCAGGTTCAGCTCTTTGCGCGGATAATTGAATGACCCCGTCCTGATAAGTGGCAGGCAGAATGGCGACCGCAGGTGACGGGGCCTGATAAACTGTCACATCACCGCGCGCGCGCAGGGCAGACAGGATTGCCTCGTGCCCCTCGTAGGTAAGGCGATCACTAAACCAATGGGTGTCAAACCCTCCGTCCACCTGTTCCATGGCAGACAGCGCCATATCGACTTGCGCCCGGGTCGGTTGCCACGGTGTCGGGGTCAGCCCCGGCAAACGGCCGCGCCATGCTTCGGCGGCTTGGAAAACGGGGGCTTCAGGTTCGGTCAGGCGCAGGATGGCCACGGTGCGACCCGCGCGCCCGGCCTCGGTCAGCTGCACATCGATCTGATCCAGCGTCGTTGACCAGCGGGTCGCCCCGGCCCAGCTGGCATCCAGCACCAGCAGCAACGGACCCGAGCCTGCCTGATCGCGCGAGGGGTTCAGGACCGGTCCGGCCAATCCAATGATAATCGCCGCCGCCACCAGCATGCGCAGCAATAGCAGCCACCATGGGGTGCGGTCAGAAACGCTTTCGTCATCCCTCAACCCTAGCAGCAGCGTCACCGCCGGGAACAACCGACGGATCGGCGCGGGTGGCACGGCGCGCAAGATCAACCACAGGATCGGCAGGGTCAAAAGACCCATCAACACCCACGGTGCGGTAAAGCCAATGCCCGCCAAAACCGTCATCCCGTACCCCCATCCAGCGCACGATAGAGCCACAACAGAGCCGCTTGCGCACTGTCATCGGAGTGATGCAGCCCCAGTTGCCACCCCGTCGCGCGGCACAGCCGGGTCAGCGCATCCTTGCGCTTGGCAAGCCGTTCCAGATACCGCTCGCGCAGATCTCCGGCCTTTAGGGTTTCGTGTCGGACAGACCCACCAACGCTTTCAAAAATCGTGCGCCCCCGGTAGGGAAAGGTCTCTTCTCCGGGATCGAGAACCTGCAACACCAAGCCTCGCACCCCCCGGTCGGCGGCTTTGGTCAGCGCCAGTTCAACTTCGTCCAGCGGACCAAGGAAATCGGAAATGAAAACGGCGCGGGCATGCGGGATCATGGCGCGGTGTTCGGGTGGCGCATAATCGGATTCAGCATCCTCGGACCACGCTTCTGCCAGTCGGATGATCTGAGCGTTGCCGCGCCGTGGCGGCAGGGTCGTGCCGGTCAAACCGACACGCTCACCCCCGCGCACCAGCAGGATCGCGGTTGCCAACCCCAGCAGGCGGGCGCGGTCGGCCTTGGTGGACAGGTTCTTGTCGGACGCAAACCGCATCGACGCGCCCTGATCGACCCACAGCATTACCGATTGCGCAATCTGCCACTCACGTTCGCGCACGAATTGCTGGTCGCCGCGGGCCGAACGCCGGTGGTCAATCATCCGGCGGCTGTCACCGATCTGCGCCGGCCGGTATTGCCAGAAGTCATCACCAAGCCCCGAGCGGCGGCGTCCGTGGTCACCCAGCAGAACAGTTCCGGCCAATTGCTCAGCCCGTGCCAACAACGGCGGCAGCCGGGACGCCTCGGCCTCTGATCTTTCACGAAGGGTCAGCGCGGCATTCACGCCGCAGCCTCGGTGCGGACCAGACCAGCGGCGGTAGAGTCAATCAGGTCAGCCAAACTGTCACCGCGCGCCCGCGCCGCAAAGTTCAATGCCATCCGGTGGCTGAGCACCGGGCGCGCCATGTCCAGCACGTCCTCGGCATTCGGGGCCAACCGCCCCTGCAGCATAGCTCGCGCTCGTACCGTCATCATCAGCGCCTGCGCCGCACGGGGGCCGGGGCCCCAGGCGACGGTTTCAGCCACCCGTTCGGAAACGCCCGCCTCTTCGGGGCGGAATGCGCGGACAAGATCAAGGATCAATTCCACAACCGAGTCCCCCACCGGCATCCGGCGCAATAGGGTCTGGGCGGCCAACAGCTCTTCCTTGCTGAAAATCTCGTGCGCTTCGTTCTCTTCCACACCTGTCGTGGCCAAAAGAATATCGCGCTCGGTCTGGCGATCAGGGTAATCCACGTCAATCCGCACCAAAAAGCGGTCCAACTGCGCTTCGGGCAGTGGATAGGTGCCCTCTTGCTCAATCGGGTTTTGCGTCGCCAATACGTGGAATGGTTCACCCAGATCGCGGTCTTCGCCGGCCACAGTCACAGTGCGTTCCTGCATCGCCTGCAAAAGCGCCGATTGGGTCCGGGGGCTGGCGCGGTTGATTTCGTCCGCCATCAGCAGCTGACAGAAGATCGGGCCGGAAATAAAGCGAAAGTGGCGGCTGCCATCCTCGGCCGTGTCCAAAACCTCGGACCCCAGAATATCGGCGGGCATCAAATCGGGTGTGAACTGGATGCGGTTGCCATGCAGACCCATCACGGTCGAAAGCGTTTCAACCAGCCGCGTTTTACCAAGCCCAGGCAGGCCGATCAGCAGGGCGTGGCCACCGCACAACAGGGCGGTCAGCGTCAGGTCCACGACCCTTTCCTGTCCGATAAAGCGACGGGTGATCGAGGCCTTGGCCTCTTGCAGTTTGATTTCCAGCGCTTCGATCTCGGACACGAGGTCGGCAGGTTCGGTCATGACTTTCCCTTCCGTGGACTATTATGGTTGAAGTGTATCGCGCGAAAAGGAAATGGCAAAAGCAATGAGCGGACAAAAACCTGTGACCCCCTCTCCGGACGGGCTGGCGGCCTCAGTCAAAGCGGCCAAAACCAGGGGTTTACCCCCTGTTCACCTGTGGAATCCTCCGTTTTGCGGCGATCTGGACATCCATATCGCAAAAGATGGGTCTTGGACTTATTTAGGGTCGCCGATCAACCGGTTCGAGCTTGTGAAGCTATTTTCCTCAATTCTTAAGAAAGAAGACGGGAAATACTACCTTGTGACCCCGGTGGAAAAGGTAGGAATCACTGTCGAGGATGCGCCCTTTGTGGCCGTGGATTTTGACGCGACAGGCGAGGGTCAGGCCCAAATACTGACATTTACGACCCGTGTTGGTGATACCGCGATAGCTGGCCCTGATCACCCAATCCGGATTGTCATCGATCCCGAAACAGACGAGCCGTCACCCTATGTATTGGTTCGCACTAATCTTGAGGCGCGCATAGATCGCAAGAGCTTTTATCGCCTTGTGGACATTGCAACGCACAAAGATGGCTGGTTTGGCGTCTGGTCCGGTGGGCAGTTTTTCCCGCTTGTCCGGTCGGACAGCCTGACCGACTAGGCCGGTTTTGCGGCCCGACGATCCTGAGCCAGAACAACCGCCATCGCGACGACCCCTGCGCCCAGCGCACGGGTCCAGTTCCACTCTTCGCCCAGCACCAGCATGATCAGCATCACGTAGAAGGGGGCGACATTGATGTGAAAGGACGTAAGCGCGACACCCAGTTTGCCAATCGATGCAACAAACAGGATCTGGCTGAGCGCCATGGAAATCAGCGAATAGATCGCCAGCATTCCAATTTGACGCGAGTCTATAGAAATGGATGGCACGATATCCATGCCCAGATGATGTGCTCCGGCCATCAGGATTGTTGCCATGAAGAACCCGCCAAAAAATGTGACCGCTGCGCGCCCGGTCTGGCTTAATTCGGGGAAATCTCGCGAGGTTGCCTGGCTACCCCAGCAAAACAGGGCTGTCGCCGCAACGGCACAGGCAGCGCCCAAACCCAACTGTGCCGGTGCGACGGCGCTGGTGGCGATCAATCCGCCCACTACCGAGATCAGAACCCCAACAGCAAAATTCCACTTGAGTCGCCGAGTACCAGACGCAAGTTCCAGCAATGTCGCAATCAAGGGCGCGCATGAGGCAATGATGGCCGTTGTGACCGGGTCAGTCAGTTTTTGCGCCACGATCAGCAGAAACATCCCCAGACCGATGCCAAACCCGCCGACAACAAACGCATGTCCCCAACGGGCGCGCAGAACCCGTTCCGGGCCATCTATCATGACCCAAATCGGGAGTAGAAACGCAACAGCCATGGCCATGCGCGCAACCAACAACGCAACTGGCGGCCATGTCTGCAACAGCACCTCGGCCGCCGGAAACCCAGCCGCCCACGTCAGCATGGACGCCACTGCCAAGCCATTGCCTGACAAGGCCGAATTTTGCCCGGCAGGCGCAGAAAGGGCGTTCCCGCGCGCGGGGTCTGGGCTCATCGCCATTATGTTCGAACCTTTTGTTGGCACGGCGTTCTGAAATGATTCGCCGCGTTGCCCTGACCCTCGCTGATTCAGTCAGCCCGATCTGGTCGAATTTCGACAAACTGTCGTTTTCAGTCTCTTTCGTTGAAATCGCCTCGCGGATAAGGTCGGCGCACCAGCTAACCAAAGGCCTCCGATGACAAAATTCGCAGCCAATATCTCTCTGCTCTTTGCCGAGCTTCCCTACCTGGACCGGTTTCAAGCCGCTGCAGAGGCCGGGTTCAAGGCGGTCGAGATTCTGTTTCCCTACGAACTGGCCGCCAAAGAGACACACCGCGCGTTGCTGGCCAACGGTTTGGATCTGGTGCTGATCAATGCACCCCCACCCAATTACACCGGCGGCGATCCCGGTTATGCCGCTGTTCCCGGTGGTGAAGGCCGGTTCCAGTCGGATATCCGCCGTGTTTTGCGCTATGCTCAGGTTCTCCGCCCGGGGCTGATCCACATCATGTCAGGCTATTCCTCGGGACCGGACGCGTTTGAATGCATGGTGCACAACCTGCAATGGGCGGCCGACCTTGCACCGCAACAACAGTTTACGATCGAACCGCTCAACCCCGTGTCTCAGCCCGACTACTTCCTCAATGATTACAACCTGGCTGCTGATATCCTGGATCGTGTGGATCGCCCGAATGTAGGCCTGCAATATGACAGCTTTCACGCCCATATGATCCACGGGGACGCGCTGGCTGTTTGGGAACAGTTTCATCCAAGGGTCGTACATGCCCAGGTCGGAGCCGCCCCGGACCGCTCTGAACCGGGACGCGGTCCGACGGATTTCGCTCAGCTTTTTAACGCTATGACGGCGTCGGAATATTCCGGTTGGGTAAGTGCCGAATACACCCCGTCAACATCCAGAACCGTGCATTCACTGGGCTGGATGTGACGCCAGATACCCTATTCCGTCTGGCAATCAGGGCGAAAATACCTAAAACCGGGGCATCGCGACCTTAAGGATGCCCGAAATGATCCCTGCCCGCTTTGCCCATGCTGTGTTCGGACTGATCATGTCCGGCCTCATGTCCTGTATCGTCACCGGCATCGCCACCGCCAAAGCCGTAGGATTCGGACCATCCACATTTGGTGACTGGATGGCGTCCTGGGCTTTTTGCTGGCCGATCGCCTTCGCCGTCATCCTGACCCTTGGACCCACTGTGAAACGCATGGTCGAGGGCTGGGTCAGACCGCAAGATTGATCCGCTGCAAAGAGGGCCCGATGAGCAGCGCAGCACCCATTTTTTGCAGCTAGTGTGCCTCGGCCCAGTTGGCGCCCTGTCCGGCATCCACGCTTAGCTTGACGTCCAGTTTTACAGCCGGATCAGATGCGCCTTCCATCACGTCGCGCGCCACCTCGATCAAAGGGTCCACCGCACCCTCGGCGACTTCGAACAGCAATTCGTCATGCACCTGCAGCAGCATTTTGGCGGGCAGACCATTGATCGCATCTGGCATCCGCACCATCGCGCGCCGGATTACATCCGCCGCCGTTCCCTGAATCGGTGCATTGATCGCCGCCCGGCGCGAGAAGCCCGCATGAGGCCCTTTGGCGTTAATCTCAGGTGTATGGATTTTACGTCCGAACAAAGTCTGCACATAGCCATGCTCTTTGGCAAAGGCGACAGTGTCGTCCATATACTTGCGAATACCCGGAAAGCGTTCAAAATAGCGGTCGATGAACCCCTGTGCCTCGGCACGTGGGATGCGCAGATTGCGCGCCAGCCCAAAGCCTGAAATGCCGTAGATTACACCAAAGTTGATCGCCTTGGCCTGACGGCGGATATCCGGCGTCATCTCGTCCAGCGGCACATCGAACATCTCGGACGCGGTCATGGCGTGAATGTCCAGCCCATCGGAAAATGCCTGTTTCAGGGCCGTAATATCAGCGATATGCGCCAGAATGCGCAGCTCGATTTGGCTGTAGTCAAGGCTGACCAGCACGTTGCCCGGCTCGGCAATGAACGCCTCGCGAATACGGCGACCTTCCTCGGTGCGCACGGGGATGTTCTGCAGGTTCGGATCGGTCGAGGCCAGACGCCCCGTGTTGGCTCCGGTGATCGAATAAGACGTATGCACCCGAACCGTATCGGGATTGATATGGGTTTGCAGCGCGTCGGTGTAGGTCGACTTCAGCTTTGACAGCTGCCGCCAGTCCAGCACGCGACGTGGCAGTTCATGCTCGGTCGCGAGGTCTTCGAGAATGTCAGCCCCGGTCGAGTATTTCCCGGTCTTCCCCTTCTTGCCGCCTTCCAGACCCATCTTGTCAAACAGGATCTCGCCCAGTTGAGCGGGGGAACCGACGTTGAAGTTCTCGCCTGCCAGCTCGTGGATTTCAGCCTCTAACCCGTCCATTTTCTGGGCAAAAGCATTGGACATCCGGCTCAGAACATCGCGGTCAACCTTGATACCGTGCATCTCCATTTCGGCCAGAACCGGCACCAGCGGGCGTTCGAGCGTTTCATAGACGGTTGTCACCTGCACCTGATGCAGTTGCGGTTTGAACAGCTTCCACAGGCGCAGAGTGATATCGGCATCTTCGGCCGCATAGGTGGTCGCTTCATCAATCGGAACCTTGTCGAATGTGATCGCCGATTTACCCGAACCCAGCAGCGGTTTGATCGGGATCGGCGTGTGGTTCAGATAGCGTTCGGACAAAGTATCCATACCATGCCCATGCTCGCCGCCATGCATTGCATAGGACATCAGCATCGTGTCATCGATTGGCGCCACGTTCACGCCATAGCGGGCGAAAATCTTGGCGTCGAATTTCATGTTCTGCCCGATCTTCAGGATCGACGGATCCTCGAGCATCGGCTTCAGCAGCTTCAGAACCTCATTTATGGGCATTTGCCCCTCGGCCAGCGCGTCTGAGCCGAACAGATCGTCGCTGGCGCTTTCGCGGTGGATCAGCGGGATGTAACACGCCTCGCCCGGCTCGACTGACAGCGAGATACCGACCAGATCGGCAATCATTTCATTTAGGCCCGTGGTTTCCGTATCCACCGCGATCCAGCCGCGCTCGTACGCCTGATCGATCCACTTTTGCAGCGTACCCGCATCCCGCACACATTCGTATTTCGACGCATCAAAGGGGATAGCTTCAGCTTCGACCACCTCAGCAGCCGGCGCAGGCGCATCGGCAATCGCTGGCGCTTCGGCACCCAGCTTGTCCGCGATCCGCTTGGTGAGCGTGCGAAACTCCATATCTGCCAGAAAACCCAGCAAGGTGTCCGGTTCGGGATCTTTCACCTCAAGATCGTCCAGCGTGAAATCCAGCGGTGTATTCTCGTCCAACTGCACCAGCTTCTTCGACAGCTCGATCTGGTCGCGCTTTTCGATCAGGGTCTGGCGGCGCTTGGGCTGCTTGATCTCTTCGGCGCGGTCCAACAGCGTTTCCAGATCACCATATTCGTTGATCAGAAGGGCGGCCGTCTTGACCCCGATACCAGGCGCACCAGGCACGTTATCGACGCTATCCCCGGCCAACGCCTGCACATCAACCACGCGTTCAGGGCCAACGCCGAATTTCTCAATTACGCCATCGCGGTCGATGCGCTTGTTCTTCATCGCATCCAGCATTTCCACACCGCCGCCAACCAGCTGCATCAGGTCCTTGTCCGAGCTTACGATGGTCACACGCCCGCCCGCCTCACGCGCCTGCACAGCAAGGGTCGCGATGATGTCGTCGGCCTCGTACCCCTCCAGCTCTTTGCAAGCGATGTTAAAGGCTTTCGTCGCTTCGCGTGTCAGCGGCATCTGCGGGCGCAGGTCCTCGGGCATCGCTTCGCGGTTGGCCTTGTAGAGGTCATACATATCGTTGCGGAACGTGTGCGAGCCTTTGTCAAAGATCACCGCCACATGGGTCGGTGCGTCCGGGCCAGCGTTCCCTTCAACATATTTCTGCAACATGTTGCAAAAGCCGGAAACGGCGCCAATCGGCAGCCCGTCCGACTTTCGCGTCAGTGGCGGCAGCGCGTGATAGGCCCTGAAAATAAAGGCCGATCCGTCAATCAGATGCAGGTGACACCCTTTTCCGAAATTGCTCATGCGCGCGCTCCGTTCTGGTTGGAAACGGTTCTGCCACAGGCCCGCGCGGGTGGCCAGCAAAGAAGGTAGTCAATCCACACAAGAGGCCGGAAAACTGTGCCGGAACGTTAACGCAGGCCGTCAATCACGCGACGCGGAATTCCTGTTGCGTTCTGTCCCAGATCAGCCCGACACGCTCGGCGATGCCGTTCATCTGCTTGTGCAGGGACCGGTCGTTCAACCTGCGGCTCAATGTGCGCAATGGAATAAGATTGCGTTCTCCGTAACCATCGATCAGCAGAAACATCCGGGTTTGATGGCGCAGCCCGTAGACAATGTTAGTCTCGTGAATGTCGCGGGCAACAATTTGAAGCTTAAACAGTTTTTTGGCGAAACTGTTCAATTCATTCAGAACATCATCGCTCAGCGCTCCATCCTCGCACAGCTTCGCAAGGGGCTGTGCGAGCTGTCCGTCATCGGATTCGATCCGTTCCACAACGATCGCCGGACCAATGTCGGTTTGCGCTATGCCAAAACATCGCGCCAAAGGCAGTTGCTCGATGTCGGTGCCGCTTTTCAACGCCGCCTTCATCTCACCCTCGATTTCCTTCAGCGCATTGCGAAAAACAGAATCGGGCAGAAGCCGCCGGATCAGCCGTTTTGCAAAGGATCGGTTGGGCCGTTTGCGCGGGCGCGTCACCTTTACCAGCAAATGGGATTGCCCCGGACAGGCATACACGTCTCGATGTCCGCCACTGGCAATCGGGTCCTGATCGGACACCTGCAAAAGCTGCACTGCAAAAAGCATCCGGCCTCCGAATTTATTGCGCGTCGTGCTCCGACAGCACGTATTTACAATCGCAATACGGGCAATCGACCCAGCCGGTATCTTCGGGGATCTGCAACCAGACACGCGGGTGGCCCAACGCGCCTTCGCCGCCGTCACAGGCGACACGTGCGGTTTCGACGAATTTGGTTTCCGGTGCATCAAGTGTCACGGCTGGCGATCCTTCATTGGTTGTCGGCCTCGCGGGCATGCATTAGGTGCGTTTATGAGCGATGAGCAAACCGGGGGCAAGGGTCTCATGACCGATGCGGCAATCAGGATCGATGGACTGCGCAAGACCTATCGCGGCGGCAAGGGCCAGCCCGAGAAACAGGCGCTGAAGGGCATTGACCTGAGCATTCCACAGAGGTCGGTGTTTGGCCTGCTGGGTCCGAACGGGGCCGGTAAATCGACCTTGATCAACATACTGGCCGGTCTGGTGGTGAAATCGGCGGGTTCCGTGTCGATCTGGGGGTACGATCAGGACCGCAACCCACGCCAGTCCCGCTCCGCGATTGGCGTGATGCCACAAGAGTTGAACCTTGACCCGTTTTTCACCCCCCGCGGCGCGTTGGAGGTGCAGGCCGGTTTGTACGGCGTACCCAAGGCCGAGCGCCGTAGCGATGAGATCCTTGAACTGGTCGGCCTCAGCGACAAGGCCGAATCCTATGCCCGCACCCTGTCGGGTGGCATGCGGCGGCGGTTGCTGCTGGCCAAGGCGCTGGTGCATCACCCCAAGATTTTGGTGCTGGACGAGCCGACGGCAGGCGTGGATATCGAACTGCGCCAGATGCTCTGGACAAATGTGCGCAAGTTGAACGAACAGGGCATGACCATCATCCTGACCACGCATTACCTGGAAGAAGCGCAGGAAATGTGTGACGAGATTGCAATCATCAATCACGGTGAGAAAATCGCGCAGGACAGCACCGCCAACCTGCTGGGCCGAATGGACAGCCGTACCATGGTCATCGTGCCCGACAGCCCGGTCATCGATCTACCCGCAACCGAAGGGGTCGAGGCCGCCTTGCGCGACGATGGCAACCTTGTGCTGCAGTATCGCAGCGCCCAGACCAACGCCGAACAGGTTCTTGAAGCTGTCCGCGCAGCCAATATCCGCATCCGCGACGTCCGCACTGAAGAGGCTGATCTAGAAGATGTGTTCCTCGCCCTGACATCCAGCCGCTCCGAGGACGCCCCGGCGGTTGATCCGGATCAGCCGCGCCGGGGAATGCATAGGGTCAAGCTTTAGTCTCGGTCGATTCGGGCCTGATAGCAGTTGTTTCGCGCGGATCGGACGTGGATATAGGCCACATCTGGTCGGGCAAAGATATCTCGGACTTTTGCACCGATCTGATCCGTAGGCGTGATCGCCCCGGTGCCATAGACGATGCGGTCATCTGTGCCATAGCCCTTAATAAGGTAGTCGGGCGACGAGGTCAGGATCTCGGGCAGGTCTTGCCCTTTGTATCGCTCACAGGGTGCAACACACAGAAAGATTGGCCCGGTTTCCGCATATGGATGTGTCTCTAAAAAGGGCCTGTGGGCCAAGACCAGCATTTCTTCGCCCTCGGGAATGTTCTGCAAACAATGGCGACACGGGTTACCGGCACCCGTGGAAACGGCCCGTTCTGGCGTTGCGCCATAAGCATCCGGGTGACCCGCCTGAAGGGCGCGTACGTCGTCGGTGGGTAATGCGGTGATTTTGAACATTTCGGGTCTCCTTTTTCCCGACACTGCCCATCGGACCAAACCCAATCGACCCGTTTCCTGCGCAAAGGACTCGAAAAAGAACAAAACGTGAATATAATATGGAATCGTCATGTATGCCGAGCTGTCGATCACGTCGAATTTCACCTTCCTCACCGGGGCGTCCCACCCCGAGGAGTATATGGAGCGTGCCGTCACCCTGGGCCTGCCCGCCATCGCCATCGCTGATGACAACTCGGTCGCCGGGATCGTCCGCGCCCATACGCAGGCGCGTGAGATCACCCGCAAGGTGCGCGAACGGCTGGTGTGGGAGGCGCAGAACACCTCCATAGGCCCACCCTGCCCCGATCACATCCCCAAACCGCCCTCGTACCCGATCCACGCGGTGCCCCGCCTGATTCCGGCGGCACGGCTGATCTTTACCGACGCACCCACGGTTACCGCCCTGCCCCTGAACCGGCAGGGCTGGGCCAATCTGTGCCGCATCCTGTCCAAGGGCCGTCTGCGCGCCGAGAAAGGCGACTGCATCCTGCACCTGACCGACCTGCTGGAGTTTTCCGACGGTCTCCACCTGCTGCTGTGGCCACAAACGGCCCGGTCTTCGGGCGGCGCGGACGGCTGGCGGACACAAGCGCAACAGCTGACGCGCCGCTTTGCCGAGCGGATACATCTGTTGATGCACCCCCGGTATGATGGCGCAGATGGCGTATATTTCCCTTTATTAGAGACTGAATCAAAGCAACTCGGTATCCCCACCCTCGCCAGTTCCACACCGATGATGCATCACGGCACGCGCCGCAAGCTGGGTGATGTGCTGACCGCCATCCGCCTGCGCCGCAAGGTCGATGAGCTGGGCCGCGAGGCGCTGGCCAATGGCGAACAACGCCTGCGGTCCGAGGCCGAGATGCTGCGCATCTTCAAAGGCTATGAGGGGGCGGTCGCCCGCGCGCATGAACTCAGCGAACAGCTCACATTCTCGCTGGACGAGCTGCGTTATGAGTACCCCAGCGAGGGCAGCGAGCAGGAAACCCCAACCCAGCGCCTGCACCGTCTGGCGCATGAGGGGTTGCAATGGCGCTATCCCGCCGGGGCGTCCGAGAAGGCGAAAAAGATGCTGGCGCATGAGCTCGCCCTGATCGGCAAGCTGAAATACGAACCCTACTTTCTGACTGTCCGCGACATCGTCCATTTCGCCCGCTCGCGCGACATCCTCTGCCAGGGGCGCGGGTCTGCCGCCAATTCGGTGGTCTGTTTCTGCCTCGGCATCACCGAAGTCAGCCCCGAGATGGGCACGATGGTCTTCGAACGCTTTGTCTCCGAGGCGCGGGATGAGCCCCCCGATATCGACGTCGATTTCGAACATGAGCGCCGCGAAGAGGTGATTCAGCACATATATGACCGTTATGGCCGCCACCGCGCGGGCCTTTGCGCAACGGTCGTGCATTATCGCGGCAAACGCGCCATTCGCGAGGTTGGTCGCGCGATGGGGCTGACCGAAGACACCATCTCGGCGCTGTCCTCGCAGCTCTGGGGCTTTTTCTCGGCCGCCGGGCTTGAGGCGGAACGCATGCGCGAGATTGGCCTCGATCCCGAAGATCGCCGTCTGAAACAGACTCTAATGTTGGTTTATGAGATCGACGGTTTCCCCCGTCACCTGTCTCAGCATGTCGGCGGCTTCATCATCACCGAGGGGCGTCTGGACGAGCTTGTTCCTATCGAGAACGCCACGATGGAGGACCGCACGGTCATCTGCTGGGACAAGGACGATATCGACACGCTGGGCATCCTCAAGGTCGATGTCCTCAGCCTCGGGATGCTGACCTGCATTCGCAAGGCGTTCGATCTGATCGGTCAGCACCACCAGACCAGCTATACGCTGGCGACCCTGCCGCCCGAGGACCCTGTCGTCTACGACATGCTGTGCAAGGCGGACTCGATTGGCGTTTTTCAGGTGGAATCACGTGCACAGATGAACTTCCTTCCCCGGATGCGGCCACGTAATTTCTATGATCTGGTGATCGAGGTCGCCATCATCCGCCCCGGCCCCATTCAGGGCGACATGGTCCACCCTTATATCCGCCGCCGGAACGGAGAGGAGGAGGTCAGCTTCCCCTCGGACGAGTTGGGCGAGGTGTTGGGCAAAACGCTGGGTGTGCCGCTGTTTCAGGAACAGGCCATGCAGATCGCCATTGTCGGCGCAGGTTTTACCCCGGAACAGGCCGACCGGCTGCGCCGGTCTCTGGCAACCTTCAAGAAGCACGGCAATGTCAGCGAATTCCGCGCGCTGTTCCTGCGCGGGATGAAGCGTAACGGGTATGAAGACGACTTTGCCGAACGCTGCTTCTCGCAAATCGAAGGGTTCGGGTCCTATGGCTTCCCCGAAAGCCACGCGGCCAGCTTTGCGCTGCTGGTCTATGCCTCGGCCTGGATCAAATGCCATCATCCGGGGATATTCGCCTGCGCCCTGCTGAATTCGCAGCCAATGGGGTTCTATGCCCCCGCCCAGATCGTCCGCGATGCGCGCGAGCATGGGGTTCAAGTGCGCCCGGTCTGCATCAATGCCAGCTTTTGGGACAATGTGATGGAACCTGACGGTCAGGGCGGGCTGGCGCTGCGGCTGGGCTTCCGCCAGATCAAGGGCCTCAGCGAGGAAGATGCCAGCTGGCTGACAGCCGCGCGCGGCAATGGCTACCATCAGGTCGACGATGTCTGGCGCCGTGCCGGTTTGGGACCATCGGTGATCGAACGGCTGGCCGAGGCGGATGCCTTCGCCGCCTGCGACCTGACACGGCGCGAGGCATTGTGGCAGGCCAAAGCGATCGCCACAGCCAAACCCCTGCCGCTGTTCTCGCAAGATTTGGAGGGGGAGGCGCTGGATGAACCCGAGGCCTACCTGCCGAAAATGACCTTGGGCGAGCAGGTGGTCGAGGACTACGTCGCCACCCGCCTCAGCCTACGGGCGCATCCCGTCGCCCTGCTGCGGCATATTCTGACACCGGACCCGCGCGACAAAACCACACCTGTCGCATGACCGCAGAACGGGATATTGCCCCTGAACAGAGTCGAAACCGGACCGCCCTAATGACCAGACCCACCCTGCCCCCACGCTTTCCTGCAACGCCGGACCAGATCAACGCGCAGGTTCGCGCCTTTTACGCCCGCGTGCGCGAGGACGCGACACTGGGACCGGTCTTCAACAAACATGTCCACGACTGGCCCGCCCATGAGGAAAAGATCGCCGCCTTCTGGCGCAACGCGATTTTGTTCGAGCGCAGTTATGACGGCAACCCGCAACGAGTCCATATCGAACGTCCCGACGTAAAGCCCGAGTTCTTCGCCCATTGGCTGGATCTGTTCGAAGAGGTCGCGATGCAGACGCTGCCCCCTGAAACCGCGATACCGTGGGTCGCGCTGGCGCGCCGCATTGGTGTAGGGATGAAGGCCGGTGTTCAATCCGCACGTCAACCCAAGGACGCACCCCCGATCCTGCGATGATCCCGCGTCATAGCGGCCATGCAGTGTTAGCGGTAAATTAGGGACTATGCGCGCCTCTAAAATGGGTTTACTCAAAGGCAAGCCACCCGCAACATACGCGGTGTGATGGCACAGTCACAACACCGAGACATCACCCGAGGCCACAACGATGAGCACTCAGAACTCCACCCTTCGGGGACTTGGCTATGCGTTTTTGGGCTTTGCGGTCTTTGCCAGCCATGACGCGCTGATCAAGGCGCTTGGCGGGGTCTACTCGGTGATGCAGATCATCTTTTTCGCCACGCTGTTTTCCTTTGTGCCCATGGCCGTCACGATTCTGACCGACCGGACAACCGGGAACTTCCTGCCCCGCCACCCATGGCTGGTGCTGCTGCGGTCGGGCCTGATGGTCACCGCAATGTCCTGCGCGTTTTACTCCTTTTCCGTATTGCCGCTGGCCGAGGTCTATTCGCTGTTGTTCTCCTTTCCACTGATCGTGACGGTCCTGTCGATCCCCATCCTTGGCGAGGTGGTCCGCGCCCAGCGCTGGGCCGCGGTCGGTGTTGGTCTGATCGGTGTCCTGATTGTCCTTCGTCCTGGGGCCACCGACATTACCCTAGGCCATCTGGCTGCGTTGATGGCGGCGTTCTGCAGCGCTTTCGCCTCGGTTCTGGTGCGCAAGATCGGGAATGAGGAACGCTCGGCCGTGCTGATCCTGTACCCCATGCTGTTGGCCATCGCGGTGATGAGCCTTGCACAGCCTGCCGTGTACCAACCACCATCCCTGCTGCATCTTGCAATGATGGCGCTGGTCGGTGTGTTCTCGGTCATCGCCCAGCATCTGATCATTCTGGCCTATCGCGCGGCACCCGCCGGGGTTATTGCCCCAAGCCAGTATAGCCAGATCATCTGGGCCACGATTTTCGGCATGGCTTTCTTTGGTGAACGCCCGGACATCTGGGTTGCAGTCGGTGCAAGCGTCATTATCGCATCCGGCGTCTACGTGGTGTGGCGCGAAAGCCGGACAAACACGACCTCAGCCAACACACCGGTTCTGCGGGTGCGGTCACCCCGGTCGGACACCGGGGCGTCACGGCCAGGCGAGTAAACGTCAAATTGAAAACGGCGCACTATTCCGCGCGCCGTTTTCAACCGCATCATGCGGATTGTCTCGTATTTGAGCCTTAGTATACGACGACCGACCGAATGCTTTCGCCCTTATGCATCAGGTCGAAGCCATGATTGATATCGTCCAGACCCATGGTGTGAGTGATCATCGGGTCGATCTCGATCTTGCCGTCCATGTACCAGTCGACGATCTTGGGCACATCGGTCCGACCCCGCGCGCCGCCAAAAGCGGTGCCACGCCACGAGCGGCCAGTGACCAGCTGGAACGGGCGGGTCGAGATTTCGGCCCCCGCAGGTGCCACGCCGATGATGATTGATTCACCCCAGCCCTTATGCGCCGCTTCCAGAGCCGTGCGCATCACGCCGACATTGCCGGTGGCGTCAAATGTGTAATCCGCACCGCCTTTGGTCAGGTTCACCAGATATGGCACCAGATCGCCTTCAACTTCGGACGGGTTAACGAAATCGGTCATGCCGAACCTAGTTGCCATCTCGACCTTTGAAGGGTTCAGGTCGACGCCAACGATCTGGTCCGCTCCGGCCAGACGCAGGCCCTGAATGACATTCAGGCCAATGCCGCCCAGACCGAACACGATGGCACGGCTGCCGATCTCGACCTTGGCAGTGTTGATGACGGCGCCGATGCCGGTCGTGACACCACAACCGATGTAGCAAATCTTGTCAAAAGGCGCGTCCTCGCGCACTTTGGCCAGCGCGATCTCGGGCAGAACTGTGTGGTTCGCGAAGGTCGAACAGCCCATGTAGTGCAGGATCGGATCGCCGTCCAAGGTCGAAAACCGCGAGGTTCCATCGGGCATCAGGCCCCGGCCTTGGGTTTCGCGGATCGCCTGACACAGGTTGGTCTTGGGGTGCAGACAGTATTCACACTCACGACATTCCGGAGTGTAGAGCGGGATCACGTGATCGCCCGGCTTCAGGCTGGTGACGCCCGGACCGACATCAACAACCACACCCGCGCCTTCGTGGCCCAGAATGGCCGGGAACAGCCCTTCGGGGTCAGCGCCCGACCGGGTGAATTCGTCGGTGTGGCAGAGGCCGGTGGCCTTGATTTCGACCAGAACCTCGCCCGCCTTGGGGCCTTCGAGGTTCACATCCATCACTTCCAATGGTTTGCCCGCCTGAATGGCGACGGCGGCACGGGTGCGCATGATCGTTGTCTCCCTGTCTTATTTGCCCCGACCCTGCGTCAATTGCAGGGTGTTTTCAACTGCGCTTTGGTGGCAGGTTGGCTAAATGTTTGATATTGCAGTAACGACATTGTCAGAAGGAGAAACGCCAATGCACCGATTTATTCCCGCGCTGGTCCTGCTGGCAGGCTGTGCCGAGACGATTGCACCTGTGGAAACACCCGCCTCAACGGACGCGCCGGTTGATCTGGCCTTTTGCCTGGGCGACGATTTTGCCGATTCCATCGGCCAACCGGTTTCGACCATCCAAGCCCAGTTGCCCGAACGGTCGCGTGTTCTGGGTCCTGATGACATTGCCACACAGGATTATCGCATCGACCGGCTGAATGTTTTCGTGAACAGCTCGGGTATCATTCAACGCCTGACCTGCGGGTAAGCGTGGACTCGAGGCATGATTCTACGATAAGAACAAAATGGGAACATTTTGATGTCTGCCAATGCCAAAACGCCGAATACTCTCACTGTGGTTCCCCCGTCTGGGGGCTGAACGGCTGATCCGCGCTGCGCGGGGGCTGCATGTTGGCCCTTTGGCCGTCGTTGTGGAACAGTCGAACATGCAGGTGATCACCTCGCTGAACGCAGAAGCGCAGGCCGCAGGTCTGCGTGTGGGGCAGCCCGTGCGTGATGCCCATGCCATGTGCGCGGCCCTGATCACGCGACACCGCAACGTCCCGGCCGAGGCCGCGTTTCTGACCGTGCTGCGCCGCTGGGCCGGCAAGTTCAGCCCATGGGTGGCTGAGGAGGTCCCCGATGGCCTGATCGTCGACCTGTCAGGCTGCACGCATTTGTTCGGCGGGGAAGAGGCGCTGCTGAGCGTCCTTGAAACCGACTGCGCCGATATGGGTCTGAGCGTGCAGATGGGCATCGCCGACACGTTGGGCGCGGCCTGGGCGCTGGCGCGTTATGCGGGGCAAGAGGCCACGTCTGACCGCAACGGCGACGCCATCAGCCAAGAGGCCCGCGCCACCCGCGCCCGCGCCACCAAACGGCGGCACTGGACCAAGGGCGGGGCCGCGCCGCAGGTGATGGCCTTGGGCGGTGGCGCGCGGATCGCGGCACCGGGACAAACCTACGGCGCGCTAAGCCCCTTGCCAATTGCGGCGCTGCGGCTGGAAGATCAGGTCGTGGCGCAACTGAACCGGTTGGGCCTGCGCCGGATCGGCGATCTGTTGGGCCAACCCCGCGCCTCTCTCGCCCGACGTTTCGGGCGCGGTCTGGTGATGCGTCTGGATCAGGCGATGGGCAGCGCACCCGAGCCGGTATCCCCCGCGCGTCCGCCGCATCACTTTGCGGTGCGGATGACCCTGCCCAACCCGATCGGGTTGATCGAGGATGTGATGGCCGCCATCGACCGGGTGTTGCCCACGCTGTGCACGAAGCTGGAAGAGAAGGCGCGCGGCGTTCGCACCCTGCGTCTTGAGGCGCACCGCGCCGATCAGGCGGCCGAGATCATCGAGGTTGGTCTGGCCCGCCCAACCTATGACAAACATCGTATTCGCCCCTTGTTAGAGATGAAGGTCGACAAGATCGACGCAGGCTATGGCATCGACATGCTGCGGCTTGAGGCGATCCAGACCGAGCCGATCCACGCCCGTACAGTGGCCGGTCACGCCGAGGCCCGCCGTGTGGCCCGCGCGCGGCTGGAGGGCAATACAGCCGTCGATGACCTGATCGGTAAACTGGGCGCGCGGGTCGGGCTGGAGGTGATCACGCGCCGCCATCCGGCCGCGTCGCATATCCCCGAGAAAACGGCACAGACGTTGGCAGCGGCGTGGTCCGAACCCGCGCGCGACTGGCCCGCCCCACCGCGCCCGCGCCCCTTGCAGATGTGGCAGCCCGAGCCGGTGATGGCCGCCGAGGCCCCGGACGTGCCCAACGCCTTTCGCTGGCGCGGTCGTGACTGGCAGTTGGCGCAGGCAACCGGCCCAGAGCGCATCGCGCCGGAATGGTGGCTGGATGACCCCAACTGGCGCAGCGGCGTGCGCGATTACTGGGTGGTGGTAACCGAACAGGGCGAGCGGCTGTGGCTGTTTTACGGCCATGGCGGCACCATGTCGGCAGGCTGGTTCTGTCAGGGGCAGTTTGGGTAGGCGAGCTGATTAGAGTCTATTTTCCACGATAAATCAGCCAATCCGGCAAATAATCTAGCAGCCGGATCACCCAGGAAAACGGTGCCGGGAAGTCAGTACGGAACCGGCGGCGCGACATCGCCCTAACCACCCGATCCGCCGCGTCCTCGGGCGTCATCAGCATCGGCATCTTGAAGGTGTTCTTTTCGGTCAGGCGGGTCATGATAAAGCCCGGATTGACGATCCTTACAGTCACCCCTGTACCTGCCAGATCAAATCGCATCGTTTCCGCCAGTGAGACAAGCGCCGCCTTGCTGGCCGCGTACCCCACCGCAGCCGGAAGCCCGCGATAGCCGGACAAAGACCCGATCAGAGTAATGTCGCCCTGACCTGCGCGCACAAAACCCGGCACCGTCTCACCCAATACGCGCAGCGCGCCAAGGTAGTTCACGTCTGTCATAGACAGAACAGCTTCTGTATCCCAATCGGCAGATTTCATAGGCTCATAGGCGCCGGCATTGTAGACCAGCCCATCCACCACACCGACATCTGCAACGGCCCGGCGCACAGCCGCCAAATCGGTCACATCAAACGGCACCGCCCGCGCGTCCGGAAGGGCTTCACAGATCTCAGCAAGCCGCCCCGCATTGCGAGCCGACAGGATCAGTTTTGCGCCCTGGCGGCTGAGCGATTGGGCCAAAGATCGGCCCAGCCCCTCACTGGCGCCAACGATCCAATATGTTTTTCCGTCAAAACTGCTCATGCTTGGGCCATCCGGACTGTCGGGCACACATGGCCCGGACATTGGTTTCGTGTTGTTACAGACATTTTAGGGATTTTACGAAACGGCGACAAAGTTGGATCACGTGAACGCGCCAAAAACCGGAAAAGACATCTTGATGTAACGCACGTTCAAAAAAAGTCCAACGTGATTGATCCGTACCCTCATCTGATGCGTAATCCTATTAAATTGCCGAACTAAGAGGATCACATGTTCGACGAACCAAGGGGCGTACGCAAGAAAATCGCAATTGTAGGTGCAGGCATTTCCGGTCTATCCGCAGCTTACTATCTATCCAAAGACAATGATGTAACGATCTATGAGGCCGAGCCCAGATTGGGAGGCCACGCCCGAACGGTGGTGGCGGGCAAAAACGGCGATCAACCGGTCGACACCGGGTTCATCGTGTTCAACTATGCCACTTACCCCAACCTGACCAAACTATTCGACGAGCTGAACGTCCCGGTCACCAAAAGCGAGATGAGCTTTGGGGCAACGATCGATAATGGCCGCCTTGAATACGGATTGAACAATCTGCGCACGCTGACAGCGCAAAAACGCAACCTGATGCGTCCGGCCTATTACAAGATGATTTCGGATATCCTGCGCTTTGGCAAAGAAGCCCCAGAAGCTGCCAAGAACAATGACACTACGATTGGCGAACTGATAGACGAGCTGCGTTTGGGCCACTGGTTCCGCCACAACTATCTGATGCCCATGTGCGGGGCGATCTGGTCTACCCCCGTCGAATTCATTGATCGCTTTCCCGCACGTTCGCTGGTGCAGTTCTTTCAGAACCATGCCTTGCTGGCCGGTGATCGGTCAAAACAGCATCAGTGGTGGACGGTCAAAGGCGGTAGCATCGAATATGTCCGCCGGATCGAGGCTGCATTGCGGGCCCGCGGTTGCGAAATCCGCGTCGCCTCGCCTGTACAACACGTCCAGCGAAACGAACTGGGCGTGACCGTACTCAGCGAAGGTCAGGTTGACCTTTATGAAGAGATCATCTTTGCCACCCATTCCGACCAGTCGCTTGCCATTCTGGGCGACAGCGCCACACCCGAAGAAATTGCTGCCCTTAGCGCGATCAAGTACCAGCCCAACAAGGCCGTCTTGCATTGCGATCCCGGCCAGATGCCCAAAAGGCGGGCCTGCTGGTCCAGCTGGACCTATCGTTCACAGGCCGGAAATGTCGGCGTTACCTACTGGATGAACCGGTTGCAGAACATTCCGGACAATGATCCGATGTTTGTAACGCTCAATGTTGCGGCGGATATTCCCGCAGACAAAATCTATGACGAAGTCGAATTCGCCCATCCGGTTTTCGATCAAGCCGCATTGAAGGCCCAGGGGCAAATTCGCGACATGCAGGGACAGAACAAAACGTGGTTTGCCGGTGCATATAACCGGCATGGTTTTCACGAAGACGGGATTGCCAGCGCGATGCATGTTGTTGCGCAGTTGAATGGCACCCCGCAAACCATCGGAGCTGACAATGGCATTGCCAAAAACGACCCGGTCATCCCTGTCGCGGCCGAATAGCTCGGTCTGGTGCGTCGCTCTGCTGTCGCTGACCTTGCTGGCCCCGGGCGGGCTGGCAGCGTCACCTGTGTCGAACGAATTGCCGAATGCAGAGCTACGCGGATCCGCGACGTTCCGGTATCTTGGCCTGCCGATCTATGATGCAAAGCTGTTCACGCCCGACGGTGTCCCGTTCAGTTGGAGCGATGATTTCGGGTTGCAGCTGACCTACCGCAAGAACATCAAGCAGAAAGCTCTGGTCGAATCCACGCTGGATGAGATGACACGGCAAGGAAACAGCGGGCTGACACAAGCCCAGCTTGAGCAGTGCTTTCAGGCTGTCAGCAAAGGCGACAGCTATCTGGCCGTCTCAGAAGGGCCGAACAAGGTTGGTTTCTGGCGGAACGGGCGCAAAACCTGCACCCTGTCCGGGCCAGGCGTCAAAAAGACATTCATGTCGATCTTTCTGGGAGACAATACCAGATCCGCAAGCTTTACGCGGCAATTGAAGGGACAGTGATGCTGTATCCCCGGGTCAGCCTATATGCGCTGATGCTCGCAGCGGCGGGTATTCCTCTTTATATCCACCTGCCGCGCTTTGCGGCAGTCAATCTAGGGATCAGCCTTGGGGTGATCGGGACCGTCTTGCTGGTTATCCGGCTGGTGGATCTGGTGCAGGATCCGCTGATTGGCTGGGCCATCGACCGATGGCCGGGCGGTCAGTTGCTGTTCGCCGCCATGGCCGCCATCGGGCTGGCGGTTGGCTTTCCGCTGCTTTTTGCCCTGCCCGAAGGCGCAAGTCTGACATCGCTGATCCTGATCCTGATCCTGTTGTTTTCTGCCTATAGCCTTGGGACCATCTTGCTTTACGGGCGCAGCGCAACGCTGGCCAAAACGCCAGATGCAAAAGAGCTGATGACGCTGGCCGCCTTCCGTGAAGGTGGACAATTGGCGGGGGTTGTCATTGCCGCGAGCGCGCCTGCACTGTTCGTCGCTTTAGGGGCGAGCGCGCAGGGATACCCCGCCTTTGGGCTGTTTCTGGGCGTCCTTTCGATCGTAACCATCGCGCTGACATTCCCAATGTGGCGGCGCGCGCCTATTACTGGCGAAGGCCTGTCTTTCGCAGGGCTGGGTCAGGCCGGGGCCCTTCGCCTTTTGGCACTGGCGCTGGTAAACAGTTTGCCGGTCGCCATCACCTCAACCCTGTTTCTGTTCTTTGTCGAAGACAGATTGCAATTGCCGGGCAGCGCCGGCCCCTTGCTGATCCTGTTTTTCCTCAGCGCCGGCGCCAGCGTGCCGCTTTGGGCCAAGCTCAGCAATCGCATTGGTCCGAAACAGACCCTGATCATCGCAATGCCGCTGTCCATCGCTGGCTTTATCGGGGCTGCAATGTTGCCAGCGGGTGAGCTTTTCGGTTTTGCCCTGATCTGCCTTGCCTCTGGCGCGGCGCTCGGGGCTGACATGGTGGTCCTGCCGGCCATGTTCTCGGTCGTTTTGACCCGCGCTGGCCTGAATGCCTCAGCCGCGTTCGGCATCTGGTCCTTTGCTGGAAAACTGGGCCTTGCGCTCGCCGCCTTCTTTACATTGCCTCTGCTAGAACGCAGCGGCTTTTCACCTGGCCAATCGAATTCCGCCCAAGCCTTGGAAACACTCAATCTGGCTTATGCGGTACTACCCTGCATCCTGAAACTTGGCGCGTTTGGCATGGTCCTGACGTTGCCCACGGAGGTCTCAGCCAAATGAAAACGCTTGTTGTTTTACTGCTCGCCGCTCTCGCTTTGTTTATAGCCAAGAACCGGTTCCTGAGCTTTCGGTCGCAAACACCGGCCGACTACACCGGCACGGGACCCGTGTTCAAAATGAAAGAGGTCCTGAACGGAGAGATCCTGTCCGAAGGGCTGATCTATGGGCCGAACGGCAAGATGTCGAACAGCTTTGTCGCCCGCATGATTGGGAAATGGGATGGCAACACCGGCACGTTGGCCGAGCATTTCACCTATTCCAACGGCAAACAGATGACACGTAAATGGTATCTGACACTGGGTACCGGCAATACGTTCACCGCCATGGCTGACGACATCGTCGGCGAAGGCAAAGGCACGATTTCGGGGTCGACCGTCAAACTGACCTACCGAATCATTTTGCCTGAGGATGCCGGTGGGCACACTTTGGACGTCACCGACTGGATGTACTTGACTGAAAACGGTGTGATCATGAACCGATCCGAGATGCGCAAGTTCGGTATCAAGGTCGCAGAGCTGATTGCCACGATGCGCCCTGCGCCCGAGGTTAAGTCCGCACATGTCCCCGGTTCAAACGGATATGATGCGCACGCCGAGCAAAGGCCGCTGCAATGATCTCGCGTCGGGTCCTTGTTGCGGGTCTGGCGATCGCCGGACTGGCCGTTCTGACTGCCTGTTCAGCCAAACCGCGCGTTCCCAAGACCTTTCTATCTGACCGGCAGTTGAACCTTGAAGAGTTCTTTGAGGGCAAGACCGTCGCCTATGGCCAGTTTCAGGATGTTCTGGGCAACGTTCCGCGCCGCTTTACGGTTGATATCGACGGAACGTGGGATGGTGAAACCCTGACTCTGGTTGAGGATTTCGTCTATGATGACGGTGCCACCGAACAACGTATATGGACGCTGACCCAGACGGGCGAGGACACCTGGACCGGCACGGCCCCCGGCGTTCTTGGAACCGCCAGCGGGGTCGAGCGCGGCGATACGTTCAATTGGACATACAAAATCGACCTGCCGGTCAAAGAGGGCACCATGCGGGTCAACTTTGACGACTGGATGTGGCTGCTGGACGATGACCGTCTGCTAAATCGGGCCTATGTCTCGCGTTATGGCGTCCGGCTGGGCGAAGTCATTCTGTTTTTTGAGAAGATGTAAGCTAGCAGCAAAAGAAAAGGGCAGGTCCGAAGACCTGCCCTTAAACTTTGTGATTTAGCTCAACTTAGAAGTTGAACTGAGCACCGAAGTCAGCGCGGATGCGCCCGTCCTCGTCACCCGTTTTGATTTCGCCGATACCACCACGCAGCGATGCACCGCCGCCCAGGTCGTAGATGGCGCCAATACCGATATTGCGGGTATCGTTGTCAGCCGAACCGTCACCGTAAGCAAACTGCAGGGTGGTTGCGGCGCCGAGATTGTATGCCAGCGACAGACCGTATGCGGTACCGTTCTCGGCATCATCAACAACGTCATCGTCCGCAACAAACAAGGTACCCGAGAAGTCACCAAATTCTGCGCCCAGGGTCAGAACGGTCAGCGACTGCTTTTCGCTCGCGCTGTTCACGTTCGCCTTGGTCTGACCATAAGCCAGAGCGGCAGTGATGTTGTTGAAGGTGTAGGTTGCGCTGACGTCCCAGCGGTCTGCGTCCTGCGCAACACCGTCAAAAGCAATCGTTGCCTGGTCATATGACGCGCCGAATGCGAAATCGCCAACTGCGTACTGGAAGAACACAGCATTCGCGCCTGAACCGGTCGAGGTGTACTCTAGGAAGCTGTAGTTCACGCCCGAATACTGACCCAGAAACTCTTCCAGGCCCGGTTCGTTACCGAAGTAGTTTGCCAGGTTGTCAAAGGAACCTGCAACGTTGCCGGCGTCAACACGCAGACCACCGTAGATGACCGAGAAGCGTGCGCCGTTCAGGCCCGCGCTGTTCTGTTCGCCGTTGCCGGAATCGTCATCAGCCTGCAGACGCACACGTGCCTGGAACTCAACGCCGCCATCGGTTTCTGCGGTGCCGTCGATGTTCAGGCGGAAACGCGAGACCAGGATGGTGTTGTCGGTGTCGACGTTCGCGGTGCCATCAGCGACGATGTCGCCGTTTGCGTCCGTGGTAAAGTTGTTAACAGTACCGGTGCGATCTTCTTGGTAGCCAATACCAAAACGACCGTAGCCGCTGAATTTAACGTCGGCCGCTGCAACGCTTGCAGTTGCAATCAGAGCCGTCGATGCAATGAGAAGATTTTTCATGGTAAACCCACAAGTTTTGAGAGGAGTGCAGCCGCTATGGCGACTGCTGGCCTACTCGGACAAATTCCGAGCGTGCGCAATGGTTTCGCTGTATTTCATTCTGGGCAAGGTTGGTATTTGTTGCATCTTTGCAAATGCAGAATACCGCACAAAACCCAATTTCCTGAGTATTTACGTATGTTTCGCGATCAGCAGTGTTTCGTTACAAAAAGTTGATCAAAGAAATGCGACGATGCCCCTTTAAATGCCAAGAAACGTACATGTTTGCAATTGAGACTTCCTGGGGTCTGGTCCCACCTGCCGAAAATGGGCAGGTTTGGGCAAAATCCCGCTCAAAACAGGTTCTGTGATGGATAAATCGGGTGAGGAAACCCACCAATCAATTGCTTGTGTAGAAAAAGGACAGCTTGCGGCTGGCCCCACCTGGCGGCAACGGAAAAGGCGAGGCCGCCTGCACCTGCGCCCGTGCAGCTCGGTCAACATCGGACGACCCGGAACTGTCGACGACATCAACCCAGGCCAGCGTGCCATCGGGATTGATTTCGAAAAACACTTTGGCAAACCCTCGGGCCGCTACAAATACCGGGGGCGCGCGGTTCAGGTGGACCAAGACCTCACCCGCATAGTTGGTGGTGTCCGAATTTCCGGGGCCACGCCCGCCCGAACGGCTGCCGCTGCTGCCGGACGTGAAGGCATCCAGCCCTTCGCGCCTATAGGCGTAAAGGGGCGATTCAACCACCTCTGACGGGAACTGCAACTCGCTGAAGTCCCGCGCGCCGTTCAGGGTGCCCCGCCTTTCGGGCGTTGGTTGCCGGTCGGGGCGCTGCGGTCGGATCGAGGACGTCACGGCCAGCTCTGTCACATCCTCCGTCGCATCCTGGTCGGTCGGTTCAACCGGATCATCCGGCTCAATCGCCTCGTTCTCCAACGGGACAACGGGAATCGCAGCCTCGGGCGACGGGGTGACCGGCAGCGCTGCCAGCTCTTGCGGTTCGGGCGCTACGGGCTGGACTTCGGTCGCGATCTCTGGCTCTACCGCGTCTGCCTCTGGGTTTCCTTCTGGCGCTTCGGTCGCCGTTTCCGCCTCGACGGGTGGGGTTTCGTTGACATCTTCGCTGGCGGCAGCATCCCCTTCGGATGTGTTTTCGGTCTCTGCCACATCGGGTTCCACCGGTTCCGTGGCAGTCGGCTGGACCACTTCGGCTTCGCCAATATCAGGCGCGTATACCTCCTGCGGGTTTTCCGACGCTACAAGCGCCTCACTGACCGGGATTTCTGGTTCCTCAGGCCGCGTTTCCACCGGTCGCTCTGGTGCCTCGGCCGGTTCGGGTTCAACCGGCTCGGCGACAACCTCGGCAAGGTCCTCGAATGTCGTGCTTAGCTCAATTGATTCAGGCGCTTGACCGCCTGGCGCGTCTTCTGCAAGCCGCTGCCCGGTCACGCTTAACCCCATCAGGTGCAAAAACAGCGACACCAGAATGGCCGCCGCCGCAATCAAAACCGACCGGCGGATCATTCCAGCGCCTTCTCGGTCACAACAAAGACGGATGACGCGCCCAGACGGCGTAGCGCTCCGGTCACCTCGATCAGACGCGGGCCCGGTGCGTTTCGGTCGGGGACGATGCGCACAGCCTCAGCCCCCTGGCCACGCATATGCGTTTCGGGGTCGGTTGGAATTCCACGATAGCTCAGCGTGCCGTTGGCGTGCAGTATCAGCGCGTCGGGTGGCTCGCGCCCTTCTAGGTCTGCCGTATTCACCAGCTCGAGATCCGGATCCAGCGGCGGGGCCAGCGTGCCAGTGAGCAGGAAAAAGATCAGCATCAGGAAAACGACGTTGATCAGGGCAATCGTCGAGTCGCGTCTGCGTTTGGGGCGCCTGTACTTGATCATTCCAGCACCAGAACGCTTAACCCGTCACGCCCGCGCAGCCGGACCAATACGTCGATGACGCGCTGCGCCGTAGTATCCGGGTCCAAACTGACCAGAACCTGCCCGGCCTCCAATTGCGTTTCCAGATCACCAAGGGATACCGGTTGCCCGTTCAGCACCAGCCGTTCCGACCCCAACTGCAGGAACAACCGCTCGGTCGGTGTAGCCGAAGTCGCGCTGCCGCCCACTGCGTTGCTCAACTCGATCTCGCCAAATTTAGAAAAAGTCGAAGTCAGCATGAAGAACAGCAACAGCAAGAAAATCACGTCGATGAGCGGAGTCATCGACATGGGACGTCGGACAAAGGGTGCGGTGTTACGCATGTCCGGGGGCGGTCGCCACAGCCCGGGTATCGTCGGCCTGTGGAACGGCCTGCCCCGGCACCAGAATTGTGCGCAGCGCCTTGTCCGCAAAGACCCGTTCGCGCGCCGTGCGACTTTCGAACCAGGACAACAGCATCGAGGTCGGCATCGCCACAGCCAGTCCCACAGCCGTTGTCAGTAGGGCGACCCAGATACCACCGGCAAGCAATGATGGATCGACCGACGACCCGGCGGATTGCAGGCTACGGAATGCCTCAATCATCCCCAGGACCGTACCGAACAGACCCAGCAGCGGCGCAAGCTGCGCCACGGTGTCCAACAGTCGGAAGCCGCGTTCAAGCCCGGCAAGCGCCAGACCCGCCTCGGCATCCAACCGTTGGTCCAGACCCGGCGTATCTGAGGCATTCATCGCGACCCGTACCAGAGGGGCAAGATAACTGCGGCTTTTGTCCAGACGGGCGTGGGCGGTTTGCGGATCGCCAGCATCCCAGGCAGCCAGCGCCTCGGACAACACCCGGTGACGCCCGACGCCGGATGCGGCGAATTGCCAGAGTTTATAAAGCGTGACAGCAACGGTCACCACAGACATCGCAATCAGGATCGCAACAACAGGCCCGCCAAGATCAAGGATTTCGCGCAGCGCATCAAAGGGGCTCATCCAATCAACTCCACATCTGTTCGGCTTTGCAGTTCCAGCCCGTCTTCACATATCGAACTATCCGCCCCGGCCACCTTGCATGAATTTGTACCGTTGATCAGGACTTTTCCGACCGAACTGCAGTCCCTGTCGGGCAAGAGGAACTGGCGCACACGCAGGCGATCTTCTGGTAGGTCACGGAAATTGAAGAGCGACAGGCTGACCACGCTGCCTGCGGCGTCAAAGATCACCGTCTCAAAGCTGGCCTCGTCAATTGCAGTTCCGGTTTTGTTTTCGATCACAAAGGTCAACCTACATGCCTGACCAAGATCCTGAACCGTATTGAGTTCCATGATCAAACCGGTCGGTTTGTTTTCCTCTGACTGGGCCAATGCCGCTACCGGCAAAGAGCAAAAGTTAAGAAATACAAGTGCCGAACGGAGAAACAACATTGACGCGCTCCTAGTTGATCAATGCGGAAATCTATAGACGGCAAGGCTCCGCAGGTGTTGGAGTACACATAGTCAAGACAGCAAGAGTGTCAAAGGGTTTCAACAGCTTTTGAAAGGCCCGCGATCCGGTGCTCTGAGAACCTTGGTATTATTGAGTAGGTCAGGCAGGCAGAGTTGCAAACGCGCAGGCCACCAGCCATTCCATCGCATTCGACTTGATCCCATGTTCGGCCGCGATTGCAATACTGTGGCTTTCAAATATCTGTGTGTAGATAGGCCAGGCTTCCTGATTGGGTGGGTAGAACGCTCCGGCGGTCTTACGCTGTTCCCATTCATACAACTTGCCCCCCGCTACGCCGAAACTGATCTGTCCGGGGATTTTTTTGCCACTGAGTTCGTCCGTAAAGAGCGGATCAGAAAATTCCCGATGCCCCACCCCTTGCACGAAACTTACGTTGGCGGGGTTACATCCCAGTCCGAACCACATTCCCTCAACTGCAGCGTTATGCACTTCCGTGGTCGCCTCACCTTCTGACGCGAAATACATTGCCATTTGCCCCGCCCGCCAGTTCGAGCCGGGGCCAAAGCGCAGCCATCCCAGACCCCAGGGATAAGCGGCAGTGTTGTGCAGTCCGAAATCGCGCCCCATGCGCTTACCGTTCAGGGTTCGATGCTTGATCCACCCTTCGATGGCTGCAACGATCTCGGCATAAACCTTTCGACCCTCGCGCCCGGCCCGCACATATTCAAGATAAGCGGCCGGAAACACTTCTTTTTTCAAAGAAGAGTCTGGCTTCTCGGCTTGTGGCACGAAAGGGTTTTGGTCTTCAAATACCTTGCGCGCTTGCGGATTTCCGCTAGCTCGGTAGACAACCGCGGCCGAGGCGATACGAACCTGGTTAACTCTGCTCAGTGCAGAGTCAGAAAAGCCGTCGGTTGGCTGTTGTTCGGCCCAAAGCCAGGCGCGTGTTGCCTCGGCGACGATGGCACTTCCTAGAACGGTATCGCCGCAGACGTGATGGATCACGTGTCCCAGCTTTGCAGCCCCATAAGCAAAACGATAGGCAGCCCAATCCTCTGGGCCATAAGCATAGGTTTTCTGAACCGGGTTCCATGACACCGAGCCCAGAATTCCGCTGATAGAATACTCGACCCCTCCGATAATCGCACCATTTTCGTGCTGAGTTCGACGCCACAGCGATGCCCCCCACAGTGCCTCGTGGATCAGATCAGGCAGAACGGTTTCGCCGTCACCCCTATCGTCATCGTCTTTGCGCGATGCGACATCCGCGTGCGAAAAGGTTTTGTCGCTTTCCGGAAGGTTCAGATTCAGACTGCGACAGTGGGGGAAGGTCTCGACGATATCGGCCATGTGAAAGACGACATCCATATGTTGAATGCGCCGATCCCAATCCCCCGCATCATGCCAACCGCCCCAAGCTTTAGGGTTGGCCTTCATAGATGAGCGCTCGGGTGCGGTGTCTGACCCGCCCAGAGCGTTTACATTGTCCGACAGCGCTTTTGGGGCCCGCACCTTGCCGTAGCCATCCCTCATGTACCCAAGCTTCAGATCCGTCTGCCAGACCTTCAGCCCATCTGCCGGATGCCCGTTGCGGGGACGGGTTCGGCCCTCACCAAAAGGTGCGGCGATCTCACAGCCAGACCTTTGGTGGAAATACCATCGTGCGGCCAGGCGGAGCGCTTCATCATAGGCCGCCAGGGATACGTTGAACGGGAATGACCGCCCTAATCCAGCTACCTGAACCTGGTATTCACCATCAAGTTCAAGGTCGGAGAAGTCGGCCTCATAAATACTGCAACCATTGAAGTTAAGGCCCTTCCGATGTGGTTCTTCGGAGGGTTTGGCCAAGGTCAAACGACCCGATCGAACAACCGCACCATCTTGCGTGGAAACCAAGCTCCATTCTGTTGCGGGTGACAACAGTGCATCAGTGTTGCCATTTTTGCCGACCTGATCCTGTCCCAGCCAACTGCCGACATAAGCCTTTTTGGGCCCGGTCAAAGGATAGCCCGCCTGACACACATGGATGGATTCACTAAATACGTCTGGGTCTTTCACATATTCAGTCTCGGCAAAGGATGGACCCATGATTCTCAGAACCGCACCTTGGGGAATGGCGCGGTCCAGTTCAAATGTCACCAAATGCCGCTTGGTGCTTTCCCACCGACGATCAGCAACGGCTAGCGTGTGAATGGGCGAAGACTTGCGCCAGAGACCGACAATGCCCGCTGGCTGTCCGTCAATCAGAACACGCCAGTTGTCGGTTTGATCCGCCGCTGCCTGCGGCTGAATCGCAGAGTTACCGATGCGAAAACCGTCCTTCCGACTTTGCTCCTGAACCTTAGGCCAGGCAGTAAATATTTGCGGCGCTGTGGTATGCGCATCGCCCGAGAAATAGCCCGGCAATCCGTTCAGCTTGCCCGACGCACCAAACCCGTTTGTCGGGTCCGGTGACCAGCGCACCCGGTCGGAACGCAACACTTCGACCGGGGTCGACATGTCGAACAACGTGTCTATCACCGTCAATTGGAACCCATTCTCTCCGACATATCCAATATCGGCCCTGTCGGCGGCGGCCGCTGTAAAACTGGGCACTAGCGTACCCACAATTGGCGCGGCGGCTACCGCCGTGCCCCGCAACAAAAATGCCCGCCGTGAAAGTGGCATTTGCCCCATCCTCTCCATAAGCGCGAGAAAGCCCCTAGCCTAAGCTTACACCCTTCGATCCAAACTGCGCACGAACCTATAGATCAGTTTTGGGCGAAACAGGCTGTCAGGATACATAAACATCCCACAGACGCCTTCCAACAGCGCTAGTGGTTTGCGCCCATACTGATATTGGTTCCGAACCCCGGACCAGAAGATATCAATCTTCCGGGCACGCAGCAGGAATCGCAACCGCGACCCGAAGGCCTGCCGCATTGCCGGGTTGGCTGAAACCTTTTCGATGCACGGCACTCGCCGGGCAAAAGCGGGATCACGGGCCCTGAAGTTCGCTCCGCTGGCCACCTGCCGATAATACAAAAGTGGCGGTCCTTCGACTACGGCGAACCCTCCGATCAAAGCGACACGGCACCAGAACTCCCAATCCTCGCCATACACGAGGTCTTCTTCATAACCGCCGGACTGCCGCGCTGCATCGGCTTTCATCGCAAGCGCACCGCCATTCACCACGTAGTTTTTACGCAGCAACACAGCCAATTGGTCCTTGCTAGGAACAAGTAAGCGGTTGTCCACGCCATTCATCTCCTGACCCACGGTGTTGATCCGTTGAACACCGGCGATGGCTGCAACGGCGTCGGACGTTGCCAGCACATCCGAGTATCTTTGCAACGCTTCAGCGTGCAGCAAATCGTCCGCATCCAAAAACAGCACGAACTTTCCGAGCGCTAAACTCAAACCCAGGTTGCGGGCCGCACCGACACCTTTGGCCCGGCCAGTCACTGGCGTAAAACGCCCGTCGCGCCTAGCGAAACGCTCCAAGATCTCACGGGTGTCGTCTGTCGAGCCATCGTCAATACACAGAACTTCGAATTCCGTCATTGTTTGCTGGCATACGCTTTCCAACGTCTCTTCGATATAACGTTCCATGTTGCGAGCTGGAATGATGATCGAAAACTCAGGTTTTGAGTTACCCATATCAGCCTCCCCCCGCTCGGTCCACGCTGACAGCCGAAGTATTGTATTCGTTGAACCGGATTCGCAAAAACGCCGCCAGCATCCCAGCCCCGCGATACAATTCAAGCGCACCCTGGCGCCATCTTGCCTTTGAACCGAACCCCAGGAAGATGCACATCACACTCCCCCAGCCTATGGCCCCAACACCTTTGAGCGCCCGCTTTACAACTCCGTGGCGACGGATCAGGGCGATATGGCCCAATGTATTCCCCATGCGGAACCAACGCCGGCGGAGCCACTTCATCGTGGCTCGGTGAGCAGGCACTTGGTCCCAGACCAGAGCTTCCGCTGCGGCGCGGATCGTTCCACCCGAGTCGAGGCGAAGACGTGAAAAGAACTCTTCATCCTCGCCACCGGTAGTGTTGAACCGGGGATCGAACCTCATGGCCCGACTTCGAATGGCCGCGGCATCCGCCATGGAATTGTTGGTCGCCGCAGCCGGTAGCTCTGCCCCTTGCTCATAAGGGCCCATGCGGAACAGGTTCAGTTGCTCAATCCATACGGGTGGCACCACGTTAAAACGCGGTTCGACAGCTCCCTGCACCGCGACAGTATTTGGCAGGGTGATTGTATCCAACATCTGTGCCAGCCAGTGTTCAGAGGCGGTTTCATCATCATCAAGAAATGCAAAATAGTCCGCATCCGGTGGGGCCTCAGCCAATGTCCGGTTGCGCGCCGATACGATCCCGCGCTCGTGTTCCAGAACGTAAATCACTGGCCAACATGACAAATCCTGAATTTCGCCCAGAACCGACCGGGCCGTCGTAGCTGGAGCGTTGTCTGCGATCACGAGCGTTACGCGCACATCGCGGACGCCAAGCTGCTGATTGTTCAGGCTGTCAATCAATGCCCGCAATCCCTGTGGACGTTTATAGGTTGCGATACAGATCGCAATGTGAGGTCCCGCCTGAGATCGTGCGTCAGCGCTCATAACCGACCATCTCTAGCGCATGCCCTGCTATTCTGTCGAACCTCGCCTTTTTTCCGTCTGACCATGACGCCCAGCGCTTGATCGGGTTGAAATCCACAGACTTGGTCTCTGGCTGCCAGCGCTCTTGGTCCGAAGCCTTCGATCGGGACGATCCGCGAACGGGCATCTTGTCGATTTCATCCCAAGGGAACGCGGTTTCATCTAACCCAATATGATACAAGAGTTTTCTTACGTATTTATGCGTATCGGCAAGGATATCTTCGTAGCGGACGACCATTGTATCGTCGTTACGGTTCAAGCCACCTTCGGCAAATGTCATGATGGCCTCGGCACCCAAACGCCATTCATCCGCCAATTGGCGGAAGTTTTTGCTAGTTAGTGAGAACCGTGAAAACGTCTTGAGTGACGAGTCGACGACATCGCGCCCGTCCCGCAAACACAGGATGATCTTTGCGTCGGGAAAGATATACCGCGCCAACGAAAGGTCGTGAACATGCGGACATTTCAGCAGTATGTGCTTGCCTTCAACTTGGGCCTGCAACTCTCTGAACCAGCTGCCTGCGAGCATGGCCAGGACGTCATACTCTCCAACAACTTCCTCGTTCTTAGGGAAATACCGCAAGAAATCTCGAGTAAATGCCGCGGCGTCCCCTGCCGCATGCAACAAAGGGAACTCGTACAGCCGGCCCGGATCAGCACTTATTTCTGGGTGCATTGCGATCAAGTCTCGCAAGAAATTCGTGCCCGATCTTGGCATTACACCCAAAACGAGGACAGGGGCCGCAATTTGGCCACGGGCTTTTCGGGCCAAAGCGGCCAGTTGCTCGCCTTTTTCAGTTGAGATAACGGGCAGAAAATCTTCGCTGCCCAGAAAGCGCGCGCCCAACACACGCCGTGCCGTCCGCATAACCTGATTCAGGCGCAGATCTCCAGCTATTTGAACAGAGTTTGATACGCTCATTTTTTACTCATTCGCTGCAGTATCGTCAGAATGTAATTCCGGCCATGTTGGCCAAGGCAGAACCGCGCGCCCCGTAATCTGGGCCACATACTCAATATCCGACTGGAAATGATCGATCAGCATTTCTCGCGTTTCTTGCGTCGGAGGCGTAACCATCGTTTTGAGGTGCTGTTTGTTCATTGAAAGAGCCTGCTTGACTCCGGGTGCCTGTTTCAGGTTTTTCACCAGTTCCTGCATCCCCAGTGAACGCATTGCATCCCCAACATAACGCAGCGTTTTCTGAACCGCCGGGTATGTGTAAGTTATATTTTCGTGGTGCCGTTCCGTGATTGAGGCCGGGCGCTGTTCGGGTGCAACGCCAAGGTGTCCACACACCTGCTCGTATATCGCATTTGGATTCGAGGCGATGTCCTCGGAAAACAGCAATAACAGAGCGTCACGGTCGAAATTTGCCAACCAACGCCTCAAGTTGGCTTTGTACTGGCTTTGCAATGAATATGCGGGGTTATCCTTCCACGCATCCTCAAACGTTGTTTCCGGCGGAATATGGCCTTTGCGAATTTCGTGCATATGATTCGAAAACGCCCGGTCAATAGGATCTCGCAGAATGCAAATCAGCTTCAGCTCCGGGCTATATCGAGCCGCGCGTTCGGCCGCGTCACGGCTGAAGAAATAAGTCGGAGAGCACTCACCCCGTATTGCGCTGTCTGTACTGGCTTCAAAACAGCTCTCATACCATGTGTACCCGCGGTCATAATTTGCGGTAAAGAAATTCAGCTCTTTGGTTTCGCTGGTCAAAATCGAGTGATGACCTGAAAGAACATGATGCAGCCAGGTGGTTGCAGCTTTCTGCGCGCCAATACCTATGAAATCCACCTTTGCCACATGAATTCCCTTCTGACCAACTCAACCCACTAACAAAGCGCTGGGAAGACGAGACCCAAGCCTTTTCAACAATTCATTTTAACTTCAAAATATCTTTTTTTAGAACCACGCTTATCGTATGAGGGTACCTGCGAAAGTGTCTCTTGCGTATGTGCGTTGGCCCGGTCGCGGTGCGGTGCAGCCACTCTAGCCCGATCTTTTGCATCCAAATTGGTGCGCGGGCATAGTCGCCGACAACATAATGAAAGCAACCGCCGCAGGTTACGACCCAAGCGCAATGGTTCAATCGAGATGCAATTTCGAGAGAAAAAAACTGTTCTTTTGGCTTGCCCAATCCAACCCAAAGAACGTCAGCCTTGCTGGCATTGATGTCGGCGATCACCGCATCAACCTCTGAGTCATCAAAGTAGCCGTTTCGCCTACCTGCAATGTTCAGGCCAGGATGCAGCTCCTTCAACTTTTCGGCACAAGAGCGGTTGATATCTTCTGTACCACCTAGCAGGTAGTACCCGATATCGTGCTCAGCTGCTGCTTTGGCCGCAGAATGGATAAAATCCGTAGTTGCCGTGCGCTCAGGGATGTGCTTCGATCCACGGCCAAACTTGGACGCCCAAACTACGATCTGACCGTCGGCATGTACAATGTCGGCAGAATCTATAGCCTTAGCGAATTGTGGATCATTGTCGTAAAGCGATATCCCATAGGCATTCGCATCGAAAACCGTCAATGCGCGCTGGGCCTTACCGTTTCGACGGCGTTCCACGTCGTCCAACATCGCGGAGCTCAGTTCGGCGTCACTGACTAGCGCGACGGGCATACCACTGACAATCACATGTGGCAATCGCATTTGCGAAATTCGCTCCATCGTTACTCACTCTCAAAAACACAAAAAAGTTTAACTTGACCGACACTATCAAGAACGACTTTTTTTTAAAAACAAAAAACGACCGGCAAACCCGGATTGTATACTAATGGTACATAATAGGTTGCCTAACAGGGTCGCCCCTTTCGGTTTAGGCGTCAATATTGGCAATCCCAACACATTGTTTTTTGGCAAGTGCAGTTTTTTCTGTTGCCCACGCCCCTAAGACCCTATTGTTCATTAGTCGACGTTTGAGATTGTTTTTTTGTTATGACTGATCAGTACCGAAAAGTTTTAGACGCAGAGCTTTCCGGTTTAGGTTTATCTCCGGCAGGAGATCCTGAACTGCGAATTATTTCGAATATTGCTTGGGCTGTAAGGCGATCGTTCCTGAAGATTTTGTTGGTAGCTTTCATTTGTGCGGTTGCTGCGTATATTTTGACCTACGCTTCCGACACGAAATACACCTCGAGCGCGAAGGTGATGATTGAGACTCGCATACAAACCGAAACCCAGTTCACGCCGCAGGTGTCAGGACTCCCCTTATCGCTGACCTCGTTGGAGAGTGAGCTTGAGCTGCTGCGCTCGGCCGACCTTGTTGAAAGCGTGGTCGATCGGTTGCAATTGCAAGAAGATCCCGAGTTTTCAGCCGGAGATGCTGGGTTTTCGTTGTCGCCGATCGCCTTGGCCCGCGGCTTGAAAGATGGCATCGTTAACGCGATCAGCGGCGGCGATTCCACCGCAATCGGTGATCTTGAACCGGATGAGCTGCTTGAAATGCAGCGCGCAGCTACTGTCGAAAAGCTGTTAGATTCCAGGGAAATAGAGCAGATCGGGGAAATTTCCGCAGTTTACAGGATTAGCGTTACATCGAAATCACCGAAGAAAGCAGCAAATATCGCAAACAGCCTGGCCACTGAATACCTAACTGTCCTGACGCGGATGAAGCGGGATGATCTAAGCCAGTCACAGCAGTGGCTGGCAACCCGAATTGGCCAGATTCGCGAGGATCTAAACACGCTCAGCTCAGAGCTTGAAGCTCACTCGATTGATACCCCGTTTTCGCCCGAAGAATATGCGACCATTAAAGCGCAGCGTATTAAATCTGAGAAACGGGCTCAGCTGGTCAGTGCCGAGTCTCAGAAACTTAGAGAACAGCTCAATGCCCTCCAGCTCCTAATTGATGAGGGAAAAATACCGGACGCTGTTGTTTACGCGTCTGAAGTAAGGATTATGCAGTTCCCAGACGCTGAAGAGACACCGGAAGATCAGGCGGCGGCGCTCAAAACTGCAATCGGCTCTTCAGAGCTAAAGCTAGAAGTTCTCAGAAACCAGAAGGCGGAGCTGGACGAAAGCATCGAGACCTTCAAGGAACAGCAAATCCGTCAGGTTCAGCATGATTCGATCACCAAGCGGATTGAGAATGAAGCGCTAGTAGTTGAAGCAATTTATCGGGATTTTGTAGCCCAGCTTGGTCGTCGGGCTGAACAAGGGGATTATCTGGATGCTGGGGCCCATATTATTGAAAAGGCTCGTGTTTCCGTTGACCCTTCTGCTCCCAAAAGATCATCAACTGCCGTTGCAACCATGTTTGCTGCCATCTTCATTGGCCTTGGCTTTACCGTGGTCCACGAACTGCTGCAAAAGCGCTTGAGAACAACGTTTGAACTGGAAAGCGCCACCGGTGTAAAGCTGTCTGCGATCATCCCCGAAATCAGAGAAGAGCCAACGTTCGAAACTTTCTTCATGGATAAGGGAAAGTTTGACCCTACGCTGATGCATTATGGGCGAAAGCTTTTAGCCAGCAGTGCCATCGGCCTCCGAACCATGCGGAATGATGACGAGTCAACGTCGCCACCGGCGGCCGATTTTTTCGCCAAAAATCTCGAAAACAAACACGGGAAGCGGTTCTCCGAGGAAGGGTGCATGATCTTTTCAGGCGCTTCGGCCCTGCCGGATGAGGGAAATACCTCTTCCCTTCTGCTGATCGGCTCGGTCTGTGCGCAGGCCGGGTATCGAACGCTTATCATCGATTGTGACACGGTGACGTCATCCTATCGCGACCTGTCGCAGGTCACGGTAGAATCTCTGAAACTGGCAACAAATCAGCCATTGTCGTTCGAAGATAATATAGTGGGAACACCGCAGGATGGACTGGACATCCTCCCGTTAATCGGTGTCAAAAACAATACTGCCCAGAATGAGGCCGTCGAGGATTTTCTGTGTTCTCCGGCTTTCTTGAACCTACTGCACTCGCTGTCTGCATCTTACAACACTATCCTTCTGGATACGCCGCCACTGTTGAGCGCTGTTGAATCAGGGTATCTGTCGCAGCTGTCTCATCGGACTATCCTGATTACCCGATGGAACCACACGAGTCGAAAGTCTGTTCTTCAGGCCATGCGAGAACTGGAGAATGCGGGCGTGCGACCCTCAGCTTTAGTGGCTACGCGTGTCGACCTAAAACGCGTCAAACTCTATGGAGACCCAATTCTAGGGTAGCGACGCAAACCCGCTTTGTAGGCGGCGTTGTCCGTCCCGGTCTTCCGGCTTTGTGTTGCTCAAGACTTGGGTTTTAGCCACCCGCCTTTAGGCTCTGGACCCATTAATCCGGTTGAGGCCGTCAGGCCTACATGATTCAAGTTCCCCAAGCATTGGGGATTTAATGAGCAATCATTGCTGGCTGAGCGAAGCTCAGATGACGCGGCTCCGGCCGTATTCTCCGAAGAACCATGGAGTACCGCGGGTTGATGGCCGGCGAGTGCTCTGTGGTATTATCCTCATCAATCGCAATGGGTTGCGATGGTGTGATGCGCCAAAGGAGTATGGGCCATCCACGACACTCTACAATCGCTGGAAACGGTGGAGCGATATGGGTGTATTCGCGAGGATCATGACGGGATTGGCTGCTGAAACTCCCGACAACCGAACGATTTCTATCGACGCACCTATCTCAAAACGTACTGCACGGCCTCGAACCTGCGGTTAAAACTCGAGCCTGCGGTTAAAGAGGGGGTGTGGGCGTCTTATCGGACCAAAAAAGGGAGGACATGAACACGAAACCACATGCCGTCACTGACACGATTGGACGGCCGATCCGGTTCTTCATGACCGCAAGCCAGGTCAGCGATTACACTTGCGGCTAGAGCCCTGCCATCCGCCGACTGGTTACGGGGAGATCGGGGCTATGACGCAGTTTGCGTTCCGTGAGGCCCTTTTAGATAGTAGAATAGCACCGTGCATCCCTGCCGAAAACCGCGCGACAAGCCTGTCAGATACGACAAGCACAGCTACAAACGATGCAACCGGATAGAGATCATGTTCGGCCGCCTGAAAGATTGGCGACGGATCGCAATCAAATATGACCGATGCCTAAAGGTATTCCTGTCTGTAATCGCTCTCGCTGCAACCATCTTGTTTTGGTTATAAATTAGTGAGTCTGGAACCTACAGAACACCGCTGCCCGACCTCTGAGCGCCAATGACGGGCCAAGCCTTCATTAATACGCTCAAACCCCTCCAGCCTTTGCAATGCGGCATCCCGCAACAATTCACAAGTTTCGTCCGGCATAGACATCTTCTTGCCCTTGAACACCTTGGGAGTCGCATCGAGTGCCGCGATCCGATTCACTGCACCCATCGGCGGATCAATAAAACTGACAATGCGGTTAAGTACTTCGCCCGGATTTGAACTCAGGCTTTCCAGATAGTCGACAATTACATTTTTTGGGCCATAAACCTTCTGCCATCTTTCAACGAGATCAACGTAGCGTGGGCAGATGTCCATTTGGTAATCAATTTTTTCACGATAGAACGCGACCTCGTCTTCTATTTTGACGGCGCGCGTGGACATTCGGCAATGCGACCATAATTGATCAAACGGGTTTCGCAGAAGGATCACAATCTTGAGGTGCGGTAATTGGCTTTTGACGTGCTGAACCTCGTCATCATTCAGCATATGGTAACAAGGCGAGATGTCACCGCTGATCCGGTTCCTTGGAAAGAGGTCAAGATACCAATCCAAATCTCGACGCGCGGTTACAAAGCTCAAAGCCCAATTTAGGCGCTTCATATCCTCTTTTCCGGTTGCAACCTGCTTGGCGATCTGAGCCACTGCGCGGCGTTCTTGCCGGGCTGCCCAATGTTTCGAAAACAGAAAATTCCTTAGGCCACCGTCATAGCCGATCCTGTCACGCGCGAAGAACTTGATTTCTTTTAGCGGCGATACGTAAATCACGGTACGATCCCGGAGCAGCACTTGTAGGGTTGATGTGCCGCATTTTGGCATTCCTATGCACAGAAAATCAGGCCCGCGCCTTGTCCGGAAAGCAGTTTCCATGTTCGTTTCATTCCCCATTCCAGGCCCCCAATGCAAGTTGAGGCCGTACATGGCTCACTATTTTCGAAACACCCGTCAGAACCGAAGAGACTCCGGCTTGTTGGACCTTGGGGTAAGTGCCCCCCGGTAGGAGCTGTAAAAAATGTATCAACATCACTAGTCAACTTTGAACTCACTAAACTCTTAATACTTGCGAAAGGCCACGCAACGTTCTCAAAGCGCTTTTTTGACCTCAGCTATACCGTGCTCAACATCAACCTTATTCCGTCAACGGCACGTCGTCGGTGACTTCCTGAACCGATATCTCCAGACTGTCACCTGGCCGCAACTGAGTCAGCTTGTCCGCGACAAGTTGCTGAAGTTGGCCGTCTTTTACTCGGAAAATCGTGACAGTGTAGTCGATATCGGTAATTAGGCTTTCGGTTCCAATTTCATTTGACGCGCCGGCCAAATATTTTGAGATCGTGTCCAACTGATGCTTGGCGTCGCGTACAGACAGACTTGCATCCCTGCGTTCCTGTAGCAACCATAGGGTTCGTTCCTGTTCAAACTGTTCCTGATCTCGATTTAGCCGGGTCAGGATCAGGCTGGTGCCGGCCAGATCCTCTTCAACTTCCAATAAGCGAGTGGCGGACAAAACAGTTGTACGGCGCGTGTCCGCCAGCCGCGATCCCGCGGCCAACCCCTTGTTAACCAGACTGACCACACGGGCCTCTTCTTCCTCATCCGCTTTCAGCGCCTTTGCCAGCTCGCTTATTTGTTCTTCCAGAATTCTGACTCTCTCGGCAGCCTGTCTTTTCGCGTCCTCGAAAAAACCCCGTTCACCGGTCTCGTTTTGCTGTCTAATGCCGCGGATTTTGATCTGCTCAGAGATCAATTCGGCCAATACTTTGGGCGAAACACTAACGACCTCGGGGGCCGGGGGTTCAAGATCCATGTCCTGGGCAAGTTCAGTCGAGCTGCGCCACGATTGAACTAGTCCCTGCGCGTGTTGTAGGGCCGCTTGGCCGTAAGCCGTCTGCCAACGCAGCAGCTGGATTGGATCGATCGTCACGTCATCGGCCAACAACATGCTGCGGACACCACCAGCCAGCGCAACAGCCTCGCGTACGGTGATCGCCGGTCGGAAGTCGATCTGACCGGTTCGGGCCACGTCACCTCCGATAATGATTGGCCGGTATCCGTTGCGCGCAATCTCAATCTCATCGCCAGCTAGCTGGATTATGTAGATTTCGCCGTTCAGATCGTATTGCTTGACGATCTTGCCGGCTGCGTCCTGCCGGACGAGTTGTTCAAGCCTTTCCGTCGAAAGCCCCTGTGCCTCGAATTGTCCCAGCCATTTCAGGTTTACGTCGCCATGGGCGTCAATTGTTGCGTCAAAGGATAGGTCATCCAACCCCGTTAGGGAGACGCGAACTTGATCTCCTGGTTCAAGGTCAAAATCAGCCTCTGCCGCATTAGCAAAAAAAAGGCCGAGCACAATAAACGCACATGCTCTGAATAATTTCGACAAGAACCCAACAGGTCCGAACATGCTAAAACACCTTTGCTACTTGATCTGTATACCCACCAAATTGTCACAGGCCAAAACATGAGGCCCGCGATCAGCGACCCGTTCTGTTACACACCACACCAATGGTACGAAACAAAATTTTCAGATCGAACCAGAAGCCTATGTTGCGGGCATATTCGCTGTCGAAAATCGCGCGATGAGCGAACTCGACATCATTGCGCTCCGACACCTGCCATGGACCGGTAATACCTGGTTTCATGAGAATGTAGTCCTGACCCGGATACAACTCCTGCTGCTCGGGCAACATCGGCCGGGGACCAACGAGGCTCATGTCCCCGATGAGGACATTCCACAGCTGAGGCAATTCGTCTAATGATGTCGCTCTAATCAAACGTCCGAATTTAGTGATACGCGGGTCGTTGTCTAACTTCTGCATTGTTTCCCATTCGGCAACAGCAGACGTGTTTTCAGCCAAGTGTCTCCGCATCATCTCATCTGCATGTACAACCATTGAACGGAACTTCAGAAATTCAAACTCGTCGCCACCGATTCCAACTCGTTTTTGACGATAGATCGCAGGACCTCCATCAAGCCTGACAAAAAACGCGATCACCAACATAAGTGGCAGCACAAATGGAGCACCGATCAAGACCAATACAATGTCGATCAGGCGCTTTCCCTTGACTGCGTAAACACTCTTTAGACCTAAATTGTCATCATTTTTTATACTAGGTGTCTGATTTTGACTATAAATTTTAGATTCTTCAAGTTGGAATGAATCGGGAATATGATTCATATTAACCCCCTAAACACACAGGACAACACCGTCCTGAAACTAAAAAACGTATATAGCGAAATAACGCTACGACCCTCAAACCGGTCAGAACGTTGTTACCTGACTACTTTCTACTCAATAGATTTCGGTGCCATGACCGTTCTAAACGGCTACCCACCCATAATTTTCCTTCCGGTTCAATTTAAACTTCTGACCAGAATTTACCCGACGCGAGCATCGCACTTATGATAAAGCAAAACAACTTTTTTGTTGGGATGGCAGTGCACACCGAAGTGTTTTCGCACATAAATTGCCCAAGCCGCCCCCACCGTCCTTCAGGTGGAGTAAACACCTTGCCAATTCTTGAGCTCCAGTTTGCATCCATCAACCTGACCGCGATAGCGTCAGGACACCCTAGGAGACCGGGATCAGCTCCCTGTGTTCACGGGGGACTTTCTGGCGATTTTCAGGTGCAAATTACTTCTAAACAAGACCTGAAGACTCAAGATCAAGAAAGGAGTGCATACCCCGATCAAAAAGCTAAAAAGCAAGGCTGAACTCAAAGCCACCCCAGTGAAGGCAAATACCGCTAAACACATTGCTGCGACCAACGGGCCAGACAGTAGAAATACAACGACCATTTTCAGTTATTACTCTCGGTTAACTGCATCTACACAGTGCCTGCTCATCTTTAGCTTGAAATGTGTTACCATTAAGGCAACCCCTTCTATGGCCGCTACTCTGTTACTAAGGTGGCCAAACGCAACCACACAAGACGCATTCGCCGGTTGTCTGTCCGCGCCATAACATCCCTGCAATCATACTACGACTTGCCCGTTCAAAAAATAAAGCACTCGGCAAGAACATGCCGGTTTGCAACGCTGAAATTGCCTTGGAGACGTCAACATATTGTTAACAATAGATTACTTTGAAAACGGGGAACCGCTGGTTGGCAAGCGTCGCCTTATTTTTTGAACGACTGTCAGAGCTGCCGTCTGGCCTAAGCATGTGAAAACCAAAAACATAATCGCCATACCCACAGCCAAAAGCGCAAATTGCTGCATCAAGTCTGTTGAGGCATTCGCCCATAACCCAAAGGGTGCAAATGCGATCACGCCTGTCCCAGCCTTGCCGAATTCGACCACCGGGATGCTGATCCGGTCAATCTGACGACCAGCACTGTAATATACCAGACTGCTCAGGACTGCGCTGACCAAAAATGCATAAGCCGCGCCCTGCGCACCAAACAGATAGATGAAAAAATACGATAGCGCAGCATGTGCCAGCAATGAAGCGACAGAGATGATCAACTGCTGACCCGTCTTCTTCGAACGTGTAAACGCGAAGCTTAGATAGGCGCCCTGCAATCCGAACACAAAAGACGCGAACGCCAAGACGCGAATAAATCCGGCTGTTTGTTCAGCGAAGGCGGCATCGAACAAAAGATTGGCAAATACGTCCGCCGAACATATCAACACCGCCACGATCGGCATCGAGATAAGCATCAAAAACGAGAAATACCGAGTGAGAACCGCGTCTGACGAGACCTTGCCCTGAACTTCCTGCGCCTCGAAGACTGACGGACCGACCACACGCGACAGCGTTCCCATTGGCAGGCGCAATGTCCGCGTCGCAAGTGATTGCGCAGCAGCGAAGTATCCAACGGATTCCATCCCAGCCAGAATCGCCAACAAAGATTGGGACGACATCGCAAAGAATGTCGCGCTCGAAGATACGATGGCGAGAGGGAACCCAAATGAGAGATAGGTCTTCAACTCGACCAACTTCGGAGCAGCGATGCCCGAACGCCTAAACGCGATGACCAATGCATAAGCTCCGGTCACAGCGGCCCCAATCGACATGCCAATTACAGCGCTTTCGTACCCTCCTCCATTCAGGATGAACCCGACCGCCAGCACGACGCCTAGCGCGTGTCGCAACAATGTCACCGCAGCATATTTGGGACCCTCATGATACTGGCGCAGGCACGCAGTTCCAAGCTCATGCATCCCGTGACTAACGCAAAAGAGTGCCGCGAATTTCAGGTTGTCGACCCATTCTCCTGGCAAGAACAGTGGAACGATGCTGGAAAGGAGCGCAAGAAAAAGCGCGAGAACAACGGACGTTCCCAAAACAGTTGCAATTGTTCTGCCTTCAAATTCCTTGGCGTGGTGAAACCGAGATATTGCGATGACAAGCCACAAATAGGTAAAGGAAAACAAAATCGTTCCAACCAAAAGCGTTAGGTTGTATCGCCCGAACTCTGCCGGACCTAAGATGTGTGTCATAACCATCAGGATGGCGATGGCAAAAACCGCAGACAGCACTCGGGGGACAAAAAACCACGTCATTACAGAACGCCCGTTAAGGAAAAACTCGTGACCATTATGACACCCAAATTTCCGCCTTGGGTGAAAAGAGAAAAAATTGATCGACACATTTCATGGAACAGACACTCGGAGCCGTCAATGCTGCGCCGATTCACGGGCGCGGACTAGAAATGGGAGGAAGTTTTGTTACTTCCATATTTTCCGATGTCGATTATTCGGGATTTACTGACTGTTTAACTCCAGTTTCCCGGGTTTAGCAGCACCCGTAGTGCCGATAAACGGTTAACATAGACAAGTGTTTGCCATCTTTGTACGCTTTTGTAACTCGCGCATCTTTTTTTCGACTGAGCAATCAGTTTTTTGGGACTTTTCCCTTTGGTCAACCAGTTTTCATCATGACACCCGTCACCCACAGTTTCCCCCACCAGAATCAAGCAGGATCATTGTTCAATCGCCTTGTGCTGGCTATGTGTCTGTGCCTGCTCATAGTGGTTGGGACACATCTTTTAGCAATTGTTTTTTGGCAGAAAGGTATCGCGAACAAGATCGGGATTATGTTTCTCATTCCGATTATTGGGATCGTCCTATTGTACTTTCGGCACCTGATCCGCGGCGCCATTTCGTCTCCGGAAATAGCAATCCTGGTTATTATTGCTGCATTTTCAATAGCCTGGAGTGACTTCCCCTCACATTCTCTACAACGAGCAGTCCCTCTAGTTGTGACAACCGGGTTTGGATTGATGCTGGGAAGTATGGCGTCCCTACGTGGATTGCTAATATTTATGGCGACTTTTTTCTGCATCATCATGGTTCTGACATTGTGTGCCATCATAGCTCTGCCACAGGCGCGTGGAATTCCTCCATGGGGGGACACTTGGAACGGTATCTTCCTGCACAAGAACGGCCTAGGAACGGCGGCTATGTCCGCATTGCTGACTTGTTCCTATGCATCGAGACAATTCTCCGGAAGGCTAAAAACTGTCTTTGTAGCAGCAGCAGTACTGGGGTTATTCCTGTTGATCGCTTCAGAATCACGGACGTCTCAGATCGTCGCCCTGATCTCTATGACCGCACTTTATTTCAGTAGATTAATGCGGAATATGGAGATAATATGGGCCATTGGGTACTTATTGTTTTCTGTTTTCATTGTCGGCCTCGTAGCATTTCTGCTTGCTTCAACACTGGCCGAACCGTTGTTTTCCCTGATCGGACGTAAACCCACGCTGTCCGAGAGAATTCCGATCTGGGAACTGGTCTGGCACCATGTGATGGATAGGTTCTGGATCGGGTTTGGTTATGCCGCTCACTGGTACGAAAACGCTCCGCATCTGAGCGTATATTCCAGCAAAGCCAATCTTGGCTTCCTGCCCCACTATTCCCACAACGGCATGCTTGAGACCTTTTTGAATGTGGGTTTTGTTGGAATTTCACTATTGTTTCTTGGACTGTTCCGCTTTTTCTTCTCGGTGTTCTACGGGCTGCGCTACATTCCAGACCGCGAACCGATCGTCTTCGTTTTTATTATGGGAATGGTGTTTATCTTTTCAAATATCACCGAAAGTTCGGTGATGGAAAGGATGAGCGCTACCTGGATTTTCTTTGTAGCCTTCACCACAAAAATAAATCTTGTAGCCAAAACTTTGCGAGTTGCAGCACGGGCCAACTATGCCGCAACGCACCAAGTATAGTAAACTAGTCAAGATCAATACAAATTGGCTATCATTTGCCCCTCGAGAACCAGAACTACTGTGCCTTGCCAATATACTTGTCGACCAATGCCTTTGTCCCGCGAATATTTCCGGCACTGGAAGCCCCGAACACAATCGATTCAACACCGGGAAGCTCTGAAATCCAGTGGATTGCTTCATCAGCAGGGATCGCGCCAGAGGCGTAGACTGACATAGCTACAGCACGCACACGCCCAGTTTCCAATGCATCAAGATATGCATCATACCCTCCTGACATCCTGAAGCCGATTTTGTTGATATTTGAGCATATTATAGGGCGCTCGATGCCCTGCTTTTCCAGAACATCCAAGAGCATTGGCATGTTCATTGTGATGTATGCTGGCTCAGCACCGTATTTCTCCTGTATGTGGTCGTGGAAAATACGGAAGGCCCTATGGAATCCTAAACCAATCAGTAAATCTGTAAAGACATTCTGAATAAAGATAACTGGGGTTTTCGTTCCCGTGAACATCTTCATTTCCATGTCGACCATTGCATTGGCGATGCCGTCCATTTCTTTTGAGGCCAATGCCTTTGTCCCGGCAAGCGCGGTTGCAAACAGACCATCATTGGGCATGAAGCTCCTGATAGCGCCTAACATACCATGCTCGGTAACCGCGTTGGCGTATTTGTGCGCATAGGGCATGCAAGGGTAGAACTGGAAATCGCGATATCGTTCGGGATTTGCCCGCACACGGTCGGCTACATCCGAAATCCGATCATGCGTCGTGCACATTAAAGTGCGAATACCTACATCATAGGCAACGTCCAGAACTTCCATTATCGCATCAGTTCGCTGAAAACGCATAGCTTGGGCCCGAGCCTTTTCTTCGGACATATGATTGACACCAAAGAACTGATTATCGCCAAAAAGCAACTTATCCACGTCATGCACTCCTTAACGACGAAACCATCCACGCCTTTTGGCGGGAGTGGGCTGTGAGACTGTTGGGGGTTTACCCAGGGGCACACCGGAATCGGCATTGGCCAATATCATCGACATAGTTTTGTCCGTTTCAGCGGCGGATTGGAAACCGTTCTCAAATGAGGCTGTCTTGCCTTGAGCTATGGCAGTGACGAAATGATCAAGCTGGGCTGAATATTCTTCACCACGCAGATAAAACCACGCATCATCTGTCAGCTCAGTCGTATATTTAACGTTCCAGCCTTTGGTGTAGCCTTGCAAGGCGGGATCAGTGCTCCGCAGATAAAGCTGACATTCCTGTCGATCCGCAAAAAGACGCCCATTAGTTCCGATCATCGTGATCTTCGTCGACATTTTTCGGTGGCTTTCATCAGACCAGTTAACTGAAAGCTGGGCCGTGGGTCCGTTGTCCCAACGCAAGGTCGACATCACCTGATCATCTGTGCCCTCCGAGAAAATCCGTGTGAGGACAGAGCCCGACACCTGTGTTGGTTCGCCAAAGTACCAATTCAACAGGTTCAACGGGTGAGCAGCATAATCATATAAGCAGCCACCGCCCTCGGCCTTGTCCGTTCGCCATGTAGCGCGCTTGGGGCGTAGTACGACGGGACCATATGCTTCGGCCTGTACATGCGAGATGTTGCCGAGTGCCCCGGAATCCAGGATTTTCTTAACCTCTTGGAAAGCACCTACATATCTGTAGTGATAGCCGACCTGACTGACGACTCCTTTACTTTTCGCAGTTTGCGCCAACCGAACACTATCCTGCCAATCCAAGCAGAATGGCTTTTCGCAAAATACGTGCAAACCCTTGTCTAAGGCCGCAGAGACCATAGGGGCATGCTGGCGAGACGGTGTCGCAATTACGACCGCATCCAAATCCGTAGTTGCAAGCATCTCTGCGTAGTCACTGTGAATTGTTACGTCTGTGTTTTTGTTCAGCACTTCGCGGATAAACCTAGCTCCATCACAAGCCACCGCGTTAGCCATTGGATGCACATTGACCATCGCAAAATGCGATAAACCCATCTTCCCAAGGCCAACAACGGCAATGTTGATTTTGTCCGTCATCTTCCAGTGCACCTCAAACTCATTAAGAAAACAAAACGCGTGTTACCGCGAAGGTTGCACAAACGTAGAGAATTACAGTGTCATACGTCGCCAAACGAATTTCAAATTGCAACGCTAAGTAATTTTTTGTTCCAGCGGCTCATTCAACGCATATCTTTGCCTCAGCGCTATCCAAATCTGTACCGCAAAGGACCTGAGGCAAGTCAAAGTTAGGGTTGTTTCCGGCCCACTTTATTGGATATCGGGGTAACAGCCATTCTAATACCAGCTATCACGATTTTCGAATTGACCCTCGCGCAGCCTTGGGTGCCTTGACTTTTGTCAATACGGCCACGTGTAGAGAGACGACGCGAAAATCGCAACAATTTAAAAACAGTATAGCAATATGTTGCCGGAATGGAAACGCATCAAAGTAGAATCACTCGCGCGGACCGGGCTAAAATCGTCGTTCTGTAAACGTGTCTCCGCAGAAGATGTCAAACATGCAGGGTAGGGACTGAAATATAGGTACGATTTTTCTAGAAGTATGAAGAATTCAATGCCAAACGATTTCTGACCAAGGCGATGGCGGATCTGGTCAGGTGTCACACTTTGCAAAAGCTCTTTCATAGCGAGCCTCGGGCCAGACGCACAACAGACCATTGCCGACGCGCGCCAACAGCTCGGCGTCATCCTCATGGTCTGTTACCACCGTGGCACCGTCCAGTAGCAGAGCGTCAAATACCGCCTCAGTATTGGCGAGCTTACCTGCCCGGCGCCATTTCCAACCCGACATGAGCGATGCAGCAACAAGCTGAGGCCGGGGCTCAGGATAACCTTCCAATAATGGCGCAATTATAACCGTGTAACCATTTGAGACGATGACGGTACGCGCAGGATTTGAGGCAGTCATCAATTGCTCAAGCCCTGTATTGGAGAAAGTCCGACCTAGCTTGGGCGCGATACGCGCCCAACGGCGCAGGGTCCAGGGCATCAGAGTCGCGATGGCCAGCACGCGGATCCAATCGCGGTAATCCCGCGCGCGGCGGCGTCCGCCGATGATCCTCCATGGACGCGTCAAATCAAGGCCTCGCAGGATTGCTGCGGCCAGCGGTGCCGGTCGCGCATGGGCTAGAAAGCTCTCGGTAGAATTGCGCAGCCAAAGCGTCTCATCAAAATCGACGATCAGCAGCTTGCCTTGTGCTTTCGCCATGGCTTGCTTCATTTGTTCAGGCGTCGGCGTTTCGTAGGCGAGCGTATGCATCGCTGTTAGCTTTCTGTCGACCCTGGGGACGACCATTTATCGTGCTGCACATGCTGCGCATTGCGTACAACTTTGCGAATCTGGGAAAGCCCCCGAAAGCAAAGCCAGACCAATATGATGACACCATGGATCACGTAGCTATCGCTCAGATTAGATGGCAGCAACAGCAACCATATCGACAAGAAGGAAAGAACCCGCAACACTTTAGACGGCAACGCGACAAGTCCCCTGCCCCCATATCGGTAAACTATATAGGGTATCCAGCGGCGCAAGCACTGGGCGAAAACAAGTGATGCCCCCGCGGCCGGTAAGTGGATGAACATCAACGGAAACGCGTATTTCAGGATCTGCAATGGCAAATACAGCCACACGCGGCTTAGCTTATCTATGCGGTTGTAGGCGTAGTAAACCCCCCGCAAACAGCCTAACAAAGCACACCATGCCAACAAATATAGTAGTGCAACCAGGGCGATGGACTCCGTCGCTTTGACCCAGGCAACCAGCATTGCGCCGGGGATGGCGAGTGCCACAGCCCATATCCACGCCTGACGTTCAGAGTAGTAGGCCGCAGCCTCATGAAAGCCAGGCGTCACTCTGGCCTCGTGCTCAAAACTCGCGGACATAGCATCGTTCTCAAAATAGCCGATCTCATAGACGGTCCAGAATGAGACGTGAAAGAAGAATATGGCTAAGGCAAAGGCAATTGGGTCTGAAGAAAAAGGCACGAATGCCAACAAAACCAGCAGCAAGTCATCGCCAAGATTATCAAGGAAAAACGGCAGGCCAGTCGATTTGTTACGCTTGAAGCGGAACGCATAGTCCAGCGGTACATACCTTCGCAGTCGGCTTGCATCATTACTCATAAAAATAACCTTTTACCGTGCCCTTGCACGCACACAACATCAATCATTGATCTGTTAAGCTCTGAAGACTCTACTATTTTGTAGCGGGCTCGCAAGTTAGATTGAGTTTTGGCATGATTTAACCGCTGCAAATGACAGCAGGGAGACAGTTTCGAATAGATTCCAATCCGAATTACAACAAATCAGAAAAAGGCTGTCCTATTTGCCCTTGGTTAGGTGCGATATACATATGCGCATGTTGCTTTGAGGGGAGCCACGGCCACCTTTGAATGTCGACTGAATGGCGTTTTGGAACGCTGGGTTTTTGAGAGTAGCTGCATTGCTGCACAACGCTCCGGCCTCGTTCTTGTTTCATAACCAGGTGGGGCGGCTCCGCAATGCTCCACCAAGAGCACATGGATTGTCAGTTCGGGATCGACCGCAGCAAGTGATTCTACGGATCATGGCCTCCAGCAATAACCCATAAAGCAGCGCCAACTTGGCCTCCTGCCTCAGTCCCATCATCAATTCCCCCGTCGATTGATAGATTGAATCAGCGGACCATACTAGGTTCAGGACTCATAACCAGAATATGACAGTTGCTGCGAGGGCGATTGCTGACAGGAATACTTTAGGACAGGGGTCATAGCGGGTTGCGACGCGTCGCCAATTTTTGAGCCTGCCAAACATCCGTTCGATCCGGTTGCGTCGTCGGTAACGTCGCTTGTCGTATCGAACGGTCTTATTGCGTGACTTGCGACCAGGGATACAAGGCTTTGTGCCCCTGTCTGCCAAGGCTTCACGGAACCAATCTGCATCATTACCCCGGTCGGGGAGCAACCAATCCGCGTCGGGAAGACTGCCCAGCAAAGCTGCTGCGCCGGTGTAATCGCTGGCCTGACCCGCGGTTATGAAGAAGCGGATTGGGCGACCGCTGGTGTCAGTGACGGCGTGCAACTTGGTGTTCATGCCGCCCTTTGTCTGGCCGATTAGGCGTCCACGCCCCCCTTTTTCAACCACAGGCTTGAAGCCGTGCGGTGTGCTTTGAGGTAGGTCGCATCAATCGAGATAGTTTTGTAATCAGGCGCTTCTGCCGCCAATCCAGCCATGATCCGCGTAAACACGCCCATATCGCTCCAACGCTTCCAACGATTATACAACGTCTTGGGTGGGCCATAAGCAGCGGGTGCATCACGCCAGCGCAAGCCATTACGATTAATAAAGATAATTCCGCTCAGAACCTGTCGATCATCGACCCGTGCCTTACCTCGGCTCTTTGGGAAATACGGCCGGAGCCGGGTCATCTGATCTTCAGTCAGCCAATAAAGATTGCTCATCGTTCCCTCAAACCAATGGGAACCGTGAATCATGCCGACAAGATAATCTTAAGACTGTTAATGGGTCCTAACGCAAACCTAATTAACACGATACCTCAAGGCATACAGCGACGCAGGCATACCGGTCCTGCGCTCCGAAATCAGCCGCGACGGAAAGGTCGCGATTTACAGCACCGAAAAGCAGGCCGGCGAAAGTACTAACCCATGGGATCACCAGTGAAACGCCGCAAACAGTTTTCCGGCGCAACCGCCTTTTTTGATCGGCACCGAAATCGGCGTTGGCGGTTCCGAAAGAGAGGGTTTTCAGCGGAACTGGGAACCGAGTACGGATCAGAGGATTTCGTGCGCCGCAATGAAGCAGCGGTTCAAGGGTATAAATCACGTGGAAAAATTGGCGCTGACCGAACTAAACCTTATAGCGTCAGCCAGCTTGTTGCATTCTGGTACCGTTCAACGCAATTCCTCGATCTCAGATTAAGCACTCAAAAAGTTTATCGCGGAATCGTCGAGAAATTCCGCGAAGCGCATAGTGACAAGCCTGTAAAACTGATGCAGCGAAGACATGTACAGGCGATTTTGGCAGAGAAAGCTGAGACTCCTGCGGCAGCGAACAACTTGCGCAAACGACTAATTCAACTGATGGATTTCGCGATTTCCCTTGATTGGCACAGCGACAACCCGGCAAGGGCGACCAAGCCGTTCCGCGTGGGCAGTGATGGTTTCCATACCTAGGATGAGGTCGAGTTAGCTCAGTTTTTAAGGTCCATAATCCCCACACGTTGGCGCATACGGCGGTGACGTTGATGCCATACACAGGTGCGGCGCGAGTCGATGCTGTGAAGCTAGGGCCAAACAACATCCGCAACGGCAAGATTGAGTACAGGCGGCAGAAGACGCAGCGCTCAGGTGGTGTTTTGATATCTGTGCCGATCCACCCAGATTTGGTCGAAGTGCTGGACAAGCTGCCGAAGGATCGCCCTTTCCTGGCAACTCAGAAAGGCGCGATGCGGTCCGCCGGAGGCCTAGGCAATCTCATGTAGCATTGGACTCAAGACGCCAAACTGCCTCAGTGCTCTGCTCACGGTCTGCGCAAAGCCTGCGCGCGTCGCCTGGCCGAAGCAGGAGCCACTGCGCACGAGATCTGCGCGGCCACCGGCCATAAAACGCTGGCGCTCATCCAACGCTATACAGAGGCCGCAGGCCGCGAAGGCATGGCAGATTCTGCCATCGGTAAGCTTATTACGCGTCCAAATGGCGAACGCACCTTGGCGAACCTTCACAAAAGATTCGTCAAATCCAACCCCAAGCAAGGCAAGGCAAATTTATGAAAAGTGGTGAGCCGTGCAGGATTCGAACCTGCGACCCACTGATTAAAAGTCAGTTGCTCTACCAACTGAGCTAACGGCCCACTCTTTTGCTGGATCTTGTCGATCCGTGGCGCTCTTTAAGTCATTTTCCCAACCGGGTTCAAGACCTTATTTGCACCTCGTATCGCCAGAGTAATCAGTGTTTCCGGCGACCCGATAGGCGGCCTAATTAGGCAGGTGGCGCTGGGGGGTCAACCCCCTTTTTAAAGGAATCTGCGTCGCAGGGTGGATTCCTTTCAAGCGCAGGGTTATATGCGCGCCATGCGAGGATTACAGAACACTGGTTTGCCCTTCATGAAGATGCACGGGCTGGGCAATGACTTTGTCATTGTGGACGCGCGCGCGTCTGCAACGCGGATTAGCCCGGCACTTGCGCAGGGAATCGGGCATCGTCAATTCGGCGTAGGTTTCGATCAGCTTGCCGTGATCGAAAACGGCAGGTCGGATGCGCATTTGGTGTTCTACAATTCAGATGGATCTACCTCGGCAGCATGTGGAAATGCCACCCGTTGCATCGCCCGTTTCCTGATGGGGGAAACGGGAAAATCCGATTTGACGCTGACGACCGAACGCGGCACCCTTTACGCCAAGGACGCCGGGGACGGCCTGACCTCGGTCAATATGGGACACCCCCAACTGAACTGGAACGAGGTTCCGTTGTCTGAGGAAGTCGACACGCTGGAACTGCCGATCGAGGGAGCACCGACGGCCACCGGGATGGGCAATCCGCATTGCACCTTTTTTGTCGATGACGCCGAAGCCATCCCGCTGACAGAGTTCGGTTCGCGTTACGAGCACCATCCGCTCTATCCTGAGCGTACCAATGTGCAAGTCGCGCAGGTGATCGGACCGAATCATATCCGCATGCGTGTGTGGGAGCGTGGCGTGGGCATCACCCTGGCTTCGGGATCATCCTCATGCGCCACGGCCGTTGCTGCTGCGCGTCGCGGCCTGACCGGGCGCAAAGTACAAATTGAGCTGGACGGCGGGACTATCTGGATCGACTGGCGCGACGATGGCGTTTGGATGACGGGACCAACCTGCCACGTCTTCTCGGGCACGCTGACACCGGAATTCCTGGAATCACTGGAATGAGCGCGCCGAAGTTCACCACCCTGGGCTGCCGCCTGAACGCCTATGAGACCGAGGCGATGAAAGAGCTGTCGGCGCAGGCCGGCCTAACCGACGCGGTGATCGTGAACACCTGCGCTGTCACGGCAGAAGCGGTGCGCAAAGCCCGGCAAGAAATTCGCAAGCTGCGGCGGGAAAACCCTGACGCGCGGTTGATCGTGACAGGCTGCGCGGCCCAAACCGAGCCTGACACCTTTGCCCGAATGGATGAGGTCGACGCAGTCATTGGCAATACCGAGAAGATGCAGCCCGAAACCTGGAAAGGTATGGCGGCGGACTTTATTGGCCAGACCGAGACGGTGCAGGTCGACGACATCATGTCCATTACCGAAACCGCAGGCCACCTGATCGACGGTTTTGGCACCCGCTCACGCGCCTATGTTCAGGTCCAGAACGGCTGTGACCATCGCTGTACCTTCTGCATCATCCCTTATGGCCGTGGGAACTCGCGCAGTGTCCCTGCCGGTGTCGTAGTCGACCAGATCAAGCGGTTGGTAGATCGGAGCTACAACGAGGTCGTACTGACCGGTGTTGACCTGACCTCATGGGGCGCCGACCTACCCGCGCAGCCCAAGCTGGGTGATCTGGTTATGCGCATCCTGAAACTGGTGCCCGACCTGCCGCGCCTGCGGATCAGCTCGATCGACTCGATCGAGGTGGACGAGAACCTGATGCAGGCCATCGCGACCGAACCACGCCTGATGCCGCATCTGCACCTATCCCTGCAGCATGGCGACGACCTAATCCTGAAACGGATGAAAAGACGTCACCTTCGCGATGACGCCATCCGCTTCACTGAAGAGGCCCGTAAACTGCGCCCCGAGATGACCTTTGGCGCCGATATCATCGCAGGCTTCCCGACCGAAACGGATGATCATTTCGAAAATTCGCTGAAACTGGTGACAGATTGCGATCTGACCTGGTTGCACGTATTCCCCTATTCCAAACGCGATGGCACTCCAGCTGCCCGCATTCCGCAGCAGGTCAATGGGAACATCATCAAAGAGCGTGCCGCCCGCCTGCGCGCGACCGGTGAGGCGCAGGTCACAAAACACCTGCAGGTCCAAATCAGCAAAACCCATCACATCCTGATGGAAAACCCGCATATGGGCCGCACCGAACAATTCACTGAGGTCGCCTTTGACGCACCGCAGCCCGAAGGGCAAATCGTAACGGCAACGATCATTGGCGCCACCGGTACGCAGCTACAAGCCTGATCCGCCCTTCATCTGGCCAGAAGTATCCCGGGGGTGAATTGGCCGCAGGCCAAGAGGGGGCTGGCCCCCAACCCGATTGCAACAAAAAAACCCCCGCAGCCGGTGGCGCGGGGGTCCAAACATTTCGGGGCTGTGAAACTCAGTCTCGTTTCTTGCCTTTGACACCCGCCCACAGGCGCTTGTTCACAAGGTACAGAAGCACCGACAACAGCGACAGGAACAGCACGCCAACAAAGCCCGAGTATTTGCGCTCCATCATCTTCGGCTCGGCAGTCCACATCAGGAAGGCTGCGATGTCTTCGGACATGGCTTCGACAGTGGCCGGGTGACCATCGGTGAATTCAACCTGATCTTCGGACAGCGGGGGCGCCATCGAGATCCAGCCTCCGGGGAAGGCTTTGTTCTCATACAGGATGGTGCCTGCTTCTTCTTTCTCTTCACCGGTATAGCCATCCAGCAGCGAGGCGATGTATTCCGCGCCACCCATGCCTTTGAAGAACTGGTTGATGCCCAGACCATAAGGTCCGTGGAATCCGGCGCGGGCCTTGGCCATCAGGCTCAGGTCCGGTGCGCCAACACCGTTATTTTCCGGGAAATGGTCGGTCGGGATTGCCGGACGGAAATCGTCCAGCTCGGGATCGAACACTTCGAAGTTATCTGCCGAATAGGCGATGACTTCTTCGTCCGAATACCCCAGCGCTTCGAGATCACGCAGAGGCACATAGCGCAGGCCGTGGCAGGCTGCGCAAACCTCGGTATAGATCTGAAGGCCGCGCTGCAGCTGGTTTTGATCCCAGGTGCCAAAGGGGCCTTCAAACGAGAAGTGGAAGTCTTCGATGTGCTGCTCGCCACCACCTGCTGCGAAGGACGCAGCAGGAGTAAGGGCCAAAGCAAACGCGGCACCGATTGCAAGTTTCTTGAACATGATTCCGGTCCCTCTTCTTACTCGGCCGGCGTGGCGTCGGCGTCAGCCTTGCCATAATGCGCGTTGAAGTCTTCTTCGATGGTCTCTGGCTGCGGCAGCGGCTTCTCAATCACACCGAGGATCGGCAGGATCACGAAGAAATAGCCGAACCAGTAGGCCGATGCGATCAGCGAGAAGGTCGCATAGGGCTCTTCCGCGGGCATCGCACCCAGCCACATCAGGGCAAAGAAGTCGATGATCAGCAGGTAGAACCACCACTTGAACATTGGGCGGTATTTACCCGAACGCACGGTCGATGTGTCCAGCCAGGGCGCCAGCGCCATGGCCAGGATCGCACCAAACATCGCAATCACACCAAAGAATTTGGCGTCAACGATGCCGCCGGTGATAAAGCTGGCGAATTGCACAACCCAAACTTCACCGGTGAAGGCCCGCAGGATCGCGTAGAATGGCAGGAAGTACCATTCGGGCACGATGTGCGCAGGTGTGACCAGCGGGTTGGCCTCGATGTAGTTGTCCGGGTGGCCCAGATAGTTCGGCATGTAGCCGACGATGGCCCAGAACACGACCAGGATCACGGCCAGCGCGAACAGGTCCTTGATCACGAAGTACGGCCAGAACGGCAGGGTGTCTTTCTCGGCATCGGCTTTCGACGTGCGGCGAACTTCAACACCTGTGGGGTTGTTGTTGCCGGTGGTGTGGAAGGCCCAGATATGCACGATGACCAGAGCTGCGATAACAAACGGCAGCAGATAGTGCAGCGAGAAGAAGCGGTTCAGCGTAGCATTGTCCACCGCGGGCCCGCCCAGCAGCCAGGTCTGGATCGCCTCACCCACAAACGGGATCGCGCCAAACAGGCCGGTGATAACGGTCGCACCCCAGAAGGACATCTGACCCCAAGGCAGAACATAGCCCATGAAGGCAGTGCCCATCATCATCAGATAGATAAGCATACCGATGATCCACGTGATCTCACGCGGGGCTTTGTATGAGCCGTAGAACAGGCCACGGAAGATGTGGATGTAAACCGCAACAAAGAACAGCGACGCGCCGTTCATGTGAATGTAGCGCAGCATATAGCCGCCATTCACGTTGCGCATGATATGTTCAATGCTGGCGAAGGCCAGATCGACATGCGGGGTGTAGTGCATCACCAGAACGATACCGGTGACAATCTGCAACGCGAGGCAGAACGTAAGAACGATGCCCCAGATCCACATCCAGTTCAGGTTCTTTGGTGTTGGGATCATGAGGGTGTCATATAGCAGACCGACGATGGGCAGGCGGCTGTTTAGCCACTTCTCGCCGTTTGTCTTCGGCTCGTAATGATCGTGGGGAATTCCGGACATAATTTTGGGTCTCCCTTAGCCGAGTTTGATGGTGCTGGCGTCCGTCCACTCTGCGGGCGGAACGGGCAGGTTTTCAGGTGCGGGGCCTTTGCGAATACGCCCGGCCAGATCGTAGTGCGATCCGTGGCAGGGGCAAAACCAGCCGCCAAAGTCGCCGGCATCGCCCAGCGGCACACAGCCAAGGTGCGTACATACGCCCATCTGAACAATCCACGCGCCCGGCGCTTCGCCCTCGGGCGACGGCATCACGCGGTTGGCGTCGGTTGCCGGAGCATCCGCGTTCAGGTTGGAGTTGCGGGCCAGCGGATCAGGCAGTGCATCAACGCCTTCGGCGTCCTGTTCCTGCGCTTCTTGAATTTCAGCACCTGTGCGGTGGCGGACAAACACGGGTTTACCCAGCCATTTCACGGTCAGCTGCGTACCGGGTTCAACGCCGCTCACATCCACGCGGATCGAGGACAGCGCCTGAACGTCTGCCGATGGGTTCATTTGATTGATCAGGGGCCATACGGCTGCACCCGTCGCGACGACACCTGCGCCGCCTGCGACGTAGTAGAGGAAATCTCTGCGGGTGCCTTCGTGGTCTTCTGCGTGGGACACGAGGTTTTCTCCGATTCCGGCGCCCGGGGTCAGCCGGGCAAACATGCATCAGCACCGCATCAAAGCGGCGTCTCATCGCGGCTATCTAGCCGGGAGAAATCGGTTCGTCCAGCGGTCATAGGCGCGCAGTGCGCCGTATCTGGGCTTTCATGTCACAACGAAGGGCTGAATTTTCAAGTTGTCGGCGCATTTATGCGAAGGAATCTGTCAACCGCCGCTGATCAGTTCCAATGTGATTCGCTCGGGGTACGCATGCCCAAGATCTGTCGATCTGTTCCTGTCCCAGACGGTTCATCGGGTGCAGATTTGCGAAATCCTGATCTTGTTTTGCCACTCAGGCCTTATTGTGCAGCAGGTCGGAAACGGCGGGTAAATTGAGTAGAAAATACATATTTTACAATGACCTAGCGTTGCTTGTTTTCGATTGCACTTTTGGCGGGAATCGACGATGGCCCTGAAGATATCCGAACCACTTTAGGACGTTCTCTATGTCAAAGCTCTATGCACCCGTACTGACATTCGTGCTGACCATTTCATCTCAGGCCGCCGCGGCTGGTGATCCGGCGAAAGGCGAAAAACTCTACAATCGCTGCTCTTCTTGCCACGCAATCATCAAAGATGGCCAAGTTCTGGTCAAAGGCGGTATCACCGGCCCGAATCTGTACGGTGTTGTCGGTCGCGTCGCGGGTACCGAGTCAGATTACCTGAACGGAAGCGAACGTTTGCCCATCGGAATGTTCACCGACGACATGATCCGGGCCGGTCAGGAAGGGCTGGTCTGGACGCAGGAGAATATCGCCACCTACTCCAAAGACCCGATCGCATTCATCAAGGAATATCTGGACGATGAGACAGCGCGCCCCAACATGAGCGTCAAACTGAAAAAAGGTGCTGATGACATCGCGGCTTATCTCGCGACCTTCAGCGAGTGATAACGGTCGCTGGTCGTTCTGACATCAGGGCGACCAGCGTTTCAGGCGCGATTTAAGCCGGCGGTTGCGTTGCGACCATACTGGGACGTTCGGCAAACTTCTCGTACCATGCGGCCAGCGCGTCATTTCCCTTGCGCCACCCGCGCGCATCGTGACGGAAATCGACATAGCCCAGCGCGCAGGCCACTGCGACCTGCCCCATATCCAACTGTCCGGACAGATGCGCCATCCACCGCTGGTTCAGCGCGGCGCAGGCGCGTTCTACCTTGTCCCACTGCGCATCGGCCCAATCATCCCATTGCTTGTCTTCGGGCCGCATCCGAGCCTCATAGGTGATCAGCAACGCCGCATCCAGAATACCATCCGCCAGCGCCTCAAGCGTCAGCACATCCCAATGCCGGGCACCGTCCTGATAAAGACCGGCCTGCCCGCGCGCGTCCAGAAACGCACAGATAACACGGCTGTCGAACAGGGTCGGTCCATCTGGGCGCTCTAACGCGGGCACCTTTGTCAGCGGAGCCTTGGCCAATAGCGGCTCGGCCGGGGACATTGGCGTCGTTGCAACATTCAGCAGTTCGACATCCTGCAGCTGGTCTGTTTCATGCAACAAAACCATGACTTTGCGGACATAGGGCGAAGTGGGGCTGAAGTAGAGTTTCATTAGCGATCTCCCTGAATTGCCGGAACTCTACAGCACCCCATGCAAAACAAAACCCGTCAAATGGTGCGCCAGCCTCACCCTCTCATAAACTTTTGCAGAGCCTCAAGCTCGGACCCGATCCCGTCGTTTGCGATATGTTCTGCCGCGCTCAGGCGGGCTGCATCGGGCTTGTTCTGGTTTAGCTTCCAGGTGCCTTGAATGTCGTCAATACGAAACCGAAACGGCACGATCATGCGCATCATCTTATTCAACGCGTCCGAACTCATCTTGTCGATATTCCAAGGGGGTTTGGGCAGCAAGTGCGCCTCATAAAAGGCGGACTGGCGATCCAACAGGTCCAGCAGCTCCACGTGCGGCCGCTGTTCTAATTGACCGATCAGATGCACAGCGACATAGTTCCATGTCGGAACCTGATCGGCGATCCCGTACCAATCCGGCGATACATATCCGTCTGGTCCGGTGACGGCGATTCTTGCCGGTTTAGGCTTTTTCAGAATGCGGACGATCGGATTGGATCTGACAAGATGCAGCTCGGCCAGCGCGCCATCCTCAGACAGCAGAAACGGCACGTGGCTAATCAACGGCGCTTCATCCGTCGACACCGCAAGAACTCCGAACGCGCGGTCCCGCGCAAAGGTAATGTGGCGCTCGGTCTCTTCTGCGCGGAAGGCTGGATTGGGGTGCATGGCTGTCCTCCTGCGAAATCTCTTGCAGAACCCTTCGTACATTGGCAAGGTCCCGCTGTTCTCAGGGCGGGGCGAAATTCCCCACCGGCGGTATGCGGGCGATGACCCGTAAGCCCGCGAGCGGCCCCGGTGTGCGGGGTGTCAGCAGATCTGGTGAGATGCCAGAGCCGACGGTTAAAGTCCGGATGAAAGAGAACGTGCAGCGCGTCGGCCCTGGCTTGCGCCTGCCCGTGATCGCCTTGGGTGACGTGTCTGTTGCGAAAGGAGATCATGATGACACACACCCGCTATGCTTTTGTGAAAGCCAACTGGCATTCCGATATCGTTGACCAGGCTCTCGAAGGGTTTCTAGAACTCATCCCAGCCGAACAGGTTGACGTTTTCGACGTCCCCGGCGCATTCGAAATGCCCCTGCTCACCCGCGATCTGGCTCAGACCGGCCAATATGCAGCCGTCGCCTGCGCAGCGTTTGTGGTAGATGGCGGCATCTACCGGCACGATTTCGTCGCGCAATCCGTGGTCGACGGGCTGATGCGCGCCAGCATGGATACCGGTGTTCCGGTTCTGTCGGTCTCGCTCACGCCGCACCAGTATCAGGAAACCGATCACCACAATGCCATCTACCGTGCGCATTTTGTCGAGAAGGGTCGCGAAGCTGCGCAAGCCGCGCTCAAAATCACCGAAACGCGCGCCGCACTGCAAAAAGTCGCCTGATCTTCATCTTTTCAAAAACACTCAATCGCGCCGCCCACCGGGCGGCGCTGCTCCGTGCAAACATGCAAATCCGCTTGAGGCCGAGGGCCTTGCCCGCTAATCACAACGCGCAAAGGAGCAAGCCCCATGTCGATGAACAGTTTTGGTCACCTCTTCCGAGTCACCACCTGGGGTGAAAGCCACGGGCCCGCATTGGGTGCGACCGTTGATGGCTGCCCTCCGGGTATCACAATCGACGAGGCGATGATCCAGCAGTGGCTGGACAAGCGCAAACCCGGCCAGAACAAGTTCACCACCCAGCGGCGCGAACCCGATCAGGTCAAAATCCTGTCGGGCGTGTTCGAAGGGCAAACCACGGGCACACCGGTGCAACTGATGATCGAGAACACGGATCAGCGCTCGAAAGACTACGGTGATATCATGGACAAGTTCCGTCCAGGCCACGCCGATATTACCTACTGGCAGAAATACGGGATCCGCGACTATCGGGGTGGCGGGCGCAGCTCGGCCCGGGAAACCGCGTCGCGTGTGGCGGCAGGAGGACTGGCGCGTGAGGCGATTAGGCAAATCGCGCCCAATGTGCAGATCACAGGATACATGACCCAGATCGGCCCGCACAAGATTGACCGGGGCAATTTCGACTGGTCCCAGATCGAACAGAACCCGTTCTGGACCCCGGACGCACAAGCCGCCGAAGACTGGGCCAACTACTTGGACGTATTGCGCAAGTCCGGGAACTCGGTTGGTGCTATTGTCGAGGTTGTGGCCCGCGGCGTCCCGGCAGGCATCGGCGCGCCGGTTTACGCCAAGTTAGATACTGATTTGGCCGCCGCGATGATGTCGATCAACGCCGTAAAAGGTGTCGAGATCGGCGAAGGCATGGCTGCTGCGGAACTAACAGGCGAGGCCAATGCGGACGAGATTTTCATGGGCCAGAACGGCCCGCAATACAGCTCGAACCACGCGGGCGGGATCTTGGGCGGTATCTCGACTGGACAGGACATAGTGGTGCGTTTTGCGGTCAAGCCTACCTCGTCCATTCTGACGACGCGCAAAACCATCACCAAATCGGGTGAAGAAACCGAGATCATCACCAAAGGCCGCCATGACCCCTGCGTTGGCATCCGTGCCGTTCCGGTGGGCGAGGCGATGATGGCTTGCGTGATCCTCGACCACCTGCTGCTGCATCGCGGCCAGATCGGAGAGAACCGTGGACGGATCGGCTGATCTCCGGACACGCCTGCGGGCCGTCGTTGCGCAGCGTATGGAAACCGACCCAGCGCATGATCTGGCCCATCTGGACCGGGTCTGGGTAAACGCGCAAGCGATTGCAAACGACCAGACCGACATGCCGGTGCTGTTGGCCGCCGCTTATCTGCATGATCTGGTAAATTTGTCCAAGGACGACCCAGACCGCCACTTGGCATCGCGCCGATCGGCCGAAGAATCAGAGTCTATTTTGGTAAATTTAGGCTATTCTGCAGGTCAGATCCACGCAATCAAACATGCAATCGAGGCACACAGTTTTTCGGCCAACATCACGCCGGAAACGCCCGAAGCCTGCATCCTGCGCGATGCCGACAGGCTGGACGCGCTGGGGGCGATTGGAGTTGCCCGGAATTTCTCGGTTTCCGGTGCTTTGGGACGTTCGCTTTATGATCCGGCAGATCCCTTTGCCGCCAACCGCCCGCTGGACGATCTGCATTTTTCAATCGATCACTGGAAGGTCAAATTGTTGGGCCTTCCGGGCGATATGCTGACCGAGGGTGGCAAAGAGATCGCGCAGCGCAGAATCACGCGCATGATCCGGTTTCTGGAAGAATTCGCGCAAGAGATCGGCAGCCCCCTGCCAACCGATTGGACCAATCTGTAAACAACGCGTTGATCTTTCCCTACCAAAAGCGCAGGTTCGCGCCGATGGCAAAACCCTTAACATCGCATCGACCATTGCTGGCCGTCGCTCTGAAAACGAGCGCGGTGTTTTTGTTCACGGTCATGGCGGCGATAGTCAAAGCGCAGTCCGATCACTTCCCACCTGGCGAGATGGTGTTTTTCCGATCCCTTTTTGCCATTCCGGTGATTGTCATCTGGCTGATGGCGCGCGGAGAATTGGCGCAGGGGTTCAAAGCCCGCAAACCCTCGGGTCATTTTTGGCGCGGCGTGCTGGGCACCACGGCGATGGGGCTTACATTTACCGGCCTTGGCTTGATCCCGCTGCCCGAAGCGACGGCGATTGGCTATGCCACCCCGATTTTCACCCTGATCCTTGCTGCGGTGATGCTAGGTGAACGCATCCGAAAGATCAGGATCGCCGCCGTGTCCATCGGGCTTTTGGGTGTCCTGATCATGATCTGGCCCAGACTGGGTGGCAACAACATGGAAGCGGCGGCCACCTTCGGCGCATTGTGCATTCTGGGCGCAACCGTTGCCCGGGCCTTTGTGCAGATCCACATCCGGCAGTTGGTGCAGGTCGACCATCCGGCGGCCATTGTCTTCTATTTCTCGATGACGGCGACCATCCTGTCCGGGCTGACCATTTTTTGGGGATGGGTCATGCCCACATGGGAGCAGGCAGGCTTTTTGATTCTGGCTGGTCTGATCGGAGGTGTGGCGCAGATTCTGGTGACTTCGTCCTATCGATTTGGGCAGGCTTCGATGCTGGCGCCCTACGATTACACCTCGATGCTGTTTGCCATCGTCATTGGCTATGTTTGGTTCAGTGAACTGCCAACGGTGGTGATGTTGGCCGGTGCGGCGCTGGTAATTGTCGGTAACGTCGTGGTGATCTGGCGCGAACATCAACTGGGCTTAGAGCGTGGCAAGGCTCGTGCCGTCACGGATCCCAAAGCCTGACCTTTACCTTTGCAGAACTTCCCCTAGGGTGTGCCCAACACAAGATGAGGGTTTCCCATGAGCGACGCACAGGATCACAAGGAAAAGATGCAAAAGGTGCAGGCCCAGCACCGTAAGAAAGTGTCCGAGGCAGTTGATCCGGACCGCGGGCTGGTGCTGATCAACACTGGCAAGGGCAAAGGCAAATCCTCGGCCGCGTTCGGAGTCGTGATCCGTGCGCTGGGTTGGGGTCAGAAAGTCGGCGTTGTTCAATTCATCAAGGGCAAGTGGAAAACCGGCGAACGTCGCTTTTTCGAAGAACGCGATCTGGTGACATGGCACACAATGGGCGAGGGGTTCACCTGGGATACCCAGGACCGCGAGCGTGACATCGCCGCCGCAAACTCTGCCTTTGACAAGGCACGCGCCCTCATGTCCAGCGGCGACTACGATCTCATCGTACTGGACGAGATCAACATCGCGCTTCGGTACGAATACCTGTCGGTTGAACAGGTGATCGATGGGCTGAAAGAACGGTCTAAAAAGACCAGCGTGTTCCTGACGGGTCGGGACGCACCGCAGGCGTTGCGGGACTATGCCGATCTGGTCACCGAGATGACCGAGGAAAAGCATCCGTTTCAAGCCGGAATCAAAGCCCAGCGCGGCGTGGATTTCTGAGCATCAGGGTCTAAACAGCCCCTCTCAGGGGCTGTTACGCTGGCGGGTTTTCGTTGAGAAACCTGACTGACCCGCGTCGGCAGGCGGCGCTGTCCGGCAGCGGTTGTGCAGCCTTGTCGCCCTGGGTTGCCTTGGGCTTGTCGACATAGGCGCAGTAATCGTCGTCACAGCAACATCCGCAAGCGGTGGCCGCTTCGTGTCGTGCCATGATTTCGTCAAGTGGGTCACCCATCGTCATTTCCTGTTGCGCGTGTCGTTTCCGAGGCGGTGGCGCGCTCTCACCAGGCTATACGCTAAGCCCGCAGACCGCCTCGAAACCCCGTGCTGGATGCTAACACATCTGGCCTTGATCTTTATCTGATTATTTTTGTCGGAATTTGCAAGATCAAAATAACAATTCCTGGATAACCCCGCAGTTGATCGACGGTGAACGAAATTCTTTCGGGCGTTTCGAGACAACAAAATTTCCTACATCTCCCTTTTTAGGGTCACATAGACTTGGAATACAGGGCGATCAAACAGACCAGAGAGCCGCCTGTCGGTGAGACAAGCGGCTCTGGGATTTTGGAAATTCACACTGTTGCGGTGAACCCAAGTTGCGTCAGGTTCAAGCGGTAACACCCTGCTCTGGTGCGCTAAGCGAAATAACGGCGACCACCGCAGCCCCGTTCAGCCAGTAAAAGATCGCATCCAGGCCCGAAAACCCAAAAAGGCTGGGCGCGGCCAGGAAAACGACGCCGACCAGAAGATCGACCGCCAAGTGAAAGTTGTAGGGAAGAACGCGCCAGATCCCCAAATGGTGATCCGTCAACACCGTCAAAACAAACGCCGCGACGCCGGTGACCACGGACAGCCACAACGCCAACGGGTTGGATTGCCCCAGTCCAAGCAAAAAGGGCAGCCCCATCAGCGCAAAGGCAACAGGGTAGTCCAGATAAGCGTGAATATTGCGGGTGACAAAGCGAAGAGACATGAGAGTTCCTTTCCTGATATGGGATGACCTCAAACTAGGAAGGGATCTCGGAACGTTTAATTCCGGATCGTTCGTTAAATATTGCAGATCGTTCAGAGTTTCATTTCGATCAGTGCATTGATCGATAGGCGGCTGGCGATAAGCCAACCTGCTTCTTGAACACCCGCGAAAAGGCGGCTTCCGAGGCATAGCCGACCTCAGCCGCGGCATCGGCCACGTTCCAACGGGCCTCAGTCAATCCGTGACATGCAATCTGCATCCGCCAATCAGTTAGATATTGCATGGGCGTTGTCGCCATTTTCTCTGCGAATAGCTGTGCGAACGCAGTGCGAGACATTCCGGCCTCACGTGCCAGGGACTCGACGCTCCACTCTTGCGCGGGCGAATGATGAAACGCAGTCAATGCACGTGAAATGCGGGAATCGGCAAACCCGGCAAGCGCGGTTTCGCTGGGGCTTTGATGTTCAAGATGGGCGCGGATGGCCTGCGCGAACAGGACCTCGGACAGTTTCAGCGCAATGAGGTCACCACCGATCCGCGCGCCGTTGATCTCGGACCCGATCATACGCAGGGTGGCTTCGATCCAAGCCCCGGCTTCTTCGCCATAGTTTTCGATCAGGATGTATGGGGGAAGCCGATCAATCAGCATATGCCCGGTTCCCTGTCGCCCCGGAGGTCCGGTGAAAGAGAAATGACCGCAGATCAATTGCGTGTCGCGGCTTTTGTCTTCGCCGCCGTAAATCAGAACTCCGTCGCCCTTGTACCCGGCTTCTTCCAACACCTGTTCAAGCGGCAAGGCATCCAGCGGCTGAATTTCATTGCACAGTAACGCATGGGCGGATCCGTGCGGGATCACGATCAGGTCGCCTTGCTTCAATCGCAGGGTTTGCCCTGTATTAGAGACGAAGACCTTCAGCTCTCCACGCTGTACAAAGTGAAATCTGGCCACGTTTTGGTAGGCCGGCACCTGTATGCCAAAGGGCGGCGTGAATGAGGTTCGAAAGTAAAACGTGCCCTTCAAGGACAGGCGGGTGAGAATATCGCTAAGCAGATCCAACATTGGTTTAAGATAGACGCGGCTGCGCGTTCGTCCAGTCATGCGGACGATCTGCAAGTTTTTATGAACAAGCGGCAATGAAAAAGCCCCCGCGATAGCGCGAGGGCTTCTGTCAATGCATCTGAGCGTTATCAGGCGCGCACAAGCGCCTCATAATCGGCGGCGATCTCGCGGGTCAGATCTCCGACTTCAAACGTATAATCGCCGATCTGGCCAACCGGGGTCACCTCGGCTGCGGTGCCGGTCAGCCAGCATTGTTCGAAATCTGCCATTTCCTCGGGCTTGATGCGGCGCTCGTGGACGGTGATACCTTTGTCTTTCAGCATCTGAATGACGGTCTGACGGGTGATCCCGTTCAGGAAGCAATCGGCCAGAGGTGTATGAACCTCACCATCTTTTACGAAGAACACGTTTGCGCCTGTCGCCTCAGCCACGTAACCGCGCCAGTCCATAAACAGCGCGTCCGAGCAGCCCTTGGCTTCGGCCTTATGTTTCGAGATGGTGCAGATCATGTACAGACCCGCCGCCTTGGCGTGCACCGGGATAGTTTCCGGGCTGGGGCGTTTCCATTCCGCGATATCCAGCTTGGCACCCTGCATCTTGGCGTCACCATAGTAGGCGCCCCAAGGCCACACGGCGACGGCCATCCGGACCGGGTTCTTGGCCGATGCCACACCCATGTCTTCCCCCGAGCCACGCCAGACCAGCGCACGGACATAGGCGTCCTGCAAGCCGCTGGCTTTCAGCGCTTCTTCCTTGGCTGCCTCGATGTCATCCACCGAATAGGGCATCGGCATGTCCAGCGCTTCGGCCGAGGCAATCAAACGCTCAGAATGTTCGCGACTTTTGAAAATCTTGCCGTTATAAGCACGCTCACCTTCGAACACCGAAGATGCATAGTGCATCGCGTGGGACAGGATATGCACGTTGGCTTCGCGCCAGGGCACCAGTTTGCCATCCAACCAGATGACGCCATCACGATCATCATACCCCGCCATGCGAAACCTCCTGACATGGGATCAATTTTCGATTGTTGCGTAAATTAAGTCCACATCGGACATAAAGTTGCGCAAAAACTGCGATTCGATACCTGTCCACTCTTGGAATGTCAATAACGCTGACATAAACTCGGGTCGAGTAACGAATGAGGCATACTATGTCGGATACCCGCCCCGCCCCAGCTTTTGGTGGCGAGAGCCTGTTATTTTTGACCGACGAACAGTTGCGGCAAGGGATTGAGGCGATGTTTTTCGCCTATCGGGGCTTTACCGCCGATCCTGATCGCATCCTGACCGAAATGGCCTATGGCCGGGCGCACCACCGGGCAATCCACTTCATCAACCGCGCGCCGGGGACGACGGTCAATAACCTTCTGGCCATTCTGGGCGTAACAAAACAGTCTCTGAACAGGGTTTTGCGGACGTTGATCGACGACGGTTTGGTCGAAAGCCGGGTCGGATCAGTGGACAAACGCGAAAGACACCTATTTCTGACAGAACAGGGCAAGGCGCTAGAGGCCAAACTGTCCGAGGCCCAGCGCGTCCGAATGCGGGCAGCGTACAAAAAGGCGGGACCCGAGGCTGTGACGGGGTTTCGTAAAGTGCTTGAAGCGATGATGGATGCTGATATGCGTCATGCCTATACGAAACTGCGGGATACCACCTCATGAACGAAATGGATGCCCATCTGCTGATCGTCGACGATGACGAGCGCATTCGTGATCTGTTGAAGAAGTTTCTGATGCGGAACGGATTTCTGGTCACGGCCGCACGGGATGCAGCACATGCGCGGCGAGTGCTGTCGGGGTTGGATTTCGACATGATCGTGCTGGACGTGATGATGCCAGGCGAGGATGGGGTCAGCCTGACCAAGGCGCTGCGCGAGACCCATACCACTCCAATCCTGCTGTTGACCGCGCGCGGCGAAACCGAACATCGCATTGCAGGGCTTGAGGCTGGTGCTGATGACTATTTGGCGAAGCCATTTGAGCCGAAAGAGCTGTTGCTGCGGATCAATGCGATCTTGCGGCGGATGCCGGAAACACCCGCACAGGATGCGACGGCGAAGATACTGCACCTTGGACCGATCCGGTACGATATCGAACGGGGCGAGATGTGGCAGGGCGAAGATCCGGTACGTTTGACGGCGACCGAAAGCCAGTTGATGAAGATTTTCTCGGCCCAGCCCGGTGAACCGATCAGCCGCACCAAACTGGTCGAGGATCTGGGTCGCGACAAGGGTCAGGCGCAAGAGCGCGCGGTGGATGTTCAAATCACCCGTCTACGCCGCAAGATCGAACAGGACCCAAAGCAGCCGCGTTATCTGCAGACCGTACGCGGCGCCGGATATATGTTGGCGCCGGATTGATTTAGCCGCTACGCGGCGCTTTCTTGCCTTCGGCGAGGATATTTTTGGCCAGATGAAGATGGGATCCCGATGACAACCGCCCTTTTGACCCATGCCGATTGCCTTGATCACGTGACACCGCAAGGTCACCCCGAGAGGGTGGCGCGGTTGGAGCATATTCTGCATGCGCTGGAAGAGTTGGACCTGAAGCGCGTGACCGCCCCTTTGGCCGCAGATGACGACCTGCTACGTGTGCACCCTGAAAGCCATATCCGCGATATCCGTGACGCAAGGCCAGCCGAGGGATTTAAACAGATTGACGGGGACACATTCATGTCTTCGGGTTCGATGGATGCGGCTTACCGGGCAGCCGGTGCGGTCGTGCGTGCGGTGGACATGGTTTTGGGCGGTGACGTTCAGAATGCCTTTTGCGCGATCCGCCCGCCCGGTCACCATGCCGAAACGGAAACAGCGATGGGCTTCTGCCTGTTTGGCAATGCAGCGCTGGCGGCCAAGCATTCGTTGGATCATCATGGATTGAATCGCGTAGCTGTTGTCGATTTTGACGTTCACCACGGAAACGGCACGCAGGATCTGCTGTGGGATGAAAGTCGTGCACTGGTGATCACCAGCCAGCAGATGCCTTTGTGGCCTGGTTCGGGTCGCCCGGATGAGACCGGTGCCTATGAAACGGTGTTGAATATCCCTCTGGCCCCTGGCTCGGGTGGGGCCGAGATGCGGACAGCTTACGAAATGCAAGCCTTCCCGCGACTGCGTGCATTCAAGCCAGAACTGATTATCATCTCGGCAGGCTTTGACGCGCATCAGGACGATCCGCTGGCGAATTTGAACTGGTCTACAGGCGATTTTGCTTGGGTCACGGCTGAGCTGTGCAAGATTGCGGGTGAGCTGTGTGAGGGCCGTATCGTCTCGACTTTGGAAGGCGGGTATGATCTGAACGCACTTGCCGAGGCCACTCGTGCCCATGTGGAAGAACTGATGAAGGCAGCCCGATGACCGATACTCCTGTTGATCAGATGACATTCGAACAAGCCATGAAAGAGCTTGAGGCCGTTGTCGGCCAGCTGGAGCGTGGTGACGTGGCGCTGGATCAGTCCATTGCGCTGTATGAGCGCGGTGCCGCGTTGAAGAAACGCTGCGAAGACGAATTGAAGCGGGCTGAAGAAAAGGTCGCAGCCATTACTTTGGATGCCAATGGGCAGCCAACCGGGACGACGCCTGTCGAAGGTCAGTAAATGTTCAAGGAAATTCTGGCGCAGGATGCCGCGCGGATTCAGGCTCAATTCGATCTGGTCCTGAGCGCGCTGGACGAATTGGATGTTACGCGGGCGATGGCCTACACCACACAAGGCGGTAAACGATTGCGCGGGTTTCTGGTTCTGGAAAGCGCACGACTTCATGACATTGGTGCAACGCAGGCAATCTGGCCTGCGGTCGGGATTGAGGCGCTACACGCCTATTCGCTAGTCCATGATGACCTTCCTTGCATGGATGATGATGATCTGCGGCGCGGACGCCCGACCGTGCACGTAAAATGGGACGAGGGCACCGCCGTTCTGGCCGGTGATGCGCTGCAGACGTTGGCCTTTGAGCTGTGTACCCGGCCCGAGGTCGGGAATGCAGAGATTCGTTCTGAATTGGCTCTAACACTGGCCAAAGCAAGTGGTGCGCAGGGAATGGTGCTGGGTCAGGCGCTCGATATGGCGGCTGAAACAGCGGCCGCGCCCCTGACACTGAAGCAGATCACCACACTTCAGGCTGGTAAAACCGGCGCTCTGATTGAATGGTCCGCCTGCGCCGGTGCGCGTTTGGCCCAGGTAAATCCCGAACCCTTGCGCCAATATGCCCAGGCGCTTGGCCTTGCTTTTCAGATCGCTGATGACATTCTTGATGTGGAAGGTGATGCCGAGAAGGCCGGCAAAAGATTGCAAAAGGACGCCGAGGCAGGCAAAGCCACGTTTGTTTCGCTTTTGGGTCTGAACGCCGCGAAATCCCGCGCCGTAGAACTGGTCGATCAGGCCTGCGCCGCGGTGGATGGATACGGTGCTAAGGCTGAAACCTTGAAGGACGCGGCACGCTTCGTTATTGCCCGGGACAGCTAAGCCAGGAACGCCACATGTCTGACCGCCCGAACACGCCCCTGCTGGACCTTGTGAACCGCCCTGCGGATCTCAAGCAGTTTTCGGACGCACAGTTGCATCAGTTGGCGCAGGAATTGCGGACCGAGACGATCTCGGCCGTGTCTGTCACCGGCGGACATCTGGGCGCAGGCCTGGGCGTGGTGGAATTGACGACCGCCCTGCACGCCGTGTTCGACACGCCGCGCGACAAGATCATCTGGGACGTTGGTCATCAGTGTTATCCGCACAAAATCCTGACCGAGCGGCGCGACCGTATCCGTACCCTTCGCATGAAAGATGGCCTCAGCGGTTTTACCAAACGCAGCGAAAGCCCCTATGACCCGTTTGGTGCAGCACACAGTTCAACCTCGATCAGTGCAGCGCTGGGGTTTGCCGTTGCCCGCGATCTGGGCGGTGTGACGCCCGAAGGGTTGGGTGACGCGATTGCCGTGATCGGTGACGGGTCGATGTCTGCCGGCATGGCCTTTGAGGCGATGAACAACGCGGGTCACCTGAAAAAACGCCTGATCGTCATTCTGAATGACAACGAGATGAGCATCGCCCCGCCAGTTGGGGCGCTGTCCAATTACCTGTCGCGCATGTACGCCGAAGAGCCGTTTCACGATCTGAAAGCCGCCGCCAAAGGCGCAGTGTCTTTGTTGCCGGAACCCTTCCGAGAAGGGGCAAAACGGGCCAAGGAGATGCTCAAAGGCATGGCCGTGGGCGGCACATTGTTTGAGGAGCTGGGCTTTTCCTATCTCGGTCCGATTGACGGGCACGATATGGATCAACTTCTGCCTGTCCTGCGCACGGTCAAGGCCCGCGCGACCGGCCCGATCCTGATTCATGTGCTGACAAAGAAGGGCAAGGGATACGCGCCAGCCGAACAAGCCCGCGACAAGGGCCACGCCACGGCGAAATTCGACGTGGTGACGGGCGAGCAAAAGAAAGCGCCGTCGAACGCGCCGTCTTATACCTCGGTCTTTGGCAAAACCCTGGTGGAAGAGGCCGCGCGCGATGACAAAATCGTTGCTGTCACCGCCGCGATGCCCGACGGCACTGGGTTAAACTTGTTTGCGGAACGCTACCCGTCACGCTGTTTCGATGTGGCGATTGCCGAACAGCACGGCGTGACCTTCGCCGCCGCTCTCGCCGCCGGCGGGATGAAGCCCTTCTGTGCAATTTATTCCACGTTTTTGCAGCGTGGGTACGATCAGGTCGTGCATGACGTAGCCATTCAGCGCCTGCCGGTTCGTTTTGCGATCGACCGTGCGGGTTTGGTGGGCGCGGATGGCGCGACCCATGCGGGGTCGTTCGATATCGCCTATTTGTCCAACCTGCCCGGCATCGTGGTCATGGCCGCGGCGGATGAGGCCGAGTTGGTGCATATGGTGGCCACCGCCGTCGCGCATAATGAAGGCCCGATTGCCTTCCGCTATCCTCGCGGCGAAGGTGTCGGCGTCGACTTGCCGGAACGTGGCGAGGTTCTGGAAATCGGCAAAGGCCGGATCATCCAAGAAGGCGCACGGGTCGCGCTGTTGTCCTTCGGGACACGGCTGGCCGAAGTGCAGAAAGCGGCCGAAGCTTTGACTGCGCGTGGGATCACCCCCACTATCGCCGACGCTCGTTTTGCCAAACCGCTGGACCGCGATCTGATATTGGATCTGGCCGCCAACCACGAGGCGCTGATCACTATTGAAGAAGGTGCCATAGGCGGCTTTGGCAGCCATGTTGCCCAGCTTTTGGCCGATGAGGGCGTCTTTGATCAAGGCCTCAAGTACCGTTCAATGGTTTTGCCCGATACCTTTATCGACCAGGCCAACCCCGCTGATATGTATACAGTAGCGGGCCTGAATGCCGAACAGATCGAGGCCAAAGTGCTATCCGTTCTGGGTGTTGCAACCATCGGCGAAAAACGCGCCTGAGGCACGACGCTAACCAACTGAATTTCACCGTTGTTTGAAAATCCGTAAGTACCGTTTTTGGCGTAGTTTTCGGAAAGCCGTCGAATTCATCCGGTTTCGGGTGAGTCCTTGAGAGCACAGAAACCACTTGCGTCCCGGCGCGCCGTTCCTGCACGCCCGCTTTTCTGATAGTGGTAAGAAAAACGAAAACTCCACCCTTGAGCAGGCGGGCGGATGAGAAACACGATAGCAGCGTTGGCGACGCTCGTTCTGATGAGCATGCCGGCAAGTTCAAAAGAGATTCAAGTTGGCAATGATCCGGGTGGGCGGATTGTGGATCGCATGGTTCAGATCGAAATCGCCAACCGGACCAACGCGCAATTCCAGATCAACGGGGACTATTGCCACTCTAGCTGCACCATGCTGCTGGGTGCGGACGATGTTTGCGTTTCGCCCGAGACGATCTTTGGCTTTCACGGCCCCCATCACCCGAACCGAACGAAAATGACAGCAGATGAGTTCGACAGAAAAAGCGCGTCACTATCCAGCTACTACCCAAATCCGGTCAGAAACTGGTTCATGTCCAAAGCGCGGTTCGCCGGACCAAATGAGCTTTTGTTCGTGACCGGTGAGTACCTGATAGGTCTCGGCGTGCAGGAATGTGCTTAGGGCAACGACGCCCTAATCCTGCAACCACCCGCTGATAGGAACCCCGATGCCCGCGGCCATCGTCGCCAACACGACCACCTATTCGGCGTCTTCCATTTTGGTTGCATTGAGTTGCGCGAAAAGTTCGGGCCCGACGCGATCATACAGTTCGATCTGAGTTTCCAGAAAGTCGATATGACCTTCCTCATCCGACATCAAGCTTTCGAACAATCCCATCGAGACATAGTCTCCTGCCTCTTTGCAGACATCCCGCGCCTCTTTGTACAGTGCGCGCGCGCTTTGTTCCGCCGCAAGATCGCATTCCAGCGTTTCCCGGGGGTTTTCGCCGATCCGCAGGGGATCAAGTTTTTGCAGGTTGGGATGACCTTCCAGGAAAATGATCCGTTCGATCAGTTTGTCGGCGTGTTCCATCTCTTCAATGGATTCTTCTCGGCTTTTCTTGGCCATGCTGCCAAGGCCCCAATCGTCTTGCAGGCGATAATGCAACCAGTATTGGCTGACGGCCGTTAGTTCGTGGCGCAGAGCTTTGTTCAGGTATTCAATTACCTTTTTGTCACCTTTCATGATGAAACTCCTTGGCTGTGTCAAAAAAACTGGCGTGGAAACAACTTTTTAGCTGAATGCTACCACCAGAGCAGCAGATCCCAAAGCATTCAAATATATGTTTTGAAACAGGTATTTGGGGTTATCCTGACGATTCTCATTTGGAAAAGAACAGGTCATCTAAGAGTGTTCTTCCCGCGCGTATGCGATGCCTTACACCTAACTACCGATAGAGCGCATAGGTCAGGAGGATCGTACTCACGCAGGCAAAAACACCCGAGCGCACGCTTCCGATGGTGGCCCAAAGGGTCGAACGAAACATGAGATTACTAGGTAGGCCGCTAGTTTAGCATAACTATACAGGGAAAAATGGTGCCTCAAGAGGGACTCGAACCCCCGACCTTGTCCTTACGAAGGACCTGCTCTACCAGCTGAGCTATTGAGGCAAGCGACGGTTCCTTTAAACCCTCGGGCAGATGCGTGCAAGTCTCGATGTCCTTGGACGCCTACCGGTGTGTAACGGTGATTCCCGCAGCTCAGATCGCCTGAAACCCATTCCATCACCACGCTCCAGCCAGAATATCACGCCTATTCGGACGCTTACACTCACCTTCGATGGTCGTGTAATTTCGGTTGACTGATTTGTCTTATTTTAATATTTCATGAAATATGATAGAACAGATAGCAGACCAATTGGCCATCCTGGGTCATCCGCAGCGTATCCTTGTGTTTCGCATGCTCATGCGACGTTTTCCTGACAGCGTCCCGGCAGGAGAGCTGGCAGCGGAACTCGACGTGAAGGCCAGCACCTTGTCGAACTATCTGAACGCGCTTCAGCGTTCTGGGCTGGTCGCGCAGGAACGTTCCGGCACGTCACTGCTATATTCGATTGAAATGAAAAACGTGCAACAGATGCTCGATTATCTGATCGTCGATTGCTGTCGCGGTCGCCCTGATATCTGCATGCCATTTGCTCCAGAAAATACGGCGGCGACGGATCGGAAGTTCAACGTCTTGTTTTTGTGTGTGGGCAATTCTGCCCGCTCGATTTTTGCGGAATCCCTACTGCGCTCGCTGGGGGGTGACCGGTTCAACGTTTACTCAGCCGGTACGCAGCCCACATCCGCGCTCAACCCGATGGCCGTGCAAGTTTTGGACGACAAAGGGCACGACACATCCATCCTGCGGTCCAAGAACATATCCGAATTTGCATCCCCCGGCGCGCCCGAGATGGATTTCGTCTTCACCGTCTGCAATCAGGCCGCGAATGAGGAATGTCCCGCCTGGGAAGGCCAGCCAATCAGCGGCCATTGGGGCATGCCGGACCCGGTCAGGGCAGAGGGCACGGATGCCGAAAAAAGCCTTGCATTTCAACATGCATATGGCGCGCTTAAGCGCCGGATTGAGGCCTTTACGTCTTTGCCGGTCCAAAGCCTCGACCGGATCGCACTGCAAACTGCTGTTGATGACATCGGCAGGACGCCCACTGAGGACATGAAATGACGACTTATGCTGTGAACGGATTGGGCCGGATGGGAAAACTGGCCTTGAAACCGCTGCTCGACAAAGGCGCCAAGATCGCCTGGATCAATGATGCGGTGGGTGACCCCGAAATGCACGCGCACCTGCTGGAGTTTGACACGGTCCATGGCCGCTGGGATGCCACGTTCGCGCATGATGCCGACAGCGTTTCGATCAACGGCACGCGTCTGCCCTTTATCGGCACCAGGGATTTGGCTGACCTGCCGCTGGACGGTGTCGATGTGGTGATCGACTGCACCGGTATCTTCAAGACCGAGGCCAGGCTGGCCCCCTATTTTGAGGCGGGCGTGAAGAAGGTTGTTGTCTCGGCCCCCGTCAAGGATGGCCCGACCGCCAACATCGTTATGGGCGTGAATGAGGACACTTATGATCCGGATGTCCACAGCATCGTGACGGCGGCCTCCTGCACCACGAATTGTTTGGCCCCAGTGGTCAAGGTCATCCACGAAAACCTTGGTATTCGCCACGGGTCGATGACCACAATTCACGACGTGACCAACACGCAAACCATCGTGGACCGCCCCGCCAAAGATCTGCGCCGGGCGCGGTCTGCTTTAAACTCTCTGATCCCGACCACCACTGGTTCGGCCACGGCAATCACGCTGATTTACCCGGAACTCACAGGGCGGCTGAACGGTCACGCGGTGCGGGTGCCGTTGCTAAACGCCTCGCTGACGGATTGCGTCTTCGAGGTTGAGCGTGAAACCACCGTCGAAGAAGTCAACGCGCTTTTCAAGGCCGCCGCCGAAGGTGAGTTGAAAGGCATCCTCGGCTATGAGACGCGACCGCTGGTTTCGACCGACTACACCAACGACGAACGGTCCTCGATTGTGGATGCGCCCTCAACCATGGTCGTGAATGGGACACAGGTGAAGATCTATGCCTGGTACGACAATGAAATGGGTTACGCCCATCGTCTGGTCGACGTTGCCCTAATGGTTGGTGCCTCGCTGTGACCCAAAGGCCCGAAGGTATGTCGGCGTATATCACGGTCACGGCAGCCTATTGGACCTTTATGCTGACCGACGGGGTCCTTCGCATGCTGGTGCTGTTGCACTTTCACAGCATGGGATTCTCACCGGTTCAGCTGGCGTACCTGTTTGTTCTGTATGAGATCGCCGGCATGGGTACGAACCTTGCCGCGGGTTGGATCGCGGCGCGGTTCGGGCTGACGTCGACGCTTTATGCCGGGCTGGCACTGCAGATTGGGGCGTTGCTGGTTCTTGCACAATTAGACCCTAATTGGGCAATTCCGGCGAAAGTTGTGTTTGTGATGATCGTGCAAGGGGCCAGCGGGGTAGCAAAGGACCTAGCCAAGATGTCCTCAAAATCCGCCGTCAAACTGCTGGCCCCGACCGAGGGCGGAGGGTTGTTTCGCTGGGTCGCGATTTTGACCGGCTCCAAGAACGCCGTCAAAGGATTTGGGTTTCTGCTTGGGGCGGCACTGTTGGCAACAGTGGGCTTTATGTGGGCCGTTCTGGCAATGGCGATCATACTTGCCGCAATCCTCGTCGCCGTCATCCTGTTCATGCCGACCGGCCTGCCCAAAGGGCGCAAAAGCGCCAAATTCTCTGAGGTCTTCTCGAAATCCGCCAACGTGAATTGGCTGTCCGCCGCTCGTGTCTTCTTGTTTGGCGCGCGGGATGTGTGGTTTGTGGTCGGCATCCCGATCTATTTCTACGCGGTGCTGTCGGACGGAACCGAGGATGGTAACCGTGCCGCATTTTTCATGATCGGCACGTTCATGGCCGTTTGGGTCATACTTTACGGAGCTGTTCAGGCCAGCGCGCCGAAAATCCTGCGTGCAAACGAACGCCCGGAAGGGGATCTTATCCATGCAGCCAAGAATTGGGCCGCGGCATTGTTCAGCGTGCCTGCTGCACTGACCATCGCGGTGCTGCTCTCATCCGGCCCCGAGACATGGCTGACCGTCACGCTGGTCGCGGGCCTATTGGCCTTTGGGGCGATCTTCGCCGTCAATTCAGCGCTGCATTCTTACCTGATCCTGGCCTTTACCAAATCCGAGCGTGTAACGATGGATGTGGGCTTTTACTACATGGCCAACGCGACAGGCCGTCTGGTTGGCACTGTCCTGTCGGGACTTACCTATCAGATTGGCGGGCTTCCACTGGTTCTGGGCACCGCTGCTGCAATGGTCGCGCTGGCCGCCCTTACATCCGGCAAACTAACCGACCAGACAACCGAGGCATATTCATGAGCATCTTCGAACGCTACCTGACCGTCTGGGTCGCGCTGGCCATGGTTGGCGGCGTATTGATCGGACTGGTTGCACCCGGCCTGGTTCAACTGATCGCCTCGGCCGAAGTGGCCAGCGTCAATCTGGTGGTGGCCCTGCTGATCTGGGCGATGGTCTACCCCATGATGGTCGGCGTCGATTTTGGCGCGGTGGCAGGCGTTGCCCGGCAACCACGCGGGCTGATCGTGACGCTGGTTGTCAACTGGTTGATTAAGCCGTTCACCATGGCCTTTCTGGCGGTTCTGTTCTTTGAGCACGTCTTTGCACCATGGATCGAACCTGAAGACGCGGCTCAATACACCGCCGGGCTGATCCTGCTGGGTGCTGCACCGTGCACCGCTATGGTGTTCGTCTGGTCTCAGCTGACTAGGGGCGATGCGACCTATACGCTGGTGCAGGTTTCCGTGAACGACTTGATCATGGTGGTGGCATTCGCCCCAATCGTGGCCTTTCTGCTGGGCGTGACCGACATTCAGGTTCCATGGCAGACACTGGTTCTGGCAACTGTGTTGTATGTGGTATTACCGCTGATCGCCGGCCTGATAACGCGCCGAACATTGGGATCGCCCCAGGCCATCGATGCGTTTTCCGCACGCGTCAAGCCGTGGTCGGTCATGGGCCTGATCGCCACCGTCGTCATCCTGTTCGGTCTGCAGGGGCAAACCATTCAGGCAAAACCGATGGTGATCGTCCTGATCGCCATACCGATCCTGATCCAGAGCTATGGTATCTTCGCTCTGGCTTACGGCGCAGCATATGCCCTAAAGGTGCCGCACCGGATCGCCGCACCCTGCGCAATGATCGGAACGTCGAACTTCTTTGAACTAGCCGTCGCCGTGGCCATCAGCCTGTTCGGATTGAACTCGGGCGCGGCTCTGGCGACGGTTGTAGGCGTTCTGGTTGAGGTCCCGGTGATGCTGTCGCTGGTTGCCTTCGCAAACCGCACACGCGCGCGGTTCCCCGAACCTGCGCCATCGTAGATCTAACTAACGCTCCGTCTTGTGTGTCAGAGAACTGGAACAAAAAACGGCTTTAACCGTTCCTTTTCCGAGATCGCAGACAGCACCGCCCGGGCGGTATCCAGAGACTCGCGGATCGTGACATCCATATCCAGATACCGATAGGTGCCCAGACGGCCAACAAACGTGACGTTTTGGGTGTCTTCGGCCAGCGCAACATACTCACTCAGCAGCGCTTTTTCCTTTACCTGACGGATCGGGTAATAGGGAATGTCATCCGGACCCGCCGCGCGGGAAAACTCGCGATAACAAACCGAGCCTTCGTGCGACTCCCACGGTGCAAAGTGCTTGTGCTCGGTGATCCGAGTAAAGGGCACCTCTTCCTCGCCATAGTTCATCACCGCGCAACCCTGATAGTCGCCATCATAGGTGAACCGTTCGAAATCAAGGGTGCGGTAGCCCAGGCGCCCAAGCTCATAGTCGAAATAGCCATCCAGTGGGCCCGAATAGAACACATGATCGAAGCCATCCGCAATGTTGCGATCGAACATGGTATTCAGCTTCACTGTGATGCCGGGGTGATCGAGGATGCCACCAATCATGTCGGTATAACCGTTCTCGGGCATGCCTTGGAATTTATGGAAAAAGTAATTGTCGTCGTAGTTGAACCGCACTGGCAGACGCTTAAGGATCGACGCCGGCAGCTCGGATGGGTGGCAGCCCCATTGCTTGATCGTGTAGCCCTTAAAAAACGCTTCATACAGATCACGACCGACGAACCGCATCGCCTGTTCCTCGAAACTCTGCGGGTCGGTGATGGATGTATCAGCCTGTTCTTCGGTGATAAACGCGCGCGCCTCGTCCGGACGCATAGTTTTATCGAAGAACTGATTGATCGTATGCAGGTTCACCGGCAGCGAATAGACCTGCCCCCGAGAGGTGGTTTTGACCCGGTTCTTATAGGGCAGGAAGTTGGCGTATTGGTTCACATACTGCCAAACCTCTTCGTCATCCGTGTGGAAGATATGTGGCCCGTACACATGGACCATCACGTCGGTATCGACATCCCGTTCTGTGTGGCAATTTCCACCGATATGGTCACGGCTGTCGACCACGGTGACATCATGTCCCTGTTCCGCAAGTTGCCGACCGATCACGGCCCCAGACAATCCGGCCCCAACCATCAAAAACTGCATATCAGGGGCTTTCCTGTTTCATCGAAATCGTCGTCATATCGAGCGGTTTGATCAGCTGACGGCGGGCAATCTTGAATATACCCGACCGCGCCTCGCTAGCACTGCGGAACTTCGGCAGAACCGACATCCATGCCCGGCACATGCGCCATCCTAACTGCAAACGACCCGAGATGGGTTGCCCACCTTGCAGGATCGCGGCAAAGACGACGGGAACGGTGCGCCGGGACAGATCAAACATCTGTTTCAGAACGGCTTCTTCCTCTTCCGAGCTGAGGTTATTCGACTCGGCCATCGCAACTTTCAGGTTCTTTCCGACCGGCCTTGTGTGGTGCATTGCAATTTCGTCCAGAATCGCGGTCCGAAACGCGCCAGCCTCAGCCCATCGGCACCAGATATAGTCCAGGCCATAGCCGCTCATGGTGCCCTGAAACAGCGGCAGTGCTTTCTTTAGGATATCCTTGTGCAGGCACGGGGCCATGATCTCGATATAGTTTGTGTACCGCAGCACGAAGCCCGGGCATTGGCTGAACACAAAATGCGAGAAATAGCTTTCGGGCGTCAGTGACGGTTGTGCAATACGCAAGCCGTGAACCTGCATGGCATCAAACAGCGCATTTACGTCCGCGGCGCTGATGTCCAGATCGTCATCCGGCAGCCAATAGTAGTCATACTGCTCCAGGTCACGATCCGCGAGGGTTTTGAACAACCCGTCCCATTTACCACCTTTTATCAGCACAGCCTCGACACCGGGTTCAGGTTCGAATGCCGCAAATGCCTCGTCTGAGAAATAGCTGATCAGAAGATCGTAGGTGCGATCTTCATAGGGGATTTCATGCCACCGATGGTGCAATGACTTGTTGCCCGCACGGACAACCACAAGGCTATTCTTCATGCGCGGTTCCGAACCCGATTGCCGGCCTGCATCAGGGGGCCGAGCCCTTCGATCATGTCTGGGTTCAACGGATGGCTCAACCGTCCGTATGTGTACTTTGTCTGATACATTAGATTTCGAACGAATCTGGCCATGGGCGAGCCGGGTTTCATCTTGCTGCGGCAGTGATCGATCGTGCTGTCTGTCTCTTTACGCTCTGCGACCATCTGCTCGGCAAGGGTGAGGATGGGCACATTGTGTTCCCAATAGAATTTCAGATCTATGTCGATGGGGCGCGTAATCGGGGCCTCGATCGCCAAAAGCTGAGCGGCAGCACGACGGCCGATGATGTAACCTGTGGTTCTGGGTGGCAGACGGTCCGACAGGACAAGATCCTGATCCGCAACGGATTTAATAACCTGCCCGTTGTTTCCGGACACGCCATCGATCTTGATCATGACGTCTTCAAAACATTCACCACACTCAGCCAGTTCATTAAAAAATGGCCTGGGGTCCTGCACGAAAGTTGCGTCATCTTCCAAAACAAGACTCACGCAGTCGGAAGAATCTGCGACTTCCTGCCATATTTGGCGATGCCCGAGAGTACAGGCAACTTCGTTGCGGCTGAGCGGGCGCTTAAACTTGATCCGGTTCATATCAGCATCATATAGGTGATGCAGCTCAGAGTTGTTTAGCTGATCTCCGGCAATGGCGTCGCAAAACTCATGGTTCAAGCCAAAGCGGGCAAATTCGCTTTCGCAGAAACGTCGCCGTTCAACGTCTTTCGGCAAACTCAGAATGACGGCCTTAATCGACACTGTTCCATTACCAATAATTTTTTTGCACCGTGTTACTACGGGCCGTATTTACTAAGCACAAGCGCAACTGGTCTATCCTTTTCCCGCGACGCGTCAAGGATTTACTGCGGCAAAAAACCGCCGAAATTTAATCGTTACTCTCGCGCTACAGTAATTTGCCCCTCAATATCAGAGCTTCCATTCTTCCAAACATATACATATCACAATGAAACCAAAAAGAAAATCGCCTGGCCCCATCACGCTGGATAGCAATAGTTTCTGCCAACGCTTCAAGCTGCCCTTCACAATTCAGGAATCTAGTGCAGCAGGAGATGCAAACAAGACGCTATTAAGTTGTGCGGACACCTTCCGGCTTAGACCTAAAAACCCCACGTAGAGGGAGGCGCGCGAAAACCCACAATACATCGCGCGCCCTTGTTGAACGGAAGCATCAAAACCTTGTACAACGCAACGCCAACCCTTATCTGACGAGGCCCCTGCGCAACCTTGTGATTGGGCAACTCTGTCGCGTCATTTGATCTGCCCTTTAGGCGGGAACGATTATAGGTTATCTGAGCGAGCGCATGATTTCACGATCTGGAGAATGCAATGATTAAGCGTGCCTGGACCGAATGGCGATCAGGCTATATGGGCCGCCTCATTGGCGAGAGTTTTTTTGCCCAAGGTCCTCTTTATGCCGTCGCCATTGTTGCGATGATCGCCGTTGCCGCGACCACTGCTGGCTCGGCCTTCATGATGGAATACATCGTTGATGCGATGACCAGCCCCGATATGCGTGAGTGGGCGTTTGCAATCGCTCTAGGCGTTGTTCTCTTGTTTCTGACCAAAGCGGTGGCCTCCTATATCCAGTCTATATACTTGGCGCGTGCGGGGAACCGGATCATTGCGATGCAACAAGACCGCGTGTATCGTAAGCTGTTGCGGCATGGCATTTCGTTCTTCGCCCAGAATGAATCCTCGGATCTACTCATGCGTACGACACACGGTGCGCAAGCTGCCCGAACTTTGATTGATGTGGTGGTTACCGGTTTTGTTCGCGATGCCTTGACCCTGTTGGGTCTGGTAATCGTTATGGTGTACCAGCAGCCCGTGCTGTCCATCATGTTTTTTATTGTCGGACCCGTGGCTTTGCTGGGCGTGCGTTATCTGTTGAAAAGCGTGCGCTCGATCATGCAGCAAGAGTTCAAATCGCTGGCAGAAATTATTCGTGTGCTGCAGGAAACCTCGGCCGGCATCAAGATCATCAAGGTGTTCTCTCTTGAGGATCGGATGATCAACCGTATGGAAACGGCCATCCTCAAGGTCGAAGAACGCTCGAACGATATTGCGCGGCTGCAGTCGATCGCCAGCCCGCTGATGGAATTTTTGGCCGGTCTGGCCGTTGCCGGCGTTCTGGTCGTTTCGACCTTGGGAATTGCGGGCACGGAACAACCAACAGCTGGTCAGTTGATGTCATTTATCACGGCGCTTCTGATGGCTTATGAACCCGCCAAACGTCTATCAAAAATGCGCGTTCAGATTGAGGCGGCCATGGTCGGTGTTGGCATGTTGTTTGGCTTGCTGGATCAAGAAGACACCATGCAGGAAAGCCCCGAAGCCCGCGACCTGTTGAACGGGCCTGGCGAAATCGGCTTGCGCAATGTCACCTTTGGATACCACGGGTCAATTCCGGTAATCGAAAATATGAACGTAACCTTCGAGGCTGGAAAAACCACAGCACTGGTTGGTCAGTCCGGGGGCGGAAAATCGACGATCTTTGGCTTGATCATGCGGTTCTATGACCCTGATGAAGGATCCGTCGAAATAGACGGTCAAAACTTGCAGGACGCCCGCTTTTCTTCGCTCAGAAAAAAGATCTCATATGTAGGTCAGGATACGTTCTTGTTTTCAGCCTCAGTGATGGAAAACTTGCGTTGTTCGGCGCCGGACGCGACGGACGAAGAGGTCATCGAAGCTGCAAAGGCAGCACACGCGCATGACTTCATCTGCGACTTTCCCAATGGCTATGACACTCAGGTTGGTGAAAACGGAACCTTCTTGTCTGGTGGCCAAAAGCAACGGATTGCGATTGCGCGTGCGATCCTTCGCAATGCCGAGATATTGCTGTTAGACGAAGCCACCAGCGCGCTGGACGCAGAATCCGAGGCTCTGGTGAAGTCTGCGCTGGATACATTGACACAGAACATTACCGTGATCGTAATTGCACACAGACTTTCGACCGTTCTGGAGGCCGATAAAATTATCGTTGTTCAGGACGGCGCCGTCATTGAACAGGGCAACCTCGACGAGCTTATGCAGCTCGAAGGTCAGTTCAAAAAACTCTTCGATCAGCAATTCAAAAAACGCGAACCTGTGGCCGAAGCAAAAGCCGAAGTTGCGGAGTGATGTTCCGCAGCTTCGGTCTGCCCACGTCTGCATTCACCTACACTTGGCGTGATGGATAGGACAGACAATGCTCACCTTACACCGGTTAGCACTGGACACCCGAAGTCGGGGCCTCGGCCCAAATTCAGAAGTCTGGATTTCGATCCGACCCAATGACGCAAGCTGTACTCATTTAATGCCAGGCCGACGAACAGGCAAAAAAATTCGCATATTCTGAAATTGGATCGCGAAGGGTGTAACGCTACTATATACGCGCTGCGGAAACGGTGCTAAATCGCAAAAAATTGATTAACCTTTGGATGTGTGCTGCATGGACCGGTCTGAAAATAATTATGATGAGCTATACGGGCTTGTTGAACTACAGGTACGCGGCGATGATCGGGGTAACCTGGTCGTTGTAGAGCAACTCAAAGAAGTGCCATTCGAACTCAAGCGCATGTTTGCAATTTACGGAGCGGTTGGCGACGAGCCGCGCGGCAGTCATGCGAACCTGCGATCACGCTTTGGATTTTTGTGCCTTAACGGGCGCTGCCGTGTCAGGCTGGCAGCTCCGGATGGTGAATTTGCCAGCATAGAGCTGGACTCTCCTTCAAAACTCCTCTGGATTGAAAGAATGGTTTGGAAAGAGATGTACGACTTTAGCGAGGATTGCGTTCTGGTTGTTGTATCAGATAATCTCTACGACCCCGAAGAATACATCCACTCGTATGACGACTACAAAAACATGAAGATAAGTGGCTAAAATGAATAAACTTCTCGAATTTCACAGCCTCACATCAAGTCAAAATCTAAAGCGCAGCGATCTTATTGGCCGGGTGGACGAGCAAGCTCGCAACCTGAAGATCAATGTCATCCGCAACCACTCTTTTGAATTGGTCGCTGCGACACTGAATGCCTTCCTGGAAATCTCGGGCTTGAAGGCAGAGTTCAGTTACAGCGACTACGATGATGCATTTGCAAATGTCGATTTTTCGACGGGTGCTGATGCGCATATTCTCTGGGTTGATCTGGATCGGTATGATGACAAAGGGCGTGAACACATTGCTGCCCGCCTGAATGAACTCAGCCAAAGCGCCGCGGACCCCGTCATTATTGTACCAATTGGTGCGGAATTTGAAGCTCAGGAGCCTCTGTTCAAGGCGGACGTTACGCCCATAATCACCCGCCTCGGGGATAAGTTCTTTGATGAGCGGCTCGCTGACTTCACCGGCACCCGCTGTAGTCCGGCGGCATGTATGGAAATGTCCAGGTTGCTTGGGTTGCGCATCATTCCAGCTGTTATCCTGCCGGGATTGAAGGCAGTTGTAGTTGATCTCGACAATACCCTTTACAAGGGCGTGCTTGGCGAGGACGGCGCAGACGGAGTCGTTCTGGAACCCGGACATATTGCACTGCAGCAGAAGCTGGTTGAACTTGCGGGCCAAGGTTTCTTTATTTGCGTTGCGTCGAAGAACGAAGCGGAAGATGCTGAGCATCTGTTCAACAGCCGCACTGACTTCCCTCTTCGCCCTGAACACGTGACCAAGTTTATGGTCAACTGGGACTCCAAATCTTCCAACATCCAAGATTTGGAAAAATTCCTGAATATCCACCATTCTTCAATGCTGTTTGTCGACGACAATATGGGTGAGCTTTTTGAAGTAAGCAACGCGTTGCCGGACATCAAGCAGTTCTGGGCCTCACCTGACAGCGATGCCAATGCCCGTGGCGTCAGCATATACCCGGGCCTTCTGAAATCGAAAGTCACTGCTGAAGACGCAGCCAGAAGTAAAGACGTACAAGCAAATGAAGAACGGCGACGCCTGCGAGAGCAGATGTCCCCCGAAGATTATCTGCGTTCGCTTGAGATTAAGATCAGCTTCATGGCAAACGATCCTGAACAGGTGACCCGGGTTTCGGAACTCTCCCGGAAGACCAACCAGTTTATCTTCAACTACAAGCGGTACTCACTTGCCGAAGTAAAAGCCGCAGCGGAAAGTTCGACTTCTTGCGTAATGACCGTTTCGATGAGCGACAAGCTGATCGATAGTGGCATCATTGGCTGTCTGGTTGCGCATAAACACGAGGACATCCTGCAGGTAGAAGACATGTTTGTCAGTTGCCGGGCATTGGGTCGCGGCCTGGATGACGTTGTTGTTCTGGGCGCTATCAAATGCGCGGCGGATCAACTGGGTTGTTCGAAAATCGGGATCGAGTTTCAAAAAGGCGACCGAAATGGCCCGGCAGAGGATTTCGTCGCGAAATATCTAAATGAACACGCCAACGTCCCTTCGGAGCTAGACTATTCATTCCCTCAGGGAATCGTCGAGATCTCCGTCCCTGAACTAGATGTAGAAGAGCAGAGTTACTAACCATGTCTGAAAACGTTTTGTCCTTTGTAGAAAGCCGTGCGGGCCTGGGTGAAAAATTCCAAGCACATTACGAAGATGCCGAAGTCTGGAGCTCGTTTGACCGCATCGAACACGCTTTGGCCGCCGAAGAAGAATTCGGGATTCAGTTCTCGCCAGAGGAACTGACGGAACTGGGCTCGCCCAAAAGCTTTGTTGATGCAATTCAATCGAAACTGAACGGAAACTAGGGAGCGGGCTCGTGACAGATGTACTTCGCTCACGTCGTCTGACGGGGTTATCCTTTCAATTGCGCCCCGTTTCTGAAGACGATGCAGAGTACATCGTCAACTTGCGCAGCGCCGACAGCCAAAAACAAAAGTATCTCAACCCGATTTCTCCCGACGTAGAAGCGCAGCGCGCTTGGTTGCAGAAGCAGGCCCAGGCCGATCAGGACTATTACTTTCTGGTCCTGGATCGTTTCACCCAACAGAAGGTTGGTCTGATCGGGCTTTACGATATCAATGATGGCCAGGCCGAATGGGGCCGATGGATTATCGAAGATGGCAGTCTTGCCGCTATCGAGAGCGTCAACCTTCTGATGTCGTTCGGCTTTCATGATTTGGGTTTGGCTGAAATCTATTGCCGGACCGTTTCCGAAAATACCAGTGTCGTGAAGTTCCATGATGGCTATGCACAGCGTCGCGCTGCGGCCGCGCCCAATACCGTGGAATTGCGTGGTGAAACGTTCGAACTGGTCGAACATGGTCTAACCAAAGAAGAATATGTTGAAACGACGGCTTCGAAATGGGGAAGTTTTTGTCAGAACATCTTTAACCGTCGCCTGCAGGCAGAGTTAGGTGTCTTTGAATTCCATCATATCGGAATTGCTGCAAAATCAATTGAATCCGCAGCCGCTGGATATCGCCTCGTCGGCTACACGGATGAGGCTCGATTCACGGACCCCGGTCAAGGCGTACACGGTCTGTTTATGACCGCAAAATCCCAACCCCGCATTGAGCTCCTCGAGAACATGGAAGGCTCGAAGACGCTGGACAGCTGGCTTTCGCATAGTGTGGCGCCCTATCACTTCGCGTACTATGTAAAAGACATTGAGACGGCCATAAGCACCATGGGACGCCTGGGTATTCGCCCAATAACTCCGGTGAAGAAATCCGTTTATTTTCAGACGCCAATTGTCTTCATGGTAATGCCCAACCGATTTATTGTCGAACTTATCGAGATTTCCGAAAAATGAATTTGCCAATTGTATTCTACTTCCCGTGGCGCGAGGCATCCGGCGGCCCGGTATACCTGACGTCTATTGCACGGCGATTGGCTGAGGTTTATTCTGGCAAGGTTTACTACACAGATTTCAAAGACGGAATTACGGACCCAATGCTCGAGGGATCCAATGTGGAGAAACTCGAGCTGGAAGACGGGAACTTCGGCGTTGCATTGCAAGAGCCCGTTATGCTCGTCATCCCAATTTATTGGGCTCATTGGCTGCCCGAGCTTCACCCCGACAGCAAGATCATATTTGTGAATTGGCACAATCTGTGTGTTCCAGTTCTCAAAGATACATGGAACATAGACTCGGGCCGTCTTCTCGAGTTTCTTCAAACGGTTAGTGACAATCATGCCGTTTTCTTTTGCGATGCAGCGCATCGGCAAGCGCAGACAGACTATGGGATCCCTTTCGACGAGAACTATGTTCCGATTGGCATCGAACCCAGCTCTACGCGGAAGACAAATTATGTGGCCCCTCAAGGAGAGTTAAAAATTGCAATCCTCGGTCGCCTGTCAATTGACAAAGTCTTTGCGGTAACAAATCTGGCTCGTCATTTTGATGCCTATACGTATGAAGGCAAGAAAACCCTGTACGTCATCGGAAATGGTCCGGAAGAAAACAGAATAGTTCCAGAGGACTACCCGTCTGTGAACATTGTGTTCACTGGACCCATGTTTGACGAAAAGCTTGATGCATTCCTGATAGGAAATGTCGATGTCATGTTTGCTATGGGCACGTCTGCCTTGGCATCGGGCCGGCTGGCTATCCCCACAGTCGTAGTTTGCAATGAAATACATGACTATGATGACGACATTTTCGTATACCTTCAGGAAGCCAAAGGGTTCTGCCTGGGCTGGCAAGTTGAACAGGCACCGTCCTTTGACATTCCGATCCGTACATGTGCGAAAGTCTTGGGCGACATACTGGATGCAGAAAAACAAAAGCAACTTGGCGAAGACGTCCATCAGTACGTGTCTAAATTTCACAATGCCAAATTTGCAGCAGATGAGTTCCTGAAAGCGGCCTCGAAATCAACACTCACGTACCGGGACGCGAAAGAGGCTTTCCTTGGGTGGAAAATCGAGAAGAAAGCTTACCGACTTGGTTTTAAAGGGAAGCTGCGGGCCGTGCGTTATACCAACGGCATGCTGGAGTTGCGGTACAAGGACAAGCTAATTCGGCGCATGAAGTTTAAGAGCCTGGAGTACAAGTTGTGGCTCTTGCTGATTGGCTTGATCGCAATTGCTGCTCTTCCGCTTACATTGCTGCTGATCGGGGCGAACATGTTCCGGAAAGCCAAGAGGAACAGTCGGGCCACGAGGGCACTTAACACCCAACTTTTTGATCTCGTGACAAATCGTGTCCCGTCGCTCACCGCCAAGATGGACCAGCAACATAGTGAGCTTGCAAGCCAAGGCGGACAATTGAGCGCTCAGGCTGAGCGGTTGGACAATCAAATCGCTCAGCTCGAGAAACAAGCGTCACAAATCGCAACTCAATCCATACGGATGGAGGCGCTGAAAGCTGAGATTGTTCAGGAAGTCTACCAAAACACCTCTTCGACGGTTTTGGGCCCACCAACAAGTTATGTAAGCAATGGCGCGCGCATCGCACATATGGACACGTGTGATTCAATAATTGATCAGGTGTCTTACGAAAAGTTCAGCGGCGATGTAGAGCAGCTGTATTTGGACTTGATTACCGGTCTGGATGAGGAAAGCCGCCACATCATAACTCGGGCTCTAAAACGAATCCGCGATTATTCAATTTACAATGCCGGAGCCTTCCAGCTTACACGCGAAGAGGAAGATAGATTCCGCGAGTTGATGGATTTCCACTACAATCGCATCCTGAGGCTATCGGACAAGTGGTATCTATATGACGGAAAATATCGTTTGCCGTCCGCAGATATCTCTTCAACGGTGTTCTACTACAAACACTTCATCACAGAACTTGAACGTCCTGAAATCTTGAAAGACAGGGCAATGATCGATGTAGGTGCATATTTCGGCGATTCCGTCCTGATAATGCGCGAGTTTAGCGACGGTGACATTTGGGCTATCGAACCAAGCCGCGAGAGTTTTGATCTCCTGAATGAGACGATCAAACAGAATAACATACAAGCTGTTCGATCATTGAATATCGGGCTTGGCAGTGAGCCGTCTGAAATGGTGGTACTGGATCGTGGAGATCAGTCTTGTTTGATAACAGAGACGGACGGGCAGCCCGTCGAGCATGACAGAATTGCCGTCCGGACTCTGGACTCTCTGGTGGAAGAACATGGGATCAAAGTCGGCTTGATCAAGATTGACGTTGAAGGCATGGAATTCGATGTTCTAGAAGGTGCTCGAAAGACAATAATCGAGCAAAAGCCAGTTCTCCTCATCAGTATTTATCACAATTTTGATCAGTTCTTTAAGGCCCGGAAGTGGGTGGAAGAATTGGGTGTTGAATACGAATTCAAGGTTCGAAAACCATTGGACATGTCAATCGCAGTAGATACCAACCTGATCTGCGAACCGCGCGCCGTAGACAGCTGAAAGTAAGGAAGATGCTATGATCAGCTTTTTGAATTTGAAAGAGATTAACGCACGCCACAGCGAAGAAATTGCTCAGGCTATGCAAGACGTTCTCGACAGCGGATGGTACGTTCGTGGTACACAATATCAGGATTTTTGTCGAGAATTCGCCGAGTACTGCGGCACTCAGCATGCAATCGGAGTAGGCAACGGTCTGGATGCACTTGAGCTTTGTCTGGATGCATTGGATTTGGACGCTGGGGCCGAGGTCATAGTTCCGGCAAACACTTACATTGCGACCGTCCTCGCTGTATCCAGAGTTGGATTGACGCCTGTTCTGGTCGAACCGGATCCCAATACCTTTAATCTGTCTAAGAACGGACTTGCCGAGGCATTGACGTCCAAAACACGGGCAATTTTGGCAGTGCATCTATATGGGCGACTGGCGGACATGCCAGCCATCTGCGAATTTGCCAAGGAGCGCGGATTGTTCGTCATCGAAGATTGCGCGCAATCCCATGGCGCAACTTTGAATGGAACGCGGGCTGGAAACTTTGGCGATATCTCGGCGTTTTCATTTTATCCGGGTAAAAACCTCGGTGCCTTAGGAGATGGCGGTGCCGTCGTGACAAATGACGATGCCCTGGCGGCCAAGGTGGACATGTTGTCGAACTATGGGTCACAGAAAAAATATGTCAACGAAGCCAAAGGCCGAAATTCCAGATTGGATGAGCTTCAGGCCGCCATTCTACGGGTCAAGCTGAGATATCTTGATGATGAAAACTCGCGACGCCGCGAAATAGCGCGCGCTTATTGTGATGGCATCAAAAGCAATCACGTAACGTTGCCGGAATTCCCAAGCGACGCGCTGACCAGCGTCTGGCATTTGTTTGTCATTCGCACGAAACATCGCGCCCTGCTTGAGAAACACCTGAAAGAACGGGGTGTCCAAACCCTGGTTCACTACCCCATACCGCCCCATCAGCAGGCTGCGTATGCCGAACTGGCCGATCTTTCCTTTCCCCTAACGGAAGCCATTCATGAAGAAGTGCTTTCGTTGCCAATTGATCCGACAATGTCGAATGACGACGTGCGTGATGTTTGCGAGGCGTTGAATGCATTCACGGCGTGAATTGCTATCTAGGACGATTGCGAACGCCCAAAGGTTTGAACGTATTTGTTTTGAACTTGCCGCCATCAAAGCGCCTTCTAAGAAAATGAAGGCCATAGAGGTGGCGGCACATTTTGCGAATGGCACCGGTGCCGGTGTCTATCGGTCACGCGAACTGGAGGCCGCCCTCTCCGAACTGGCCAAGATGATAGCGTCGCCCATCGATCCGGGGAAAACCGACCGTTCTGGTGTTTTGCACGTTATGAGCACAGCCTTTCCATGGGGAGGGCACACACGCGTCGTCGAACGCTGGATAGACCTAGATGGTGAAAAGCGTTCGCAATCTGTGGTTCTGACGGAACAGGGTACCCAGCCGGTTCCAAAACTATTGAACGACGTCGTGACCAATGCAGGCGGAGCAATCCACAGGTTACGCGACAAGAAATCGATTGAAACACGCGCCGAGGAGCTCAAGTCGATTGCTCTTGGGTACGCCTTTATTGTCCTGCACATTCATATGCACGATATTGTGCCGTCCCTCGCATTCGGGCTGCCCTCTTTTCCTGTGCCCGTGATTTTCTACAATCATGCCGACCACCGTTTCTCGGTTGGAATGGAGGTGGCGCATGCGGTTGCGGAAACCCGTAGCTGGGGAAGAGCGTTGACAGGGGCAAGACGCGGAATTCCAAACAGCAAGCGACTGGGGATCCCTCTGTCCATCAAAGAAACAGGCTCCAGCACTGATCAAGGTTTCAGCCGCGACCAACTTTCGATTCCAAAAGAAGCCAAAATCGCGATTGCTTCAGCATCGCAATACAAATTCCAGCCGTTTCTGGATCTGAACTTCTTCGAAACGGTCAAGAAATTACTTCGGCGAAACAACCGGATTTGGGTACTTCTTGTTGGCGTGTCAGAAACCTTCTGTCGACAACAATTAATCGCCGCCGGATGCGACGCTTACGACCTCCAGCGGGTGATACCAATTCGTGCTTGCGACGAAGCCCAGTTCAAGAGCTATCTTAAAGCAGCTGATGTTGCGCTGGACACCCTGCCCGAAAACGGCTGCACCGCTGCTATGGACTATATCAGCAATGGTCTTCCGGTAGTTTCCAGAAAGACATTTATCGGGCAAATGGACTATCTGATCGATCAACCCGAATATGTCCGGACCGACGACGAATTCATTGACCAGGTTTTGGGATTGATGGACGCAAATAATGACCACAAAATCACCGCAGCACGGCAATTTGAAAACCTGAATAATGACTGCCGTAGCGAAGTCTTTTTAGGCAGGCTGGATGACCTGTACACGTCGGCAACCGTTAAAAACCCTGTTGGCTTGGCTGATGGAAATCTCTTCCACGGTTTTTCGGATTTGGATTTGTTTCACACTCATAGAACGACTTTAATTTAAATTATCGGCGGTAATCCGCACCAGCAAAAAATGCCGCATATTGTCCACATCCGATTGCGATCCGCCCTCAAATCGTCAGGTTTTTCTGTTCAAGTAATTGACGCTTTTATGTAATAGGCACCATGTTAAATTACAGCGGTTCGCTGTTTCGAAGCCGTCGCCTCAGGACGTATTCCCAATCGCCATTGTCAACCTTGTTGAAGGAACGTAGAGATCAGAAAGCTATTTGAAACAGTAGCAGTTGACAGCGTTTTGTGAGAAAACTCACATGAATAGTCCGGCAGGGGAACGATTGCGGCATCCAGATTTCCTGCCAGATTCAGCAATGTATCAAATTTCTTTTGCTCGGAAGCAATCGTGCCATCATACAGCCCACACATGAACGAGGTAGAGACGTGAAAATACTGGTAACAGGCGGAATGGGGTTTATCGGTTCGGCAGTGGTGCGCCTGGCAATCCGTAGCGGTCATTCTGTGGTCAACGTTGATTCACTCACGTATGCGGCATGCATCGAAAATGTGGCCAGCGTCGCCGAAAGCCCAAACCACATTTTTGAAAAAGCCGACATTTGCGACGGTGTTCAAATGCTGGAACTACTTAAACAGCATAAACCTGACGCGATCATGCATCTTGCCGCTGAAAGCCACGTTGACCGATCAATTGACGGTCCGGGCGCATTTGTCGAAACCAATATTGTCGGAACATATCGCCTGCTTGAAGCAGCCCGCCACTGGTGGGTATCGCAGGGCCGGCCAGAAGGATTTCGTTTTCATCATATCTCAACCGACGAGGTATTTGGTTCACTTGGGACAACCGGGTTCTTTGTCGAAGACAGTCCCTACCAGCCGAACTCTCCATATTCGGCTTCCAAAGCCGGGTCAGACCACCTGGTACGTGCATGGCACGAGACCTACGGGCTGCCGATTGTGATGACCAACTGTTCTAACAATTACGGGCCATTTCAGTTTCCCGAAAAACTGATCCCGGTGGTGATCCTCAAGGCTTTGGCCGGCGAGGCCATTCCGATCTATGGAAAAGGCGATAATATTCGGGACTGGCTACATGTCGAAGACCATGCCGAAGCCCTTCTTTTGGTCTTGGAAAAAGGCGAACTTGGCCGCAGCTACAATATCGGCGGCGAAAACGAGATGACCAATCTGGAGCTGGTTGAAAAGCTATGTGGGGTCCTGGATCGCTTGAGACCTGCAGCTGCTCCCTATTCCGAACTTATCACGTTTGTGAAAGATCGCCCAGGCCACGACAAGCGCTATGCAATTGATGCGACACGCATTAGTGAAGAGTTGAGCTGGCGCCCATCTCACACGCCAGAGACAGGATTGGAACAGACTGTTCAATGGTACCTTGAAAATGCGGACTGGTTGGAAAGCCTCAAATCCCGTACGGGGGTGGGTCAGCGTTTGGGTTCTTCCGGCTAACATCATTTTTGCAGAATATGTGAAATTCGCCAAATTTCCGGCGGATCGATCACAGCAATTACAAAGGAAAGAAAATGAAACGTAAGGGCATTATTCTGGCTGGCGGCTCGGGTACGCGCTTGTACCCAATCACAATGGCTGTTTCGAAACAGCTATTGCCGATCTACGATAAACCGATGATCTATTACCCCCTTAGCGTTCTTATGCTGGCGGGTATTCGGGAAATCGCGATTATCACTACGCCGCAAGACCAAGCCCAGTTTCAAAGACTTTTGGGAGATGGAAGTCAATACGGGCTAGACTTGACCTGGATCGTTCAGGACTCGCCGGACGGGCTTGCCCAAGCTTATCTGCTTGCCGAAGATTTTCTGGACGGTGCGCCATCTGCAATGATCCTGGGCGACAACATTTTCTTTGGTCACGCATTGCCCGAGCTCTTGGACGCCGCGAACAGTCATACAGAAGGTGGAACTGTGTTCGCCTATCGGGTTGCTGACCCCGAACGTTATGGCGTCGTGGATTTTGATGGCGACAAAGTACGTCACATAGTTGAGAAACCCAAAAACCCTCCATCAAGATACGCCGTAACAGGTCTGTATTTCCTGGATGGAGACGCTCCCAAACGGGCCCGTGGTATCCAGCCGTCTGAGCGCGGGGAACTGGAAATTACTACGCTTCTGGAAACATACTTGGCGGACGACTTATTGAATGTTCAATCACTGGGGCGTGGTTTTGCTTGGTTTGACACCGGAACGCACGCATCCCTTCTGGATGCTGGAAATTTTGTGCGTACACTCACCGAACGGCAAGGGATGCAGGCCGGAAGCCCCGACGAAATAGCTTGGGTGCAAGGTTGGATCGATAGTTCTGTTCTGGCTGAAAGAGCCGAAATCTTCAAGAAAACGCAGTACGCCGACTATCTGAGACTGCTGTTGGAGGACAAAATGATGCAGTCAAAAGGCGACTGAATCAGAGCGAGTTCCCAAAAACGCAGCGTGGTTGACAACCACGCTGGCGGTTGCCGTTTCTATATCAGGCTCCACTAGTTGTCTGCGCTGACCATCTTGCGTGACTTACTGAATCGGCTACGAGCGAATTCTATTATTTTTCGGCGCTGTCGCTCGCTGAATGTTTCCCGCCATGGCGTCTGGTTGCGAAGATCCCAATAGAGCTCTCGCAAGGGATGGTTGCAGTTTGAATTCCACGGTTTTCTGTTGTCGGTAAAGTGCAGGATGCCGGGCGAAATTCTGGCAATTTCTGCTTCTTCCGGCGTATAGGCAGGCTCTAATTTGTTGAGGGTGTACAAGCGCGTATTCGCATTCCACCGCAGATCCAGTTTTGCCGCTTGTCCCTCGAACATCAGGTTCAGAATGTCCTGGTCCTGAAGTTCGATCACGACATCCGTACGCGAGACCGTCTCTGCAACCTTTGCGGCGAATTTCTTGGGATCGATCGCATTCAGATCGAAAATCAGAACCCCTGCGTTGAAATAGAAAGCCGTTTTGGAGAATTTAAGGCGCTCGGCTTGTGTTACGCCGCCCTCATCCGGGGCTGCAGCAATCGGCGAAGTGCCAATATCGGTAGCCCATAATATACTCAATCGATCGGTTAAAATCGTATCACAATCCAGGTAGATTACCCGGTCGGCAACCTTGTGCAGGACTTCCGGGATGAACAAGCGAATGTAGGTTGCCCTTGATATATGCTCACGGTTGTCAGGAAGGCTGTCAATCCGATTACCGTCAACCCGGTGCCACAGGATGTTGGCGCGCTGCGACAACCCTTCGAGCGAACTCCGGGATCGATCATCTATATCATCGACGTGAAGAATATGCACATTCAGTTTGCACTCGTTCCCAACTGAACGGATAGCCGACAACAAAGTGACGGCAGCATGGGGAACGAATTTCCGGTCGAAGGTTAGACAGATATCAATTTCGGCTACTTCTTCGTTGTTTTCTATATTGGAAAGCTGCTGATTAATGTTCTCGATGATCGGGCTTTTTTTGTTTGATGATTGCTCAGTCATGCTCGCTTCTTCACTAATCTGGCTGTACCGACGTCTAATACACCGTTGATACGAAATTTCACCTAGTTTTAGTTACTGCACCCGTAAGCTTTCGAAGCCATGCGCCTAAGTTGGCTTAAAATCCAGCCACAGCATCACGCGAACGTCCAATAAAGCTGAGACAGGCACACAGTTAGATCGTACAGCCACGCGCGAATTCCCGGTATGACGTTGCAGTTTAACGAAGAATCAAATGGCGACCCCGGCAGGATTCGAACCTGCAACCTGCCCCTTAGGAGGGAACCGTTCATAGCGTTATTCCTTCTTTGATTTCTTGCTCTTGGGTGTTTGTACAGGGTCTTCCTGTACATGGTTTGTACGAAAACGGGCCCTGATGTCGGCCTCATCGGTCTCTGCATGGGCATAGATCCGCATGGGCAGATTCGGGTCTGACCAGCGGCCAGCCTTGGCTGCGGTGACCGGGTCTACACCTTGGCGCACGACTAGCTCAGTGAAGAACCCATGCCGACCGGCGGGATGCGCTGACAGGTACGGAATGCCCGCGCGCTTGCAGATTGTCTTCCAGCGCGTGTTGTAGCCTGTCGAGCTGCCATAGCCGAAAACACGCGCCTTCATCAGTTTGCCAGTCTTGCGGTTCTTTGGGCGTTTTGGCGGCAACGCGAGCAGCTCGTCCATCATCTGAGGGGATACAGTGATCCAGCTTTCCGGATGCCCCTTCTGCGCTTTCACTCGGACTTTGTTTTCATGCGGTCGTAGGTCATCAGGCTCCAGTGATACCGCCTGATCAATCCGTGCCGCCGTTTCAAACATGAAACGGACCAGCGCGGCATTGTATGGATCAGCCGCACGGCAAAACGCCTCGATCCATTCCTTATCGGCAGGCGTGCGCTCTACACGACTAAGCTTCCCGCGCCGCTTGTCCTGAGCGATGCGCTCAAACTTGTCGTAGGGCTTCACACGAATTAGAGGCGTGCCCTCGAGCTCATGCGCGTTGTTGATCACTGCAGTCGCGGGCGTCACGATTTCACGCCACCAGGTATCGGTCGACGCTTTGGGTTTCAGCTTCGGCCCAAGGCTCTTCAATAGCGCAGCAGAAATCGTGCCTAGTGACAAGTCGCCGATTGCTTCGACGATCGGGATCAGCTGCTTCGCTGCTTTTGGGGACGCGTTGTAGAGCATAATTGCATCAGAGAACGTTTTGCTCGGTTCGTCGCCCACGACATAGCGACGGATCTGACGTTCAGTCTCATAATTTATCCAGTCCCGTGCGCCCTCTTCTGAAGATGCCTTAGTGCTTCTCCGGTATGGGCCGGCGATTGGCCTGCCGTTGTATTCGATCCACCCCTTGGCCCAGTAAACGTGGCCCCTCTTGTAAATTTGGAGCGGCATGACTGGCCTCCTTCAAAAATCGTGTCGATCTGCGCGGGCGTGATCAGCATGGTTCGCCCAAGGCGATAAAATGCGCCCGTCTCATTGGCGCGTTCACGCAAAGTGCGTTCTGAAATATCGATCCCCATCCCGGCCATAACTTCGACCCATTGCGCGGGCGTTTTCCCAAGCCCCAGGATCTGAGAGCTGTCTGAATAGTTGGTCTCTGACATTTCAGTCGTCCTTGTCCGCTTAAGTTGAATCGGCGACACGCATGGAATCGCTTGTTCTGCACCTTCTGACGTGTTCAGATGAGTGAAGCCGTAAATATGCGTCATTTTGTGCTATATTTATACAAAATTGCGCACTCGTCAATTGGGAAACTTGCATGGTGCGAGATGATGCTGAATTGTTTGCAGAGATTGGCGCTCGCCTCGCGATCTGTCGCAATGAGATAGGCGTCTCGCAGGCTGCTATGGCTGAAGCCATTGGCGTGTCGCATCGTGCCTATCACAGCTATGAAAAGGGCAAACGCGGCGTCCCGGTCGAGGCCCTCGTGAAGATGCAAAGCCGCTATGCTATTGACGTCGCCTGGCTACTACTAGGCACCAAATCCATTCGGGCGGGGCATGATTTCGAAGCGCTCAAACACATCGAAAGCTCGATGGACAAGCACCTCACCGAAGCGGGCATAAAAATCAAAAGCGAAAAGCGCGGTGCCATCGTCGCCCGTTGGTATCAATCGCATGTCGAAGGCCGTGAAGTGACGGATGACGACGTGCACACATGGATCGAGTTGGTAAGGGAGTAATCTGGTGAACAAGGCAAGCAAACGCTGGAACATGTTGCGACATTCAGTCTTGGAGCGCACCCGTCGTGAGGTGATTGAACCCTTTGGGCCGCTTTACCTGGTCTTCCTGGGAACCAGCGTGTTCTACTTGATTGGCTTGGGTCGACTATCATTGGCACAACAGTCTGCCGAATACTCGGTTTTGGCCGCCATCTTGATTCTTGCCATCGCCGCAGCTGGCTTGGCACTTCCATTTTTGACAGGTGCGGTGCTGACACTTCGCGCGGCCGATCGAAAACTGGAACGCCTGCAACGCGGGTGATCCGATGGCCTTCGGTATTTTCATCCATCGCAGCGACTCGATCTACGACGATATTCCCTCTGAGCGGTATCAGTTTCCCAAACAATACCTCTCGCGTGCCCAACAGTGCGAAGGGGATTGGATCGTCTACCTCGAGCCAAGCAAGGTCAAAGAGACCAAAGGCTATTTTGCTGTCGCTAAGGTCCAGGAGATCATTCCGGATCCTAGGAAACCGGAAATGTTCTTGGCGGTGATTGAGCCGGGGACCTATCTTGATTTCGGCGACCCTGTTTCATTCCGAGACGAGAATTCAGTCATCGAAAGCGGATTGCTGAACGATCAAGGCAAGATATCTGGACGCGCGCAAGCTGCGGTAAGAACCCTTTCAGCTGAAGACTTTGCCCGAATTGTCGAACGTGGTCTTGGACGGGACGAGGACATCCTGCCTCGCGTTGGTGACTCGATGCAGCTGCCAGGTTTTCAAGACGCGCAAACACCTTTCCGACACATGCCCACACGGGAACGCGTCAACCAACTGACCAACCGGGCGGTTCGCGATCGTAATTTCAGAAAGAACGTCCTGCGCGCCTACGGCGAGCGCTGCGCCATCACTGGTTTACGTCTGATAAATGGCGGTGGCCGAGCTGAAGTGGAAGCCGCTCATATCAGACCTGTAGAGCATGACGGACCCGACATCGTCAGCAACGGGCTCGCCCTGTCCGGAACTGCACATTGGATGTTTGATCGCGGTCTCGTTGGTTTAGCTGACGACCTGACTATTCTGGTTTCCCGTCAGAGCAACGACATCGAAGCCGTGACATCGATGATCAACGCGTCCGGCAAGATCTTGGTGCCGAACCGCCTCGCCAACCGGCCAAGGACCGAGTTTGTAACCTGGCACAGAGAGAACTGTTTCAAGCATTAACGATACTCAGTGCGGACCTTGGTGCAAAACGCAGCTAACGGCCGGAAAGAGAGCCCAAGCTGACGGATGCTGCACATGTCGCGGATGTCTGGTATGGTGAGACAAGCGTCGAAAATCCTGGACGAATAATGTTCGGACGAAGTGGATGAACTTTCCAAGATGGACGCAGTGATCATTGCAGGTCGGTGCGAACTTTCGTGTAACAAAACTGTCGCTAATCGTTTACAGAAGCATTTCTCTGTCGTTACGGAATCACTCTTTCATCTGGTCAGCCAATTGCCACATGGGAGACTTGTCATGCCTTCATTCAGACCATCGCGCCGGACCGTGCTAGCCTCGGGTGCCGCGTATCTTGCGATGCCCGCCATAAGCCGCGCCGCACGCAGACCGGTATTCAGTCACGGCGTTCAATCGGGGGACGTGGACACGACATCTGGTATTATCTGGTCGCGTGTGGATCGCCCATCCCTTATCGAAATGGAAGTGGCAACCACTGAGAGTTTTGCGAATGTGCGCAAACTGTCGGCTATGGACGCAATCCCGACATCCGACATGGTAATCAAACGTCTTGTTGATGGTCTGCCGTCGGATCAGGATATTTTCTATCGCTTCGTCGCTACTGACCTAAGCGATGCGAACGCCACTTCCGAACCCATCACAGGCCGCTTCAAAACAGCACCGATGTCCCGCCGGTCTGTTCGGTTTGCTTGGTCGGGCGACACGGCTGGTCAGGGATGGGGCATTGATGACGAAGGTATGCTGACCTATGCGACCATGGCGGGTCACCAGCCGGATTTCTTCATCCACTCAGGTGATACTGTTTATGCCGATGGCCCTATGCAGGACGAGGTAGAAAAGGACGGCCAGATCATTTGGCGCAACACGACCCTGATCGACAGCAAACGCAAAGTTGCCGAGACGCTCCAGGAATTCCGTGACCAATGGAAGTACAATATGATGGACCGACACGTCCAAACCATGAATGCGGTTGCGCCAACCTTCATGCAGTGGGACGACCACGAGGTCGTGAACAATTGGTCCGATAGCAAGGACTTGCTGAACGACGACAGGTACAGCGAAAAATCAGTTAAGCTTTTAACGGCACGTGCGACACGCGCGTTTCACGAAATGGCACCTTTGCGCATTCATCCGACCGAACCGTCTCGCGTCTATCGTAAGATCAGCTATGGCCCGATGTTGGATGTGTTCTTTCTGGACCTTCGCAGCTATCGCGGACCGAATACAGCTGCCGCAACCGAAACGCTTACAGACGATCAGCGCGTCTTGGGTGCGGACCAGATGGCTTGGCTCAAGCGCGAATTGGCGAACAGCCAGGCCACATGGAAAGTCATTGCATCTGATCAACCTTTGGGACTTATTGTTTGGGACAACTTCCGCGAACAATCAGGATCAGAAGGCGTTGCAGATGGTACCAACGGTCCTGCAAAGGGGCGCGAGGTTGAAATTTCCGAACTTCTGCGTTTCATCAAAACCGGCGGGATCAAGAACACGGTTTGGTTCACAGCTGACGTTCACTACACGGCCGCACATTACTACGATCCCAACCAGGCGCAGTTCAGTGACTTTAGCCCGTTTTGGGAATTTGTTTCGGGGCCGCTTCATGCGGGAACTTTTGGCCCGAACGCGCTGGACAACACCTTTGGCCCAGAGGTCAAATACTTCAAAGCGCCCGCTGAAGGGCAGGGAATAAACCTGCCGCCGTCAGAGGGTTTGCAGTTCTTTGGTCTGGTCGACATTGATGGTGCCACTCAGCAAATGACCGTGCGCTTAATGGATCGTGCGGACACCGAGCTTTACAAGGTTACATTGGATCCGGAAGACGTCGCGATCTAACCTCGTATTTCGGTCCGGAATTTTTGTGAATATGGAAGCGTTGCAACATCTTGCGGCGTTTCTTTTTTCGACCTTTTTCAAACATTCGGAAAGCTGCCATTGGCGCAACTGCAGTGAACAGCAGCAATATCCGCAGAGTGTGAGTTCTTCGTCTACGTGATCATGCTGCCGCAGCGAATGGCGGCAATCCAAGTTCATGACGGAAACATCAGGTTCGCGGGCAACACGTTCATAGACCGAGAGACGATCAATTTTGACTGTGCCAATCCAATGCCTTCACAAATCGCTCTGCGGTTCTCTTGGAAAGCAATGAAAGGCCTATATAGCCAATTGATGGGTGTGGGTTAAGCTAATGCTCTTCGGAGCCGACTGGCATGAGCAACAAACGTTTCTTGCGGTAAGTCGATGCAGGCATCCCAACATATCGCCTGAAGGCATTTCGGAAACTCGACGGTTCTGTGTATCCAACCTCCTCGGCAATGTCGTCGATCGGGAGATCGGTTGTTTCGAGCATTTGCTTGGCTTCCTCGATTCTAAGCGTCTGGATGTAGTCGACCGGCGTTTGCCCCGTGGCCTTTCGGAAGCGACGCAAAAGGCTGCGTTCGGTCAAGCCACTTCGCGCCGCCATCGCGGCAACTGGTGTCGGAAGTGCGTAGTTATCTGCGGCCCAAACCTGAGCATCAGCAACCAATGCATCTTCGGTTTGAGCACCTGCGGTGAGAGAAGCGTAGTGCAGCTGCCCCTCACTATGCGGCTGCAGCAAGTAAATCTTGGCAATGCGGCGCGCCTCATCCGGGCCTGCAATCCGTCCAATTAGATAAAGCACCAGATCGCCCCAGGCCGACGCGCCACCGGCAGTCACAATCCGATGTCCTTCGCCCGCGGGGATAAGGATACGTTCGCGCCGCATTTTGATTTCGGGGTATTGCCGAGCGAGTATGTCGCAAAAGCTCCAATGGCTGGTGGCATCGAGCCCATTCAGCATTCCGGCCTCGGCAAGCAAGTAGGCTCCGGAACAAACCGACGTGATCAACGCGCCATCGTCCTTTGCCTTCCTGAGCCACGGGATGAACTGCGCAAACTCTTCCGGTGTTCCCGTACCTGGCGCAAAATGAAAATCCGGAATGATGACAAGATCGGGTGTGCCAAAGCTTTCCAACGATCCATCCGGTGTGATGCGCCGTCCGTTGATGTCGTCGTAAGGCGCACCGTCAACTGACAGTAGGGCGCCTTCAAAAACAGGTGGTCTGGGTGCATTACCATGTAGCATTTCCCAATCCCGACCCACGGACGCCAAAGCATCAAGAATACAATAGGCAGTCGATGTTCCGATACAGGGCATGGTCAGAACCGCTGTGCGGCAGGTGGTTTTCTTATCAAGCATGGGTGTGTCCGATATTCACCGAATTGGTCACATATCGGCATATCATGACACGATCTCGTCAGGCAATACCGTTGCATTGAATGTGACAGTTCGAGCAAGTGGAGCGCCGTCCAGCGTCTTCTCAGATCTGTCCCTTATTGAAACTGAACGACCTGAATGGAGCGTAATATGACGTCGACAATCCTGCCGCATCAATCTGATCAGCTATTTCTGACAGAAGCCGGACTTGAAACCTGGCTTGTATTTGAGAAGGGTTTCGACATGCCCTGCTTTGCGGCCTACCCACTGGCACAGCTGGAAGAAGGTCGCGCCGCATTCAAGGAGTACTTTGCCCCGATCTTTGAACTGGCCCGCCAAAATGGAACAGGGTTCTTACTGGACACATATACGTGGCGCGCCAACCCTGATTGGGGTCAGGAACTCGGCCACGATTTGGACCATCTGCGGCATGTGAATTGCCAAGCTGTTCAGGATGCCAAGGAACTGCGTAGCACGTTGGGCCACGGGCTGAAGGTCCTTGTAAATGGCATCGTTGGCCCACGTGGCGATGGTTATGATCCAAAATCCATCATGACCATTAAGGAAGCGCAGGCTTACCATGGTTATCAAGTTGGGGTCCTTGCTCACGCAGGCGTCGACATGATCAGCGCGCTGACACTCACTAACGTGCCAGAGGCAGTTGGTGTCGCCAATGCCGTCGCAGAGTTGGGTGTGCCTTGCGTTATCAGCTTTACGGTTGAAACCGATGGACGGCTTCCCACAGGCGAAGTGCTGCAAGACGCCATCACACAGGTTGATACTGCGGCCACAACAAAGCCCGCCTATTACATGGTCAACTGCGCCCACCCCGATCACTTTCGCACCATGATCCCTGAGGGATCCGATTGGGCGCAGCGTATTGGAGGCGTGCGTGCGAATGCTTCGCGCATGTCACATGCAGAACTTGATTGCTGTGAAACGCTCGATGAAGGCGACCCGGTCGAATTGGGCGCGCAGTACGCGCAGCTGAGGCAGCTGCTTCCAGGCATGCGTGTTGTCGGCGGATGCTGTGGGACGGATCACAGGCATCTGGCCCAGATCTGCGCCGCATTGACCCGCTAACCGCCTACTTCCTTGCGCGCCATTAGACGCGTCCCTTTTTCGGAGATTTAGGATGACACATTCTCATTCAACAACCGCCCTCATCATCGGCGCCGGCTTGTCCGGATTGGCAGCGGCGAACGAATTGCGCGACCGCAAAATACCCGTCACGATTCTGGAGGCTTCAGACCGGGTCGCCGACCCGTGGCGTGCGCGCCATCCGAAGTTGCGGCTGAACATTCACCGTCATTTTGCCCGGCTCCCAGGTCATCAGGAACCGCGCCATCCCGACATCTATTTGCCCCGGGATGCTGTTGTTGATTATCTCAGTGAATACGCAGCCGGATTGGCGTCCAATATCCAATTTGAAACCCGCGTCCGGTCGGTTCACCGTCTTGAAGGTGGTTGGCAGGTTGAGACAAACAAGGGCACCTATTCCTGCACTCATCTGATTGTTGCAACCGGGCGCGAAAAAGAGCCCGACATGCCCATCTGGCCCGGCCTCGAAGAGTTTGGCGGTAAGGTTATTCACTCCGCTGATTTCGCAGAACCTTCCAGTTATGACGGCAAAAAGGTGCTTGTCGTGGGGGCCGGAAACTCCGGCTCGGATGTGTTGAACCACTTGTCGCGGGCCAATCCTGCACAGGTTTGGATCTCTGTCCGAAATGGACCTTCGATCCTGCCAACGCGGATACTTGGATATCCGATGCACAGAATGGCCAGGTTGTTTTCCCGCACCCCCAAATGGGCTCTCGATCCGCTGATGGCAGGGATGCAATGGATGAATTTTGGCAACCTGCGCCGCCATGGATTGCCCCGACATCGCAAAGGTGGCGGATCACGCCTGATCAAGGATGGGGTGACGCCCGCACTGGATGACGGGTTTGTCAAAGCGTTGAAAATGGGCCGCTTCCAGGTCGTGGGTCAGACTGTCGGTTTCTCTCCCTACTCTGTTGAACTGGCTGACGGCCGCAAAGTCGATCCTGACGTGGTGATCTGTGCAACGGGCTACAAGACGGGTCTAGAGGATCTGTTTGGCCATCTTGGCGCGTTGGATCAGCGTGGGTACCCGCTGTGCCCGGCGGGTCAACAGGACAAGCGAAATCCCGGCCTTTGGTTCACCGGGTTCGGTGTGTCATTCGAAGGCTTCTTTTATGCCGCCGGAGTCAGTGCAACGCGCCTTGCGACCAGCATTTCTGCGCAAACCTCGAAGCAATCGGGTGAGAGAGGGACACCTCGTGCAGCTCAAATTGATCCCCCTCAATCGCTTACTCTGAAAGGAACTCTACCATGACCATGATGGATCAAACCAAGGGGCTGAGTGGCAAACGTCGCGCAAGAATAAACGTCTCCAAATTTTTTGCCTGGTGGCGAGAACGTCAAAGGAACAAGCGTGACCGGCAAAAACTGGCGCAATTGCCCACTGATCTCTTGCGGGACGTCGGCCTAGAACATCTGCGTGACCTGAAGTCGGACACAGCAGACCATTTCCGCCTGTTTTAGTGACGCGTGACACTCGAAATCTATTGACCAAAGGAATTTGAAATGTCCGCATTCAAGACAGAAAAACTAACCATGGTGGCAGAAGGGACGGGTTCACGGGCTCCCTTGCCCGCGCTGGTTTTGCCTGCTGCAATCGGAACAGCGCTATTGATCGGTGGCGTCCTGACCCCAGTGCATGCCCAACCGGAAAGCGCACTGTCGTCCCTTTTGCCTTCAGCCTTAGAGGACAGTGACTTTCTGTATGACGGCAAGCCGAAAGCAGAGCTTTTCGAGTTGGGTCGGAATCTGTTTTTCGATCCGATCCTGTCAGGCAATCGCAATATTTCTTGCGGTACCTGTCATGACCCGGCACGCGGCACAAGCGATGGTGTGGCCCTGTCGATTGGCGAAGGCGGAACAGGTTTCGGTCCAAACCGCCAGACTGCAGACGGGATCACCGAACGCATTCCACGCAACGCACAGGCGCTGTGGAATATTGGCGCAAAGGAATATCATTCGATGTTCCATGATGGGCGGGTGGAAGCAGATCCACTGGCAACATTTGATAGTGGGTTCTGGAGCCCAGCCCGCGAACATCTGCCCGCTGGTCTGAATAATTTACTGGCAGCGCAAGCGATGTTTCCGGTGCTCTCCGCCTCTGAAATGGCCGGGCAAAAGGGTGAGAACCCAATCGCCACCGCCGTTGCAGAAGATCGGGTAACAGACGCCTGGAATTTGCTAGCCGAGCGGTTGGCCGACCAGCCGCAATATCGCACCCTGTTTCGTGCCGCTTTCCCGGACGATACCGAAGTCACGATGGTGCAGGCCGCAAACGCGCTGGCTGCGTTTCAATCGGTGGCGTTTCGCTCCGACCAAAGCGCGTTTGATCATTTCATCGCAGGTGATCACACAGCCCTTTCTCACGAAGCACGCAACGGTGTGGATTTGTTCTATGGCGAAGCTGGCTGTGCAAACTGCCATTCAGGTGCGTTGCTGACGGATCACGATTTCCATGCCATTGCGGTTCCTCAAATTGGCCCGGGTAAAGGGCATGGCGGGGATACGAGTTATTGGCGCGCATCGGGTTTTGGTTTGCACACAGAGGACGAGGGGCGCTATCGCGTCACCTTTGAAATGGACGATCTGTTTGCATTCCGCACGCCCAGTCTGCGCAATGTCTCGCTGACAGGACCTTGGGGACATGACGGTGTGTTTGATGATCTGGAGGCGATGGTGCGCCACCATTTGGACAGTGTCGCTTCTCTTGAAGTTTTTGATGCTGACACCGTGTCGTTGCCACAGCTTGACCAGATCATTGAGCAAACCGGTGATGGATCAGAACTGATCTTTCGCCCATTGAACCCCGAACGCCGCGCGGCATTTGATTTGCGCGACCACTGGGTGCATTGCGCAGCTGAGTTGCGAGACCGGATTGCAAAGGCAAACATGCTGGCGCCCGTGCAGCTTGAAGATCACGAGATTGCCGAGCTTATGGCCTTCCTGGATGCCTTGACGGATCCGGCCGCCAAGGATCTCTCGGTGCTCATTCCGCAAACTGTTCCGTCTGGTCTGACACCACAGCCGACGCCGCTGAAGCCGGACGGCTAACGCGGCAGAACCCGCGCAGTCACAAACCAATCAACAGAATTCCGGCTCTGTATAAGAACCGGTTCCCCGGGCACCTATGCCTAAATCCAACCAAAGGACCAATGATATGAGACCCTTTCTATTGACCAGTGCTGCCGTACTGGCCCTGTCCATCGCGACGCAATCGACCGCCCAGGAGGGCACCAATGTTAGCTATGACGCCCCGGAAAGCATGTCGCTGACTTTCATCTTCCACATTGACGACGGCATGGCCGAGCAGGATGTGTTCTATGAAAAAGTCCCAGGCTCGGGTGAGGTGCACCGCCCAACCGCAGCGACCCGCGACATGGATGCACCGCTCTACGCGCCGGGTATTGAGGTGAAGCACAACTTTCTGGACACAACTGATACCGGCCCCTATCCCAAGGGCCGCCCGCTTGGACTGACACTGGGTGAATGGTTTGCAGCCAAAGGCAGTGGCACCTACATCTGCGAAAATGGTGTTGGAACCGTTGATCTGGCCTTTGAAAACCTCGTGCCCGACGGTGTCTACACAATCTGGCATGATTTTATGGTCTGGCCACCGACCGACCCGTTCATCGGCACATATGATCTGCCCTTTGGCGCGCGTGACGGGTCAGAGAATACCTTTGTCGCGAATGATGACGGGTCAGCTGATTTTGAGCGCACGATCTCACCCTGCCTGCAACTGAGCGGAGAGCATCTTGCTGCTGATCTGGGGTTGGCATGGCATTCTGATGGTCAGACCTATGGCCCACTTCCCGGAGAGTTTTCGACCGTCACACATGTTCAGATGTATGTGGCATTGCCTGAGCGTGCTGGTCTCTGAGGTCAGGGATCAGGGCAGATTTCGCACTTGCCCTGATTCAACCAAGTGAGCAGCCTCATCTAACTGGTCCAACCTGATTGTTAGTGCATCATCGGCCTTTGATCCATCGGGATGAAGGTTTCGGGCGCTGGCGCGCGATAGCCCAGAGCACTGTGGGGGCGTTTTGTGTTGTAGTGTTTCCTCCATTGCTCGATCAGAATTTGAGCTTCGTGCAGGTTGTAGAAGATTTCACCGTTGAGCAGCTCATCCCTGAACCGGCCATTAAAGCTTTCACAGTATCCGTTCTCCCAAGGGCTTCCTGGTTCGATGTAGGCTGTCTTGGCCCCGACAGCGGCAATCCAATCCCTGACGGCCTGGGCAACAAATTCCGGCCCATTGTCTGAACGTATGAAACGGGGTGCTCCTCGAAGTATGAACAGATCCGTCAAGATATCGATCACGTCGACCGAGTTCAGCTTGCGCTTCACTCTAATCGCCAGGCACTCCCGGCTATGCTCATCAAGGATGTTCAGCGTCCGGAAGGTTTTGCCATCATCGGTGCGACAATGAACGAAGTCATAGCTCCATACATGATTGCGATACTCCGGCCTCAGCCGAAGACACGAGCCATCGTTCAGCCAGAGCCGTCCTTTCTTCGGTTGTTTCATCGGCACTTTCAGCCCCTCTCGTCGCCAAAGCCGTTCAATTCGCCCATCGCTGACAGACCATCCAGCCTCTCTCAGCAGTGCAGCGATCCTGCGATAACCATAACGGCCGTATTGACGGGTCAGCTCGATCATGTCGGCTACCAGACGGTCTTCGTCTGCGCGACCTTGTGGGACGCGCCGTTGCGTGGACCGGTGTTGTCCAAGCACGCGGCAGGCGCGTCGCTCAGATACTTTGAGCTGGCTGCGGACATGATCGATGCAGGCACGACGACGAGCGGGGCTCAGTAGTTTCCCTTTGCGGCTTCCGTCAGGATCAGCTTGTCCAGAGTCAGATCAGACACCGCGCGTCTCAACCGCTCGTTCTCTTTCTGAAGCCGTTTCAGTTCCTTCAATTGATCAACACCCATTCCACCGTACTTCTTTCTCCAGCGGTAATAGGTTTGTTCAACAACGCCGATCTGTCTGATCGCATCAAGACGGGACATGCCTTGCCCCATCAGAACTTCAACCTGCCGTAACTTCGAGACAATCTCTTCGGGCTTCGGTCTCTTGTTTGCCATTCGTGGTACTCCGTTTCCTAAACATAACGGTGGACCAGTTCAGTTGGGTAGGCTCACACTCGCTCTGATCCATGAAAAATTTGCGGCAGAGCCTTTGTCTTCTGATCAAAGTAAAGGTAACCAGTGCAGGCTAGTGTCGTCCAGTCGCAGGCCAAAGAAGGTTTGCAAAGATGCTAGTGAGTTTCAGGGGTAATAACCAAACAAGCATACATTTTCCCTGGAGATCTGAGTACGCCGTTGATTGAGTGGGTCGATGTACAGGTCTAGCCCTGATTAGAAGTGGATCCCCATGTTTCCGCGGGCAATGTTTTAGGAGAGCGATTAGCATGAATTTAGTTAAGAGACTTACACTATGCATTGTTTTTGGAAGTTTGTTTGTTGCGTCGGCAGCTTGTGCCCACGAACAGCGTCGAACTGCTGTCTTGTATGTCGCGACTGCCGAAACCATGGTTTCTGACGGTACAACAATCAGCCTTTCAGGATTTGACGCGGATATCGGTTGGTTCACAGATCGCCCAGAACGAAAAACAGGTTCGATATCATTGGAGCTGTTCTTAGAAAGTTGGGTGTCAGGAAATGATAATTTTGCTAACGACCCTCCCAATGCCGTGCTGACCATTGAAGGTGAGATTAGGCATCCAATCGTTGCAGAACTCAGTAAGCCTCGACGGGAAGGCGCCACTGTGACTTTCAAAATCATGGTGCTGAGCGGCACATTGCCCACTCAAGGGGGAAACTTATCGATAGTCTTCGATGGTCGTTACGATTGCAAGACGGATGAAGTTGAGGAATGCGAAGATTTTTGAAGATCCAAGCACAACTGTCACTGTGCCGTTAATTATTGGACGCTGACTTTAGAAAGTTGAGCAAAATCAGTGCTTGATTCTGCCTTTAATTTCTGGACTGTATCATTAATTGCCAGACTGTGCCCTTAATTCCCGGACGGAGTGTCCTGTGGATAAGTTGCGTGGGGGAGGATCAGGCGGGGTTGAGACAATCTCGGCAGATTTCGACGGCTGGTTCGTAAATCCTGCAGTTACCATCACCAAGCCAACGCAGATCGCAGGTCACGCGATCGAAGGAAGCTTTGGCGTGCAATATGCAGGACTGTTTCTGGACAGCTATACCGAGACCGGAACAGCCTCACCGCAAACCATTGACAGCCGTACGGTTCACATGGGCATTGCCCGGCTCAAGCTTGCAGCCCCGAAACAGAAAATCACCGGCGATGGATCGATCCTGACCTATCGTCTGCAAGCCGGTCTTGACGCGCGGACAAACTTTGGCGGCGACAGTATTGATGGCGTTTTGCTCGGCCAGAATATCAGCTTCAACACCGGCGGCGACAACAACACCCTGGGTGGGTTCCTGAACGTATCCGGTGAATACCAGACTCAAAACGGGCTAACCATCAGTGCCGGAACCGAAGCGATTTTCGAAACTTCAGGTTCCTATCAACTGTCCGGTCGCGTGGGTGTGGAGTTCAGGTTCTGATTGCGCGAACAAAGGGTCGTTGAGCGCAAAGCAGACCTTGAGGTGTTCAGCAGCGAATTGCAGCATTGTCCGCGTTGCAGACCTTGATGTGGCGTGCGGCGAAGGTCCGCTGAGCGGACATAGGGTGAATTCGCTGCAAGTGCACCAATGGCGGTTATCCGCGTATCGCGCCAACTACTGTGTAAATTGGACTCCATTTCAACCAAACACTTTGAACTGACCAAGGAGGCTTAAAGATCGTCTTCAGTACGAGCGCATGTCTGAGACAGAAATCATCATTGACGGTGGTCGCCGCCAGCGCTGGCCTGTTGCTGGGAACCTGCGGATTATGGAGCAGCCTCCGTATGGCGGCCAGAGCATTTTCGCCATTGCCCTTCGCAATGGCATGGCTCTCAATCTGCTGTTCTATCGGTGCAATCGATGTTCGAAGGGAGCAGTGCCTTTGCCTCCAAAGCCGTAAAATTTCCGTGGCTTAGCTGTCGGGAATTTTTGGCAGCGTTGGCTGGGTGTCAAACTTTCCTCACGTACTGGAGCTCTCCGTCGAGGACCTTCGGCGATATTGGCTTGGTGTAAGACCTGTATACTTCCGGAATGCACGCGTGAAGTGTTGTGGGTGCTCGTAGCCCGCAGTGAATGCGACATCGATAATTCTAATACCAAGGTCATCCAGCAGCGCGCACGCATTTTCAAAACGAGCTTCCTGAACAATAGCGGTGTAGGTTTTGCCGTGCCGTGCCAATGCTCGTTGAAGAGTTCTGCGCGACAAACCTGTGATTTCGGCCATAAGATTCAGGGACGGATATGCATCCTGAAGATAGGGGGCGACAACGCGCCTGAGGCTTCCGACGAAGTCGATCCGGCCTGGAGAAACTGTCACTTCGGAAGAACCATTCTCGGCTGGTGAAACACAGGGTACGGCCAAGCTGGTCACTGGAACCGTGACAGAAGTGTGCAGTTGACCAAACTTTATTCTGGTGTTGGGGTACGCTTCCTCTGTTGAGATATGGTCAGCGGAGTGTGACATGATTGTAATCTCACCAGGGCACCAATCAGCACCGCAGACGCTGCGCAGGATTTCAATAGATGAGTGAACAGCGACCCATTCCGGCCCGGCCAAAGCGTGGTGGCTTCGAAAATCGATCAGATCAAAGTAGATTCTATAAACAGACCCCTCTTGCTGAACGCCTACTGAAATGGCTGTGTTTTCAATTGGAGCGACTGCTGCAAACGCCTGAATGAGAGCCAGACCAGTAGGCGCGTTCAGCAAGGCTGACTGCATATTTTGTGACAGTCCGGAAATACTTGCGGACAGCGCTGCGTGGTGTCCGAATTCGACAATATTCAGATCACGGCTGCACTGATCGACAAATTCCAACACCTGCGGCATGCTGAGATAGGCATCCGGACAGTCTTCGATCATTGTCGGGAGTTTCGCGCGCACCAGCTCTCGATCAACCGGAGCACCGATTTCACGAAGCGAAGACGTATACGTAAGCAGGTGCGCGGCGCGGACCAACGGTATTGTTTTCATCCAGAAATTCCTCCCTGGCTGGCACTCGACAATTGCCTGTTCTACGCCCTTGAAGAATATGCACAAAATATGCCAACCCGCAATCTCTGTAAGCGACGGCGCGTAATGGTCAGACGCCGAGCAACAAAGCCCCATACAATCAGTGCAGAAAATACGTTTCATGAGGGAAATCGTATATGCCGGGTCAAAATGCGGAAAGGCGAGTCGACATTGTAGCTCTTACAGATGTGGTGGATGCATTGGTTCGCGACGGCAGGGCCACAATCCAGAGCGTAGCAAAAGAAATGGGCATGAGCAGCCGATCATTACAGAGATATCTGGCCGTTTCGGGATTCACCTTTTCAGATATTCGCAACCAAGCTGTGAACCATGCGGCTATGACGATGCTTACCCATTCCGAGTTATCCATCGCGGCGGTTTCCAAACGGTTGGGTTACAATAACCCCAGCAGTTTCACGCGCGCCTTCGTGCGATGGAATGGCGCGACCCCAGGTATCTATCGACGCCAAATGCTAAAAAAGAAATCTTAGCCGGATTGTGGCGCAAGATGGTCAGAAATCCGGATCTGATTGAGGATACTATCAGTTAACGTCGACTGGCTTGCGAACGAGAAACTATCAACTACTCAAAACTCATGTAGCAATATGAGACTAAATCAACATCCGTCGCTACGTCGCCAGCCGCACAAAATTTGCGTGACATTGTTGTGTCAGTGTCATCAACTTCAGAAATAGTGTTTTAATTTAATGCATTAACCCGGAGGAAATCATGAATCACCTTTTTAAAACTTTTACTTCAGCGGTCGCGCTTTCTATCGCGGTTGGACCGTCTTTGGCGGACGTCTCGAAGGAGACTATCGACTCCCTTGCCGCTCCCAACAGCATCGACACCCGCATTGGTACACTCGAATTCACCAAGGGCGTGCCCAGCGAGAAAACCGCCCAGAATGTCTTCGATACGGTGGACTTCACTCGGGCGCTGAATGCCTACAATAACAGCTTTCGAGGCGCCTCAGCTTTGGCATTGAAGAAAGGCTTCCAAAGCGTTGGCGCGGAAAGTGGTGACATTGTCATTTTCTCGGAGCTGATGGATTCGAACTCATTGTTCCTGACGGCCAACGCCGACACGATCTATTACTTGGGGTGGATCGATCTGTCGAAAGGTCCGGTTGTGATTGATCAACCGTCGGGTGGACTCGGCGCGCTCAACGACATGTGGTTTCAGTGGATCATCGACATGGGCAAACCAGGCCCGGACCGGGGCTTAGGTGGCAAGTACCTTGTAGTTGGGCCGGATTACGATGGGCAGGTGCCCGAGGACGGATATTTTGTCGCCCACGCCAAGACCAACAATATCCTCTATGCGTTGCGTGCCTTCATTGAAGCTGGCAAAGATCCCAAGCCGGCAGCAGAAAATATTAAGAACAACCTGAAGATCTATCCCTATCAGCCAGGAAGCTATGGCACGGCTATCGCAGAGGCGCTTGAGGGCAAGGTCAGGCTGGCCGGAGAGCCCAAGATCCCCGAAATGAAGTTCGTCGAGGCGTCTGGCTTGTCGTTCAACACCATCCCGCCCAGCGATTATGGGTTTTTTGAGATGGTCAATGAAAATGTCCAGAATGAGCCGGCGACAAGCAATGATGTCGAGCTTGCCGGGCAGTTGGCTGCAATCGGCATCCGCCATGGCAAGGAGTTCAAGCCCGACGACCGGATGAAGAAGATCCTCACAGATGCTGCCGCCGCAGGGCAGGCTTTTGGTCGGGCATTGCAATGGCAGGCGCTCGATGTGCACCCCGACTGGGCATATTATGAAAATTCCTATTGGACGAGCATGCTTTGGGAGGGCGGCGCGCTATTCGAAACCCCGCCCCCGGCTTACGAAGACGGCATGTTCAAACCCTATCCCCCTACAGGCGCGCGCACGCTCGACAGTCGCACGGCCTTCTACTACGCCTACACACTCGACAGCCCTGGTATGATCATGCGTATTCCTGAAGTCGGCTCTCAGTATCTGATCGGGTTTCTTGATTCAAAAGGCGAGCCCTTTGACGGCGCAAAGACCTACAAGGTGACCTTGCCCAAGGACATCCCGGCCAAAGCATTCTGGTCCTTCACGCTGTATGACAACCAGACGCGTTCGATGTTGCAAACGCCGCAGAAATGGCCGCGCGCCGGCAGTCAGAGCTATCCAACAGCTGCGGCGGTTTCCGGCGAAGACGGTTCAACCGTGGTTTATTTCGCACCCGAAAAGCCTGACGGTGCGGCCGACGGGAACTGGATTCAAACTGATCCGGAAAAGGGTTGGTTTAACGTCCTCAGGCTCTATAGCCCCATGCCATCCTTCTTTGACAAGTCGTGGCGCCCTAGCGAAGTCGAAGTCGTCGAGTGAACCAAACCGGGCCGGGTATTCCCGGCCCGGTTTCCTAACGCTTGCGTCAGTAACCCCACTTCGTAGGTGACCGAGATGTATAATGATCAGGCCAAGCGGCGTTGATGGAAGGGGCTTTGTGAGAACGGATAATCCACGTGATCGGCTCAACCAAAAGGATTACCAGATGCTACGTAATGCACTGTTATTGACTTTCGCTCTCGCGCTTCCGGCGGTTACAACTGCGCAAACGGCGAAAAGTTCATCCGGTGGAGGAAGCGCAGATCTTGCCAAGAAGTTGTCCAACCCAATTGCAGATCTCATCAGCGTTCCATTTCAGTTCAACTACGACGACGGGTACGGAGACGGCTCTGGTAACAAGGGTTTCGTCAATATCCAGCCTGTGATTCCGATCTCGATCAGCCCGGATTGGAACGTCATATCTCGCACGATCATTCCGCTGGTTGATCAGGATGACATAAGGCCGGGATCGGGCTCGCAAAGTGGTGTCGGCAACATAATTCAGAGCTTCTTCTTTTCACCAAAGAAACCAACCGCAAACGGCATCGTCTGGGGGGTCGGCCCGGTGTTCCAGCTGCCGACCGCTTCTGATGACATCTCGCCTGACCAATGGGGGATTGGTCCGACTGGCGTTGTCTTGAAACAAAAAGGACCCTGGACAGTTGGAGGTCTTGCCAACCATATCTGGTCCGTGAGCGGCAATTCCGAGAACGGCAAAGTGTCTGCAACGTTCTTGCAACCGTTCCTGGCCTACACGACACCTAAAGCTACGACATTCACGCTCGACACTGAAAGCACTTATGATTGGGAAGCTGAAGAATGGTCTGTTCCGATCAACTTTGTTGTCTCCCAGGTTGTAAAACTGGGTAAACAACCCGTCCAACTGGGGCTTGGTGCGCGCTATTGGGCTGATGCGCCGGACGGTGGTCCCGACGGATGGGGTGCTCGGTTCCAAGTCACATTCTTATTTCCGAAGTGAAGGCAGCGAGCCAGAGCCAGCTAATTGAGGCCAGCTAATTGAAGCCAGCATATTTACGTCGGACGACTGCGATCTGAACAGAAATCCCAATGGGTCTGAAGCCCGGTGGATAACAAGGAGTCATCTTGCACACAAAGTCAAGAAAAGGGGGCACAGGTGAAAAGCGACAGAAAACACTGGGCTATCGTTGGCGCAATTGCGATTGTGTTTGTAGGGGTTGAGATCGTCTTCGACGACATATTGATCGACAGCACAACGAAGGAAATTACTTCGACCGCCAAAGTGCTGATTGTGCTTGTCTTAGGCAGTATTTCGGCTTTGGTGTTGACCGGCGTGCTGCGCCGATATCTTGTTTCACAGATCCCTGAACCACATGGAGAGGACGAAACGCTTCACTCCTCTTCTCGGGCGCTGAGTGTCTTGCCGTTGATCCGCGCTTTGCTGATCACTTTCATTTTTGTCATCTCGGTATTGGTAGTGATGTCGGAGCTTGGCATTAACGTCGGACCAATGCTGGCAGGAGCAGGTGTCCTCGGACTGGTGCTGGGCATGGGAGCACAAAGCTTGTTGAAGGACATTCTGGCCGGAATATTCTATATCGCAGACGATGCCTTCCGTATTGGCGAGTACCTTGAATTTGGTGAAATGCGGGGCACGGTGGAACGTATTTCACTGCGCTCATTGCAGATACGGCATCACAGAGGCGCGTTGCAAACGGTGCCCTACGGAACCATCGACTCCGTTTCGAACCTGAGCCGGGACTGGGTGATCACCAAGATGGCCTTCCAGTTGCCCCACGATACCGACATCATGAAGGTCAAACGGATCGTTAAACAGATTTCCGCGGAATTCATGCAGGACCCGGATATCGGCCCCACCATGATAACGCCACTGAAGTTTCAGGGTATCTACGATATCGATCTCTATGGCCTGACCGTGCGGCTCAAGTTCACCTCAGTCCCCGGCGAACAATTTTATGCCCGCCGCGAGATCTACAGGCGTCTGAAAGCCGAACTTGAAGCCAATGGCATCGAGTTTGCAAGGCGGTCCGTCAAGGTTGAGAGTTCTGCGGATCAATTTGCTGCGGCGGATGATGAGGATGACTTGCAAAGAGCTTAGATTTCAGAAGATTCGATCCCGCTAGTCTTTTTGCACAATCGGCTGAATACAATCCGTTGGCGCTGTATGATAAATGGGAATGATCAGGCTGTATTTTCAACGCTCCGCGTATCAACGAAGGTAAGAAGATGTGTTTGGTCATCAACAGGTGGTCCCACAGAATGAGTGTTTGCTAATGAATGAGACGCTTTTAACCGCAATTGTCATCATCGCCGGCACTGTCATTGCGATCTTGCTCGTTTACCATGTTTCTCACTGGTTGGTTGGACCCGAACCAGATGCAGTAACGAAAGAGCTTTCGGGTTCAATTCTCGGCCGGGTGTCGGCGATACACGCATTGATCCTTGGTCTGGTCTTTGCTCAACTCGCTCTGGATTACCGGATTTTGCAGAGTGATCTGGGGTCTGAAGCGGACACGGTATTGCAGATTGTAACTGACGCAAAACTGCATGCCGGGAAAGGGAGCGAGGACATCATCGACGGTGCAAAAGACTACATTGATGTGGTGGTGACCCAGGAATGGCCAGAACTTGCTGCGGCAGATGGTAGTATCGGTGCTGGGCGCGATGCCTGGATGAAGGTGTATCAGGGTTCTCTCAATCTGGTGTCAGACAGTCCAGTTCAGCAGCGTCTGCATGATAGCCTGGTGGTAAACGCACGCAAGTTGGATCAACTTCGCAGTAAGAGGTCAAACATTGCCAATCGTTCGAACCAGGCACCGTTCTGGTTCGCTGCAATTGCCGGTCTTGTCATTATTTCCATCAGCTTTTTTGCGTTTGCGCCATCGGGTTTAAACATCGTATTTGTGGCTTTGTTCGGCGTTTACAATGGGATTACCTTATTCCTGATTTACTCTTTCGCAAATCCCTATGCGCCTCCGGGCGCGCTTGAACCGGTTGCGCTGTCGCGCGTGGGAGTGCTTATTGGGCAATAGTTTGTTGCCTCATGTCAGATTTAACTAATGGTGCAATAAACTGATGGCGTTAGTTTGTATGGCAAACGGATCGCAATTACAGGGCGGAGTTCTGATGCAAAGATTTTTTCAAGCAGAATACTGTTCTGATTTTCATCCAATGAGTAGGTGAAAACAGGGTCAGCTCAAGCATTTTTGAGCTCCAACCACCTGGTTTTGGCTATCAATTTGGCTTCAGGTTGAAGACCAACAGGACGATTTCTAAGTTTTTGACGGCTCCCAGAGAGCCGGCGGCACAATCAATTTTCCAGGCAATCGACGGAATACTTGCGCTCCTAAAAATGACGAACAAAACTTCGTTTTTACTGTTCGCAATGGCTACGAGCCACGTCCACCGGCAAATGCTCCCCTACAGATAACTCATTCAAGTCAGCGGACCCTTCAGATGGTGTAATACCTGCCGTTTTGGGGTCCAGGGTGAATTGGACCGCTGACCGACGGTCTGTTGTTTCGCTGGGACCAAATCCCCGCACGACATAAACTTTGGCATTTGGAGATGCTTTTAAGTCAATCTGAGCGAAGGAGCCCGCGACACACCAAAATGCCTCCCCACTGAACTTTTCTTCAGCGACGGCTTCATACACAGCACCGTTCACTTTATTCACACTATACCCGTCGCGATCAAATGTGCCAGACGACGACACCGTTGGTGTTAGCGAGGTAGTGGCTAGTAATGCAAAGAAGATCTTCATTGTAATTGCCCTTCTTTTGTAAATATTTATCAAATAATAGTGATAGTCACGATTCAAGTCCAAGAGAGAACGCTTGTGAATGCCAGGAGGCAAAACCGCAAACTCTCATCATGAATGAGAGAGCGACGAGGCAAGTCAGACTGAACCCACCCGTTACACTTGTGACAGCAAGAGTATCGGTTTGCGTTTAGTGTTCTTCCGCAAACACACTGGCTCTAACTACACATACCTAAATTGTGCTGAACGGCGGCAATCCACCACTTCTCTGCCGTTTATGCTCTGCGCAGCATTTAGTAATAAGGGCTCGCACAAGACCTTAGCTGCGAGTTGCTTGGATGGCGGCAGGGCGGGACGAAGGGGGCTTTCGCTGCGGCTGCGCGAGTGTCCGCTTCAGACGCTCAATCCCTTTACAGGCGATGCCGTATTGACCGACCTTGGTAAGAGCATTACATGCGGCTCTATGGAAAGCACAAAAATCATCTCGAACTTTTGGTGGCTGGTCTCCTCATAAGGCGACTGGACAGTATTCTATTCCGAGGTCGCCGTTTGGGCGGCCTTTTTTATTTCCATGCGTCCTGCGGCACCTCTTCTCAACGAGGACATGCTCATGACCAAACCAATCATTCTTACCGGAGACCGCACGACGGGGCCTCTTCATATCGGCCACTACGCAGGTTCGCTTGCAAACCGTTTGGCGTACCAAGACAGTCATGAGCAATTTTTGCTTCTGGCGGACACTCAAGCGCTAACTGATAACGCTCACGATCCTGAAAAGGTACGACGCTGCGTGATGGAAGTTGCTCTTGATTACCTTGCTGTCGGCATCGATCCAACACGCACGACAATCTGCCTGCAATCGCATCTACCAGCGCTTGCGGAACTGTCGATGCTGTACCTCAACTTCGTCACTGTATCCCGCTTAGAACGCAATCCAACGATCAAAGATGAAATCCGGGCGCGTGGATACGGCCGTGATATACCTGCGGGCTTCCTATGCTACCCGGCGGCACAAGCCGCTGATATCACTGCATTCAAAGCAACCGTCGTCCCGGTGGGCGACGACCAAGCGCCACTCATAGAACAGACCAATGAGATAGTGCGTCGGATCAATTCCACCGCTAACCGAAAGGTACTTCCCGAGGCTGTCGCTGTTATCCCAAAGGCCGGACGGCTTCCCGGCATTGACGGCAAAGCGAAGATGTCTAAATCAGGTGGCAACGCTATTCCACTTTCGGCATCGACAGATGAAATCAGCGCCGCCGTCAAAGCGATGTTTACCGATCCGAACCATTTGCGTGTCGAAGACCCCGGACAGGTAGAAGGCAATGTTGTCTTCGCGTATCTGGACGCGTTTGATGAAGACAAGATCGCTGTTAAAAAGCTGAAGGCAATGTACCAGCGAGGCGGTCTTGGCGACGGAGTGGTCAAAAAACGACTGGACGGCATACTGCAAGAGCTGCTTGCTCCTATTCGGACGCGAAGAGCGCAACTGTCGAAAGACCCCGCCTATGTCTTAGACGTAATTAGAAAAGGTACGGAGATTGCACGAGACCGAACAAATGCCACCAAACGCGAAATTGTCGAACACCTTGGGTTGTTCAGGCTTTGATTTGTAAGTTTTGGCGTTGGAGTTGCCGTTCGTACATCGCGCAGCATCAGTCACATTGGGCTCTTTCGAGCTCTTCGCTGCATTCTACATGAAGTTCCGGTTTATCCGCATACGCACCCAGCAAAGAAATCGCAGACGTGTGGTGAATTGCTGCAGAACGAATCTAAGATTCCCACTGCAGACCCTCGAACCACGCCAATATTTGCAGTTAGATCAAAGCGAATGTCCGGCGCTGCGGTGGCTATCTCTCGCGTCTAACTCTCTTTCAGTCGCTTCTCGGCGTCTTTCGCTAGTTTCCAGCTGGTCTCTAACCCCGCCTGCAGCGTCGCGCAATTCTGCTCCTCGCGCAGCAAGTCGGCCAATGTGGTGACGGACGTGAGATGTGATTTCATCAATAGCGCCACGCAATGCGCCAAGCCATTCACCTTGCTTTCGATCTTGCTGGTCGAGCGCTTCTCCAAGGCGTGCAATTCCTTGGCTGAACTCTCGCAGGCCGTCACCAACCGCTCGACGGATGCGAGCAATTCGCGTTCCAATGCTGTCAGGGTCTGTGTCATCTAGGGTTCCTTGAACTCGATACAGATGACCGGCGTCCCGGCCATGGTGCAGGTCTTCAATTCGGTCCGGTCGGGGTCCAGCGTCACCCATGTCTGCCCAGCCTGTTCGATCCGTGTCAGGCCAAGCCTCGTCATCTCCGAGCGCGTGATCAAGCCCGTCCAAAACCAACTCGCGATCAGCACTGTCGCGATCCAGGATGAGACCATCACCACGATCACCCAGGGTGAGATCGTCAACCAGCGCCTGATCGTCTCGCTCCGCCTCTCCAACTCGCTCCTGCTGTCGCTCAGAAAGAACCTGATATCGGTCTCGATTGTATGCAGCGCGCTGGTCGCAATGCTGCTGAAATCGCTCCTGAAGCTCTCCAGTTGAGATGCCATCAAGGCGGCGTGGTCGCTCCGGATCGTTTCCAGGTCCGCGTTCAATTTCTCGGCGAGGCGGTTCGGCTTGCCAGTCGTCATGGAAAATCTCTCCTTTCAAACGCCAGCGCTCGCCGGTGTCGGGGTCTTTGGCGGTGATGCAATTCTTGCTCGCACGGGGGATCTCGAAACCCGCCTCTGATAGCGCGTCGATCATGCTAGCGCGGCCGGTGATGCTGCCGACGCTGATCTGATCGAGGATCCATTCGTGCAGCGCCTCGCGCCCTTGCGCGCGTGTCGGCGCTTCAATCGTCGCCCTCACTTCGCGCGCGCGATCTGGCTCCAAAGGGTCTGCCCAACCGTGGGTCTTGTTCATCAGATCACGCAGGCTGGAAAAAGCGTTCTCATGTCCTGGCGGCGCGATGTTCAGCGCCTTGCCCGTGCTTAGCTCAAGGCGTGGCGCGCAGAAGTGCAGCTCGACATTGCCTTCATGCGAGTGGCGCACCCAGAGGCAATCGTATTGATCCCTGTCCAGCCCAGCAAAGGCCAGAGCCTCAAATAGCTCAATGGCCTCTTGCTGGGCGTCGGGACTGGGATCATCGTAATCGGCAAAGCTGATCACGCCTGCCGTGTAGCTCCACTTGTTGGGGCTCGCGTCGATCAGGTCACGGGTTTGGTCTGGATTGCCGTGCAGCACCTCTGGCAGCGGGTCTCGAATCTTTGTTTGCGGCTGACCGGTGTCGTCGCGGATCAGGTTGCGGTTCTCGTCATAGGCCAGAACTTCGCGTGCAGTCAGGTAATCCACGGGGGCCGCACCGCCACCAGTGCCGGTGGAGAAGAACGAGATGATCATTCGCCGCCGCCTGTGTGCGCCGCCACAATCTGCGCCATCTGCCGTTCGATGACCACCAGCCGAGCAGCGACCTTGAGCGCATCGATCTGGCTCGCGCGGCCGGACTTGACCGCGCCGTTGATCCAGCGGGAGAGCTGATTGAGGTTGCCGCCGACGCGGACAATCGCAAAGGTCAGTTTCGGGTCAACTCGGGGGACGGGCTTGCGCCGACGTGCCTCGGTCAGCCCCAAGGCCTCGCGCATCAGCGTGGCATTGGGCAGGCCAGCGGCGCGCGCCTTGGCCACAAGTGCTGCCTTTTCCGACGGGGTGCATCGAAAGATCACGCTCTCGGAATGGCCCTCTTTGACGCCGCTTGCGCGCGTCTGGTTGGGGTTTGAAGGGGAGGCTTGCCGCCCCTCACAAGTCCCGCCGATGTAATCGGTGGGTACCCTTGCTCTCTGCTCTTTGTGGGGATCAGTTGCGTTCATGCTCGAAGCCCCGCCGCCTCGATTTCAGCAGGGCTGACCAGGTTTGCGGCCAGCAAAGCGGTTACTTGGCCGGGCGTGATATGGCGGCACAGCGGATGGCGGTCCGTGACCCAGTTGGCCAAACCTTTTAGCAATTCCACCTCTTTGGCCTTGCCAACTTCTCGAGCCTCCCCGACTTCGTGAAGATATTTCAACCAACGGCCAGACGTGAACCAATTGTCGGAGAAGCACACCTTCGAGCGGGTGAAACCTTCGCTGTCGGTCGCATAGGCCCGCACGGCGTCCTCGAGGTCTTTGGCATCCACTCCGTCGGCCAGCGCTTGGCGGATTTGCGAGAGACAAACCGCTTTCCCGCGAACGCGATCCTCGGGATAGGCGGACAAAATCTTTTCAGAAACTTCATCCTGCACCGCCGCCTTCGCGTGCGAAGGATTTGGTTTTTGATATGGTTTATATCTGTTCTTATAGGATTTGCCCTCTGGGGCAGATGGCTTGCCCTCAGGGGCAAATGCATCATTTTCCCTTTCGGTCGGATCGATTTGCCCATTTGGGCAAATGGAGTTGCCCAAGGCGTACCAGCAGGTCCGATCATAACGATCGTCGCTGAAATTGCCCTTGATGATCAGCTCCGCGCTGACCAGCTTTTCGAGCGCCGTTCGGATCTGCTTTTCGCTCAGATAGGGGAACAACTCACTAAAGGCCGAGATCGAATTGTAGGTCCAATACCGCCCGTCTCTAAGGTTACGGCGATTGGCTTGGTTCTTCTCGATCCAGAAGGCGATGTTCTGGAAAATCACCGCTGCATTGAGGCCGACACGTCCGGCGATTTCGGGATCAAAGCTATGGCGGCTCATGATTGACCCCCGAAAAACGCACAAACGTGCGAATTTTGTACAGGTTTTGTACGAAAAATCGGCCATTTCAGCAGATTTCGGCCTGAAAGCTGGCGGGACTTTTTGCACGCTTCTGCACAAAGGCCTGTAAATAAGCCATATTTTTCAGGTTTTTTTGGCGACCCCGGCAGGATTCGAACCTGCAACCTGCCCCTTAGGAGGGGGCTGCTCTATCCAGTTGAGCCACGGGGCCTTCCTTTGAGAACAACAGGTACGACTTTCCTGCAGCCTACGATTAGAGAAAGCAAAATAAACGGTTCACAGAGCCTTGCTTATTCGATCAGTGACGGCATTCCAAGGGGCCTGAGCCCTCGCTTTTTGAAAGACAGGGCGTGCAGTTGATCTAAGCGTTGCCTACATCGACGGTTTAAAGCAGGATACCCTACGCAGCTTCAGAACGTCAGCTATCCCAAACAGATACAACATATTTACTTTTCGCCGTTCCGGCCCTGCGCCAAGCAGCCCCGCCAAAACCTACGGGACTGACGTTGGCTTCTTTATTGCTTTTAAAGAAGAAAGGCGTCGTCTTCTAACAAGGTTGAAATCACCAGATCATCGTCTTCGATGCCTTCGAATTCCTTCAAAAGAGACCCAGCTTGCCCCTCAGAACCTTCGTTACCCGACCGTTCAGACCGGCCTGAGAACAACAAAGAAAAGTCATCTTCAATTTCGTCCGCCGGCAAGAGATCAGAAGCGAATTTGAGAAGATCAGCAGGTTCCTCCAAAATCGCGTTGTCCGAAACTTTCTTGGCGCTTACCGCAAGCCCTGCCGTTGGCAAGAACGGGCTCAGCCTTGGCTCGTCATACCCATTATTGCCATCGCCGTTGAGATCGTACTGATAGAAGCTTTCAACGTCGATCACGTCCTCAACGGCTACGCTGCTAACAAATTCTCCGATACCGTTGACCGTCCATTCGCTAAACGCGCCATCCTCATTCTTCCACAGCACTTTAAAGCCATCCTCGAATGCTTCGGCATGAATCGCCTGCCAACCGGGAAAGCTGTTGGGGCCGGTTTTGGCTCCTTTCAGCGTCAGTTCGATTGAGTCATCGATCAGATAAACACCGCGTGTTGATGAGGCGAGCGTGGTCGATCCGTTAGTTTCAATAGTGGTATTGAAGTGTCCCGTTCGGCCGTCGTCATTCAGATCGACATTATAGAACTCTTCGACGTCGATGACATCTCCGACCCCATTGCTACCTTTAAACTTGCCGTCGGCGCCAACGGTCCATTCGCTGTACGCACCGTCCGCGTTCTTCCACAGCACCTTGAAATCACCATCACTGGCTTCTTCGGCGTGAATCGCCTCCCATCCGGCTAGGGTACCTGGGCCGACCAGCCCATCGTTTAGGGTCAGACCAATATTGTCGTTTAGAAGGTAAACGCCATGAGTTGACGAGTAGAAAGACGTGTCCCCGTCATTTTCGATAAGGGTTGAGAAGTGTCCAATCCGGCCGTCGTTATTCAGATCGACATTGTAGAACTCTTCGACGTCGATGACATCTCCGACCCCATTGCTACCTATAAACTTGCCATCGGCGCCAACAGTCCATTCGCTGTACGCACCGTCCGCGTTCTTCCACAGCACCTTGAAACCATCCACAATGGCTTCGGCCTGAATCGCATCCCATCCGGCCAAAGTGCCGGGGCCGACCAGCACCCGCCCATCTTCCAGGGTCAGACCAAAATTGTCGTTCAGAAGATAAACGCCATGAGTTGACGAGTAGAAAGACGTGTCCCCGTCATTTTCGATAAGGGTTGAGAAGTGTCCAGTCCGGCCGTCGTTATTCAGATCGACATTGTAGAACTCCTCGACGTCGATGACATTTCCGACCCCGTTGCTGCTTTGAAACTGGCCTGCGCTGTTGACGGTCCATTCGCTGTACGCACCGTCCCCATTCTTCCACAGCACCTTGAAACCACCTTCAATGGCTTCGGCCTGAATCGCTTGCCAACCGGCAATGCTGTCGGCACCGATAAGGCCGCCATTCAGGGTCAAGCCAATATTGTCGTTCAGAAGATAAACTTCATGAGTGGACGAAAAGAGCGAAGTGCCCGCGGTGTTTTCAATAAGGGTCGAGAAGTGACCGGTCCGGCCGTCGTTATTCAGATCGACATTGTAGTATGTTTCGAAGTCGACAATGTTTTGGATACCAGCGCTGGCGACAAACTGGCCCGCGCTGTTGATATACCACTCGCTGAATGCTCCGCTTGCGTGCTTCCAAAGCAGTTTATAACCACTTAAATACACTTCGGTCTGAACCGCTTGCCAGCCTGCAATCGAGTTTTGCCCAACGGCCTGTCCATTCAAAGTCACACCGACGTTCGAGTTGCCCGCATCCACTACGTAGACACCCTGATTTGCGTGCTTCAGTGTCAATCCCGTAGCGTCTATATCCGAAAGCTGTGTCCCGTTTATGATGCTTGACCGGTCATACTGAATCAAACCGTTCTGAAATTGGATAAGCTCCACGTCACTTGAAATCGAAAACGTGATACGCGTGACGACATTCAAAAACTGGTACGTCGCACCATTAGTAATGAACAGATAACCGCTCAGCGCACTGACAAACCTGGCGATATCTGTGCCGGTCCCGCCGGAAAAAGATCCAGCATTGCTTGAGATAACGGCAACATCATTGCCTTGTTCGCCAAATACCTGATCGGCACCGGTGCTGACCGCGACGTAAATCAAGTCGTTACCGTACCCGCCGAAGATAGAGTTATTGCTTCCATCCGAAAGTGACTGGAACGTGTCGTGGCCGCTGTTGCCGCGCAAAATGTTCTGAGCATTGTTACCAAAAATCAGATCATTACCTGCACCGCCATAGGCGTTTTCGATCACAACGCCTTGCGCGATGGTAAATCCGCCTTTTACTCCTTCGGCAAACGAAATTACACCGCCACCGGTGTCCGTGTAATCCAGTGTCGCCGGACGCAAGTCGATTCTTGCGTTCGCACTACCCTGATACCAGATCGAGTCATTACCGCCGGTGTCCCAGATAGCCTGATATCCGACACCTGCGACGTTCGCGGACGGGATGACATATGTGTTATTCCCCGAATTGGTCGAAGTGTTCGCACCGTACATGGCCTGAAGCGCCGCAATGTCCAGGGCACCCAAACCGGTCGACCCGCCATAAGTCGCATTTGCCGAGAGAGTTCCATTCTTAGAGGTCCAGCCGTCATTGTATGACATGACTGTGTAGACACCCTGATTAAGGCCGCCGACACCAAACGAGTTGAAAGGCGCAGTGACACCGGCCATGACCGTCGTGCCCAGACCATCATCCTGAGGGTGACCTAACCCAAGCGCGTGGCCCAACTCGTGCAGCAATGTCGTAAAGAAGAATCCACCCGGGTCGCCATTGCTGTTAAAACCGGCCTTCCAGAAATCTGTATTGAAGGCGCCAATAGAAGCCCCAGTCGACGGAGTAGAATGAAACCCAAGTGCATTCGGTGAATCAAAAAACGAACTCGGTGCGATAGCTTCCACCAGATCAGCCGACCCAAAGTACTGAGTTTCGACAAATCTGACGTTTGCCACAGCTTCTATCGCAGAGAGAGCGGCACGAAACTCGGCCTTGTACTCCGAAGTCCAAGCCTGCGTGTCGGAAAAGTCTCCGAGATAGTAAGTAAGGGTAGTTACAGTCGCGGGGTTGCCATCGCCATATGCGCGCGTACCTTGAATTGCACTTAGGGGGGAGGATGCAGGCGGTCTTGCGACAAATGTAGTAGCAGTCATTATGGATTCTCAACTTAAACGATATTGATTGCTCGGGTTTTCTCTAAAAATGATGACCCAATTAAGGCGACCAAACCTCACTTTCGTGAAACTCAAAGAAAAAGACAACAGACTTAGCTGTTTACGTGAGGTTAAATGCATCTACCCTATTAATACCGTTTATCAATCCCTCTTTTTGAAGATGTTCGGTTAAAAAACCCACACTAAATCCTCAATATGCAGGATGCTAAAGTAGAAATGGAAATTGGTTGTGCAATCGAATTTCCATTACGTTTTTGTGCTGTGTTGTCGATGTCTGGCGAAGTGTGATCACGCGTCGCCTGACCTATCCGGCCAGTTCGTCGCTCTTTGGCATGACTGCCTATCATTCAGACAGGTTTCGTGAGCACTTAAGAGGGGGCTGCTCTATCCAGTTGAGCCACGGGGCCATGCGACGCTCTCTTTAGCCCGGTTTTTCAACCTTGTCATGGCCTTTGCGCGACGGTTGTAAAACTTGCGCTGTTCACGCTACCATCAGGCAAAACAACATCGCAGGTGCCTCAGTGACAACAGAAACCAAACGCCCGCTTACCCTTCGTGATGTTTCGGAAGCGTCCGGGGTGTCGGAAATGACGGTCAGTCGGGTTCTACGGAACAGGGGCGATGTTTCGGACGCCACGCGCACCCGCGTATTGGCCGCCGCGAAAGAGCTGGGGTATGTGCCCAACAAAATCGCGGGGGCATTGGCCTCAAGCCGGGTGAATTTGGTGGCGGTGATCATCCCCTCGCTATCGAACATGGTCTTCCCCGAGGTTCTGACGGGCATCAATCAGGTTCTGGAAGACACTGAGTTGCAACCGGTTGTGGGCGTCACCGACTATATGCCGGAAAAAGAAGAGAAAGTGCTGTACGAGATGCTCTCGTGGCGGCCATCCGGGGTCATCATTGCCGGTTTGGAACATACGGAAGCCGCGCGGGCGATGCTGGATTCAGCCGGTATTCCGGTGGTCGAAATCATGGACACAGACGGCAAGCCGGTGGACGCGATGGTTGGGATCTCTCATCGTCGTGCCGGGCGCGAAATGGCGCAGGCGATCCTGAAGGCTGGCTATGAGCATATCGGGTTCATGGGCACCAAAATGCCGCTGGATCACAGGGCCCGCAAGCGGTTCGAAGGCTTCACCGAAGTTCTGGGAAAACACGGCGTCGAGATTGAGGATCGCGAATTCTACTCTGGTGGATCAGCTCTGGCCAAAGGGCGTGAGATGACACAGACGATGCTGGAGCGGTCCCCCGATCTGGATTTCCTCTACTACTCCAACGACATGATCGGTGCAGGTGGGCTATTGTATCTGCTAGATCAGGGTATTGATGTGCCGGGACAGATCGGCCTGGCCGGGTTCAACAATGTCGAGCTTCTGCAGGGCCTGCCGCGCAAGTTGGCCACAATGGACGCCTGCAGGTTGGAAATCGGGCGCACAGCCGCAAAAATCATCGCGGCGCAATTGGCCGATCCCAACGCCGAGATCGACACGCGTGTGACCCTGACCCCCAAGATCAGCTTTGGCGACACCCTAAAGCGGCGCTGAACAAGTGGCGCTGCAACGGCTGGACAACCGAACAGCTCGCGCGCTGTTCATGGATCGTCATGCATTGGCCGAGCCGCCATCGGGCGGCGCAAAAGGCTCGGAATTGCTGGACCTTATCCATCGGCTTGGCTTTGTGCAATTGGACAGCATCAACACGGTTGCACGCGCGCATGACATGATCCTGTTTTCGCGACGTCCATCCTATCGGGCCAACAACCTTAAGCGCCTATACGAACGTGACAAGGCGCTGTTTGAACACTGGACCCATGACGCCGCTGTCATTCCGATGGCGTTTTATCCGCACTGGCATTTGCGGTTTCAGCGCGATGCGGATCTGCTGAAGTCCCGATGGAAGAATTGGCGCCGCGACGGGTTCGAGCAGCGATTTGCAACCGTTCTGCAACATATTCGGGATCACGGGCCGGTCTCTTCGTCCGATGTTGGCAAGGACGAGAAAAAGGGATCCGGCGGCTGGTGGGACTGGCATCCGTCAAAAACGGCGTTGGAGTTTCTTTGGCGCTCGGGCGCACTGACGGTTATAGGGCGGCAAGGATTTCAAAAGCGCTATGATCTGACAGAACGGGTGATCGAAACGCATCTTTGCCCGGGCAATATGTCCTGTGATGCCGAGGAGACGGTGGATTGGCTGTGCAACGCGGCGCTTGACCGGCTGGGGTTCGCGACGTCTGGCGAACTGGCCGCATTTTGGGACACTGTAACAACAAGCGAGGCAAAATCCTGGTATGAACAGGGTCTAATTCAGGGAAAATTGGAAGAGATCGAGGTGACATGCGCGGACGGCAAGCTGCGCAAAGTGATCGCCCGACCAACCGTTTCCGAGGATGCAGAGGCTGCACCCCGTCCCTCGGGCCGCATTCGGGTCCTTAGCCCATTTGATCCCATGCTGCGCGACCGCAACCGGGCCGAACGGTTGTTCGGCTTTCACTATCGCATCGAGGTTTTTGTACCCGCCGTAAAACGTTCTTACGGTTACTATGTGTTCCCGCTGCTTGAGGGCGGCGGATTGATCGGGCGGATTGACATGAAAGCCAACCGGGATCGCGGCGTGTTACAAATCAGCGCCTTATGGCCGGAACGATCCGTGCGCTGGTCCGATGCCAGAACCAAAAGGTTGCAATCAGAGCTCGAACGGGTCCGACGATTTACCGGGCTGGACAACGTAGAATTTGCCTGCGATTGGTTGAAAGACCCTAAATAGGGTCTTTTGTCAGATCAGACTCAGGCTGATAGGCTGTAACCCGTCAATCCCGCCTTCCAGGACATCGCCCGCCAAAACCGGGCCAACGCCGGCCGGTGTGCCAGTCAGGATCAGATCACCGGGTCGCAGGTGATAGTATCCAGACAAATGGGAGATGACCTCATCTATCTTCCAGATCAGCTCTTCCAGCGTCGCGTCCTGCCGCGTTTCCCCGTTCACGCTAAGATAAATGCGTTTATTGTCGTCCGGGGACCAATCTGCCGCGCGGGTCAACGGGGCTAGCACGGTGCCGTTTTCCAGATCCTTGCCCAGATCCCATGGACGCTGTTTATTCCGTTCGCGGATTTGCAGGTCACGACGCGTCATGTCCAACGCACAACCGTAGCTATAGACTGCGTCCAGCGCCTCGGCCCGCGTCGCACGAAAAACGGGTCTGCCGATCGCGACCGCCAGCTCCATCTCGTGGTGAAAATTCGCAGTTCCCGGCGGATAAGGCACCGTTGCACCCGACAGAACCGCGTTTGGGGCAGATTTTGTAAAGTAGAACGGCGCCTCACGATCGACCTCATTTCCCATTTCGGCCGCATGGGCCGCATAATTGCGGCCAACACAGAAAATGCGTCCCACGGGATATGTCGACAATTCACCCTCAACCGGGATCGAAATCGGGTCGGGTAAGGAAAACAGATTGTCCGGCATTAAAGCCCCCTAACTGCAACTTGCAGCTTGTTTCTAAGTTGGCAGGACCAGTTGAACAAGTCTTGCTGGATCGCGCCGGGCATCACCATCATGCGAACTAGCCCCATGGCTGGCCGTTCACAATTCAAAGTTTCGCCTTGGAAAGCCTTGGGTACGCGCTACCTTTGGTTGTATCATGGATCACGCCACCATCGTTTTGACACTCATTCCCTGGCGATATCCGAAATCCACCCGTCGCTGATCAGGTGATTTGCCTGTAGGCGGGTGCAACTGAATCAGAGAGCGACGGCCATAGACCTGTACCCCCACACGGTCTTTGCGTCCGGATGTCCGCTTATTTTCAGGTGGCTGTTTCTCTGAGGTGTGAGCCGGATAAATCCATCCGGCCACGGGCCAGACACGCAGTCCAGTCAAAGTCTGGCCACCCCGCCGGAGGATACCCATACTTCTCTGGCGGGGGCAAAAGCCTTCGCATGCGCGACGTGCGATCAGGTCTTCAAATCATGCAGATCGTTCAGCAGGTCCAGCAGCGCTTCGTGCCGATCCGAGCCTAGCTGGGTCTTGATCTCCTCAGCCAGACGTAGTGTCACCTGCATGTTGTCTTGGATGATCTTTTCGCCCTTGACCGTGATATCGATGATCTGACGTCGCTTATCCTCGGGATGGACCCGGCGCCGGATCAAATCCTTGGCTTCCAGTTTTTGCAAAATGCGCGTCAGACTGGGCAGCAAAAGGCACGATCGATCCGCGATATGCGTTGGCTCTTGAGGGCCTTCTTCTTTCAGAACACGCAAAACGCGCCATTGCTGTTCCGTAACACCCGCATCAGCCAGCATGTTCCGAATGGGCCCCATGACCCTTTCGCGCGCCCGCAACAGTGCAATCGGCAATGAGCGGGACGTATTAGGCAAGTCGCTGGTCATAGTGGAATTTTTGCCCAAATTGGATCAAACTGCAACTGGTCAAGCGTTTTACCCATGATATCAGAAGCTTGACCGTGTAATATACAACCCTTTTAGGCACAGTGCTGCATCGCGACGCATTTCAAAATTAGTAAACAAAGCAATTAATATTGACGTTTTCTTCATAATGACGATCACTGGACGTACAAAGAAACTAAGTCCCGGTCCGATCCCGGGGTTGGCAGAAATCTGAGGGTTAAGATGAAGTGGGATGAGTTTTCGGATTGGGGCAAACGAATTGCCGAGTGGACGCAGGATTACCACCTGACTGTAGGTGACAAACCCGTCCGCGCCCGGACTGAGCCAGGGGATATCCTCAATGCCCTGCCCGCGCTGCCACCCGAACACGCACAGCCACTGGAGGACGTGTTTCAGGATTTCGAACAGATCGTGATGCCGGGGATCACCCATTGGCAGCATCCAAGATTCTTTGCCTATTTCAACTCGAACGCCTCAGCCCCATCGGTCCTGGCTGAATTTCTGGCCAGCGCCATCGCACCGCAATGTATGTTGTGGCAAACGTCACCAGCTGCGACCGAGATGGAAACGCGGATGATGGACTGGTTGCGCCACGCGCTGGATCTGCCCAAGGGTTTCGCTGGCGTTATTCAGGACTCCGCCTCGTCAGCGACATTGGCTGCCGTGCTAACGATGCGGGAGAAGGCATTGCAATGGCAGGGCAATCAGCAAGGTCTGTTCGGGCAAAAGCCCCTGCGCGTCTATTGCTCGGCCGAAGTTCACACCTCGGTCGATCGCGCAATTTGGGTTGCAGGAATCGGGCAGGGCAATTTGATGCGTATCCCAATCAAGGGCGATTGGCGCGGGATGGATCCCGCAGCTCTGGAGGCCGCCATTCAGACTGATTTAGACTCTGGTTTGCATCCGGCAGGCGTCATCCTTTGCGTTGGTGGCACGGGAACGGGGGCCACCGATCCTGTGGATGAATGCCTTAAAATCGCACAGAAATATGGGCTTTATTCCCATGTGGATGCTGCATGGGCCGGATCGGCAATGATCTGCCCTGAATACCGACACTACTGGCCCGGCGTGGATCAGGCCGACAGCATCGTGTTCAACCCGCATAAATGGCTGGGTGTGCAGTTCGATTGCTGCGCGCATTTCCTGAAAGACCCCGATGATCTGGTGCAGACGCTGGCGATCAGCCCGGAATACCTCAAAACTCACGGCAAGGATGGGATCATCAACTACTCGGAATGGTCGGTGCCTCTGGGTCGCCGGTTCCGGGCGCTCAAGCTGTGGTTTGTAATACGGGCCTATGGTCTGGAAGGGCTGCGCGCGCGGCTGCGCAATCACGTGAACTGGTCCGTAGCGCTGCATGATCGGCTCGCGAGCGAGTCGGATTTTCAGATCGTCACCCAGCCCATGTGGTCTTTGTGGACGTTTCGCTATGCACCGACGGGCCAAACATATCTGGACGATTTGAACCTGCGCCTGGTGAACGCCATCAATGACGACGGCCGCATCTATTTGACGCAAACCCGCGTGGACGGCGACCTGGTGATCCGCTTTCAGGCTGGTCAGTTCGAAACCACCGAAGACGATGTACGAATGGCCTATGACGTCATAACCGAAATCGCCCGCTCACTGACATAAACAGGAGGTCCGGCCATGCCAGTCCAGAATAACAGCTTCAAACATGCTCTAATACAGGGTGAACTGCAGATCGGCTGCTGGATGAGTTTTGCGGAATCCATCACTGCCGAAATTATGGGCACCGCCGGATTCGACTGGCTGGTCATTGATGGTGAACACGCGCCGAACGATATCCGATCAATCCGTGATCAGCTTATGGCGTTGGCTGCCAGCTCCTCGCATCCGGTGGTGCGGGTTCCGGTTGGCGAAACCGCTTTGATCAAGATGGTGCTGGATGCCGGCGCGCAAACCGTTCTGGTACCGATGGTCGAAACCGCCGATCAGGCGCGACAGTTGGTTCGGGACTGCCGCTATCCCCCGACCGGCGTGCGTGGCGTTGGGGCCGGTGCGGCCCGGGCGACAATGTACGGCTCGATCCCCGAGTACATTCAATCTGCAGACGATCAAATTTGCCTTTTGGTTCAGGTGGAAAACCGCGCCGGGATGGCCGCGCTGGATGATATCCTGAAGGTCGAAGGCGTCGACGGAGTGTTCATTGGCCCTGCGGACCTGTCCACCGATATGGGATATCAGGGAAACAGCGCAGCACCCGAAGTGCGCGCTGTCATTGCGGATGCCATCACAAGGATCAAGGCCGCCGGCAAAGCGCCCGGCATTTTGGGCACCAACGACGAGGCCAGCCAAGCCTACTATGAAATGGGCGCACAGTTTCTTGCGGTCGGCATTGATGTGATGTTGCTGGCGCAGGCATCCCGGACGTTGGCGGCAAAATGGAAAGCTAAATAGCGCGTCAGGCGTACATGGTGGCGGCGGCCTGCGCGTAACCACCCGAAGCACCATCCACAAAGTGAACATGATCGTCGCGCGTCGCCGAGGGGACGATACAGGTCATCATCGCCTCGTCTTGCGCATGCAGCCCATAGCGGATCTTGCCCTGTCCGCGCGCCTGTTCAAGCATCATCCGGATTTGCGTCAACGTGGCAGCGTCACAATCCAGCGTCATTTTTAGCCCATCATCGAATTTACGGTAGTCGGCGTTGCGGCTGACCATGCGCTTGTAATGGCCGGGTTCGAAATTGCCCAACCGTTTGCCCGATGTGAACAACAGGGCGATCAAAAAGTTCTGGCCCAGCAATTTGATCCGCTGCAGCAACAAGTTGTTCCCGGCTCGTGATACGCGGGCATCCAGGCCAACATCCGGCGGCGGCCAGCTAATCGGCGGGCCATCTTCTGGTACTGGATGACCCGAACGCTCCAACTCCTCCGAAGCTGACAGAACCGAGCGGGCCAAATCCGCAAAGTCACTCTCGGTCGCATTTGCTGTGGGCTGAACCACGACCGAAACGATCTGACCATTGCGTGCCTTGCTGTTGGACCAACGGCAGGACAAACCAGTTAGGTCAGGCTGTGCACCAGGTTTGGCAGGCGGCACCGTAAAAGTACCAGCCTTCATTTGCGCCTCGGCCCAGGCCAACCCGCCACCTGAGAACATGGCATAATCTACCCCATCAGACGGCGCATAGCGCGCGACTCGCAGGTCTTTTCCTGCCTTACGAATTTCGGCAACCGGAACCAACGCCGCGCGCAGCGAGATCGAGAATTCTTCTTCCGCCCAGCGCCTGAGGTCCGCCAAAACCGCTTTGGCGGTGTCGATCTCACTTGCGGGCACGGCGAATCCGGCACCGTCGCCCCCAAAAACATAAGGGAACTCCTTGCCGTGGAGCGCGTTGATCATGGCCGAGATCACCGCCGCGCCGACCATATTTACCGTCTTGTATCGCCCTTTTGCGATCTCACCGGTGGAGTCGACGATATCAGCCACACCCAATGCCCAATCACCCGGAACAGCAGAGAAACGCGCCGGATCCACCAAACGGGTAAAGTCCCGCAACAGGGGAAGACTGTCATAGAACGCGGCCTGGGCGTCTTTCATTGGCACCTCGGATATTCGGTAAGGACAAGGATAGCCCGAATGTGATCACTGTCCGGCAAAATCAGTATAGCACACGCGCTTGTGTGTGGCACCGTGACGTGCCAAGCATTTCTTCGCCGGTTTGGGGGAGAGGGTTTTCATGAAGGCAGGTCTGGTGGTGTTGTGCCTGGGCTATGTGCTCAGCCAGTTCTTTCGCGCCTTTCTCGCGGTTCTCAGCGTTGATCTGGGGCGCGATATCGGGGCCACGCCCGAGGATCTAGCCTTTGCGTCCGGTCTTTGGTTTCTGATCTTTGCCGCCATGCAGCTGCCCGTAGGCTGGGCATTGGACCGAGTTGGACCGCGCCTGACGGCGGCGGTCTTGCTGCTGGTCGGTGGTGCCGGCGGAGCGGCAATGTTTGCCCTATCCAGCACTCCCTTTCACATCGCCATCGCCATGGGGCTGATTGGGGTCGGCTGCTCACCGGTTTTGATGGCGTCTTACTATATCTTCGCCCGTGAATTCCCACCTGCCCGCTTCGCCACTTTGGCGGCTGTCATGCTGGGCGTTGGATCCGTCGGTAATCTTGTCGCATCGTACCCTACTGCGTTGGCGGTCGAGCTGATGGGATGGCGCGCCACGATGGGGACGCTGGCCGTTTTTTCCGCCGCCATCGCGTTGGGTATCTGGTTCAGCGTGCATGATCCCAAACGTGTCGAGACCGAACACAGGGGGTCGGTGCTGGACCTGCTGAAAGAACCCGCCCTGTGGGCGATCTTGCCCCTGATGCTGGTGGCCTATGCCCCGTCGGCGGCAACGCGCGGCCTTTGGGCCGGGCCATACCTCAGCGATATCTTCGGCCTTAGCACCACCCAGATCGGGACAGCGACCCTGATCATGGGGGCGGCGATGATTGCAGGTACCTTTGCATATGGGCCGCTCGATCGAATACTGGGCACGCGAAAATGGGTGATCTTTGGCGGCAACGCGCTGGGCACAGTGGGGCTGGTTCTGATGTGCCTTTGGGTCGACAGCGCGGTTTGGCTTTCGGTTGTTCTGATGGCAGCGATCGGGTTTCTGGGGGCCAGCTTTCCGGTCATCATGGCTCATGGCCGGGCCTTTGTGCCACCGCATCTGGTTGGGCGCGGCATGACCCTACTGAATCTCTTTGGCATTGGCGGTGTAGGATTGGCGCAATTCGTCACTGGCCGCATCCATGCCGCCACGGTGGACATCAGCCCAACCGCGCCCTACACAGCGATATTCGGCTTTTTTGCGGTCACGCAGGCCATCGGCTGCGTGATTTATCTGTTCAGCCGCGACAGTGTCGACTGACGCTGGAGCTGCCAGGAGTACCCCAGTGTCAGACCCGCGCGTCATTGCCCCCAACCTCAAACGCAGACTTTCGGGCGTGACCGCAACGATTGCCCGGTTGGTGCCGTTGCAAGTGCAATGGATCGACATCGCCGCCACCGGGCCGGGCTTGCCGGATGACGTCCCGCACATACCGCTGGGCCGCCTGCCCTTTCTGTCGCGCAAAACACTGCGCGTCTGGCACGCGCGCCGCAATACCGAGATGCTGCTGGGTCTGATCCTGCGCAACGTCCTGCGGCTGCGGTTGAAGCTGCTGTTCACCAGCGCCTCGCAACGCGCGCATAGCGGCTACACCAAATGGTTGATCGACAAAATGGACGCAGTCGTCGCAACTTCTCGCAAAACCGCCGGGTATCTGGAGAGAGATGCACAAGTCATCATGCATGGCATCAACTTGCAGGATTTTACACCGCCCGAAGACAAAGCCGCAGTTCGGGCGCGGCTGGGTTTGCCAGATGGTCTATTGCTGGGCTGCTATGGCCGCATTCGTCACCAGAAGGGTACCGACGCCTTTGTCGACGCAATGATCGACCTGTGCGACCGCTTCGACAACGTCCATGGCATCGTCATGGGCCGCGCCACGGAAAAGCACACCAGCTTTCTAACCGAACTGAAGGACAAGGTCGCCAAGGCGGGCCTGTCCGACCGCATTCTGTTCATGCCCGAGGTGACCGTCGATCAGATCGCCGAATGGTATCAGGTGCTGGACCTGTTCATTGCCCCGCAACGGTGGGAAGGGTTCGGCCTGACGCCGCTGGAAGCAATGGCCTGCGGCGTGCCGGTTGTTGCCACGGATGTGGGCGCGTTCTCCGAGATCGTCACCGACCCGTCGCTGGGCCGCGTGGTCGAGCCCGGCGATATCCCCGCGCTGGCCAACGCCGCCGCCGAGATGCTGTCTGACCATGATTCCCTTGCGCGTTCTGGTGCTGTCGCCCGCGTCCATGTCGAGCAGAAATTCGACATCAATGGCGAAGCGAAGACGCTTGTGGCGCTATATGAACGTCTTTTGACCGACACCTGAGGCGATGCGCCACGTCAAATCGGTGTCATTGCGCGAAATAAACCCCGAAAACTCTTTTTTATTTGCTGCAACGCGGCTATGAACGCGCGTCCTTAACATTGGAGACATGAAATGGGCTATCGCGTCGTAGTCGTCGGCGCCACGGGTAACGTGGGCCGCGAAATGCTGAACATTCTGGCTGAACGCCAGTTCCCCGTCGATGAACTTGCTGTTCTGGCAAGCCGTCGATCGCTGGGCACCGAAGTAAGCTTTGGCGACACGACACTCACTACCAAGGATCTGGACACATTCGATTTCACCGGCTGGGACATGGCGCTGTTTGCCGTAGGTTCCGAGGCGACCAAGGTTTACGCCCCCAAAGCGGCCAAAGCCGGCTGCGTGGTGATCGATAACTCGTCGCTATACCGCTATGACCCGGACATTCCGCTGATCGTGCCGGAATGTAACCCGCAGGCAATCCACGACTACAAAAACAAGAACATCATCGCCAACCCCAACTGCTCGACCGCGCAGATGGTTGTCGCGCTGAAGCCGCTGCACGACCGCGCGCGCATCAAGCGGGTTGTCGTGTCAACCTATCAGTCGGTGTCTGGTGCCGGGAAAGAAGGCATGGACGAGCTGTGGGATCAGACCAAGGCGATCTACAACCCCACTACGGACGTGCCGCCAAACAAGTTCCAGAAGCAGATCGCCTTCAACGTCATTCCCCAGATCGACGTCTTCATGGAAGACGGCTCGACCAAGGAAGAGTGGAAGATGGTTGTTGAGACCAAAAAGATCGTCGATCCGTCGATCAAGGTTACAGCCACCTGCGTCCGCGTTCCGGTTTTCGTCGGCCACTCTGAGGCCGTGAACATCGAGTTCGAGGAATTCCTGGACGAAGACGAAGCCCGCGACATCCTGCGCGAGGCTCCGGGCATCATGGTGATCGACAAGCGCGAAGACGGCGGCTACGTCTCGCCGATCGAATGCGCGGGTGATTTTGCCACGTTCATCAGCCGTATCCGCCAAGACTCGACCGTTGAAAATGGTATCAACCTGTGGTGCGTTTCGGACAACCTGCGCAAAGGTGCAGCGCTGAATGCAGTGCAGATTGCGGAACTTCTGGGCCGTGAGGTTCTGAAGAAGGGCTAAGCCCCGACCAGAAACTGCGGATTGTATGAACCCTGCTGCGCTGTCAGTGGGGTTTATTTTTGGCGCGCAGCGGAATCTTCGCGGCCTCGAAGGGCGTCCAGAATCGCCCGGGAACCTTGCTCTTGTCCTTTAACTGATACACACTTCGATGGGCAGCAGGGGCTACTTTCGCCGCGAAGCCTGTTGTCGACCCGACAAGTACGATTCCGCCCTTTTGGAGGAGTGTGTCATGACATCCAAAACCAATGGGTCCTCGCCGCCGGACAACCTGACGCCGCAGCAGCAAGCCATGCCCGAGGTGAACACATTGACGGCGGCAGATATCAGCGCATCGCTAAAAGCCGGATTAGCCGATTTTCTGGCACGCCCAGTCATGAGCGGCTTTTTTGGCCTGTTCTATGCAATTTTTGGGATTCTGTTTGTCTGGTGCCTGGTCTGGCTTGGCAAAATCTGGATGATCATTCCCGCGGCTGTTGGCTTTCCGTTGGTTGCGCCTTTTGCTGCCGCCGGGCTTTATGAGATGTCTCGGCGGATGCAAAACAACGAGGATTTCGGATGGTCTGATATCCTCACCGTCATGGCCAACCAGCGAAAGCGTGAAATGGGCTGGATGGCCTTTGTAACCCTGTTCATTTTCTGGGTATGGACCTATCAAATACGGCTTTGGCTGGCGATCACGCTGCAAAATGCATCGTTTTCTGATTTTGACCGTTTTCTGAACATCGTCTTCTTTACGCCGCAGGGCTGGACGTTCCTTGCCATTGGTACCTGTGTGGGCGCATTTTTGTCGGCAGTCCTGTTCTCGGTAACGGTCGTCGCCATGCCAATGCTGCTGGACCGAGAGACGAACTTCATTTCTGCGATGATCACATCCATCCGGGTTGTCACCGGAAACCCAGTGGTCATGCTCAGCTGGGCAGCGTTTATCTCGGTCACGATGTTGCTGTCGATGTTACCTGCATTTCTAGGCCTGATCTTCACCCTTCCGATTCTGGGCCACACCACGTGGCATCTTTACCAAAGGGCTGTTTCCCCAGCCGAGGGGTGATCAGACCGATCAAACCCAGCCGTCGCGAAATGCATCGAAGCGCCTGATTTACCCCTGCTGCTCAACCAATGCCTTGAGGTTTGTCAGACCGCGCTCGTAATCTCCGCCGACCCACTTATCCATCATCAGGCCCATCCAGCGCGACATCGGGTTCATGCCGAGATCGGATTCGAATCCCCAGGTCACCTGAGTCTGATCACCCTCGGGCGTCAGATCGAAGGAGGCCGATGCGGACCCCATCGGGCCGAAATCAAGCGCCGTTTTGACGGTTTGATCCGGAACGCTTTCGACGATTTCCTGTGATCCCGTGCCCACCTGTGGGTGTTCAGATGTCCAGTTCAGGGTGTTGCCAACGCCCGCCTCAGGTCCGCTGTAGGACAGTTGCGTTTCAGGATCACGCGAGAGCCAGGGCGACCAATGTTCAGTTTCCTGCATCGAATTCACGTAAGGAAAGATCGCGCTGGCGGGTGCGTTGATCGTGATGCTGCGGGACAGTTCGGCCTTGCCCGGCAAAAGGTAAGACACACCAACCAGAACCAGAATAAGAACAAGCAGAGTGATGAAAATACGTTTTATGAATCGCATGACGCGCTCCTGATCGAAAGAGTGTGGTTTCGATCATAGCAAAAAATGGCGCGAAATCAGAGGCCTGATCCGCGCCATTCGAAAACTCTCAGATGTCAGCCCGTTTAGACAACCACGAATTTCTTCTCGGCCGGGTCATAACATTGCAGGCCACCTTCACCGATATCGGTCCACAGCCCATGCAAGCTCAGCGAGCCGTCATCTACCGCAGAAGAAACGAAGGGAAATGTCATCAGGTTCTCCAGCGACGCGACGACTGCCTGCCGTTCAAACTGACGCGCTTGATCGACGCTGTCTTCAACATCTGCAACCAGTTCATATTTCGGTTTCAGGATATCCATCCAGCGACCAACGAAGCTTTCTTTTGCTTCCAGCTGAGGGGCGTTACCCTTGCACATGTCGATGCAGCCTTGAACGCCACCACATTGCGAATGGCCCAGCACAATCAGATGCGCAACCTTCAGCGCCGTAACCGCGTATTCGATGGCCGCACTGGTGCCGTGGTGATCGCCATCGGGAGCATAAGGTGGCACAAGGTTGGCGATGTTGCGGTGAATAAAGAACTCGCCTTGATCGGCACCGAAGATCGATGTCACGTGGACCCGGCTGTCACAGCACGAAATCACCATCGCACGCGGGCGCTGCCCTTCGGTGGCCAGGCGGCGATACCAAACCTGGTTTTCCGAATAAGTGGTGGCTTTCCATCCGTGGTACCGCTTGACCAGATAGGTCGGCAGAGGTTTGGCTAAGTCCATTCTCATGTCCCCGTTCTTTTGTCTGTCGGCTGCTGTAACCTGAATTCGCCGAAAATTCGACCCATTTTCCAGCATCGACGCAAGGTTTTGCAAAGGATTCTACCGCCAATGTCCACCTATGCCGTGGGGGCGTTGAGAATTGGGGTAGATGTGGTGGATAAAATAGTCACGCTTGAACAAAAGGAAACCGTTCGGCTGGATACGGACCGCTTGAACGGGCTGTATCGCCAATTGGGCGACAAGAACGCATTAGATGTATTGTGCCGTACGGTCGAGGAATTGGCCGTGCGCCTGTCAAACTGCGAGCGGTTTTGGCGTCAACGCGACTGGGCCGGGCTGCGCAAATGCGCCCGGTCACTGGTGGCCATTGCCGAACAGATCGGCATGACCGCGCTGGCCCGTGTCGCCGGTGATGTGGCGCAATCTGTGGATGCCGGGGATGCGGTCGCGACGGGGGCCACCCTGTCGCGCCTGATCCGTGTAGGTGAGAAATCGCTGACCGTAATCTGGGATCAGCAGGATCTTTCCCTCTGACGGGGCTTGCGGACGGATCGTGGGCGGCTAGGCTGGGCACAAATCGAACCAGCCGAGATGTCCATGACCCTGTCCTTTGCTTCGCCGTCCGAACCCTCTGTTCCGCTGCATGTCATTTCGCAACCCAATCTTGACGATTGGTTGAAAGACCAGCCAAGCCACATTGCATCGTGGGTCGAGGCCAACGGATTCACCGGGGCCATGGGACAGGCTCTGCTGATCCCTCAATCGGATGGTGCGCCCCAAATGGCCTTGGCGGGTTACGGAAAAAGCAGCAAGCGCGCGCGCAAACGGTTCCCGCTGGCAGCGGCGGTCGAAGCCTTGCGGAAGGGAACCTATCACATAGCGTCCGGTGTGCCCGCAGATGCGCTAAGCAACGAGTGCCTGGGTTGGCTGCTCACAGGATATGCCTTTGACCGTTACGCCAATCAATCACCTGCCAAGGCGCGACTCGTTGCACCCGAAGGTGTTGATGCCGCGCGGATTGAGGCGCTGGCCAGTGCCGAGGCGCTGACCCGCGATTTGGTCAACACACCGGCCTCAGACATGGGACCGGATCAGCTGCAGGCCGCAGCCGAGGATTTGGCGCAGGAATTTGGCGCGACATGCACTACGGTTCAAGGCGACGCCCTGCTGGACCAAAATTTCCCGCTGATTCACACGGTCGGACGCGCCGCCGTGCATGCGCCGCGCCTGATCGAGATGATATGGGGCAACACCGGGCCCAAACTGACCCTTGTCGGCAAGGGTGTATGCTTTGACACTGGCGGGCTGAATCTGAAACCAGGGAATTCGATGTCTCTGATGAAAAAGGACATGGGCGGCGCGGCCAATGTGCTGGGTTTGGCGCGGATGATCATGGCACTAAAGCTGCCTGTGCAACTGCGCGTGCTGATCCCGGCGGTCGAGAACTCGGTCGCGGGGAATGCTTTCCGTCCGGGGGATATCCTGACCTCGCGCAAAGGTCTGACGGTTGAGATCAACAACACCGACGCCGAAGGGCGGCTGGTTCTGGCCGACGCATTGGCGCTGGCGGATGAGGGTGAACCTGACCTGATTATCTCGATGGCGACGCTGACCGGTGCCGCGCGAGTGGCGGTTGGCCCCGATCTGGCGCCCTTTTACACCGATGACGATGGCGCGGCAGACGCGCTGGCCAACGCTGGCGGGCAATCGGCCGACCCGGTCTGGCGGATGCCTTTCCATGAACCCTATGAGGCGATGATCGAACCCGGAATCGCCGATCTGGACAACGCGCCTTCCGGCGGATTTGCTGGCTCGATAACCGCAGCCCTGTTCCTGCGCCGCTTTGTGGGTGACAGCCGCTATATGCATTTCGACATCTATTCCTGGCAGCCCAGCAAGGCCCCCGGACGCAGCAGAGGGGGGCTGGGCCAAGGGCCGCGTGCCTTGCTGACCGCCCTGCCCGAGATTCTGAACCTATGACGGGCAAGCGCATCATAAACCCGGTTGCCGATCTGTTGCGCAGCCCGAGTGGCCCCAGGGACCGGCAGCTATTGTATGGCGACCCGGTAGATGTTGTTGACGAAACCGAAGGGTGGAGCCAAATCACCTCGGACAAGGACGGCTATCCCGGTTGGGTCAGGTCCGATCAACTGGGGCCTGAGGCGCAACAGACCCACTGGGTCACCGCACCTGCGACACATGCCTATCAACAGCCCGACATGAAAAGCCGGGACCGCGTATCGCTGAGTTTCGGCAGCAAATTATGCGTGCTGTCTGAACAGAATAGGTTTCTGGAAACAGAACTAGGGTTCATTCCAGCGATTCACGCCAAACTCAGCGCAACGCACCTGACCGATCCCGTTGCGGTGGCCGAGCTGTTTCTGGGCACACCCTATCTTTGGGGGGGAAACAGTCGCTTCGGTATTGATTGTTCCGGGTTGGTCCAGGCCGGTTTGCTGGCCTGCGGCATACCTTCCCCCGGTGATAGCGGCGTTCAGGAACGCGAACTGGGTACGGCGCTGCCCGCCGGAACGCCGGCCAAGCGCGGGGATCTGTTATTCTGGAAAGGCCACGTGGCATGGGTCTATGGCGAGAACATGCTGCTTCATGCAAACGCCTACCACATGGACGTGACGTTCGAGCCAATGGATCAGGCGATCACAAGGATTCTGGAGCAGGGCGACGGGCCCGTAACAACCCACAAAAGGCTCTAATCAAGGTCGACAGACCGGATCAGCTTGCGTTCCAACACACGCAGCACGGTGCGCAGGTCATGGCCTCGCTTCAGGATGCGCCCGTCCATGCCGATCACTGAATACATCCCCTGTTTAGACCGCAGACGAGGGTGTTTTTCGACCCGGTAGATCGGATGCTCTGCCGTGCGTCTGAAAATGGAAAAAACCGCCATATCGCGCAGGTTGGAAATGCCATAGTCACGCCATTCTCCGGCGGCGACCATCTTGCCATAGACAGACAGTATATGTGACATCTCGCGCCGGTCGAACGCGACGGGCATCTGGGCCGAGTTTGCAGAAAACCGGCTGGGAGGCTGCATGTTCATACCCTCAGCCTTGCCGGAAAACGCATTTGAATCAAGTCCGGTGCCAACAGGTGTGGTAATTTTGAATCGTTTCGTCCTACCGCCGCCCAACTTGCCGACAGATCAGAATCACCGGCAAAAGCCCAACCGCTAGGATCACAAGCGAGGGAACCGCTGCCCCCTCCAACCGTTCGTCCGAGGCGAGACGATAGGCCTGGACCGCAAGCGTATCAAAGTTGAATGGGCGCATGATCAAGGTCGCGGGCAGCTCTTTCATCACGTCCACAAATACGATCAGCAAGGCCGTCAGCAGCGAGGGTGTCAGTATTGGTAGATGCACACGTCGCAAGGTGCCCAGCGGCGATTGGCCCAAAGACCGGGACGCAGCATCCATATTGGCGTGCACTGTGCTCTGCCCACCTTCGTAAGCGCTGAGCGCTGCCGCCAGAAAGCGCACCATGTAAGCCGCCACCAGCAACCAGATCGAACCCGTCACCAGCAGACCAGTCGAGACGTCGAACGTCTGGCGCATCCACGAATCCAGCGCGTTGTCGAATCTGGCGAAGGGTACCATCAGGCCAACGGCGATCACGCCGCCGGGCACCGCATAGCCCAACCGCGCCAGATAGCCTGTGGTCGATGATCCACGACCCGGGCGAAGGCGCTGAAAGAACCCAACGCAGATCGCGGCGCATACCGTAACCACGGCGGCCACTCCTGCAAGTGTCAGCGAGTTTTGAATGAACCCGAGATATCGCCGCGACAGTAGGTTTTGTTCCGAGGTCAGGCCCATCTGGATCAGGATAAACACCGGCAGCAAGAACCCCAGCACCACTGGAATAGCGCACAAGGTTATGGCTGCTGCGGATTGCCAGCCCTTAAGCTGCGCCGAAGGCAGGGACGCATGGCTTTTGCCCGCTTGATAGTACTTTGCCTTGCCGCGCTGCGTCCGTTCGGCCACGGCCATGACCAGCGCAAAACCCAGCAGGCACAAAGCCAACTGCGCCGCACCCGCCCGGTCGCCGATCGAGAACCAGCTTGTGTAGATACCGGTGGCAAATGTCTGAACGCCGAAATAGGCGACCGTGCCAAAATCGGCGATGGTTTCCATGATCGCCAGCAGGACACCACCGGCAATGGCCGGGCGGGCCATCGGCAAAGACACGTGCCAGAACGCCAACCACGGGCTTTTGCCCAGCGCACGGGCGGCCAGAAAAGCGGTGGCGCTCTGCTGCAGAAACGCGGCCCGCGCCAGCAGGTAGACATAAGGGTAGAGCACTAGGATCAGCATCACTGCCGCGCCCTCAGTCGATCTGATTTCCGGGAACCAATAATCGCGCGGCCCCCAACCCGTCACGTCGCGCAGCGTGGTCTGCACAATACCGGGGTGATCCAGAATGAACGTATAGGCATAAGCCAGAACATAGGCCGGGAAAGCCAGCGGCAGGACCAGCGCAATTTCCAGAAAGCGCACCCCGGGAAATCGCGTCATCGTCACCAGCCACGCCGCGCCAACCCCGATAGAGAACGTGCCGATAGCCACCAGAACGACAAGGATCACGGTTGTAAGTGCATACCCGGGTAAAACCGTCTCGAACAGATGCGAGACCGTTTCCGTACCCCCCGTCACCGCTGCCAGAACAACCGCAACCATCGGCAAAAGACAAGCCGCTGCCACCATATAGGCCACAGTGGCCACCAACCGGGTGCCCAGCGCGCCGCGATTGCGTTTTCCGTGTTCTGAATAGTCGATTTCGGCCATACGGTATCTTCACTTGGTGATAAGTTGCCTTTTCGACTAAATTTGTCGGAATTGCCAGCGCCAATAGGTCAGGCATAATCTTCAGGTCCGTCAATCAGCAGCTCGTGCTGGCGCAGGAATTCCACACTTGCGATGCTTCGGATGCTCAGGTCCAGTATAGCTCAGAGCTTAGAACTGGCAGTTTGATGATATTTAGAATGCTTCTCTTTGTGTCGCTTTTTGCCTGCCAAGGTATATCCGCTGGTGCGGACACAGGCGATGACTCCGAATTTGCAACAAAATGCCTGATGCCGGGCACAACAGACTTGGAGAGTTCGACCCTGAACTGGCAAAATATCCGCTTTCTGGAAGACTTGGATTTCTGTCTGCTTTCCGTCGCCGAGAAACTGTCGGATGCCGACAAATTGATAGGTTGGATGGCAGCGAGTGGCTTCCGTATGTCGAGGCCGATTACATACTCAAGGCAAACGATGATGGCGTCCTACGGTTATGAGGGGGAGGGGGATTTAATTGGCGGCTCAATTCCGAAGGATGAATTCAAATGGGGTATCCATCCATGGAGAACCTTCCCCGCGTACAGCATGTCAGTTGGTTTAATGCTGCGCGACGGAGGTAGCCCCTTGAGTGTGAACAGCGTCCTGAATACCAAATGAACTTAAAGAATATGAGGCGCAGGACACTCCGCCTCACAAAATTTGATCTCATTCGTAAACGCGCTGATCTTCGATCACCAAACCGTCCTTCGGCAGTGATCCGGGGGTTACAACCTCGATTGCGCCTTTCAGTTTCAGCACCTCGACTACGGATTTGGCATATGCCATGTCGTCGCCTCCCGCGCTTTCGATCTGGACGGTCATCGTGTCCATCTCTCCCTGACGGGCGGCGATGACGCGGGCTTTGACGATTTCCTCGTGCTTATCGACCAGAGCGGCCACCTGTTCGGGGCGCACAAACATGCCCTTAATCTTGGTGGTCTGGTCCGCACGACCCATCCATCCCTTGATCCGCAGATTGGTCCGCCCACAGGGCGAGACACCCGGCATGATCGCAGACAGATCACCCGTGGCAAAGCGGATCAGCGGGTAATCAGGGTTCAGAGAGGTCACGACAACCTCACCCACCTCACCCGGCTCTACCGGTGTTCCGGTGCCAGGGGTGACGACCTCGATAATGACATGTTCGTCGATGATCATCCCTTCCATCGCGGCGCTCTCATAGGCGATATTGCCCAGATCGGCCGTGGCATAGCATTGCAAGCAGGAAATCCCCCGATCAACATAGTCCTGACGCAAAGATGGGAACAGCGCGCCGCCGCCCACAACAGCCTTTGAGAAGTTCAGGGTCACGCCCATCTCATCCGCCTTGTCCAGAATGACCTTCAGGTAGTCCGGCGTGCCCGCATAGGACGTGCAGCCTACATCACGCGCCGCGGTCACCTGCAATTCAGTCTGGCCGGTACCCGCTGGCAGCACAGCGGCCCCTACCGCGCGCGCGCCACTCTCAAAAATCATACCAGCTGGCGTGAGGTGATAGCCGAAACAGTTCTGCACGATATCTCCGGGTCCGACGCCGGCGGCATGCAGAAACCGCCCCATGCGCCACCAATCATGATCCGTACTGCCCGGCTCATAGATCGGGCCGGGGGACTGGAACACGTGATGGAAATGTCGGGCCGGTTTGACGGTGAACCCGCCGAACGGCGGGCGCGACGCTTGCGCCGCTGCCAAGTCCGACTTCCGAAGCACCGGCAATTTGACCAGATCGTCGGCTGAAATCACCGCGCTGGTATCCGCATCGGCTAGATGCGCAGCAAAGCCCGGAGCGGACAGGGCGCGGTCAATCTGAGTACGCAGCGCCTGCGCCTGATCGGCGGAGCGTTCGTCGGCTGATCGGGTTTCGAGAGCGTCGTAATAGGTCATCGCCAGATCCTCCATTCGCTTACAACCACCTCTTGCGGCGGCGGTAAGACCGCACGTCACGGAAGCTTTTGCGGCCTTCGTCAGACATGCCCAGATAGAACTCTTTCACATCCTGATTTTCGCGCAAATCTGCCGCCGGACCGTCCATCACGACGCGCCCCGATTCCAGAATATAGCCGTAATGCGCAAACCTTAGAGCCACATTGGTGTTCTGTTCGGCCAACAGGAAAGAAACACCTTCTTTCTCGTTCAGGTCCTTCACGATACCGAAAATCTCTTCGACCAGCTGCGGCGCAAGTCCCATCGAGGGTTCGTCCAGCAGGATCGTTTCGGGTCGGGACATCAAAGCTCGGCCCATTGCAACCATCTGTTGCTCACCACCCGAAGTGTAACCTGCCTGCGACCGGCGGCGCTCCTTCAGGCGGGGAAAATATGTGTAGACCAGTTCAAGGTCCTGCTGGATGGCGGCCTTGCCATCCTTGCGGGTATAAGCGCCCGTCAGCAGGTTTTCTTCAACCGTCAGGTGTTCAAAACAATGGCGGCCTTCCATCACCTGGATGACGCCCTTTTCCACCAGATCGGCAGGATCGCTTTCATGCACGCTGGTGCCGCGGTATTCGATCGTACCCTTGGTGACCTCACCGCGCTCGGAATGCAGCAGGTTCGACACCGCCTTGAGCGTCGTTGTCTTGCCCGCGCCATTGCCGCCCAGCAGGGCCGTGATACCGCCCTTGGGCACAGTCAGGCTGACGCCTTTCAGGACGAGGATCACGTGATTGTAGATCACCTCGATATTGTTGACCTCAAGCAGGGTTTCCGACTTGGTGTCAGTGGTTTGTGCCGCATCCAGCATCTGCGCGTGTCCTTAAGCGAGTGTGGGGTTCGGGACGGCGGTCTACCGCCGCCCCGGTTTGTTCAAAGCGCTGTATCAGCAACGCCCTTCAATGTTGTTTTCTGCTGCATAGGCCGCAGAATCTTCATCGATCAGCGCGCCGATCACTTCACCATCGGTCTGCTTGAAGTCCGAGATCAGCGTCCAGGTCTTGTTCGCTGCATCCCACTGCGTCACACCAACCAAGGCGTCACCACCGTGGTTTTCGCAGGACACCGAGAAGGTCGGACCAAAGTTCGGCAAGCCCAGTTCAGCCATCTTCGCCTCGGTCATCTCCAGTGCTTCCATGCCAGTGCGCATCTCGGCCGGAGTGATTTCCGCATTGCCCGAGATTTCCTGCGCTTTCTTGATGGCTTCAGCAGCAAGGACGGCTGCGTATAGACCACGGTTATACAGAACCGTGCCAACCTGATCGCCTGCACCGGCGGCCTTGCCTGCATCGACCACGTGCGTCTGCAGATCGTCAAAGACCGGGAAATCCGTGCCCACATTGTGGAAGGTCAGCGCCTTGTAGCCGTTGGCGGCTTCGCCCGCAGGCAGCACATCGTTTTCAGAACCGGACCACCAGATGCCGATGAAGTTTTCCATCGGGAAGCGGATGTTTGCAGCCTCTTGCACCGCAACCTGGTTCATCACGCCCCAGCCCCACATCAGGACATAGTCAGGACGATCACGACGGATTTGCAGCCACTGAGACTTCTGCTCCTGACCCGGGTGATCCACCGGCAGGGCGACCAGTTCAAAGCCGTGCTTCTTGGACAGCTCTTCCAGGGTGCGGATCGGTTCCTTGCCATAGGCCGAGTTGTGATAGACCAGCGCGATTTTCTTGCCGCTTAGATCGCCACCGTTTTCCTCAAGCAGATAATTGACCGCGCCTGAGGCCCCGTCCCAATAGTTGGCCGGATAGTTGAAGGTATGGCTGAACACGTCGCCGTTCTTGGCCGACGTCCGGCCATATCCCATCGTGTGCAGCGGAATGTCGTCTGCGGTGACTTTTGGGATCAGCTGATAAGTAATGCCTGTGGATAGCGGCTGATACACCAAAGCGCCTTCGCCCTTGGTGGATTCATAGCATTCCACACCTTTTTCGGTGTTGTAGCCGGTTTCGCATTCGACCATCCGGATCGGAACACCACCGATGCCACCATCGCGCTCATTCAGCAGGGTAAAATAGTCGTTATAGCCATCCGAGAACGGAATGCCGCCAGCGGCGTAAGGCCCGGTACGATAGCTCAGATCGGGGATCACAAGATCCGCCAGAGCGGGTCCTGCAGCCATCAGGGCGCTTAGCGCCGCGGTTGCCAATTTCAATTTCATCGGGTGTCTCCTCCCTTGGTTAGTCCGATGTTGCATTCAGGCTTGTTCCGCCCGTTTTTTCATTGGGCCGATCCCTTAGTGTGGGAACGGCCATAGTCTGAGTTTCTCTTTCGCCACACGCCAAAGCTGCGCCAGCCCATGCGGTTCCAGGATCAGGAACATGATGATCAGCGCGCCGACGATCACCAGCTGCAGATGCGCCACGATATCCGTCGGCCAGCCCAGAACGTCGACGCCCACCACTTTCAGGACCACCGGCAGCAGAACAAGGAATGCTGCACCGGCGAAAGATCCAAAAATAGACCCTAACCCGCCAATAATAATCATGAACAGCACCAGAAACGATTTCTGGATACCAAAGACTTCGCCAACCTCGACCGCGCCGAGATAGACCGCGAAGAACAGCGCGCCCGCGATACCGATGAAGAACGAGCTGACGGCAAATGCGCTCATCTTGGCCTTCAATGGGTTTACGCCGATGATCTCGGCCGCGATATCCATATCGCGGATCGCCATCCATGTCCGGCCCGTGGTACCGCGCGTCAGGTTGCGTGCGATCAGGGCGCTGAAGGCCAGAAAGATCAGGCAGAACATATATGTGGCCCAAGCAGGGGCATTCGGACCAGTGATGATGATGCCGAACACATCCCGTTCCGGCGCGTTGATCTGACCCGAGGCCGAATAGTTGTAGAACCACGGCACCCGGTTAAACAGCCACACAAGGAAGAACTGCGCCGCCAGCGTGGCCACCGCCAGATAAAACCCCTTGATCCGAAGACTTGGCAGGCCGAACAGCACACCGACAATGGCCGTTATGCCGCCAGCCAAAATGACATGGATGAACATGCTGACATCAGGGAATGAGGTCATCAGCTTGTAGCAGGCATAGGCGCCCACAGCCATGAAACCACCAGTACCCAAGGATACCTGCCCGCAATAGCCCACAAGGATGTTCAACCCGATTGCCGCAATGGCATAAATCAGAAAGGGCAACAGCAGCGCATTGGCCCAGTAGTCGTTGATGATGAACGGGATGATCCCAAACGCCACCGCCAGCACGACATAATACCGATACCGGTCGAACTTGATCGGAAAGGTCTGGCTGTCATCTGTGTAGGAGGTTTTGAAATCCCCGGCCTCACGATAAAACATGTCTTACTTTCCCCATTCTTCCTGCGCCCGGTTGCGGGCCTCGGCGTCCAGCTGCTTGGAGCCTTTTGCATATCCGCTCGCCTCTGAGGCGCGCGCAAGTTTCATGTAGGCCAGGATGCCCATGGCGAGCCCGGCAAAAGCCAGAATTGCTGCAATTACCAACTGGCCTTCGGTCAAATCGTCCGAGGTGAGCGCGATGTAGCCAAAAGCCCAGAACCCGGCCCATGCGATCACGTTGATGATGGCGATCAGCTTGGTCATGTCGCTAGACCCTCTCGATGATCTTCTCACCGAACAGACCTTGCGGCCGGAACACGAGGAAGATCAGCGCCAGTACGTACGCAAACCAGTTTTCAGTCGCTCCGCCAACCAACGGGCCAATGGCGAACTCGAACAGTTTCTCACCGACACCGATGATCAAACCACCCACGATGGCACCGGGGATCGAGGTGAACCCGCCCAACATCAGCACCGGCAGCGCCTTGAGCGCGATCAGCGACAGTGAGAACTGCACGCCCGATTTGGTACCCCACATGATGCCTGCAACCAGTGCGACAAAACCCGCAACCGACCACACCATAATCCAGATGAAGTTCAGCGAGATGCCGACCGACAAAGCCGCCTGGTGGTCATCCGCCACCGCGCGCATCGCCCGGCCCTGCTTGGTATATTGGCTGAATGCAACCAGTGCGGTCACCAGAAGCGCGGCAATCACCGTCGCCACAAGGTCCAGATTGTCGATAAAGAAGCCGTAACCGAAGATGTTGAACGTGGTCTCGTCGATCCAAAGGTTGATACCCTGCGGCAGACCGACATCCAGTTTCTTGATTTCGGATCCCCACATCAGGTCCGCCACGCCCTCAAGGAAATAGGCCAGACCGATGGTCGCCATAAACAGGATGATCGGCTCTTGCCCGACCAGATGCCGCATTACAAACCGCTGCACCGCCCAGGCCAGCAGAACCATCACTGCCATGGTCATCAGGATTGCGAGAAACGCAGGTATATTCCAGCCAAATTTGTGGGCATGCGTCCCGAAGGTCGCGTTGATCAGGTGGGCAAACGGGACCTGCCCGTTCATGATCCCCACCAGCGTCATGGCGGCAAACAGGGCCATAACCCCTTGAGCATAATTGAAAATTCCGGACGCCTTGTAGATCAGAACAAAGCCCAGCGCGACCAGAGCGTACAGCACGCCGGCCATAAGACCGTTGAGGAAAACCTCCATCGCGAAAATCAGCTGATCAGGCATGTGCGCCTCCCCTCATGTCTGTCAGTTGCTCAGTCATGGCTCACCCCCAGATAGGCGTCGATGACATCCTGATTGCTGCGCACCTCATCCGGGGTGCCGTCGCCGATTTTTTTGCCATAATCCATCACAACCACCCGGTCGCTCAGGTCCATCACAACGCCCATGTCGTGTTCGATCAGCGCGATGGTGGTGCCGAACTCATCATTCACGTCGAGGATAAAGCGGCTCATGTCCTCTTTCTCTTCAACGTTCATGCCCGCCATCGGTTCATCCAGCAGCAACAACTTGGGCTCTGCGGCCAGCGCGCGGGCCAGCTCGACCCGCTTTTTCAACCCGTAAGGCAGGCGGGAAACCGGCGTCTTGCGGATGTGCTGAATCTCAAGAAAATCAATGATTTTCTCGACCGCCTCGCGGTTTTCAACCTCTTCCGCCTCAGCCTTGCCCTTCCACATGGCCTGCTGAAAGAGGTTGGTTTTCATATAGTTCAGCCGCCCGGTCATGACGTTGTCTAGAACGCTCATGCCTTCGAAAAGAGCAATGTTCTGGAACGTCCGGGCAATACCTTGCCGCGCAACTTCATAAGGGCGCATCTGCGGACGCTTTGCCCCATGGAACCAGACCTCGCCCTCCTGCGGGATATAGAACCCGGATATCACGTTCAGCATCGAGGATTTACCGGCCCCGTTCGGACCGATGATCGCGCGGATCTCGCCTTCACGAATGTCGAATGAGATATCCTTGATCGCCACCACACCGCCAAAACGCAGGGTGATGTTCTTCATTTCCATCACCACGCCGCCGATCTTGCGGCCATCTTCGGTGACATATCCTTCGGAGCTATCCAGCATCAGTCACTCCCTGACTTGCGGTAAAACGGGACGGCGGGCGGGGCGATGACCGCAGGTCGAGCGGCGCATGACCGGCCCTCATTCCGCCGCCACCTTGTGCTGAGCAACCGGCACGACCGGTGCATCGATAATCTCAAGCGTTGCGCTGATCGAACCCTTTCGCCCGTCCTCATAAGTCACTTCGGTCGTAGTCGAGACCTGCTTGGAACCGTCATAAAGCGCGTCGATGATGTCACTGAACTTGTCCTCGACAAATCCGCGACGCACCTTCCGCGTGCGGGTCATCTCACCGTCATCCGCATCCAGTTCCTTGTGCAGAACCACAAAGCGATGCACCTGACAGCCCGACAACATCTCATCAGCGGCAACAGACTTGTTCACCTCTTCGACATGGCTACAAATCGTCTCTAACACACGAGAATTCGCTGTCAGTTCCTGATAGGACGCATAGGCCACGTTGTTGCGTTCGGCCCAGTTCCCAACGGCCGTCAGGTCGATATTGATAAACGCGACGCAGCGGTCCTTGCCGTTTCCGAACAGAACGACCTCAAGAATGTCGGGATAGAACTTCAGCTTGTTCTCGACATATTTCGGAGCAAACATCGACCCGTCGGCCATTTTGCCCACGTCCTTGGCGCGGTCGATAATCCGCAGATGGCCCGAGCTTTCCTCGATGAACCCGGCATCCCCGGTTGCAACCCAACCCTCGGCATCTTTGGTCGAGGCCGTTGAATCCGGGTTATTGTAATACTCGACGAACACACCGGGTGAGCGGTAGTGGATTTCGCCCTTGTCGTCGATCTTCAGTTCGACATCCGGGGCAGGCACACCAACGGTGTCGGCGCGCACCTCTCCATCGGGTTGAACCGTAATAAATACGGTCGCTTCGGTCTGACCATAAAGCTGTTTCAGGTTGATGCCCAAAGAGCGGTAGAAATCAAAAATCTCCGGCCCGATAGCCTCACCCGCCGTATAGCCAACGCGAAAGCGGCCATAACCCAGCGTATCTTTGAGCGGCCCATAGACCAACATATTGCCCAGCGCGTATTTCACGCGGTCGCCAAAGCCCACAGGTTTACCGTCCAGCAACAGGCCACCCACTTTCTTGGCGTGTGCCATGAAGTAGTGGAACATCCGTTGCTTCAGTTTGCCAGCGTCCTCCATCCGGATCATCACATTGGTCAGCTGAGTCTCAAAAACCCGCGGCGGAGCGAAGAAATAAGTCGGCCCGATTTCGCGCAGGTCCGTCATCATCGTGTCGGCGCTTTCGGGGCAGTTCACGCAGAAGCCGCACCAATAGGCCTGACCGATGGAAAAGATAAAATCGCCAACCCAGGCCATCGGCAGGTAAGACAGGATGTCTTCGTTCCGGTTCAAATGATCGAACTCGGCGGAGTTCTTGGCGCTTTCGATCACGTTGCGGTTCGACAGCACTACGCCCTTGGGTTTGCCCGTGGTGCCCGACGTATACAGCATGACGCAGGTCCCGTCGTATTCGATATCGGCAATCCGACGGTCCAGTTCGGCATCAAAGCGCGCGTGCCCGGCGCTGCCTTCGGCCATCAGATCGTCCAGCGCGTTCATCTGGGAGTGATCGTATTTCCGCATCCCCCGTTTGTCGGTGTAGAGGATGTGTTTGACCTGTTGCAGGTTCTCCTGAATCTCGATGACCTTGTCGACCTGTTCCTGATCACCACAGACGACGTATTTCGCACCGCAATGATCCAGAACATAGGCCATCTCTTCGGCGACTGCGTCCTGATACAGCGGAACCGGCACGGCACCCACCATCTGAGCCGCAACCATCGACCAGTAATGCGCCGGACGATTGCGCCCGATCACTGCGATGTGGTCGCCTTTTGCGACGCCAAGTTCCAGAAAGCCCAGGGCAATCGAGCGGATTTCCCTGGCCGTTTCGGCCCAGGTCCAGCATTGCCAGATTCCGAATTCCTTTTCCCGGTAGGCCGGGGCGTCCCCGAACCGGGTCGCATTGCGGTGTAGCAGCGCCGGAAGAGAGTGCATCCCTTCAGCGCCCGACTGCGTCTGAGCCAATCTCTTTCTCCTCCCCATCCGACCCCTCCTCCGGGCCGGAAACGGCTGACCCGAGGACAACCCCGGACGCCAATGCCCCGATAAGGGACGCAGGAAAGATCAGCGTCAACTTTTTCCTGATGTTTTCTCAATTCTTACGAATTGTAACAGGCGTGGAGGGGGTGTTGCGGCTGTGCGAGATGCAAAAAGAAATGCATCTCACAGCTTTTGACGCTCGGACATAAAAAGCGTGACTTCCTTCTTCTTGACTGGCGCAGAGGTACAGCTAAACGTTGAGTATGAAATGGCTTTCTCTAATACTCGGAGTATCATTCGTTTTTGCTGGTTGGGTTGTACTCCAAATCGCAAAGGGAGTGACGTTCACCTATGGTAGTTTTGAGCAATGGGACGAAACTTTCCTGCAACACTATCGAACTTGCTGTATGATGACCGATCTGCGCACAGCGGGACCAATCGTGGCACTGGGCGTTAGTTTAGTGCTCTTTTCGGCCTGGAAATTCATAAGACGTTAACCAAATTAACTGCGAGATATCGTGCCCACGGTGAACCTGTGTTTGTGGTGTAAATTGGATATCCCGACCACCAAATCTAAAGACTACAACCAATCTCGCAAAATCGGGATCAACGGCACGTCAGCCGCCGGCATTGGATAATTGCGCAGGTCATTCGCCCGCACCCATTTCAACGCCTGCCCTTCCTTAGACTGCGGGATACCCGCCCACTTGCGGCAGGCAAACAGCGGCATCAGCAGATGGAAGTCATCATAGTTGTGGCTGGCAAAGGTCAGCGGGGCGAGGCATGAGGCCCAGGTGTCGATGCCCAGTTCTTCGTGCAATTCGCGGATCAGGGCGGCCTCGGGGGTTTCGCCGGGTTCGATCTTGCCGCCAGGGAATTCCCACAGACCCGCCATGGATTTACCCTCTGGGCGCTGCGCCAGCAGCACCCGGCCCTCGATATCGATCAGGGCGACAGCAGACACCAGTAAGGTCTTCACGAGCGATAATCCGCGTTGATCTCGATATAGCCGTGGGTCAGGTCGCAGGTCCAAACGGTGGACTTTCCCTCACCCAGCCCAAGATCGACCGCAATCACCAGATCCTGACCTTTCATATAGGCTGCGGCGTCATCCTCACGGTAATTCGGGCTGACCCAGCCCTTTTCGGCAACCAGAATATCACCGAAGGAAATGCTCAGCAGGTCGCGGTCAGCGGCGGCACCGGATTTACCGATAGCCATGACGATCCGGCCCCAGTTCGGGTCTTCACCAGCAATGGCCGTTTTCACCAGCGGTGAGTTGGCAATCGCCAGCCCATGCACCTTGGCGTCCGCGTCCGAGGCGGCACCGGTCACACGAATTTCCACAAATTTCGTAGCACCTTCGCCGTCACGCACAACCTGTTGCGCCAAGTCAAGCATCAAGCCCTCCAACGCCTCGGCAAACGCCGCGTTGCCGGTTGCGTCCACGCCTGAGGCCCCGGTTGCGCAGAGCAACAAGCTGTCCGAGGTAGATGTGTCGCTGTCGACGGTGATGCAGTTAAACGTCCTGTCGGTCTGCGCGCCCAGCATCGCCTGCAGCGCGGACTGTTCGACCTGTGCATCGGTAAAGATGTAGACCAGCATCGTCGCCATATCCGGCGCGATCATGCCTGACCCCTTGGCAATCCCAGCAATAGAGACTGTTTTTCCGTCAATCTCGACCTGCACACTGGACCCTTTTGGAAAGGTATCCGTGGTCAAGATCGCCCGCGCCGCATCCTCGATCGCGTGTCGGCTGAGGCCCATCTTCAACGCCTCAAGCTGTGCCATGATGCGGTCATGGGGCAGCGGCTCACCAATCACGCCAGTGGATGAGGTGAAGACGCGTTCGACAGGAACGCCGGTCGCTGTGGACACAGCCTGTGTGACCTCGGCCACCGAGGTCTGGCCATAGTGACCGGTAAAGGCATTGGCATTGCCCGAGTTCACCAAAATCGCCGCAGGCCCATCGCTGGACCCGCCGATCTTGTCCTGACAGTCCAGCACGGGGGCTGCGCGTGTGGCCGATCGGGTGAACACCCCAGCCACAGATGTGCCCGGATCCAGAACCGCCAACATCACGTCGGTACGGCCCTGATAACGCACGCCAGCCTCGACGGTGGCAAAACGCACACCGTCAATCGCAGGCAATTCGGGAAAACCCGCTGGCGCGAGCGGCGAAACCTTGGTGATCGTGGCCACAGGGGTTACTCCTGAATCAGGTCGATCTGACGGATGACTTCCGGGCCAACACCGTCCAAAGCAGGGCGTTCGATCTGCGAACGCTGCGTCAACTCGTCGATCTTGGCTTGAATCGCGTCCTGCTGAAGGGTCTGGGTCAGCTGTTCACGTACGGCATCAAGCCCCGGCGCTTCGGATTTTCGCATGTCGTTGAGAATGATAAGGTGCCAGCCGAACTGTGTTTGCACCGGATCCGAGATCTGGCCCTTTTCCAACGCAACAACGGCGTTTTCGAATTCCGGCACCATCTGGCCCTTGCCAAACCATCCCAATGACCCGCCATTCGGACCCGAAGGGCCGGTCGACTTTTCCTTGGCCATCTCGGCAAAATCGCCGCCGTCATCCAGCAGAGTTTTGATTTCCTTGGCTTCTTCTTCGGTTGCTACAAGAATATGACTGGCGTCGAACTCATCTTCGCCTTCGAAGTTGCCGAATTCCGCATCATAGGCCGCCTGAATTGACTCTTCGCTCACGACGTCGCCCAGCAACGCATTTACTGTCTGCACCGCCCGCATGGACCGGCCTTCGTTTTCCAGCCCCAACTGGTTCAGCCGGTTCAGATCGTCCTGCTGCTGCGCCAACAATTGCTGCTGGATCAATTGCTCAATGACGAATTCGTACAGAACGTCATCTTCAATCTCGGCGTAATTCGGCGGCAGGGCTGCAACGGATGCGATAACGTGACCCAATGTGATTTCATCCCCGTTCACATTGGCGACAACCGTATCAGCGTCCGGCTTGGTTTCCGCGGCAAGAGGCATCGCCATCACGGCAGCCAGAGCCAGCGATGGCAAAAAAGTGAGGCCTTTGGGCATGGAATCATCCTATTTCTTTGCCGCGACGGGGCGTGGCGTTGACACTCTGGGACCTGCCGCTTACATCGCTTTGAAGCCTTGGACAGGGCCGCCTTTCATCCCCCGTATCTATGGGTTGCAAGCAAGGTGGGCAAGCCTGTCGCAACCAAGACAAGAACAGATCCGCTGGAGTGAACATGCTGGGACTCGGAACGCTCGCCAAAAAGGTGTTCGGAACACCGAACGACCGCAAGATCAAGGCGACCCGCCCGCTGGTCGAAAAGATCAATGCGCTGGAACCTGAGTTCGAAAAGCTGTCCGATGAGGGCCTGATCGAAAAGACCGCCGAACTGCGCAAACGCGCGCTGGAAGGTGAGGCGCTGGACGACTTGCTGCCAGAAGCTTTTGCCAACGTTCGCGAAGCTGCCAGACGCGCGCTGGGTCTGCGCGCCTTTGACGTGCAGCTGATGGGCGGCGCGTTCCTGCATCAAGGCAACATCTCGGAAATGAAAACGGGTGAGGGCAAGACGCTGGTTGCCACTTTCCCCGCCTACCTGAACGCGCTGACCGGCAAGGGCGTGCACGTGGTAACGGTAAACGAATACCTGGCCAAGCGTGACGCCGAATGGATGGGCAAGGTATTTGGTGCCCTTGGCATGACCACCGGCGTGATCTGGTCGGGTCAGCCGGACGCCGAGAAAAAAGCCGCCTACGCCTGTGACGTCACCTATGCCACCAACAACGAGCTGGGCTTTGACTATCTGCGCGACAACATGAAGGCGGAGCTGGATCAGATTTACCAAAAGTACCACAATTTCGCGATTGTGGACGAGGTCGACTCGATCCTGATTGACGAGGCGCGGACGCCATTGATCATCTCGGGCCCGTCCGAGGACCGCTCGGATCTGTACACCGCCATCGACGCCCTGATCCCGTCGTTGAGCGATGATCACTTTACGCTGGACGAAAAGTCCCGGAGCGTGACCTTCACCGATGAGGGCAACGAGTTCCTGGAACAACAGCTGAACGCCAACGGTCTGATCCCGGAAGGCCATTCGCTGTATGACCCGGAAAGCACCACAGTTGTGCACCACGTCAACCAGGGTCTGCGCGCGCACAAGCTGTTTACGCGTGACAAGGACTACATCGTCCGTGACGGCAACGTCATTCTGATCGACGAATTCACTGGCCGGATGATGCCCGGGCGTCGCCTGTCCGAAGGCCTGCATCAGGCCATCGAAGCCAAGGAAGGCGTCCAGATTCAGCCTGAAAACGTGACGCTGGCCAGTGTGACTTTCCAGAACTACTTCCGCCTGTATGACAAGCTGGGCGGCATGACCGGCACCGCTCTGACCGAGGCCGAAGAATTCGCCGAAATCTACGGTCTGGGCGTGGTCGAGGTTCCGACCAACAGGCCGATTGCCCGTCTTGACGAAGACGATCAGGTTTATCGCACTGCCGGTGAGAAATACGGCGCGATGATCAACGAGACCAAAGAAGCGCAGGAAAAGGGTCAGCCAGTTCTTTTGGGCACCACCTCGATCGAGAAATCCGAACTGCTAAGCCAGCTGCTGCAAAAGGAAGGCATCGAACATAACGTTCTGAACGCCCGCCAGCACGAGCAAGAGGCACAGATCGTGGCCGATGCTGGCCGGTATGGCGCGGTGACCATTGCCACCAACATGGCTGGCCGCGGCACCGACATTCAGCTGGGCGGCAATGTCGAGATGAAGGTGCTGCAGGCCCTGGCCGAAAACCCCGAGGCCGATCCTGCCGAGCTGCGCGCTGCGGAAGAAGCGCGCCATACCGAGGAAAAGGAAAAGGTGCTGGCGGCCGGTGGCCTTTACGTCATGGCATCCGAACGTCACGAAAGCCGTCGGATCGACAACCAGCTGCGCGGTCGTTCAGGCCGTCAGGGTGACCCTGGCCGTACCGTGTTCTACCTGAGCCTCGAAGACGACCTGATGCGCATCTTTGGCTCGGAACGGCTCGACAAGGTTCTGACTACGCTGGGCATGAAAGAAGGTGAGGCAATTGTTCATCCTTGGGTGAACAAGTCGCTGGAGCGTGCGCAGTCCAAGGTCGAAGGTCGCAACTTTGACATGCGTAAGAACGTTCTGAAATTTGACGACGTGATGAATGACCAGCGTAAAGTGGTGTTCAGCCAAAGGCGCGAGATCATGTCGACCGATGACCTGTCCGAGATCGTCTCGGACATGCGCGAACAGGTGATTGACGATCTGATCGACGAATACATGCCGCCAAAAACCTATGCCGATCAGTGGGACACGGACGGTCTGCATGACGCGATCAAGGAAAAGCTGACCATTGACGCGCCCGTACAAGACTGGGCCGCCGAGGAAGGCGTCGATGACGAACAGGTGCGTGAACGTCTGGTCAATGCCGCAGACGAGATGATGGCGCAGAAAGCCGCAGCCTTTGGTCCCGAGAATATGCGCAACATCGAAAAGCAGGTTCTGCTGCAGACCATCGACGGCAAATGGCGCGAGCATCTGCTTACGCTGGAACATCTGCGCTCGGTCGTTGGATTCCGCGGCTACGCCCAGCGCGACCCGCTGAATGAATACAAGAACGAGAGCTTCCAACTGTTTGAATCCATGCTCGACAGTCTGCGCGAAACCGTGACTCAGCAATTGTCGCGCGTCCGTCCGCTGACCGAAGAGGAACAGCGCGAAATGCTGGCCCAGATGCAGGCACAGCAAGCACAGGCACAACAGGCGGTGGATCAAGCCACCGACAAGGCCGAAGCACTGGCCGAAGCCCAGGCATCGGGCGATTCACGCCCCGGCTTTGTCGAAGACGATCCTTCAACTTGGGGGAACCCGTCGCGCAACGATCTCTGCCCGTGTGGATCGGGCAAGAAATTCAAACATTGCCACGGCCGGCTGACCTGACGTCACCTTGATCAGAACACATTGAGTCCGTTTCACGGCCACATATTGGCCGTGATTCAACTTCAGGATGCGACTCGCTCCTTCAACTGGGGAGGGTGTTTTGTTTGTAATAAAGAATTACGTGACCACTGGCGGCACCGTCGCTTGTGCCTTGGCCATTGGTTACCTGATGCAAAATGGATCGCCAGCGCAATCGGATGGCGCGCAGGCTCCTGTAACTGTGGCTGCCGCCAATCAGTCCTCGGTGATTGCCGGGCTGGAAGGAATTGTTCTGACCTCCTCGCTTCCGGCCACTGATGCAACCACCGACATCAAGACATCGCGGCGCGCCCTGCAACCCACCAGATCGACCCCCTCTGATCGGAAAAGCTGCACTCTCAGTGCCCGCGCCAAAGCCGTTCCCGGCGCTGCGGCGCGCCTGACCGTCAAAGCCCCCTGCCACGGCAATGAACGGATCGAAATCCATCACAGCGGACTAACAGTTACGCAACGAACGGACAAAAACGGCGCTTTGGATCTGACGATCCCGGCCCTGTCAGAATATGCGATCTTTCTGATCTCGGTAGATGATCAGACCGGGACCGTAGCCACCACTCACATCCCCGACCTGGCCAACTACAACCGCATCGCCCTGCAATGGCAGGGCGAGACAGACCTGCAGATCCATGCACTGGAATTTGGGGCCAGCTATGGAACCGCGGGACATGTATCGTCGGACCCTGACGCGAAAGGTGCGGGCAAAGTCGTGCATTTAGGCCAACAGGCATTCGGCGACGCGCAGAATATCGAAATCTATTCTTTCCCTGCAGGCGAAGCCAGTCAGACCGGTTCGATCGAATTGACGGTCGAAGCTGAAGTGACCGAAGCAAATTGCGGCCGGGATTTGGCCGTTCAATCGCTCGAGCTGCGTGGCGATCGCCGCCTGCGGTCGCGCGATTTGACGCTGCCCATGCCGGATTGCGCACAAGCCGGTGATTTTCTGGTGTTGAATAATCTGCTCCAAGACCTGACAATCGCGGCAAATTAAACCGCAGGCAGGCTCGACTTTCTTATGACATTTTTTCGTGTGGCAGTGGCTACACTGATTTCTGTGACTCTGGCGTCCTATGTGCAAGCACAGGATATCACGCTGACCTCGCAAGACGGCAAGGTCGAGGTCACCGGCAACCTGCTGAGCTTTGATGGCGAGTTCTATCGCGTAGATACTCAGTTTGGGGAGCTGACCGTGGATGGGTCCGGTGTCACCTGCGAAGGACCCGCCTGCCCCAGCCTTACGGATTTCGTGGCCGAGGTTCGGTTCTCTGGCTCGGCCGTCATGGCGGAAAAGGTGCTGCCGGCTCTGATCGTTAGTTTCGCCCAGCAAGAGGGGATGTCGGCGACGCCGCAGCGTTTGGATTCGGGCGCATTCACCTATGAACTTCACCAGACCGGGCGCGATGCGCCATTGGGGCGGTTCTATTTCGCCCCCAGCAACACAGGCGGCGGCTTTGCGGATCTGATCGCCGATGAGACCGATATCGTCATGGCGCTGCGTGAAATTCGCCCGTCGGAACAAGAGGCAGTGCAGGCCGCCGGTCTCGGTGATCTGGCAGATGCAAGGCGGTCTCGGGTCATCGCGCTGGACGCGCTGGTCCCAATCGTGGCCCGGGAAAACCCGGTGCGGCAAATTTCGCCCGCAGAACTGGTGCGCATGTTTTCCGGAGAGATCGAGAATTGGTCTGAACTAGGAGGCCCAGATGCGCCCGTTTCCCTGCACTTACCAGACACCGGTTCAGGTTTGGCACAAGGGATTGAGGATCGGCTGCTGGCCCCCGCTCAATCCACGCTGGCCGAGGGAGTTATCCGTCACACCCGTAGCAGCGATCTGGTGCGCGCTGTCGCTGATGACCCCTTTGCCATCGGTATCGCCAGTCTTGCCGAAGTCGGGGCTGCCCGAGGCCTGCCTCTGACCGGCGGTTGTGGTCACGCGTTGACCGCCACGCGGCAATCCATAAAGACCGAGGACTATCCGCTGACATCGCCGATGTTCCTGTATCTGCCGGAAATCCGCCTGCCCCGCATAGCGCGGCAATTCCTGGCCTATTCGCAAAGCACCGAGGCACAGATGGCGATCCGCGATGCCGGATTTGTGGATCAAGAACCCGAAACCATGCGGATCGGGCTGCAAGGTGATCGTCTGGCCAATGCAGTGGTTTCAGGTGGTGCCGAGGTTGGGCTGGAAGAATTGCAGCGCATGATCGACAAGCTTCGCCCGCAATCGCGCCTGTCGCTGTCGTTCCGGTTCGAGGCCGGTTCATCAAGACCCGATGCGCAGTCACGTTCCAACATCCGGCAACTGGCCCATGCTCTGGAAACCGGGGCTATCGACGCCCGTAAACTGACTTTTGTGGGCTTTAGCGACGGCGAAGGCGCTGCTTCAGCCAATGCAAGGATCGCATTGCTGCGGGCAAAGACCGTGCGCAACGCGGTGCTGTCGGCGGTAGAAACAGCCATTCCCGATAATGTCGAAATCGCCGTGGACGCATTTGGCGAGGCAATGCCCATGGCCTGTGATGACACGGACTGGGGCCGCAAAGTCAATCGTAGGGTCGAGGTCTGGGTTCAGTAACCCTTACAGATAGCCCTCGGACCGAAAGCTCAGCTCATTCGATTTGCCAATAATCAGATGGTCATGCAGCGTCAGGCCCAGCGCAACGCAGGCATCCTGAATTCGGTTGGTCATATCGATATCCGATTGCGACGGTGTCGGATCTCCTGAAGGGTGATTGTGTACCAAGATCAGCGCCGAGGCATTCAGCTCCAGCGCGCGTTTGGCGACCTCTCGCGGATAAACGGGAACGTGGTCCACGGTGCCTTTGGCCTGTTCTTCATCCGCGATAAGGACGTTCTTTCGGTCCAGGTAGAACACGCGGAACTGCTCGGTCTCACGATGGGCCATCGTCGTTTGGCAATAATCCAGCAATGCGTCCCAGCCTGATACGACGTGCCGTTGCATTACCCGCGCACGCGCCATCCGATGCGCACAAGCCTCAAGGATTTTCAGGTCGGTGATCACAGTATCCCCCACGCCTTTGATTTGCCGCAGCCGCTCCTCCGGCGCAGTCAGAACGCGATTAAAATCGCCGAACGTGTCCATGAGCGCCCGCGCCAGTGGCTTTACGTCCTGCCGGGGGATCGAGCGGAAAAGGACAAGTTCCAGCAATTCGTAATCCGGCATTGCCGCCGACCCACCAGACATGAACCGCTCGCGCAGGCGTTTGCGGTGATCTTTGATGTACGACGGCAAGCGACCCGCCGGCAGCGGCTGCACCGGGGCTTCGTCCGTTTCAAACAACATCGGGGCTTCGGCAAAGGCGTCCTGAGTCATGGGACCACCGTGCGTCAGAATCGGTTTCTGAATGGTTAACGCGTCTCACCCGCGATGCGTGCGGTTGCCCGTCGAACGGTTAGATGCAACAGGATCGAGAACACTCCCAGCGTCAGCATCGCAGCAAACATCAGGTCGGTTTTTGCCCGTCCATTGGCCAGCAGCATCAAGTACCCCAGCCCCTGCGACGACCCGACCCACTCGCCGATCACCGCTCCGATCGGAGCATAGACGGCCGCCAGCCGCATTCCGGACGCCAGTGAGGGCAAGGCTGCGGGAATACGAATGTGCCACAACACGGCGCGCGGGCCGGCCTGCATGGTTCGCGCCAGATCAAGATATCCGGGCGGCGTTCGCATCAACCCGTCGAAAAAGGACGAAGTGATCGGGAAATAGATGATCAGCACCGCCATTGCGACCTTGGACCACAGGCCATAGCCCAGCCAAAGGGTCAGCAAAGGCGCCAGCGCGAAAACCGGCAACGCCTGTGTAAACACCAACATCGGCTGCACCAGCACCCGCGCAACACGGGAATTGGCCAGTTGCAGCGCTGTAAGGACCCCCAAAACCGTACCGCAGGCCAGGCCGATGACAACCTCGACCGCGGTGACCCATGTGTTTTCCGCGATAATCCAGCGATTCTGCCACCAGGTCTCGGCCACCAAAACCGGGCCGGGAAGAATGAACTTCGGTAGGTCTGTCAGAGAGACGATCCCTTGCCAGACCGCCAATGCAAATACTGTCGCGGCAAGTGCTGACAACAGTTTCATGCCGCATCCTCACGCAACAGGCGCAGTAACGCGCCCTGCGCCTCAAGCGTTTCCGGATCGTCGACGCTGCGGGGGGCCGGTGCATGCGGGGGGTGGCAAGGCGTTATGCCGTTCTGCGTCATGACCAAGATGGATTGACCCAACCGCGCAGCCTCGCCCGGATCGTGAGTGACCAGCAGAACAGTTCGGCCCTGTAACGCTTCGGCCGCAAGGTCCTGCATATCCGCGCGGGTGCGGGCGTCCAGCGCCGAGAACGGCTCATCCAACAAAACGATGGGCCGATCTTCCATCAACGTGCGGGCCAGGGCCACCCGTTGACGTTGCCCACCAGAGAGTTCGCCAGGCTTCTTGCCCATATGGTCCTGCAGGCGCATCCGTTCGATCAGCTGATCACGGCGGTTCAGGTCTGGCTTTTCTCTGCGCAACCGCGCACCCAGCAGGACGTTCTGCGCCACAGTCGCCCAGGGCAACAACAGATCGTCCTGCGCCATATATGCAACCTGCTCCGGTACAGGTTGCCTGTCACTGGCGGTGATCTGGCCTGTGAAATCTGCGCCCGTGTCCAAGCCAGCAATCAGGCGCAGAATGGTGGTTTTGCCGACCCCCGATCCACCCAGCAGACACGTCCACCGCCCTGCCGCTAGCGTCAGGGTCAACGGCGCGAACAATAACGCGTCGCCAATCGCGGCCGAACCACGGATGGTCAGATCGGGGGCTGGAGTCATGGGGTCAAGCCCATTTGCCAGAAATTGACCTCCAACTCGGTCGCGGTACGGAAGGTGTGGCACAACCGGTTCCAACGCGGGGATGCTTCGAAATTTTCGCTAACACGCGCTGTTAGAGCCGAATCTAGCAACTCCCCAACCGCCACGCAGGCACCTTGATAATCATCACTGGCATAGGTGGTGATCCAATCGCGATAGGTGTCAGACGTAGCGTCGGCCGCCAGTCTTGTGCCAATCTCAGCGTACCCCATCACACAAGGTGCAAGCGCCGCAAGAAGGTCGAGCAGGTCGCCGCTGTAGCCGGCCTCAAGTACGAACCGCGTATAGGCGAGGTTCTCAGCGCGTTCCCGGGTGGCAAACAGCTGGTATTGCGGGATGCCTTCGGCCTCGCAGATTCCGATATGCAGCTTCATCTCTTCGCTGATCAGCCCGTTCACGGTACGCGAAGCGGCCAACATTTCCGCGTGCGTTTCCGATTTCACCACCGCCAGCGCCCAGGCGCGCGAGAAATGAATCAGGAACACATAGTCCTGCCGCAGATAGTGCAGAAACGCCGCCCGCGGCAGAGAACCATCCTTCATGCCTTCGACAAAGGCGTGGCGGGTGTAATCCTGCCACGGCCCCTGCGCGGCATCGCGCATCAGCGCGAATGCTTTGCCATAGTCGCTCATTGAACGGTCACATCTACTGAGATGTCGCTGACCGGGTTGATGCTGTCGATCATGCCGCTGTCTTTGAGGAAAGCCTCGAAACGGGCATAGCGACCTGCATCAAAGCCCGCCGGGCGCAGCGCGAAACGGGGCAGTGTATCCACCCATGCGCGCGCGTTCAGTTCGTCCTGCAATTCGGGTGAGGTGGCCGCAAAGATTTTCCAGCTTTTTTCGGGGTTGTTGACGATGAACTGGGTCGCCTTTTCGGTCGCCGCAAGGAAACGGGCGACCTTGTCGGCATCCATCGTGTCGGGGTTGGCGACATAGATCAGCTCGTCATAGGACGGTACGCCTTCCTCCTCGATGTAGAAACAGCGACCCGCAACGCCTTCGATATCCATCTGGTTCAACTCAAAGTTCCGGAAGGCCCCGATCACCGCATCCACCTGTCCCGTCATCAGCGAGGGCGACAGCGAGAAGTTGACGTTGACCATCTCAATATCGTCCAGCGCGACATCATGGGTGTTCAGCATGGCGCCCAGCACGGCCTCTTCCACTCCCGCGACCGAGAAGCCGATTTTTTTGCCCTTGAGGTCGGCGAGCGTTTTGATCGGACCGTCCTGAAGCACCAGCAGGCAATTCAACGGCGTCGCGACCAAGGTACCGACGCGCTTCAGCGGCAGGCCCTCATGGATTTGCAGGTGAAGTTGCGGCTGGTAGGACACCGCCAGATCAGCTTGCCCGGCGGCAACCAGACGCGGAGGGGCCGATGGATCCGCGGGTGGCACAATCTCAATCTCCAGCCCCTCATCAGCAAAGTATCCGTTCTCTTGCGCCACGATGATGGGCCCGTGGTCGGGGTTAACGAACCAGTCCAGCAGAACGGTCATCTTGTCTTCGGCCCAGGCCGGCGCGGCGGCCAGCAGGGCAATTGCTGTCATCAGCTTTTTCATATCTCGCGTATCCTTTTCGTTCACGAGGTTGAGGCCGCGACGAGAACGATCTCGCCCGGCCAATCCGGTTGCAATTTTTCGGCAGCACGCCACGCACGCAGGCCGGTGGAACAGCAAAATGCCAGCCTTTTACTTTTGTTAGGCTCAATTTCTATCAATTCAGAAGACCCGCGGAGCGCTTTGGGATGAATGGGTTCAGGGGCCTCATCCGGGCTGCGCAACTCGATGATCAGATCATCTGCGGTCAGTTGGCAGGTCGACACAAATGGGAAGTGATGGCTGGGTTCAGGCGCATCGTTAAAGCGGAACGTTGTGCTTCGCATCGTGCGGGCATCGAACTGAACCATCTGCCCCAAAGGCGAAGGGTCCAGCCCGAGAATAACGCTCAGCGCCATTTGTGCCTGCATCGCGCCAATCATTCCGACGACCGGAGCCAACACACCAGCGGTGGCACAACTTGCACCACTGCCCGGCGCGTCCGGAAAAACCGCCCGCAAAGATGGGGCACCGCCGCAGAAACCGCCGACGTAACCCGACAACCCCAGGACCGAAGCGCTTATCAACGGTTTGCCAAGCGCGCGACACGTATCCGACAGCGTATAGCTTGCGGCATAACTGTCTGCGCAATCGAGAATGACGTCGGCTTGTGAGACAAAACGTTGCGAATTTAAATTAGTTAGAGCCTTATTTTTCGCGGAGATCGTAATTTCAGAGTTTAAGGCCTGACACCGTTCAGCCGCGACTTCGGCTTTAGGGCGGTCGCAGTCCCGCTCGGCAAACAAGGTCTGGCGATGGAGGTTCGACAGGGCGACTTCATCGGGGTCTACGATGGTCAAATATCCCACCCCAGCACCAGCCAGCAAAGGCAAAACCGGCGCTGCCAGCCCCCCGGCCCCCACCACAAGAACCCGAGCGTCGGACAGGCGAGCCTGACCACGCGCGCCGACCTCAGGCAGGATCATCTGACGGGCGTAGCGGCTCATCTGGTGACCTCGATCCACGCACGTACGCGGGCCTCGGGGTCTGCATTCAAGGTGATGTCTGTCACGACTGAGACAATGTCCGCCCCAGCCTGCAACACGCCCGGCGCGCGCGCGACGCTCATCCCGCCAATACCGACCAAAGGGATATCCCCTACCCGCGCTTTCCATTCGGTGACCCGAGGAAGGCCCTGCTGTTCCCATTTCATCTTTTTCAGGATCGTTGGGTAGACCGGCCCCAGCGCGACATATTCAGGGTTCATGGCCAGAACACGCTCAAGCTCGTCATCGTCATGGGTCGAGACACCCAGTTTCAGCCCTGCGTGTCGGATCGCCTTCAGATCCGCATCATCCAGATCCTCTTGTCCCAGATGAATCCAGTCACAGCCCGCCTCAATGGCAACCTGCCAATGGTCATTCACCACCAGAACAGCCCCATGCACGCGGCACAGATCCCGCGAAACCGCGATCTGTTCGTGTACGACCTTTTCCGGCTGGTCCTTGATCCGGAGCTGAACCAGCTTCACGCCCAAGGGAAGCATCCGGCGCAGCCAGTCGGAATGGTCGAAGATTGGATAAAACCGGTCGAGGTTCATGACAAAAACGCCTTTCCGATAACGGGGGTCGAGGGTTCGGCCATATCGCGCGCTTCGATCGGGTCGGCCTGATAGGCCAATCGCCCGGCTTCGATGGCCAGCTTCATCGCCTTGGCCATTGCGGCCGGATCTCCGGACCGCGCTACGGCGGTATTCAGCAGAACGGCATCATACCCAAGCTCCATCGCATGTGCGGCGTGGCTGGGCAGGCCGATACCAGCGTCAATCACCAGGGGTATTTCGGGAAACTCAGCGCGCATTGCGCGCAGGGCGTATTCGTTGTTCAAACCACGGCCCGAGCCTATCGGAGCTCCCCAAGGCATCAAAACCTCACACCCTGCCGCCAGCAGGCGTTCGCCCACTACCAGGTCGTCCGTGGTGTACGGAAAAACCTCGAACCCGTCTTCGCTCAGGATGCGCGCGGCCTCGACCAGTTGGAACACGTCGGGCTGCAGGCTGTCGGTATGTCCGATCAGCTCGAGCTTGATCCATTTGGTGTCAAACACCTCACGCGCCATATGGGCGGTGGTCACAGCCTCTTTCACCGTATGGCAACCTGCTGTGTTGGGCAGGATATGAACGCTCAGGTCGCGGACCATCTGCCAAAAGGTTTGCCCTGCGCCAGCTTCGCGTCGCAAGGACACAGTGGCCACACCGGCCCCGCTGTTCCGAAATGCCTGGTCTAAGATTGCAGGGCTTGGATATTGCGCGGTGCCCAGCATCAACGGGTTCGACAGAGGTGTGCCATAGAACGTCTTCATCACTCAGCCCCCCTGCATCGGGGCGACGACTTCGATCCGATCGCCATCCCTGATTTTGCGGGCTTTGCGCAGGCTCGAGGGCACAAAACCCTCGTTCACAGCCGTCGCCACCCGTCCTGAAAACCCGCATTCCTGCAAAAGGTCGGCAAGAGTTCCGGCCTGCACCTCGCGCATCTCGCCGTTAAGTACGATCTTCATCAACCATCTCCGAATGTTTGTTGTCCAACGCCAGGTCGGCCACGCCCATTGCCAGTGCAGGGGCCAGAAGGTAGCCGTGGCGATAAAGGCCATTTGCGTAAATTGTCCGTCCCAGCCGCCGAATACGCGGCAGGTTGTCGGGGAAAGCGGGGCGCAGATCGACGCCGATTTCCAACACTTCAGCCTCACCAAAGGCGGGGTTCAGGGCGTAGGCTGCGCTCAACAACTCAAGCATCGAGCGTGCGGTAATTCGGCTGCTGTCCTCGGATTCGATCATTGTTGCGCCCAGCATGTAGACGCCGTCGCCGCGTGGAACGATATACAGCGGCATCCGGGGATGAAGCAGGCGAATAGGCCGGGTCAGTGTCACGTCTGGGCACCGGATCACCAGCATCTCTCCCTTCACGCCGCGCAAGTCCTGCAGGTTTTCGCGCGCGCGCAGACCCCGGCAATCAATGGCGTTGTCCAGCCCTGTCGGCGCACGCACATGGTGGAATTCAACGCCGAGATTCTGAAGCTGGCGTGACAGATCCAGCAAGGCCTGTCGCGGGTTCAAATGGGCCTCGGCATCAAAGTAGAGACCCTTTCCGAAACCGTGAAGATCAGGCTCTAATTCAACAATTTCGTCGGCGCCAACTTTGAAAAACCTCTCAGTTCTGCGGGCGAAACGGCGCAGATCCGGCAGGTCCCGTGGGTTAGCAACAACCAGTGTGCCACGTCTGTGGACCTGAGTGCGCTTAGCCCACCAGTCAACTGCCAATTGCCCCAGACGCAGGACAGGTTCCTCGGCGTTTTCATACTCACACCAAGGTGCCAACATTCCGCCCGCCCACCAAGAGCAGCCATGCGGCCCCGGCGCACCGCCAGAATCAAACACCTGAACCTTGGCCCCGCGCGCGACAAGCTCGGACGCGACGGCCAACCCGGCCACGCCTGCCCCGATGACTGACCAGACGGTCACGCGGGCCAAACCTGATGGAAGTGGTGCACCGGCCCGTGGCCTTGCCCGATTTTCAAGGCATCGGCCTGTGCGATGGCGCCCTGCAGATAATAATGTGCTTGGGCTACGGCCTGTGTCAGCGAAAGGTCCTTGGCCAACCCGGCCGCTATGGATGAGGACAGGGTGCAGCCGGTTCCGTGGGTGTTGCGGGTCCGTCGGCGCGGCGCTTGAAACTGAGCAATCACGCCCGAATGTGAGATCAATATGTCGTGGCAGATGTTGCCCTTGCCGTGACCGCCCTTCATCAGAACCGCGCCAGCGCCAAGTGCACACAGATCTTGCCCTTGTGCGATCATCTGTTCGAAGCCGTCCGCGGACTCAGAGCCCAACAGACAGGCTGCTTCGGGCAGGTTTGGTGTCAACACGGTCGCGCGTGGCAACAATACGTCGCGCAGGGTTTGGATCGCCTCTTCTGCCAGCAAGGCATCGCCGGATTTCGCAATCATGACCGGATCTAAAACCACCGGCCCGTCAAAATCTGCGATACTGTCTGCGACACATTGGATGATCTGAGGGGTAGCCAGCATTCCAATCTTGATCGCGCCAACATCCAGGTCGGTCAGAACAGCCTCGATCTGGGCTGCAATGACGTCCAGAGGGATGCCATGCACCGCCGTAACCGCGCGAGTATTCTGCGCCGTCACGGCGGTAATCACGCTGGCCCCGTAAACGCCGAGCGCCGACATTGCCTTGAGGTCTGCCTGAATTCCAGCCCCTCCGCCGCTGTCAGATCCTGCGATTGTTAAGGCAATGGGTGCCATGTCGTTGCTCCGGTTCAAAATGGGCAACGGGCATGGAAAACGTCTAAGCACTATAAGACCGTTCCCTACGCCGGTATTGCCCGGATCAGGTTCGATGGGTTAGCGCGTTCACGCCTCTCAGCCCCCAAACAGGGCACCCCAACGGTTGGGGCGACACTCTCAGGGGATGGCGGGGGAATCAAGGGCCAATTTTGGTGCAGATCGCGGTTAAACTGGACTTATAAAATGCAAAAGCCGGCCTCAACGGGCCGGCTTTTGTTTGATGTTCAGATGTGCAGGTTCAGCCCTTCATACCGTCCCAAAATGTCTTGACGGAAGAGAAAAAGCTTTTTGATTCCGGGTGGTTATCTTCGCCCAAATCGTCGAACTCACGCAGAAGCTCTTTCTGACGGCTGGTCAGATTGACTGGGGTTTCAACGGCCAGTTCGATGAACATGTCGCCAACGCCACCGCCGCGAAGGGCGGGCATGCCTTTGCTGCGCAAGCGCATCTGACGTCCTGACTGGCTGCCAGCCGGAATTTGCACGCGACCGCGGCCACCGTCGATGGTGGGCACTTCGATCGAGCCGCCCAGCGCTGCCTTGGCCATGCTGACCGGAACGCGGCAATACAGGTTCACACTGTCGCGTTCGAACAGCCTGTGGTCTGACACCTCGACAAATATGTAGAGATCACCAGGTGGGCCACCGCGCATCCCGGCCTCACCTTCGCCCGCAAGACGGATGCGTGTGCCGGTTTCCACACCGGCGGGAATGTTGACCGACAGCGCGCGATCTTTTTCGACGCGTCCGGCACCGCCGCAAGACTTACAGGGGTTCTTGATGATCTGACCCAGACCCGAACAGGTCGGGCACGACCGTTCAACTGTGAAAAAGCCCTGTTGCGCCCGCACTTTCCCCATGCCCGAACAGGTCGGGCAGGTTGTTGGCTCAACCCCGCCTTCCGCACCCGAGCCGTCACAGGCCGAGCAGGCCACGGCAGCAGGCACGTTAATCGTCTTTTGCAGGCCCGAGAACGCTTCTTCCAAACTTACGCGCAGGTTGTAACGCAGGTCTGACCCGCGCGCGGCCCGTCGACCACCCCCGGTAGCACCGCGCTGACCACCCATGAAATCGCCGAACAGGTCGTCGAACACGTCCGAGAAGGCGCTGGAGAAATCGCCCTGCCCGCCAAATCCGCCGCCGGGACGGCCACCGCCGCCCATACCGTTTTCAAACGCGGCATGACCAAAACGGTCATACGCGGCCTTTTTTTCGGCATCGCGCAAGACATCGTAAGCTTCGTTCGCTTCCTTGAACTGAGCCTCGGAATCCGGGTTGTCCTTGTTGCGATCGGGATGCAATTCCTTGGCTTTCGTTCGAAAGCCCTTCTTGATCTCGTCCGCTGATGCGCCCTTGGACACGCCGAGCACATCATAGTAGTCGCGTTTTGACATCAGTATTTCCTTCTGCCGCAACGTAATCGGGCCGGCCCGGTGACCGGACCGGCCCAAATTGGCCCGGTTTCCCGTTACTTACGCTTTTCGTCGTCAAGATCTTCGAATTCGGCATCGACGATATCGTCTTCACCAGCCGGAGCAGCATCCGCCGCCGCAGGCTCATCCTCGGTCTCTTCAGACTGCGCTTTGTAGATGGCTTCGCCCAGCTTCATGGCGGCTTCGGTCACGTTCTGAATGCCTGACTTGATCTTGTCGGCATTCTCGGTTTCCAGCTCGTCCTTCAGCGCGACAATCGCCAGCTCGATGGCTTCGATGGTGGTCGGGTCGACCTTGTCGGCATGCTCTTCCATCGACTTCTCGGTCGAGTGGATGAGGCTTTCCGCCTGGTTCTTCGCCTCGATCAGCTCGCGGCGCTCCTTGTCCGCCTCGGCGTTCTCTTCGGCGTCCTTGACCATCTTGTCGATATCTTCATCCGACAGACCACCCGATGCCTGGATGGTGATCTTCTGCTCTTTGCCGGTGCCTTTGTCCTTGGCCGAAACCGAGACAATGCCGTTGGCGTCGATGTCAAAAGTCACCTCGATCTGAGGCATGCCGCGCGGTGCCGGCGGGATATCTTCAAGGTTGAACTGACCCAGGATCTTGTTGTCCGCAGCCATTTCGCGCTCACCCTGAAAACAGCGGATGGTCACAGCATTCTGGTTGTCCTCGGCGGTCGAGAAGACCTGAGACTTTTTCGTCGGGATCGTGGTGTTGCGGTCGATCAGGCGGGTGAACACGCCACCCAGCGTCTCGATACCCAGCGAAAGCGGGGTTACATCCAGCAGAACCACGTCTTTGACGTCACCCTGCAGAACACCGGCCTGAATGGCCGCGCCCATGGCAACGACTTCGTCCGGGTTCACACCCTTGTGCGGCTCTTTGCCAAAGAACTTGGTGACCTCTTCGATCACCTTCGGCATGCGGGTCATACCACCGACCAGAACAACCTCATCAATGTCGCCCGCCGACAGACCGGCATCTTTCAATGCGGCCTGACAGGGTTTCATCGACTTCTTGATCAGATCGCCGACCAGAGATTCCAGCTTGGCACGGGTCAGCTTCATGACCATGTGCAGCGGCTGACCGTTGGCGCCCATCGAGATGAACGGCTGGTTGATCTCGGTCTGCGAGGTCGAGGACAGTTCGATCTTGGCTTTTTCAGCGGCTTCTTTCAGGCGCTGCAGGGCCATCTTGTCGCTGGACAGATCGACACCGTGTTCCTTTTTGAACTCATCCGCCAGGTAGTTGACGATGCGCATGTCAAAGTCTTCACCACCCAGGAAGGTGTCGCCATTGGTCGATTTGACCTCGAACAACCCGTCGTCGATTTCCAGAATGGTCACGTCGAACGTACCACCGCCAAGGTCATAGACCGCGATGGTTTGGGTTTCTTCTTTGTCCAGACCATAGGCCAGCGCAGCCGCTGTCGGTTCGTTGATGATCCGCAGCACTTCCAGACCGGCGATTTTACCTGCGTCTTTGGTGGCCTGACGCTGAGCGTCATTAAAATACGCGGGAACGGTGATGACCGCCTGTGTGACTTCTTCACCCAGATAGCTCTCGGCGGTTTCCTTCATCTTGCCCAGAGTAAAGGCCGAAATCTGGCTTGGGGAGTATTTTTCACCGCGGGCTTCCACCCACGCGTCACCGTTGCCGCCATCCACGATGGCGTACGGCACCATTTTCTTGTCCTTCTGGACTTCTGCATCATCCACACGACGACCGATCAGACGCTTGACGCCAAAGATCGTGTTGTCGGGGTTGGTGACCGCCTGACGTTTTGCAGGCTGACCAACCAGACGCTCATCTTCGGTGAAGGCGACGATCGAAGGCGTGGTCCGCGCCCCTTCTGCGTTTTCGATGACCTTTGGCTGAGAGCCGTCCATGATGGCCACACACGAGTTGGTGGTGCCGAGGTCAATACCGATTACTTTTCCCATATGTTCAATCCCTTTCTCTTCAAGGCGATGTCTCGAGGTCCGGACCCGTTATGGCATCCGGTCCCGATCTGGTTTGCGCAACAGCACTACACCATCGCGCGTCCCGGCGTATATAAGGGCGAGATCAGAGGCCTGCAAGCGGTGTAAAAGGCAGGTTTTCGGGAATCTGCGGCCTTTTTTGGCAAGGTTTTGGCAAGGATTGGGGAATCTTCAATGGCGCGGCTGCATTTGCGCGGATTTGACATCAGAAAAGCCTATCTGGACGTTGCGGCACAAACGCAACTGATTGAGGCGTTGCGCCCGATTCTGAAATCTGCGCCGCTGTTCCGGCCTGTCACGCCTTCTGGCAAGGAAATGTCGGTGCGCATGACCTCGGCCGGGGCGCTTGGCTGGGTCACTGACAAAGGGGGCTACCGATATCAGGCGCAGCACCCTAAAGGAACGGTGTGGCCCGACATTCCTGAAACGATACTGGGCATCTGGCGCAAGCTTGCCAGCAACCAACGCGATCCAGATTGCTGTCTGATCAACTATTACGGCGAAGGTGCGCGCATGGGGTTGCATCAGGACAAGGACGAGGCAGATTTTTCTTGGCCCGTCTTGTCGATATCCCTAGGCGACGACGCCCTTTTCCGCATCGGAAACGAAAGCCGGGGCGGCAAGACCGAGTCGATCTGGCTGAACTCCGGCGACGTTGTTGTCATGGGCGGCCCCGCCCGCCTGACCTATCACGGGGTAGACCGCATCCGTTTCGGTTCGTCCAAGCTGTTGCCCAAGGGCGGGCGGATCAACCTGACTTTACGGGTCGCGAATTAGCGGCGTGCGCCCCAACTGGCCGAGACATGCTGACGGGTGTAAAAAATCCCCAGCAATCCAATCATCAACAAGGCCAGCCCAACCCAGACCGCATATTCCCAACTGGAATTGCGCGGGAAGTAGTTACGAAAGACAAAGCCGCGGCATTGGTCGATTATGTGAAACAACGGGTTCCAGGCAAAGAAACTCAGCATGAAGCCCCCCAGCGCATTTCCTACAACCATTTTGCCTGAAAAAATCATGTTCATGCGCCGATACACGTTTTTCAGAATTTCAGAAGTCCCTGGGAACCACGGCTTGATCGCCATGAAAACAACGCCCACCGCACATCCTGTAAACCAGGCCAGAATCAGCATATAGAACGCGCCGCCCGGCTCTTGGATCTCTAGCGGCTCAATAATAACGCTGTAGGCGAAGAGGATCACAAGGATCGAGACCAATTGCGTATAAAGCGATCCGAAGGCAGTCGCCAACAATGCGACCATCATATTCATCGGAGAGTGCAGCATCATCGGGTTGTTTCCTGTAGCCACGCCAGCGACCGCCGAGACGGCCTTAATGTGGGTCAGAAACAGAAAGACACCTGATAACAGAAACAGGATAAAGTTGCCCCTGATCTTGGCCACACGTGTGCCCAGCATCGTCATGATCAGGTAAAACACAGTCACAAGTGCGAGAATTTGTACGATATTCACAATGATTGCGATCACGGCATTCGCATGATTGGAACGTATCCCACGCACCACCGCGTGATAGATAAGCTCAGCAGTCGTGAAAGCGCTGCCCAGAAGCGTCTGTTTTCGCTTAAAATAAAACACTCAGTGCACTCTTTCCCGCTGAACTGCCTGCAAACTGCCACGAAATTCTTGCCGTTCCGTAACCGGCACAGCATAAGGCTCACAAGGATTTCGATCAACAAACTACAGCAACGGAGCATTTTTGTGACCTATGACGCCCTTATTCCCGTAATCAGACGTCTGGCGCTGGAAGCCGGGGACACGATCATGCAGATCTACGAGGCAGATGATTTCGACGTCAAAGTCAAATCCGACGCCAGCCCCGTGACCGAAGCGGACGAGGCCGCCGATGACCTGATTTCGGCAGGCTTGCGCGCGGTGTTCCCGGATATTCTGCTGGTGACCGAAGAACAGGCCGCATCACATTCCGAAAAAGGCGACACATTTTTGATCGTCGATCCGCTGGACGGAACCAAGGAGTTCATCAACCGGCGCGGTGATTTTACCGTGAACATCGCACTGGTCGAAAACGGAGTGCCAACCCGCGGCGTTGTGTATGCACCGGCCAAGGGGCGCATATTCTACACGCAAGCAGACGGTCAATCGGTTGAGGAAACCGGCGCGCTGGATAAGGCCCAGGCCGGGGATGTCATCCCGATTTCGGTGTCTGAGCCGGACAATTCGGCACTTTTGATCGTCGCCTCAAAATCGCACCGCGATCAGGCGACCGAGGATTACATCAACAAATATCAGGTCAAGGACAGCAAAAGCGCAGGCTCGTCCCTGAAGTTCTGTCTGGTCGCGACTGGAGAAGCGGATTTGTATCCCCGCGTTGGCCGCACAATGGAATGGGACACCGCCGCAGGTCATGCCGTGCTGGCTGGCGCGGGCGGTAAGGTGGTTCGTTTCGATGATCACTCGTCATTGAACTATGGCAAGGACGGCTATGCAAACCCGTTCTTTATCGCCTACGCTCCGGGCGTTGACCTGAAGGAGGCCTGATGTCCGTATTGATTGCCATCCCTGCCCGCTATGCCTCGACCCGCTACCCCGGTAAGCCGCTGGTTCCGCTGACCGGGGTAAGCGGCAATGCGATGACCCTGATTGAACGATCCTGGCGCGCCGCCTGTTCCGTATCAGGCGTGGACAAAGTGGTTGTCGCTACCGATGACGACCGCATCCGCGACGTGGCCGAAGGTTTCGGGGCCGAGGTGGTGATGACATCCGAGACTTGCGGCAATGGCACCGAGCGCTGCGCCGAGGCCCATACTGCTCTGGGCGCGGGCTATGAGGTCGTGGTGAACCTGCAAGGGGATGCGCCATTGACACCACATTGGTTTGTCGAAGACCTGATCGCCGGTCTGCGCGCCGCACCCGAGGCAGGTGTCGCCACGCCGGTTCTGCGGTGTGACGGAGATGCTTTGAACAGCTTGCTGAACGATCGCAAAAACGGCCGGGTCGGCGGCACAACAGCCGTATTTGCGACCGATCACAGCGCAATGTATTTCTCGAAAGAAGTCGTGCCTTTTACTGCCGAAACTTTTGCTGGCACCGAACCGACACCGGTGTTTCACCATGTCGGCGTCTACGCCTATCGTCCTGATGCGCTGTCAGCCTATCCAACCTGGCCAGTAGGACCTTTGGAGCAATTGGAAGGGCTGGAACAGCTGCGCTTCATGGAAAATGGTCGCAAGGTTCTGTGCGTTGAGGTTGAGGCAAAGGGCCGTCAATTCTGGGAATTGAACAACCCACAAGATGTGCCGAAGCTCGAAGAGATGATGGCCGCGATGGGGTTGGATTGAACCAATTTCACCTGAACTCCGTTAATAACAACGCCTAACCGGGCGTGGCACCGCAATTTGGAACGATTATGAAAAACATTCTTGTCACCGGCGGTGCCGGGTACATCGGATCTCATGCCTGTAAGGCGCTTTCTCAGGCTGGTTATACGCCTGTAACCTTCGACAATTTGATTACCGGCTGGCAGGACGCGGTGAAATTTGGTCCGTTCGAACAGGGCGATCTGATGGATCGTGCCCGGCTGGATGAGGTATTCGCCAAATACGAACCCTTGGCCGTGATGCATTTTGCCGCCCTCAGCCAAGTGGGTGAGGCCATGTCCGAGCCTGGCAAATACTGGTCCAACAACGTGACCGGATCGCTAAATTTGATCGAAGCGGCGGTGGCCGCCGGGTGTTTGAACTTTGTGTTCTCGTCCACCTGCGCCACCTATGGCGAGCATGACAATGTGGTGCTGGACGAAGACACGCCGCAACTGCCGCTGAACGCGTATGGCGCCTCAAAACGTGCCATCGAAGATATCTTGCGCGATTTCGAGGCCGCGCACGGGCTGAACCACGTGATCTTTCGGTATTTCAACGTGGCCGGTGCCGACCCTGATGGCGAAGTGGGTGAGTTCCACCGCCCGGAAACCCACCTTGTGCCGCTGATGCTGGACGCCATCGACGGCAAGCGCGACGGATTGACCGTATTCGGGACCGACTACGACACACCAGACGGCACCTGCATCCGCGACTATGTACATGTTTGCGATCTGGTCGATGCACACGTATTGGGATTGAACTGGTTGGAACAAGGCAAAGACAGCCGCGTCTTCAACCTGGGCACCGGATCGGGGTTTTCGGTGATGGAGGTGATCAGCCACTCCAACGCCGTCACCAACCGCGACGTGCCCTATTCGATTGGACCGCGCCGGGCTGGGGATTGCACAAAGTTGGTCTCTGGTTCTGTGCGCGCTGGTGAAGAACTTGGCTGGTCCCCCAAAAGGTCCACGTTAGAGACAATGATTGCCGATGCGTGGCGCTGGCATCAGAACGGCCATTACGAAAAATGAGCTTATTGTGACTGGTACAGGGGAAGATACGCTTCCGCCCATCTCATGGGTGCAAATGTACAAGTTGCGGCTAAAACGACAGCGGTTGTTGTGGCGGTCCTTTCGCAGCCGCCATCAATTGTCTTGCCTGAACGACCGCACGGCGAACATCAAATCCGGCGACATTCTGGCCTTCACCACGCTGCGCAATGAAATCACCCGCCTGCCCTGGTTCCTGCGCCATTATCGTGCATTGGGGGTTGATCACTTTCTGATCGTCGACAACGACAGCGATGATGGCTCAGCGCCCTTTCTCAGGGAACAACCGGACGTGTCAATGTGGCAGACCCGGGACAGCTACCGCGCGTCGCGCTATGGGCTGGATTGGCTGACCTGGCTGCAAATACGCTATGGGCACAACCACTGGACCCTGATGGTCGATGCGGATGAGTTGCTGATCTACCCCGATCATGACACCCGGCCTCTGCGCGATCTGACTGACTGGCTGGATGATGAGGGACGGGTGGCGTTCGGCGCGCTGATGCTGGATCTTTATCCCAAAGGCCCGCTGGGAGAGCAACGCTACGACCCCAAGACCAACCCGACCGAGGTGGTGAGTTGGTTTGATGCCGCCCCCTACCGGTCACAACGGCAAAGCCCGCTGGGCAACCTTTGGGTGCAGGGCGGCGCGCGCGAGCGCATGTTTTTTGCCGACACCCCGCGTCGGTCTCCGACACTGAACAAAATCCCGTTGGTCCGGTGGTCGCGGCGCTACGCCTATGTGAATTCGTGCCATTCCGCATTGCCACGCCATCTGAACGCCAGTTACGGAGGGCCCGGCGACACAGCGCCTTCCGGTGTATTGTTGCACACCAAATTCCTGCCCGAAGTTGTGGAAAAATCAAAGATCGAGAAAGAGCGCCGGCAACACTTTCACGATACCGAACAGTTTGCAGATTACTATGACGGCGTAGTGGATCGTCCGGTCATGTGGACGCCAGAGTCCAAGCCATACGACGGTTGGGAATCTTTGCAGCAACTGGGTCTGATGGGAACAATCGACTGGGAAAGCCACAACTCAAACTAACGGTTTTTAAAGTCGTTGCTTCGAAAGATGGAAAAATGGCATAAAACGGCAATTGTCCGGCACCACTCTGGCTTGTACAGCCTCCGGGCACGCTCGCGTAAATAACAAAGGTTGGGCAGTCGCGTGGGCCTATTGGATTCATACCGAATGAGATTGCGGCGCAAGCGCCGTATATTGCGTTGCCTTCGAAAGCGGCGCGACCTTGTTCCCGTTTCCATAAATACAAATTTGATAACACGGAAAGACGTCCTGCTGGTCAGCGTCATACGGAATGAGAAAATTCGCCTGCCGTATTTTCTGGCCTACTACCGGCAGCTGGGCATCAACCATTTTCTGTTCGTAGACAACGCCAGCAATGACGGGTCACTTGAATATCTGGCGGGTCAACCCGACGTCTCGGTCTGGCGCGCCGATGCAAGCTATAAGCGTGCGTCGTTTGGAGTGGACTGGACAAACTATCTGTTGCGCAAATATGCACATGGCCACTGGGTTCTGACCGTCGATCCGGACGAATTCTTTATCTACCCGTTCTGCGATACACGGCCGATCCGCGCCCTGACCGACTGGCTGGACGGCTGCGCCGTGCGCAGCTTCAGTGCAATGCTGATCGACATGTATCCCGAAGGGCCGGTCGAAGACGCCATATATTCCGAGGGGCAAAACCCGTTCGAAATCGCCAAATGGTTTGATGCGGGCAATTATTCGATCACAAAAAACCCGACCTACGGAAATCTCTGGATTCAAGGCGGACCCCGCGCGCGGGTATTCTTTAAGGACACGCCGAAAAAAGCGCCTGCGCTAAACAAGATTCCTTTGGTGAAATGGGACAAGCGCTATGTCTATGTCAGCTCGACCCATGCGTTGTTGCCACGCGGATTGAATCAGGTGTTTGATGAATGGGGTGGTGAAAAAACAAGCGGTGCGTTGTTGCACGCCAAACTCATCAGCACATTGGGCGAGAAGGCCCAGGAAGAGATGGAGCGCGGCCAGCATTACCGCAGCTCTGACGAATATCGCGCCTATGCCGAACATCTGGCGGACATGCCCGAGTTCTGGTGCGACAAATCCGAAGCCTACATCAACTGGCGACAGCTTGAGATTCTGGGCCTCATGTCGAAAGGAAACTGGGCATGAGCAACCTGGGCATTGTCATGCTGGTTCACACTGCCCTAAACCGGGCCGGGCAAGTGGCTCGACACTGGACCTCTTCGGGGTGCCCGGTGGTGATCCATGTGGATCGCAAGGTGCCAAACAAGATCTATGCGGAATTCGTTGCCGCCTGCGCGAATGACCCGCTGATCCGGTTTTCTGACCGTCATGTCTGCAACTGGGGTGGGTGGGGAATCGTTGCCGCCTCGCAATCTGCCGCCGCACTGATGCTTGAGACGTTTCCCGATGTCCGCCATGTTTTCCTTACTTCGGGGTCCTGTCTTCCGTTGCGGCCAGTGGATGAACTGGTCAATTACCTCTCTGACCGGCCGCGCGTGGATTTCATCGAAAGCGCCACAACCTCTGATGTGAGCTGGACTATGGGGGGCTTGGATCAAGAACGCTTTACCCTGAGATTTCCGTTCTCGTGGCGCAAGAACCGCAAACTGTTTGACGCCTATGTGAAACTGCAACGCGCATTGCGCATTCGGCGCTACATACCCGAAGGGCTGGTGCCACATATGGGAAGCCAGTGGTGGTGCCTGACCCGCCAAACCCTGTCGGCCATATTGCAGGATCCAAAGCGCGAGACCTATGACCGGTATTTCCGGCGCGTCTGGATCCCCGACGAAAGCTATTTCCAGACGCTGGCGCGCCTGTATTCCACCCATATCGAAAGCCGGTCTCTGACCCTGTCCAAGTTCGACTATCAGGGTCGTCCGCATATTTTCTATGACGATCACCTGCAACTACTGCGCAGATCCGACTGTTTTGTTGCCCGCAAAGCCTGGCCCAACGCGGATCGACTGTATCAGGCCTTTCTGACCGATCAGGCCGGCGCCATGAAACCCACTGAGCCCAACCCAAGCAAAATTGACCGGGTGTTTTCCAAGGCGGTCGAACGGCGCACACGCGGGCGTGACGGGTTGTACATGCAAAGCCGGTTTCCACGGCACGGCAACGAAAACGGGCTGACGGCCTCTCCGTATTCGGTTTTTCAGGGTTTTGCCGAGGTGTTCGAAGATTTTGAGCCTTGGTTGACCAACATCACCGGCGCGCGTGTCCACGGGCATCTTTTTGACCCGAAGCGCGCTGAATTCGCCGGCGGAGAAACCATCGTCAACGGCGGCCTCAGCGATTGCGCAAAGCTGCGGGACTACAATCCAACAGCTTTCCTTTCGAACCTGATCTGGAACACGCGCGGCGAAAAACAGTGTTTTCAGTTCGGCCCCGCTGACACGCAAGAAATCAACTGGCTTTTGGCCCGGGACAAGAATGCGCTGATTTCAGTTATAACCGGGGCCTGGGCGATCCCGCTGTTTCGATCAAACCTGAACTTTGCCGATATCCGGACCGAGGCCGCGCGGCTGCAGCAGATCGAAACCAAGCAACTGGAAATCTTGTCTTCTGTCTGGACCAAGGCGCGCGTGCGCAGGTGGACGTTGGCAGAATTCGTTGAATCTCCGGTCGAGCCTTTGCAAACCGCGGTCGAGGATACCGGAACCACCCAAACCAGCCACCTGACCGAAGCGCCGAAAATGGTGGATCTGTCCGGGTTCGGCCAGTTCCTGCAAAACCTGAAGAACCAGGGCATGCACCCTTATCTCATGGGCGATTTCCCACCGGACGACAGTTTTGCCGACCGGGTCCGGCCATATCGAAAACCCTATCTGGTGCAGTAAAGATAAATGACCCCCCAATTTGACTATTTTATCATTCTTGCAGCCATGCGGACCGGTTCCAACCTGCTAGAGGCGAACCTGAACGCCATCGAAGGGGTCACCAGCTATGGCGAGGCGTTCAATCCCCATTTCATCGGGCGCCTGAAATCCGACACTCTGCTGGGCATCTCGGTAGAAGAGCGGGATCGTGACCCTTCTACATTGCTTGAGGCAATCCGGCAGGCACCAGGAGAACTGAACGGGTTTCGCCTTTTTCAGGGACATGATCCACGTGTATTAGAGTCTGCTTTGGGCGATCCGCGTTGCGCCAAGATCATTCTGACCCGAAACCCTCTGGACAGTTTCATCTCGTTGAAGATTGCGCGCGAAACCAAGCAGTGGCAGCTGAAAAACATCAAGCGTCGTCGCGAAGCACAGGTTGAGTTCGATGCCGAAGCGTTCATGAAATACCTGAACCGGCAGCATGAATATCACCTGATGCTGTCGCAGCGTTTGCAGCAAAGCGGCCAGGCCCCATTTTACATTGCTTATGAAGACCTGAATCAGGTGCACCTGCTGAATGGTCTTGCCGCCTGGCTGGGTGTGTCCGGCAGGCTGTCGACGATCGACGAAACACTCAAACCGCAAAACCCCGAGCCGGCGCTGGCAAAGGTGACAAACCCCGACGAAATGGAGCAGGCGTTGTCACAAATCGACAGCTTCAACCTGCACAGCACTCCGAATTTTGAACCACGCCGACGTCCATTGGTGGCGAATTACGTTGCCGCACCAAAGACGCCACTGATGTACATGCCCATCCGCGGGGGAATGGAAAGCCCGGTAACAAGGTGGATGGCCGCGCTGGACCATGTTGATGTCGAACAATTGCTGACCAATCAGAACAGAAAGCAGACGCGTCAGTGGTTTTTATCCAATCCCGGGCATCGAAAGGTCACCGTGCTGCAACACCCATTGGCGCGCGCGCACCGGGCCTTTTGCAGACATATCCTCAACACAGGTTCCGGCGCCTATCCGAAAATCCGACACGTCCTGCGCAACCGGCTAAAGATTCCGATCCCCGGACAATTGCGCGATGGCAATTACCCGGTTGAGCAGCATTACGAGGCGTTTTCCGCGTTCCTGACATTCCTGCGTCAGAACCTTGCCCAACAGACCGCCATACGCGTGGACGCGGCATGGTGCAGTCAGTCGCAGGCCCTTGAGGGGATGGCGTCCTTCGCATTGCCCGACCTGATCCTGAGGGAGGACGAAGTCGCAACCGCCCTGCCCGATCTGGCGCGCCGGATGGGGCATAGCACACCGCCTTTACCCGACCTAAGCGAACCGGATACTCCGTTTACCTTGGCTGATATTTATGACGACAAACTGGAAACGCTGGCCGCCCAGGCATACCAGCGTGACTATATGCAGTTCGGATTTGGGCCCTGGAAACCGATTAGGGGCGCAGAGTAATCAGCGTTCCCCGGCTTACCATTGAATAGATCTCTTCGATCTCGTCATTCTTGACGGCGATGCAGCCCGCGGTCCAATCCGACGTCTTTTTAGCGCGCTTACGCTCTTTGCGACGGTTCGGTTGTCCGTGGATAAAGATATCGCCGCCGGGATCGACACCCATGGCCTTCGCTTTCGCGACATCTTCAGAGTTCGGGTACGAGATCCCCAGCGACAGATGATAGCGGCTATTGGGATTGCGCCGATCGATCAGGTAGCTGCCTTCCGGCGTGCGCCCATCGCCTCGCTTGGCTTTGGTTCCGCCGGGTGTGAATCCAAGATCAACCTCGTATTCTTTCAAGATCTTATCATTGTGCAAAAGATATAGCTTTCGCGCGCCCTTGTTGATGACCAGAGAGGTCACTTCGGGCCCGTTGTAAGTCAGAATTCTGGGGCTGGCCGAGGCACAAGCTGAGAGACTCAGCGTTGCCATCGCACCCAATCCAAATGCTCGACGATCCATGTTCACTGCCTACTGCTCTTTTTCTCTGTATTATGCCAGAAAATGTGAAAACTGAAATCACTTTTTGATGTTTTGCTGCTCTGTCAGGCGACGTTCGATGCTTTCAAGCCGCTCCAGCACTTCGTCACGATAGGCATCGGTTTTGACTTCGTCCTCGGCATGATGCGCATCCTGCATCGAATTCACGATCAAACCGACCAGCAGGTTTACCACCGCAAAAGTGGTCACCATGATGAACGGCACAAAGAACAGCCAGGCGTAAGGATAGATCTCCATTACCGGGCGCACGATCCCCATGGACCAGCTTTCCAGCGTCATGATCTGGAACAGCGTATAGGCCGACAGGCCTAGATCGCCGAACCAGTCCGGGAAGGTCTGCGAGAACAGTTTGGTTGAAATCACCGCACCGATGTAAAACAGGATCGCCATAAGAAGGAACACGCTGGCCATGCCAGGCAAAGCCGAAATAAAACCTTCAACCACGCGGCGCAGGCGTGGCGCGACTGAGATGACACGCAGAACCCGCAAAATCCGCAAAGCCCGCAGCACCGACAGACCGGACCCGCCCGGTACAAGAGCGATGCCGACAATCACGAAATCAAAGACGTTCCAGCCGTTGGTGAAAAACCTGCGCCCTGTGGCCAGCAGTTTAATCGCAATTTCAACAACGAAAATGGTCAGGCAAAGGCTATCCAGTGTCACGATCAATGGACCCGCAGCTTCCATTAGGGTCGGTGATGTCTCCATCCCCAGCAGTACCGCGTTGAAGATGATGACACCGGTAATGAACTTCCCGAAAGCTGGTGCTTCGATAAAGGTCAGCAGGCGTTGGGTGGTCCCCATTCGGGTGGTCTCCTGTAAGTCTTAAGAGTTCAGGGTGAACCTTGCGGCAAGTTCGGTGTGTGACGACCATCGAAATTGGTCAACGACCTGTACCCATTCAAGGGTGTAGCCCGCATTAACAAGAATTTTCGCATCGCGGGCGAAGGTCACCGGGTTGCAGGACACATAAGCAATCACCGGGCGCAGGGCTTGCGCCAGTTCGGCCACTTGCGCCTCGGCCCCGGCGCGTGGCGGGTCGATCACCGCTGCATCAAAGAATTTCAGCTCATCGGGCATCAGTGGCCGCCGAAACAGGTCTCGCGCCTCGGTCGTTATTCGCTTGAGGCCCTGCGCCCTGCGCCACCCCTGATCCAGCGCTTGCGTCATCGCAGGCTCGCCTTCGACGGCGTGAACCTCAGCCCCTTCTGCCAGAGGCAAAGAGAATGTGCCGCTGCCAGCAAACAGATCGACAATGCGCTTGGATCCACCGACAGCTTCGGAAACAGCCTTTAACAGAGCCTGTTCTCCGTCTTTTGTCGCCTGCAAAAACGCACCGGGCGGAGGTATGACATCTGCCTGACCAAAGTGCTGGACCGGAGGCTGGCGCATGGCAATCACTTCACCATCCCAGCTGAGCCGGGCAAGACCGTGTTTCTCGGTCGCTTGTGCCAAAGCCAGCTCTAGCGGGCCGTCCAGCGGTTTGCCGCCTTTGACCGCCACATCAAGCCCGGCTTCGGACAAAGTTAGCGTCACCGCCAACACGCCTTTGCGGCTGCCACCCAAAACGGCCAGCGCTTCGGCAACCGGAATGGCCGCGATCAGGACCGGGTCGAGCAAATGGCAATCCGGGATCTCGGTGATCGCGTCAGACGCGCGACCATGAAACCCGGCCAGAGTGCCCTTTTTCGTCCGTCGAACCGCGATCGTCGCGCGACGGCGGGACCGCTCTGGTGACGTATGGATCGGGCGCATCGACGCCTCCAACCCCTGCGCGGCCAGCGCGTTGCGCACCACTTCGACCTTCCAATCCGCGACGAATCCATCTGCAGCGTGCTGCAACTGGCATCCACCACAGGACTTGTAGTGACGACACGGTGCCTTGACCCGCTGATCCGAGGGCGTATCGACACGGATATCTGTCAGGAATTGATCCAGCAGCGTGCCGCTGACGACCTCACCCGGCAAGGTGCGCGGAGCGTAAACGGGGCCATCAGCGATGCCATCGCCTTGATGACCAAGGCGGGTAATGGTGTAGGTTTGGGTCATGGGACGCCTGATACCGGGGCTTGGCCCGCAACAAAACCCTTATTCCGCAGCTTCGGCCTGAATGAACCCGCCCGACTGGCGGTGCCAGAACCGCGCATATAGCCCACCCAGATCCAACAACGCGTCATGGGTGCCGGTTTCCACGATACGCCCTTGGTCCAGGACAATAATCCGGTCCATCTCGCTGAGTGTGGACAACCGATGCGCGATAGCCAGCACCGTCTTGCCTTGCATCACCCGATGCAAAGCCGTCTGGATCGAGGCCTCAACCTCGGAATCCAGTGCCGAGGTTGCCTCATCCAGCACCAAAATAGGCGCATCCTTCAATATGGCCCGCGCCAGCGCAATCCGCTGTCGTTGCCCACCGCTAAGCTTCACTCCGCGCTCGCCCAGATGTGCGTCATAGCCGGTGCGACCGTGGGCATCCTGAAGGCTGAGGATGAATTCATGCGCCTCGGCCTTTTTGGCCGCCTCGATCATTTCCTCTTCCGAGGCGTCAGGGCGGCCGTAAAGAATATTCTCCCGCGCCGACCGATTGAACATCGCGGTTTCCTGCGTGACCATGCCGATCTGACGGCGCAAGCTGTCCTGCGTTACTCCGGATACGTCCTGACCATCTATCAAGATCGCGCCCTTTTCGCCGTCATAAAGGCGCAACAGCAACGAAACCAAGGTTGATTTCCCCGCCCCCGAAGCGCCGACAATGCCCAGTTTCTCGCCGGGGTGCACGGTCATGTTCAAGCCCGATACACCGCCAACATCCCGACCGTAGGCAAAACTGACATGATCAAAGGTGATCTGGCCTTCGGGCACAGACAACTCCGCCGCGCCCGTTTGATCCTCAACCCGTTCGCGCTTGGCCAGCGTATTCATGCCGTTCTCGATCTCGCCAACATTGGCGTAAAGACCCATGAGGGTGAAGCTGACCCAGCCGGTCATCTGGGCAATACGAATGGAAATGGCACCCGCGGCCACAATGTCACCGGCTGTCGCGGACCCCGCTTGCCACAGCCACAGCGTTGCACCTATCAGCAAAACCGGCAGAACCCCGGCCAACAGCATCAAGATAAAGCGGAAACTGGCCGACAGGCTTCCGAACGCCAACATCTTTTCACGCAAATCAACCATGGAATTCCGCGCGGCATGATCTTCGAATTCCGAATGAGCGAACAGCTTAACGGTCTTGATATTGGTGATCGTGTCGACAACTTGTCCGGACACCATCGCGCGAGCGCCTGCCCGCGCCGCCGACCGTTTACGGATGCGCGGCAGATACCAACGGACAAGCAGGAAATACACGACCAGCCAAACCGCAAATGGCAGCATAACCAGTGGATGAATAGACCCTAACAAAAGCAATGATCCCGCCAGCGAGGCCAAGGCAAACACGATCGCACTGATCGTCTCGGACACGACCGACGCCATCGCGTTGGATGTTTGCATCTGCTTCTGCGCGATCCGGCCCGCAAAATCGTCGTCAAAATATGTGACGGATTGGCCCAGCGTCCACCGGTTCAGCTTGGCCAGAACCAAAGGCGTGATGTTGGGCATGACGATGTAATTGTTGGTCAACGACGAAAGCCCGAACAGGGCCGGACGCAGTAGCATGAAAAACGCAACGACCCCAAGGATCATCCAGACGTTGTTGGCGGTCAGAAAGTTCCCGGGCCCGCTTGTGGTTGCTGCGTCAATGACCAGACCCAGCATCCACGCAGTTCCCGCCTCCATCGCACCCGCGGTGGCCGAGAAAAACGCCGCGACAAAGATCATTGGCCATGCGCCAGACAAGCACCAGCGAATGAACGCCCCCAGCGTTTGCGGCGGGGGCGTTTCGATGTTCTTGAACGGGTTTATGAGGTCGGCAATCCTCATTCAGCGGCCTCCGGGTTCAGGAAGCCCCCAGATTGCCGTGCCCAGAACTGGGCGTAAAGCCCACCTTGCGCCAGCAATTCGGAATGCCCGCCCTGTTCAACGATCCGACCACCATCCATGACCAGAATACGATCCATCTGCGCGATAGTACTTAGCCGGTGGGCAATGGCGATCACGGTTTTTCCTTGCATCATACCGTAGAGAGTTTCCTGAATTGACGCTTCGACCTCGGAATCTAGGGCAGATGTCGCCTCGTCCAACAGCAAAATTGGTGCGTCCTTCAGGATCACCCGCGCCAGCGTCACGCGCTGCCGCTGACCGCCCGAAAGTTTCACACCCCGCTCGCCCACGTGCGCATCATACCCCGTGCGCCCTTCTGGGTCTTGCAGATCAGGGATGAATTCATGAGCCTCAGCCTGTTTGGCGGCGGCGATCATCTGTTCTTCGGTGGCATCGGGGCGACCATAGAGGATGTTGTCACGCACCGACCGATGCAACAGGGCGCTGTCCTGCTGAACCATACCGATATGGCTGCGCAAGCTGTTCTGCGTAACCTTGGCGATATCTTGATCGTCAATCAGGATCGCGCCCTGTTCAACATCGTAAAACCGCAATAGCAGCTTAACCAGGGTCGATTTCCCCGCACCAGACCGCCCGATCAGGCCGATCTTTTCGCCCGGATGGAGGGTCAGGTTGATGTGATCCAGCCCGCCGGTCTTGCGACCGTAATGGTGTGACAGATGACGGATGTCGATCTGGCCCTTGCTCAGCTGCAATGGCTTGGCATCCGGCACATCCAACAGGTCAACGGGCTGGGCAATGGTCTGCATGCCTTCGGCCACGACACCAAGCTGGCGGAAGAAGCTGGTCAGCGCCCACATGATCCATCCAGTCATCGCGTTCAGTCGCAGGGTCAAAGCAGTCGCCGCCGCAACGACACCCACAGATGCGCTCCCTTGCATCCACAGGGAAATGGCCCAACCAACCACGCCGACGATCAGCAAACCGTTAAGCGCGACCAGAACCGCATCCATAATGGTGAAAATCCGCATTTCGACCTGAAACGTGCGGCGGGTTTCCTCGATGGCTTCGCGGGCATAGTCCAATTCTTGTTCGTTATGGGCGAACATCTTAACCGAGTGGATGTTGGTATAACTGTCGACCACCCGACCCGTTACAGCCGAGCGTGCATCAGATGCCGCCTGCGATGCCGGACCAACCCTTTTCACCGTCCAGCGCACCAGAATGGCGTAAAGCGCAAACCAGATCAGCAGCGGCAGCAATAACCGCGGATCAGCTGCCACCAACAGGATCGCAGCGCCAATCAGATAGGCTATCGAAAATGAGATGGCGTCAAACACCTGAAACACGGCCTCGCCTGCAGCAGGCGGTGTTTGCATGATCCGATTAGCAATGCGACCGGCAAAATCATTCTCGAACCAACCGACGGATTGGCGCAGAACGTGTTTGTGGGCACGCCAGCGGATCAGGGTGCCAAAATTCGGCAGGATCGTGTTGTTTAACAACAGCACATCCACGACATGCAGCATCGGGCGCAGCAGCAGCACAAACGCCGCGACCAGGATAAATTCGGTGCCGTGGTTCTGCCAGACCTCGGCCGGAGGGCCCGACAGCAGGTCAACCACACGGCCCATGTAGTAAATCAGGCCAACTTCAACTGCAGCAACAACGACAGAGATCAAACCAGCCCAGAAGAACACCCGCATGAACGGTTGCGAGTAGTCCAGCATGAATGGCCACAACCGCGTCGGCGGCGTGTCAGTTTCCTTGTAGGCAACAAAAGGGTCAACGAGGTTTTCGAAATAGCGAAACATGGAGAGTGCTCCGGTTGAGCAAAAAGTAAGTCATGCGAAGAAAGATGGCGTCAGAACACCACCCTTACGGGTCAAAGTGTTCCAGCCTTAGCTGTCCCAGATCCCGTAATACATTCGCATCCCTCCATTCATGTGACAGGGGCAAATAATCATAAACTCTTTTACTTGTCATCCCCTTTTGAGACTTCCTTTATCCACCCAGCAATTCTTCGCGGCCCAGTGTGAACCCCGAGGCGATCCACTTCACCTCAAGCTCGGCCAGTTTCTGGCCCAGCGCAGGGCCGGTGAACTCGGGGATCAGATCGGTTGCCCTGATCGGGAAGGTCGCGCCCGCACCAATGTGAAGATCATGCTTTATTGAGTCTAACCAAGGCAATTCCAAAAAGGCACATCGCAACAGCGCTTCGTGCAGCCCGTCTGTTTCACCGTACCGAAATCCCAGTTCAGCAAAGCTGGCCGGGCTGGACGCCTCATCCCGCATTCGGGTCAGGCGCTGCAATTGCGCGCGGCTCAGGCGCAGGGTTTGCGCGATCTCGGGCGGCGCAATCGCCGCCAGTCGCCGCACCGGTTCCGGATCAGCGCCTGCCTGTTGCTCCAATGCAATCAACGGGGCCAATGCACGATCATCAGCACCCGGCAATAGTTGCACCAGTACCCCGGCGCTGCGCATCGCAGCAACGGACGGCGCAGGGTCAGGTGCGCCCAGCAGTTTCAAAAGCTCTGCCCCCACGCGTTCACGGGACAAGCCAGCCAGACCATCCAGGTTAGACGCAATGGCGGCCAAAGCGTCGGGATCGAACCCTGCCTCGGCATCGCCATACCATGCGTGAAACCGGAAATAGCGCAGCGAACGCAGGTAATCCTCGCGAATGCGGTTCGCGGCAGTTCCGATAAACCGGACGCGGCGCGCTTGCAGGTCTGGCAAACCGTTCAGAGGGTCCAAAATTGTCCCATCGGGCCGTGCATATATCGCGTTCATCGTGAAATCGCGACGCGCGGCATCCTCTTCGACCTTATCGGAAAAGGCGACGACGGCGCGGCGACCATCGGTCTCCACATCACGGCGAAAGGTGGTGATCTCATGCGGGATGCCTTGGCTAACCACAGTGATTGTGCCGTGATCAATCCCGGTGGGTATGGCCTTGAGCCCAGCTTGCTGCGCCAGCTCGACCACTTTGTCGGGCCGCGCATCTGTGGCGATGTCGATATCCGATACCGGAGCGCCCAACAGCGCGTTGCGCACACACCCACCCACAAACAAGGCTTGGTACCCGGCATCGGTCAGGGCAGCGCAGACCTGTTGCGTTGCCGATTCCGACACCCAGTCTTCTTTTATTTGCGTCATTCGTTGATCCGTGCTGCCAATCCCCGCAGAATTCGGGCTGTTGCGCCCCAGATGTAATAAGGGCCGAAAGGTACCGTGAAGTAATACCGCCTTTGTCCCCGCCAGCGGCGCGATTCAACGATATAATTCGCGGGGTTGAGCACATGTGCAAGCGGAACAGAAAACACCTCGGCCACTTCGCCCGGTTCCGGTACCGGTTGGAAGGGTTCCCGCAGGATCGCCACCACAGGTGTGACCGTGAAGGAGGTCACTGTTTCATGCGTTGGCAAGTGGCCAAGAATTTCCGGCATTTCCTGCGGCAGGCCGATCTCTTCGCGCGCCTCACGCAGTGCGGTGGCGGTTACGTCCGCATCGCCGTTATCCTGCTTACCACCTGGAAACGCTATCTGCCCCGGGTGATGCTTAAGCGCCGAGGATCGCTTGGTCAAAATCAAGCGCGGGGCGCCATCGGCTACTGAAATCGGAACCAAAACGCCGGCGGGGCGCAGTTTGCGCCCCTCAGGCAGAACAAAATCGGGATTCAGGTCGAAATCACTGGACCCGTTGCCGGGGCGGCGCAAGGCCGCCCGCAGCTGATCTGTTGGATCAGGCGTTGTCAGCATCAAATCCGACCGTAGCAGGATCCAGCACGTAATGTGCACCGCAGAACTGACAATCAGCCGTCACGTCGCCTTCGGGCGTGGTCATCTTTTCGATGTCCTTGGCCGAATAGATCGACAGGCTCTGTCGAACACGGTCTTCTGAACAGGTACAGCCGAATTGGACTGACTGCGCATCGTATACCCGCGGCTGTTCCTCGTGAAACAGCCGGACCAACAGATCCGTAGGTGCAATCGACGGACCGATCAGTTCCAAATCGTCGACCGTATCCAGCAGGATGTTGACGCGGCCCCAGTTTTCACCTTCCTCACCATCGACAAGGTCACCCGCTGTCAGGATGTTCCCGTCGCCTTCGCTGGATGCGACGAAAGGCGAAGCCTTGGGCATGTGCTGCAGCATGACACCACCGGCGCGCCAATGTTCGCCAACACCCGGCTCTGTTGATTTGCCAAAGCTCAGCGAAAACCGGGTCGGCAACTGTTCTGATTGGGCAAAATACGCCTCGGCACAGGCACTCAGCGACCCACCGGCCAAAGGGGTGATCCCCTGATACGGTTGGGTCCCTTCACCCTGGTCGATCATGATGGCAAAATACCCCTCGCCCACCTGGTCGAACGGCACGCCATCTGTCAGGCGATCGCGGTCAAAGCTGGCATAGGCGCGAATGCGAGCTGATTCACCCTCTTGCTGAGGCGCATAATAGTCGGTCGCAATCATGCGCACCGGACCTTTGGACTGAACCTGCAGGGACAGCTTCCAGCGCAGCGCAACAGTCTGGCCGATCAATGCGGTCAGCAGGGCCATCTCGGCCACCAGTGCCTCGACCTTTTCGGGATAGTCGTGCTGGCTCAGGATGCCATCAAGCACACCATCCAGACGGGCCACGCGGCCGCGCATATCCGATACATCAAGTTGAAAGGGCAGGACGGTGTCGTCCCACGCGATTTTTGTTCCAAGAGACATGGGGTTTCCTTACACGCCACAGGTTGGCATACCGCCAGCATATAGGTCGAACTATTCGGGTTTTAAGGGGCCATACATGATCAGACGGTTTGGTGAAACCCCTCAGGCCGGGCGAATATATATACGCCGGGTGGGCGTTTATGCGTTGTTGCCCCGTGGCCGAAGCCTTTTGCTGACCTGTCAGACAGAACCCGGGCCCGATCTGCAATTGCCCGGCGGCGGAATTGATCCAGGCGAATCACCCATCACTGCCCTGCACCGAGAAGTCTTCGAGGAAACCGGCTGGTTGATCGCGTCGCCCCGCCGCGTTGGCGCATTTCGCCGGTTCACCTATATGCCCGAATACGATTTGTGGGCCGAAAAGTTGTGCCATATCTATCGCGCGCGCCCGATCCGGCGCATGGGTCCGCCGTCTGAGCCGTTCCATGAAGCCATATGGATGGACACCGCCGATGCGGTCCAATTGCTGGGCAATGACGGAGATCGCCACTTTGCAACGCTGCATGAACAGCGGCTTTAGTGACCGTTGTATTCAAAGAAAACAGCCGAAACATCATCATCCATACCTCGGCCAGGTGCCATCGCCTGTGTCAGCCGCCAGAACATATCGTCGAGGAACTCCGTTCCGTTCCGATCCGGCCCGCAATCCAGCGCCATCTGTCGCAAGCCATCCTCGTCCAGCAAGCCACCGTCGGCGAGACTGCATTCTGTGAACCCATCGGAATACAGCAGTAGCCGGTCGCCGGGTTGCATGTAGAACTCGGTCCGCTGAAACGTGACGTCCGGTAGCAATCCGATAGGTAATCCGCCCTCGCCCAGAAATTCTGTTCTGCCGTCCTGACATAACAACAGCGGATGCGGATGCCCGGCCTGCACCATTTTCACATGCCCGTTGCGCAGGTCTACAATAGCATAGACCATCGTGAAATACTCCTCGATCCCCGCGTCCGCCATCAGCCGCGAGTTCAGGGTTTCGGCAACTTCTTCCGGCGGCAGCAGGGCATAAAACTTGTCGAAACGCCGCGCCATCGCCACGTTCTGATCAAAATGATTGCTGGACAGATAGCCCCCCAAACGCGCCGTCATCATCGCAGACGTAATGCCATGCCCGGACACATCAATACTGTAAAACCCCAGCCTGTTCACACCCGGAGAGAACATCCCCACCAGATCGCCCCCAATATGACCACATGGCTTCAGCAGCATGCTGACCCGGGACTTACCGAAATTGCGCGTCAGCTCGGGTACCAGAGATTCCTGTATCTTGCGTGCCTGGATCAGGTCCTTGTCGATCGCGTCATGGGCGACGCGCAGCTCCTCAAGCGCGGTTTCGATCATCAGATTTTTCTTGGACAATTCGCGTTGCATATCCAGAATACGCGCTCCGGCTGATATACGCGCCCGCAGTTCATCCGCCTCAAGCGGTTTGATCAGAAAATCGTCCGCACCGGCATCCAGACCGCGCGCCACTTCTTGCTTTTCGCTTTTGGAGGTCAGCAGGATGAAATAGCTGTATTGCTTGTTGTCCAAGGCGCGGAACGCCTTGCAGAAATCCAGCCCGCTCATCCCCGGCATCACCCAATCGCTGAGGACAAGATCCGGCGGGTCCGCCGCGCACATTTCAATCGCAACATCACCGCTATCGGCCTCAAGCACGTCAAAGCCCCATTTCTTAAGCGAGGCGACCAGAATACGGCGCTGCAGGCGGCTGTCATCGACGACCAGCGCCTTTTGGATCACACCAAAATCCAGATCTGATCCACTGTCTGCCTGACTGACCTTTGTCACCTTAACCCTCTGCCCAGCGGCGCTTATCGGAATGGGAAGACCCTATCGCGCCGCAGTTTAACAATGGATGAAAGCCGAAATTCATTCCGCTTAACCTGCTCTTTACCGGTTCCGCGGTACCAAATCCCCGGGGCAGATAAAGCGAGGATGGCATGATCAACTGGTCCAGGGTCCGGCAACTAAGGGACGAGGTTGGCGCCAGCGAGTTTGATGAGGTGGTGCACATCTTTCTTGATGAGGTGAACGAGGCACTAACCCGGCTGCGGAACGACGCCGCCCGCACAGAGTTCGAACAAAACCTGCATTTTGTGAAAGGCAGCGCCCTGAGCCTTGGGTTCGAGGCTTTGGCCAAACTATGTCAGGACGGGGAACGACAATCGGCACAGGGGGACAGCCAGGCAGTCGATTTTGCCAATATCCTCAATGTATTCGAGGGCTCTGCCATCGAATTTAAGGCAGGACTGGGCAGTCTTTAGAGGCCAGAGCCATTTTCGGGACCTTCGGACGCTAAATTTTCACGGCAAACCCGTCGGGAAAGCGGAATTTCTTTAGGTCGAACTCCATTCCTCTGTCCTGCGTGAAATACCCGTCGCCCATCTTTTTCAGCGTCTGCGACGCCTCTTGCCGACAAAGCTCCACACAGTCCTGCATCGACAATTCTGGTATGTTGGACATCTCTCGACTCATGCGTTTGAAGCGGCGCGAACGCCTGCGCCAGCCGACGATGCCGACAGATTGACCGGGGGACTTTCTGATCTTTACACCATCCGCCATAGTTTCATCGACCAGCGGAGATCTTTCCTGTTCCCGACGCTGCATTTCTCGCCAGTTCGCAAAATGGAAATGAAGATTAAATAGGCCGGGCAGCAACTCAAAATTGTCATGCATAATCCCGTGCCCTCCGGTCCCAAAAGAAACCTTGCGCTGCACCAGACAAGGTTTGGAGTGGGGAATTTCAAACACGCAATACTTGCTGTCTGAAATCAGCGCACCCTGATCTTCATCATCCCAGGTCGCGACCAGGTTGAACCCCACGGCACCAGCGGCATTTTCCTGAAATTCAAATGGGTATTCTACCAAGGGGCTGCCATCAACGGTCATCAGCAACTCGTCACAATCCGAGACAATGACCCGGTCATAGAATTGGGTCAGCATAGCGGAAAAGTCCGACAGCATCCGCCAACGGGCATAGTCAAACGACTGATGCAGGCCATCCCGAAGAATGGCAACAACATTGCAACCTTGGCCAATTCGGTCGATCTCAGGATCGGCGCCATGCGACAGGATGTAAACATTTTCCCGGCCAAGCTGGGACGCATAGTACCCGACCCATTTCTCAAAGTACCAGTAGTCGCGCCAAACCATAGTTACTGCAGCAAGCGGCTTCATTTTTGCTTCCCGGTCTCAAAAGTCTAGAACTGGGTAAGTCAATTCCGACCGACCGACAAGATCGCCAAAATCCGCGCAATCACTTCTGTGGCCTTGAGGCCGTGAAACCCCGCGTTCAAATCACAAACTGTGCCAGCGTTTCGTCTTCGGTAATGTCGGTATAGGTAAAGCCCGCATCATCAAGATGCGCGAACAGGCGCACAAAATTCTCAGGCTTTCGCGTTTCGATACCGATCAAGACAGATCCGAAATTGCGGGCCGATTTTTTCATGTACTCAAAGCGGGCAATATCGTCCTCAGGACCTAGAATGCCCAGAAATTCCTTCAACGCGCCTGGACGTTGTGGCAGGCGGAGGATGAAGTATTTTTTGACGCCCGAATACCGCTGCGCCCGCTCCTTAACCTCAGGCAAGCGTTCGAAATCGAAATTGCCGCCCGAGGTGACGCACACCACTGTCTTACCGCGAATGAAGCTTTGCACGTCGCCCACGGCCTCAACCGCCAGGGCCCCCGCTGGTTCCAGAACGATGCCCTCGACGTTCAGCATTTCGATCATGGTAGTACAGATGCGATCTTCGGACAGAACCAAAACGTCGGACAAATGGCGGGATTTCAACAGCTCAAATGGCTTTTCACCGATCCGACCCACGGCCGCACCGTCGACAAATGTATCCACGTGATCCAGAGCCACTGGATGGCCCGCCGCCAATGCAGCACGCAGACAGGCACCACCCGCCGGTTCCACGAACAGACAATGCGTCCGATCCCCGAACCATGTGGCTACGCCAGACGACATGCCGCCGCCACCCACTGGCAAGATGACATGATCGGGAACCTGTCCAAGCTGTTCCTCAATCTCAACCGCTAAGGAAGCCTGACCTTCGATCACATCCTCATCATCAAAGGGCGACAGAAAGTACCCACCTTGCTGGGCGCACCAGTCTTGCGCGGCGGCCAGCGTGTCGTCGAAATAGTCTCCGGTCAGGTGGATCTCGATATTGTCGCCGCCGAAAATTCGGGTCTTCTGGATTTTCTGCTGCGGCGTGGTCACAGGCATGAAAATGACACCGCGTACGTTCAGATGTTTGCACATATAGGCAACACCCTGCGCATGATTGCCCGCACTGGCGCAGACGAACAGATCCTGCCCTTGCTGCTTGCGCATGGCATTGAACGCGCCGCGGATCTTGTAAGACCGAACCGGGCTTAGGTCTTCGCGCTTAAGCCAGATATCGGCGCCATAGCGGTCGGACAGATGAGCATTCCGTTGCAACGGCGTTGTCGGAAAAACAGAACGCATCACCTGTTCGGCGGCGCGAGCGCGGGTCATGAAATCGGTCATGACCGTTTCAGTGCCGCATCACTGCGACAAGGGCAAGGAATACATATGTGTACGCGAGTCAGGCGAGTTCGCGCTTTTCGACACAAACACCGTACATGGTTGTCAGAACGCTCAGGCTTACCATTGCGATCATCCAATTTACGATGGCCTGAAGCGCATACCCCAATAGTGCCGAGAAGAACCCTAAGAATCCTGCAACAAGACCAATAGCAAAACCAAACGCGCCCAAAAACAGGAAAACGATAAGAATTGCTGTCGCAATAGGCCGCGTAGCACGCCACGAGTCATCAAATCTGATCGGCTTTCCCACAGCGCTGGCGGGAAGAACCAGGCTCAGACGCTGAGTGACCCAAATCATAAAAATCAGCCCGACAACCAATAGAGCGCCGCCAAACAATGAAAGCGATCCTCCCGTAAAACCACCGGCGGCATAAACAACGCCGAACAATAGGGCTACCATACCTAAGAGGATCAACCCTAACGAAAGACCCCACCCGAAATACCCTAAAATGCGTGACACATTAAAATCCGGGATTGTCTTTTCTGGATACTCTTCCAGCAGGCAGTAGCGATGCCAAGAAACAGCAACCCATAAGGTGGCAATGTAACTCAGAAGCCCAAGCAGCAAGACACCCCTGAACTGACCCTGTCCTCCGATGACGTATTCCGGCCCTTTTACAATGAAAAGCACAACCCCGAACAGAGAAACCGCTATTATCGGGGACGACACTCGCAGCGCTGTACCAAAATCATTAAAAATCATGTTAAGCGCGTGCTTAAAAATTCTCCAACCCAACATCCGAAAACTGCCCTCTCAACCAATCCTTGTTTTATAAACGGATGTTTCACCTCAATTCCGGCGCCGGGTCAACGCTCATAACTTGCCCCCGCTCACAAAACCCGTTAGGGGCCAATCGTCTTACGAATAAGGGGAAGTCAGATGTCCGCGCCCAAGAAAGTTGTTCTGGCCTATTCCGGTGGCCTTGATACCTCGATCATCCTGAAATGGCTGCAGACCGAGTATGGCTGTGAGGTCGTAACCTTCACCGCCGATCTGGGTCAGGGTGAGGAACTTGAGCCAGCGCGCCAAAAGGCCGAGCTGCTGGGGATCAAGCCCGAGAATATCTTTATTGAGGATGTCCGCGAGGAATTCGTTCGCGATTTTGTCTTCCCCATGTTCCGCGCCAATGCGCAGTATGAGGGTCTGTATCTGCTGGGCACCTCGATCGCGCGGCCACTGATTTCGAAACGTCTGGTTGAGATTGCCGAAGCAACTGGTGCCGACGCGGTTGCCCACGGCGCAACCGGCAAGGGCAACGATCAGGTGCGGTTCGAACTGGCTGCCTATGCGCTGAACCCAGACATCAAGGTAATCGCGCCCTGGCGTGAATGGGACCTGACCAGCCGCACCAAGCTGCTGGAATTTGCCGAGGCGAACCAGATCCCGATCGCCAAGGACAAGCGTGGCGAGGCACCCTTTTCGGTCGATGCCAACCTGCTGCACACCTCGTCCGAGGGCAAGGTTCTGGAAGACCCCGCCGATATGGCGCCCGACTATGTCTATCAGCGCACGGTTCACCCCGAGGATGCGCCGAATGAGCCTGAATTCATCGAGATCGGCTTTGAAAAAGGCGACGCGGTCAGCATCAATGGCGAGGCGATGAGCCCCGCGACCATCCTGACCAAGCTGAACGAATATGGCGGCAAACACGGTATTGGCCGTCTGGATCTGGTCGAGGGTCGCTTTGTGGGAATGAAATCGCGCGGCATCTATGAAACGCCGGGCGGCACCGTCCTGCTGGAAGCGCACCGTGGTATCGAGTCGATCACCATGGACCGTGGCGCGATGCACCTGAAAGACCAGTTGATGCCGCAATATGCGGAAGCAATCTATAACGGTTTTTGGTACTCACCCGAACGCGAAATGCTGCAAGCCGCGATCGACAAGTCGCAGGAACACGTCACCGGTACCGTCCGCGTCAAACTGTACAAAGGTCTGGCCTCGACCGTTGGCCGCTGGTCGGATCACTCGCTGTATTCAGAAGAGCACGTGACTTTCGAAGACGATGCAGGGGCGTACGATCAAAAAGACGCAGCTGGATTTATCCAGTTGAACGCCCTGCGCCTGAAATTGCTGGCCGCGCGCGAAAAGCGTCTGTCCAAGTAATTCACGCCATCGCTGGAACGACAAACCCGGTGCCCGAAAGGATGCCGGGTTTTTCTTTGTCTTCGCCGACCAGTCAGTTCCAGCAGCGTCACCCTTGCCTGTTTTGCCCGTTTTTCTTTACGCAATGGTCAACTGGGAAAGGACATACCATGCTTCAGGACATCGCCGACGGGATTCAGAAAGGTCTGAACGGCAAGACATTTGATGGCTCTCTCAAGTTCGATTGCGGTGATGACGGGGTGATCGTGCTGATCGACAATCAGGCGACGACGCAAGATCAGGATGCAGACTGCACGATCCGAATTTCGCAGGAAAACCTGACCAAGCTGCTGACCGGCAAGCTGAACCCGATGACCGGTGTGGCATTGGGCAAACTCAAGATCTCAGGCAATATGGGTGTGGCGATGAAGCTGGGGCAATTGTTGGGCTAAGCGCCGATAAACTCGTCTCACCAGCGCGTGACAAACCATGTCAGCGGATTGCAACGGCAGAAAAGTCGGGGCAGCCTGATCTCAGAAGGAGATCTGCCATGACCCGGACCGCGTACCTCTGTTTCGTTAAACCGTCGCTTCTGTTTGTCCTGATCACACTGGCCGCGATGCTGCGTGCCCTGCCCGCACCAGCTGCCGGCACCGAAACCCTGACCGTCGCCGGAGGGTGTTTCTGGTGCGTTGAATCCGATTTTGAATCGGTTCCCGGCGTGATTGGCGCCGTATCGGGCTTTACCGGCGGCAAGACAGCCAATCCGACTTATGATCAAGTGACGAAAGGTGGTACCGGCCATTACGAGGCTGTTCAGATCACCTTCGACTCTGCGCGGGTTTCCCGTGAAACGCTGCTGAGCATGTTCTTCCGTTCCGTTGATCCAACCGATGCAGGCGGCCAGTTCTGTGATCGCGGCAACAGTTATCGCACTGCTGTATTTGTCTCTAACACAGGCGAAAAGTCGTTGGCGCAGAAAGCCAAAGCCAATGCGCAGCAAGCGCTGGGTCAAACCGTAGTCACGCCCATCTTGAACGCGGGAACCTTTTACCCGGCCGAAGCTTACCATCAGGATTATTACAAGGGCGACAAGCTGGTGTTCACCCGCTTTGGTCCGAAACGCCAGAAAAACGCATACAAAGCCTACCGCAAAGCCTGCGGTCGGGATGCGCGCGTCAAACAACTCTGGGGTAGCAACGCACCATTCGCCGGGTCCTAACCGAACCGGGCCTCCAGCACCTCTTTGAGGTCGGGAATAACATCCGCCGTACCGTGCCGCGTGACCATCAGGGCCGCGGCACGATTTGCTTGTGCAATCGCCTGCGGCATCGGCAACCCGCGGTCCATTCCGGCCAGAACGTAACCGGTGAAGGTATCGCCTGCGCCGGTCGTGTCCACGGCTTTCACCTTGTGTGCCGAAATCTCAAGCACTTCGCCATCTTTGGGTAGGTAGCGCGCACCCTTGGATCCCAACGTGACCAGTACATGCTTAACGGGCACTTCAGCGACGGATTGACCTGTACTTTCGCGCAGCTGTTCTGCTTCGACCTCATTCAGGATCAGGAAGTCCAGATAAGGCAGCACCGCCTGCACGGCATTAGCCTGAAACGGCGCGGCGGCATAGCAGACGGTCAGTCCCAGGTCACGGCCCATGCGGGCGGCCTCGACCTGTGCGTTGGTCTCGTTCTGCATAACCAGTAGATCACCGGGAACAGCCTGCGATAAGGCCTGTCCCAGCTGATCCTGCTCGATGGCGTGGTTCGCGCCGGGATACAGAATGATCTGGTTTTCACCCTGCTCGTCCACCGCAATGATCGCGTGACCTGTGGGCACGTCGACCTCGGCAATGAACTGGGTGTCGACGCCATATTCGGTCATGCGATCCAGGGCCCAGCGCCCGCCTGGTCCAATGCCACCGATATGCGCCACACGCGATCCGGCACGCGCCGCTGCAACGGACATGTTGGCCCCTTTGCCACCCAGAAACCGCTCCAAGTTCGAAGCAGCCAGGGTTTCACCGGCAGTGGGCAGATGCGGCAGGGCATAGACCATGTCCGCATTGATCGAGCCTAGGTTCCAGATCGTCACGGCTTATCCAATATCGCAAGAGGCCAGAATGGCCATGTTCAGAATGTCATTTGCTGTCGAGCCAGTCGAACAGATCTGAATCGGCTTATCGACACCGGTCAGGATCGGGCCAATGACGGTCGCGCCACCCATCTCTTGCATCAGCTTGGTCGAGATTGAGGCCGAATGCCGTGCGGGTACAATCAAGATATTGGCCGGGCCCGTCAGACGCGAGAATGGATAAGCCTCTTGCTGTTCCACGTTCAGCGCCACATCCACGGTCATCTCGCCATCATACTCGAAATCGACGCCGCGCTGATCCAGAATCTCGGGCGCTACGTGCATTTTCTCGGCCCGTTCAGATACCGGATAACCGAAGGTGGAAAAGCTGACAAAGGCAACGCGTGGGTCCAGCCCCAAATGCCGCGCGACCGAGGCCGAGCGTTCGGCGATATTGGCCAGGTCATGCTCATTCGGCCATTCATGAACCAGCGTGTCACCAATCAGAACGATCTTACCCTTGTGCAACAGCGTCGTCACACCAACGGCCCCATGTTCGGCATCAGCGTCAAACACATGATTGATGCGTTCCAGTACATGTGCCGATTTCCGCGTTGCACCGGTGACCATGCCATCGGCGTGACCATGAGCCAACATCAGGCAAGAGAACACATGGCGGTCTCGCGCGGCCAGACGATGGATATCCTTGCGATCAAAGCCACTGCGCTGCAGCCGTTTGTACAGGAAATCCTTATAGGCTTCGAGATGCGTGGTGGTGGAGGCGTTAACCACCTCCAGCTCGCGCACTGCGTCCTCCAGACCGGCGGCTTCCAGCTTTTCCTTCACGTCGTCTGGACGACCAACAACGAGCGCCTTGCCAAAGCCCGATCGCTGATACATCACCGCCGCGCGCAAGACGCGTGGATCGTCGCCTTCGGCAAAGATCATCCGGCTTTGCGCCTGACGTGCACGGGCGTTCAGGCCGCGCAGGATGCTGGCGGTCGGGTCCATGCGGGATTTCAGACTCAGCTCATACGCGTCCATGTCGATGATCGGGCGGCGGGCTGCCCCAGTGTCCATCCCGGCCCTTGCCACGGCAGGTGGGATACGGTGGATCAGGCGCGGGTCAAACGGCGTCGGAATAATGTAATCCCGGCCAAAGGTCAGCGACTTGCCGTAGGCCAATGCAACCTCATCCGGCACATCCTCGCGCGCCAGATTGGCTAGTGCATGGGCACAAGCGATCTTCATCTCGTCATTGATAGCGCGGGCGTGAATGTCCAGCGCGCCGCGGAATAGGTAAGGAAAACCCAGAACGTTGTTCACCTGGTTCGGGTAATCGCTGCGCCCGGTCGCGACGATGGCATCAACACGAACCTCATGCGCCTCTTCCGGCGTAATCTCCGGGTCCGGGTTCGCCATGGCGAAAATCACCGGATTGTCCGCCATGCTGGCGACCATATCCTGTGTCACCGCGCCTTTGACCGACACGCCAAGGAACACATCCGCGCCTTTCATGGCTTCTTCCAATGTGCGCAGCTCGGTGGTGATCGCGTGGGCCGACTTCCACTGGTTCATGCCCTCGGTCCGGCCTTGGTAGATCACGCCCTTGGTGTCGCAGACGATGCAATTCTCGTGTTTTGCGCCCATCGACTTGAGCAGTTCGATACAGGCGATACCCGCCGCACCCGCGCCGTTCAGGACGATTTTCACGTCTTCGATCTTTTTGCCCGAGATACGCAGCGCGTTCAGCAAACCCGCCGCACAGATCACCGCCGTGCCGTGCTGGTCGTCGTGGAAGACGGGGATGTCCATCTCTTCCTTCAGGCGCTGTTCAATGATGAAACACTCGGGTGCCTTGATGTCCTCAAGGTTGATACCGCCAAAGGTCGGTCCCATCAGGCGCACTGCACGGCAGAACTCGTCAGGATCTTCGGTATCCAGTTCGATGTCGATCGAATTCACATCGGCGAACCGCTTGAACAGGACTGATTTCCCCTCCATCACTGGTTTCGAGCCCAGCGCACCGAGATTTCCAAGGCCCAGCACGGCCGTACCGTTTGAGATCACCGCAACCAGATTGCCCTTGTTGGTATAATCATAGGCGGTTTCCGGATTTTCCGCGATAGCTTCACATGGAACCGCCACACCGGGGCTGTAGGCCAGCGACAAGTCGCGCTGTGTGGTCATGGGAACAGTGGCCTGAACCTCCCACTTGCCGGGGGTCGGGTCGAGGTGAAAGGCCAGCGCCTCTTCTTTGGTGATCTTCGCTTTGGGCATGTGATGGGCCGTTTCTTTACATCTGCGGGACTTTTGCCTCATAGCGCAGGCGGGCGCGCGCCTCAACGAGAATACTTTTCACCTTTCGTCGAGGTGGGTGGATTTGTAAGGTCGCGACCGGAATACGCCAAAAGGGGTCAGCCTTGTCCACAGTCACGCCGATGATGGCGCAATATCTCGAAATCAAAGAGGCTCATGCCGATGCCTTGCTGTTTTACCGCATGGGCGACTTTTACGAGATGTTCTTTCAGGATGCCGTCAACGCCGCCGAAGCGCTGGACATCGCCTTAACCAAGCGCGGAAAGCATAACGACACCGACATTCCGATGTGCGGCGTACCGGTCCATGCGGCCGAGGGGTATCTGCTGACGCTGATCCGAAAAGGATTTCGCGTGGCCGTCTGCGAACAGATGGAAAGTCCGGCTGAAGCCAAGAAAAGAGGCTCTAAATCGGTCGTAAAGCGCGATGTTGTGCGTCTGGTGACGCCTGGCACATTGACCGAAGATGCCCTGCTTGAGGCTCGCCGTCACAACTTCCTGGCCGCCTATGCCGAGGTTCGTGATGAGGCCGCGCTGGCCTGGGCCGATATCTCGACCGGGGCGTTTCACGTGATGCCTTTGACCTCAGTGCGCCTCAGTCCCGAACTGGCCCGGCTGGCACCATCCGAGTTGATCGTGGCAGATGGCGTGCAGGACAAACTGAACGAACCCGTAATGGATCTGGGTATCTCGCTGACCCCGATCGGGCGGGCCAGCTTCGACAGCACTGCGGCGGAAAAGCGCATCTGTGGACTGTTTCACGTGGGCGCACTGGACGCGTTCGGCAGTTTTGGTCGGGCTGAGGTTTCGGCCATGGGTGCACTGATCGACTATCTGGAAATCACGCAAAAAGGCAAACTGCCGCTTCTGCAAACCCCATTGAAAGAATCCGAGGACCGAGTCGTTCAGATCGACGCCGCCACACGGCGCAATCTGGAACTGACCCGATCCCTGTCCGGTGGCCGCGCTGGTTCGCTGCTATCTGTGATGGATCGCACCGTCACACCGGGGGGTGCACGACTGTTGGATCAACGGCTTTCCAGCCCATCCCGCAATCTGGACGTCATCCATGGGCGGCTGGATGCTGTAACTTTTGCGGCCGAAGACAGCTTGATCACATCAGACCTGCGCGAGGCTTTGCGCAAAACCCCGGATCTGGACCGGGCGCTGTCCCGACTGTCACTGGATCGAGGTGGCCCGCGGGATCTGACCGCCATTCGCAACGGCCTGACACAGGCCGCCGCAATCGCCGAACTCTGCGCGGGTCAAGACCTGCCGGTTCTTTTGGCCGCTGCCCTGCAAAATCTGGTCGGATTTGACGACCTGCTGAATCTGCTTGACGAAGCGCTTGTGGCCGAACCCCCATTGCTGGCCAGGGATGGCGGGTTCATCGCCCCGGGTTATGATGCCGAATTGGACGAAGCTCGCACCCTACGCGACGAAGGTCGTTCCGTCATTGCCGGGTTTCAGCAGAAATATGCAGAACATACCGGTATCACGTCGCTTAAGATCAAGCATAACAATGTGCTGGGCTATTTCATCGAAACCACGTCCACCCATGCCGAGAAAATGCTGAATCCGCCCCTCAGTGAAACCTATATCCACCGTCAAACAACCGCCAACCAGGTCCGGTTCACCACCGTGGAACTGTCCGAGATCGAAACCCGCATTCTGAACGCCGGAAACTTGGCGCTTGAGATCGAAAAGCGGCTCTATGCAACACTTTCTGGCGAAATTCTAGATAGAGCCGCACGGCTCAACCAAGCGGCACGCGGTTTGGCTGAACTGGATCTGACCACTGCTCTGGCTGATCTGGCGCGTGGTGAGAACTGGTGTCGCCCGCAGGTTGATACCTCCCGCGCGTTCGACGTTCAGGGCGGCAGGCATCCGGTCGTCGAACAGGCATTGCGCCAACAAAACGGTGATGCCTTCATCGCCAATGACTGCGATCTCAGTGCTGACAAAGGCGCGGCGATCTGGCTGCTGACCGGTCCCAACATGGCCGGTAAGTCGACCTTCTTACGCCAAAATGCTCTCATTGCCCTACTGGCCCAAATGGGCAGCTACGTGCCTGCGGAACAGGCGCATATCGGGCTTGTCAGCCAACTGTTCAGCCGCGTTGGCGCCTCTGACGATCTGGCCCGCGGACGCTCGACCTTTATGGTCGAAATGGTCGAAACCGCCGCCATCCTCAATCAAGCCGATGACCGCGCTCTTGTCATTCTTGATGAAATCGGTCGCGGCACGGCCACCTATGATGGCCTGTCCATCGCTTGGGCCACGCTGGAACATCTGCACGCCTCCAACAAATGCCGCGCCCTGTTCGCAACCCATTACCATGAACTCACCGCACTTGCCGGCAAACTGGAAGGCGTGGAAAACGCCACCGTTGCTGTCAAGGAATGGGAAGGCGAGGTGATTTTCCTGCACGAAGTCCACAAAGGCGCGGCTGACAGGTCCTATGGTGTTCAGGTCGCCCAATTGGCAGGACTGCCCGCCTCGGTCGTTGAACGTGCTCGTATCGTGCTGGACCAACTTGAAAAAACCGAACGTGAGGGGGGAAAGCAAAAGACCCTGATCGACGATCTGCCTTTGTTTTCAGCCGCCCCACCACCGCCGCTACCAGCGCCCAAAGTTTCTCCGGTAACCGGCATGCTGGACGATATTCTGCCAGATGAGCTTACCCCGCGAGAAGCACTCGACCTGATCTACAAACTGAAAGAGGCGGCCAAAACCTGACCGCCCCTTCATCTTTTCAAAAATACTCTCGCCGAAGGCTTGGCTTCAACGAAGCCAATTAACTCGCCGGAGTCGACGACACCCCAACCTGCGCCGGCCGCAGCAGGCGATCATGCAACATGAAGCCTTCTGCGGACACCTGTATAATGTCACCTGCACGGGTACCCGGCACCGGGGCCTCGAACATCGCTTCATGCACGTTGGGATCAAACCGGTCACCAACTTCGGGCGTGATCACTTCCATTCCATGCTTTTGGAACACGTCCTTCAGCGCACGCATGGTCAGTTCCACGCCTTCCAGAAGGGGTCCTGCCACTTCCTTCTGCTCATCAGTCGCGGCCTCAAGCGCACGTTTCATGTTGTCGTAAACCGGCAGCATGTCGCGGGCCAGTTTCGATCCGCCATATTGTTCCGCATCGCGGCGCGCTCTGTCACCGCGCTTGCGCGCGTTTTCCGCATCCGCAAGCGCGCGCATGAACCTGTCTTTGAAATCGTCCCGCTCAGCACGCAGCGCATCAATTTCCAGCGCTTCTTCACTGATCTCAGCAAATTCCTCGGCCAGCTCTTCCGCCTCGGCGGCTGCAATATCGTCCAGAAATTCTTCGTTCTTGGGCTCTGCCATCTCTTACCCTCTAGCTCCGGTCGGAAATCAGTTTCCCGACCAGTTGCGCCGTATAATCCACGATCGGCACGATCCGCCCATAATTCAGACGAGTGGGTCCGATGACCCCAACCGCACCAATTATCTTTCGATCAGCGTTCATATATGGAGACACCACCAAAGAGGAACCCGAAAGTGAGAAAAGTTTGTTCTCAGAGCCGATAAAAATGCGCACACCCTCGCCTTCTTCGGTCAATTCGAGGAATTCAGCAATGTCTTGCTTACGCTCCAGGTCGTCAAACAACGTTCGGATTCGGTCCAATTCCTCGGCTTCACCGGGATCCCCCAGCAGATTCGCCCGCCCGCGCACGATCAAACGTGCCGAGTCGGCTCCATCCCCATCCCAGGCCGCCATACCGCTTTCGACCATCTCGCGCGCCAAAACATCAATTTCCTGCCTGCGCGCGGTAATCTGGGTCTGCATCTGACGCAGTACTTCGCTGAGCGTTCTTCCTTCGATCAGGGAGTTCAGAAAGTTTGCGGCTTCTCGCATCGAACTGGGTGTTTGGCCCGGCGGAGGCGTAAACAGACGGTTTTCCACGTGCCCGTCCGCAAAGACCAGAACCACCAAAGCGCGGTCATGGGCCAGCGAGACGAACTCAATATGCTTGATCTCGGACTCTTGCTTGGGGGTCAGAACCAGCGATGCGCCATGTGTCACGTGTGACAAGGCCGAACCAACTCGGTCCAGCATTCCGCCCACATCACCCGCGTTAGAGCCTAGTGTTTCATCCAGTTTCTGCCGATCGTCTACACCAAGATCACCCACTTCCAGCAGCCCATCGACAAACATCCGCAGACCCATCTGCGTGGGCACCCGACCTGCACTGACATGCGGGCTGTCGAGCAGACCTAAAAATTCGAGATCCTGCATCACATTACGGACAGTGGCGGCGCTGACCTTTTCCGACAATGTGCGGGTCAGCGAGCGACTTCCGACCGGTTCACCACTGTCCAGATAGCTCTCGACGATCAACCGGAACACTTCGCGTGACCGGTCATTCATTTCGTCCAGAACTCTACTTGCTTTGCTCATCGGCAATCCTCTGCTGGATTGGCATTAAATCGCAGACATCTGAAAGGTCAATCGGGGTTGCATCCTAAGGCACGGGGACGTTATCCCCAACCCAGCAAACAAAGGATTTTCCATGCGACCCTCAGGACGAGATTTAAGCGAAATGCGCGCCGTTTCAATCGAAACGGGGTTTACCAAACATGCCGAAGGTTCCTGCCTGATCAAAATAGGCGATACCCATGTCCTGTGCACCGCCACGATTGAGGATCGCGTGCCACCGTTCATCAAGGGCTCGGGTCTGGGTTGGGTTACTGCCGAATACGGTATGTTGCCCCGCGCAACAAACACCCGCATGCGGCGCGAGGCGGCCAGTGGCAAGCAAGGCGGCCGCACCGTAGAAATTCAACGCCTGATCGGTCGCTCGCTGCGCGCAGGCGTGGATCGGGTTGCATTAGGTGAGCGTCAGATCACCGTGGACTGCGATGTTATCCAGGCTGATGGCGGCACCCGCTGCGCCTCGATCACCGGTGGCTGGGTCGCGCTGCGTCTGGCCGTGAACAAGCTGATGAAAACCGGGGACGTCATTTCCGACCCGCTGGTCGATCCCGTCGCGGCCGTATCCTGCGGCATCTACGCGGGCCAGCCGGTTCTGGATCTGGACTATCCTGAAGACAGCGAGGCCGGTGTGGATGGCAACTTCATCATGACCGGATCAGGCAAACTGATCGAAGTGCAGATGAGCGCCGAAGGCTCTGTTTTCAGCCGTGATCAAATGAACCAGCTGATGGATCTGGCAGAAAAAGGCGTGGGTGAGCTGGTTGCGGCCCAAAAGGCAGCCACCGCATGACCCGCAAGTTCGACGGCGACAGGCTACTGGTGGCCACGCATAACAAAGGCAAACTTGAGGAGATGACCCATCTCCTTGAGGCCTTCGGCGTGACGGTTGTTGGCGCGGCAGAGATGAACCTGCCGGAACCGGAAGAAACCGAAGATACATTCGTCGGTAACGCCCAGATCAAGGCCCATGCGGCGGCACAAGCCACCGGCCTGCCTGCCCTGTCGGACGATTCCGGGATCACCATCGATGCTCTGGACGGCGCGCCCGGCGTCTATACCGCCGATTGGGCAGAAACCGGCAATGGTCGCGACTTTCTGATGGCGATGACCCGCGCACATGATGAGCTCGAGGCCGCGCAGGCGCCTTATCCCCGCACTGCACAATTTCGCTGCACGCTGGTTCTGGCCTGGCCCGATGGTCATGACGAAGTGTTTGAGGGCGCCATGCCCGGTCAGCTTGTCTGGCCCATCCGTGGGGAAAACGGCTTCGGTTATGACCCGATGTTCCAGCCGGACGGGCACGATGTGACCTGTGCGGAAATGATTCCGGCGGAAAAGCACAAAATCAGCCATCGCGGACGCGCCGTAAACGCCTTCGTTCAAGGCTGTTTCGGTGGATGATTGGCGGCATGGAGGCTTCGGCCTCTATGTGCACTGGCCTTTTTGCGAAGCTAAGTGCCCCTATTGCGATTTCAACAGCCATGTTTCAAAAAATATTGATCAAAAACAATGGCTTAAATCGTATCTGGCTGAACTGCGCCGCTCGGCGTCTGAAACCCCTGACCGGGTTTTGAACACAATCTTCTTTGGTGGCGGCACGCCGTCCCTTATGGCACCAGAAACGGTGGCCGCCATTATCGACGAGGCGCGCAAGCTTTGGCGCCCTGCAAATGACATGGAAGTCACGCTTGAGGCCAACCCCGGATCGGTCGAGGCAGGCCGGTTTGCCGCCTATCGCGATGCGGGCGTGAACCGTGTTTCCATGGGCGTTCAAGCCCTGAATGACGAAGACCTGCGCCGGTTGGGTCGTAACCACACGGTCTCCGAGGCCCGCGCCGCATTTAATGTCGCCCGCAACTGCTTTGACCGCGTCAGCTTTGACATGATTTACGCGCGCCAGCATCAAACCCCGGAGGCTTGGAAAGCGGAACTGACTGAGGCGCTGTCGATGGCCATCGATCACCTCTCGCTCTATCAGCTGACGATCGAGGAAGGCACCGCCTTTGGGGACCGATATGCCGTCGGCAAGCTGCGTGGACTGCCCGAGGATGACCACGCCGCCGACATGTATCTGGCCACACAAGAGATCTGCGAAGCCCACGGCCTGCCCGCCTATGAGATTTCCAACCATGCCCGTCCAGGGGCAGAATCCCGGCACAATCTGATCTATTGGCGTTACGGAGACTACGTCGGTATCGGCCCCGGCGCGCACGGGCGTATTACGCTGGACGGCCAGAAGATAGCGATAGAAACCTATCTGTCGCCTAACGCCTGGCTCAGTGCTGTTGAAAAAGGAATTGGCGAAAAAGAAAGATCATTGCTATCTACGCAAGATCAGGCAAGTGAATACCTTATGATGGGTATGAGAGTTGCTGAAGGGCTAGATGTTGATCGTTTCAATGCGCTTTCCGATCTCACGCTGCCAGAAAACAAACTAAGAGACCTGGAAGAACTGGGTATGATACACCGGTCAAACGGCCGATTGATCGCCACCAAGGATGGCCGCGCAGTCCTAAATGCGGTCATTCGAGAGCTATTGGGATAAACGATGCAGTACCTCTGGGCCGCAATGGGATTGATCTGCGTCGGGTTGGCTGTTGTCGGCATTGTGTTGCCGCTTCTGCCAACGGTCCCGTTTCTATTGCTGGCCGCATTCTTTTTTGCCCGATCTTCTTCCCGACTTCACACTTGGCTGGTCAGTCATGGAACCTTCGGGCCGATGATCTTGGATTGGCAACGCTCGGGCGCCATTCGCCCGGCCGCAAAAAAGGCGGCCACCATATCGGTTGCCGCCGTTTTTGGATTGTCTGTCATTCTTGCGCTTCCAAGCCACGTCCTGATCATTCAGGCAGTTGTCCTCAGCTGCGTGATGATTTTTATCTGGACCCGCCCTAACGGCTGAGCTTGGCGCACAGATCGTCCAATTGATCGAGGTTTTCATAGGTCAGCACGACCTGCCCCGTTTCTGATTCCGCTTTGTGGTTGATGGCCACTTTCATCGCCAGAATGGCCGAAAGATCCTTCTCCAGCGCGCGCGTATCCGCATCCTTGCCAGCATTCAGGTTTCTGGAGCGCGGCACAGCCTGAGGAGCATCCCCTTGCTGTTGTTTTTTCACCAGCGCTTCGGTCGCACGCACGCTCAGCCCGTCCTTGACGACGATCTTCGCCAGCTCAGAAGGGTCTTCAGCTGTAATCAGAGCACGGGCATGACCGGCAGACAGTTTTCCTTCAACAACAAGTTTCTGAACGTCCATCGGCAACGACAGCAAACGCAAAAGGTTCGCAATATGGCTGCGGCTTTTGCCCAAAGCTTCGGCCAGTTTTTCCTGTGTATGGCCAAAACGGTCCATCAACTGCTTGTAACCCGCGGCCTCTTCGACAGCATTCAGGTCTGCGCGTTGAATATTCTCGATAATGGCGACTTCCAGAACTTCGGTGTCGTCAAAATCCCGCACGATAACCGGGATATCATGCAGCTGCGCCATCTGAGCCGCACGCCAGCGGCGTTCGCCTGCCACGATTTCATAGTCGCCGCCGCGAACCTCACGCACGATCAGCGGTTGAATGATGCCCTTTTCCTTGACCGAGGCCGCAAGTTCATCCAACCGCTCTGGCTGAAAGGTTCTGCGTGGCTGGTTCGGGTTTGCGCGCAGCTTTTCAATCGGAACTTTCATATCCGGACGGCGCGGGTCCGAGGAAATAAGCCCTTCGGTATCCTGCGTCACATCCGCCATCAAAGCGGAAAGTCCCCGGCCCAAACCTCTGGGTTTTGTTTTCTTGGCGGCCACGGTGCCCTCCTCACTGTCGCTTAGGCGGCGACTTTCTTGTTCTTGTGCATGACTTCCCGGGCCAGATGCCGGTAAGCCATCGCTCCCAGTGATCCCGAGTCGTATTGCAATACGGGCAGCGCGTAAGACGGAGCCTCGCTGACCCGCACATTTCTGGGTATCTTGGTTTTAAATACCATCTCACCCAGATTGTCACGCGCGTCTTTTTCGACCTGGCGGGACAAGTTGTTGCGGTTGTCATACATGGTCAACACAACACCTTCGATTCTGAGGTCCGGATTCGCGGTTTGGCGCACCTCTCGGATGGTCAGCATCAGTTGCGACAATCCTTCCAACGCAAAGAACTCACTCTGCAACGGCACCAGGACAGAATGTGCAGCGACCATAGCGTTGACGGTCAGAAGGTTTAGCGAAGGCGGACAGTCAATCAGCACGAAATCCAGGTCAAACTTGTCGATTGCAGTTTGACGCAGCGCGTCGTGCAGCAGATAGCTGCGTTTTTCATTGGATATCAGCTCAATATCCGCCGAGCTTAGATCAACCGTCGCCGGGACGACAAACAAACCCTCGATTTCGGTTTCCTGAACAACCGCCTCCAAAGGGGCATCATCCAATATCAGGTCATACGTCGTCCAATCCCGATCTTCGACCCCCAATCCGGTGGACGCGTTCCCCTGCGGATCAAGATCGACAACCAGCACTTTACATCCAGCCTCGACCAGACCGGCCGCAAGGTTGATCGCCGTTGTGGTTTTCCCGACCCCGCCCTTCTGATTGGCTACCGCAATAATCCGGGGCCCTGAGGGACGAGACAAATCAACCACGTGATACTCCTTTGATTTTGAGGATAACGGCCTGAGGCTCAGTTAAACTTGTAATCGGGTCAACGTCGAAATTCCATTCTTCCTGCGCCTCTTCCAGCTCTTTTTTCCACCTTTCGCCTTTCGGCAACAGCGCCAGCCCCTTTTTGCTCAAATGTCTGTCGCAAAAGGACAATAGCCTAGGAAGATCAGCAAGAGCCCGCGCAGAAAGGATATCTGCGTTCAATGGTTCAACCACTTCGATTCGCTTGGAAATAACCGTGCATTTTGCGCCGCACTCACGTGCAACGTTGCGCAGAAAGGCGGACTTTCGTTGGTCACTTTCAATAAAGGTGAACTGGGCATCTGGTGTGTCTTCAATGGCCATTAAGGCACAAACCATCCCGGGGAATCCGCCTCCGCTACCTAAATCTACCCAGTTTTCAAATGGGCCTGCGCATCTATAAACTTGTACGGAATCTTTTATGTGTCGAATCCAGATGTCATCCAAGCTTTTCCGTGAAACAAGATTGATTTTTGGGTTCCACCGCTTCACAAGCTCCACATACGTTGTGAGGCGCTCGAATGTTTCACGTGAAACATCCAATTCATCAATAATGGCCCCATTCATACCCTACGGACCTTCTGATCGCGACGAAGCTTAGCCAACAACAGCGTAAGCGCCGCGGGAGTAACCCCTTCAACGCGTCCCGCCTGTGCAATGTTCTCCGGCTTTGCATTTGAAAGCTTCTGCTTCATCTCGGAAGACAGCCCTTCCATCGCAAGATAATCGAAACCCCGTGGAATCTCATAAGATTCATCGCGCTTCATCGCCTCAACATCTTTTTGTTGCCGGGCAATGTAGTTTGCGTACAAAGCGTCCCGCTCTACTTGCAGACGGATCTCCTCCTCAACACTCTCAATCTCGGGCATCAGGGGAATAAGATCACCAAAGTGAACATCCGGGAACGCCAGAATGGCCATCCCGTCCCTGCGGTTTCCATCTTGATTGACGTTGATACCGGCTGCCCGAACCTCTTTTGGAGTAAAGGTTTTTTCTGTAAGCTGGGACTTTGCGGCGGACAGCTTCTCCATCTTACTGGTAAACACGCCGCTCCGCCCACTGCCAACACAGCCGATACCCAACCCAATTGGCGTAAGGCGCTGATCTGCGTTGTCCGCACGTAGTGACAAACGGAATTCTGCGCGTGACGTGAACATGCGATAAGGTTCCACAACACCGCGTGTTGTCAGGTCGTCGATCATCACTCCGATATAGCTGTCAGCACGTGTAAAATGCAGCGGATCCCGGCCAAGCACCTTCAACGCCGCATTCAACCCCGCGACCAAACCTTGCGCAGCTGCTTCCTCATATCCTGTGGTTCCGTTTATTTGCCCCGCTAGATATAGTCCTTCGACATCTGGTAGCGAGAGAGTCGATGTCAAAACACGCGGATCCACATAGTCATACTCAATCGCATAACCAGGTTGCAGGATCTCTGCCGCCTCAAGGCCTTTGATTGACCGCACATACTCAAGCTGTACGTCCTGAGGCAAAGAGGTCGAAATTCCATTCGGATAGATTGTGTGATCATCGACGCCTTCCGGTTCCAGGAAAATCTGATGTGATTCCTTATCGGCAAAACGTACGATCTTATCCTCGATGGATGGGCAATACCTTGGGCCCACCCCATCAATATGTCCGCCATACATCGCCGATCGTGACAAGTTTTTTTCAATGATTTCGTGCGTCCGCGCGTTTGTATGCGTGATTCCGCAGGAAATCTGTGGGGCAATCACCTTTGTTGACAGGAATGAAAACAAGGTCGGGTCATCATCCCCGTCTTGCTGTTCCAGATCACTCCAATCAATCGTCCGGCCATCCAGCCTTGGCGGTGTTCCTGTTTTCAAACGCCCCAGGGGTAGCTCGAAACTGTCGAGCCGTTCTGCCAATTTGACTGACGGGCGATCACCCATACGGCCGCCGGGCCGAGATACATCCCCAATATGAATGACACCGCGCAAGAAGGTTCCGGACGTCAAGATAACGGTTTTAGCCTTGATTTCTGAACCGTCGGCCAGTTTTACGCCGTTAACCTGATTCTCAGTCATCAGAAAATCGACAACTTCCCCGGTAACGACGAACAGATTTGGCTGTTTTTCCGTCTCTTTCTGCATGGCCGCTCGGTACAGCGCACGATCTGCTTGCGTTCTGGGGCCTTGAACAGCTGGTCCTTTACGTCGATTAAGCAAGCGGAATTGAATGCCGGCCTGATCGGCAACACGCCCCATGACCCCGTCCAGGGCATCAATTTCACGGACCAAATGGCCTTTACCCAGCCCACCAATTGCCGGGTTACAGGACATGACGCCTATATCTGATGCGGATAATGTGACCAGTGCCGTCTTGACGCCCATGCGCGCTGCCGCATGAGCTGCTTCTGTACCCGCATGGCCTGCGCCAATTACAATCACGTCGAAATCTGAATGTTTCACGTGAAACACTCCTTACTTACCCAGACAAAAACTCGAGAAGATCTCATCCAAAAGGTCTTCAACACCGATTCTGCCAACCAAGGTTTCTAGGGCACGGATTGCCGTGCGTAATTCTTCTGCTGCGATATCATACAGGTCTGGACCCGATTCCAGAACCGCCATCGCAGAACTCAGGGATTCCCGCGATTTGATCAAAGCAACCCGGTGCCTTTCCCGCGTCGCAATACCACTGCTTGTAGTTCGGGTACTAAGTACATCCGAAATCTGGGTAATGAGTTGATCTATACCCTGCCCGGTTTTTCCGGATATTCCACCTTCGGATTGATCTCGAAGATCAGATTTCGGCAAAACCTGTATATCGCCATTCATCATCTGAACACCCAGGTCCTTCGGGTCATCTGTCAGGAACACACGCAGATCAGCTGAATCCGCCCGCTTTCTTGCCAGTTCAATTCCCAAGCTTTCTACGTGATCCTCGGTTTCCCGCAATCCTGCGGTGTCCAGCAGCGTGACCGGAAGTCCTGCAAGGTCCATTCGAACCTCGATCACATCGCGAGTAGTTCCAGCATATTCCGAAGTAATCGCCGCCTCTCGCCCTGCCAGAGCATTTAGCAAGGTTGATTTTCCGGCATTCGGAAGACCAACAATCGCAACTTCAAACCCTGTTCGAATGCGCTCTGCTATCTTTACGCCATCTGCTTCACGTTGCAGATCAGCCATTACGCCCGTCACAAGGGATTTAACCTCGGGTGTAACGTCTGTTGGGACGTCCTCATCCGCGAAATCAATGACAGCTTCCAGCAAGGATGCAGCGCGGATCAGATCGCGTCGCCACCGTTCCGCCAAAACACCCAAATCACCAGCCAGAATAGTCTGTGCTTGTTTGCGCTGCGCCTCAGTTTCCGCATCAATCAGATCAGCAAGACCTTCGACCTGTGTCAGGTCCATCTTACCGTTTTCCAGCGCCCTGCGTGTGAACTCTCCGGGTTCGGCCAGTCGTAGCCCGTCCATATCGGACAGACACCGCATCACTGCGTTCACCGAAGCGGTGCTGCCATGAATCTGCAGTTCAGCCACGTCTTCGCCGGTAAAACTGGCCGGGGCTTGAAAGGTCAGAATCAGCCCGTCATCTAACCGTGCGCCATCGGCGGCGTACAGCGACTGGACCCGCATGCCACGAGGCGGCAGCGGGCTTCCGGTTAAGCTGGCAGCTGCGGAATGCGAGTGCGGTCCCGAGAGGCGGATGACCGCCACCCCGGCTTTGCCCTGCGCGCTGGCCAAGGCGAATATCGTATCCATTCGAAGGCCTCGCGTCGCTTAAGACCGGTGTCAGGTGTTCATCGAATCGAAGAACTCACCGTTCGTCTTGGTCTGTTTCAACTTGGACAACAGGAACTCGACCGCGTCGGTCGTGCCCATCGGGTTGAGGATACGACGCAAGACGAATGTCTTAGCCAGATCTCCCTTATCGACCAAAAGTTCCTCTTTCCGGGTGCCGGACTTGAGGATGTCGATGGCCGGGAACACGCGCTTATCTGCGATCTTGCGATCCAAAACGATTTCCGAGTTACCGGTTCCTTTGAATTCTTCGAAGATAACTTCGTCCATCCGACTGCCGGTGTCGATCAGCGCGGTGGCAATGATGGTCAGCGACCCGCCTTCTTCGATATTCCGCGCGGCACCAAAGAACCGCTTGGGACGCTGCAGAGCATTTGCGTCCACACCACCGGTCAGAACTTTACCGGACGATGGCACCACAGTGTTGAAGGCCCTACCAAGTCTTGTGATCGAATCGAGAAGAATAACAACATCTCGTTTATGCTCGACCAAACGCTTGGCTTTTTCGATCACCATCTCAGACACGGCCACGTGGCGCGTTGCGGGTTCGTCGAAGGTTGAAGACACAACTTCACCCTTCACCGAACGCTGCATATCGGTCACCTCTTCGGGGCGTTCGTCGATCAGCAGGACGATCAGATAGCACTCTGGGTGGTTCTGTTCGATCGAATGCGCGATGTTCTGCAGGATCACCGTTTTGCCGGTCCGCGGCGGCGCCACAATCAGCGATCGCTGGCCTTTACCGATGGGGGCCACCAGATCGATCACACGGGCCGACTTGTCCTTGATGGTGGGATCCTCGATCTCCATCTTCAGGCGTTCATCGGGATAGAGCGGCGTCAGGTTGTCAAACGCGATCTTGTGTCTGGCTTTTTCCGGTTCTTCAAAGTTGATCTTGGTGACCTTGATCAGCGCAAAGTAACGCTCATTGTCATCAGGCGCTTTGATATCCCCTTCGACCGTATCGCCGGTGCGCAAGGAATGCTGTCGGATCATGTCGGGTGAGACATAGATATCATCCGGACCTGGTAAATAGTTCGCCTCGGGCGAGCGCAGAAAGCCGAAGCCGTCTTGCAGCACTTCCAGCACGCCGTCGCCGCCAACGGTCCAGCCTTCATCCGCGCGTTCGCGCAGAATCTGGAACATCATCTCGCCTTTTCGCATGGTCGAGGCGTTTTCGATCTCCAACTCTTCGGCCATCGCCAGAAGGTCTTTGGGGCTTTTGGCCTTCAGGTCGGCCAGATTCAGGGATTCAGTGGACATGATATATACCTTCGCCGCTGACATTGCGGCACGAAGTGGAATTTCAGTACGGAAGATACGCCGCCCGGACGGGCGTGTTAATCCCTACATAAGCGCGCGGATCGTCGGAGTCAAACAGGCCCTCAGAACTTCACAACGACCGCCAGGACGATGACAACCATCAGAACGGTCGGAACCTCGTTCATCATGCGAAACTGCCGCCCAGTGAGCTTATTTCGGCCTTCCAGGAAATCCTTGCGCCGAGCCATCAGCCAATGATGGAACCAGGTCATACCAATCACGGCAGCACCCTTGATCCAGGGCCAGGACCAATCCCACCCGACAATGCCGGGCGTGAACACCATGATCAGCCCGCAGAGCCACGCCACATACATCGCAGGGCGCATGATCACACGCAGCAGCTTCTCTTCCATCTCAAAGAAGATGGTTTCTGCGCCTTCGACCTTTTGGGCTTTCTCGACGTGATAGACGTACAGTCTGGGCAAATAGAACAAACCTGCCATCCATGAGATCACAGCCATGATGTGCAATGACTTCACCCACGGGTAAATCGTGAAAAGAAGATCGGTCATTCTGGCTCCGGACGTTGGTTGGAACCCTCCCTAATAAAAAAATAGGAAAAGAAAAAGGATGATGGTTTTGTAGGGTGAGCAAATTCCGTGGATTACTTTTTTACGCAAGTGTTTTCCCCAGGTGGATAGAATTGCGCCGTGATTGGGTGATTCTGTTGATTTCAGTTTTTATGTTTTAATTTCAATATATTAGTTCGACTTCATTCAAGCTTGGCTGGGGAAAACTCGTTGAGTAAGACCGGAAATCCCAGTTTTCCCGCGCAGTAAAGTTATCCTTGTCCCAAAAGGACGGTCTTCGAACGACTCATGGAAGTTTCAGGCGAAATTCCCGGGGTTGCGTGTCAACCGGAAAACCATACAAACCATCCTAGAACGCTCAACGATTTGCTCAGGGGTTTTCCACATGTCTGTCCCCATCATCCTTGCCTCGGGGTCATCTATCCGCGCGCAGCTTTTGCGCAATGCGGGCGTGCCGTTCACGGTGGAAACCGCGCGCGTGGACGAGGATACTGCCAAACGCGCCTTGTTGGCCGAAGATGCCCCCCCTCGGGATATCGCAGGCACTTTGGCCGAAATGAAGGCCCGCAAGGTTAGCGACAAGAACCCAGGCGCGATGGTTCTGGGCTGTGATCAGGTGCTGGACTTCGATGACCAGCTTTTGTCGAAACCAGAAACGCCCCAAGACGCGCTGGCGCAGTTGAAGGCAATGCGGGGCAAGCGACATATGCTGTTGTCTGCGGCCGTGATCTATCAGAATGGAGAGCCGATCTGGCGCCATGTTGGTCAAGTGCGTCTGCGCATGCGGATGAGTTCGGATGCCTATCTACGCGACTACATAGACCGCAACTGGGACAGTATTCGCCATGCGGTTGGGGCCTATAAGCTTGAGGAAGAAGGTGTGCGCCTTTTTGCGACCATTGACGGCGACTATTTTAATGTTTTGGGTATGCCCCTGTTGGAGTTGCTGAATTTTCTGGCTGTGAAAGGGATGATTGATCAATGACGGATAACCAAATTCCTTTGGCCGGTGTAATTGGGCATCCGATTGGACATTCAAAATCCCCTAAACTGCATGGATATTGGCTAAAGACCTATGGGCTGGCCGGGCACTATATCCCTATGGACGTCGCACCCGAGGATTTGGAAAGTGTTCTGCGGACCCTGCCCAAAGCCGGGTATGTCGGCGCAAATGTAACCGTCCCCCATAAAGAAGCCGCCTTGCAGATTGCGGATCACGTGTCAGATCGGGCGGCAAAGATTGGTGCGGCGAATACACTTGTCTTCCAGCCTGATGGCTCGATCCACGCAGATAATACCGACGGCTATGGGTTTATGGAAAACCTGCTTACAGGGGCGCCCGACTGGAACCCACAGGACGGGCCAGCCGTGGTTTTCGGCGCGGGCGGTGCTGCGCGCGCCGTTTTGCAGGCCCTGTTAGATGCCGGAGTGCCCGAGATTATGCTGACCAACCGCACGCGTGCCCGGGCCGACCAATTGAAAGAGGAATTTGGGCCGCGCATAACCGTGGTCGATTGGGTCAAGGCCGGCAATGTGATCGAGAATGCGGAACTGGTGGTGAACACCACATCGCTGGGTATGCAGGGACAGCCCGAATTGCGGGTGCCGTTGGATGGGTTGCAGCCGGGCGCTGTGGTTACCGACCTTGTCTACGCCCCCCTGAAAACCAAGCTTCTGCAAGCGGCCGAAGAGGCTGGATGCACAACAGTCGATGGTCTGGGCATGTTGCTGCATCAGGCGGTTCCGGGCTTTGAACGTTGGTTTGGCAAACGGCCCGAGGTAACGGATGAGTTGCGCGCTACGGTGCTGGGATGAGCTTTGCTCTTGGCCTGACTGGCTCGATCGGAATGGGCAAAAGCACTACGGCGCAGATGTTCGTGGATGAAGGCTGTGCGCTGTGGGATGCGGATGCGGCTGTGCATCGGCTGTATTCAGCGGGCGGCGCTGCGGTAGAACCGATGCGTGCTGTGTTTCCTGAGGCAATTGTTGATGGCGCGGTCAGTCGGGATGCCTTGAAACAAGCCATATCCTTGGATCCGGCGGCATTGAAAGTGATCGAAAGCATCGTGCACCCATTGGTGGCCGCCGACCGGGACGATTTTCGAGAGAGCGCCACGGCGGACATTCTGGTTTTCGACATCCCTTTGTTGTTTGAAACAGGCGGCAATGCTGCGATGGATGCGGTTGCTTGTGTTCAGGTCCCGGCGGACGCGCAAAAGCGACGTGTGATGGAGCGCGGAACGATGACTGAGGCGCAGTTCGAACAAATACGCGCCAAGCAGATGCCCAATGACGAAAAATGCGCGCGGTCGGACTTTGTGATCGTGACGGACACACTGGACCACGCCCGCGCACAGGTGCAGGATGTGGTCAGACAGATACGGGCGGGGATGGCTAATGCGTGAGATTGTACTCGATACGGAAACCACGGGGTTTGATCCTGAAAGCGGCGACCGGATCGTGGAAATCGGTGCGGTCGAACTGTGGAACCATATGGCCACGGGTGAGACGTATCACGTTTACATCAACCCCGAGCGTTCGATGCCCGAAGAGGCATTTGGCGTGCACGGTATCGGTCCCGACCTGCTGGACACTCCGCGCCCCCCGGAAAAGGGCGAGGTCACGCTGAAAGACAAGCCGGTTTTTGCCAAGGTTGGTCAGGGCTTCCTTGATTTCATTCGGGATTCCAAACTGGTAATCCACAACGCATCATTTGATATGAAGTTCCTGAATGCGGAACTCAGATGGATGGGGTTGCCGCAGCTGCCGATGGATCAGGCGCTGGACACATTGGCGATTGCGCGCAAACGGTTTCCGGGCTCGCCCGCGTCATTGGATGCGTTGTGTCGACGTTTCAACATCGACAATACGAACCGCGTGTTGCACGGGGCGCTGCTCGACTCGGAAATTCTGGCCGAGGTTTATCTGGAACTGATTGGCGGGCGACAGCCGGACTTTGGCCTGTCTACCAGCGCGGCATCTGCCGGTGGCGGAGGGGACGATTGGCGGCCAACAGCGCGCCCGACGCCGCTGGCGTCGAAAATCACCGCGGAAGAACGCGCGGCACATGAGACATTTGTTGAGAAGCTGGGCGAAAACGCCCTGTGGACCCGCGCCTGAGCCCCTGCCCGGCGCGGGCCGTACCGATTAGGCTTCGGTTTTTTCGGTTTCGGCCTGACGGCGCATCAGCTCGTTGCGGTACAGCGCAACAAAGTCGATATTGTCCAGGTTGACCGGTGGGAAACCACCGTCACGGGTGATGTCGCTGACAATGCGGCGCAGGAACGGGAACAGCATGCGCGGGCATTCGATCATCAGGAACGGGTGCAACTGGTCTTCTGCCACGCCTTCGATGTGGAACAGACCGCAATAATCCAGCTCGCACAGAAACAGAACGTCTTCCATGCCTTTGGCTTTGGAAGTCAGGTTCAGTTTGACGGCAACTTCGTACTGATGCTCGGTCGGGCGCTTTTTGGCGTCCAGGTTCACCTGAACGGCAATCTCGGGCTGAACGTCGCCAGACACGCCTTTTTGCGCCATCACGTTTTCAAAAGACATATCGCGAATGAATTGACCCAGAACGCGCATCTGGATCTGAGGGGCGGTCTGTGCCGCGGTGTTTTCTGCAGGGCTTTCGTCAGCCATGGATCTACTCCGAAAATGAAATTTGCCACTGCTTAGCAAGTTGGGCGCGGCACCTCAATGCTGGGGTGGACCTTCGACCCATTTGGATGGCTTTGAGGGGTTCTGACGCGAGCGAACTTCGGTAAAATCTCCGTCGATCACGTCATCCTGATCAGACGGGGTGGGACCAGTGCGGAACTGCGCGCCGGTGCCCATCTGGAAATGCGTGATGGTCGCCTTGGATTTCAGGTATTTGAATACGGCCACCCGAATACCCGGAACAAGCAGTGCAAAGCCAACGGCATCGGTAAAAAACCCCGGCGTCAGCAGCAAAACACCAGACAGCAGGATCATGGCACCATGGGCCAATGGCTCCGTCGGATCATCAAGTTCAGAAAAGGATCGCTGCAAATTGACCAGTGCCATGCGACCTTGTGTCCTGACCATGATGGTGCCGATTACGGCTGTCAGGACTACAATCGCCAGCGTCGGCCACAGTCCGATCAGGCCGCCGACCTGTATGAACAGGGCGATCTCGATGATGGGCACCAACAAAAATGCCAAGAACAAGTACATCTGCGTTATCCTTTCCCTTAGGCCGGGCTGTGGACTTGCCACGATCTGTCACCTACATAGTGGCATGAGGCCGCGTATACAAAGTCGCGGTCTGAAAAGAGGATGAAATGAACGAACCGATGATCCAGTTGCTGGTCCTGGCCGGAATTGCCGTTTTCCTGATCCTGCGCCTGAAAAATGTGCTGGGTACGCGTGAGGGTTTTGAGAAACCCCCTGTTCAGCAACAACCCGACACGAACAAGTCGCGTCGCGAGTTTGAGGTGATCGAAGGCGGCCCGGATCATGACATTACAGACCATGTCGCCGAAGACAGCGAACAGGCACAAACGCTGGCCGCGATGAAGCGGGTAGAACCTGAATTTTCCGTCGGCGAGTTTGTGCATGGCGCGCGCGGTGCCTATGAGATGATCGTCATGGGGTTCGAAAAGGGCAATCTGGACGAAATCCAGCCCTTCCTGTCCGAAGAAGTGTTTGACACATTCGTTTCAGTCGTGGCGGCCCGTGAAGATCAGGGTCTGACCATCGAGGCCGAGTTTGTCGGCGTGCGTGAAACCGCGCTGGCGGATACGACGTTCGACAAAGACACAAACCAAGCGGAAATCACCATGCGGTTTGTGGGTGAGCTGACCTCGGTCGTGCGCGATCGTGGTGGTGATATCATCGAAGGCAACCCAAACACCATAAAACGTCAAAAGGACAGCTGGACCTTTGCCCGAGTCATGGGCGCTGATGATCCAAACTGGCTGCTTGTTGCCACGGACGCATGATTGGCGCGCTCCGGTCGCTATTTCTGGTGGCAGTTTTGACCACTGCTGCCAGCGCTGAACCGACGCGATCAATTCTTTCTTTCGACGATCTGGATGGATGGGCTGCCGACGATCACGGGGCGGCCCTTTCGGTATTTCTGAACACTTGCGGTGATTTGAACGATCCGGATTGGCAGGCGCTGTGCAGCGTCGCCCGAACATACGACGCAGACGCGGCGCGGTCGTTTTTTGAGCTGTTCTTTCGTCCGGTTCTGGTCGAGGACGGAGAAGAGGCCCTGTTCACCGGCTATTTCGAACCTGAACTGGACGGGTCCAAAACCCGGACCGACCGGTTTAAATACCCGATTTACAAATTGCCGCCGGAGGCGCGGGCGGAAGGACTTTGGCTCAGCCGCCGTGAAATCCTGACGGGCGACGCGATGCAGGGCCGCGGCCTTGAGATCGCCTGGGTGGATGACCCGGTTGAGCTGTTTTTTCTGCAAATCCAGGGCTCGGGGCGTGTGCGCCTTCCAGACGGCAGTGGCTTGCGCGTCGGCTATGGCGGTGCAAACGGTCACCCTTATCGTTCCATCGGGACTGAGCTGATTCGTCAGGGGGCGCTGGGTGCGCATGAGGTTAGTGCCCAGATGATCCGCGCATGGGTGCGCAAAAACCCCGAAGCTGGGGCCGAGCTGCTGTTTCACAACCCCTCTTACGTGTTCTTCCGTGAAGTTTCGCGCGTTGCACCCGAGCTTGGGCCGTTGGGTGCCATGAACCGCTCGGTCACCACGATGCGCAGTATTGCGGCTGATCCGGCTCATACGCCGCTGGGTGCCCCTGTTTGGGTGGAAAAGGACGGCAAGACCCCGTTGCGAAGGTTGATGATTGCGCAGGACACTGGAGCCGCCATCAAAGGCGCGCAGCGCGCGGATATCTTCTTTGGCACGGGGGACGAGGCGGGAAAGGCGGCCGGCCGCCTCAGGGATCCGGGGCGGATGGTGTTGCTGCTGCCGATCCAGCGGGCCTATGCCTTACTACCGGATGAATTTTGATGTCCCGACGCAAATTGACGGCAGACGAGGTTGAGCTGTGGCGCAAGGTCGCCAAACAGGCTGAGCGTCTGCATCCCGAAATCCCACAATCAGTTCACCCGGTCACGCTACCCAAACCCAAACCGACCAAAACCCCAAAACCCCGGTTTGAGGCATTCGAGGTCGGACAAAACACGCCCGGTAAACCCGCGCGAAATGCACTGAAACCCTCGATCAGTGAAAATTTGCGGACCAGCCCGGTGCAAATGGACACAAAGGCGTTTGGCCGTATGAAACGCGGCAAGATCAAACCTGAAGGGAAACTGGACTTGCATGGCTTGCGCGTGGACACCGCTTATCCGGCGCTGACCCGGTTTATTCTGACCGCCCAGGCGTCAGGTAAGCGCCTTGTTCTGGTTGTCACCGGAAAGGGCAAGGACAGGGATGAACCCGGCCCAATCCCAACCCCACGCGGCGTATTGCGCAACCAGGTGCCGCAGTGGTTGGCGTTGCCGCCGCTTGCACAGGCCGTTTTGCAAGTGACTCCCGCCCACATCAGCCACGGGGGCGAAGGGGCTTATTACGTATATCTGCGGCGGACGCGTTAAAGTAGGCGCACAGCGCGCGTAATTCCGATTTTAGCCGACAGGCATACAAGAATGAAAACACCGCCGATCCACAGGAACTGCGTGCTCAGCGGTATACCGGCGTCAATCAATACCCCGGTCAGGCCGGGGCCGATCGCTGATCCTAAAACCATAACTGCTGTGGCCATCGCCTTGATCGCCCCAATGTGCCTGGTGCCGTAGAATTCAGCCCAAAAGGCGCTTGGTAGCGTGTTGTTTGCTCCGACCGTCAGGCCCAGAAAGATCATTGCGATCAGGGCCCCGCCGATTGAGCTTGTCATACCTGCGATCACAAAACCAATCGCGATCGGGATTTGGTAAAAAGGCATCAGCCTCGCGGTGCCCCATTTGTCCAGCGCCCAGCCGGCCGCAAACATCCCAATCAAGGATACGCCGGTGAAAACCGGAAACAGGGCGACCAGTTCGATATGTTCCCAGCCCTTGACTTGGGCAAGATGCACCTGATGGAAGAAAAACGCGGTGATAAAGGCCGATGGGGCCAGTATTGCTGGGGCCATGAACCAAAACAGCGGATGAAAAAGAGCGTCTTTCCGGGTCCAATGACGGCCCTGCATCCCTGTCGCTGAATACGCATCCGCCAAACTTTGCGGCGTGCGCTCCTGACGCAAAAGTCGCGTCAGAACGGGTATCCCCATCAGGACGACCACTGCGGACAACACCCACAGCCACCGCCAGTCCAGAAACGCCATCGCGGCCACAAATGCCAGCGGCAGCAGTGCCTCACCAATCGCGTAGCCGACTGATGCAATCGACAGGGCTTTGCCACGTGTAACAATGAACCATCGCGCCATGGCGACCTGTGCCAGATGGACACTCATCCCCTGTCCGAACAGGCGCAATAAAAAAACCACCAGCGGCAACAGGACAAGCCAGCTGTTCACAGCCATTGCGACCGTTGCTACGGCCAGACCGACCAATACCGCCGGCCCCAGAACTCGGACACGGAAGATATCCGTCAATCCACCGGCCCAGATCATAACGATGGCCGAAACGGTGGTGCCCAGAGAGTAAAGTCCACCCCACGCGCCGTGCCCAAGACCAAATTCCGCGCGAATGTTTCCAGCGAAGATCGAGATGAAGAAGGTCTGCCCAAAGCTGGACAGAAAGGTCAACAAAACCCCCGCGCCCAGCCAGGTCGCGTTGTCCCGAAAATATTGACGCAAGCTAAACTGCGTCACGGGGTAGTGACCTGAGCCTGCCCTGTTTCTGTCAGAACGATTTCCGTGGCACCGTCTGGATTACGCTCGCTGGGCGGCACCAGTATATCGATGCCAGGCCTGTCTTCGCGTCCGAACGTGTTATTGACGCGTCGCAACGAACTAAGGATCGACAACAGAGCCGGAGAAGTCGCCGCCACAAAATGCGAGGATTCGGCATCGCTGCTGAACGCAGTTGTGTCGATCACGTTGATCGGGAATTCCTCGAGCGACTCGAGTGAGGTGATGTTTCCCAGCCGCACACCCTCATTCGTGCCGCGCAGGCGAGCGGAAATGTTCAGGATTTTGTCCTTTTGCGAGACCATCACGATAAATGGGTCGGGCGGATTGTCGATCCGCCTCATCTGCGAGCGAAACAGATCCAGATCCAGATCGGGCGAGATCAGCACAACCCCTTCGAGGTTCCTTTTCGCCCAACCCGGTTCCTGCAGTTCCGTTTGGCGCATCATCTCCATCGTCAAAGCGCCACCCATGGAATGCGCTACCAGAATGACGCGTTTGACTCCCATGGATTTCAGTTCGCGGATTGTCTGCTCCAACCCGTCGCGGGCAAACAACATGCTGTCTAGATCATAGGCATATCCATACCCGGTCGCGCGGCTGGGCCAGGAGTAAACCAGCGTGGAGCCCGGAAGACCAATGTCATGGGTCAGCTGAGCCGCGCGGAAAATCGTTTCTGTCTGGGTCGAGTTGTAGCCATGCACGAAGATTGTAACGTCATCCTGACCGCGCAAATGATCGCGTAGCCCCTGCGGCCCATTCAGCTCGGTCAAATTTGCCAGAACGAATTCTTTCTGTGGATTTGGATTTGCATATGAGAACTTGAGCGTTCCCGGAGTGTGCGTTGGCGGGATCGATACCGTGGTGTCCAGGAATTTGAGCGACTCGCCGCGCCGAAAACCGTAGTATCCGTTCGCTTCACGCGCCCGGGTGGTGCTTACGAAGATGGTTTCGGGCGTACCGACATTCACGGCCGTAGGAACCACTTCAGTTACGGTCCGGTCGGCGCAGGCGCTTAGCGAAAAGGATAGGAACAGAATGATCAAATAGCGCAGCACAATAATACCTTCAGGGATGAATCGTGCTTACGCTATCTCATTTTGGCCCGGGGTCCAGCGGCACAACGCTGCCAAAGCGGCAAAAACCGGCTGGCGATGTTACAAAACGTAACGGCTGAGGTCGGTGGATTTGGTCAATTCGCCCAGATTGTCGTCCACGAATTGCGCATCAACCGTGATCGAAATTCCGGCCTGATCGGGCGCGGTAAAGGACAGCTCTTCGAACACGCGCTCCATCACGGTGTACAAACGACGCGCACCGATGTTTTCGACGCTTTGGTTTACGTCTGCAGCGATTCGGGCCAGTGCCGCGATTCCGTCATCGGTAAAGCTGACCGTGACCTCTTCGGTGCCCATCAAAGCGGTGTATTGACGGGTCAGCGCGTTGTCGGTCTCGGTCAGGATGCGCACGAAATCTTCTTCGGTCAGTGCGCGCAATTCCACGCGAATCGGCAGGCGGCCTTGCAGTTCCGGCAACAGGTCCGACGGTTTGGCGATATGGAACGCACCCGACGCGATGAACAGGATATGGTCGGTTTTGACCGGGCCGTGCTTGGTGGATACCGTCGTGCCTTCGATCAAAGGCAGCAGGTCGCGCTGTACCCCTTCGCGGCTGACATCGCCGCCCCGCGCGTCTGTACGGGCGCAAACCTTGTCGATCTCATCCAGGAACACGATGCCGTTCTGTTCAACGGATTCCAACGCGATGCGGTTAACGATCTCATCATCCAGCAGCTTGTCAGCCTCTTCCCCGATCAGTGCTTCATAGCTTTCCGAGACGGTCATTTTGCGTTTCACGGTACGCCCGCCAAAGGCCTTGCCGAAGATATCGCCCAGATTCATCATCCCCATCTGGCTACCGGGCTGGCCGGGAATATCGAACATTGGCATCGGGTTCGACGAGTCGGACAGCTCCAGCTCGATCTCTGTATCATCCAGCTCGCCCGCTTTCAGCTTTTTGCGGAACATCTCGCGCGTGCCTTCGCGGGCATCGGTGCCTGCGATGGCTTCGATCACGCGCTCTTCGGCGGCCTGATGGGCTTTGGCTTTGACATCCTCGCGCATGAATTCGCGCGTCTGCAGGATGGCGGCATCTGCCAGATCGCGCACGATCTGTTCCACATCACGACCGACATAGCCCACTTCGGTAAACTTGGTCGCCTCGACCTTAATGAAGGGCGCGCGGGCCAGTTTGGCCAGACGGCGGCTGATCTCGGTTTTGCCGACACCGGTGGGGCCGATCATCAGGATGTTCTTCGGATAGACCTCGTCCCGGATGTCGTCGGCCAACTGCTTGCGCCGCCAGCGGTTGCGCAGCGCAACGGCCACTGCGCGTTTGGCATCCTTCTGCCCGATGATGAAACGGTCCAGTTCCGAGACGATCTCGCGCGGGGTCAGGTCGGTCATGTGAGTTCTATCCAATTGTTTCGCACCGGAACCTAATCATAAGCCACAAAAACACAAGCTGATCACGAAAAACTCACGCCAACACACGGTCTGCACACGGAAAATCGTGGTGTTGTGAATCGCCAGACAGAAAATTGCTGCGCATAGTCTGCGGCGACGGGCAAGTTCGCCTGCACTTTGAAATGGAGACCCAAATCATGATGACTCGTCGTTCGCTCTTTTTGAATGCCGCTGCAACGGGCGCCGCCCTGACTCTGGCCAGTGCCAATGTCGCCGCCGCCGGCGGTGCCAAGAAAAAGGGCACATTCGAGGGCCGCTCGAAACACATCACCACCGGTTCGGTCAAAGTGGTCAAGGATGGCGAGCGTTATGTCGTTGAGCTGGGCGATGATTTTTCGCTAGATGGTGGCCCCGACCCGCGCGTGGCCTTCGGCAAGGATGGCACCTATGATCCGAACTCGAAGCTGGGCGCGCTGCTGAACCTGAAGGGCAAGCAGTCTTACGCCGTACCGCCGACCATGGATATCTCGGGCTATAACGAAGTTTACATCTGGTGTGACGTTGCCGGCGTTCCGCTGGGCGTTGCAGCGCTTTCGTAACCCAACGACGAATTGCGCCCGGAGGCCGGTAATTACCGGCCTCTGACAAGGCGTTAGGTGCCATAGCGCCTGTCTGCTACACTCACTTCAAGGGACCAGTTCCGAGGTGTGTATCATGACGAAGATTGCCAAGATTACGTTATTGTTCGTGGTATTTGTGGATCTGATCGGACAAGGGCTGGTCTTTCCCATCATCAACTCTTTGATCATGGAAACAAAATCCGGGTTCCTGCCGGAAAGCACATCTATGGGTCAGCGCCATTTCTACTATGGGCTGGTGATCGGGTGTTTCTTTCTGTCCTGGTTTTTGGGTGTGGTCTATGTCTCGAAAGTGTCGGACTCCATCGGGCGCAAGAATGCCTTGTTGGTGTGTTTAGGTGGGGCGCTGGCCGGTTATGCCATCACCATCACGGCACTCTATCTCAACAGTTTGCTTCTGCTGATCGTTGGTCGGTCGATCACAGGCTTTACGGCGGGCAATCAGCCCATTGCGCAAGCGGCGATGATCGACGGCAGTACCGATGCCACCGACCGCGACCGCAACATGGGGTACATCATCACCGGCGTCAGCTTTGGCCTGGTCGGCGGCCCGATTATCGGAGCTGTTCTGTCCGACGCGGCGATACTGGGCAGCTATGCCACGCTCAAGATGCCGTTCTACGGCGCATTTGTTCTGGTGATGATCGCCATCTTCCTGGTGAGTTTTTTCTTCAAGGACACCCGAACCGAACGCGCGGCATTCGTTTTTCGCCCGCGCGATATCACCGATTGCCTGGTCGCAGTGCGCGAGCATCCGTTGGTTCTGAAAATCCTGCCCGTCTATGCGCTGTTCATGATTGCCAATGTCACGTTCTACGTATTCGTCGATAATTTCCTGACCAGTGCATGGGGCTACGGCGTGATCGGTGGCAGCATGGCAATGGTGGTCATCGGCTTTGCTTTGGCGTTTTCCAGCACATTCCTTGTGAAACCAGCGCAAGAGAGGTTCAGCAAGCATTCCATCATCCATACCTCATTGGTGGTGATGGTGATCTGCGGCTTTGGCTTCGCCTTCAGCCCCAGCGGCGTATTGAGCTATGTGCCTGTCTTCTTCTTCTACTTCTTCTTCGGCGTCGCTTACCCGACCCTGCTGGGCCTGTTTTCATCCAGCGTCGGAGAGGCGGATCAGGGCTGGGTCATGGGGGTCACAACGGCGGTCTTCTGCCTTGCCGGTGGTGTCATGTCTCTGGTCGGCGGCGGATTGATGAGTATCGATATCCGCCTGCCCTATTACATCGTTATCGCAACCGCCCTGCTTGGGCTGGTCGGCATGTACCGGCGCTGGAAAGGCAAAGAGATCTCGGCGCTGTTGGCCTAGATCGTCTCAACCGTTAGCTTGCCGTTTGTATAAACGCAAATGTCTGCGGCAATCGCCATGGCTTCGCGCGCGACCTCTTCGGCCGTTTTGTCGCTTTCCATCAGCGCCCGCGCTGCAGCCAGGGCAAAGTTTCCGCCCGATCCGATGGCGGCCACGTTGTGTTCGGGTTCCAGCACATCCCCTGCGCCGGTGATGACCAACAAATCATTGCCATCGGTGACGATCAGCATCGCCTCAAGCTTTTGCAGGTATTTGTCGGTGCGCCAGTCCTTGGCCAATTCAACGGATGCCCGGGCCAGTTGGCCGGGTGTCGCTTCCAGTTTTGCCTCTAGCCGTTCAAGCAGCGTAAAAGCATCAGCGGTCGATCCGGCAAACCCGGCGACAACTTCGAACCCACCCGGCGACAAGCGACGCACTTTGCGCGCGGTGCCTTTGATCACGGTCTGGCCCAGGCTGACCTGTCCGTCCCCGGCAATAACGACTTGCCCGTCTTTTTTGACACCAATGATCGTGGTCCCGTGCCATCCGGGAAAATCGCTGTCCGCCATGAAAGCCTCCGTGTTCTCAGTCGCTATATATGGGCCGGGCGCGGGATCGGCGCAACCCGTTGCACAACTGCCCAAAAGATATGCACAAAACGCAAACCGGGGTTACCAGACCAGCAATTGTGAGTCCCCGCGCTTGGGACTACATGAGGCTCACAACCGACAACGGGTCGGCTGTTTCAGATATTAGGACTGGGAACATGGCAACAACTGCAAACATCCATGCCCCACTCGGAGCAGCTACCATCCTGCACGTAGTGGATGCATTCATCAATGTCTTCGAATCCGCTGTTGAGTGGAACGAAAGCCGCAAGACACGCAAGATCCTGTCGGGTCTGACCAACGCACAGCTGGAAGACATCGGTCTGGTGCGCGCAGACATCGCAAAAATCTGATCCCGCTATCAGAACCAGAATTTGAAGCAGCCGCCCGGGTATCCGAGCGGCTTTTTCATTGTCAGCTTTGCACGTATTTACCAGCCTGATCCGGCAAAAACGCCTCGATCGCGGCTGAGGCGATGACATGGCGCGTGCCAGCGGCGTCATCCACAACATCCAACCCACCCTTGACGGCCCGCACTTCGGCGCGGCCCCTTGGCAGATCGGCGGCGACCTTGTCACAGTCAACCTCATCGGGTTGTTGAACGGCGATGGTCACCTGAACCCGCATCTCCGTGTGATCGATTCCAAGCTTGGAAAACAGCGTGATCGACGAATGATGCAGAGCGTCCTGCACGGCACGACACGCCGCCTTGGTGTACAGATCGTTGCCGGTGCCCATTTCCAGAATAATACGCTTCTCGGTCATTGGGCGGGCTCCATGTCGAATGAGACGATGACCGCCGCATTGGCGATCACAGTGCGGCCATCGGTATGGGGTTTGTCGATATCCAGACCACCCTGCGTTACCGTGATGTTGGGCTGGCCGTACGGAAAGATCGCCTTCAGCGTATCGGTATTGACCTTGTCGGGTTGTTGCACGCCCACCTCGGCGTCAATGATCATCGCCTCTTTCGGAAACCCGAACAGCTCGGCCATGTTCACCGAGTTATGCCACAGCGCGTCTTTGATCGCCCGCAGCGCGGCTTCGGTATAATCCTCGCGCCGCAGGGACGTGCCCATCCCGAATTCCGCCAGAACCCGTGTTTTTGCCATTTGCGTCGCCTTCATTTGGTGGCCCGGTTGGGCCGTTCACAAAAAAAGGGCGCCCAAATTCGGACGCCCCTGATCAATTCTGATCACACCGGATCAGATGGATTCGTCGATCCAGCTTTGCAGTGCGGCTTTGGGGGCCGCACCTGCGCGGTTCGACACAACCTGACCGTCCTTGAAGATGAACAGCGCCGGAATGCCGCGCACACCCATGGCGGCAGCGGCGTTCGGGTTGCTGTCCACGTCTACCTTGGCAATTTTAATCTTGCCGCCGTATTCGTTGGCCAGCTCTTCCAGAGCGGGGCCGATCTGTTTACAGGGGCCGCACCATTCGGCCCAGAAATCCACCACAACGGGGACATCAGAGTTTTTGACTTCGGCGTCAAAGGTATCGTCGGTAACGGCAACGGTCGACATATTCTGTCTCCTGAATGGGGTATCTCGGGAACAGAACGTAGGGGCCGGGCAATCCAAGGTCAAGATATCTGGGTGCGCGACAGGGCGTGCGTCACAAGATCGTGTGGCAGCCACATCAGATCTGCCGTTCTGGTCCACAGGATCGCAGTGCGGATTTCGTGGTTCGGATAGACCTGCGACAAGGCGTTGGCATACGCTCCCATCTGCCGCAAAAGCCCCTCGGGGCATGCCTCAGCACTGTCGGGAACCGTTGCATTTGTTTTGAAATCAATGACCTGAACCTCGGTATCGGTGACGATCAACCGGTCGATCACCCCGTGCATGCGGCGTCCGTTCAGGTTGGCTGTCACGGGCACCTCAGCCAAGGCGTCGGCGGCAAAGACAGGCCGAAGAAGCGCCGCAGTCAAAACGTCGCATGCCTCGTCCAGCAGCTCTTGCCGTTCCGCACCCTGCATATCGGGCAGAACCCGCGCGCAAAGCTGCGGCCAGTCTTCCCGCGCGACCGAAGGCAAGTGTTCCAGCAGTAGGTGCAATCGTGTGCCGCGCAACTTTGCCGCCTCTTCGTCCTGACCTGCATCGCCGGGCAAAGCCTTGGCGCCCCCCAGATCGGAAGGGCTGAGCGTCTCCGCTTCAGGCTCCGGTGGTGTGGCGGGCGACAGGAACGGGGCTGGCAGGTCCGTCACCGCCACAGCGGTCCCTGTGGCTTCGACAATCGGCGATGCACCCCAATCCCCGTGCGACAATCGCAGAGATTCTGAGCCGGGCAGTGCCACCGCCCCTGCCCGTTCCATCGCGGCCTGAACCATCTGATACCAGCTGGTCCCATCCTTACCGACATCGCCGGCAGCCGCCACGATTAACCACTTTTCAGCTCGAGTTAGAGCCACGTAGAGCAAGCGAAGCCGCTCATTTTCTTCTCGCGTTCGGGCTTCGTCGCGCGCACGCGCAATCAACGCCGGGGACGCGTCAGCCGGAACTTTCCAAAGCGGCGCTCCATCCGCCACCATGATCGCCGCATCGCGGGGTGCTTGCCGTTTGCCCGTATCCGGCAGGATCACAATCGGCGCCTCCAACCCCTTGGAGCCATGCACGGTCATCACCCGGATCATGTTGCCCACACCGCTCATCTGCCGTTTGATTTCCAGATCGTCGGTCTGCATCCACACCAGAAATCCAGTCAGGCTGGGGATATCCGTGCGCTCATAGGCCAGCGCCTGCGACAGCAACGCGTTGATCCCGTCTTCAGCCTCGGCCCCCAACCTGCCCAGCAATTTGCGCCGCCCGTCGTGGCGGGTCAGGATACGTTCAATCAGATCGTAGGGGCGCAGAAAGTCGATCTGCCCGCGCAGGTCGTTCAGAACGGCCAATGTTTCAGGGTACTCTTCGGCGCGTTGACGCAGAGCCGCCCAAAGGAACTGTTCTTTGCGCCGATGTGCCAAGTCGAATAATTGTTGTTCGCCCCACCCGAACAGCGGCGATTTCAGAACTGTGGCAAGCGACAGGCTATCCTCGGGCGTGGCCAGAAAGTTTAGCAGCGCGGCCAGATCTTTGACCGCCAATTCCGCACCGACTTTCAACCGGTCCGCCCCGGCGATCGGCAGATCAGCGGCTTTGCAGGCCCGAATGATTTCGGCAAACAGGTCCGAACGGCGCTGAACAAGGATCAGAAAATCGCCCGGCTGAACCTTCCGCCGTACAAATGTGCCGGGCGTTTCGCCATCCTCAGGGATCGTTTCACCCTGTTCGATCATTGCCTTGATCGACTGCGCCACCTTCTCGGCCAGAATGACAGTGTGATGCCGCGCGCCGGGCCGATCTACCGGATCGGTCCAGTTAGTATCGTCATCGTCTTCGACCTTTTCGACCACGGGCCACAGATCTACCCGGCCCGGCAGATCCGCCTTGAACGCGCGGTGTTGGCTTTCCTTATGAAACCCGGCCTCAGCGCGGTTTTCAAACAGGATGTCGACCAAGGACAAGATCGCACTGGAGGATCGGAATGAATATTCCAGCGTGGAATCCCACAATTTAGAGTCTGATTCAGAGAGCTTCCGCCCAAACTCTTGCTGCATCAGATCGAATGCCTGCGGATCGGCGCCTTGGAAGGAGTAGATCGACTGCTTTTTGTCACCGACCACGAAAATCGTGCGTTCAACTCCGGATCGGGCCCCTTCCCCGCTGGTAAATTCCTGCGCCAGTTTTTCGACCACATCCCACTGATCGGGGCTGGTATCCTGCGCCTCGTCCACCAGTATGTGGTCAATACCGCCATCCAGTCGGTACAACACCCATTCGGCAACCGCCGGATCATTCAGCACCTGCCGCGCACGTAAGATCAGATCGTCAAAATCTAACCATCCGCGCAGTTGCTTGCGCCGCTCATATTCCGGCAAAAACGCCGTCGCGAAGCGATGCAGCACCATTGTCTTGCGCGCGGCCACCAGTGCCAGCCGATGTTCGCGCGCGGCCTCCACCCGCAACATCAACGCTTCGAGCTGGGGCATCTGACCCACCAGCGCCCCTTCGCGCAGGGCTTTGGTCGGGAAACTGTTGATTTTGGCTGCAAAGGGTTCTTTGGCGGATTTTCCGGTCAGAAGCACGCTTTCCAAAATAGGTAAGCTGCTAACCCGAGCCTCGGTAAATGCTGCCAGCTTATCGGCCGCCTTGGCGTTATTGCCGCCGCTTTCGGAAAGCACCGGCAGAATCGACCGGATCAATTCTACTTCGCCGCCCAGAAACACACGTCCTATTAAAGCGTCTTCATCGAACCCGTCGGCCAGTTCAAACCGTTGCAGCACATCGGCCCATTCCAGCGGCTGTGCAAACAGGTTGCGTTTTTGGGTGATGGCTGTGGTAAGCTTGTCGAACCCGGTATCCGTGACAAACCGGGCGACATCTTCGATCAGATTCGCCTGCGGACCTGCGGCAAAATCCTCGACAATCTCTTCGCGCAATAGGGCTGCTGCGCGATCTTCCATCTCTGAGAATTGCGGGCTGACACCGGCCTCAAGAGGGAAACGTCGCAGCAGTGAGGCGCAGAACGAGTGGATTGTCTGGATCTTCAGGCCACCAGGTGTTTCGATGGCGCGCGCAAATAGGGTTCTGGCCTGCGCGAGCCTGTCTGAGTCGATCTCGCCAGGTACGCCCAGATCGGTCAGTTGGGACATCAGACCGGCATCATCCTTCATTGCCCATTGTCCGAGGCGATCAAACAACCGGTTCTGCATCTCGCTGGCGGCGGCCTTGGTGTATGTCAGACAAAGGATATGCTGTGGCTGCACACCGCCCAACAACAAACGCGCCACCCGATCAGTCAGAACCCGCGTTTTCCCCGACCCCGCGTTGGCCGCCAACCAGGTTGAGGCATCCGGCCGCGCGGCCTGTACCTGCCGTTCGGTTGCGTCGTTGCGGGCGCTCATGTCAGGTCCTCAGGTATTGTTTCATCCGTGCGGTCCCATTCACCGAACCGAGCTAGTTGGTCGTAGTCACCCACATCCGAATCCTTGTGCAACATTCGACGGGATGAAAACCCCTGATCAGGCTCTAAATAGGCAGAGACCAGCTCTTTGAGCTCGGCCAGAACTTTGTCTGGAGGCTCATTCGCCAGCGGTGCGGGTACTTCTTTGTAAGTGCCGCCCATGCCAATGAAAATCGCCTCGGCCACGGGTGAAGGGTCGAAACCGTCGATACCGCCCTCTTCGGCCATCGCGGCTTCGATCAGCAACTGTTTGTCGAACTTGGATTGCTGGCTTTCCGTTGGGGGCGTCCCTGTCTTGTAGTCAACTATCCGTAATGCACCGCGCTTGTTGCGATCTATCCTGTCGGCGCGCCCCACGATGGTGAAATCCAGGGGCGACAGCACAAGTTTCACCGCCGCCTCGAAGGCGACTGGCCCCCCGTCCCCTCGTCGCGCGATTTCCGCGGCCAGAAAATCATCTGCGATGCGTTCCAACCGCGCAAGCCACAGCTTACGCGCTGTGGGCCACGCAACATGTTGATCCAACAAGGTTTCCGCACGTTTCAAAAAGTTTTCGCGGGTCAACAAGGCGGTGTCCAGAACACTGTCTTTGACGAAATGTTCCAGAATTTCGTGGATCACGATCCCGCGCAACAAGGCATCCGGCGCTTGCACCAAACGGTCCAGCGGTTTCAGGCGCAGCACATGTTTGGCGTAAATCGTATAAGGATCGCGGATCAGCCGTTTGATTTCCGTCACGCTCAACCGGTTCGGGCGCGATGCCACTGGCGGCCGCGGAGATGGGCGCGTTGCCGGTTCGATATGCGGCGCGACTTCAAGCTGTTCCGCCCATTGCAGCCATTGCCGGCCTTTGTTCCGCATTTCTGACAGTGCCTCAGGCCCGCCCTGCCCCGGCAAGCCGTGCAGCAGGTTCGTAAGGCGGTTCAGCCAGCGTGATGGAACGGTTTCTGCGTCGTCGGACCGCTTGGCGCGGGTCAGCCAGACCTCGGGCGCGCCGATGGCTTGCTGAAAGTCATGTGCCGACAGCCCGATCCGCCGTTCGGGCAGCAAAAGCCCGGCCTTGTCGCGCATCTGGCGGTTCAGCCAAGGGTCTGGCGCGGCAGCCTCGGGCCAGCTGCCTTCGTTTAGGCCGCCTAAGATAAGCAGGTCTGCCCCTTGCACGCGCGCCTCGAGCGTACCCCAGATCATGATGTGCGGATGCGGGGCGTCGCGATCCCGGACCTCTTCGCCCGCGAGCAAAGCACCCAACAGGTCGGCAAAGTCATGGGCGGTCATCGTGCCGCCGTGCCGCGCTTCATCTTCAAGAGCGCTCAGGACCCCCTGTGCCTTTTGGCCTGCGTTCTTGTCCCAGAGTGTGCCTGCTTCCCCAGACGCGCCGGCCGAAATCGCTTCGGCCAAGACGCGCAGCCTGGCAACCCAATCCGTCAATGGAAGTTGGCCTGCCATCTGTTGATCGCAGAAATGGGAGTTTAGCCAACGTACCCAGTCCTCGGGCACCTCTTTGCGTATGGCGAAGGTAGTCAGGCTGACGCTGTCCGGGAAAGGTGGACCGTGCCGACGCAAATCCAGTTCAAGGTCCCGCGTGTGCAGCAAATGCGCGCCGCGCTCGCCACCATCATGACACAGTGGGTGTTTCAGAAGGGTCAGCAATGCCTCGCCATCCAGACGCCGTGCGAAAAGCCCCGCCACGTGACGCAGAAACCGGCCGGGCGGCGATAGTTGCAGCGGCAGACCAGCGCTGTCATCGGGAAGGATGTTCCAGCGATCCAAAGCAGCGCTGACTTGGCGGGTCAGCATCCGGTCAGGTGTGATCAGCGCGGCGGTTTGGCCGGTTTCGGCTGCCTGGCGCAGGCGCAGCGCGATGGCCAGCGCCTCGGACCGGGGCGATTGCGCCTCGACCAGTGTCAGGTCCTTTGTGGCTCCATCCAGATCGGTCAGTTGCGGGCCTTCGGACATCCAGGCATCCGTGATCGGCGCTGGGCGTAAAGCCAGCGAAACCAAACGGTTGCGAGCAGGCGAGGGTGGTTGATCACCCGTCCAAGGCATGATCTGGTCGGGCTCCAAGCCAAGCTGTGACATCAGCTTGCGGAACCGGTACTGCGGGTGATCTTCCGATGTCAGCGCATCGTCCAGCCCGCGCCAAACGCGGTCGGGCTGATCGAAATCATACCCTGGCAGGATCAATGCGCCTTGCGGCAGGCGCGCGACCGCCTCCATCAGCATCAACGTGGTTCCGCGTGACCCGGTTGACCCGGCAAGGATAACCGGATGCTGCGGCGGAGCAATTTGCCAGCGTTTGATCAGGTTTTCCACCACAAGCCGTTGTCGGGCCTGAACATCCAGCGCGTCATGGCCCGAATTGATGAAGTGATCGGCAATCCCGATGAACGCCTGCGCACGGGCCCAATGCCCAGACATGTCGCTGACGTCCAATTGCCGGATCGCGTCGGGCGAAACGCCTTCGCCCTGCATCTCGTCAATCAGTGCGACCAGACTGTCGGAAAGGTCAAAAAGTGAGGATCGTGCAGCAAGATCTGGCTGTTGTTCCAACAGTTTGGATATCAATTGCGTCAACTCCAACCTGCGCCGCAGAGGTGGAATCGCCGGAGGTATTTGCGCAAGATCGACGCTTTCCCCCAGATCGGTAACCAGTGACAGGCGCGGCAACAGGCAAGCCGGGCCAAGGTCAAACAGGTCGCGGACTCGCCGGGCCATACGCCTTGTGTTGACAACCAGCTGATTCTTAGCCAGCGCTTCGGGAGGATGGCCAGCGGAGCGCTCGTGCAGCCCCTGAACCAGCATTTTCGGGAAGTCCGAACCGGGCGGAACGGCAAAAACGCGCGGAGCTGGGCTGGGTTCAAACATCGGCAATCAGCCCCTCGGCGAGAGTAATCCCTTCGGGGTGGCCGACATCGCACCAGCGACCGGGATAGGTGAGAGCAAACAGACGATCCTGCCGCTGCAACCGGTCCCATAGCACGTTAAGTGAGAACGCTTTCTCAGGGATATCCATCAACCCTTCGGGTTTCATGATCTGCGCACCGCCATAGATTAAACTACCGCCGCGCACGATCCGTCCGTTTTCATCTGCTGTGAAATCGCCTTTGCCCGTGTGCCCGACAGTCTGATCCACCGGTACACACATCAACAGCGCGTCCATGTGATCGGGATTCCACGCCTCGCGGAGCATCGTCAATGGGTTCGGTCCTGACCAGATCGCGTCTGGGTTCAGGGTGTAAACCGGCTGCGATCCAAGCAGGGGCAAAGCGGCGCGTATGCCGCCGCCAGTCTCAAGAATCTCCGGCGTTTCATGGGAAAGCAGAACACCTTTTGGGGCTAGATGAGCTTCAAGCTGATCTGGCAGATAGTGCAGGTTGGCCACGATACGCTTGGGTTGCAGGTCATTCACCAGATCCAACGCGTGGTCTATCAATGGTCGACCGGCGACCTCGATCAGCGGTTTGGGTCGATTTTGGGTCAACGCGCCCATACGGGTGCCAAACCCGGCTGCAAACAGCATGACGGCTTCGGGGTCTTGGGTCATTTCTGTCGGAGCCTGTCCAGATTTTCAGGGGTGGGTGCAGGCAGGGAGTCGCGCAGCAGGTCTGCGACAGCAACCAGTGCGGGATGTTCCAGATCCCGCATCACATGCGCCCAGGTTGGCGGGATCAGATCGACATAGCTGGGCTTGCCGTATTCGGTTGCCAGCCGGGCAAAGACGCCCAAAATGCGCAGGTTTCGCTGTGCACCCAGAACAGCGTAGGCAGTGCGAAAGTCATGATCATTCACCCCGGTCGCGGCGATATAGCGGTTCACCATTTGCATCTCAGTTCCAAGTGACACATCACGACGCACGTCCTGCAACAACGATACCAGATCATAGGCCGGATGGCCCAGCATAGCGGTTTGAAAGTCCAACAGACCGGCGCGCTGAACCCCGTCGCGATCCGGCAACCAGATCAGGTTTTCGGCGTGGTAATCGCGCAGCACGACAACTTTGGACCCCGAAGTTTCCCTGTGCAGAATGTCCGAGAACCGGTTTTCGAAACGGTTACGCGCATCGGCGTCGTGCGTGCCCTGCACGGCTTGCGCGTATTTGGTAAAGGACAACGCGGCCAGCTCGGTCATCAAACTCGGATCATAGGATGGCAAAGACAGGCTTGGCGCGTTGTGCAGGTCAATCAGAACATCCGTTGCGACCTCATAAAGCTCGCGCTCCATGCCGGGAGTCTGCGCAAGCACGCGCGCGAAGAGGTCGTCGCCAAGGTCTTCGAGCAGCAGGAAGCCGTAATGCGTGTCCTCGGCATAAATCTCGGGCGCGCTCAGACCAAGGGACCGCAGGTAATCGGCCATGTGGGCAAAATTTTCGACATTTTCCGCCTTGCCCGGAGGTGAATCCATCAACACCGCAGTCTTTCCAGTTTCCGGATCGGTCAGCCGCTCGTACCGGCGGTTCGAGGCATCCCCGGCCAGCGGCGCGTGCTTTGCATTTGACCATTTGGTCTGCGCAATCAACGCTTCGGCCAATACAGCGCGATTAGTCATGCCGGAATCCTTAGCTTCACGGGCCATTTTGGGTCTGACCACGAAACGGTCAAATGGCGAATATCTGTCATGCTTGGGTCTGTTTCAAAAGACAGCTTTGCTGCGGAGTCTGGCATCAGCGGGCCCAATTTATCCGGCCATTCAATCAGACAGATTGCTGCTTCGAAAGCCTCGGTCAGGCCCAGTTCTTCGACCTCCTCAACCGCGCTTAGGCGATACAGATCGCAGTGCCAGATTTCCCCGGCTGGCGTGTCATAAGCCTGAACCAACGTGAAAGTCGGTGAAGGTACATCTTCGGGCTCAATCATCAGCGATTGGATCAGGCTGCGGGCAAAATGGGTCTTTCCGCTGCCGATCTCGCCCTCAAGCAACAAGATGTCTCCAGATCTCAAGTCTGCACCGAGGCGGGCAGCGAATTCTGCTGTTTCCTCGGGCGAATTCAAAGTGATCGTGCAGGGCGAATTGGTCATGGCGCCACAATGGCCTTGCGCCCGGTTGGCTGCAACCCGGTTCAGGCGCTGATTTGCTGGGCCTCTTGCCGCATCAGCGCATCCCGATCCACCGAGAAACGAATAATGGTGGCCCCGTTCTGCATCGGACTGACAGTGCACAACACCTGGATACCGTTTCGCAGATAGATCACGCCCGACCATTCCGCTCGATTTTCCCGCGCCTCTACAAAATCGCGAATTTCGCCAAGGATCGGCGTCGCGGTGCAATGTTCCTGCCAGCTTTTGGTCACCTCACGAACGGAGTCCGCATCAAAGCCTGCGTCGCCCGTATCACCCCAAAGCTGTTGGTAGGCGAAATTGGTAAAAGCCAGTGTACCATCGTCGCTGAAGACGGCGATGGCGTCGGCCAGTTTGTCCAGAATGGATTGCATCAGATCCATTTCTGACCGGAACCGGCGGGTCAGAGTGATCTCGGCCGTGATGTCCTCAATCAAAAAGGCAACCGCTCCGTCCGGGTGCGGGCGGCCACTTACCGAATAAACCGAGCCGGAGGGCAGGGACCATGTTTCTTGATAATTCCCGTCTTCCGCCGCTTCGAGAAGGTCGTTCATCTGACTGCGCCAGCTGCGGTAATTCTTGGGCTCGGGCATCATGTGCTGATCCCGCAGGCGATCGAAAAAGCTGGACAGGCTGGGGCGGCAGCTTAGGAAATCCGGGGGCAGGGTGGTCAGGTCGATCAGGGCCGGATTGAACAGTGCCAGCTGACGGTTACGGTCAAAAATAGCCAGCCCGATGGGCAATTGCGCAAAGGTCTTGGTCATGGTCTGAACGAATTTGCGCTGCGCCATCTCCGCTTCGACGATTGCGTTGATGTCCACGGCATAAGACAAGTGCCCTTCGGGGTGATCTACCAACGTCAGATCGAACCACAGCTTGTTTTCACTGAACGCCGAAGAAATTGAGACCCGCGCCTTTGCGCTTAGCCGTTGGTCGACATCGGGGATCGGAAACAGTGGTGCGGTCAGGTCCGTGTCCTGATCCCGCACTTTGCGCACCAGAGAAACATAGGCGGCATTGCACCAGCGCACATCGCCCTGATGATCCAACAACCAGACAGGGTAGGGCGCTTTTTCCATGGCAAGGCGGTTTGGATCATTTGATGCGCTTTGAGGTATCGAGGGGCAATCGGTACGGTCGCGCAGCTGAACGCGTACAATGCCGTCTATCCATTCGCACAGAACATCGCGTTCAACCGTGCAATCGATGGCCGGAATGACCAAATTGCCTTCACGCCGGATCCGGTCAGGTGTTTCGGGGAATGTCGGAAAATCCCTGTGTAGCAGTCGGCACAGATCGGCCCAGTCGCGGACCTGCTCGAACCCTTCCAATGCGATGTCCGAGTGACTGATAAGCCGGTCACCATCAAACAGAAAGGCCGCATCAAACAAAGAGGCAGGTGAGGACAGGCCAAAGTTGTCCCCCCGTTCCCGCCCGCGGGGCAACAGCCACTGCACGGCAAGGCTTGCGGAAACAAGGCCGATGATGGCCAGAATGATCCAGTCGACCATGCGCCCTCCGGTGCGCGAAACCAAGAAGCGGTACTATGCGCCTCAATGGTTAACGGGGTCTTAACCAATGTTAGCCCGTGTCAGATCAGGTTTGGAAACGCTGGTTTACACCCGAAGGCACAGGCGTATCACCGGTTTGCGCATCCACAAGGTTACGGGGCCAGGTCACCTTGACGATCGCGCCCCGGCGTTCGGGGTTATCCGACAGGGTTTGGTATGGGTCCGATCCGTTGGCGAAATCCAGCTCTGCTCCGCTGCGTTCAAGCAGCGTTTTGGCAATGAAAAGACCCAGACCCATGCCTTCATATTCCGGACGGGTCCTTTTGTCGGTCTCACTGCGGCGGCGGCGCATGAAGGGATCGCCGATCCGGCCGATCATCTGCGACGGATATCCACGACCGTCATCCATGATGCTGACGGTGATTTGTTTGGTCGACCACTCCGCCTCGACCCAGACATTTCCGCGCGAAAAATCCACCGCGTTCTGGATCAGATTGCGCAGGCCGTGAATAATCTCGGGCTTGCGCAGGATCGAGGGCTGCTGCACATCGCCATCCTCGGCCGGACCTTCGAAGAAATGAACGGTCTTCCCACGGTTGATATGCGGCTCGGCCGCTTCGTGCACCACGGTCGAAAGCGGGGCTTGACGCAGATGCAGGTCGTCTTTTCCGGCCCTGCCCATATCCCGCAGGATATCGCGGCAACGGTTCGCCTGCTCGCGGATCAGGGCGGCGTCCTCGATAAGGTCGGGTCGGTCATCCAATTCCTCTATCAACTCGGAGCTCGCCAGTTTGATCGTTGCCAAAGGCGTCCCCAGCTCATGCGCGGCGGCAGCTACCACGCCCCCCAGATCGGTCAGCTTCTGTTCGCGCGCAAGCGCCATATGGGTGGCAGCCAGCGCTTCGGACATGGACTGCACCTCTGAACTGACGCGATGCGAATACGCGCCAAGAAAGACAATTGCGATGACGATTGCGGCCCAGTTTCCGAACAGTAGAATATCTGGGATGTCCAGTTCCGCCCCCAGTGCGGTGCGCAAAGGCAGGTGGAATTCAGCCAGAAGCGTTGTCAGGGCAATGGCAACGCCGCCGATTATCAGGGTTGACCGGGTGCTCATGACGCTCGCGGAAATCGTGACAGGCCCCACCAGCAACAGCGCAAACGGGTTGTTCAGCCCGCCTGTAAGGTACAGCAAAATGGTCAGCTGCAGCAGGTCGAACAGCACCATCAGGAAGTTCTCGAACTCGGACAGGCGCTTGTTGCGGGGAAACAGCAGAATTGCAGTCAGATTCCCCATGACCGAGACGCCAATCGCCAGATAGCAAAGCGTTGCGTCCAGCTGGATGTCATAAGTTTGCTGCGCGACGGTGATCGCCGTGATCTGGCCGAAAATGGCCACCCAGCGCAACAGGATCAGGGTGCGCAGCCGAATCCAGCTGCTGCGTTCCTGACCGCGCCATAATGTGATGTTGGAATTTGCCATCGGTCGATTATGTCCTGTTGCATCGGCTGAACTTCTTGATAGGTGTCCCGGCCGAAACGATCAACAACCCCTCTTATGTCAGGATTGATGTCATGGTCCGTCTTTATGCCATCCTCGCAACCGTTGTTCTTGCCGTGGGCCTGGGGGCCATGTGGCTGCTGACGCGCGGTGCCGGATCAGATGACAAGTTCGCACAATGCCGGACCAGTCAGATTGCTGGCGGAACGGCGGCCATCGGCGGGCCATTTGAACTGCTCAACGGCAAGGGCGAAACGGTCACCGACACCGATGTTATCACCGAGCCGACGCTGGTTTATTTCGGCTATACCTTCTGCCCCGACGTCTGCCCGTTCGATATGTCCCGCAATGCTGAGGCCGTGGACCTTCTTGCCGAGCGTGGCCAGTCCGTGACGCCCTTGTTTATTTCAATTGACCCGGATCGCGATACGACCGAAGTGATGGCCGATTATGCCTTTAACTTGGGCGGCAAGACCATCGCGCTGACCGGCACGCCCGAGCAGGTCAAGGCCGCCAGCAAGGCCTACAAAACTTACTACAAGGCCCATGACAAAAGCGATGAGTACTATCTGGTAGACCACTCGACCTTTACCTATCTTGTCACGCCCGAGGATGGGTTCATCGAATTCTTCAACCGGGACGACACCGCCGAGCAGATGGCCGACAAGGTTGGGTGTTTCCTCGACAAAATCTAGAAAACGACGGGTTGTTTGACCTTTGGGATGGCGCTGCTATTACTCATGGTTAAGCCAAAGGCGTGAAATAGCGGAAAGAACAGAATATGGCGGACAGCTCTGACCTCGACATCGGCCCCGATAAAACGCTGCTTTTGGTGGACGATGACGAACCGTTTCTGAGACGTCTGGCAAAAGCGATGGAAAAACGCGGGTTCGAGGTTGAAACCGCAGGTTCCGTCGCTGCAGGCCGCGCCATTTCCACCGCTCGCCCGCCCGCCTATGCGGTCGTTGATCTGCGGCTTGAGGATGGCAACGGTCTGGATGTGGTCGAAGTTCTGCGCGAAAAGCGCCCCGACAGCCGGGTTGTGGTTCTGACCGGATACGGTGCGATTGCCACCGCCGTGGCTGCGGTCAAGATCGGCGCCACGGATTACCTGTCGAAACCCGCCGACGCCACCGACATCACCAACGCGCTGCTGGCCAAGGGCGACGAACTGCCCCCACCACCAGAAAACCCCATGAGCGCGGATCGCGTGCGCTGGGAGCATATCCAGCGTGTCTATGAGCTGTGCGACCGGAACGTTTCCGAGACCGCACGGCGCCTGAACATGCACCGTCGGACATTGCAGCGGATATTGGCGAAGCGCAGTCCGCGTTAAATCTCTTCTGGCCGGACCAAAGCGGACCTTTGCTTCGCTCTGGACGTGGAGACAGAAACAAGCGCACTATTTCGGGGGTATCGGCAAGGGTTGCTGATGCCCTTTCTTTTGTTTGCTGCGGAACGAGGAGTCTCTAAAAATGCCTGCACTAACCTTTTCACACATCGGAGTAACTGTTCCAGACCTGGAAAAAGCGGTAGAATTCTATTCTAAGGCATTTGGACTCTATGTGCTTATGGAGCCCACCGAAGTGCTGCATGACGATAGTGCCATAGGTCAGATGTGTGACGATGTTTTTGGAGAAGGCTGGGGTTCATTTCGGATTGCTCATCTTTCGATGGGGGATGGTATAGGTATTGAACTCTTCGAGTTTCCAAACACGATCGAAGAAGAGAGGCCGTTCGAATATTGGCGTCGCGGGTTGTTCCATTTTTGTGTTCAGGACGACAACCTTGAAGAACGGGTCAAGATCATCGAAGAGCTTGGTGGAAAACAGCGAATGAAGCAGGTTCGCAAATACTACCCTGGCGATAAACCCTATCGCATGGTCTACATGGAAGATCCGTTTGGAAACGTATTTGAGCTATACAGTCATTCTTATGAACTAACCTATTCGGCCGGGGCATACGCGTGACTTGTTTGTTGGCAGACCACCAATCTGGTAGTTTCCGTGTTAAATAATTTGAAATAGTGATATGTGAATGCCGTCCAATTGCGGAGGATGGCATGAACAATCTCACGACGGCATTTCGAAGGGCTCTGTCAAACTACGCCAAATTCAATGGGCGTTCTTCGCGCCCGACGTTTTGGTGGTGGGTTCTGGCCGTTCTTCTCGTTCTTCTGGTGACGCGAATAATTGATGGCGCTTTGATCGCTCCGATGCTCGGATTTGGGGTGTTTGAGCCGAACGCCGGACAACCGCTTTCCGTTTTGGTTTCGCTTGGGCTTTTGCTTCCCAATCTGGCGATTGGAGTCAGACGTTTGCACGACATCGGACGAACTGGTTGGTGGCTGTTGATTGGCTTGATTCCGATAATCGGAACTCTGGTCCTGTTGTACTTCTACATTCAGCCAAGTGAGAGTGGTTCAAACCAGTTTGGAGAACCCGACGTCTTCCCCTGATTTGTGGGATGAAAATCGTCGTTTCAGGCTACAGTATCAACAGCAGTTCTTCGTGCCGTTCAGTGTATGCCTGCCGCACCTCTGTCGGCGGGCGCAACGTGATCCCCAACCCCTCCATCACCGCTTTTTTCGGCCGCCCAAAATCCTTGAATGCCCTGGCCCAGGAAAAGTCTGCAATAGTGCGCCGGTCCTGACAGTTTAGTGACTTGATACCAGTACCACTTTGCCCGAGGCTCGGGCAGGGAATTCATCTTTCGTCACAATGGAGTAAATCAATGATCGGCTATGTGACCATCGGCGTTTCGGATTTGGAGCGCGCTAAAAGTTTTTATACGACACTGTTTGCCGACAAGGGCGCAAAGGTTGTGATCGACGCTGGTCGCATCGCTTTCATTGGCAATGACCCTTCGGCGCCTATGCTCGCTGTTTGCTCACCCTACGATGGCGAAGCCTGCGAGACCGGTAATGGCGGAATGGTTGCTTTTGCAGCTGGCTCCAAGGATGAGGCTAAGGCGCTCTACGAGAAGGCAATCAGCCTTGGTGCTACAGATGAAGGAGAACCCGGCCAGCGCGTCCCTGATCGGTTCTACGGCGCTTATGCTCGCGATCTGGACGGCAACAAGCTGTGTTTTTACGTCTTCGGCTAAAGCTGCGTCAGCAGAGCCATGTGACATTCAGTATACGCCCGCCCCACCTCAATCGGCGGGCGTAGCGTAATCGCCAACCCCTCCATCACTGCCCTTTCTGGCCGACCGAAGAACTTTGTCGCCTCGGCCTTGGAAAATCTTTCAAACGCGGATCGCATCCGTTGGGAGCGTATTTAGCGGGTTTATGAGTCGTGCGACCGGAACGATTTCGAAACCGCATGGTGCCTGTACATGCGCCGCCGGACATTGGCGAACCTCAGTCCGCGATAATTATGATCTCAAGCGGGTGTTGGTGGACTGACCTCTATTGAAGCTCATTCTCGATCTTCGCAATAAAGTCTCTGCGCGCAATGGGATTTGAGAATTCGAATATGCCCTTTGTCTTAAGCGCATCGAGTACAAATTCTGTTCTTAGCGTTGCTTCGCCGCGTCTTAGGTACATGGGTGCGGTTATCGCATCCAGGACCATCAAAAAATGTACCTCGCTATACTTTTCAACAAAGGTTTTTCCAGTTTCGCTCTCAACGAATTCTTGAAAATCCTGGAACTCTTGTGGGGAAAGGAACTGCCGGATCTTGTATTCTTCGTATCCGAGATCTTGAGGGAGGATAACGGTTTTTTCCTCCTTCCCCGTTGTCAATTCTTCATAATTTAGCAGACTCAATTTCCGCCAAGTGCCTGTGAGATAAAATGTTCTGATTTCACTCAGCTGCTGTGCATTGAAGGCATCAAGAACTCGTTGCGTGCTTTTATTAATATATCCGTCAATTGCGATATCTGTAATTTCTTCAGGAACGAAACCTTCAAGGCGCTCTGGATCTTTTAGCCTAACGTTGTGCTTATTCAAAAGGCCTGCTAAATATTCAACATAATACTCTGAGGCGTTCTCTCTCATCTCATGAATTTGTTCTTCCAGAAAAAACTGGCTTGCAATGTACCTCGCGTCGTCTTCAGGAGATGCAGATACTTTAAATGCAATGCAAAACACTAAACCAACTGTGAGAAACAGCTTTGTCATTACAAATGTCCTTACAAGTCTCGCAGCAGTGTATTGTGTCGTGCCAAATACGCTCGCCGCACCTCAATCGGCGGGCGTAGCGTGATCGGCAACCCCTCCATTACTGCCTTATCTGGCCGACCAAAGAATTTGGTCGCCTCAGCCTCAGAAAACCCAGCAATCTGTGTCGCTTCCATCCAGGCGCTGATCTTGTCGGCTTTTTTGATCTGCCGTTTCACTGTTTTGGGCACCTCCGCCGGCAGGCCGAACCGAATGTGGATTGCGGCGGCCAAACGGTCATCCAGTGCGCCGTAATCGGGGCCAACGGCGGATTTGACCGGAGAGATCATATCCCCGATCACATATTCCGGCGCATCGTGTAACAGCGCGGCCAATCGCCATTTTACCGGGGCTTTGGGGGCAATCCGGCCGAAAAGCTCTTCAACCAGAAGGGAGTGCTCGGCTACGGAATAGGCAAAATCACCTGCTGTCTGACCGTTCCAGCGGGCCACAAAGGCCAGACCGTGCGCGATATCTACAATCTCGATATCCACGGGCGTCGGGTCCAGCAAGTCCAGTCTGCGACCGGAAAGCATTCGCTGCCATGCTCTGGGTTGTGTTGCCATTCTGCCATGCCTTGTGAACTAGGACACGTTAACTTCGCGCTTTTGTGCTATGATGTACCTGTCTGGATCACAGGCTGCCAACAATTTATTGAGCTTTCGTGCTTTGAACCTGCACGTTTTGATCCCGACATATGGACTGAGGGGGGCGTACTCCTTTCAGTAGTGCCCCTCTCGTACTGAAACGCGTATCGAAAGGAGCATGTTATGTTCAAACGTCTATTTGCTATAACCCTGACCTTCGGCATGGCCGCCACTGCGCCGCCTGCCTTCGCCAAAAGCTGTGCACAGCGCGAACATGTGATTGCCAAACTGCAGGACAGTTATTCAGAAGAACTGGTCTTTGGAGGATTACAGAAAACGCGGGGCGCACGGGCTGTTATGGAGGTTTGGACCTCGAAGGAAACCGGAAGCTATACGGTTCTGGTGACCCAGGCGAACGGCATTAGTTGTATTGTCGCCGTTGGCACCGATTTTTTTGAAGCGATCCCAAAGTTAGAGCTAAAGGGTGAACCAAGTTGATTTAGACGGACGGTTTATCCCCTTACCGGCCATCCACGTTGCCACCTGCCCCTAGGAGTGCTAGGGGCTGCCCGGACTGTGATTTACCGGAATGGAGCACCTGATGGCCGGGGACTATATCGTCAAAGACATTTCATTGGCCGGGTTTGGCCGCAAGGAACTGGATATTGCCGAAACCGAGATGCCGGGCCTGATGGCTTTGCGCGCGGAATACGGTGAAAGCAAACCATTGAGTGGCGCGCGTATCGTCGGTTCGCTGCACATGACCATTCAGACAGCTGTTCTGATCGAAACTCTGGTCGCGCTGGGCGCGGACGTGCGCTGGGCATCGTGCAACATCTTCTCGACTCAGGACCACGCGGCGGCAGCAATTGCCGAGGCTGGCATTCCTGTCTTCGCCATCAAGGGTCAGACTCTGGAAGAGCATTGGGATTACCTGGACAAGTCCTTCCTGTTCGACGATGGCCCCAACATGATCCTGGACGATGGCGGCGACGCGACATTGTACATTCTGCTGGGCGCTCGCGCCGAGGCGGGTGAGGATATCATCGCTGTTCCGACGTCAGAAGAAGAAGAGGCTATCAAGGCGCAGATCGGCAAGCGTTTGGCGGCTTCACCGGGCTGGTTCACCAAGATGCGTGACCAGATTCAGGGCGTATCCGAAGAGACCACCACTGGCGTGAACCGCCTGTATCAGCTGGTGAAAGACGGCCAACTGCCGTTCCCCGCGATCAACGTGAACGACTCGGTCACCAAATCGAAGTTCGACAACAAATACGGGTGCAAGGAATCGCTGGTTGACGGCATCCGCCGCGCCACTGACACCATGATGGCCGGCAAGGTTGCCGTTGTCTGTGGTTATGGCGACGTGGGCAAAGGCTCGGCCGCTTCGCTGCGCGGTGCCGGTGCCCGTGTGAAAGTGACCGAAGTTGATCCGATTTGTGCCCTGCAGGCAGCGATGGACGGGTTCGAGGTCACTCTGTTGGAAGACGAAGTCGCGAATGCTGACATCTTCGTCACCACGACCGGCAACAAGGACGTGATCCGTATCGAGCATATGCGCGAGATGAAGGACATGGCGATTGTCGGCAATATTGGCCACTTCGACAACGAGATTCAGGTGGCCAGCCTGAAGAACCACAAGTGGACCAACATCAAGGAACAGGTGGACATGATCGAGATGCCTTCGGGCAGCCGACTGATCCTGCTGTCCGAAGGCCGTCTGCTGAACCTTGGTAACGCGACCGGTCACCCGTCTTTCGTGATGTCGGCCTCGTTCACCAACCAGGTTCTGGCGCAGATCGAGCTGTTCACCAAGGGCGACCAGTACAACAACGACGTCTACATCCTGCCCAAGCATCTGGATGAAAAAGTTGCGCGTCTGCATCTGGATCGCATCGGTGTCAAGCTGACCAAGATGGACAACGAGCAGGCGTCTTATATTGGCGTGAATCCCGAAGGCCCCTTCAAGCCGGAACATTACCGTTATTGAGTGCGAAAAAACGCATGAGCAAACACTCCGGACGCCGCCGATTCCTGTTATCGGCGGCGTCTTTTGTTTTCAGTATCGCCGTTGTAGCCATCCTGTTCGGAGGGGGAGGATGGTGGTTGTTGGCGCACCCGGAAACACCCGTGCAGTCGCATTGGAACCCGCTGCGAGAACTGAAAATCACCGCGCCAGTCACGCCAATCACCCGGTTTCAGCTTAATCGCGCGTTGGCGAACGAAGTACAGTGCCGCGCCGCCTTGGCCGACGCCGGTGCGAGTTTTGAAGCGATGGATGATCTGGTCGTGGATGAGAATTGCGGCATCACCGGGCGCGGTCTGTTGTCTGCGCTGGTGACATCGGATGTAAATGCCGTTGAAACCAGTTGCGCGACCACTCTGCGGCTGGCCATGTGGGAACATCATGTAATTCAACCCACTGCGAGAGATCTTTTGGGCACGCAGGTCAGTCGGTTGCGGCATGTGGGCAGTTACAATTGCCGCCAGATGCGTACCGCTCAGGGTCAGAGCAGTGGTTGGAGCAGTCATGCCAAGGCGGATTCCATTGATATTATTGGTTTGCAATTCGTTGATGGGCGCAGCCTGACCTTGCTATCCGATTGGGGCGCCGAGGGACCTGAGGGTCAATTTCTGCGCCAGATCTGGCGCGGCGCATGTGATTGGTTTCGTGTGGTATTGGGTCCTGATTTCAATCGCTTGCACGCGGATCACTTTCATCTGCAGGGTCCGGGTTGGGGTTATTGCCGATAGGTCACCTTGATGGGTATTTAACGCAGGGACGGAAAGAAGTCTCCGCGTCCTTGCGGTGTGAAATCCAGAATATTCCACAGGGGCCACGCTGCATCCACGTGCCGCGGATGCCAGTCGCTGGGCTCGAAGAACAGCTCGGAACTCCAGAAATGGCTTATGCCGTCCGCATCGCGCTGAAAGACGTTCAGGATCGGCAGTTGGCTTCCATCCTCGGCCTCGGCCAGATAGTCGCGCTGATAGTCTGTGCCCAATGCAGAATAAAGTGGCAGATCATCCCACGACATATCCGCTTTCAGCGCTGCCAGCCTTTCACAGGTGGTTTGCGCCACGACCGCAAAGGCGACTTTCTGCGATATATGGGCGATCTGTCCATTCAACCCGTCCAGAAACGCAGAACACATCGGGCAAGGTGCCTCTGCATCCGGCCCGTACATAAGCGAGTATATAGCCAAGGTGTCATGTGATCCGAACAAAGACGACAGCGGTGTCGGCGCACCCCGGTCTGAGCGGAATACATAGTCCCGCGGAACTGCCCCACCTTTGGGCAAGCCGCGACGCAGCTTTGCAACATTTTCAATCTGAGCCCGCAGCTCAGCTTCAGCCGACAGCAAGGTGTTTCGTGCGGTTCTGTATTGCGAAGTTTCGTTGGGTAGCGACACGGGCATTGTGGCCTCCTGGGTCCAGAACGAGTGATATATTTAACATTATTGTTAAATAAAAGGTCATCAAAATCAAGCCTAAGGTCAGACCGGCGTGGTTTAGGGGGAATGCCGCTAATTTTTCCCTTTGTGCAAATTCCCGCTCCCGTTACCGTGTCTGCGGCGCTGGTATGGCCAAAAACGAGTTTCAACCGGGAGATAACCATGGGAAAACGCGACGACCTGATCGCAAAATACGCCGAGGACCTGAAGTCCAAATGCGGTATGGACGCAGATATGGATCTGCTGACCAAAGTCACAATCGGCTGTGGCCCTGCAATTTATGACGCCGACGCCTCGACAGTCGCGGCAACTCAGGAAGGTGAGTTGGAAACGGTCAAGAACAACTTCCTCATCAAAAAGCTGGGCCTGTCGGACGGACCGGAATTGATGGAAGCGATCAACAAGGCACTGGAAACCTATGGCATGTCCGAGCGTAACAAATACCGCGCCGTCGTGTATTACATGCTGACCAAGCACTTCGGCAAAGAGGCTGTTTTCGGCTGATCCCGCTACACCTTTTTTGCAGCGCCCGTCAGATCCCTGGCGGGCGTTTCCAATTTTAAGTACTTGCCGTTTGAACTGCGCCGCAAGGATCGGTTAGTGTCAGGACGTGACCAGGACGGTCAGAGCCAAAATTTCCATACGCGTGTGGTGAGTCGGGAGCACGCGGGGTAGGGAAGGTTCTGCATCTGTCAGGGCCTTCCCTTTAATTTTGTATTAAGTGGCCTGCGTGCCGCCCAGATCGCAGATCACCTGCCATTCCGCATCGCTGACCGGCTGAACAGACAGGCGAGAGTTTTTGACCAGCACCATCTCCCCCAGACGCTCGTCAGCCTTGATCTGGTCCAGCGTGACATGGGTTGCGAACGGGCGAACGGCCTTGATGTCCACACATTCCCAACGCTCATCATCTGTGGTGCTGTCGGGGTGCGCCTCGGCGCAGACCTCGACAATACCAACAATCGCCTTGTCCTTTTGCGAGTGGTAGAAGAACCCGCGATCGCCAACTGCCATCTGACGCATGAAATTGCGCGCCTGATAGTTGCGCACGCCGTCCCATTCTTCGCCCGCATCCCCTTTGGCAACCTGCTGGTCCCATCCCCAAGTCGATGGTTCGGATTTGAACAGCCAGTACGCCATCAGCCTATGACCTTTTTCCACGCAATCAGGTCAACTGACTGGAACAATCCGGCTTTTGCGTAAGGGTCATTATCCGCCCAGTTTTGTGCTGCTGCCATGTCTTCGACCTCTAGAATGATCAACGAGCCGATCATTGCGTCGCCGCCCAGCAAGGGACCCGCCTGCGCAACGACACCCGTTTCCTCGATATAGGCCAGGTGGGCAGCGCGATTGTCCAGCCGGGTTTGCAGCGCGCCGTCCTTGTCACGGGCGATAAGAGCGATCAGCATATTATTCCTCCTTCAAGGGTCGATTGAGCAGGGTTTGAATGGCTTCGGTAACACTGTATGCGCCACTGCTTAGGTCTGCCACCGTTGTACTGATAGGCATATCCAAACCCTCGGCGGTAGCAATTTCTGTCATAGCCCGCGCTGTGGCGACCCCTTCAACAGTGGTGTGGGTATCGAACTGGATATTCCGACCCAATGATAGGCCAAAGCGATAGTTTCGGGACAGTTCAGACGAACAAGTCAGGACCAGATCCCCCAATCCAGACAATCCCATAAGCGTATCGGGTCGCGCCCCGCGCATCAGAGCAAAGCGCTGCATTTCTGCAAACCCGCGTGTCATCAAGGCGGCGCGCGCGCTGTCGCCCAACCCGGCTCCGATTGCAGCGCCACATCCAATGGCGATCACGTTTTTTAAAGCGCCGCCCAATTCGGCCCCGATCACGTCGGACGTGCGATAAAGGCGCAGATTCGCTGTGGTCAGATCTTCCTGCAACGTCCGGCCAAGCGTCTCATCGGCGCAGGCCAGGGTCAGCGCGGTCGGCAGTCCGCGCGCAATGTCGTCGGCAAAGCTGGGCCCGGTCAGCAAAGCAGGTCGCGCATCCGGAATCGTTTGCCGGATCACAGATATGGGTCCAAGCCCGGACGATAGCTCAATACCCTTGCAGCATGCCACCAAGGTTTTTCCGGCGAGAGCCGAGGCATGTTCAAGCAGGGCGTCGCGCAATTTCTGCATGGGGACGGCCATCAGCACGACATCAGCCCTGGTCGCCTGATCGATGTTTGATGTCACCGTGATATCAGCAGGCAAAGCCACGCCTGGCAAACGCTGGGTGTTTTCACGTTCTGTCTGCATGTGCTGGGCCTGATCCGGATCCCGAGACCACAGCGTAACCGGCCCGTTCCGGGCCAGTGAAATGGCCAGGCTCGTGCCGAATGCGCCGGACCCCAGAACGGAAACGCTCATGCCTTGGCGCCTTTCTTGCCGCCGCCCAACATCGCGGGGCTGGTTTTATCCAGCGGCCAGCGTGGACGGGCCGTCAGGTCCAGCCCATCGCGTGCGCCCATGCGAAACCGTTCTATTCCGGCATAGGCGATCATGGCGGCATTGTCGGTACACAAGTTGAGTGGTGGTGCGGTAAAGCGCGCGCCTTTTTCTGCGCAAACAGTCTCTAATGCAAACCGAATGGCGGTATTGGCGGCCACACCACCAGCGACGGCAATGACTGGATCAGTTGGGTTTTCCTCAAGATACATATCAATCGCGCGGCGGGTTTTCTCGGCCAGAGTATCGACGATAGCTTGCTGAAATCCGGCACACAGATCAGCGCGGTCCTGACGGGTCAGGCCGCCCTTTTCAGCAACAATCTGATCCCGCATCCGCATCAACGCGGTTTTCAGCCCCGAAAAGGAGAGATCACATCCTGGCCGATCTAATAAAGGTCGGGGAAACCGGAAACGCTTGGGATCGCCAGAGCGTGCTTCAGCCTCCACTGAAGGACCGCCGGGTTGCGGCAGGCCCAGCAGGCGGGCGGTTTTGTCGAACGCTTCTCCGGGCGCGTCGTCAATGGTTCCGCCCAGTCGGGTAAATTGTTCCGGCCCGTGCGCGATCAGGTACTGGCAGTGCCCGCCTGAAACCAGCAGCATCAGGTAGGGAAAGGCTATGCCATCCGTTAACCGGGGCGTCAGCGCATGACCGGCCAGATGGTTTACACCGATCAAGGGAAGCCCGGTCGCAGCGCTCAGCCCTTTGGCGCACATGACGCCGGACATGACCCCGCCGATCAGGCCGGGACCCGCAGTGACGGCAATCGCATCCATGTCGGTCAGCGTCAGGTCGGCGGCCTCCAACGCTTGGACCACACATATGTCCAGCTTTTCGGCATGGGCCCGCGCCGCGATTTCGGGCACGACCCCGCCAAATGCGCTGTGCAGCTCGGTCTGGCCGTGAACGATGGAGGACAGAACCTCGGCACCCGCACCATCGGATTGGCGCACAACAGCGGCGGCCGTGTCGTCACAGCTGCTTTCCAATCCAAGAACGGTAAGTGTTTGCACCATAGGCCTGATCCGTTGCATCATGACACGCAAGCGGGGTATCACCCTGCGCGGACGCAAACAATCCCAAGGCCGAAGGCCCCGCCATTGTATTTGTTGATGACCCGCCCTCGCGCCGCCTCTGAAAGGTTTGTGGCACAGCTGTCGGACCGCGTCAGGTCGCGGGCGGATGTCATCTATTCTCCGATCCTGGAAATCCGACCCCTGAGGGTTGCGGTTGAAACGGACGGAATTCGCGGATTGATCTTTACTTCGGCCAACTCGGTTAATGCCGCCGCGTCGCTGGGCGTTAAACCCGATCTGCCCGCTTATTGTGTTGGTCCGGCGACCACTGGAACCGCCAAAGGGGCTGGATGGGATGCATTGATGGTGGGTAATACCGCCGAAGAACTGGTAGCCTACCTGTTGAAACACCGGCCTGAAAGCCCGTTGCTGCATCTCAGGGGTGAACATACGCGGGGAAATGTTGCCGGGCGTCTGACCGAATCGGGGCTGACGGTTCACGAACAGATTGTTTATCAACAGCGTTTGTTACCGCTGACATCCGAAGCGGCTGCGGCCACATCCGGTGACAGACCTGTTCTCGCACCGCTGTTTTCGCCCCGAACGGCGCGACAATTTGCCGAAATTTGGACCGGAACCGCGCCCTTGTGGTTGGTTGCCATTAGCGAAGCCACGGCCGAGCCCCTTTATTCCTTGGACTATGAGCGCCTGAAGATCGCCAAAGAGCCGACACCCAAGAAAATGCGGAAAGCCGTGAAAAAGCTTGTCAAACACGCGATGCGGGTTGAGCGTGGCGAGACCACTGATTAACTTAGAGTGGTCTGTTATTCATATGAAATTGGATTCGATAAGGGGAACGTCGCGGTGGCTCGTAAGAAAAAAACCGATCAAAAGCCGGTGGAAGACCCCAAGTCGGACGAAACGGTTGAATTCACCTCGCAGCGTGATGAGACAGTCGTTGACGCGGATGAGCCGCTAGACGAGGCCCTTTCCGAAGCCGAAGCCGAAGC
>NZ_QOCF01000025.1 GCF_003318255.1 Ruegeria sp. A3M17
CACCACCGCCGCCACCGCCGCCGTTACCACCGCCGTCACCGCCGCCGCCGCCATTGCCGCCTTCGCCATTTTCGCCGCCATTTGTCGACGAACCTGAACCGTCCGAGCCGGAACTTCCTGCAGATGCGCCGCTACGGCTCACCGAGTTGTTGTCATCGTCATCTCGGCTGTTTCGATCGGTTCGCACCGTTGCCGTTGGAATGTCGGTCAAAATGGCCGCGAACAGGGGGCATGTCTGAGACGTGCGCGCCAGGATATCCTCAAAATCGGCACGGCGCTGAATGTAACGCAGCATCCGCTTATCTACGACTTTGCAACTACAAAGCGTTTCAGTGGATACAGATTGCCGGGCTGTTTTGACTTTGCAAACTTCAGCCGCATGAGCCGCGCTTGTTGCCATCAATGGAAATGTCGCGGATAAAAATACAAACGAATATAAACGGGACCTTACGCGCATAGCGCTACTCCTTTAAACTCATTACCTACACCTTAGAATTAAGTAATTGTGCCACAGATTTGACAAAAATACAGCCGTATCTTGCCTCATTTTTATTTCGGCTGTCTGCAGTAAATGCGGAGAAACATGCAACCTATTGGTGAAACTATATGAAAAACAACAAAAAAGCCCGTCGGTGGGACGGACTTTTTTTTGGTCAATTTATCAATTTAGGACGCAAAAATGTCACAATGGAGGCATTGTAGCCTGTATTGAAACAATGCCTGCGGTCGATTTAGGCCGATCTTGCCATCCGTTTCCGCTCGTGCGGGTCAAGGAAACGCTTGCGCAATCGAATGGCGTTTGGAGTGACCTCAACCAGTTCGTCATCATCGATATAGGCAATCGCCTCTTCTAGAGAATACTGGATATGAGGTGTCAGGCGAACGGCTTCATCGGAACCGCTGGCGCGCACGTTGGTCAGTTTCTTGCCTTTGAGCGGGTTCACCTCGAGGTCGTTATCGCGTGAGTGTTCGCCGATGACCATGCCCTGATACACGTCGGTTTGCGGGGCAACGAACATCCGGCCGCGCTCTTCCAGGTTCCACAACGCATAAGCCACGGCCTGTCCGTTTTCCATTGAGATCAGAACCCCCGCACGACGACCCGGGATCGGGCCTTTGTGGGCCGCCCAGCCGTGGAAGACACGGTTCAGGACACCGGTGCCGCGTGTGTCGGTCAGGAATTCACCATGGTATCCGATCAACCCGCGCGACGGTACATGCGCGATAATACGGGTCTTGCCGGTGCCGGCCGGGCGCATTTCGGCCAGTTCACCTTTGCGCGCGCCAGTGATCTTTTCGATCACCGAGCCCGAGTATTCATCGTCGACGTCAATGGTGACTTCTTCGATGGGCTCCATGCGCTGACCGTCTTCTTCGCGGAACAGAACCTGCGGACGTGAGATGCTGAGCTCGAACCCTTCACGGCGCATGTTCTCGATCAGAACGCCCATTTGCAATTCGCCACGGCCAGCAACCTCAAAGGCATCGCCGCCAGGTGTGTCGCTAATGCGGATGGCAACGTTCGACTCGGCCTCTTTCATCAGGCGGTCGCGGATGACACGCGACTGAACTTTCTTGCCGTCTCGACCGGCCAGCGGCGAGTCGTTGATGCCGAAGGTCACGGTGATGGTTGGCGGGTCGATGGGCTGTGCTGGCAGGGCTTCGTCAACCTGCGGCGAAACCAGCGAGTCGGCCACGGTTGCCTTGCTCATGCCTGCGATGGTGACGATATCGCCGGCTTCGGCCACGTCGATGGGCTGTTGGGCCAGTCCGCGGAACGCCAGGATTTTCGACGCACGGAAGTTTTCGATCAGCGTACCATCACGGCTCAGCGCCTTGAGGTTGTCGCCCGCTTTCAAAGTGCCGCTTTCCACACGACCGGTCAGGATGCGACCGATGAACGGATCGCTGCCCAGCGTCGTGGCCAGCATGCGGAAGGGCTCATCCTTGTTTTCGACTTGCTTTGGGGCAGGGACGTGATCGACGATCAGATCGAACAGGGCGGTCAGGTCCTTGCGCGGCCCGTCCAGCTCCATATCCGCCCAGCCTGAGCGGCCCGAGGCATACATGGACGGAAAGTCCAGCTGATCATCGTCAGCGCCGAGGTTGGCAAACAGGTCAAAGCATTCATCAAGTGCGCGGTCTGGTTCAGCGTCGGGTTTGTCGACCTTGTTCAGCACCACGATGGGACGTAGGCCCAACGCCAACGCCTTGGACGTCACAAATTTGGTCTGCGGCATCGGGCCTTCGGCGGCGTCCACCAGCAGGACAACACCGTCGACCATGCTGAGGATCCGTTCGACTTCGCCACCGAAATCGGCGTGGCCGGGGGTGTCAACGATGTTGACCCGCGTGCCCTTCCATTCGACCGAGGTCGCTTTGGCAAGGATGGTGATGCCGCGTTCGCGCTCCAGATCGTTGCTGTCCATGGCGCGTTCGGCCACCGCCTGGTTTTCCCGGAACGCACCGGATTGTTTGAGCAGCTCATCCACCAGGGTCGTTTTACCGTGGTCCACGTGAGCGATGATTGCGATATTGCGCAGGTCCATGAGAGGTCAGCCTTTGAACGGGAAGTTGCCGCGCGCATAACGCGGATTGACTGAATAGGCCAGCCCTAACCGATCGTCAGTGGCCCGCTGTGCTGGAAAACAGGTGAATGATAAGGATTCCGGCCAATATCATCGCCAAACCGACCACCGCAGGCCAGTCCAGGCGCTGACCAAAAACAATGAAGCCAATGATGGCGATCAGCACGATCCCCAAGCCGGACCAAATGGCATAGACGATGCCGACCGGCATATACTTTAGGGTGAGACCCAGCAGGTAAAAGGCAATTCCGTAACCCACGATGACTAAAACAGAAGGCCAAAACCGGCTGAACTGCTGGCTGGCCTGCAGCGCCGTTGTGCCAATTGTTTCGGCGAAAACCGCCAGCAAAAGGATGAGATAGGCTTTGGGCACGGCAGGTCTCGATTCAGTTGCAGTTGGGGAGGTTGACCACAAAATCCCAATTCACGACAAGGGGAATTCGGATGGATATCGGGAAAAGTTTGGTGTCGGAAGCACCGGGACTGCTGACCGAAGAGGTCAGGATAACCATACTATATCAAAGAGAAAAATTCTGATATGAAATGGGTGGTTTTTAGTTTTCTTTTATGAGTTTTCAATGACGAAATTTGCGATATCCGTGATCGTTGCTTCGGCATTCATAGTGGCGCTTGGGTGGCTTGCGGGCGGGGGGTCCGTCGAAATAAACGCAGCCAGTGGTGTTGAGCGGTTTGAAAGTTTTCAGGTTTAAGTGCCTGCCGGAACGATTGGAAAAGGGGCCTTTGTGCCCCTTTTTCTATTGGCTCAACCCACAGTGTTTTCTGAAAAATACGCGCTCAGTTGCGGTCGCAACCATGACCACAACTTAGGTGCGCCGCGATTGATCGGCGTTCCCACGCGCTGTTCGATCTGGGCAAAGGTCACGTTGTAATCGACCCAGGATCCGCCACCTGTTTCAAGGTTTCCGACTGGGGTTTGAAACCGATCGATCGCCTTGGCAAATCGCGCGTCTGGCGACTCGGCGGCTTCGAACTCCTCCCATATCGTCCGGAAGGCGTGCTGCGGTGCCTCGGGCAACAACCCGAACAACCTGTCGGCTGCTGCCTGTTCTTCGGCTTCTTGTGCGGCATGGTCGACTTGTCCGTGGATAGGGTGATCTCCGGCGTCGATCTCGACGATGTCATGCAGTAGAAGCATTTTCAGGACTTGGTCCAGCGATACACCGGGCTGCGCGTATTCCGCCAACACCCAAGCAAACAGCATGATGTGCCAGGAATGTTCGGCCGAGTTTTCAAACCGCTCGCCGGACAACAGGCTTGAGGCGCGGTATACGGATTTCAGGCGGTCTGCCTCAGTCAGAAAAGCCAGCCGTTCGGAAAACGCTGTTTCCGGTGTTGACTGCACGTGCAGCAGGGCACTGGCCAGGGTGTGTGCTTGGGGGAATTCCCGTGCCAAATATGCGGCGCGACCACTGCTAAGATTTTCCCGAGCTACTTCAACATGATCCGGGTTGGGAGTTGGCGCACACAAGACTTGAAACAGGGGTTGGCATCGGTCCAGATACTTAGCGAATTTCGCGTCCGGTGTCGTGTCAGACTCGAACTCTTCCCACAGGACCTGAAACGCAGACGTCTGATCGTCCGGCAAGAGGCCAAACAACTCGTCCGCCGCCGCGCGCTCGGCGTGTTCCACGGCGGTCCAATCGGTTTCCAGATGAATGGGGTGATCGCCGACGATGATCTCGACCAGATCGTGCAACAGCAGCATGCGTATGACGCGGTTGATATCTACATCGTCACCGGCCAGCGGCTCCATCGTCAGTGCCCATAAGGCCAGGTGCCAGCTGTGTTCTGCGGAGTTTTCGGGGCGGGACTGATCCAGCAGAGCATTGGCGCGATCGACCGACTTCAGCCTGTCCGCGCGTTTCAGGAATTCAAGTTGCGCGGACAGTCTTTCAGTCATTTCTTTTCAATCGCTTTCACCTGGGATCGATGTTTCGTCAGTGCGTCGATGACAAACTTGCGCGCCTTGCGTTCAGCAATGCGCACACGCATTTCGGTCAGAAAGGCCTCTTCCAAGGTCTGTGAGGACGCGCCCAAAAGCTCTCCCACCTCGACAAAGAAACGATCATTTCCGATTTCGTCCATCACCTTAATCGTGTCCTCGGCCAGTTTGGCCGCAAGGGTTGTGATGGTATCCGACATTAGCGCGTGTTCTCGGTCAGGCGACGCTTCACATAATCGCTGACATCGGTGATCAGCGTATCCATGTGACGATCCTGGAAGAAGTGATCGGCACCCTCGACTTCATTATGAGTGATGGTGATGCCCTTTTGTTCGTGCAGCTTGTTGACCAGCGACGTGGTGTCGGCGGGCGGGGCCACACGGTCGGACGAGCCATTGATGATCAGGCCGGAGGAAGGGCAGGGCGCCAGGAATGAGAAGTCATACATGTTGGCTGGTGGCGACACGCTGATAAAGCCCGTAATTTCGGGGCGGCGCATCAGCAGCTGCATTCCGATCCAGGCACCGAACGAGAAACCGGCAACCCAGCAGTGCTTGGAGTTGTTGTTCATCGATTGCAGGTAGTCCAGCGCTGACGCCGCATCGCTCAGCTCACCGATGCCCTGATCGTATTCTCCCTGGCTGCGGCCCACGCCGCGGAAGTTAAATCGCAACACGGTGAAGCCCATGTTGTAAAACGCATAGTGCAGATTGTAGACCACCTTGTTGTTCATGGTCCCGCCGAATTGTGGATGCGGGTGCAGCACGATGGCAATCGGTGCGTCTTTTTCCTTTTGCGGGTGGTAGCGGCCTTCCAGGCGGCCTTCGGGTCCGGGAAAAATCACCTCGGGCATGTGTGCTTTGGTCCTGTCTTTTTCTTCCTGATGCCACGATATACTTGACGGTAATCGTAAGGCACTTTAGAACGGTTCTAATTATGATGCTTTGCGCAAGGCGCTGCCTGTCGGAGATACGCACTGGCGGCGGCGGCGTCAATGTTTTCGCTTATAACCTGCCATGAGGGAAAGACAATGAAGCTTTCGACAAAGGGTCGTTACGCGATGGTTGCACTGGCTGATATTGCTCTACAGCCCTCGGACCGCTTGGTGACGCTTAGCGAAATTTCCGAACGTCAGGATGTCTCGCTTCCTTATCTCGAGCAGCTTTTCGTCAAATTGCGCCGTGCCGAATTGGTTTCGTCCGTGCGTGGACCGGGCGGCGGGTATCGTCTGGCGCGGCCTGCTGCCGAGATTCGGGTGGTCGAAGTTCTGGCGGCGGTCGATGAAACCGTGGACGCGCTGCAAAAAGGTGCCGGGGCATCTGGGGCATCCTCGGGGAGCCGGGCGCAGTCCTTGACCAACCGACTTTGGGAAGGTCTTAGTGCGCATGTTTACGTCTTTTTGCACCAGACGCGTTTGTCAGACGTGATCAAGAACGACCTGGCCCCGTGTCCGGCAGTTCCCAGTCTGTTTTCTATCGTTGATGAGTGACCCGATGCCGATTGCCTTTGGGGTTTCATTTCTGCTTTGCGTCCAAGAAAAGATGTATCCATGAATCGTGTTTATCTGGATCATAACGCAACAACACCGCTGCGCCCCGAGGCGCGCGACGCCATGGTGGCGGCGATGGAGCTGTGCGGGAACCCGTCATCCGTTCACGCCGAAGGCCGTGCGGCCAAGGCTTTGATCGAACGGGCGAGGGCGCAGGTTGCAGCCGCATTTGGTGCGGATGGGGCAGACGTTGTGTTTACCTCAGGTTCGACCGAAGGGGCCGCGCTGACATTGGCCAATCGTGATTTGCATGGGTCCGCGATTGAGCATGACGCGATCAGATCATGGATCACCGAAGACTTACCCACGTCGCAATCCGGTCAAGTGGACGTGTCAAACCCCGAGCATTCGACCCTGCAATTTGCGAATTCCGAGACGGGGATTGTCCAATCTTTGCCAAACGGATTGGCCGTGACGGATGCGACACAGGTCTTTGGCAAATTGCCGGTGGCCTTTAATTGGCTGGGCGTCCAGATGGCGTTGATTTCGGCCCATAAGCTGGGCGGCCCGAAAGGGATTGGCGCGGTGGTCATGAAACGTGGCACCGAACTGCCTGCAATGATCAAAGGCGGCGGGCAAGAGATGGGCCGACGGTCGGGTACCGAAAATGTCATTGGAATAGCGGGGTTCGGGGCGGCAGCTGAAGCAGCGGCGCGGGATCTTTCAAATGGTATCTGGGAACAGGTTCGTGAATTTAGAAATATTCTAGAAAATGCCCTTGAGGCTGGTTCTAAATCTACTATTTTTGTCGGGAAAGGTCAGGACCGCCTTCCGAATACCTCGTGTTTCGCAACCCCCGGCTGGAAGGGCGAAACGCAGGTCATGCAGATGGATCTGGCAGGTTTCGCTATAAGTGCAGGTTCTGCCTGTTCCAGCGGCAAGGTCCGGGCAAGCGCGGTGTTGACCGCGATGGGTTTTGATGAGGTCACAGCAGCAAGCGCGATCCGCGTGTCTCTGGGACCTTTGACCACTGATGAAGATGTGCTGCGTTTCGCCGAAACGTGGCTTGAAAAAGAAAAGAAGCATCGCGCGCGCGCCGCGTGATCTGACGGAGGTGTCATATGGCCGCTTTGGACCAGACCCAGGTAAAAGAAGGTGTCGATCAGGAAACCGTGGACGCGGTACGCGAGGTCAGTACCTACAAATACGGTTGGGATACCGATATCGAGATGGAGTACGCGCCCAAGGGCGTGAACCCGGATATCGTCCGGCTGATCTCGGATAAGAACGAAGAGCCCGAATGGATGACCGAATGGCGTCTGGCGGCCTTCGAACGCTGGACCAAGATGGATGAGCCGAACTGGGCTATGGTCCACTATCCCAAGATCGACTTTCAGGACCAGTATTACTATGCACGTCCCAAGTCGATGGAGGAAAAACCTAAATCGCTGGATGAGGTCGATCCCAAGCTTCTAGCTACTTACGAAAAGCTTGGTATCCCTCTGAAAGAACAGATGATTCTGGCCGGTGTCGAAGGCGCCGAGGATATGCCTGCCGAAGGTCGCAAGGTGGCCGTGGATGCGGTGTTCGACTCAGTTTCCGTTGGCACAACGTTCCAGGACGAACTGGCCAAACACGGCGTGATTTTCTGTTCGATCTCCGAAGCGATCAGGGAACATCCGGAACTGGTCAAGAAGTACCTTGGCACCGTTGTTCCTGTGTCTGATAACTTTTACGCCACGCTGAACTCGGCCGTGTTTTCGGATGGCTCGTTCGTCTACATCCCACCGGGCGTTCGCTGCCCGATGGAGTTGAGCACCTATTTCCGCATCAACGCGGAAAACACAGGCCAGTTCGAACGGACCCTGATCATCGCGGACAAGGGGTCTTACGTCTCTTATCTGGAAGGTTGCACCGCGCCACAGCGCGATACAGCTCAGCTGCACGCGGCGGTAGTCGAAATCATCATCGAAGAAGATGCTGAGGTGAAATACTCGACCGTTCAAAACTGGTTCCCCGGGGATGAAAACGGCAAGGGCGGTATCTACAACTTCGTGACCAAGCGCGCCGATTGCCGGGGTGACCGGTCAAAGGTGATGTGGACCCAAGTGGAAACCGGTTCCGCCGTGACCTGGAAGTACCCGTCCTGCATCCTGCGCGGTGATGAAAGCCAGGGTGAGTTTTACTCGATCGCCATTACCAACAACATGCAGCAAGCCGATACCGGCACCAAAATGGTGCATCTGGGCAAGAACACCAAGTCGCGCATCGTGTCCAAAGGGATCAGCGCGGGTAAAGCGCAGAACACCTATCGCGGTCTGGTTTCGATGCACCCGAAGGCGAAGGACAGCCGCAACTATACCCAGTGCGACAGCTTGCTGATCGGCGATAAGTGCGGGGCCCATACGGTGCCGTATATCGAGGTTCGCAACAATTCCTCGCGCGTGGAGCATGAAGCGACGACATCCAAGGTGGATGACGATCAGCTGTTCTACTGCCGTCAGCGTGGCATGGACGAGGAAGAGGCCGTGGCGCTTGTTGTCAACGGGTTCTGCAAGGACGTCCTGCAAGCATTGCCGATGGAGTTCGCCATGGAAGCGCAGCAGCTGGTGGCGATCTCGTTGGAAGGGTCTGTCGGGTAATCCGGGTTTGATGTGTATTTGCTAAGGGTTCGTCGAAGTGCCAAAGTACTTTGATATCGACAGGACGAAACACCTGATTGATCTGCTCAGCCCGAGTCGATTGACTCGTGTTGTAGACATTGGTGCAAACCCTCTGGATGAGTCTCCCTATTACAAACTTAGGGATGCTGGCCTGTGCGAGGTCTGGGGCTTTGAGCCTCAGCCCGACGCCTATGCCCGGTTGGTTGAAACGGCCGGTCCGCGGGAACATTATCTGCCCTATGCCGTTGGGCAGGGTGGAGAACAGACTCTGAATGTCTATCGCAGCAGTGGCTTTACCTCATTCTACAGTCCCAATCAGGATTGGCTCGCAACGATCGGAAGTTGGCATAGAAAGCTTCGGTTGGTTGAGCGTTTGGATTTAGTCAGCCATCGACTGGACGATATTGATGACTTGCCCGAGTTCGATTTGCTGAAAATCGACGTCCAAGGGGCGGAAACCCAAATCTTCGAAGAGGGTGGCGAACATCTACGCAAGGCGTGTGCGATCATCACAGAGGTTGCGGCAATACCGATCTATGAGCATCAACCACTACTGAGTGCCCAAATGGATGTGTTGGGTGGTTACGGATACTCGCTGCACAAGTTTCTGACATTTACGCCAAGGCCCTTGCGCGGATGTGAGCTTTCGAAGCGGCTGCGCCCTCGGTTTCACGCAAATCAATTGACTGACGGTGACGCGGTTTTCATTCGAAAGTTGATGAAGCTGGAAGAGTTGGACAGTGAAAAAGTGAAACATCTTGCCATTTTGGCCGACTCTGTTTTCGAGAGCTTTGACATAACAACACTATCCCTTTCGGTACTGGTGGACCGACGGGAAATAACAATGCAAGCGGCCAATGGATATGTGGATCGCCTGCACAAGACAACCTGAAACGACCGCGTTCCTATATAGGAGCAGAAAGAGAAAAAATGCTGGAAATCAAAAACCTGCACGTGAAACTTGAGGAAGAAGAAAAGCAAATCCTCAAAGGCGTCGACCTGACCGTCGAGGCAGGCAAGGTACATGCGATCATGGGGCCGAATGGCTCGGGCAAGTCGACGCTCAGCTATGTGCTGTCGGGCCGCGATGGGTACGAAGTGACCGAAGGCTCTGCCACGCTGGAAGGTGAGGACCTTTTGGAGATGGAGCCCGAGGAGCGCGCTGCGGCGGGTATCTTTTTGGCGTTCCAGTACCCCGTGGAAATCCCGGGCGTTGGTAACATGACCTTCCTGCGCACCGCCGTGAACGCACAGCGCAAGGCGCGGGGCGAAGATGAACTGTCGGCTGCTGATTTCCTGAAGGAAGTGCGGGCCAAGGCGAAATCGCTGAAAATCGACGCGGACATGCTCAAGCGTCCGGTAAACGTCGGCTTCTCGGGCGGTGAGAAGAAGCGCAACGAGATCCTGCAGATGGCGATGCTGGAACCCAAGATGTGCATCCTGGACGAAACAGATTCGGGTCTGGACGTCGATGCGATGAAACTGGTGGCCGAAGGCGTGAACGCGTTGCGTGATGAAGGCCGTGGTTTCCTGGTCATCACCCACTATCAGCGCTTGCTGGACCACATCAAACCAGATGTCGTGCACATCATGGCAGACGGTCGCATCGTTAAGACCGGTGGTCCCGAACTGGCGTTGGAAGTTGAAAACAACGGCTATGCCGACATTCTGGCCGAGGTGAACTAATGGCTTTGCCCGAAGTAAAACAAACCGCGACCGAGGCGCGGCTGGCCACGCTGACCATGCCCGATGCCGGCTGCACCCGAGCAGCGCGCGAAGACGCGCTGGCGCGAGTGCTGGAAATGGGTCTGCCGGGGCGGCGCGACGAATATTGGAAGTACACGCGCCCCGACACGCTGATCTCGGCCGAACAGCCGCATGCCGCTTTGTTCCACTCAGACGAACCGCTGCTGTTTGGCAATCTCGACCGATTGAAGATCGTTTTCATCGACGGTGTGTTCAGCGCCGAAGAGTCGGATGATCTGGAACTGGAAGGTGTCAACATCGACCGGATCGAGGATATCTGCTGCAAGGATATTCACTGGGCGAAAGAGCTTTATGGCGTTCTGGAAGCTCGCGGGCAGTCTCCGGTTCAGCGGCCATTGGCAGCTTTGAATACCGCCTTTGCCGCAGACGGCGTTGCGATCCACGTTACCGGCAAACCGGCCAAGCCGATCAGCCTGATCTATCGCCATGCGTCCGAGACCTCTGACGCCATGCTGCACCACATCATCCGTGTCGAAAGTGGCGCTGAGGTGACGATACTGGAAAACGGCCCGGCAGCGTCGCGGTTCAATAAATGTATCGAGATCGACATCGCCGATGGCGGTACGCTGCATCACGTACGCGCGCAGGGCAGGGACCACGAACGTTGCGCAGCGACACACATGTTCACGCGGCTGGGTCAGGAATCTGTCTATAAATCCTTCACGCTGACAGTGAATGGAGTTCTGACACGTAACGAACAGGTGATCGAGCTGACCGGCGACGACGCCATTGCTCATGTGGCAGGCGCCTGCGTAGGTGATGGTGATTTCCACCATGACGACACGGTTTTCGTCACCCATGACGCGGTGAACTGCGAAAGCCGTCAGGTCTTTAAGAAAGTTCTGCGCAACGGTGCGACCGGCGTGTTCCAGGGCAAGATCCTGGTCAAGGAAGGCGCACAGAAGACAGACGGGTATCAGATCAGCCAGTCCTTGCTGCTGGATGATGACAGCCAGTTCCTCGCCAAGCCCGAGCTTGAGATCTATGCCGACGATGTTGCGTGTTCGCATGGCTCGACCTCGGGTGCGATTGATGACACGGCGCTGTTCTACCTGCGTTCGCGTGGGGTTTCGGTGAAGGACGCCACCAATATGCTGACGCTGGCGTTTTTGGCAGAAGCCGTCGATGAGATCGAGGATGAGGTATTGTCAGAGGCCATTGTGAACCGCCTTGAAGGCTGGCTGTCGCGACACATCTGATGCCTTTGACCTCGGATATCGTGGCCACCTATCGGGGGCCGGGTCGTGTCGTGCGGCGGCTTCTTGATCTTGGCCCGCGAGAGGACAGGGCGCTAATGTTTGTCATGGCGTTTTGCATCGTTGCATTCATCGCGCAATTGCCCAGCCTTGCGCGGCGCGCACATATCGAAGGGCTAGAACTGGATATGTTGATGGGCGGCGCCTTGATGGGCACGGTCATTATTCTACCTCTGTTTTTTTACCTGCTGGCCTTTGTCTCTTACGGCGCGGCCCGGTTGGTCGGCGGTCAGGGGACGTCCTATGGCGCTAGATTGGCTCTGTTCTGGGCGCTATTGTCCTCAACACCTCTGGTATTGTTGAATGGTTTGGTCGGCGGTTTCATAGGATCTGGCCCGGCCCTGACACTCGTCGGGATCGGCTGGTTCGCAGTGTTCCTGTGGTTCTGGCTGTCAGGTCTCAGTCAAGCGCAAAGGCGGCAAGAATGAATCCCACTGGCTTTGTTAATCTTACGATCTTGACCCTGACACACCCCGCCCAAGCGGCACGACGCCTTTTGGACATGCGCCCGGGGCGTGAAATCTTGTGGCTGGCTTTCTTTCTGGCTGTGGTGCTCAACGGCCTTGTTCAACTGGGTATTGATCATTTGCTTCCAGTCCCCGGTGATGAATCCGTACCGCCACCTACGCCAGTGTTCCTGGGGCTGGTCCGATCTGCCGGCGCCATGCTGCTAAGCGTCGGGGCATTCCTGTTCGTGGGGAGGTTTTTGGGTGGCCGTGCAACATTCGATGACATCCTGACGCTGACGATCTGGCTGCAGTACCTTCAGATCGCTGCGATGGTGATCACGCTGGTCATCACGGTTGTGCTGCCGTTTTTGATGCTGATGTTTTTGCTGGCCACGGCAATTATCAGCCTTTACGTCACGCTCCATTTTCTGAATGAAGCGCACCAGTTCGGTTCGCTTGCTAAATCCTTCGGGGTCATCGTGTTATCTGCCTTGATTGCAGTTCCCTTTGTCCTCGCATTAACGCCCGGCGGCCCCGTATAGGGAATAGAAGACCATGTATGACGTGCAGAAAATCCGCTCAGATTTTCCAATCCTGTCTCGGGAAGTGAACGGCAAGCCGTTGACCTATCTGGACAATGGCGCATCGGCGCAAAAACCGCAGGTCGTGATTGATGCGGTGACACGGGCATATTCCGAAGAATACGCGAATGTTCACCGCGGCCTGCATTACCTGTCCAATCTGGCGACCGAGAAATACGAATCCGTTCGCGGAACAATCGCCCGTTTTCTGGGCGCGGCGGACGAGGATGAGATTGTCTTGAACTCGGGCACGACCGAAGGGATCAACCTGGTCGCCTATGGCTGGGCCATGCCGCGCATGCAGGCCGGGGATGAGATCGTCCTGAGCGTGATGGAACACCACGCCAACATCGTTCCATGGCATTTCCTGCGCGAACGTCAGGGCGTCGTCCTGAAATGGGTCGACGTGGACGCAGATGGTGGCCTTGACCCGCAGGCCGTGATCGACGCGATCGGTCCCAAAACCAAGCTGGTTGCAGTGACGCAGTGTTCGAACGTGTTGGGCACAGTGGTCGACGTCAAAGCGATCACAGAAGGCGCGCACGCGAAAGGCGTACCGGTGCTGGTCGATGGCAGCCAGGGCGCTGTGCACATGCCCGTCAACGTCGCCGATATCGGCTGCGATTTCTACGCAATCACCGGCCACAAGCTTTATGGCCCGTCAGGGTCAGGCGCGATCTACATAAAGTCCGAACGCATGGCCGAGATGCGCCCCTTTATCGGTGGCGGCGACATGATCAAAGAGGTCAGCAAGGATCAGGTGATCTACAACGACCCGCCAATGAAGTTCGAGGCCGGAACACCCGGTATTGTTCAAACCATCGGTCTGGGTGTTGCGCTGGATTACATGATGGATCTGGGGATGGAAAATATCGCTGCTCATGAGGCCGGGATGCGCGACTATGCCATGCAGAAACTGACAGGTCTGAATTGGTTGCAGGTTCAGGGCACACGTCCGGACAAGGCCGCGATATTCAGCTTTACGATGGACGGGGCAGGGCACGCGCATGATGTCTCGACCATTCTGGATAAGAAAGGCGTGGCTGTCCGTGCCGGTCACCACTGCGCCGGTCCGCTTATGGATTTCTACGGTGTCACCGCGACATGCCGCGCAAGCTTTGGTCTGTACAACACCACGGAAGAGGTCGACATACTGATCGACGCGCTGGAATTGGCACACGATTTGTTTGCGTGATACCTGACCGATCCGGAAAGATTTGCAGTTGCACCCGGATCGGATCAAGGTTAGCTAACGGCCAAGGCACCTGTAGCTCAGCTGGATAGAGCGCTGCCCTCCGAAGGCAGAGGCCAGAGGTTCGAATCCTCTCAGGTGCGCCATATCATCCTTGAAAAATCATGAAGTTAAAGGATGATGTAGCGTGTTGGGTTTATGGCGTGCTGATTTCTTTACTGATTAAGTTCCGCTGAGACCCACTTTGTAGCACATGATACAATTCTTCGCGCGGCCCGCTTCAGCGGAGCGCGCGTTTGGACGTCAATTTGTGTTACTGAGTGCCCAAAGGGAGCAGCGTTCGCTAGTCAATTGAAGCAATTGAGCATCTTCTTTCCGAAAGACATGGAGCTCCGGGGTGGCGGGAGCATCAAGCGCAACGTTGTCCGAGTGATCATCAAAATCGACCACGCGGACAACGTAGCCGTCCAAGTTGTCAGGCAAGCTAAATTGATGCTTCATCCTTGCCAACGCTGGCGACGGATCAGAAAAGAAGGCATTACATGCATCGAGAAACGCCAGTTTTTGACTGGATTCTGGGTCTATGCGCCGGAAAAGCAGTGTAATTCCCTGCACGCCAGAGCCAACCAAGTCGGTGCTAATGAAATTGTAGAGGATTTTTGTGAATTCCCAATTTTCTAGGTCGCCGGGGTAAGTATTGAAGTACAATTCTCCTTCGGGTTTCATTCTGCACTCATCCTGTCGAACTTGTATGGGGATGGCATAAGGAAACACTGGAGCGCCGCTGTCGCCGGGCAATAGGTTGCGCATGTTAAGTTCCACTCGATAGATGTCATCGCGAGAAACTTGTTCGGGTGCTTTGGTTTTTTTGCGGACAACTTCATCGCACAAGGCGCTTAGCGCTATTTCGAACTGCAGCGGTGCTTCACTAATGTCTACTAAAGTTGCAAGTGTTCGAACTCGCCAGTGTCCATCGTATTCCGTCCAAGAAATGTCCTGGGCTAACCACTTTCCTTCGGCAGCGAAGAGGACCTCTTCATCACCAGATTGCTCGGCAGCGCTTGGGTTTACTAAACCTACGGAAACGAAGAATGACAAAAACAGCAGACCAATACTCTGGCAACACCGAGTCATCGTAATCCTTCCTAAGACAAAACTCCTAATCAAAGGGACTTAACTCTGCTTTGCAGTAGCAACAAGGCCGATGGAAATGCGCGTGCGTTAGTGAGCCAAATCTCTGCAATAAAATGATGGCAACGCTGATAGAATCAGCAAAATCTCAGGGTCCATTTGACCCGTTCAATTTTCTATACCAGGCCCCATCCCACGCACCGATAGTTCTTGATCCGCAGGAGGATCCCGCCAGTGCGCGCGGATCCGAACCAACCTGCCACTCACAAAGCACCTTTAATCTTCCGCAACCCGATGATCCAAGGGCGTCGCGTGACCCGAGGCCCGAGCCTTTTCGAATTTTAGTAAGGCGCCACGCACAGCCCGCCATTAGGGCCGGGCGCAGGTACGTTCGGGGGGAGACGGTGGATTGTCTAATTCAAAAACCTCAAAAGGTCGCTTTGCTTGACACCGTCGCGGACCCATCTGTTTTGACAGCCTACACTGCAGCAGAGACACCAGCATCAATACCACATAGAGACCGAGTGCAAACGTTCAGATGACTGCCAATCCTGAGTAGGGATAATGGCGGAGAGACAGGGATTCGAACCCTGGGTGGGCTTGCACCCACAACGGTTTTCGAGACCGCCCCGTTCGACCACTCCGGCACCTCTCCGCGGGGGTCTGTGAGGGGGGGATTTAGTGAGGAACGCGCGGGGGTGCAAGCAGAAAATTCCTGAAAATGACCAAGCCGGGTTTTTCCGTTGCCTGGCGCGGTATTTCCCCTAGGCTCATAGGTATGACTTATCCTTTACGCCAAACTATCCTGCCGCTATTCGCCGCGGTTCTGTTCGTGATCTCTGGGTCGCAGCAAGCACTTGCTGCCGGACGAGATCGGATCGAAGCCTTTTTGACAACAACCGGGTTCGACGTTGCACTTGAAAGCATCGCGCTGGCCTCGGCCTCGGCCCCGCAAATGTTGGGAATCGATCCTGACGGGTTTGGGTCCGACTGGACACGCCTGACCGAAGAAGTCTTTGACACCAGGGACATGCGCGAAACAGCTGTGTCTATTCTGGAACAAACACTGGGCGATGAAGCGCTAACCCATGCGGTCGAGTTCTATGCATCCGATCTTGGACAACGGCTGGTCGAGGCCGAGAATGCATCGCACATGGTTGAAGATGACGATGCCAAGCAACTGGAAGGGCAGAAAATCGTCTCGGACCTGATCAAAGATGGATCCAAGCGGGTCGAAAATCTGAAACGCATGAACAATGCAATTGATTCCAGCGGGACGGCATTGCGTGCGCTGCAGGAAATTCAGGTACGCTTTTTGCTTGCTGCCAGCGCCTCGGGGGTGATCGACTTGCAGCTGGGCGCGGATGAACTGCGTCAGATGATGAAGCGCAATGAGACCGGCATGCGGCAAGCTTTGCAGCTGTCCGCGCTTGCCGGGGCAGCCTATACCTATCAGGACTTCTCGGATTCTGAGGTCCTCGCCTATGCTGAGGCTTTGGAGCAGCCTTTGATGCAAGAAGTCTATGAGCTGCTGAATGCCATTCAATACGAAATCATGGCCATGAAGTTTGAAGATTTGGCCGCGCGGATGGCGGAACTGCACCCGGCTCAGGATATCTGATGCGCCTGATCGCTGCTTGTTTTGCCGTTTTGCTGTCAGCCATGCCACTGGCGGCGTCCGAGCGGGTTGAACGCCTCATGCAGGCGCTTCAAATGGAACAGGTCGTCGATATCTTGCGCGACGAAGGTTTGGCACAGGCGAAAGGCCTGAACGACACGTTTCTGGGTGGTGACGGCGGGCCGCTCTTTGATGATCAGGTGGACGAAATTTATGATCCGGAGTGGATGCAGGAACAGATTTCTGGGATCTTCGAGACCAGCCTGACAGCCAGCCAGATGGATCGCGCGACCCTGTTCTTTGAAAGTGATGTCGGGCAAACCGTTATCACACTGGAAAACTCGGCCAGAAAGGCCTTCGCAGATGAAACCATCAAGGATATGGCGCGCGAAAACTATCTGAACGGGGCAGGCGGCACCCAACTTTACCGGCTGGTCGGCGAGTATATCGACGTCAACGACCTGATCGAAAAGAACGTCCAAAGCTCGCTTAGTTCGGATTACAACTTTTTTCGCGGCCTCAGCGCGGATGCCGGAACCAGCTCGGAAGATATTCTGGCGCAGCTCTTGTCGGACAAGGACAGTCTTGCCGAGGAAAACCGCATCTGGTTGTATTCCTTCCTTCTGGTGGCCTATCAACCGCTTAATGAGGCTCAGATGCGGGAGAACATTGCTTTTTCCCGTACTGAGACTGGACGCGCAGTAAACGAAGCCTTTTTCGACGGTTTCGATAAGATGTATGACCAGATCTATTTTCAACTGGGGCAGGCGGTGTCTCGGGCGCTTAGCGCATCGGATCTTTGACCCCGCATTTGATGTTGACTTTCCGGGTCGATCTATGGATAAGCGCGCATCCCGGCCGGTATTCCGCGCCGGGTATCGTTATTATTTGACCCTTAGGATTTTCTAAAGGTCATTCACACAGCCCGAAAAGGGCGCGCTGTTCGAGGTGGCGAAAGCCAAAAACGCCCGGTCGGGGACCATAGAACGCGATTAGACAAAGGAAAGACGCATGTTTGCGGTCCTCAAGACTGGCGGCAAGCAGTACAAAGTTCAAGCGGGCGATATCCTCCGCGTTGAAAAATTGGCTGCCGACGCAGGTGAAACAGTTCAATTCAACGATGTTCTGATGCTGGGCGGCGACGCTCCGGTTGTTGGTGCACCGTTCGTCGCAGGCGCAGGCGTTCAGGCCGAAGTGATCGAACAGATCAAAGGTGACAAGGTCATCAACTTCGTAAAACGCCGTCGTAAGCACAGCTCGAAGCGTACCGTCGGCCACCGTCAGAAGCTGACTCTGGTCAAGATCACCGACATTTTGGCGTCAGGCGCCGACAAGTCGGGCATCAAAGCTGCAACCGGTTCGGCGCCGGCTGGCGAAGCTGCCCCCGTGGCAAAAAAGCCTGCCAAGAAAGCTGAAGCCAAAGCAGAGGCACCTGCCGCTGCTGCTGCCGCTGACGATCTGACCCAGTTGACCGGTGTCGGCCCCGCCGCTGCCAAGAAGCTGAATGAGGCCGGTATCGAGAGCTTTGCCGCTCTGGCCGCCTTGTCGGACGATCAGATTGCTGCTATCGAAACGGTCAAAGTGAAACCCGAATGGGTTGAGCAGGCCAAAGATCTGGCTAAAGGCTAAGGAGAGACAGAATGGCACATAAAAAAGCTGGCGGTTCCTCCCGTAACGGTCGCGACTCAGCTGGTCGCCGCCTTGGCGTGAAACTGTATGGTGGCCAGGCCGCCATTTCAGGCAACATCATCGTGCGTCAGCGCGGCACCAAGTTCTGGCCGGGCGAAGGCGTGGGCATGGGCAAAGATCACACCATCTTTGCAACCGTGGATGGCGCTGTGAAGTTCCACAAGGGACTGAAAAACCGCACCTTTATTTCGGTCCTGCCAGTGGCGGAGGCCGCAGAGTAAGCCGAAACCCAGAAGGTTTAAGAAAATTTCATGGGGGACTGGCAGAAAGTGCCGGTCCCCTTTTTCGTTTTCAGGAGCGGTCCCATGACCGAAGTGATAAAAACAGAGCGTCTTGTCCTGCGTCGGTTTCGGCGTGAGGACTCGTCGCGTCTTGTCACTCTTCTGAACGATCTGGACGTAGTGCGCTGGTTGACGGTGGTACCGCATCCCTATGAGGCCGCGCATGCTACCGATTTTGTCGACGCGATGGCTGCTAAGCATGATGCCTTTGCTATCACTCGTGAGGAAAACGTCATCGGCTGCATCTCGACCGGATCTCAGCTGGGGTATTGGGTTGCCAAAGCGTCCTGGGGGCGGGGCTATGTGACCGAAGCCTCCCGTGCGATGATTTCTAGGTTCTTTCGATCTGATCGGCAGGAACTCACCTCGGGTTATCACATGGGCAACGAACGGTCGAAGGCGGTCCTGTCCAAACTCGGTTTCAAACCAGGTGGGCGGCATCGTGCGACAGCGCGGTCGACCAACGAAGATGTGACAATTCAGGACGTTCTGCTGCGTCGAGCGGACTGGAAGGCGATGCAATGACAGTCGCCACCACCAGTTTCCTGATCTTCGCAGCCTCTCAGGTCGGAACCCCCGGACCCGCCAATATGGTTCTGCTGGGCACAGGTGCACGCTTTGGGTTTCGGGCGGCTCTGCCGTTTGTGGCCGGTGTGATCCTGGGTAAACAGCTGATCATCTGGCCCGTTGGGTTTGGCCTTTTGCAACTCGCGGATCAGGCACCGATGGTCTTTACGGTCCTAAAATACGCCTCGGCGGTGTATATCTGCTGGTTGGCCTGGAAGATCGCGAACCTGCGCTTGTCGCGCAGTGAAGCCACCGGAGACGTGCCCGGTTTTTGGGCGGGGCTGATCGTTCATCCCCTTAATCCAAAGGCATGGGCTATGATCATAGCCGGTTTTACCGGGTTCGTTGCGGTTGGTACGCCCAGCTTTAACGCGACGTTCACGATCGCTCTCTGTTTATTGCTTTGCCAGGCGGTTTTACACCCGATCTGGACATTTGCCGGAGATAGAATTGCCCACGTGGTTGAAGGTCGGCCCGTGGAAAAATATCTGATGTGGGCGTTAGCTAGTCTCACTGTTGCGTCCGTATTTTTTGTGTTGTTCGGAGGAGGAACGCACTTATGAAACTCGAGACAATAATAAACCAGCCGGTCCTTGAAACCGAGCGGTTCGATCTGCGCCCGTTGCGCCGGTCGGATATGGGGCTCATCGAGCATTATGCAGGCGATGAGCGTGTGGCACGTATGACCACTTCGATCCCGCATCCGCTGCCGCCGGGTTCGGTCGAGGCGTTTGTGACGCGTTCGATGGCCGAAGACCGGGATGAGGACGTCTGGGCGATGGATGCCACCAAAGATGGTGGACCGGAACTGATTGGTCTGATCTCGCTTACACGGTTGGATCGCAATCAGTCCGAAGTTGGCTATTGGGTGGCGCCTGTTTACTGGAATACAGGCGTTGCCTCACTGGCCGTCGAGAGGTTGGTGAAAGCTAACCCGCTGGAAAATTCGAATATGTTCGCCAGCGTGTTTCAGGACAATCCGGCCTCGGCCCGGGTTCTGACCCATTGTGGGTTCCAGTATCTGGGTGATGCCGAAAGTTACTCGGTGGCGCGCGATGCGAATGTGCCCACCTGGACATATAGTAAAAAACTCTGACTTGTGGCCGATGGGGCCCTTGCAGTAGGGGACAGACATGAAATTTCTCGATCTTGCAAAGGTCTACATCCGGTCCGGGGCCGGCGGTGGCGGGTGCGTCAGTTTTCGACGTGAAAAATACATTGAATACGGCGGTCCCGATGGCGGTGACGGCGGTAAGGGCGGGTCTGTCTGGGCGGAGGTCGTGGATGGGCTGAACACCCTGATCGACTTCCGCTATCAGCAGCATTTCTTTGCCAAGAACGGCCAGCCCGGTCGGGGTCAGCAGCGTACAGGCAAGGATGGTGACGAAATCATCCTGCGTGTGCCGGTTGGAACCGAGATACTGGACGAGGACGAAGAGACCGTCATCTGCGACCTGACAGAGGTTGGGCAGCGTGTTCTGCTAGCCAAGGGCGGCAATGGCGGCTTTGGCAATCTGCATTTCAAATCGGCAACCAATCAGGCTCCGCGCCGGGCTAATCCGGGGCAAGCGGGGATTGACCGCACCATCTGGCTGCGGCTGAAACTTATCGCGGATGTCGGATTGCTGGGCATGCCCAATGCCGGTAAATCAACCTTTCTGGCGGCCACATCGAACGCGCGGCCCAAGATTGCTGACTATCCGTTCACAACCCTGCATCCCAATCTTGGTGTTGTTGGTGTCGACAATGTGGAATTTGTCGTCGCGGATATTCCCGGCCTGATCGAAGGTGCCCATGAGGGGCGCGGTATCGGTGATCGGTTCCTTGGTCATGTCGAACGTTGCGCGGTTTTGCTGCATCTGGTCGACGGAACTTCGGAAACCGTAGCCGAGGATTATCGCACCATCATTCATGAACTCGAAGCTTATGGCGGCGAACTGGCGGAAAAGCCACGGATCACGGTTCTGAACAAGATCGATGCGCTGGACGAAGAGGAACTGGCCTTGCAACGGGCTGAACTGGAAGAGGCCGTCGGCGGGCCTGTGATGACCATGTCTGGCGTGGCTCATTTGGGCGTAACCGAGGTTCTGCGAGCCTTGCGTGCGCAAATTGACGAAAACCGCCTGCGGCAAAAGCCCGTCGAGGAGACCGAGTCTTGGCAACCCTGACCAAAGCGCGTCGATTGGTCGTTAAAATCGGATCTGCCCTGCTGGTGGATCGCGATACGGGTTTGCTGAGATCGGATTGGTTGCACTCGCTTGCGCTGGATGTGGCGTGGCTCAAAGGGCAGGGGACGGACGTCATCCTGGTCTCATCCGGTTCGATTGCGTTGGGGCGCGGTGTTTTGGGTCTGCCGATGGCAGATTTGCCGTTGGAACAATCGCAAGCCGCAGCCGCTGTGGGCCAAATCCGCCTGGCGCGGGCCTATGAAGAGGCTTTGACGCCGCACAAAATCAAAACTGCGCAGGTTCTGGTGACGCTGGAAGACAGTGAAGACCGGCGACGGTATCTGAACTCTCGCGCGACGCTGGAAACGCTGCTGAGTTTGGGCGTGGTTCCGATCGTCAACGAAAATGATACAGTTGCCACGGACGAAATCCGATACGGCGACAATGACCGATTGGCGGCACAGATCGCAGTGACCGTTGGGGCCGACCAGTTGATTTTGCTGTCGGATGTCGATGGCTTCTACACCGGGAACCCGAGCGAAGACAGAGACGCCAAGCGTTTCGATGTGATTGAGACCATCACGCCCGAGATCGAGGAAATGGCAGGCGATGCTGGTTCCGGTCTATCCAAAGGTGGGATGAAGACCAAGCTGCTGGCCGCCAAGATGGCAACTGCGGCCGGTTGTGATATGGCGATCACCGAAGGTTCGACTTTGAACCCACTGAGATCGCTTGAAGATGGCGCCAATTGCACTTGGTTCACGGCTACACTGGATCCGCATGCGGCGCGCAAACGGTGGATTTCGGCCATGAAGCCGCGTGGTGAAATTGTGGTGGACGCTGGCGCGGCCAAGGCGTTGGGCAATGGCAAAAGCCTGCTACCTGCCGGTATTGTCGAGGTAACTGGCGATTTTGGGCGCGGTGATCCGGTGGCTATCATGGGCCCACAGGCCCGACGTCTGGCGCAGGGCCTCAGTCGCTACACCGCGCAAGAGGCGGATGCGATCAAAGGGCGGAAGTCCTCGGAAATCGAGGCGACACTGGGCTATCCGGGCCGGGCTGTCCTGATTCACCGCGATGATTTGGCGCTTTAATGGCGCGATGATAGACCCAAATGACCGACCGAAAGGCACCTGAGATGAAGGATTTCGACAACATTCCCGCCCTGATGGCCGATCTTGGAAAACGTGCCAAGGTGGCGTCAGCCGATCTGGCCTTTGCGAATGCCGAGCGGAAACACGCAGCGCTGATTGTTGCAGCTGACGCTGTTTGGGCAAACCGCGCAGATATCATCGAGGCGAACAAAAAAGACCTGGAATTCGGACGCGAAAAAGGCCTGAGCCCGGCGATGATGGACCGGCTGATGCTGGACGAAGCGCGCATTCAGGGCATGGTCGACGGGTTGCGCACTGTCGCGGATCAGGCTGATCCGGTTGGCGAGGTTCTGACCGAATGGGACATGGCCTCGGGCCTAAACATCCAGCGTGTTCGCACGCCTCTGGGCGTTATCGGAGTGATTTACGAAAGCCGTCCAAATGTGACGGCGGATGCAGGCGCATTGTGCCTGAAGTCGGGCAATGCAGTCATTCTGCGCGGCGGCTCTGAAAGTTTCCATTCCTCAACCGCCATTCACGCCTGTCTGGTCCAAGGGCTAAAGGCTGCAAACCTGCCCGAAGACGCCATTCAACTTGTGCCCACGCGAGACCGCGCCGCAGTGCAAGAACTCCTGACCATGACCGATTGTGTGGACGTCATTGTTCCGCGCGGCGGCAAAGGTCTGGTTGGGCTGGTTCAGCGCGAAGCACGCGTGCCGGTCTTTGCCCATCTGGAAGGCATCGTGCACATCTATGTCGACAAGGCTGCTGACCCGCAGAAAACGCTGGACGTCGTACTGAACGCCAAAACCCGGCGCACTGGGATTTGTGGTGCTGCCGAGTGCTTGCTGATCCATCAGGATGTGGCTGAAACACTCGGCCAGGATATCATTTCCGCCTTGCTTGCTGCGGGTGTCGAAATCCATGCCGAAGGCGCGTTGGCTCTGGATGGGACCATCGCAGCCACGGGCGACGACTGGGGCAAGGAATTCCTCGACAGCATCATCGCGGCCAGGCCGATGGCGGATATTGATGCGGCAATCGCGCATATCCGTCAGTACGGTTCGAACCACACCGATTGCATCATGACCGAGGATGCCGATGCCGCTGCCCGGTTCTTTGAACGGCTCGACAGTGCAATTCTGATGCACAATGCCTCAACCCAATTTGCCGATGGTGGCGAGTTTGGAATGGGTGCCGAGATCGGAATCGCAACCGGTAAGATGCATGCGCGCGGCCCGGTCGGGGCCGCTCAGCTGACAAGTTTCAAGTACTTGGTTCGTGGCAACGGGACAGTACGTTCCTAAAACCGGATAGCGACGCGGGTTGAGGTGGTTTCCGCCACAACCCGCCGACCCATCGAGGCAGCGGTCTGGGGCAGCAGTGCAAACTGCACCTGTGCTGACGTCACCTTGTTGGCAAACTGGCCTTTGGGCAGGTTCTTCCAAAGATCAGCGTTAATATTCAGCTTGTCCGCTACACCGGTTGCCGTCCAACTGCCGCCGTTGTTTGCCACGGTGACATCGCCCCCCAACGGCATGGCGCTTTCGCAGCACATCAAGGCCAGAAAGGCGAGCTTGACCTGATTGCGGGGCATGGCATCGGTCACGTTCCAGTTGACACGCACGCGACCAACGCTTTCGACGTCTTTCAACAGCTCTGTGACTTCGGCCCGGCCCAACGGTTGATCGCTGGCCGACCCAAAAGCGACGCGAAAGAACCTGATCTTTGCTCCGGCACTTCCGACGCTGCCCGAGATCAGCTCCATCTCGGGGCCCTGCATGGTTCCGACCATCTCAAGCAGTTCCAGCCCGTTGTTTATTGCGCCAATGGGGCTGATCAGATCGTGACAAATTCGCGACCCGATCAGTTCGGCCAGATTGACGTTGGTGTCGCCCATGCGTACCTCTCCTGTTGTATCTGCCGCCGGACCGGAGCCCGATCATGACAGACCTCAATGCCATACTTGCACCGGGCATGTATGTCCGCCACCCCGATTTCCCCGACTGGGGCGTCGGACAGGTGCAGTCCAACATTGGTGGCAAGATCACCGTGAATTTCCAAGAACAGGGAAAAGTGGTGATTGACGGAACCCGCATCGCCCTGACGCCCGTCTTTGATCCGTGAAACTGGTTTAAGAATGGTTAACGATGGGCCACCGCCGCGCTGGTTGCCATTTGACTGAAAATTGCGGTATCAGCGCGCAAACAAAAGCGGAATACCCGATGCCGGATGCTGGCCCTTCTTTCACCGTTAAACTTGCCGAATCCGAGGCCGAACTGCGCGCAGCCCAGAGGCTGCGATATGACGTGTTCGTCCGCGAATTGGGTGGCGGCGGCAAGATGGTGGACCACGAGGCAGGGTTAGAGCGGGATCAGTTCGATCCTTATTTTGATCACATGCTGGCCTATGATGACGCCACTGGCGAAGTTGTGGGCGTTTACAGGCTGTTACCGGGTGAACGAGCCATCGAATTGGGGCAGTTCTATTCCGAGGATGAATACGACCTGACCGTGTTGAAACAAAGCGGTCGCAAATTGTTAGAGCTTGGACGTTCCTGCCTTCACCCGGACTATCGGGGCGGAACGGCGATGTACCATCTATGGACTGGTCTGGCGGACTACGTGGCGGAGCGCGAAATTGAGGTGCTGTTCGGCGTAGCCAGCTTCCACGGCATCAATGTGCAGGAACTGGCCCAGCCTTTGTCGATGTTGCACCACAATCATCTGGCCCCGCCGGACCTGCGGGTCAGGGCGCAACCCGATGTATTTCAGAGCATGGACCTTGTCGCGCCGGATGCGCTGGATCGCCGTGGGGCGATGGTACAGGTGCCCGCGCTGATCAAGGCGTACGTACGGCTGGGTGGCTTTGTGGGCGAGGGGGCGTTTATCGACCACGCGTTCAACACAACAGATGTATGCCTGATCCTCGACACGGCGCGCATGAACGAGCGCCAGCGGCGTATTTACAGCGGAGCCTGATCCAGTGAACGATCCGCTTTGGGACAGTGACGACGCGCCAGACCCGATTGAACTGGGTGTATTTGGCTGGGCATTGGTGATCTTGCGCGGCCTTCCCTTGGCGCTGCTGGTCTTTGGAGGGCTGCTCGTTTTGTTGACCGTTCGCCTGATCGAGCGCCCGCTGTTCGGTTTACGGCGTCCGATCACTCCGTTCATTGCGCAGTTTGTCTGCCGCAATGCGCTCCGGGTTCTTGGCATTGGCTTTCGCAGTTCCGGTGAGTTGATGCGCGAACGCGGCGCGGTGGTCGCAAACCACACATCATGGCTCGACATCTTTGCGCTGAACGCACGCAAACGGGTGTACTTCGTGTCTAAGGCCGAAGTGGCCAAATGGCCGGGTATCGGCTGGCTGGCCCGCGCCACGGGCACGGTGTTTATCGAACGTGACCGCAAGAAAGCCCGCGAACAGACCCTGATCTTTGAAGAACGCCTTAAAGTCGGGCATAAGCTGTTGTTTTTTCCTGAGGGCACCTCGACCGATGGTCTCCGTGTTCTACCTTTTAAAACAACGCTTTTTGCCGCGTTCTTCTCGGACGAATTGCGGGACTTCATGTATGTTCAGTCGGTATCCGTGGTTTTTCACGCGCCAGAAGGGCAGCCTGACAGGTTTTATGGTTGGTGGGGCGATATGGATTTTGCCCCGCATCTTCTCAAAACCTTGGGCGCGCGTCGGCAGGGAACGGTTGAGTTGATTTACCACGTTCCAGCCAAAGTCAGCGACTTTGCCGACCGCAAGGCGTTGGCCGCACATTGCGAAGAGGCAGTGCGTCACGCGCATGCAATTGCGCGGCTTGAAAAATAAGGCCATTTGGCACTTGCACAGGGCGAATTCCTACCGTATACGCGCGCCATTAAAACCCGCAGGCGGGGTTTGGGCTATTTGAGGGAGACATCCTTATCTGGCCCGCCGGTTGGAGCATCCGCTTCTTTCACCCCCGCCCAGGCGTAAACCGGAAAAGGAAAATAGCATGGCTCTTCCCGAGTTCACCATGCGTCAGCTGCTGGAAGCTGGCGTACACTTTGGTCACCAGACACAGCGTTGGAATCCCCGCATGGGCCCGTTCATCTACGGCTCGCGCAATGGCATCCACATCATGGACCTGACCCAGACCGTTCCGATGCTGGACCAGGCTCTGCAGGCCGTTCGTGACACCGTTGCAAAAGGTGGCCGTGTTCTGTTCGTTGGTACCAAGCGTCAGGCTGCTCAGCCGATCGCGGAAGCCGCTGAAAAGTCGGCTCAGTACTATATGAACCACCGCTGGCTGGGCGGCACGCTGACCAACTGGAAAACCGTTTCCCAGTCGATCAACCGTCTGAACCAGATCGACGAAGCCATGGAATCGGGCGCCGAAGGCCTGACCAAGAAAGAGCGTCTGGGCATGGAACGTGACCAGGGCAAACTGCAGGCGTCGCTGGGCGGTATCCGCGAAATGGGCGGCGTTCCTGATCTGCTGTTCGTCATCGACGTCAAAAAAGAAGCACTGGCCATCGCCGAAGCCAACAAGCTGGGTATTCCGGTTGTGGCAATTGTCGACACCAACTGCTCGCCCGATGGTGTTGATTACATCATCCCCGGCAACGACGACGCAGCGCGCGCGATCTCTTTGTATTGCGATCTGGTTGCTCGTGCCGCTCTGGACGGTATGACCGCTCAGATGGGTGCTGCAGGCGTTGACTTGGGCGCATTCGAAGAGGCACCGGTTGAAGAAGTCGTTGCGGAAGAAGCACCCGTTGCAGAAGAAGCCACGCCGGAAGCCAAAGCCGAAGCGTAAGCTGCCCGTCACGTAAATGACATATGGGGCAGGGTAGACCTGCCCCAATTCCGTTTGAATTGAGGAGAGCCAAAAGATGGCAATCACAGCAGCAATGGTTAAAGAACTGCGCGACTCGACCGGCGCAGGCATGATGGACGCGAAAAAAGCGCTGACCGAAACCGGCGGCAACATGGACGAAGCCGTTGATTGGCTGCGCACCAAAGGTCTGGCCAAAGCGGCCAAGAAATCCGGCCGTACCGCAGCAGAAGGTCTGGTTGCAGTTCACGTCAACGGTGGCAACGGTGTTGCTGTCGAAGTGAACTCGGAAACCGACTTCGTCGCGAAGAACGCCGAGTTCCAGGAAATGGTTGGCAAGATTGCTTACGCGGCTGAAGGCGTCGACAATGTCGAAGCTCTGCTGGCGGCTGATCTGGGCGGCAAGAACGTTGCTGACACTCTGACCGACAAGATCGCCACCATTGGTGAGAACATGTCGGTTCGCCGCATGGCGAAACTGTCGGGCGACATTGTTGTGTCCTACGTCCACAACGCGGCCACCAACGGCATGGGCAAAATCGGTGTTCTGGTTGCTCTGTCCGGTGGTGACGAAGCGATCGGCAAGCAGATTGCGATGCACATCGCAGCTGTGAACCCGGCGGCTCTGTCCGAAGCGGACATGGACCCGGCTGTTGTCGAAAAAGAAAAGCAGGTTCAGATGGACATCGCCCGCGAATCCGGCAAGCCGGAGCAGGTGATCGAAAAGATGATCGTTGGCCGTATGAAGAAATTCGTCGCGGAATCAACTCTGTTGAACCAGTCGTTCGTTGTGAACCCTGACCTGACCGTCGAAGCCGCTGCCAAAGAAGCAGGCGCAACCATCACTGGTTTCGTCCGTCTGGAAGTTGGCGAAGGCATCGTGGTCGAAAAAGAAGACTTCGCAGCCGAAGTTGCCAAAGCCGTACAGGGCTAAATCGGGCAGAGGTCCTGAAAGGGGCCTCAACCTGAACAGAATTAAACCGGCTACTTTCCAGTAGTCGGTTTTTTTGCGCCTTCCGGCGTAGGAATTGATCATACACAATTATTGGAAGGATTGAGGGGCCCCGCAGATGGGGATGGTCGAGGCCCCCCAAAATTCCGACTAAGAGACGCGGACAAATAGACGCCTTTATGTCAGAGCGACCGAAGAGCTTTGGTATTGCAAAGATCCGATCAAAACGTTCCCAGGCTAAAGCCACCACTCACGGAACAATCTCACTTTGCAACTGGGGCTCAGATTCGGGAAGTCATGTTTTCCTTACCCTACGTAAATTGACGCAATTTAGCGTCAAAAAGAACACATCATGCTTCCATGATGAACATCTGATTTTGCAGGGATGCTTTGAGCACGGCTTGCGCTGTTGTTTCCACTGACAGGGACTCCCGGGCCAGCCTCAAATGCTTTTCAACGGTCGCCGATGTCAGGCCCATCAAAAGCGCTATGTCCTGCGTCGTCTTCCCATCACCAACCCATTCCAGCGCCTCGCGCTGACGCTTCGTCAGAGCGCGATTGGGGGTGTTGTAGGGCAGGGTAAGTATCTTCAGATGCGCGACATTGTTCATCAACAAGATGTCATCGCCATGTTCCGCCCAGATTGCGTCGACCTCATCCTGACCAACGGCCCCACCAGCCGAAAGAGAGATCGCCCCCTTGGACCGCATCGACACCGAGGTGAAACTGACAGTGTATCCCGCCACAACGCCTTTTGACCGGTTGAACTCGTATACCTGGCGTTCCTGGGAGGTCATCGTGCCGTCGGAATTCATATCCTGAATCATTCTCCAACTGGCCGCGCCTTCATTGTGCAGCGCCCATTTCAGCATGGGTGCATGAAAGTACAGCCCGTCCCGCACGAAACCATCAATGTATTCCTTGCCGTGGTTGGTAAGGATGGTGAAATCTTCGGGGTCACCCAAAGACGTTTCGGTCCTGTAGCGCGTATAGCCGTATAGCAGACGGTCGAAACCGAAAATTGCCATCTGGCGGCAATGAGCGTCCCAAAGCTCTTCCAGAGTTTTGACGTAGCTGAGGAAATTCAGATACTCACCCAGCTTCATGCGGACCCCTCATTTTGCAAATGCGCCGACAGCGCATCCAACGCCATCACATAGCTCTGAAGCCCAAAGCCGCAGATCTGTCCCAGTGCAACCGGCGCCACATAGGATTTGTGCCGGAAGGGTTCGCGCGCGTGTATGTTCGACAGGTGAACCTCAACAACCGGCAGCTCGACCGAAGATATCGCGTCCATCAAGGCAACCGAGGTGTGGGTATACGCGCCGGCGTTTAAAACGATCCCGTCCTGATTGCCTTTGGCTGCGTGGATCGCGTCGATCAGCACACCTTCGTGATTGGATTGCAAGTGTGATACATCCAACCCGATAGACGCGCCGTGGCTCACACAGGTTTCTTCGACCATTTTCAGCGTTGTACGGCCATAAACCTCGGGTTGTCGTGTGCCCAGCAAGTTCAGGTTCGGACCGTTCAAAATCAGAACTTTATGCATTCATTCTCCGTCCCATTACTGGTTGATAAACGTGATTAGGTATGGATGTCCACCAGCCTGCGCACTCATCAGGCGAGTGTCGCGCATCTAACACCATCTGATCTTGAACCAAGCGTCGAAAACCAGTCAGGATTCAGGCATCGTTACCACAACTTTTCCAAGAACGGTGCGGTCGTTCAGTAATGTCAGTGCCTCGCTTGCATCCGCTAAATGAAACCGCCGACTGATTTGCGGCTTTATCTTTGGATTGGCGTATAAGTCAAACAACTCACTGACATTTTCGGCATGGCCCTTGGGATCACGATAGACCGAAGCCCCCCAGAACACGCCAACGACCTGGCAGCCCTTCAACAAGGGCAGATTGAGTGGGATTTTGGGAATACCGGCCGGAAACCCGACAACAAGGAACCGGCCATTCCACGCCATGCTGCGCAGCGCTGGTTCGGCATAATCTCCGCCAACGGCATCATAGACGACATCCACGCCATCCGCGCCCGCCATAGCCTTGATTTCGCCAGAGAATGCCTTTTGCGCATCGCGGTCCATCTGGCGGGAATATACGATTGTGTCGTCCGCCCCGATTTGACGGCAAAAATCCGCCTTTTCCTGGGAAGATACGGCCGCTATGACACGCGCGCCCATCGCCTTGCCCAGTTCAATGGCTGCGCTACCGACACCACCTGCGGCACCCAGCACCAAAAGCGTTTCACCAGGCTGCAACGCGGCTCGATCCTTCAGCGCGTGGTAGGACGTGCCGTAAGTGAAAATGAAACATGCGGCATCTTCGAACGGCATCGACGTTGGAAACTTGACCGCCGAGGCTGCTTTGACCGTCAATTGCGTTGCAAAACCGCCATATCCGGTCAGCGCCAGAACCCTGTCCCCAATCTTGAATCCGGTTACGCCTTCTCCAACGCCCAATACCTCACCTGCGATTTCCCCACCCGGGGCAAATGGTCTGGGTGGTTTAATTTGATACAGGTCCTGGATCATCAACGTATCAGGAAAATTGACGCCGGCAGCCTTGACCCCGACCAGCACCTCTCCCTTTCCTGGCACCGGGTCGGGCAGGGTCGTAAGTTCCAAAGTATCCGGTCCGCCCGGCGCGACGCTTAGTAACGCTTGCATAATGGCTGTCTTGTCCTTGTTATTCGGTTGAGAGGACCTTTGGCGCAGCGGTGAATGTTGTCAAGAATTCCGCTGGGTGCAAATCTCGCCGAAAATCGCCACCTGTGCCACAATTCAAAACCGAGGAGCAGACCATGACCCCCGAAACCCTATTTTCGCTGCAGGGAAAAACCGCGCTTGTGACCGGCGGTGCGACCGGAATTGGCCGGATGGCTGCGGAATCGCTTGTAAGGGCAGGGGCACGCGTGCTGATCGCGTCGCGCAAGGGGGAAGCCTGTGAAACCGTCGCGACCGAGCTGAATGCTCTGGACGCGCCCGGCAGCGCCGAAGGTTTCAGCGGAGATGTTGGAACGGAAGAAGGCGTTCTGGCCATGGTCGATGAGGTCAAGAATCGCTCGGATAGCCTTGATATCCTGATGAATAATGCTGGCATCTCTTGGGGTTCGCCGCTGGGGCAGTTTCCCTATCACGCGTGGGAAAAGGTCAATTCCGTCAATGTCACTGGTCTGTTCGAACTGACGCAGCGCCTGTTGCCGATGCTGATGAAGTCCGGAACACCTGACGATCCGGCGCGCGTCGTGAACGTTGGATCGGTAATGGGTGAGGTACCGATGGGCGACGGCGCTTACAGCTATTCTGCATCCAAAGCTGCGGTGCTGCACTTGACCAAGATTCTGGCCAAGGAATTGTCGTCCTATCACGTCACTGTAAACGCGCTTGCCCCGGGACCATTTGTATCACGGATGACAGCCTTTGCGACGGCAGACGAAGGAACGCGTGAAAAGGTTGGCAAGACGGTACCGCTGGGCCGTGTGGGTCGCGACGAAGATATCGCCGGGTGTATGTTATTCCTGTGCGGGCGTGGCGGCAGCTATGTGACCGGAGCCGTCATCCCGGTTTCTGGGGGCTTAAACGTGGTGACCGCCGGCAACCTCTTCGCCGAAGCACTGTAAGACCGGGGGCATAACTGTTGGAAATACAAGATAAATCACAACTCGACCTGACAGCTCTTGATGCATATCTAAGCGCAAATCTAGACGGCTATCAGGGCCCGCTGGACGCAACGAAATTCGCCATTGGTCAATCCAACCCAACTTTCGAACTGCGCACACCGTCCAAGACTTATGTGCTGCGCCGTAAACCGCCGGGCGTTTTGCTGAAATCAGCCCATGCTGTGGAACGCGAGTTTCGCGTTCAAAGCGCACTGGCCGACAGCGCGGTTCCGGTCCCTCGGATGATGTTGCTATGCGAGGATGACGAAGTCATCGGTTCGGCGTTTTACGTCATGGAACGGTTGCAGGGGCGTATATTTCTTGAGCCGACAATGAACGAGACAGATAACGCGACCCGCAGTGGTGTTTTCGACGAAATGAACCGCGTGCTGGCCGATTTGCATGAGGTCGATGTGGACGCGGTAAACCTGTCCGACTATGGCCCGCCGGGCAACTACTTTGAGCGCCAAATTGCCCGATGGACCAAGCAATATCGCGCATCCGAGACAACGACCATCCCCGAAATGGATTCGCTTATCTCCGCGCTTGAGGGGGCAGTTCCGGACGATGACGGGCAGCGAACTTTGGTGCATGGCGACTATCGCATCGACAATCTGATGTTCGAACAGAACGGTTCGCGCTGCATTGGCGTTCTGGATTGGGAGCTGTCGACGATCGGGCACCCATTCGCGGATCTAGCAGCGGTAATCATGCAGTGGCAACTGCCCCCTGGAAACGAGGGGCGCGGATTGGCAGGTGTCGACCGTCAAGCCCTGGGAATACCGTCAGATCAAGAGTTTATCGGGCGATATTGCCAGCGTCGCGGCTTACCTAGGATTGAAAAATTCGGGTTCTACCTGGCGTTCAATTTCTTTCGAATGGCCGGAATTCTACAGGGGGTGTATAAGCGCGCTTTGGACGGGAACGCATCTGACCCCAAACGCGCGCAGGTGTTTGGGGCTTACGTTCCGGTGTTTGCCAAACACGGGCTTGCCGCGCTGGATTCGTAGTTCGGGTGTCAGTCCGGCGCTTTGGAAAGTTCTAGTTTCAGATTGCCCAAGCTGTTCTTGCCAAAGAACATCTCGGTGCCCACAAACATTGTGGGCACTCCGAATACGCCTCGTTTTACGGCGGCCTTGGATTGCTCTTTGAGCCGCTGCTTTACCTCAGCACTAGTCATGGCCTCGCGGATCTTGCGCGCGGGAAGTTTGTTTTCCTGCAAGATATCCATCAGGACACCCAGTTCATCAATTTTCTGACCATGTACCCAAATCGCATCAAATATTGCGTTTATGTATTTGGATTCCCATGATTTACCCGAGGCGAATACAGCACCGCGCGTGGCGAATTTTGTGTTCACCGGGAAATGCGGGCTCATATGGAAGCTCAATCCGCGTCTGCGGGCAAAGCGATGAAGATCATGGGTCAAATAGGCTGTTTTCTGGCGGTTTTCTGAAAATGCCTCGAACGGGTTCTGATTATGCGTCGCCTTAAATATCGTGGGCAGTAACACGGGCACATAGCTTACCTGCATGCCATTTCGTTCCGCCAGTTTGGGCAAGACCTTATGGGCTAGAAATGCGTTTGGGCTGCAAAAATCGAAAATGAAATCTATGGTCTGCGTCATTGTCTAAACTCCGATACGACGATCTGTGAAATGAACTCTGAACCACCGGACGAATCTGTAACGCGTCCAGTGTACAGGCGGGAAGGCTGGCGCGCACTGGCCGTTGGTCGCGATGTGAGGAATCAGGAGTTCCTCTGTCAATTCAGTGAGTCACCGGTCAAGATCAACGAAACCGCCGAGGAGGTTCGAGAGACCCATGCGCAGCCAGACAACCCTTGATCCTGCCCGCCTGTACCGCATACGGGACTGGATGCAGCGCTATGTCGATGAGCGCAAATACGCGGGCAGTTCATTACTATTGACCCACCACGGGTCCGAGGCGTTTTTTCACGCCTGTGGCCTTAGAAATGTTGAGAAGGGTCTGCCGTTTCAACGCGATACGCTTGTGCGGATCTATTCGATGACGAAACCCGTCACCTCGGTCGCGGTGATGATGCTGGCCGAGCGCGGATTATTCCACCTCGACGCGCAACTCTCTGATTTTCTGCCGGATTTCTCCTCTATGCAGGCCCTTGTTCCACGGGCTGAGAGGCTGGATCAAACCGAAGATGCACCATCCCCGACACTGCATCAGCTTCTGACCCATACAAGCGGGTTCAGCTACCCGTTCAATCCCGGTGTTCTCCCGGCAGCGATGGATGCACAGAAGCTGATTTTTAGCCCAAATCAAGGGCCGTTGAATGACAGGATCAGCGCACTGGCACAACTGCCATTGGCGTTCCAGCCCGGAACCCGTTGGGAATATTCAGTTTCAACTGATGTGTTGGGCCGCGTGGTTGAGGTTGTGTCCGGCAAGACCTTGGATCGGTTCTTCGCGCAAGAAATCTTTGAGCCGCTTGGGATGGCCGAGACCGGATTTTCTGTGCCCAAAGGGGCAGGGGATAGGTTCGCGTCTCTCTATACGCCGCTGGCCGGGGACGCGATGGCGCTGAATTCAGCCGAGACCGGCGACGACACCCTGCGATTGACAGACGAGGCAGGCGCATCCCCATTTGAAATAGCGACGACCTTTTCGGGCGGTGGCGGCCTTGTCAGCACGATCGACGACTACGTCAAATTCACCGAGATGATGCGAAACCGGGGGCAGGGCAACGGCCACCGCTTGCTGGGCCCAAAGACAGTCGACTTCATGCTGCAAAACCACTTGCCGGGCGATATCGCCTCGATGGGCCCGCAAAGTTTTGCCGAGCAACCGATGGAAGGCATGGGATTTGGCCTGGCCGGGTCTGTCATCATCAACCCCGGCAGAACCCGAACAGCTGGATCATTGGGAGATTTTAGTTGGGGCGGTATGGCTTCGACATTCTTCTGGATCGACCGCAGCAACGATCTGTCGGCCGTATTCTTTACCCAATTGTCGCCGTCCAGTTCTTACCCGTCCCGATCCGAGCTTAAGGCGCTGGTATTGGGCGCGTTGGTTGAATGACCCTCGTGGCGCTGATACGCCTTTTTCATAGCCAATCGGAGAGTCGCCAATGACCGAAGCAGAACGTGTCCTTCTTGACCTTTTGAACCTCGAAAGGCTCGAAGTGGATTTGTTTCGGGGCACTGGATCAGGCGGCGAAACACCGACGCGAATTTTCGGCGGGCAGGTGGTGTCGCAGGCTCTGGCGGCAGCTTACCGAACTGTCGATGATCGGTTGTGCCATTCGTTGCATGCTTATTTCATTCGTCCCGGCGATCCATCCATTCCTGTTATTTATCAAGTTGATAAAGCGCGAGACGGAGGTTCATTTACCACACGGCGTGTGGTGGCAATCCAGCATGGCAAACAGATCCTGAACGTGTCGGCTTCGTTTCACATTCAGGATGAAGGCTGGGATCATCACCACGAGATGCCCCAGATGGAAGCCCCCGAAAGTTATCCGTCGCGCACAGAACTACGCGCGAAATACGTGGATCTCGTGCCCAAACACCTGCGCGGAGAGTTGACACGCGAGCGACCTATCGAGGTCCGTGAGGCCAGCCACCTTGATCCGTTTACACCCGAAAAGACGGATGACAGAAATCAAGTCTGGTTCCGGATGCCCGGTGCCGCGGGTGCTGATGCTGCCACTCAACAATTGCTGCTGACTTACGCGTCTGACATGTATCTGATGGGATCAGGTATGCGACCGCACGGCCTCAGCTGGTTGACGGGGGAAGTCAATGCAGCCAGCCTGGATCACGCCATGTGGTTCCACGCGCCGATCCATTTCGAAAACTGGCATCTGTATTCGATGGAATCGCCGTGGAGCGGGCGAGGGCGCAACTTCAACCGAGGGTCGATCTATGCACAAGACGGCACTTTGGTTGCTTCGGTCACACAGGAAGGCCTGATGCGTAAAGCGGAGAAGAAACCTTAATCACCTTCGAAAAACTTTTGATTCAACTTGTTCATTCCTCGCAGCCAACTGTCATAATCGCTGGATTTATGCCGAATGTAATCCAACACCTGCGCATGTGGTAGCACCAGAAACTGTTCGGTTTCAATGGCTTGGAAACAGGCTTGGGCCACATCTTCAGGCTCTAGCATACCGTCGATTGACGCCACCGAATCCTCAAAGTCGCGTGTCATTTCTGATCGAACTGCTTGCGGACACAGAACGGACACGCGCAGGCCTTTGTGGCTGTATGTCAGCGACAGCCATTCGGCAAATCCCACGGCGGCGTGTTTGGAAACGCCGTATGGTGCAGCGCCGGGCTGGTTTAGCAATCCCGCGGCCGAAGCCGTTGTCATGAAATAACCGCCGCCGCGCGCGATCATAAGCGGAACCAGATAACGCGCGGTCCAGACATGCGACATGACGTTGATCTTCCAGATCCGGTCCCAGTCTTCATCCGGAGCGTCCAGACCACCAAGCGTCAGGATTCCGGCGTTTGCACAGAACAGATCAATCGGGCCAATCTCTTCTTCGACGTGATCGATCAACGCTTTGATACTTCCTTCGTCTGAAACATCGCATGTGACCGCGTGCCCGTTGATTTCCGTGGCCGCGGAACGCGCGCCTTCGGTGTCTATGTCTGCGCAAACGACTGTTGCACCTTCGCGCGCGAACCGGGTTGCCAGACCTTTGCCGATACCGTTGGCTGCACCGGTGATCACCACAGTTTTGCCATTCAAGATCATCAGGGGCTCCGAATTGGATATTTAAAGATGCAACGTAAAGCATTGGCAATATGTGGAAAACCTGAAATTGCCAATGTTATTTTTTACCATAATACAGATTATGCGGTATATGAAATATCCTAGTAGAAGGCCTGAAGACCGGTCTGCGCCCGCCCCAGGATCAACGCATGAACGTCATGCGTGCCTTCATAGGTGTTCACAGTTTCCAGATTGACCATGTGACGGATCACTTGGAATTCCAGCGAGATGCCATTGCCGCCGTGCATGTCGCGGGCATTCCGCGCGATCTCCAACGCTTTGCCGCAGTTGTTGCGCTTCACGATCGAGATCATCTCGGGCGCTGCTTCGGCCTGATCCATCAAACGGCCAACGCGCAGGCTGGCTTGCAGGCCCAGGGCGATCTCGGTTTGCATATCAGCCAATTTGCGTTGGAACAGTTGCGTCTGCGCCAGCGGCTTGTTGAACTGTTTGCGGTCCAGACCATACTGACGAGCACCGTGCCAGCAGCTTTCTGCGGCGCCCATTACGCCCCAGCTGATCCCATAACGGGCGCGATTCAGACAGCCGAACGGTCCTTTTAGGCCCTGAACATGCGGCAGCAACGCACCCTCGCCGACTTCGACGCCGTCCAGAACGATCTCACCCGTGATCGATGCCCGCAGGCTCATTTTGTTCTGAATTTTGGGCGCGCTCAGGCCTTTGAGGCCCTTGTCCAGAACAAAGCCACGGATCTTGCCGTCATGCGCGTCGGATTTGGCCCACACCACAAAGACGTCTGCGATGGGTGAATTCGAGATCCACATCTTGCTGCCGGTCAGCCGATAACCACCGTCGATCTTTTCCGCACGGGTTTTCATGCCCGCCGGGTCCGAGCCGGCATCAGGTTCTGTCAGACCAAAGCAACCGATCCATTCGCCACTGGCCAGTTTTGGAAGGTACTTCCGGCGCTGCTCTTCGCTGCCGTACGCATAGATCGGGTACATCACCAATGAGCTTTGCACCGACATCATCGAGCGATAGCCGGAATCGACACGCTCAACCTCGCGCGCGACCAGACCGTAAGACACATAACCGCCACCAAGACCGCCATATTCTTCGGGGATCGTCGTGCCCAAAAGGCCCATTTCACCCATTTCGCGGAAGATTTCCGGGTCCGTTTCCTCGTTCTGGAAGGCTTCCAGAACCCGTGGTTGAAGCTTTTCCTGACAATATGCCTGCGCACTCGCGGCGATCATGCGCTCATCTTCAGTCAGTTGATCCGCCAAACGGAACGGATCGTCCCACGAGAAAGCCCCCATCTCAGGTGCGTCTTTGGCGCGCAAAGTCGGTTTGGTGTTCGGGGCGTTCATTTTGCTTCTCCGCGTAGTGAGGTTTTTTGCAAACTACCCAACCAACGGCGCAAATAACAGCCACAGTTTCGCATCGAACCATGAGTAAACCGCATAGAACAGGGCAACGCGCCCTGCCCCAAGCTTTACCCCAGCGCGTACCCTGCGCCGCGGACCGTACGCACGGGATCTTCACCACCGTGCTGTGTCAGCGCTTTGCGCAAGCGGCCGATGTGAACGTCAACTGTTCTGGTATCGACATAGATATCGCGCCCCCAGACCCGGTCGAGCAGCTGTTCGCGGCTCCAGACACGACCCGGTTTTTCCATGAACGTGCTCAGCAGACGAAACTCGGTCGGGCCCAGTTTCAACGGCTTGCTGTTGCGGCTGACTTTGTGGGTCTCGGAATCCAGAATGATATCGGCAAACTCAAGCTTGATACCGACCGTTGCCGGGCGAACCCGGCGCAACTGTGTACGGACGCGCGCCATAAGCTCGACAATCGAATACGGCTTGACCACATAGTCATCCGCCCCGGTTTCCAAACCACGCACCTTGTCGACCTCTTCTGACCGGGCCGAAAGCATTATGATGGGGATCGACCGCGTATCCGGGCGCGTTTTAAGCCGGCGGCACACTTCGATCCCGCTGAGATTGGGCATCATCCAGTCCAAAACGATGATGTCCGGATTGTCTTCATCGACCAACAGCAACGCCTCGTCGCCATTGGCCGCCTTGGATACGCGAAACCCTTCTGCTTCGAGGTTGTAGGCCAGCACTTCACGCTGGGCCAGTTCATCCTCAACAACCAGTACCGTAGGCTGATCAGCGGACATAATCATTGTCTCCTAGGCTGTTTGCGAGGTGGTATCAGCTTTGGGACGTGCTTCCGATGGCCGTTCCCCAGTCACCAGATAGACCACTTGCTCAGCGATGGCTGTGACGTGGTCGCCCATACGTTCGATGTTCTTTGCGATGAAATGCAGGTGCATGCACGACGAGATGTTGCGTGGATCTTCGGCCATGAAGGTCAGGAACTCGCGGAACAGGCCGTTATACATCTGGTCTACTTCTTCATCCCGCTGAATCACGTCAGCGGCCAGTTCGGCGTCACGTTGAATATAAGCGTCCAACGCGTCGCGTAGCATCCGCTCAACCTCACGCGCCATACGGCGCAGGGCGGCGGCACTGCCGTTTATCTCACTGGCGTCGACCAGAACCGTGGTGCGTTTGGCAATGTTTTTGGAATAGTCGCCGATACGTTCCAGGTTGGCCGAGACCTTCAGAACCGACAGAACCAGACGAAGGTCGCCCGCTGTCGGGGCTCGCAGAGCGATCACCCGCGCGGTTTCTTCGTTGATCAGATCCTCAAGCGCATCGATGGCCTTGTCACCCTGACGCACCTCTTGGGCCAATTCGACATCCCGGGATTCAAGCGAGCGCGCGGCGTTCATGATCGCGGCCTCGACCAGACCACCCATCTTCATGATATGGGCCTGAACCGCTTCAAGGTCGCGGTCGAATGCGGATGCAATATGTTGTTCGGTCATGTTAAAATACCTGTCCTCAGCCGATACGGCCGGTGATGTAGCTTTCCGTGCGGGGGTCTTCGGGGTTGGTAAATATCTGCCCGGTCTCGCCGAATTCCACCAGATTGCCCAAATGGAAGAACGCCGTTTTCTGGCTCACCCGCGCAGCCTGTTGCATTGAGTGTGTCACGATTACCACCGAATAGCGCGAACGCAGTTCGTCGATCAGTTCCTCGACCTGAGCGGTAGCAATCGGGTCCAGCGCCGAGCATGGCTCATCCATCAGCAAAACCTCTGGTTCCGTTGCCACGGCACGGGCAATGCACAGGCGCTGTTGCTGACCACCGGACAGGCCTGTGCCGGGGGCGTCCAGGCGGTCTTTGACCTCATCCCAGATCGCAGCGCGACGCAGGGATTTCTCAACGATATCATCCAATTCAGCTTTGTTCTTTGCAAGGCCATGGATGCGCGGGCCATAGGCCACGTTGTCATAGATCGACTTGGGGAACGGGTTGGGTTTCTGAAACACCATTCCGACCTTGGCACGCAACTGCACCGGGTCGACGCGTTTGTCGTAAATGTCTTCGCCGTCCAGCAGGATATCGCCCTCGACCCGGCAGATGTCGATGGTGTCGTTCATCCGGTTGAGGCAGCGCAGAAAGGTGGACTTGCCGCAGCCCGACGGGCCGATAAAGGCCGTTACGGTCTTGTCCTCGATCTGGACGTCCACGTCCTTGATGGCGTGCGTGTCGCCGTAATAAACCTGAACGTTGTTCGCGGCGATCTTGATGGCTTTGGAGTCCACGGTTCTCTCCACTCGTGTCATATCATTCATAATGGCCCCCATTTACCAGCGGCGTTCAAAGCGGCGGCGCAGAAGTACCGCAATGGTGTTCATTGTAACGAGGAAGATCAACAGGATGATGATGCCCCCCCATGCGCGTTCGTAAAAGGCCGGGTCGGCGCGTTTGGACCATTCATAGATCTGTGCTGGCATGGCCGAGTTTGGCGACAGGAAACCCGCGACAATTCCGTCGGGCGGGTTCGAGGCGATAAAGCCCACCATCCCGATCAGCAGCAGAGGTGCGGTTTCCCCCAACGCCTGCGCCAGACCAATGATGGTGCCGGTCAGAATACCGGGCGCGGCCAACGGCAGAACGTGATGGAACACGGCCTGCATTTTCGAGGCCCCTACCCCCAGCGCCGCATCCCGGATCGACGGCGGAACCGCCTTCAGCGACGCGCGGGTCGAGATGATGATCGTCGGCAGCGTCATCAGTGTCAGCACCAGACCACCCACCAGCGGGGCCGAAGTTGGGAGATGCATGTAGTTGATGAACACAGCCAGACCCAGAATACCGAACACGATCGACGGCACCGCGGCCAGATTCGAGATGTTGACTTCGATGATATCTGTCAGCCGGTTTTGTGGCGCGAATTCCTCAAGATAGATTGAGGCCGCCACACCGATGGGCAAGGCCAGGGCCAGAACCACCAACATCATAAACAGTGAACCCAGCATGGAGACGCCGATCCCCGCGGCTTCGGGTCGCTGGTCCGACGCATCGGCGCCGAAAATGAAATCCGGGTTGAAGGCTTTGTACAGCACGCCCGCATCGCGCAACTGATCCACGAAATCCAACTGTTCGACCGAAATGCTTTTGTCGTTGGCAATCGACTCGCGGGTTACGCGGCCTTTCAAATAGCCATCGACCCGGCTGTTGACCAAAAAGCGAAAGCTGACGGTCTTACCGATCTCACCGGGGTCGGCGATGACATAGTTTCGCAACTCGGCCTGAGCTGCTTTGGACAGGATCTTGCCCATTGCCTTGGGTTTCAAGTCGGTCTGGATGCCAAACTTTTCAACTTCGCTTTCCAGCGCGGCGGCAATTAGAGGGGCATAGCCAAAGGTCGATACCTTCTTGATATCCTTGATATTGCGGTTGCCCTTTTTGTCCAGCTTGTCGGCTTTTAGTTCGACATTTAGTTCAAGAAAGCTTTGCTGAAAGGCACCGGTGCCAGCGGTGACAATATTGGTCACCAGCACAATCAGCATCAGCAAGCCGATCCCGATGGCGGCGACGCCGTACATCTTGAACCGGCTTTCAGCCGCATTGCGCCGCTTGGTCCGTGCATCCTTTTCGAACAGCGAGCCACCTTTGGGCTTCGTGGTCGGAGCAGCGTTAGGTGTTTGGGAAATATCGGTCATTCGTACTGCTCCCGGTATTTGCGTACGATGTAGAGGGCGAAGATGTTCAGCCCTAGCGTGATGATGAACAGGGTCAGACCCAGCGCAAAGGCCACCAGCGTTTCGGGGCTGGCAAAATCGGTATCGCCGGTCAGCTGGCTGACAATCCGCGTGGTGATGGTGGTCATCGCCTCGAACGGGTTGCCCGAGAATTTGGCAATCGCACCGGCGGCCATCACAACAATCATCGTTTCACCGATGGCCCGGCTTGCCGCCAGAAGGATCGCACCGACGATACCCGGCAAGGCGGCCGGCAGGATCACATTGCGCACGGTTTCCGAATGCGTCGCGCCCAGACCCAGCGAGCCGTCGCGCATGGTTTGTGGCACCGCGTTGATAATGTCGTCCGACAGTGACGAGACAAACGGGATCAGCATGATCCCCATAACCAACCCGGCAGTCAGAACCGCGTTCGAGCTGGCCATCCAGTCCACACCCAGTATGCCGCCATCGCCGAACATCGACACCAAGGCCGGACCCACAGTCAGCAAAGCAAACAGACCGTAAACGATGGTCGGGATACCGGCGAGGATTTCCAACAGCGGCTTGGCGATGGACCGCGTTATGCCCGAGGCATACTCGGACAGGTAAATCGCGGCGAACAGTCCAATCGGGACCGCCACAAGCAGCGCGATCACTGAAATGTACAGCGTGCCCCACAACAGTGGCAGGATCGACAGCTCACTGCCGCCACGAAAGTTCGGGGCCCATGTGCTGCCAAAAAAGAAATCCTTCCACGAATGCAGCTGGAAGAAGTTCATCGTCTCAAACAGCATCGACAGAACAATGCCGATGGTTGTCAGGATCGCAATCGACGCGGCCAGCAATAGCAGGGCCAGAACCCCCTGCTCTACCACGTTACGAGCCCGGAATTCCTTGTGCGTACGCACATAGGCAAAGGCAGCCCCAAGCAGCGCCAACGCCAAAACCACGACCTGCATCGCAACTGTCCCTGAGGACGTCATGCTGCGGAACTTCTGTGCCGCAACCAAAATCGGCTGCGTGACGTCCTGCGTCAGAATCTGGCCTGCGTCTTTCAGCGTTTTAGTCAGCGCATCAGTATCCGCATTGCCGTTTCGGGCTTGAGTTTCGGTCATCGCACCGCTGGCGACAGCGCCGTCCAGGCCGTAGGCGACACGGCGCACTTCGCTCATGATCAGGCCGCGATCCGACCCCTCGAGCAATGCCTGATCGGGAATAAGGCCGGATACCGTGCTGTTTACGATCATCGGTTGGGCAAGAAGCCAGACGATCAGCACCCCAACTGCGGGAACCAGAGCCGTCAGCGCGACGTTGTAGCCGTAGTAAGACGGTAAAGAATGCAAATCGCGGACGTTACCACCCGCACTTGCCAAAGCGCGGGACCGACCCGCAAAAAATCCGATCACTGCCAGCGCAAGCAGGATAAGCAACAGCCAGGATAACGCCATGAGAACTCCGTGGGGATGGCAGAGATGGAGTCAAAAAGAACCGGGGCGTGAAAAACCGCCCCGGTTCCGTTCGTAATTGTGATTAGGAACCACTGCCCAGCGTGGTTTCGTTGGCAACCGCTTCCTGTACATTGACCAGCTCAGGGTCAGATACCAGGCCGTATTCTGCCAGCGGACCGTCGGGGCCTGCGATCTCGTCAGCGACGAAGAACTCAGCGTATTCTTTCAGGCCGGGGATCACGCCGATATGGGCTTTCTTCACGTAGAAGAACAGCGGGCGCGAAACCGGATATTCGCCGGTTGCAATCGACTCGGTCGACGGAACAACGTCGGACATGGTTGCGACCTGCAGCTTGTCGGTGTTGTTCTCGTAGAACGCCAGACCAAAAACGCCGATGCCGTCCTTGTTGCTGTCGATACGGGCCAGAGTTTCGGTGTAGTCACCGTCGATGTCGACCGAAACACCGTCGGTGCGCAGAGCGATACAGGCTTTCTCGGCGGCTTTCTTATCGTCGCCATTGGCCGCTTTGTAGACGTCGAAATCTCCCAGATGCTCACAACCAGCCAGGATCACTTTGTCCTCGAACACTTCACGTGTGCCGTGCTTGGTGCCCGGGATGAAGGCCGCGATCGGCTGTGCCGGGAAGTCTGGGTTTACGTCGGCCCAGGTTTTATTCGGGTTGTCGACCAGTTCTCCGTCAACAACGATCTGTGCGGACAGGGCTTTGTACCAGTCTTCCGGCGTGAACTCGAACGAGTTGCCGTTGATGTCGGATGCGAAGACGATGCCATCATAACCGATCTGAACTTCGATGATGTCGGTCACGCCGTTTTCAGCGCAGGCTTTGATTTCTTTTTCACGGATCTGGCGCGATGCGTTCGCAACGTCGATGGTGTTTTCGCCAACACCTTCACAGAAACGCTTCAGACCTGCCGAGGAACCACCCGATTCAACAACCGGTGTCGGGAAGTCAAAATTCTCACCGAAGGCTTCTGCTACAATCGAGGCGTATGGCAGCACGGTTGAAGAACCCGCAACCTGAACCTGATCACGAGCGGCGGCCGCGGTGGCCGATACAGCAGCAATGGTAAGCGCCGAAGCCGACAGTTTTACAAAGGACATTTCAGTCTCCCTGAAAAGATAAATTGTGATCACCCCATGATGATCTGCGAGAACTCCTAAAAGCCGTGCGTAAGCCTTTTGTGACAAGTACGTAACGGTTTTATGACACGTAACGATTTTCTTAAGTTTTCTTAACTGGACAGTGCGGAACACCGCGCGCGTCTGAAATGAACCTGCGTCATAGGCCGAAAATCAGTGCGGCAAAATCACTGTAAATACAGAGCCTTTGCCCAGGTCGCTTTCGACCCGCAACCGCCCCCTGTGGCGGTTTACAATATGTTTTACAATCGCAAGGCCCAGCCCTGTACCGCCTAGCTCGCGGGATCTGTGACTGTCGGCGCGATAGAATCGCTCAGTCAGGCGTGGCAGATGTACGGCATCAATGCCCGGGCCTTTGTCTGCGATCTGTACCCGAACCGCAGGGCCGCGCATCGCGGTGTCGCGCTCGGATGCCTGAATGCGCACATCAACACTACCGCCGCTCCCACCATATTTGATGGCGTTCTCGATCAGGTTCGTGAACACTTGGCGCAGTTGGTCGCTGTCTCCGGTCACCGAAATTGGCCCCGAAGACGTATCCAATGTCAGGTCCACATTTGCAGCCTCGGCCAGAGGACGCAGCGTTGTCAGCGTAGATTGCAGCAGGCCCGTCAGATCAAGCTGCTCCCTGGGGCGAACCCGCTCTTCGCTCTCGACCCGGTTCAGAGATAGCAGATCGCCGACCAGCCGGTTCATCCGATTGGCTTCGTCGGTCATGATCTGCAGAAACCGCTCACGGGCGGCTGCATCGTCTCGCGCTGGACCGCGCAATGTTTCTATGAATCCCATCAGAGCGGTCAGAGGTGTACGCAATTCGTGGCTGACATTTGCCACGAAGTCGCGTCTCATTTGTCCGGCCTGTTCCAGATGTGTGACGTCTTGGAAAACGACCATCACTGCACCGCCCTCCACCGCGCCCACACCGTTCATGTAACGGCATTGCACTTCAAAAGTGGTGTCCTGAGCACCATCATTGGACAGATGGCGCGTTTTAGCTGGGCCCTTGCTGCGCAGGCTCTGCTCCATCGCATCGATGACTTGCGGCTGCCGAAGGATCGTCGCGAAATGACGGCCTTCAATGTTTTGACCCAGCAATGTTCTGGCTTCGGTGTTGGCCGCTATGATGCGCTCGGTCTGATCAACCATAAGCGTGGGCATTGGAATGGCCGACACAATTTCAGCAAGCAGGTCGTTTGGCATTTCCGTCACTCTTGATGCGTTTGGAATCAACCTAGGACACAGGTTTCAAAGTTTTGCGAAACGCGCGCATATTCTGCTGATAGTGAAGCGCGCTGAAGGTGATTTTTTGCGCTGCCGCCGCATCCAGTTCCCGCACAACTTTGCCCGGCGACCCCATGACCAGAGAATTATCGGGTATCTCTTTGCCTTCCGTAATCAGGGCGCCGGCACCGATCAGGCAGTTTTTCCCGATCTTCGCCCCATTCAGAACAATCGCGCCCATTCCGATCAGCGTGTTTTCCCCGATCGTGCAGCCATGCAGCATGACCTTGTGTCCGATGGTGCAGTTTTTACCAATGGTCAGCGGATACCCGGCGTCGATATGCATGACGCAGTTTTCCTGGACGTTACTACCCTCGCCCACGCGAATCTCTTCGTGGTCGGCGCGGATGGTGCAGCCGAACCAGACCGAGGCTCCCTGTTCCAGAACGACTTTCCCAATCAGGTTGGCGTCCGGCGCAACCCAGGTGTCTTCGTGGATTTGCGGAACGTTTTCACCCAAAGCGTAAATGGTCATGCCAAACCCTCAAATTCGTTTTGCAACGTGCGGACATGGTTTTGCAGGCTGGGCTGCTGGATGCGGCGCATGCGTTCTGCACTGACGATGGTTTTCAGCTTTTCCTCGGTGGCATCCAGATCATCATTGATCAGAACATAGTCATAATAGCCCCAGTGGCTGATCTCATCCCAGCTTTTAAACATCCGTTTTTCGATCACGTCTTCACTGTCCTGACCGCGGCCTTCCAGCCTGCGACGCAGTTCGGGGATCGACGGAGGCAAGATAAAGATCGACAGGGCGTGCTTGCCCAGATCCGAATTGCGAATTTGCACCTCACCTTGCCAGTCCACGTCAAACAAAACGTCTTTGCCGCTGTTAATGGACTCGCGTACCGGACCCGCAGGTGAGCCGTAGAAATTGCCGAACACGTGCGCATGTTCCAGCATTTGTCCCTCGGACACCTGCTGCCGGAACGCATCTTCACTAAGGAAGTAATACTCGCGCCCGTCTTGTTCCCCCGAACGTGGCGCGCGGGTGGTGGCCGAGACCGAAAACTCAAGCTCAGAGTCCCATTGCATCAGCCGCTTGGCCAGGGTCGATTTACCGGCGCCTGAAGGCGAGGACAGAATGATTAATAGGCCGCGTCGATCCGCCATTTGGGCGCTCCTGTGGTTATTCTACGTTCTGCACTTGCTCGCGCATCTGATCTATTACGGCTTTCAACTCAAGGCCTACAGCTGTCAACTCCGCGCTTTGCGCCTTTGAGCATAAAGTATTGGCCTCGCGGTTGAACTCCTGCATCAGGAAATCCAGCTTACGACCGACCGCCGCGTCCTGCGCCAGCAGATCCCGCGCCGCCACGACATGCGCTTTCAGGCGATCAATCTCTTCGGTGATGTCCGCCTTGACGGTGATTAACGCCAATTCCTGCGCTACGCGGTCCGGGTCAGCCCCCTGCGCGTTGTCCATCACCCGCGCCAGATTATCTCGCAGCGCCTCGGCCATCTTTTCCTTGCGCTGCTCTGCCAGCTTTGCTGCCTGGACGGTCAGTGAAGCCACCTGCCCTAGTTGATCATCCAGAACAGTTGCCAGCGCCCGCCCCTCAGACTGGCGCATTTCTATGAATTCGCCCAATAGGGCACTGAACTCTGTCGTCAGTTGGCTAACCAACGGGCCCGGGTCATCCCCATCACTGCCCGCATCCAACATACCCTTGAGCGAGATCAGATCAGCGGCCGTCGAGGGCCCAAGGGTTACGTCCCGCGCAATGGCCATTTCCTGCGTTCGCGCCACAGCCTCAAGAACGGCAACCATCGCAGCTTCGTTCAGGACCAGGTCTGCCTGCGTCTCATCTCGGCTGAGGCGCAAGGACAATGTCACATTGCCTCGGCTTAGTTGTTTCGACAGGGCGACGCGCAACGCAGCCTCAAGCCCGGTCAACCAATCAGGAACACGCAGGCGCATGTCCAGCCCCTTGCCGTTCACGCTGCGCAACTCCCACGTCCAGCTATGCGGCCCAAACGCCCCTTTGCCCGAGGCGAAACCCGTCATGGATTTTATCATGCCTGCCCTTTCCATAGCTGCCCGTTTTCAGTTTGCTGGGCGCACCTAATGCGAACTGCGCGTACAGGGCAAGAGTTTGCTGACTCTGCCTTTGTCCGTCAGTTGTTAACCAATCGTTAAAGATTTGCTCCAAAATTGAATCAACCTGCGTCAGTCTTACACCTGCGAACACTGGTCTCGGATAGGGGGCCCCAGTACTTCGCATTTTGTGAAAATGACGGTCGATAGGCGCCAGGGTGATAATGATGAAAACCTTTTTCGGGAACGGTTTCGGGTCAAGTTTTGGAAAGATCGTCTCTATGGATCGTTTTGACAGCGGGCGCAGCCTTTCGCCCATCCGGCAGGCCGAGGCGTATTGGACGGCACTTTTGAGAGGTGACGGGGTCCCCATGCGGTCGCACATCGACCCGCGCGGGCTTGAGAACATTTTGGAATACACTTTCGTTCTGGAACGCATCGCCCCCGGGCTTACCCGGTTCCGTCTGGCTGGGAGGCATCTGAACCAACTGGCCGGGATGGAAGTGCGCGGCATGCCGCTGACCTCCTTCTTTGAACCCGGCGCGCGGGACCAGATCAAGACAGTTTCAGAACAGGTATTCGCACAGCCAGCAATCGCCAATCTGACCCTAGATTCATCGGGCCGGTTGGGGCGTGTTCAATTACAGGCCCGCATGCTTTTATTGCCGCTGAAAAGTGATCTGGGTGATGTCAGCCGCATTCTGGGCGTAATGGTCAGCGACGGCGTAATCGGTGCAACACCCCGACGGTTCACAATCTCTGAAACCAGCTTGCGTCCGGTGTCGGATGTGCAGATTCCCAAACAACCGTCGCAAACGGTCGAGGCCGGTTTCGCAGAAGATCAGAAAAAATTTGACCGTCCCGGTTCACATCTGAGGCTGGTTGTGTCGCGCGACGACTAATCACAAACAAAAAAGGCGGACCTGTGCAGCCCGCCTTTTCGTTGATTTTCGACAACCTTAACCGGCTGCGCGCTTTTTGCGGTCGCGGCGCAAGTTGGTCAGTTCTTCTGCGACCAGGAATGCCAGTTCCAAGGACTGCGATGCGTTCAGGCGCGGGTCGCATGCTGTGTGGTAACGATCTGACAGGTCCTCTTCGGTCACCGCGCGCACGCCGCCGGTGCATTCGGTGACGTCCAGACCGGTCATCTCAAAATGCACACCGCCGGGAACCGTGCCTTCGGCCTGATGGACGCCAAAGAAGTCGCGTACCTCACGCAGGACCGAATCGAACGGACGGGTTTTGTACCCGGTTGCCGACTTGATCGTGTTGCCATGCATCGGGTCGCAAACCCAGGTGACCTTGGCGCCCTCTTCCTTAACTGCCTTGACCAGGCGCGGCAGGTGTTCGCCTGCCTTGCCTGCGCCAAACCGTGCGATCAGGGTCAGGCGACCCTCTTCGTTTTCCGGGTTCAGCTTGGCCATCAGAACCTTGAGGTCCTCGGCTGTCGTGGTCGGGCCGCATTTCAGACCAATCGGGTTCAGTACACCGCTGCAGAATTCCACATGCGCACCGTCTGGCTGACGCGTACGGTCGCCGATCCAGATCATGTGGCCGGACCCTGCCAACCAGTTGCCAGAAGTCGAATCGAGACGGGTCAGCGCCTCTTCGTATTCCAGCAGCAGGCCTTCGTGGCTGGTGTAAAACTCCACGGTTGAGAACTCATGCGTAGTGTCCGCTGTGATTCCGGCGGCATCCATGAAGTCGATCGTGTCTTGAATACGGTCAGCGATTTCCGAGTATTTCTGAACATCCTGCTCATCCGTGAAGCCCAATGTCCACGAATGCACCATGCTCATATCGGCGAATCCGCCGGTCGAGAATGCACGCAACAGGTTCAAGGTTGCGGCAGCTTGCGTGTAGGCTTGCAGCATCTTGCTGGGGTTCGGGATGCGGGCTTCGGGGGTGAATGCCAGCTCGTTGATGATGTCACCGCGGTAGCTGGGCAGCTCAACACCGTCCAAAACTTCGGTTGGCGCACTGCGCGGCTTGGCAAACTGGCCCGCCATGCGGCCCACTTTGACCACGGGCACCTTGGCACCATAGGTCAGTACCATCGCCATCTGCAGCATCACCTTAAAGGTGTCACGAATTGCATCCGCGCTGAATTGTTCAAAGCTTTCAGCACAGTCCCCGCCCTGCAACAGGAAGGCCTCGCCGCGACCGGCCGCACCCAGATGTTGCTTGAGACGCCGTGCTTCGCCAGCAAAGACCAGCGGGGGATACTGAGAAAGCTGAGCCTCGACTTTGGCCAACGCGGCCGCATCGATATAGTCTGGCATCTGAACCCGGGGCTTGTTGCGCCAGTTCGTTTTTTGCCATTCGGTCATAGCTTTGATCTCCGCTGAAGTAGTCAGGTCGTCTCTATACAAAATGCATTGAAGAGTGACCATATACGATTTGCGCCTCTTGACGGGGGAAACAAGCTTTGATCATGGTGGCTGGCAACAACGACGCCGGACGCGACGTAACAACGCGCCGAATCAAGGACACCAAGCCATGCAAGAGCAACGCCAAGTTGTCACAGTGGAAGGCGCTGAGGCCAATCCTCGGCATTTCGTATTTGTCCTTTTGGACAAGTTTTCCCTGCTGTCTTTTGCCTCGGCACTGGACAGCCTGCGGATTGCCAACCGCATGGCAGACAAAGAACTCTACACGTGGACGCTAGCTGGTGAAGGTGGTGATACGGTCAGTTGTTCTGCCGGGACTACCTTTAACGTTGAAACCGACTTGGTCGAACTGCAACGCGATGACATGGTCTTGATCTGCGGCGGCGTCGACGTGCAACTGGCGACAACAAAGAAAGTGCTGAACTGGGTCCGTCGTGAAGCGCGGCGCGGTTTGCGCATCGGCGGTCTGTGTACAGCAGCCTTTACGTTGGCCAAGGCCGGATTGCTGGACGGAAAACGTGCAACGATCCACTGGGAAAACTCGGACAGCTTTATCGAAGAGTTCGACGAGGTTGAACTGACCAAATCAGTGTTTCAGATCGACGGTAACCGGATGACGACTGCGGGCGGCACGTCCTCAATCGACCTGATGCTCAAGATCATTGCCGATGATTATGGTGAGGATCTGGCGAACGCCGTGGCGGACCAGATGATCTATTCCTCGATCCGTACCGATCAGGACACACAGCGCCTGTCGACCCCGACCCGGATTGGTGTACGTCATCCCAAGTTGAGCCAGGTCATCCTGATGATGGAAAAGAACATCGAAGAGCCAATTTCGCCTTCGATTCTGGCGAAGGATGTCGGCATGTCCACGCGCCAGCTGGAACGCCTGTTCCGGCGCTACCTCAGCCGCTCGCCCAAGCGATACTATATGGAGCTGCGCCTACACAAAGCGCGCAACCTGCTGATGCAGACAGAAATGAGCGTGATCAACGTGGCTCTGGCTTGTGGCTTTGCCTCGCCCAGCCATTTCTCAAAATGCTACCGGGCTCATTACAACACCACGCCTTACCGTGAGCGTGGTGCTCAAAGCGGCCGGCTTTCGGTCTGATCCGCGCCTATTTGGGGGTCATGCGACAGATGGCCCCCTGTCCCACCGAAATGAACCAGATCGCCCCATCCGGGGCTTCGACAATGTCGCGTACACGCTCGGTTTCAGAGTCTTTGATTTGCTCGACCTCACGCAGGGGAGAACCTTCCAGCCGTGCGATGTAGTCAAACTTGAGCGACCCGACAAAGATATCGCCCCGCCACTCTGGCCATAGCTTGCCGGAATAGACCAGCAAACCGGACGGTGCGATGGACGGATCCCAATAGTGTTCAGGCTGTTCCATACCGGGTTTCGAAGTGCCCTCACCGATCTTCTGCCCCGAATAATGGACGCCATAGGATATCACCGGCCAGCCGTAATTCCGCCCCGGTTGGATCAGGTTCACTTCATCTCCGCCTTGCGCTCCATGCTCTGAAATCCACAAGCGTCCTTGCCGGTCCAACCCAGCGCCCTGCGGGTTCCGATGACCAAATGACCAAATCTCAGGGCGAATTCCGGCTTGTCCGACAAAAGGGTTGTCAGCAGGCACCGTGCCGTCGCGATTTATGCGAATGACGGTGCCCATGTGGTTTGACCTGTCCTGCGCTGACGGACGGTCTCCGCGATCCCCAATCGTTACAAACAGCGTTCTGTCCTGCGCCTCGACCACGCGCGAGCCAAAGTGTCGGCTGGTCGAACCTCCGGGAACCGCTTCAAAAATGATCCGCACGTTGTCCAAACGGCCCCCGTTTTCCGACAGGCGCGCCACGGCGACCGCCGTTCCCGCCCCGCCACTTTGGGGTTTGGAGAAGGTGAGAAACACTTCGCGGGTCTGTGCAAAATCCCGTGCCACGGTAATGTCGAGCAACCCGCCCTGCCCGTTCACGGCCACTTTTGGAACCCCTGCAACGCGGTTGGCCTCGCCTTGTGAGACAAACAAAAGCTCGCCGTCCCGTTCGGTCACCAATATGCCCCCCCCGGGCAATAACCCGATCGCCCAAGGTTCATCCAGCCCCTCGACCATCGATGTAACTTGTACCGTTCCAGCTGAGGATTGTAGAGTATCGGCGTTGATAGGTCCGGCAAAAACCGACAGGACCAGAATCGCGGCAGCCCTAATCATGAGAATCTCCAACTCTGGCAAAACGTAACAAGCACATCAAAACAAATAGGATTATTCTTGGCAAAAACACATTTGCGTTAGGACTTTTCTTTTCCAGACAGCTTGCCTAGGGTCTTGCCCAGAACGAATACGTTCCAATTAGGGAGTAACCATATGAAAAAGCTGCTTACTGCAACTGCGGCATCCGCTTTGCTGGCCGGTCCGGCTCTGGCCGAAGACGTCACTTTGGGCGTTCTGTTCGGCTTTACCGGCCCGATTGAATCGCTGGCACCGGCAATGGGTTCAGGCGCCGAAATGGCGATGGCCGAAGTCACCGAATCCGGCAAACTGCTGGACGGCTCAAAGGTCACCGCTTCGCGCGCTGACACCGGCTGTATCGACAACGGTTTGGCGACCTCGAATGGCGAACGCATGATCGCGGACGGCGTTGCCGGTATTGTCGGCGGCGACTGCTCAGGCGTGACCGGCGCGATCCTGCAGAACGTTGCAATCCCGAACGGCATGGTCATGATCTCGCCATCGGCAACGTCGCCCGGCCTGTCGACCATGGAAGACAATGGTCTGTTCTTCCGCACCGCCCCGTCGGATGCGCGTGAAGGCCAGATCATGGCCAATATCCTCAAGGACCGCGGCATCAACTCGATCGCTTTAACCTATACCAACAATGATTTCGGCAAAGGTCTGGCGGATGCGATTCAATCGTCGTTCGAAGCTGCCGGTGGCGAAATCACCATCGTAGCTGCCCACGAAGATGGCAAGGCTGACTACTCGGCTGAAGTTGGCGCGCTGGCCTCGGCTGGCGGAGACATTCTGGTCGTTGCCGGCTATCTGGATCAGGGCGGTCTGGGCATCATCCAGTCCTCGCTAGACAGCGGCGCGTTTGACACGTTCGGTCTGCCAGGTGGCATGATCGGCGACTCGCTGCCTGAAAACGTGGGCCCGGATCTGAACGGTTCGTTCGGTCAGATCGCAGGTTCCGGCGGCGAAGGGGCTGAAAAGTACTTTGCCATGGCCGAAGCCGCAGGATTTGACGGATCTTCGCCCTACTCGCCTGAATCTTATGACGCAGCCGCGCTGTTCATGCTGGCGATGCAGGCGGCAGGCTCGACCAGCCCAGCCGAGTATGGCGCAAAGATCATGGATGTTGCCAACGCTCCGGGTGAGAAAATCTATCCGGGTGAACTGGCCAAAGGTCTGGAACTGCTGGCCGCAGGTCAGGACATCGACTATGTCGGCGCATCGGGCGTTGAGCTGATCGGCGCCGGTGAAAGCGCGGGTTCGTATCGCGAAATCGAGGTAATCGACGGGAAGAACGAGACCGTCAAGTTCCGTTGATCTTGCCTCAATCGTCATAAAATCAAGCAGCCCGGGCCTTGTGTCCGGGCTGTTTCAATGAAAAAAGGCCGCACCTCTTCTTTGAAGGACGGGGAAGCAGAAACACCGACAACGGTGGCTGGGGGAAAACATGATCGTCGTCGAGGACGTGCACAAGCATTTCGGCGGGTTTCACGCGGTGGATGGGGCGTCGCTGGAAATCCAAAAGGGTTCGATTACCGGCCTGATCGGGCCAAACGGGGCGGGAAAGACCACCCTGTTCAACGTGATCGCGGGCGTTTTGCCGCCGACCAGCGGCAGGGTGTACATGGACGGCGAAGAAATCACCGGCCTGCCCCCGCATGACTTGTTTCACAAAGGTTTGCTGCGCACCTTCCAGATCGCGCATGAATTCTCTTCGATGTCCTGCCGCGAAAACCTGATGATGGTGCCCGGCGCGCAATCGGGTGAATCGCTGTGGAACACCTGGTTTGGTCGCAAGCGCATCGCCGACGAAGAACGAGCACTGAAGGCCAAGGCCGATGAGGTGCTGGAGTTTCTGACTATCGAACATCTGGCCGACCACAAGGCGGGTCAGGTCTCGGGCGGGCAAAAGAAACTATTGGAACTGGGGCGCACCATGATGGTCGACGCCAAGATCGTGTTTCTGGACGAGGTCGGCGCAGGTGTGAACCGCACCCTGCTGATGACCATCGCCGACACGATCCTGCGCCTGAACAGAGAACGCGGTTATACTTTTGTCGTTATCGAACACGACATGGATTTCATCGGCAAGATCTGTGACCCGGTCATCTGTATGGCCGAGGGGAAAGTGCTGGCCGAGGGAACACTGGACGAGATCAAGGCCAATGAGCACGTGATCGAAGCCTATCTGGGTACCGGCCTGAAGAACAAAGACAAGCTGGAGGCCGGGGCATGAGCGATGTGATGAGAGTGAGTGCACTCAGTTTGCGCGAATGGGGGCTCTGCCTCCATACCCCCGGGATATTTGTAGGCCAGATGAAGAAGGATCCTGTGAATGGCTGAGCCGTTTCTGATCGGTGACACCATGACCGGTGGTTATGGCAAAGGGCCGGACATTTTGCATGAGTGCACCATCGCCGTGGATAGAGGTCAGATCGCGGTGATCGTTGGCCCCAATGGCGCAGGCAAATCTACTGCGATGAAGGCCGTTTTCGGAATGTTGGATGTCCGGTCGGGATCTGTCCGGCTTGATGGCGAAGATATCACCAATCTCACCCCGCAGGACCGTGTGATCCGCGGGATGGGGTTTGTGCCGCAAACCTCAAACATCTTCACCTCGATGACAGTTGAAGAAAACCTTGAGATGGGCGCTTTCATCCGTCGCGACGACATCAGCCAGACGATGGAACAGGTCTATGACCTCTTCCCCATCCTGCGCGACAAGCGAAATCAAGCGGCCGGAGAGCTGTCGGGCGGTCAACGTCAACAGGTCGCTGTTGGCCGCGCGCTGATGACTCAGCCCAAAGTTCTGATGTTGGACGAGCCGACCGCTGGTGTGTCGCCGATCGTGATGGACGAACTGTTCGATCGGATCATCGAAGTATCGCGGACCGGTCTGCCGATCCTGATGGTCGAGCAAAACGCCCGTCAGGCGCTGGAGATCGCGGACAAAGGATATGTATTGGTACAGGGCCGGAATGCTTATACCGGAACGGGCAAGGAACTGTTGGCAGATCCGGAGGTTCGGAAGAGCTTCTTGGGAGGATAAGATGCGTAGAGCATTAAAAGCGCTTCTATTGTTGGCTCCTCATACGTTAGAAGCGCAAGCTACTTCATTCGTTTGTAAGTTCATCACCGAGTGCACTCGGGACGGAGGATGCGAAAGAAAGGAAATGAACTTAACTTTCTTTTTAGACGACCAAGAAAAGCATACATGCAAGGGAACATAGACCTGGTCCAGGTTATGCCACTAGCCGGGGATCAAGCTATTTCATTCGTTGAGCCTGCGGGAAGCGGAGTAGTTCAATCCACGTCCGTGTTGGAAGATGGGACCGCCGTTCATTCTCGGCATACAGCAATGTTCGGAGAGTTCGTTACTTCGCAATGGCATGGACAATGTTCGAACTTCGGCGGATCAAACTAATAGTGGCCGCAAACTACCGCTCTTCGTTTTAATTTCAATTGATTTGCATCGTTGTATATCCCCAAAAAATCTAAGAAGCAGGAAAGCAGGACGTTCCGTTGAAAGTCCTGCCGTCACCACGCTGACATCCGATCTCTCTCACCCTATCGGATCACCACAAGACCCAAAGTCCTGTGCGGCATGCGGGCCCTTGATCGACATGTCGTAGTCAAGATTCTCGAAGTCGACGACAAAGGTAATCACGTCTTTATCCTTAATGTGCAAAAACGTCAGCGAGTTCAGCCCGCCTATGATCGTGGCCTCGCCCTTGATCTCGTCTGTCACAATGAACCCTTTGTCCGTGGCCCCTGACCGCGCCAGCGTCACCGCGTTGCCCGTGCTGTCCGAGACGCAGTTCACCACAAAATCCTCACCGTTCAGAGGATCATTCTGAGCCGCCGCAATACCGGGCACTGCCAATCCCAAAAACAAAATCGCCGCGTTTTTCATTTCTTGCCTTTCTGTTCCCGGAGCCGCTGGGTCTGCGCCAAGACGTGATCCGTATTCCGTAAGTTGGGCTTCGCAATTCCTGGCGAGCCGCTCTGGAAAGCTAGGGATATCCCCGCGAGATCAAAGCGTTGCCCCAAGCGGATCACTTCATCTTGAGGTTGCGTGATACAGTTCGTAGCGTCGGGCGCCATAAATTTCTGGTGACTGCGAGCATCCTCGAATCTGGTTGTTTCAATGTCGGTACGCAGGGATTTGGGCAACGTTACAAGGACGGTCGTTAAATCTGTCCAGAATAAGGCGGATTTTACGCCGGAACGGTCAGCGAACCAACCGTCATCGAATTATTTCCTGATTTTTCAATGTATAATTTCCGTAGCCTCCGATTTTCGGAAATTTCACCATTCAGAATTCTGTCCCGGGAAGGATTAATTCTCGCCATTTTTGCCACCTAGTGAGGCGCAGAAATCGCGCCCTTCAATGGCCGGTTTACCAACACATGGACCGACCTGTCGGCCAACACCTTTTAGGAGAGCTTATATGAAATATCTGGCCGCTCTTGCTGCCTTGTTGCTGCCCGCTGTCGTGCAGGCCACAACGCAGAATACACCGGGGGCTGAGTTTGTTTACGAGTGTCAGATTGAAGAGATTTGCAAGTCCGGCAAATGTACCCCTGCCGGAACGCCCAAGAAAATCATGCTGAAACGTGTTGAGGGCGCATCCAAAGGAACGTTGAGCGTCGATGGCGATGTGGCCGAGCTGCATGTTTTCAAAGGGCTTGGTTCTTATGAATTTCTGCAAATCACCAATGGCGGCAGCGTCGGTTACACTATCGACGAAAGCGGTACGCTCGCGATCCGGGCAACGGGTGCCAACAGCCGAAACGAGCGTGGAACCTGTACGGTCAGCTGACGACACCTGATCCAATCCGCCCCGTTAGGGTCCCAAACCACAACCGTTCTGGCGGGTCAGTCCCGCCTGAACACGCACAAAAAGCACACCGCTGTCATCAGCGATCGGAGCAATTCCGATTTTGTCGCTTTCGGGTTGAAAATTTCCCAAATTAACACCGGAAAAGACGCGGGAATGATTGTGCAAATGGCAAAACGCATGCCATAAAGCCGCACCCGAAAGAACGAGACGATCAAATGGATTTATTGAATGCGTTAGTCGCGCTGGCAAACTTTGTCATCGTGCCTGCGGTTGCTTACGGCAGCCAATTGGCGCTTGGCGCGCTGGGGGTCACGCTTATCTACGGCATCCTGCGGTTTTCGAATTTTGCCCATGGCGATACGATGGCCTTTGGCGCGATGATTGCCGTACTGGTCACCTGGGGCCTGCAAGCCGCCGGAGTGAGTTTTGGCCCGCTACCCACCGCGCTGCTGGCCCTGCCCTTTGCGATCTTGGGCTGTATCGCGCTTGTTCTGATAACCGATCGGTTGGTCTATCGGTTCTACCGGGAACAAAAAGCCAAACCAGTGATCCTTGTGATCGTCTCGATGGGCGTCATGTTCATCATGAACGGACTTGTTCGCTTTATCATCGGGCCGGATGACCAAAGGTTTTCAGACGGCGCGCGGTTCATTATTTCCGCCCGCGATTTCAAGGCGATGACCGGGCTGCGTGAGGGGCTTGCGATCAAGACCTCTCAGGGCATCACTCTGGTAGTTGCCGTTATTGCGGTGGCGCTGCTGTTCTGGTTTCTCAACAAGACCCGCACGGGCAAATCGATGCGGGCCTATTCGGATAACGAGGATCTGGCGCTGCTGTCGGGTATCAACCCCGAGCGCGTTGTGATGATCACGTGGATTCTCGTGGCAGCATTGGCGACCACGGCTGGTGTTCTTTATGGTTTGGACAAAAGCTTTAAGCCTTTTGTCTATTTCCAACTTCTTCTGCCGATCTTCGCCTCGGCCATTGTCGGCGGGCTTGGCAACCCGCTGGGTGCCATCGCGGGCGGGTTCATTATCGCTTTCTCTGAGGTCACCGTTACTTATGCGTGGAAAAAGGTACTAACTTACGTCGCGCCAGAAAGTCTGGCGCCTTCGGGATTAGTGCAATTCCTATCCACCGATTACAAATTCGCCGTCAGCTTTGCCATCTTGCTGATCGTGCTTCTGTTCAAGCCTACCGGCCTGTTTAAGGGGAAAGCGGTATGACCGAGTCCGTCAAAAACACGCTGCTTTTCATTGTCGTTGGCGGTTTGATCCTGTTGACCGGTTTCACACAAAGCTGGAACGCCGCAATCCTGATCATGAACATGGGGTTGATCTCGGCCATCATGGCGATTGGGGTAAACCTGCAATGGGGATTTGCCGGCCTCTTTAACGTCGGCGTCATGGGCTTTGTCGCACTGGGTGGTCTGGCTGTTGTGTTGGTATCGACCCCGCCGACTCCAGGAGCATGGTCCTCGGGTGGTTATGGCATTTTTCTGGCGTTGCTTTTGGGGGCAGCAACCGTTGTGGCGGCTGTGCTGGTGGCGACTCGGATGCCCAAGGGACGTGCCCAAACCTTGACGACTATCGCCATTCTCCTTGTTGGGTTCTTTGTCTACCGCGCGGTATTCGATCCAAGCGTTGCAGGGGTCGAGGCAATCGAACCCGCAGTTGCCGGCAACCTCGGCGGTTTGAACCTGCCGGTCCTTGTGGCCTGGCCTGCGGGCGGTTTGCTGGCTGCTGGTGCGGCGTGGTTGATCGGAAAGACGGCGCTTGGATTGCGCTCTGACTATCTGGCGATTGCAACGCTGGGCATTGCCGAGATCATCATTGCGATCATGAAGAACGAGGATTGGCTGGCCCGAGGCGTCAAGAACGTCTACGGCATCCCGCGCCCTGCCCCCGTGGTGGGTTACGAGGTCGATCTGCAGAACGATCCCAGCTTTGTCGCGCGCGCCGATTGGTTCGGGTTGGACCCCGTCATCGCATCGACGCTGTCGGTCAAACTGGGCTATTCGCTGCTGTTCATGATCGTTCTGCTTGCTTTGCTGTGGATGGCGCAAATGGCGTTGAAAAGCCCGTGGGGCCGCATGATGCGCGCCATCCGCGATAATGAGGTCGCGGCAGAGGCTATGGGCAAGGATGTCACCCGGCGCCACCTGCAGATCTTCGTGCTCGGTTCGGCCATCTGCGGCATCGCTGGTGCGATGATGACAACTCTGGACGGGCAACTTACGCCGGGCACATACAATCCGCTGCGGTTTACGTTCCTTGTCTGGGTGATGGTCATTGTGGGTGGTTCGGGCAACAACTTCGGTGCTGTTCTGGGCGCATTCCTGATCTGGTTCCTATGGGTACAGGTCGAGCCGATGGGATTGTGGTTCATGAACCTGATCACATCGAGCATGCCGGACGGCAGCGCGCTCAAATCTCATTTGATCGACAGCGCCGCGCATATGCGTCTTTTCACCATGGGCCTTATCCTTTTGATTGTTCTCAGGTTCAGCCCAAGGGGTTTGATTCCGGAAAAGTAAGTTCACAATCCATCAATTCTTGAAACCGCACCAACTGACTGGTGCGGTTTCTTGATTTTATACGGTATACGGATTAGACGAATCCCAGTACCGCCTTGATCCAGCCGTCTTTTTGGCCAGTATTTACGCTAAATTGATGCTTGGCCCGCGATCATTCGGGAAACCTACGAGTTTAAGAAGAGTGCACATGAATACTTCCTTCACTAAAATAGCCCTTATCGTCCCTCTGTTCGCCATGCTGGCTGGATGTATCCCGTCGCCGGAAGAATTGGAAACGGCTCCGGTAAAAGTGCAGACGCCAAAGGGTGAAGTTACTTGCCAACTATATCGTCCAGACCGTGTGATCTGGGATCGGGCGACCAACTTCCCGGCCACCAAAATGTCGGTCTCCGAAGCGGACGCCTATTGCAAACAAGAAGGCCAGCGCCGTCTGAAGTAACGGAATGCGCGCCGGGCAAGAGGGTTCCTGCCCGGCACTACCCTTATCTGGCTTTGAACAAACCGCCCAGAATGCCGCGCACAATGCGGCGTCCGGTTGTTCCTTTCAGTTCCTTGATCACCGCTTCGCTCATCGCGGTTGCGAACGTGTCTTTCTTGCGCATCACGCGAGAGGATGACCGCCCAACCCGGCTGCCGGAATAGCGTCTCGCTGTCGCAAATTCACGCTCGGCCGTAGATTGGGTTTCCAACTGTTCCTCGGCCTCTGCCGCTGCTTGCGCTGCTGAATCTGCGCGGGACTGAAGGATTTCAAAAGCGGATTTCCGGTCCTTTAACTGCCCGTATTTCACGTTCATCGCCGAGGCAGCCATCAGCGCCTTCCGCTCGGCCTTGGTGATTGGCCCCAGTTGCGTTCCGGGCGGGCGGATCAGAGTGCGTTCGACGATCCCTGGCACGCCTTTCTTCTGCAACATCGAGGTCACGGCCTCACCGACACCAACCTCGCGGATCGCCTCTTCGGTATCGAAGGTCGGGTTTTCACGATAGGTTTCTGCTGCAAGCCGCAGGTTCTTGCGATCCCGCGCCGTGAATGCACGCAGGGCATGCTGCACCCGGTTGCCAAGTTGTCCCAGAATGTCTTCCGGAACGTCCGCTGGATTCTGCGAGATGAAGTAAACACCCACACCTTTGGAGCGAATGAGGCGGGCGACTTGTTCGACCTTGTCCACCAGAACCTTTGGGGCATCGTCGAACAGCAGATGGGCTTCGTCAAAGAAGAACACCAGTTTGGGTTTGTCCGGGTCGCCAACTTCGGGCAGTTCTTCGAACAGCTCGCTTAGCAGCCACAGCAGGAATGTTGCGTACAGGCGCGGCGATCCCATCAGCTTGTCTGCGGCAAGGATGTTCACGACGCCCTGCCCGTTTTCATCGACGCACATCAGATCGGCCAATTCCAGCGCGGGTTCGCCAAACAGTTTGGTCCCGCCCTGGTTTTCCAGAACCAGCAGGCGACGCTGTATGGCCCCGATCGAAGCGGTTGAGACATTGCCATAACGTAAAGACAACTGGGCCCGGTTTTCCCCAATCCAAACCAGCAGCGACTGAAGATCCTTGAGGTCCAGCAGCGGTAGCCCTTCTTCATCCGCCACTCGAAACGCGATGTTCAGAATGCCCTCTTGCGCTTCGCTCAGATCCATCAGGCGCGACAGCAGCAGAGGTCCCATCTCGGTCACGGTTGTGCGAACGGGATGTCCCTGTTGCCCGAACAGATCCCAGAACGTGACCGGGCACGCGCCATACGCGTAATCGGTAAAGCCGATCCGCTGGGCGCGATCCTGAAACGCTTGGTGAAGTTTGTGGCTTTCGCTCCCCGCCTTGGCCAGACCAGAAAGGTCCCCTTTGACGTCAGACAGGAACACCGGAACACCGGCTTGCGAAAACCCCTCGGCCAGAATTTGCAGTGTCACCGTTTTACCTGTTCCCGTCGCCCCCGCGATCATGCCGTGGCGGTTGGCATATTTCAGCGCCAGCGACTGCGGCTGGCCGTAGTCGTTGCCACCGCCACCTAAGAATATGTTTTGGTCCATGAATGTAAGGCCTTATTTTCACCGATCTGCGGCCAGCATACAAAGTTAACCTTTAACTGCGAAAGTCTAATTGCTGCCTTAGTGGCTAAGGTTACGGGGCGGCATATTTCCTCCCTGTCGACTGACCGCGCCCTTGGGCGCGGTTTTTTTACAAATCATGGCCGTTACATTAAAATTTCAGGTTTTCAGTTGACCGATGCCCCTGCCTTTCGTAACGTCTGCGCATAAATAAGTCGGCCAGTCCGACGGGGAGAAAATTATTAGAAGGGAGCCGCTCCACCGGCTCCCTTTGTTCTTTTTGTCGTCGCGCTAAATTTCCGATAACCCGGCAAAAAACCGTTCACATCTGGAAATGACCTGCCTTAGCCCCTGACAGTGTCGGGCAAGGGTGATAGACGAATGAAAAAGTCCAACATACGACCGAGGCAATCATGATCAAGAACACACTATCCGTCAGCCTGGTGACCGCTGCTATGTGGTGCGGAGCCGCGTACGCACAGGAAACGACGCAGGAAACCGAACAACAACCCCAGACCTCGCAAACTCAGGTCGGCAACGATCTGGACCTGGGTGAAACCGGTCCGCGTAACGGCGAACAATACGTCAAGGAAGAAAAAGGCGACTGGGCGATCCTGTGCATCAAGACCGATGCCGACGAGGACCCCTGCGCGATGCGTCAGATCCTGACCGGCGAGCAAGGCCAGCCGATCGCGGAAATCACTCTGGAAAAACTGCCCGAAGGCGTGGCTGCGGTTGCCGGAGCAACTGTGGTTGTCCCACTGGAAACGATGCTACAGGCGCAGCTGGCGTTTTCGATCGATGGTGCTCCGGGCAAGCGCTACGACTACCACCACTGTAACCCAGTTGGCTGTGTCGCGCAGATGGGCTTTACCGAGGGCGACGTGGACGCAATGAAAGTCGGAACCAAAGCGACCTTGTCGCTTGTGTCGGTTCTCGCACCAAACCAACTGCTGCAACTGGAAGTATCGCTGTCGGGCTTCACAGCAGGTTTTGAAGGCTTGAAAGTTCTACAGAACTGAGGTTTCGCTAAACAAAGAAGCCGCCGGGATTTACCGGCGGCTTCCTTGTTTGAAATCAGAAGTCAAATGCGTTTCAGGGCAATAACGGCATTCAGCCCGCCAAAAGCAAAGGCGTTGCTCAGTGCTACGTCCACTTTTGCCTCGCGGGCTTCGTTTGGCACAACGTCCAGCGCGCATTCGGGGTCCGGCTCTTCATAGCCGATGGTCGGAGCGATCACGCCATCCCGCAGTGCCATGATACAGGCCAGCAGTTCGACCGCGCCGGTGCCACCGATAAGATGGCCGTGCATCGACTTGGTCGAAGATATCATCAGCTCGTCCGCATGAGGACCAAAGACACCGGCCACGGCCGCGCATTCTGTCTTGTCATTGGCCGCGGTTCCGGTCCCATGTGCGTTAATATATCCAACACTGTCCGCGCTTAACCCTGCATCCGCAAGCGCACCCGACATGGCGCGCGCAGCGCCCTGTTTGCTGGGCATGACAATGTCCGACGCATCTGACGACATCGCAAAACCCACGACCTCACACAGGATATCAGCCCCACGGGCGCGGGCGTGCTCGTATTCTTCGAACACGAAGACACCTGCGCCTTCGCCCTGCACCATACCATTGCGATTCGCGCTGAACGGGCGGCAGGCGTCCTTGGACATGACACGCAGCCCTTCCCAGGCTTTGACACCACCAAAACACAACATGGATTCCGAACCACCGGTCAGCATCGCCGGAGCAGCACCGCTGCGTACCATCTGGAACGCCAGTGCCATTGCGTGGTTGGACGAGGCACAGGCCGTCGACACCGTAAAGCTGGGGCCCTTAAGGTTATGCTCCATCGAAACGTGACTGGCCGCCGCGTTGTTCATCAGTTTTGGTACGACAAATGGGTGCACCCGGTTTTTGCCGTCCTCATAAACGGACCTGTAGTTGTCATCCCATGTAGAAACACCGCCACCAGCCGTGCCCAGAACCACGCCCGAACGGGCGGCAAGATCTCCGTGGAATTCGATCCCGGATTGATCAATCGCCTCTTTCGCAGCCGTCAGCGTGAATTGGGTGAACCGGTCATACAGGGTCATTTGCTGGCGGTTAAACCGCCCCTCGGCCTCGAACCCACGGACCTGACCGCCGATCTGAATGGCCAACCTTTCAACATCGCGAAATTCAAGCGCAGAGATACCGCAGCGCCCTTCGCGCATGGCCTCCAACGTATCAGGCACCGAATGGCCCAGTGAATTGATTGTACCGGCCCCGGTGATAACGACGCGTTTCATAGGATTATGTCAGACCTTTTCCGACACCAGCTTTTGGATGCCGGTGATGATGGCCGCGACGTTCGAGATGTCAAAGTCGCTGGCGCTCGGCTCGTTGGCATTGAACGGAATCGAGATATCGAACTCTTCCTCGATGGCGAAAATGCTCTCGACTAGTCCAAGGCTGTCGATACCCAGCTCTTCGAGCGTGCTTTCGGGTGTCACATCCGACGGCTCCAGCACGGCCTGCTCTGCAATGATTGCGATGACGCGGTCGCTGATGCTCATGTCGATCCTCTAATTATCATGTTGTGGTTGATTTAATCGCTCGGAGACCGTTTGGAAACAGCCTTTTTCAGCGCCTCAACGTCACGCGCCAATCGCGGCAGCCGGCGCTGTGCTTTGTAAATGTCTGTATGCGTTTCCATTTTGACGGCCGGATAGCCCATAACCACACGCCCTTTGGGCACGTTGGACAATATTTTTGAGCCCCCGCCCGCAATCACACCGTCGCCGACAAAGATATTGTCCGACACTCCGGTCTGTCCGCCCAAAACAACGTTGTTTCCAATTTCAACTGATCCGGACACACCGGATTGCCCGCATAACAGGCAATCCTGCCCAACACGTGTGTTGTGCCCGATATGAACCTGATTATCGAGCTTGGAGCCATCGCCGATGCGTGTGTTCCTGATGGTTCCATTGTCAATGGTGCAATTCGCACCGACTTCGACATCATCGCCAATCTCAACGGCACCCAAAGAATGAATGCGGAGCCAGCTTTGTGCCCGGGCTTCACCCTGATCGCCCATGGATTTGCGGGCGTTTTCCACGCCTGATACCTCGGGCGTCACAAAGCTGAAACCGTCACTGCCAATCCTAGCGCCGGGTTGCGCAATGAAACGATCACCAATCTGAGCCCGTGCTCCGATACTCACCATCTCGCGCAGAAACGCGTCGTCGCCCAGAACGGCATCCAGCCCGATCACGCAGTGTGGGCCGATGACTGCGCCCCTACCAATACGCACACCGGCACCAACAACTGCCAACGGACCGATCGAGGCGCCCTCGCCGATCTCCGCTGTCGGGTCGATTACGGCCGAGGGGTGAATGCCCGGCTCAACCCCCTGCCCGCGATCCAGCATTGCCGTGATTCCAGCCATCGCCATCCGTGGACGTCTTACAAAAATAGCGGCCTCCAGACCCAGAGCCTGCCAATCCGCGCCTTCCCACAAGACGGCGGCGCGGGCGGCACCCGTGCTAAGCGCGTCCGCGTATTTCGGCGACATCGCCATTGCCAGATCAGACGGCCCAGCGTCGGCCGGTTCTGCGGCGCGCGCTATGACAAGGCCAAGATCACCTTGACAGTCCGCGCCCAAAGCTTCGGCGATTTGCTGAATAGTGTACTGCATGACGGGCTTCCCGAATTAAGGACCTGCCCCCGGTGATTACCCCTGAACGTCCGGCAGGGCTACCCCTGCTTTCTGCAGAGCGTCCCAGATTTTCCGGTCCCGGTCATAGACATCGCGGCGATATTGAACCTCACCTTTCGGACCGACATAGGCGGTGCGATAGATCAGATGAACCGGAACATGCTGTTCCAGCGGGACAGTCGTTTCCTTGCCGGACGCCAATACCCGGTGGAAAAACGCCTTTGGGTCCTCTTCCTGTTTGGCCAAAAGCGCATAGGCAAACTCAAAAGGTTGCGCCAAACGGATACACCCGTGCGAGAACGCCCGCGTCTCACGTGCAAACAGAGATTTCTGAGGCGTATCATGCAGATAGATGTTGTACTTATTGGGGAACATGAACTTTACCAGCCCCAGCGCGTTGCTTTTGCTGGGAGGCTGACGCATGGCAAACGGGAAGTTTCTGGTGTTGAACTGGGTGAAATCAACCGCGCCCCGATTAACCAGACGACCGCTGCGATCCGTGATCTGGATGTGACCTACGGCGTTTGGATTTGACTGCAGTTTTGGCAGATATTCCTTGGTGATGATCGAGCGTGGCACATACCAACTGGGGTTGATGACCATATGCTCCATCTCGTCCGAGAACTCCGGGCTGCGACGGTCATGCACGTTCTTGCCAATCACGGCGCGGGTCTCAAAGGTAACCCGACCATCGTCCACGATCTTGGCCGAAAAGTCGGCCTGGTTAACCAGAATGTGCCGCTCACCCCGTTCACGCGGCAACCAGCGTTCGCGTTCCAGTGCAACATAAACGGCCTTCAAACGCTCGGACGCCGTGCGGTTAAGTTCGGCGATCGTGCCCTCACCGGCGACACCATCGGTGGCCAGACCATGCGCCTGCTGGAAATCTTTGACAGCGGCAAGCATTGCCTCATCGAATTCTGGGCTTGCGGTCGGACTTAGGTACCCCATTGTAATCAGACGGTTACGCAGCTTAATTACATTGGGTCCGGTATCACCATATTCCAACTTACCCACAGGCACACCGGTACCCCAACCGCCTTGGTTGACCAATGCCTCAAGCGCGATCTTCTGCTTCATCAACGCACGGTACTGGGTGGATTGCGGTGCAAGCAGATCGAAATACGCGTCACCCTCCGCATTAAGCAGGCCCTGCAAATGGTCATTGGCCGACCGACGCGATACCTTGCGGACCAGCCCATCGTCAATCTGCGCAGGACGCAATGCGCCCGAAAACAGATCACTTGCATAGCTGACAAACGCCCTGCTCAGTTCGATTTCGACCGCACCCAAATCCCGCAGCGAGCTGGCGTCCTGCATTTTTGATACGATCGACTGTACGTCATAGCCGCCCCCTTCGGGCAGGCCATGCAGGTTTGTGGAAGACAACGCCTTGATCAACCGCGCTCTGCGCGCTTCATGCTCAGGCGTGTCGCCCACCCATATTGGGGCAAAAGCGTTGGTACGATAGAACTCTGCCAGACCCGACCCTGCAGGCGCAAATTCGGCAACAGCCATTTGAAATGCCGTTCCGGGTGCAGACTGGGCACTTGCCACAGAGGCTGACGCCGTAATGCAAGCGGCGAAGATAAGACTTTTAGGCAACCGATAAAGTGCTCGCATGGGATGACCTTGATTATTCAATACTTTGCGCGTTCTGAGGCGCGTTCCGAACGAATATGGTTTTCAGCTGGACGTTTTGTCCATTCACAAATACATCAATCCAAAGCATCCATCCGAGCCTGATGCGCGTTTGCATCGGCTGCGTTGCGCCAACGCCTAATTGCCTCAATACTATACCAATTTGCATCACCTGCGCAAAAAATCGCCGAAAATTCCCCCTTGAAAAGGTGAATGTGAAAGATTTCTTGGCTGGCTTTTCGTACTGTGTCATAAATCCCGCATCTGGGATGGGAAAAAATTAAGATCGCGCGCGTAACATCGTGTGCAGGCAGGAACAGTACGGGACGAAACGAAATGACCACGAGCAGTACATCGGGCTTGACCCGGCGTGCCCTATTGGGCGCATTCGCTGCAACAGCAGTTGTAGCAGCACCGACTTATTCCAATGCAGCAGGTTTTTTGCGCGGTGGCGGCGATATTCGTCGTATCCGTATGTATTCGGGCCGCACGGGCGAACGGCTTGATATGATTTATTGGGTCGACGGCAAATACATCAAGGACGCCGTCAAGGAAGTGAATCACTTCATGCGCGACTGGCGCACTGACCAAGCCAAATCCATGGATCTGCGCACCATCGACATCATGGCAGCCTCTCACAATCTTCTGGACGTGAATGAGCCCTACACTCTTTTGTCCGGCTACCGCTCCCCCCAAACCAACGCAATGCTGCGGTCTCGTTCGCGCCGTGTGGCCAAGAACTCGCTGCACATGAAAGGTCAGGCTGCTGACTTGCGCCTGTCGTCCCGTTCCGTGTCCCAAATGGCCAAAGCAGCCATGTCATGCCGCGCTGGCGGTGTTGGCAAGTATCACCGCTCAAACTTCGTCCATATGGATTGCGGCGAGGTTCGAAGTTGGGGCGGCTAAAAGAAACCCAAACTGTTTCTCAACGACGAGCGCCCTTGGGCGCTCTTTGTTTTTTGGACTACCAGCGTACATATTTTGCCCAGATACGGGATCGCCAATTGCTGCGCTTACAAGTCCGGAATTGGCGGCCAAAAAGGTATTCTTACGAGCTTGGAAACATCATTCTTTGGTGAGCCAGCACTCGTATCTCACCAACATGTTCATAACATGATGAAAAATATCGCGATTTTATGAAGAGGTTTTTTACGAGAAAGGAGTCATATTGCGGCGTTAGAGGAAAGATTAATGATTTCGATTATCGCCAAAGTCATAGCTTTGTTCCTGCTGGTTGCCGCGCTTTATCTGGCGTACTACGCTGGTTCGTTTCAGCAAGAACTCAAGGATACTGATAAACCGCCACCCGTGGTTCTGTTTTCCATTGTAGTGGCGCTTGCCGCCTATCTGCTTTTGGTTCTGGTATAAGTCCCCCGTCTGGTGTCGGGGTGCACGCGCCGCTTCATTCCACGCAATGGTGCCAGCACTTTTGGGTTTCCAGAGGCCGCTGCGTCAACGCATCTTCCTCGGCCTATATGTGACGAATGCCAGTACGCCCGCTATTGCGGCTCAGCTTACCGCAATGCCATCATTTCGGATCGCGTAGCAGATCCGCGTTGCTCGCCGCCCAGTCATGCATGGCCTGCAGCAGCGGTATCAGGCTTTGCCCTAAAGGCGTCAGACTGTATTCCACATGCGGCGGGATGGTTTTGAAGTCCTTGCGAGACACAAAGCCCGCCTCCTGCAACTCGCTTAGCTGGCGGGTCAGTGTCCGGTGCGTTATGCTGCCAAGGTTTCGCTGAAGCTGATTGAACCGCGAGGTTTCCTGCACCAGCCAATAGACAATCAAAAGTTTCCACTTACCCGAAATCGCTTCGATCAACGGCTCGATAAGGCAATTCTCTTTCGATTCGAGAGTTGTCATGACAGTATCCTAAATGACCGTACTTGTCGTTTTGATCATGTATTTCTAACTACTGCCCGGAACACGCAAATGCAATGAGGATCGGGATGTCCAGGAAGAAGGTAGTGATTGTTGGTGGCGGATATGTCGGCTTTGAGGTTGCCAAAGAATTGGATGCACATGCCGATGTCAAACTGATCGAGCAGCGCGAAGCTTTTGTGCAGCCGCCGGCGACAATCCGGGCGCTCTTGGACCCTGCTTTGCTGGATCAGATCGTCCTGCCATATGATCGCCTGCTAAAGACCGGGCGGGTCGTGCGTGGCCGCGCTGTATCGGTGTCTCAAACCGAAGTGACCCTGGAAGATGGCAGCGTCTATCCGGCTGATTTTATCGTCGTGGCCACAGGTTCGTCCTATGCAGCACCGTTCAAACCATCGGGCGACAGCATTGATGATTTTCGCCAGGCCAGCGCGGACGTCAGCGCACAATTGGCAGCCGCGAATTCGGTGGCAATCGTCGGGGCTGGTGCCGTTGGCACAGAACTGGCAGGTGAAATTGCTGCGGCACGACCGGACAAGGACATCACTTTGATTTCGTCGGACGATACCCTTTTCCCGATGTATCCCGCTAAGTTTGGCAACCAGATCAAACGCAAACTTGAACGCGCCGGTGTATCTGTCGTGCTTGGTCAAAGGGTCGAGGATCTACAGCGCATGGATATGCCCTACACGGGATCAGTGAAGCTGACCGATGGCCTGGTTATCTCCGCTGATCTGGTGTTTCCGGTCGTCGGATCAAAAACAAATACGGCCTTGATCCAGACTTTGCCTGGGGTGAACGCTGTACCATCCGGCCGAGTCAAAACCGACAAGTGGATGCGCCCGTCAGATTTTTCGAATGTCTTCATCGCGGGCGACATCGCCGACATCGGTGACGGTATGACGATTGTCGCGATCTCAAGGCAGAACCCTTGGTTGATCAGGACATTGAAACAGGTGTTGAAGGGACAATCGGTCGAAGATCAAAAGCCCTATGCACCTTGGAAGAAGGCACCGATCCTCGTTCCGCTGGGACCTCATGTCGGCAATAGTTGGCTCTTTGCGACTGTTGGCGATTGGATCACCCGCAAGATGAAGGGAAAAGAGCTCTTTATTCCAAAGTACCGCAAAGCATTTGGCCTTTCGCGATAGCAGCTGGCCTGCCCCAGCACATTGCTGACCTGTAGGTGCAATTCCCATGAAGCAACGCGATAAGACGCCTCAAGGAACTCATCCAATGACCCGTGTTGACCATCCCAAATACCCAACGCGCCACGGCTACATGAGCGAGAAAATACAGCACTCCTATATCAAATCGGCGATCGAAAACGGGGTACTGCCACCTGACGCGCATCGGATGCCAGAGGTGGTCTCGCTGACAGCACCCAGAGACATCACGAAACCCATCCAATTTTGGCAACTCTACTCGGTCCTCGGACAGGACCAAATTGTCGATATCGTACGCAGGTTCTACGAACGGGTCTTTGCGGATGAGCCCTGGTTTACATCTGTCTTTGAACGGGTTGGCGGGCTAAGCCATCACGTTGCGACACAGGCATCGATGTGGATCGATGTCATGGGTGGTGGTCCGTATTATCACGGCGCGGAATTCCGGTTAAGTTTTCATCACACGCACAATGCGATGGCGCTGATGAATGACAAAGGGGCGGAGCGATGGGTCGCCCTCATGCGCGAAACGCTTGATTCATCCTTGGATCTGATGGCGGATGATCCGCGTGTACGGACCAGCATCAACACTTTCCTGGCCTACTTCATGACCAAGTATGCCGATGAATTCAGGTTTCAGGATCGCCACATCTTTGGTGAAACGAACGGTCCGTTCAAACGTCAGATCAACTTCATGAAGATGACAATCGAAGCGATAGAGGGCTTAAGTAAGAAGGAACTCAGCGATGCTTTGATCGCGCGTGGCGTAGACGTCTCGCGATACCCGAACAAGCAAGCGCTGGTCAGCAAGGCGTTGATGATGTGAAGACCCGGCCGATTGCGTTGAACAACTCGAAAAACCGGCTTCCTCACACCCACAATGCGCACCAACCTGATCGTCGCCATGCGCACCTTCTGCGAAAGGTTCGGGTTAATCCCCCCAAAAGTGTCTTTCAGTTTCTGGGTTTCATACTCGCAAGATCGTTTGTGGTGACCTTTTCCCCAGTTTATCGCTGGCGCTCCAATAAAGTGTTGCAATTTTTTCCGATGATCGCCCATAGGAAGGCAATGTGGTTCTCCAAGGTTCAGTAACTCTTTCGAGGCGTAGTTACTTGCTCAGGCGCATTGCTGCCCGTCTTACCTCTGCACTTAAGAGTTAAAATCCACCTCGGTTTTAGGCAAGTAATCAAGCTCACGGGTCATGTTGTCGGCATGACGGCGTGTTATTGCCACCTGGTTTCATCAGATCGGCGTTGGCTGGCTCAAACCCCCGAATTGAAATGAATTTCTGGGAATTCCCCTTTGATCACCGATAATTTACCCTCATCTAAGCGACACATATTTCAAGGAGAACCCCATGTCGCGCACTCTCATATTAGCTGTTATCGTCGCCGGACTTGGCGCCGGAGCTTACTATTACCTCAACCAACCCGAACCCACGCCCGCCGAAAGCCTGCAATCGGCAGCCCAAGACGCTGGTGCGGCCGTGAATGATGCCGTAGATGCCGCCACCGAACAGGCGAGCGAAGCCGCATCTTCCATTGCTGACCAAGCCACCGAAGCGGCCGAACAAGCCGGACAGGCGGCCACCGATCTGGCTGACCAGGCCGGAGATCAGGTCGCGTCCCTAGCCAATCAGGGGCAAGACCTGATGAATTCCTGGATCGAAGAAGGTACGCTTTCCGTCCAGAATTTTGACTATGACGCCATGGTGACTTCGGTTCAGGACAGCCAGTTGTCACAGGACCTGAAAACAAAGGCCTTGGGTATCCTGGATGAAATCAAGGCATCCCCGCAGTTGATTGCTCAGAAGATCGAAGAGCTGCGCACGCTTCTGACTGGACAACAATAGTTTCTGAGGGCCGTTCTGATATGAACGGCCCTTCTTCTTTACCGGGTGCGCACTCCCGTTACGTCAGACGCAACTCTGATTGACGTCCCAGCACCTGTTTGATTGGCTGCCCCTAAATCCAACGCAACACCACTTGCAACAGACCCGTTCTGTGCTGTGTCCGCACAGGAGATAGGAGACATAATGACCACCCTGCCCCCAAACATGTTCGCCGTGATTCAAACTCATGACGGGTATTCCGGATCGGCCACCGGTCCGTTTATCAAGGATGCCGCCGATTGGCTGGCCGCGGCCGAGCTTCCCGTGCCCGAACCCGGCCCCGGTCAGGTGCTGATCAAATTACGGGCGTCGTCGGTGAATCCTTCTGACCTCCATTTTATTAAGGGCGAATACGGGCAGCCGCGTGTCAAAGGCGCGCCCGCCGGATTCGAAGGCTGTGGCGACGTGGTGGCCACCGGCACCGGTGCCGAAGCGTTGCAGGGCCAACGGGTTGCCTTTGTGGCGGCTGGTTCCGGGGCGTGGGCGGAGTATATCGTGACGCAGGCGCTGATGTGTATCCCCCTGCGACCCGATATCTCGGACGAAGATGGCTCGGCCCAGGTCATCAATCCCATGACTGCGATGGCCATGGTGGATATCGCGCGGGGTGCGGGCGATGCTTTTGTCGTTTCGGCGGCCACCAGCCAGTTGGGCAAACTCATGTGCTCGCTTGGTCGCGATTTGGGGCTTAAACCCATCGCAATCGTGCGCCGGGCCGAGGCAGTGGAGACTTTGAAGGAACTTGGCGCTCATGAGGTTTTGGTCACGTCCGACCCGGACATGATGCAGAAGTTCGCAGCGCTCAGCTTGGAACTGAAACCACGTGTCTTTCTGGATGCCGTGACGGATCAGGTCTCCGAGCAGATTTTCTGTTCGATGCCCAACGGCGCGCGGTGGGTTGTCTACGGCAAGCTCAGCCCCGAATTGCCAAAGCTGACACAGACCGGTCAGTTGATCTTTATGGGCAAGCGGATCGAGGGGTTCTGGTTGACCAAGTGGATGACGTCAACTCCTCCGGCGGACCAGATGAGAGTTGTTGGTGAAGTCCAGGCCCGGTTTGCTGACGGACGCTGGAAAACGGATGTTTCTGAACGGCTTGGCTTGCGCGATGTGGTGGCAAATCTGGCGAATGCTCTGAAAAAGAGTGACGGGAAGGTGATTATCACGCCATAGTAGAACAAAGCCCCGGACGAAGGAGGATGTCCGGGGCGTAAGGAACGCCGGGCCAACCGGCATGGGAGGACAAACTTGGATAACGCGCAGCTGCTGATCAGCGGGCTGGCGAATGGCTGTGTCTACGGCTTGATCGCGCTTGGCTTTGTGCTGATTTACAAGGCCACCGAGGCGGTGAATTTCGCGCAGGGCGATTTCATGATGCTGGGCGCCTTCGTGACGATCGGGCTTACGAATACGGAGTATATGGGGCTGCCCTTCTGGATGGCCTTGCCGATTTCATTGGGGATCATGGGCGCGTTGGGCTACTTGCTTGATCGCCTGATCATCCGGCGCCTTTTCGGAGAGAGCCAAACGGCAGTTGTTATCCTGACCATCGCATTGGGCTTCGTCATCCGCTTCGCGGCCGGGTTAATTTGGGGGCACGAGCCGCAGACGCTGCAAAACCCGTTGGCCGGCAAAGAAGTCCGCTTTGGCGGGCTGGTGCTGGGGATGGAGGACGTCGCCGTCATCGTCGTGACCATCTTGCTGACCTGGGGGCTGTATGTCTTCTTCAGTCGGACCAAGCTGGGTCTTGCGGTGCAGGGCGCGTCGCAGAACCAGTTGGCGGCGTATTACATGGGAATACCGGTGAAGCGCGTGCAGGGCTTTATCTGGGCTCTGGCGGGGGTTGTCGCGGGGATTGCGGGCATCTTGTTCGCGGCCAAGGGGTCTATCGATCCAACCACCGGTTTGCTCGGCATCAAGGCCTTCGCCGCAGCCGTAATCGGTGGCTTTGGAAGCCTGCCGGGGGCATTGGCTGGCGGGCTGATCGTTGGTGTGATCGAGCCCTTTGCCAGCCGCTACATCGCGGCAGGGTACAGTCAGATCGCGCCTTATGCGCTGCTGCTGGCGGTGCTGATCTTTCGCCCGAATGGGCTGTTCAGTCAGGTTCGGGTCAAGAAGGTCTAAGCCATGCGGATTGTGTTCAAAACCAACTACATGCAGGATATCCGACCTTGGAAGGACGCATATCAGCTTTGCCTGTACCTTATCTTGCTGGCGGTCGTCGCCACAGCTCCGTGGTGGCTGGACGACTTCTACCTGGGTGAGCTGACAAACGTCCTGATCTGGGCCATCGCGGGCCTGGGGTTGATGATCCTGACAGGTCACACAGGTCAAGTCAGTCTGGGTCATGCGGCGTTTTTAGCCTTTGGTTGCTATGCCAATGTCATTCTTCTGGAAGCCGGCGTGCCGTTTCTGATCGCCTTCCCCTTGGCTGGTATTCTGACCGGATTGGCCGGAGTGACGGTCGCCATCCCCGCCCTGCGACTGCACGGGATATATCTTGCGATCTTCACAATGGCCCTGTCCATCCTCATGGATGACGTCATCGTTCTGGCCGAGCCGATCACAGGCGGTGTCGCGGGCAAATATCTTGGCGGCGTTGAGATTTTCGGGTTTCTGGTCGATCGCTGGGGTACTCCGGTCCAGTTCTTCTGGCTGGTTCTTGGTGTGGCGGTGCTGGTGACGCTTGGCTACATCAACCTGTTGCGCGCGCCTTTGGGGCGCAGCTTTATAGCTGTGCGGGATTCCGAATTGTCAGCACAGGCCATGGGCGTGGACATTGCCCGGACCAAGATGATCTCGTTCGCACTGTCCTGCGCTGTGAGTGGTTGGGCGGGCGCGTTAATGGGTATGTTCTCGGGTGCATTCAACAATGAGACGTTCAGCGTCCTGATCTCAATCCAGCTACTGATGATGATCGTGATCGGTGGTCTGGGATCCATCCATGGCGCATTCCTTGGGGCGATCGTAATCGGGTTCCTGCCCCAGTTCCTGTCGATTTCAAAGGAGTACGTGGGCGCGGTGTTTGGTGGCAATACCGTCGCCATTCCGGGGTTGGAGTTCGGTATCTTCGGAATGATCCTGATCGCCTTCATCCTGTTTGAACCGATGGGCCTGTACGGGCGCTGGCTGAAAGTCCGCACGTGGTTCGAGCTGTTTCCCTTCTATCGCAAGGACATGTTCAAGCGGCAGAAATCCTACCTCAAGACGGAGCGCCTGAGATGAGCTTGCTTGAGTTCGAATACGTCACCCTGAAGTTCGGTGGGCTGACTGCCGTCAATGATCTGTCTTTCGAAGTCGAGGAAGGCGAAGTTTTCGCCATCGTTGGCCCAAATGGCGCAGGAAAATCCACGGTCTTCAATCTGATCTCGCGTTTCTATGACCCTTATGCCGGGTCGATCCGGTATAACGGTCACGACTTGCTTAAGGCCAAAGCGTCCGGTGTGGCGGCCTTTGGTGTGGCGCGGACATTTCAGAACATTGAACTGTTCGAACACGCGACCGTGCTGCAGAACCTTTTGGTTGGACGGCACCGTCACCGTAAAACCAACATGCTGTCCGAAGTGTTGTTTCTGCCCTCAGCCCGGAGGCAGGAATTGGAAAACCGCGAAAAGGTCGAAGAGATTATCGACTTCCTCGACTTACAGGCCTTTCGCGACAAAATGATTTCCGGCCTGCCCTACGGCGTGCGCAAGGTGGTCGAGGTGGCCCGCGCATTGGCCACCGATCCTAAGCTGCTGTTGCTGGACGAACCTGCATCCGGGCTTTCGGTTGAAGAAACTACCGACATGCGCTGGTGGATTGACGATATCCGCAGGCAGATGGGGATCACGGTTCTGATGGTCGAGCATGATATGGGGCTGGTTTCCGGCGTCTCGGATCGCGTTCTGGCAATGGCGGACGGCGCAAAACTGGCGCTGGGAACACCAGCTGAGGTTCAGTCGCACCCGGCGGTGGTCGAAGCCTATTTGGGTAAAGCCTCATGAGCGAGCCGATCCTGACAATTCGCAACATCGAAAGTTTCTATGGTCCGATCATGGCGATCCGCGGCGTTTCTCTGGATGTTCATCCGGGCCAAATTGTCTCGATCCTTGGCGCCAATGGCGCGGGCAAGACCACGCTGATGAAAACTGTTTCTGGCGTGATGGATCCGGAAAAGGGCAAGATCACGTTTGAAGGCGACGAAATTCAGGGGTCCGAGCCACACAAGGTCGTGCAGAAAGGCATCGTTCACGTGCCCGAAGGGCGTGAAGTGTTTCCACTGCTGACGGTCGACGAAAACCTCAGCCTCGGGGCCTATACCCTGAAGGACAAGGGGCAGATCGATCACGATCGGGATCTAGTTTTTTCGTACTTTCCGATCCTCAAGGAACGTCGCAATCAAGAGGCCGGCACTCTGTCTGGCGGACAGCAGCAGATGCTGGCGATTGGCCGTGGTCTGATGGCCAGCCCAAAGATCATGCTGTTGGATGAACCGTCGCTAGGTCTGTCTCCACTGCTGGTTCAGGAAATATTTGGCATCCTCAAACGACTGAATGACGAACAGAACATGACGATGATGTTGGTCGAGCAGAACGCCAACGCCGCCTTGGAGCTGGCTCATCATGGCTATGTGATGGAAGTTGGCCGCATCGTCATGGATGGCGCAGCGGATGTTCTGATGCGGTCAGAGGACATTCAGAATTTCTATCTGGGCGTTCAGGAAGAAGGCGCACGGGAAAACCGTCGTTGGAAACGGAAAAAGACGTGGAGGTGAGACAGATGAACATCAGCACCCTGCCCCCTCAGATCACAGTCAACGGCGTTCGCCTGAACGCAACCCCCGGTCAGCGCCCGGTTTGCGTTGATGAGTGTATTACTATCTGCGAGCTGTTTCGGAACCGCTGCGCCGAGCTTGGTGATCGTACGGCGCACCGCGAAAAAGACCTTGGCATCTGGAAGTCGTATTCCTGGGCAGACTATTGGCAGCACGCTAAATGGATCGGTCTTGCCCTGCGCAAACTGGGGTTGCAGCGCGGCGAGGTTGTCTCGATCTTGTCAGAGGACCGAAGGGAATGGGCCTGGTTCGACATGGGTATTCAGGCCGTTGGTGGTATCGCATCCGGTGTCTACACCACCGACTCGGCCAACCAGCTGAAATACCTGATCAATGACAGCGACAGCCGTTTTCTTATCGTCGAAAACGAAGAGCAACTGGACAAATTCCTGCAGGTCGAAGACGAGGTGCCGGGCCTTCTGAATGTCATCATTCTTGACGATGAGGGCCTGCACGATCTGGATCACGCGCGCTGCATGATGATCGACGCATTGTATGCGCTGGGTCAGCAAGCCGAGGCTGAAGAACCCGATCGTTTCGAGGTAGAAGTCGCGCTAGCGTCGCCGCAGGATACCGCGCTGTTGATCTACACCTCGGGCACCACAGGAATGCCGAAAGGCGCGATGCTGAGCCATGAGAACATCCTTGCGGCAATAGAATGTGGAGCACATGCGTTGCCTGCCTTAGAGACGGACGAACAGCTATGCTTTCTACCGCTGTGCCATATTCTAGAGCGTGATGTATCCATCTACTTCCCACTTGCCGCCAAATGCATCGTAAATTTTGCCGAAAGCCCGGAGACCGTGTTTGCGAACTTGCAAGAGATCTCACCCTCGACCTTCACCGCTGTTCCGCGTGTTTGGGAGAAGATCTATTCCTACGTTCAGATCATGACGCAGGATGCGACGCCCACGGGCCGCGCAGCCTTTGGCATGGCCCTGAAAGCAGGGCTTGCTCGGGCCGAGTACAATCTAGCCGGCAAACCCGTCCCAGCCGGTGTCGCCGCGCAATTCTGGGTGTGGGACCGGCTGGTTCTGCGCAACCTGCGCCGCATGCTGGGTATGGACAAGATGCGGCGCGGAGGTTCAGGCGCGGCTCCGATTTCAACGGACTTGCTGAAATGGTACTGGGCAATTGGCGTGCCGTTGGTCGAGGGGTTCGGGATGACCGAGACCTCGGGTCTGGCGACGCTAAACACCATTGAAAGCAATAAGGTCGGAACTATCGGACGCGCTGTGCCCGGAAATGATATCCGGATATCCGACGACGGTGAGATTCAGCTAAAGGGCCTCAACATTTTTCAGGGATATTGGCGCAATAATGCCAAGACTGCCGAGACTTTCACCGCCGATGGGTGGCTGCGAACCGGCGATCTGGGGCATATCGATGAGGATGGCTACGTCACCATCTCAGGCCGCATGAAAGACATCATCATCACTGCCGGTGGCAAGAATATCACCCCTGCCGAGATCGAAAGCCGGTTGAAATTCAGCCACTACATCTCGGACGCGGTGATAATCGGTGACAAGCGAAAGTTCCTGACCGCGCTGATCATGATTGATCAGGAAAACGTCGAAAAATTTGCGCAGGATCGGAAGATTCCGTTTTCAAATTTTGCATCCCTCTGTGCAGCCGCCGAAGTCAAAGATCAGATCCAGGGGGAAATCGACGCGGTGAATAAGGATTTTGCACGGGTCGAGCAGATCAAGGACTTTCGCCTGATTGATGTACTTCTGACCGCAGATGACGATGAACTGACCGCAACGATGAAGTTGAAACGCAGCTTTGTCGAAAAGAAGCACGGCCATCTTATTGAAGACATGTACAATTAATAAAAGAGATAACCTAAAGGGAGGAGAAAGATGAAGAATGTGATCATGCGGCTGGCGGCGGCCACCGCCTTGACGGCTTCGGCGACCCTTGCCAATGCACAGACACAGGGTGTCACGGATGATGAGATCATCATCGGTTCGGTCAACGATCTGAGCGGTATCTTCGCGGCCGTCGGTGTTCCGGCCACCAAAGGTGCAAATGTGGTGTTTGACCGGGTGAACGCAAATGGCGGCGTGCACGGGCGCACGATCCGCTATGTTGTCGAGGACAACGGATATCAGATGCCGCGCGCGATGCAGGGCTACAACAAGCTGTTGAACCGCGACAAGGTGTTTGCGATGCTACAGTCGCTGGGAACTCCGATGAATGTCGCGGGCTTCAAGTTGTTGGATCCAAAAGGTATTCCCAATGTCGCCCCACTGTCCGCCGCACGGCAAATGCTGCAGGAACCGATGGACAATAAGTTCACGGCCTTTTCGACCTACTTTGACCAAAGCCGTGTTGGTGTGACGTATCTGGCGGCCGAGTTCGGCGGGCAGTCTGTGTGTTCAATGTACCTGCCAACCGATTTTGGCGCCGAAATCGTCGAAGGTACCAAGGCCGGTGCCGAAGAAGCCGGGATCGCTTTTGTCGCCGAGACCACGCACAAGCCGGATGAAACGGATTTCGTGGGCTCGCTGAGCAAGCTCAAGGAAGAAGGGTGCGATATCGTCACGATCGCTCTGGGTGTGCGTCAGGCCATTACCGTTGTTGGCACCGCCAAGAAGATGGGCCTGACGGAAATGAAGTTTCTTGGTACATCCGCCAGTTTCCTGACTGTTGTTGCGCAGGTGCCGGGCGGAGTGACAGACGGGTTTTACGCCGCCGCGTCGTGGCAGGATCTGTGGTCCCGTGCCGGAGACCCTGCCCCTGCCGCCTTTATCGAGGAATACCAGGCGGCAACCGGTGAAGATCCTGTCGGGTTTGCCATGCTGGGATACTCTGCGGCCGAAACGATGGTCAAAGCGCTTGAGGCTGCCGGCCCTGATCTGACTCAGGAAAGCTTTATCGCCGCGATGGAAACGCTGGACTATCAGGATGAACTGGTGGGCAACCACATGACTTTTGGTCCTGATGATCACCAGGGAGCCGACTCGGTCTATGTGAATGTTGTGGAAAACGGTGCTTGGAAGATGGTGTACGAAGAATAACCCCCAACACGCATCTCAAACGAAAAAGGGCTCGCACACGCGAGCCCTTTGATTTTGTGCACTCGGCAGCGAATTAACGCTTCGAGAACTGGAACGAACGACGCGCTTTGCGCTTACCGTATTTCTTACGTTCAACAACACGGCTGTCGCGGGTCAGGAAGCCAGCGGCTTTCAGTGCGCCACGCAGCGACGGATCGTACAGTTGCAGCGCTTTCGAGATGCCGTGCTTGACCGCACCGGCCTGACCGGTCAGGCCACCACCTTTAACGGTTGCAACAACGTCGAACTCACCTTCAACGCCGGCAACCTGGAACGGCTGGCGCAGGATCAGCTGCAGAACGGGACGAGCGAAATACACGTCCTGGTCTTTGCCGTTCACGGTGACCTTGCCGGAACCCGGCTTGATCCAAACGCGGGCAACAGCGTCTTTACGCTTGCCGGTGGCATATGAACGACCCAGTTCGTCACGCACGGGTTCACGCACGATGATTTCTTCGGCCACAACCTCAACGCCTGCGACGGCGCTCAGCTCTTCGAGAGTATTGATCTGATCAGCCATGGTCATTAGCTCCGGGTGTTTTTCTTGTTCATGGATGCAACATCCAGAACTTCGGGCGCTTGCGCCTCATGGGGATGCTCGGCACCGGCATATACACGCAGGTTGGTCATAACCTGACGCGACAGGCGGTTGCCAGGCAGCATGCGCTTGACCGCCTGGGTCACAACGCGCTCGGGGTACTTGCCCTCGAGGATCTGCTGCTTGGTGCGCGACTTGATGCCGCCCGGGTGGCCAGTGTGCCAGTAGAAGTTTTCTTCGCGCTTCTTGCCGGTCATCTGGATTTTGTCAGCGTTGATCACGATGACATTGTCGCCCATGTCCATGTTCGGGGTGAACGACGCTTTGTGCTTGCCACGCAGACGCATGGCGACGATCGAAGCAAGACGGCCCAGAACAACGCCCTCGGCGTCGATCAGGATCCATTTCTTGTCGATGTCTGCAGGTGTTGCAGAAAAGGTTTTCATGGCAGGATAGTCCTGTTTGATGTGAAAGACCGCCCACGTGCGGAGCGGCCCGAATTCGATGTTGGGTATGTAGATGTACCTTTGTTGCGCGTCAAGAACATGAAATCAAAATTAATCTAGCAATTACAGTATATTACAAAATAGGTATCATTTTACCCCATGAAATCACCATCAATTTCCGCAAATATCCCCGACCAGATATACTGTCGGCCACCAGCGATCAAAAAAGGAGCGGCCAGAGAATGGATTGGCAGCAAACCATCGCCGATTACGGGGCGGCCTGGCAACAGGCGGATCAGGGTAAGCGCCTTGATCTTTTAACCAAATGTTTCGCCACGGACGGCATCTATGTCGACCCGACGGCAGAAGTGAACGGACGGTCAAACCTGTGCGATCATATCGGAGAAGTCCTGCAAAGCTCCGGCGGGCGGGTTGAGCTGACCAGCAACCCCAACAATCACCACGATGTCGTCCACTTTACCTGGCATATGGTTGGCCCTGACGGCACCGTAATGGTGACCGGCCACGATTTCGTTCGATTGGATGAACAAGGAAAGATTTCGCATCTGGCCGGGTTTTTTGGCGATCCTGCCCCATTGAGCTAGGGGCCTAGACGCTGATCTGTTCCGGCGGATTATCCAGAAGTGCACGCAGGCGCTGCATCGCGGCCTCGAACCGTTCCAATGACACGTGCCCGTTCATCGCAATGCGTACGGCGTTGGGGGCCCGTCCGTCCCGCAGCGCGAATTCGTCGGCAGACCGAAGCTGAATGCCTTCGCGTTCAGCAGCACGGCTGAATGCGGCTGCACGCCAGCCCGACGGTAAATTCAGCCAAACAAACGGCACGTCGGGCGCCCAGTTCAGATCAAAACCGCCTAATGCGTTGACCGTCACCCGGACATAATCGCCCATCCGGGCGCGGACGTCCCTGGCGATCTGTCGTGTCCGCGGATCAGACAGCAACAGCCGGGTCAGCTCTGCAAGCGGTTGTGCCAAACCGAAGTAGCCGTATTCGGCTGAGCGCCGAAGATCGACGCTGCGTTCGCGCGGGGCGATGGCGAACCCGACGCGCAGGGCTGGCGTCAGGATCTTTGAGATCGACGAGACATGCCAGCCCCGTTCAGGTGCCAAGGCGCGATAGCTGGGCTCGCGCGCGTCCCCCATTCGATAGCAATCGTCTTCAATGATCTGCAAATCATGGCGTCGGGCGACTTCCACAACCTCTTTTCGACGTTCCAGCGGCGTATGTGTGCCGGTTGGGTTTTGCACTTCAGGCGAGACGCAAACCGCCTGCGCCTGGTTCTGACGCAAAATGTGATCCATGGCCTGAGCGTCAATGCCCCACTTGTCCATCTTCACGCCGACAACCTCGGCTCGCATCAACTCTCCTGCTCGGCGGAATCCGGCATATGACAGATCTTCGACCAGAACGACCGGCTTGGGGCCGCGCAGGATCGTCTGAAACACAAGGCAAAGACCATTTTGCCCACCATGCGTCAGAACCACATCATCATGGGTCAAAACGCCAAGCGGCAGATCTGAGAGCCATTCAACGACCGCCTGCCGCATGGGTTGGTACGCATCGCGTGTCGGGTAGTTCATCAGCAAACGAGGATCGGCTTGGGACACTTTCTTAAGACATTCCCTGATCAATGCCACCTGTCCCACATCCGGCAATCTGGGGCTGAACAGGCTGACATCGGCGTTGTACTTGTCGTCCCGTAGGTGGAGTTGTCTTGCCCACACATCGTCCAGCAAAGGTGATTTCGGAGGGGCGACAAATGTACCACGTCCGACCTCGGCTTGTAGCAAGCCTTCCTCCGTCAGAATAGTATAGGCCCGGGCAACCGTGCCGGGCGTTATTTGTAACCGATACGCAAGTTCCCGGACCGGAGGCAGTTTGGATCCTACCTCCAGCGCTTTGTTCTCAATCGCTTTTCGTATTGTGTCGGCGACCAGTGTGTACTTGGGACCTTTGGATTTTGGCAACGCCTCTGGCCAAATTGTATCCATTACAATTCTTCCTTTGCTTCCGACACAATCCTGAATGTATCACGCACATGTACCGAACACTAGTACTTTGTGTCAATACAATTTGAAAGGATACCCAAGATGACACGCCATATGCACAACCCCGCCCTCATGCTGCTGAACGATAGCCCTCGGCTGCCGATGATCGCCGCGCTGGCCGTGCGGTTTGCGGCGACTGTCACACAGTGGGAACGACAGCGCCGCAGCAGAATTAACCTGTCAAAGCTGGATGATCGCATGCTTAAAGATGTCGGCCTGACCCGCCCCGCGGCCGACCGTGAGATCAAACGCTACTTCTGGCAGTATTAATTATCCCCAGTCCCTTTTGGGACCTTTTCCTAGGCCGGGTTTCATACCCGGCCCTTTTTTATCCAAATGCCGCTGCTGCAGACCCTGCAGGAGGCAATGAATAGGTCATCGTTGCCCGAGCCACTGGTTTGTCAGAGCCTTCCGAGAACATCAGAACATCGCCCACCGCAAGCGTCTTGCCCAGTTTTAGCAAGCTGCAGCACGCGATCATATCGTTGGCGCCATCGGGTTTGCGCATGAAATCCATCGAACACCCTGTCGTCACCGCGAGCGACTGACGTCCTTTCAATGCAAGGATCATTGCATAAACGCTGACATCGGCCAGACCGAACATCGACGGGCCTGAAACTGTCCCCCCTGGACGCAGATGTCTGTCCCCGACCTTCAGCCGCATGGTGATTGAGTTTTCATCCAGGCTGTCGATGACAAAGTCTTTCTCGACCTGCGGAAACACCTCGACCAAATAATCTGACAGTTGTTCGCGGTTCAAAACCAACGACATACTTCCCCTCCTTGAATTGCCGTCCTAGAGTTGGCCCGACATCAGATCGGAGAGCAAGATGGGAATTCTGGAACGTAACGACGTGAATGGCGTTGCCCGATTGAAAATGAACGCGCCAGAGCGCCTGAATGCCCTGAGCGAAGAGATGCTGGCAGCACTTCAGGCTGAATTCGACGCCTTAAGCAACGACTCGAGCATTCGCGCCGTAATCCTGTCCGGCGAAGGCAAAGCGTTTTGCGCAGGCCACGATCTGAAACAGATGACTGCCGGACGTCAGAGCGAGGACGGGGGAAAAACCTATTTCCAGGACCTGTTCGCGCAATGCGCCAAAGTGATGCTGTCGATTCAATCCCTGCCCCAACCCGTGATCGCACAAGTCCACGGCATCGCCACGGCTGCCGGCTGTCAAATGGTGGCCACCTGTGATCTTGCGATTGCAGCCGAAGGCACGCGTTTTGGTGTAAACGGGGTCAATATCGGGTTGTTTTGCTCGACCCCTATGGTGGCCCTCAGCCGGAATATCCCCCGGAAACAGGCATTTGAAATGTTGACAACAGGCGCGTTCATCTCGGCGGAACGCGCGGCCGAACTGGGCCTGATCAATCGTGCCGTACCCGAAATGTTGTTGGAACATGAAACGATGGCGCTGGCCGAACAACTGGCCGACAAGCTTGGATCAGCGGTCAAAGTGGGCAAACAGGCCTATTACAAGCAATTGGATATGCCGATCGAACAGGCCTACGCCTATACCGGCGAGGTAATGGCACAGAATATGATGCATCGGGATACAGAAGAAGGAATATCTGCATTTATCGAAAAAAGACCGCCAAATTGGGAACAATAACGAGATTATTTAAGGATATTTTGGCGACTGTTCGCAATTTAGTCCTTTTCAAAAGGGCCACACTGTGGCAAAGCTGAGACATGGCTTAGGCCCAAATACGCTTTTGGGTCGCTGTAGGCGGAAGGTCCCTCCAAGCTGGTTTCTCTCACCGGCGCTGACATTCCCGCTGCGGCGACCCCAAGTACCCTCCTTAAATTACTAGCTAATCAACGCGAAACTTGGCGTGTGTTGCGTTGCGCGATGCTGTGCCCTATGTGGCACCTCATGACACAGAAATTGCATATAGTTGGCGGCGGCATGGCAGGGTCCGAGGCGGCCTGGCAAGCAGCGGAAATGGGCGTGGATGTTGTAATCCACGAAATGCGGCCCAAAGTGGGCACTTTTGCACACCAGACCGGCAATCTGGCCGAGATGGTGTGTTCGAACTCCTTCCGCTCGGATGACGACGAACAAAATGCCGTCGGCCTGCTGCATTGGGAAATGCGCGAAGCCAACGGCATCATCATGGGCACCGCCGATACGCATCGCCTGCCCGCCGGTGGCGCATTGGCCGTGGATCGTGATCCGTTTGCCGAAGCAGTGACCGCCAAGCTGCAGGCCCATCCGCGGGTTGAGGTGACGGGCGAAGAAGTCACCGCCCTGCCCGACGACGGCCACTGGATCATTGCGACGGGTCCGTTGACGTCCTCGTCGCTGGGCGAGTCGATCAGGGGTCAGACAGGTGCTGAGGCTCTGGCGTTTTTCGACGCGATCGCGCCCATTGTCTATGCCGACAGCATCGACATGAGCCAGGCGTGGATGCAGTCACGTTATGACAAGGGCGAAACCGAAGAGGAGCGGACGGCCTATCTGAACTGTCCCATGGACCGCGATCAGTACGAGGCCTTCATTGACGCCCTGCTATCCGCTGACAAAACCGAATTCCACCAAGGCGAAACTGCCGGGTATTTTGACGGCTGCCTGCCGATCGAGATTATGGCGGAACGGGGCCGCGAGACGCTGCGCCACGGGCCGATGAAACCGGTCGGCCTGACCAATCCGCATCAGCCTGACGTCAAACCTCATGCGGTTGTGCAACTGCGCCGAGACAACGCGCTGGGTACGTTGTTCAACATCGTCGGCTTTCAAACCAAAATGAAATATGGTGCACAAACTGACGTATTCCGCATGATCCCCGGACTTGAGAATGCCAGTTTCGCGCGCTTGGGCGGAATTCACCGCAATACGTTCATCAACTCTCCGACATTGCTTGACGCGCAGATGCGGCTGAAATCAAAGCCGAATATCCGGTTTGCCGGTCAGATCACCGGTGTCGAGGGCTATGTGGAAAGTGCTGCTATGGGATTGCTGGCCGGCCGGATGGCCGCTGCCGAGATTCTGGGGCGTTCCCTGCCCGAGATCCCGCAGGACAGTGCCATGGGCGCGTTGATACACCACATCACCGGCGGAGCCGAAGCCAAGACCTTTCAACCCATGAACGTCAACTTTGGTCTGTTTCGCCCGGTTGATGGCCTCAAAGGGGGGCGCCGGGGCCGTAAGGACCGGTACAAGGCCTACACCGACCGGGCCAAGACGGAATGGACGGACTGGCTGGCGCATTGCTGACTGGACGCATTGCGCCCAACCGGCCTAACATGCGGGTATGAGCGACAAATACCTCAAAGACGCCTACGGGCTTGATACGCCCGAAGCGACCCGCACGCATTATCAGAAATGGGCCTCGTCATACGACGCCGAAGTTGGGTCACATGGCTACGCCACGCCCGGTCGCGTGGCCGAGGCGCTTTGGTCCCAGATGCCCGAACCGCAGACGCCTGTTCTGGATTACGGTTGTGGCACGGGTCTGTCCGGCAAAGCCCTGCACGATACGGGATTTCAGGTAATCGATGGTGTGGATCCCACGCCTAAGATGCTTGAAGGGGCCGCCGCCAAAGGGGTTTACAGAAACCTCACGACGTTTGAGATCACCGATCCGGAACCGCTGGAGCAAGATGCTTATAAGGCAATCACCGCGATTGGCGTGATCGGAACCGGTGCCGCCCCGCCAGAGACATTCGACCTGTTGATGAAAGCTCTGCCCAAAGGTGGCTTGCTGGCCTTTTCCTTCAACGATCACACACTTGACGATCCGTCCTTTACCACCCGTTTGAACGATTGGCTGGACATGGGCGCTGCACGTCTATTGTTTCGTGAATACGGGCCACACCTTCCGGGTATGGACCTTAAATCTGACGTATATGTCGTTGAGAAGACGTGACATTCGTTACCAGATTTGCCCCATCTCCTACGGGGTCGCTTCATCTTGGCCATGCCTATTCTGCACTCCTTGCCAGTGATATGGCCGCCGCTGAAGGCGGTCAGTTTTTGGTGCGGATCGAAGATATCGACCGCTCCCGCTGCCGCCCAAATTGGGAAAAGCAGATTTATGACGATTTGACCTGGCTTGGATTGACCTGGCCAGAACCCGTGATGCGGCAATCGTCTCGTGTGTCGACTTATGAAAAGGCGCTGAAAACGTTGTGGTCGCAAGGTCTGTTGTACCCGTGCACCTGCAACCGTCGGGACATTGCCGCCGCCGCCGGAGCGCCGCAGGAAGGAGTTCCTTTGCACGGGCCGGATGGGATCATCTATCCGGGCACGTGCAGGGATGTGTCAGAGCGATCGGGGCCGATCCCGCACGATACGCCCCTTCGACTGGACATTGAAATGGCTGCACGTGTAGTTCCAGATCTGTTTAGGACTGCCATTCAACCATTTGCAAAAGCGGCGGTTTTCGAAGAAACTGGTGCAGGACCGGAAGGCGAAACGGGCCCCGTCACTTTCACTGCTGATGAGTTACGGGACACAATCGGAGACGTGGTATTGTCCCGGCGTGATATGGGTACCTCCTACCATTTATCCGTCGTTCTGGATGATGCAGAACAAGGTGTTACCCACGTCGTACGCGGTCAGGACCTGTTCGAGGCGACGCGTATTCATGTTCTGCTGCAGGTTTTGCTCGGCTTGCCAACACCCGTCTATCACCATCACAAACTGATCCGAGATGATGCAGGAAAACGCTTGGCAAAACGCGATGATGCGCGCGCCATCGCCAAGTATCGTGCTGAGGGAGTTACCGCAGAACAGGTTAAGGCCATGGTTGGGCTGTGATCGCCCTAGTCCATCGGACCCATTAGCTCAACCTCTTCACCATCCCGCACTGCGGTGTAGAAACAGGTGCGTCGGTTGGTGTGGCAGGCCGCGCCGGTCTGTCGCACCAGAACCAGCAGGCAGTCCCGATCACAATCGACGCGGAAATCGATCAGTTCCTGAATATGTCCCGAGGTTTCGCCCTTGATCCAGAACGACTGACGTGACCGCGACCAATACGTTACACGACGCGTTTCCAGTGTTTTTTCAACGGCCTCCGCGTTCATCCAGGCCATCATCAAGACCTCGCCAGAGGCTTCGTCCTGTGCGATCGCCGGGATCAGACCGGCGTCGTTAAACTTCAGGCTCGACGGATCGAAAGTGACGGTCTCGGACATTGTAAAAACCTTTTGCATCCCGGTGGATGGCCACTATGTATGGGGAACATGCAACGAGGGAAAGCCATGTCTGGCGAGAACGACCTGATAAAGCTGTATTCCGGGCGCATTCTGGCGCTGGCTGCGGATATTCCGCATCTGGAACGACTGGATAACCCTGATGCGACGGTAAAGAAGCGCTCGCCTTTGTGCGGGTCGACTGTGACGGTGGACGTTAAGGTTCAGGATGGACACGTGGCTGGTTTCGGTCAGGACGTAAAAGCCTGCGCCCTGGGTCAAGCCTCGGCCTCGGTCGTTGGGTCCGCTGTAATTGGAACCACGCGCGCGCAAATCGAAACCGCGCGGGATCAGCTGTCAGCGATGCTGAAGAAAGACGGACCTGCACCGGATGCACCATTTGACGGGCTAGAAGTTCTCATGCCTGCGCGTGATTACAAGAACCGGCACGCTTCGATTCTGCTGGCGTTGGATGCCACTGCTGAAGCTATGGAACAAGCCGAACAGGCCAACTGCGCCTGAAGATGGTAATTCAATTCAAACCCATCTAACCTCCGCCATAGTTTTGGGGAGAATTTGGTTTGAATAGTTTGCTGGAACATTTTGTTACCCTGTGGGTCGTCATTGATCCGATTGGAACAATTCCCGTTTTTATCGCCGTAACAGCCGGGCTTGGGGCCGCGGCGCGTCGCAAAACAGCCCTGTTGGCGGCGTTCATAAGTGCCGGGGTTTTGCTGTTCTTCCTTGTCTTTGGACAGCTGCTGATCGAGGCGCTGGATATCGGACTGAACTCATTCCAGGTGGCCGGAGGGATCATCCTGTTCCTGTTCGCCCTGACGATGATCTTTGGCGAAAGCAAACAAGAGGTCGAGCAACGCGCAGCGGAAGACGATCAGGAAGACAAGTTCCACAAGGCCAACCCCGCGATCTTTCCGTTGGCGGTTCCCTCACTGGCGTCGCCGGGTGCAATGCTGGCCGTGGTTATCCTGACCGACAACAACCGGTTCAGCGTGGCGGATCAAGGTATTACGGCACTGGTTATGCTTTCTGTCGTGGCCATCGCTTTTGTTTTGATGCTGCTGGCCGAACCGATCATTCGACTTATTGGCCATTCCGGTGCTGCCATTATCAGCCGTATCATGGGGATGATCCTGGCATCGGTTGCGGTAAATTCTGTGCTGTCGGCCATGCTCGAAATCTTCAAAACCGGTCAGTTGTAAAAAAACCGCCGCTCCTTCCGGGCGGAAAGGGCGGCGGCAAGCAAAGCGTATCTCGTGTGGGATCCGTATTTTCGCGCAGGGCCGAGGCATGGCCCTTTCAAGGGAATTGGGACAGGCAGGTCACCCTTGACTGAAATGGGGACGACGGCGCGGAGTTTTCGGCACGAGATCGCAGGCAGAAAGGGTCAGAACGTTCCGGGAAGGTGAAGGGCAACCATCAGCATCACCACCAATGACACCGCACCCGCCGCATCCTGCAATAGCGTGGAATGCGAACGGCTTATGGCGGTTTTGATCTGGGTCAGCATGGTCTCACCTCCGGTCGGGTTTAATCCTTTGTTGACCTTTTGTTCTCATATTTTGGCGAGTCGGTAAAGAACTTTTTGAGAACATTTGTGAACTTTTCGGAACTAAATTGCTAACCCACTGAAATTAAACGGATTGCCTGATCCTGCTTCATAAGCCAAAGCAGAACACGCACCGCCTGCCCACGTTCCGCGGCCAGGGTCGGGTCTTTGCTAAGCAAATTGCGTGCGTCCGTCTGTGCCACAGCCATCAATCCGGCCTGGCGTTCCAGGTCTGCAATCCGGAATTTCGGCAACCCGGATTGGGCCGTACCGATCAGGTCACCTGCGCCGCGCATCTGCAGGTCTGTCTCAGATATCCGGAATCCGTCTTCGGTCTCACGCAGTACTTCCAGACGTTTGCGCCCACCTTCACTGAGCGGCGGTTGATACATCAGCAAGCAGGTCGAGTCCGCCTCACCCCGTCCAACGCGGCCGCGTAGCTGGTGTAGTTGAGCCAACCCGAAAATCTCAGCCCGTTCGATCACCATGATCGAGGCGTTCGGAACATTCACGCCAACCTCGATTACAGTCGTTGCCACAAGTACTTTTGTCCGGCCCTCTTGAAACGCGGCCATTGCGGCATCCTTGTCGGCCGCGGGCATCTGGCCATGGACCAGGCCAACGATACCTTCGCCCAGCACGGTACGCAGCCGTTTGAACCGCTCTTCTGCAGCCGTCAGGTCTGAAACTTCGGATTCGTCGACCAGCGGACAGACCCAATAGCACTGACGCCCTTCATCGATAGCCCGACGCAAATGCGCCACGACGTCATCCATACGCTCGGTACTGATAATCGCAGTTTTGATTGGTTTCCGCCCCGGTGGTTTTTCATCCAGAACAGAGACGTCCATGTCCCCGTATTGCGCCAAGGCCAGGCTGCGCGGGATCGGTGTCGCGGTCATCACCAGAACATCCGCGCCCTGCCCTTTTTCGGACAGCTCCATCCTTTGGCGGACGCCAAACCGGTGTTGTTCGTCCACGATGGCAAGCCGCAGAGCATGGAATTCCACATCGCTTTGAAACACCGCGTGGGTGCCGACAAGGATGTGAATGTCACCCTGTTTCAACGCAGCCAGCTTGGCGCGCCGCTCAGCGCCCTTGTCCCGCCCAGTCAGGATTTCCAGAACCACTCCGGCCTCCTCCGCAAGCGGGCGCAAGCCTTCCAGATGCTGCCTGGCCAGAATCTCGGTCGGCGCCATCATGACACCCTGTCCACCAGCCTCGACCGCAACCAAAAGTGCCATGAACGCGACCAGAGTTTTTCCCGCGCCCACATCGCCTTGCAGCAGCCGGTTCATCCGTGCGTCTGAGCCCATGTCGGCGGTTATTTCCTTAATCGCCCGCGTCTGGGCTCCGGTGGGTTTGTAAGGCAGATTAGCTAGAACTTTAGCTTGCAGAGCACCAGTGCCGACGCTCACGATGCCCCGGGCCTTCCGCTCGCGTTGTCGCGCCAGAGCCAGCGTCACCTGATGGGCAAATAGTTCGTCATAGGCAAGGCGTTCCCGGGCTGGCGCGTGCGCGGCCACATCATCCGCCCCCTGTGGGTTGTGCGCGGCAGATATCGCTGTCGCCCAATCCGTCCAGCCCTGTTTTGACACTTGCGCAGGGTCAATCCACTCAGCCAACTGTGGCGCGCGGGTCAAGGCGCTACGTGCGGCCTTGTACGCCGTTTTTTGGGTGATGCCCTGTGTCAGGTGATAAACCGGCTCGAATTCTGGTATGTCATCCGCGCTTTCCACGGGCAGCATGTGATCTGGATGGACCATTTGCGCCATGCCGTCGAATAGTTCGAGCTTGCCAGAGATCACACGACGGCTGCCTTCCGGCAGTACTTTTTTCAAATAGTCGCCACGCGCGTGAAAAAAGACCAACTGAAACTCGGTCTGTGTGTCTTCGACGTGAACGCGGTAAGCCCCGCCCTTGTTTCGCGACGGTCGGTGGGTGCCGACCGTGACCTCAACTGTCAATGTCGTTGGCAGATCAGCCACCTGGATTGTATCGCGTCGCCTGCGATCAACGACGGCGTAGGGCAAGCCGAACAGCACATCGCGCGGCGAGTCGATCCCCGCCTGCACCATTGTTTGCGCAGTCTTGGGGCCAACGCCCTCCAGAGTCTCGAGCCCCGCGAAAAGGGGAAACAGGATTTCAGGGCGGCTGCTCATGTGGTGCCGATCAGGTGCAGCCATTCGTCTTCGTCCAGCGTCTCGATCCCAAGCTCTGCTGCCTTCTTGGCTTTTGACCCAGCACCAGGGCCTGCCACCAGCAAATCGGTCTTCTTGCTGACAGAACCAGAGACTTTGGCCCCCAGGGCTTCGGCGCGGGCTTTGGCCTCGGCGCGGGTCATCTTTTCAAGTGACCCTGTAAAAACAACCGTCTTGCCAGCCACCGGACTGCCCGATGTGTCGGGTCGTTTGGCGTCCTGCACGTCCAATTGCGCGACCAAAGCGTCGATGCTGGCGCGTTCTGCGTCCTGAGCAAACGTAGAAACCAACGCGCGCGCCATGACATCACCTACGCCATCTATGCCCAAAAGCTCGTCCCACTCAGGTCCTTCGAAACCAGCGGCTGCGGTGACGGCGCGTTCAAATTCTGCCCAGGCGACATAGTGGTTAGCAATCAGGTTCGATGCCGCTTCTCCGACATGTCGAATGCCTAATGCAAAAAGAAGGCGCCCGAATGGGATCTGACGTTTTTCGTCAATTGCAGCCCAAAGGTTCCCGGCACTTTGTGCACCCCAACCCTTACGGTTGGCGAGCTTGTTCAGATTGGCCGAATCTCTGGTCTGCAGGGTGAAGATGTCCACCGGGGTTCTGATCGCCAAGTCCAGGTCATCATAGAACATTTCAATCTGCTTGGCGCCCAACCCTTCGATATCGAACGCTTTCCGAGATACGAAATGTTTCAGTTTTTCAACGGCCTGCGCCGGGCAAATAATCCCACCGGTGCAGCGTCTGACGGCATCGCCTTCTTCCCGAACCGCATCACTGCCGCATTCCGGACAGGTTGTGGGAAAGTCATAAGGCTGCGCGCCATCTGGACGTCTCGAAATGTCGACATCCGCCACTTTGGGGATCACGTCGCCCGCGCGATAAACCTGCACCCAGTCGCCGACCCTAATATCTTTCCCATCCCGGATCGTACCGCCCTTTGCGTCGCGACCAGCGACATAATCCTCGTTATGCAGCGTGGCATTGGACACGACGACGCCACCAACAGTTACCGGGTGCAGCCGGGCAACCGGGCTGAGCGCACCCGTGCGACCCACTTGAATGTCGATTGCCTCCAGCCTTGTCCATGCCAGTTCGGCGGGAAATTTATGCGCGATGGCCCATCTGGGGGTCGTGGATCTGAACCCCAACCGGGCCTGCAGCGCCAAGTCGTTCACCTTGTAGACAACGCCATCGATATCATAACCAAGCGTTGCGCGTTGCGCTTCGATGCTACGGTAGTGCTTGATCATCTGATCTGTCGTTTCGCACAACGCTGTCAGTGGGTTGGTTGAGAAACCGAATTCCGCCAACCGTTCAATGGCACCCATTTGTGTATCGGCCAAGGGGGCTGACAACTCACCCCAGGCATAAGCGAAAAACCGCAGCGGACGGGATCGTGTGATTTTCGCGTCAAGCTGCCTCAACGACCCTGCGGCAGCGTTTCGTGGATTTGAAAATACCTTTTCGCCCAGCTCTGTCTGTCGCGCGTTCAGCTTGTCGAAGTCTTCATGCGACATGTAAACTTCACCGCGCACCTCCAGAACCTCCGGAGCGTTTTCGACGCTGTGCGGAATGTCCGAGATCGTCCGCGCGTTCGCAGTCACGTTTTCGCCGACTTCACCGTCGCCGCGGGTCGCCGCCTGCACGAGTTTCCCCTGTTCATACCTTAGCGACAGGGACAGACCGTCAATCTTGGGCTCCGCTGTAAAAGACAGCTCGGCCGTGTCGCCCATCCCCAGATATTTGCGGATCGACCGGTCAAAATCGGAAACGTCCTCATCGTTGAACGCATTGCCCAGGGACATCATTCTGACTGCATGTAAGAGTTTTGAAAATCCCTCCGCCGGCCTAGCGCCCACTTGATCAGTGGGGCTGTCGGACCGTTTCAGCTTAGGAAAACGCGCCTCGATGTCCGCGTTTCGCCGCTTTAGCGCATCGTAGTCCGCATCCGAGATCTCGGGGGCGTCCTCGGCGTGATACAGCGTGTTGGCCCGCGCAATCAATTCCGCGAGCCGCGCCAGCTCGGCACGTGCTTGATCTTCCGTCAGCTCTGTTACCGCAATTGAGTCGCTCATGGCCTCGCCCTGTCACATAGTCTTTGAACCCAGTGATAGGGCGAGGCCATGGCTAGGTCCAGATGTGCTGTTCCATGAGTGAGGGGGTCGCCCTGAACCTACGGCAACCAGATTTCATCTAAAGTCAGGCACCGACGGCGATCCGACGTTCGTCCAGACTGTTGCTTTGGGGATCGCGCAGCACGTATCCCCGACCCCAGACGGTTTCGATATAGTTTTCGCCACCGGTCGCATTGCTGAGCTTTTTTCGCAGTTTACAGATGAAAACGTCGATAATTTTCAACTCGGGCTCGTCCATACCGCCGTAGAGATGGTTCAGGAACATCTCTTTGGTTAGCGTGGTGCCCTTGCGTAGGCTTAGCAGTTCAAGCATTTGGTATTCCTTGCCGGTCAGATGAACGGCCTTGCCTTCAACCTCAACGGTTTTGGCATCCAGGTTCACTGCGACCCGGCCCGTATGAATGATGGACTGGGAATGCCCTTTTGACCGGCGAATGATTGCGTGAATTCGGGCAACCAGTTCTTCGCGATGGAAGGGTTTGGTCATGTAGTCGTCAGCGCCGAAGCCAAAGCCCTTGATTTTGCTTTCAGTATCGTCCGCGCCCGACAGGATCAGGATGGGGGTTTCAACACGCGCAATACGCAACTGACGCAATACTTCGTGTCCATTCATATCCGGCAGGTTCAGGTCCAGAAGGATCAGGTCATAATCGTACAGTTTGGCAAGATCGATGCCTTCCTCGCCCAGATCCGTCGCATAAACGTTTAGATTGGCGTGCGTCAGCATCAGCTCGATGCTTTTCGATGTGGTCGGATCATCCTCGACAAGAAGTATACGCATTTACTGCTCCAATTAAGGTCAAATTACCAATTGAAATTGAGACTGATCAAAAATGGTTAACCTGACGTTACCGTTGAATCATTTATTCACACTCATCTTTAGGTTGTCGATATTTTTTTAATGCAGTGACTTTCAGAGCATCCGCGCCGTGTTCAGCGACCGCAGAAACCCAGGAATTGAACTCTTCATCGCTTAGCCCATAGCGTTTTTTGGCGTCCGACAACGAAATCAGGCCGTATAGGCCGTATAGAACGCTGCGCACCACAATGACCTTGCGCGAAGCGACCCATCTGGTCGTCTCTGCAGGTGGCAGATCGTTACGCGATAAAACCGTTCCATCCGGCAGGGTTACGGACCTTGGCCCTTCGACTTTGTGCAAATACATCTCTTGACCCTTTTTCAGCTGCGACAAAGCTGCCAACAGCCTACTTAATGTCGCGTGAAACCGCCCCTTGAGAGTGTGTAGAATTTTCCTATATTCTGCCGGTCTTTCTTAATACGCACTGGAATCGTCATGGCCCTCGATACCGAGACACCGCTGAACTCGCTTGGCTTTGCCAAACCCCCGTCAGAGACGCGGGTGGTTGTTGCTATGTCGGGTGGCGTCGACAGCTCAGTTGTTGCCGCCTATCTGGCCGATCAGGGCTATGACGTGGTTGGCGTGACGCTGCAGCTGTATGACCACGGCGCGGCCTTGACCAAGAAAGGCGCATGCTGCGCGGGGATCGATATCCATGACGCGCGGCGTGTGGCCGAGGAACGCGGCTTTCCACATTACGTTCTGGATTACGAGAACATCTTCAAAGATGCCGTGATCGACGAATTCGCCGACAGCTATCTGGCCGGAGCGACTCCGGTCCCGTGTATCCGGTGCAACGAGCGCGTGAAGTTCAAGGACCTCTTGGAAACCGCCAAGGATCTTGAAGCCGACTGCATGGCCACCGGTCACTATATCCAGCGCAAGATGGGCGCGAACGGGCCGGAACTGCACAGCGCCGAAGACGCGAACCGGGATCAATCCTATTTCCTGTTTTCCACCACGCCCGAGCAGTTGGATTTTCTGCGCTTCCCTCTGGGCCACCTGCCCTCGAAGGATGCGACCCGAGAAATGGCCGCGCAATATGGTCTATCGGTGGCGGACAAGCCCGACAGTCAGGACATCTGCTTTGTGCCCGATGGCAACTATGCCAGCGTGATCGAAAAGTTGCGCCCCGGTGCGGCGGAACCGGGTGAGATCGTTCATTCCGACGGTCGGGTGCTGGCGCAGCACAATGGCGTCATCCACTACACCATCGGTCAACGCCGCGGTCTGGGTATCGGCGGGCTGAGTGAGCCTTTGTATGTGGTGAAGCTGGACGTCGACAAAAAACAGGTAGTGGTTGGACCGAAAGAGCTGCTGGCAACCCGCACGGTTCCGGTGCGCGAGATCAACTGGCTGGGGGATGAGCCTTTTACGTCGCGCGACGAATGGCATCTGTCGGTCAAGGTGCGGTCGACCCGCCCGCCACGTGAGGCGATTGTCCGACCTCTGTCTGAAACGACTGCCGAAGTCGAATTGCTGACACCTGAGGAAGGCATTTCGCCCGGTCAGGCCTGCGTGTTCTATTCCAATGAAAGCAGCCGCATATACGGCGGCGGCTGGATTTGGCGCGGTTACTGAGGCGTCCGGATCACAAGACGTCGGTCGGGCTGTTCACCAGAATATACAGTCCGACTGCCACCATGATGTAAGGTGCAATCCTGTCAAGGCGGGCAAAACGCGGCCCTAAAACCTGTGCGCGTGGTGCGCCCCAACTTGCAATTCCGATTAGTGTCGCCAGTGCACATCCAGCCCCGATCAAGGCCGTCAACCGAAACGCTGACGTTGAATCCGCGAACAGCGGAGTCATAGCCGCCAGCGTGTCAATCGATAGCGTCAAAAACAGCGCGACGACCGAGGTGATGGCCCCGGTATCGGGCAATTGACGCCCACCCGAACCTTTCCGTTGTTGCCAGATGCCATAAAGGCCCAGAGACAGCGGGATAACCCCAAGGTAGCCGACCCAATTCAGAAACCGGCTGTGATCCAACCCGCTGGCAATCACAAGCGACAGGCTCAGAATTATCATTTGCGCCGCGGCAAAGCCAAACACGGCCCGGCGCGTTTCCATCACCATGATCAGGCCAAACAGGATGACCAGATTGTCCAGGTTAGTTGATATGGTCACGATCGCGGCGGAAAATGCGAACAGGATGTGCTCAATCATGGCGATTGGGCCGCCTGTTCAAAACCGCTCGGGCGGCGCGCAGACCCGGCGCTTCTCCGCCCCGCCCCAGACGATCCATGGTCACGTCCATCGCGCTGCGCTGTGCATCCGGACTGGTGGCCACGTCTGAGAGTGCCGAGGCAATCCTGTCCGGCTCGCAATCATCCAGCAGGCATTCGGGAACCGCGTGCGTTTCAGACACCAGATTGACAAGCGTCGCTGTGTCCAAATTCACCATGCGCTTTGCGATTAGTGTCGTCAGCCAGTTCAGATTGTAGGCTATCACCATTGGCGTGGCCTGTGCGGCCAGTTCCAACGAAACTGTACCAGACGCTGCCAGCGCAAGGTCAGACGCAGCAAAAGCCGCCCTTTTCTGCGCCTGAGCCTGATCTGAAGGCAAGTCCCGCGGGTCAACCACGACGGGCGACCCTGACCAGTCCTTAACTTGCTCGGTGACCGCATCAACCATATGGGCCACAGCTGGTACGACGACACGCGTGTCAGGGCGCTGTTTCAGAAACAGGCTTAACGCCTGACCAAAGACCGGAGCCAGACGATCCACCTCACCCCGCCGCGAACCGGGCAAGGCCAGAACGATGGGCGCTTGGCCCAAACCGTACGCCTCGCGAAAGGCCTGAATGTCTTGTTTGGTCGCCACTGGTTCGCTGACAACAGGGTGCCCGACAAAGTCACATTCCATACCCGCGCGCTGCATATAGGGCGGCTCGAATGGCAACAGGGCCAGTACATGGTCGATGACCTTGGCCATCTTGTTCGCACGCCCGGGACGCCAGGCCCAGACGCTGGGGGCAACATAATGAACTGTGCGAATAGTACTTTGCGCTTTGACCAGCTTGGCAACCCGCAATGAGAAATCGGGACTGTCGATGGTGATCAGAACATCTGGATTGCTATCCAGAACAGCCTGCGCTGTCTCAGAAATCCGACGTTTGAGGTGAAAGAACTTGGGGAGAACCTCGACCAGTCCCATGATCGACAATTCAGACATGGGAAAAAGGCTGCCCAACCCCTGCGCCTGCATCAATGGACCGCCGACGCCCTGGAATTCAACCTCGGGAACCAGAGACCGCAGACCTTCCATCAGCGCGCCGCCAAGCCGGTCCCCCGAAGGTTCACCGGCGACAACGAAAACCCGCATCAGTTCGTCCGCTCGCGAACGAAAAGGAACAGGCCAAGCCGATCACATTCCGCAATCACTCGGTCTTTCTCAAGCACAAGGACGCCGCCCTTTTCGATCACAATTCCCGACAGGCCCGCCGCAACGGCACCGGACACAGTATCAGGCCCGATCGCAGGCAGATCTGCACGAACGTCTTGATCTGGTTTCGGGGCTTTGAACAGAATGCCGCCACCCGCATCAGGGCGCTGAGTCAGCGACTGCAACATCCATGCGGTGCCGAAAATGCCTTCGATGGCCAGCGCCTGCCGTTTTGAAACCACGCAGGCCTGCCCCACATCCGCAGCACCCATCGCCCGCACGACGCCCGAGGCGCGGTCGGCATCAGCCAGATCAGCCTCAGAAGGTTGCGCCTGCGTCAGACATCCCAGTTTCGGAAGAAGGTTCGGCGCGATTTCATGGGCTGCCTTAACCTCCAGACCTGCATCCTCAAAAATGCCGATGACTGCGCGCAGCGCCGCATCATCGCCGGACATGATGGCTTGTTGCAGGATTGGGACCAAAGGCATTGTTGCAGCATCGATCCTTGCAGGATCAATGGGCGGGCGGCCTACGGCACCTGCCATGCAGATCTGGGTCACACCCCGCGCCTTGATGTCGGCGAGAAAGGTTCCAACCTGTTCCAGGGGAAACTCGACATCCGGGGTCAGAGTGTCCGGGCAGAACCCCTCCATGGCGCAGACCACCGGGCGGTCGGACAGTTGCGCGACAACTTCACCCGGCAAAACGCCTGTTCCAGCAATCAGCGCCAGCATTGTTTATTTCCCCGGTGTAAGGAAAGACCGATCCGAATGTCCGGTGACAAAATCGACGATCCGCTGAACGTATTCGCTTTCGTTATCCGCGCCGACCCGGTGCGCGCGCTCCATGAACGTACCATCGCCAGTCGACAATTCGCGGAAGGCCGCCCGCAAAGCGGCAATATCCTCACGTGAGACACCGCGCCGTTTGAGGCCGACGAGATTTAGACCATCAAGTTCGCCACGCGGCGCCTGAACCAGGCCATATGGGATCACGTCATTCGGAACCATGGTCAACGCGCCAATGATCGCGCCGCGCCCAACGCGGACCCACTGGTGCAATCCAGAGATACCACCGACAATCACGTCATCCTCAATGATGCAATGACCCGCTGCGCCGGCATGGTTCACCATGATCACCCGATTGCCGATCTGAACATCATGGGCCACGTGCACGCCCGCCATCAGAAGACAGTCATCTCCGATCCGCGTTACGCCACCGCCACCATCGGTCCCGGTATTCACCGTGACATGTTCGCGAATCCGATTGCGTTTGCCGATATCAAGGCGCGTATTCTCACCGCCGAACTTCAGATCCTGCGGGATCTCTCCGATGACCGAAAAGTTGAAGATAACGGTCTCTTCACCGACCGAAGTATCGCCGGTCACCACGACATGCGATTTCAGCTCGACCCTATCCGCAAGCTTGACCTGAGGACCCACATAGCAAAACGGACCTACGACGCAGCCTTCACCAATCTGCGCGCCGTCTTCGATGATTGCGCTTGGATGGATGCCGCTCATTTGGTCTTTTCCATATCCCAGTCGACATAGGCCGAGAATTCGGCCTCGGCCGCGACCTCTCCTTCGACCGTGGCACGGCCACTGAACTTGAAGATCTTGCCACCCTTTTTACCGCGAACCGTTTCGACATGCATCTCAAGCACGTCGCCCGGGATCACCTTGCGACGGAATTTGCATTTGTCGATGTTCATGAAATAGATCAGCAGCTCACTGTCGATCACATCCATGCCCACGCCCAGCATGACCCCTGCGGTCTGTGCCATCGCCTCGACAATGGTCACGCCCGGCATGATCGGGGTTCCCGGAAAATGCCCTTGGAAATGCGGCTCGTTCATGGTGACGTTCTTGATGCCAACAGCCGATTGAAAGCCCGAGATATCGACGACTTTGTCGACCAGCAGAAACGGATAGCGGTGAGGCAATATCCGCTGGATCAGCTGAATGTCTGCGCTTTTGGTTTCCGTGGTCATAGTGCAGTCGTCCCGTTCTGGATTTCTCTTTGACGCGTGGTTAGCAACACCGCGCCTCAAGGGCAAGCAAACCTATTCTTTGCTCTCGTCTTCAAGTTGGCTGCCATCGCCAATCTGTTCATTGATCCGCGCAATCGCCGTGTCCGTCACATCGGTTCGGTCCGAGCTGAGAAAGACATTGGACCGCTCGATAACCACCGATGCCCCGGATTCGCGCAACAACTCGATCAGGATCGGTTGCACAAGAACCAGAAAAGTCTGCCGCGCTTCCTCGCTTTGGCGTGCAAGGGCGTCCAGTTTGGCGCGCTGACTTTCGCGGTGCGACTGAACTTTATTGTCGAAGGCCTCGGCCAGAGGGCGAAACTCCTCGGTTGGCAGTTCTGCGCGCTTTTCGGTCAGGTCTTTTTCTTCCTTGCTCAGCTCAGCGACGATCCGTTCATTCTCGTCAGCCAGCAATGTGCCTTCGATTTCGATCTCGCGCATGACGCGGCGACCAAATTGCGACTCGGAAAACAACCGGTCGCTGGACAGTGTCAGAACATTCGCCTGAGGAACGCCTAGTTGCTGCGCCTGAGCGGTCGACACGCAGGCCAGCACCAGAAAAACGCACAGGGCCCGAATTGGGCCCTGCACTTCATTACATATCCGGTTCAACATCTGGCGATCAGAACCGCGCCTGAACAGTCAGGTCAAAGTTCTGTTCCTTGTCGAAGTCTTCTTTCTTCAAAGCTTTGGAGAAGTTGAACCGCAGAGGCCCAAAAGGCGTTTCCCACAGAACCGACACACCGATCACATGGCGGACAGACCCGTCCGCACCCACGATGTCGGCACCAGCAGTGTTCACGTTGTTGATGTTGTAGACGTTACCAACATCGTAGAACACACCGCCGCGCAAACCCAGTTCTTCGGGCAGGCCAAGTGGGAAGTCTGATTCAAAGCGGGCAACCCAGTAGTAGTTACCACCGATCGCATCGTCCTGGCCGTTCGACAGGTCTCGCGGACCCAGGCCCGCAGGTTCAAAGCCACGGAACGTGTTCGGACCAATCAAGAAGCGGTCGAGCACTCGGCTGAAGTCGTCGCCCTGCCAATGCAGTGCACCTACTTCCATCGATGCCCGCAGAACAACTTCCTCGTTCAGGACACGTGTCTGCGCAATACCGCGCGCTGTGGTTTTGTAGAACTCGTTGTCGCCGCCAAGACCGGCCGCATCAACGCCCACCTCAAACAAAACGCCCGCATTCGGGTTCAGACCACCGCGTCGGCTATCATAGAGGTAAGATACGCCCAGTGTGCTGGATGTCCGTTTGCCCTGCTCGATTTCCGAAGCGATAACAGCACCGTTCACTTCATCGTCCTGCTGCGTCATCTCGCTGCGGTTCCAACCATAGCGGAGACGGAGCGAAGACAATTCGCTGATCGCGTAGCTCAGCTGCGGCTCGAAGAAGACGCGCTTGGTATCGTAGCTTGCAAAGCTCGAATTCGTCGATGCCAGGCCAAGACCAAGATCGAACTGCAACCGGCGACCCAGCAAATATGGTTCGGTGAAGTTAATGATGTATTGCTCGGAATCCTGCGCCGTCGAAAGGGTCAAGCCAAGGTTTTGACCACGACCCAGGAAGTTGGATTCGTTCAGTCCAATTGCAATCCCGAAACCGTCGGAAATCGAGTAGCTACCACCGAGGCTCAGCGAGCCGGTGGGCTGCTCTTCGACATCCACATCCACAATCACTTGGCTGGGCGTGGACCCTTCGCGCGGCTCAACGTCAGCCACGGCGAAGAACCCAAGGGCACGGATACGTTCGGCACTCTGGCGGATTTCGCGCGGGTTGAACGGATCACCTTCGACCGTATCGAACTGGCGGCGGATCACGCGGTCCAGTGTCGTTGTGTTGCCTTCGATGTCGATACGTTCAACAAAAATCCGCGGACCTCTGGTCAGAACAAACTGAACGTCCAGCGTCAGATCGCGGGGGTTACGTGTGACCCGCGGTTCGACCCGCAGGAAATCAACACCCTGTTTCAAACCCAACCGTTCCTGACGCGCGATCGAGCTTTCAATCAGAGACGGGGAATAGGTCACACCCGGACGGATTTTCAACGCCGCTTGATATACGGCGGGATCCACCCCGGGAATTTCACTGACGGTCGAAATCTTACCGAACGAGAACTTCTGCCCCTCGGTGATGTTCATCACCAGGAAGAACGCGTCACGTTCGCGGGTGAATTCGACGTTTGCGCTGTTCACGCGGAAATCCACGTATCCACGCGAAAGATAAAAGTCGCGAATGACTTGCTTGTCGAACTCAATCCGGTCAGCGATAAACGTGTCGCCGCGCAGGAAGGTACGCAGAATGTTGGCCTGCTTTGTCTCAAGAATTCGGCGCAAGCGGCGATCCGAGTATGCCCGATTGCCGACGAAGCTTACACGCTCGACCTCGATCGTGGTGCCTTCGGCAATTTCAAAGACAAGATCGACGCGGTTGTCGCTGCGGCGAATGATGCGCGGGATAACAGTCGCGGAAACGCGGCCCTGCGCTGAATAGATTTCGGCGATCTGATCCGCGTCGGCTTCAGCAAGCTGTGGTGTGAAAACCCGGCGGGGCTGAGAATTGATGGCCTCAAGTAAAAGATCGTCTTTTACGCGACGATTGCCTTCGATGCTGATCTGGTTGATCGTCGGATATTCTTCGACCTCGATCACCAGAGTGCTCCCGCGCGGCGTCAGTTCAACTGTCTCAAAAACACCACTGTCAAGCAAACGCTGAAACGCGTCGTTCAACTGTCCGGCAGTCACTGTCTGGCCGGGTTGGATTCCAGTCCGGGCAATAATTGTCGAACTTTCGATCCGCCTGTTACCCTCAACATCGAACGAATTGATAGTGTAGCTTTGCGCGCGCGCAACCTCCGGTAAGAAGGTTAAGCTAGCTATAATTACAAAGGAAAAAATACGTAGCGTCTGCCACAAAATCTTGTTTGTTGGCTTCTGCCCCCCGCAGGATGTGCCTGCGCCTCGCCTATCAGTCATTTTTTTCTCTACCCAGAATTTTAGGACTTTATTGTTGAGTAGCGAGATTAAGTTTCCTTGTCAAAAGACGAAAACACAAAGCGGCCCAGTGGGCCGCTGCAAGTTGTATTTAAAATGTGGCGAGAATCACATGCTGACAACGACAGCCCAGCCACCAATCGCCAGTGCGGTCGCGCCGAAAAACAGCAGAACGTCCCAGTTCAGCATGAACAGGAATCTAAAACTGTGATAAGATTTCCGCAGCGTGTTTGTCATTTGAGCCTCTGACACAAAAATTTAGACGCAGGTAGGCTAAGCGCGGATTGGGGCGAAAATGCGGCTTTTGTTGGCGCCCGCAGCCACAATCAGCAGAACAGATCGTTGGACACGGAAAAGACCATCAGACCCAGGATTAACGATATCCCTACCCCCATCAGAACCTTCAGCACACCATCGCTTGGTGGTTTACCTGCCACAGCCTCATATGCGTAGAACACCAGATGCCCGCCATCCAATGCAGGGATCGGAAACAGGTTCAGCAGCCCGACAGCCGTAGACAGCACAGCGATAAAGAAGATGAAGCTTTGCGCACCTTGGCTGGCCATCGCCCCGGAGGTTTCGGCAATACCAATGGGGCCGGACATGTTGCAGGTGCTTATGGCCCCTGTAACCATGTGCCAGATACCCGACAGCGACCCGTCTATAATGCGCAGAGTTTGACGTGCACCGCCGGAAATGGATTCAAGAACACCAGCCGCCTCGGTCGCAGGTTCCAACATCATGCCGCCAACGATACCGATGCGCCAATGCGTGACAAAGCCGCCTTCTGACTGCGGCTCGTCCGTGCGGCGTGGGGCAAGTGCGAACTCAAGATCTGCCCCGTCGCGCCAGACATTCAATAGCAGAACCCTCCCGTCGGACCCTTCGACATGCTCCTTCAACTGATCAAATGCAAAGATCGGGTCCCCGTTGACCGACGTGATGACATCACCACGCTTAAGGTCGATATCCATGGCCGCACTACGAGGCGTAACCTGTTGAATCAGGGGCGGAAACAGCCAGGGACCGGTCACATCCATGGTCTGACTATCGCGGATGACCGTATAATCCAGAACCGGTTCCACCGGCAACACGTCAACAAAGTCGGCCCATGCGCCCGCCTCGTCGAAATCGGGCACAGCCACACCGCCAATGGCGACGATTTCGTCACCGTCCTGCAATTGCTGAACAGTGCCGGGCAAAGAGTGCAAGGTCCCAACGGTCAATGGGTCTTTGGTCACGCCCTGGGTCAGGAAAATCAGACCAAACACCAGGATCGACATGATGAAATTGAAAACCGGGCCTGCGGCAACCGTGGCCGATCGGGCCCAAAGAGGTGCACCATGCATAGTGCGGCGCAAATCCTCCGGGCTCTGTTCGGTAATTTCCTCCATCGCGGTTTCGTCTTTGCCCGACGCCGCATTCGCATCGCCTAGGAATTTGACATACCCACCAAAAGGCAGCGCGGCGATCTGCCACCGCGTGCCGCGCTTGTCGATGCGGCTCCAGAGAACCGGGCCAAACCCAACCGAGAACACCTCGGCATGGATACCGGACCAGCGTCCAACGATGTAATGGCCGTACTCGTGCACCGCGACGATCACCGAAAGTGCGATGACAAAGGCAATGATCGTGTACAGCAAATTGCCAAACTGAGGGATCAGAGAAAGTACGTCCAAAATTTTATCCTGCTCGTTGGATGACGATGTCATCTACCCATGTACGTGCCAAATGGTCCGTTTGCAGCACGTTATCAAGAGTTAAAGGGGCATCAATAAGGCCACCTGCGGCCTCGAATCTGTCCAGAACGGCCTCGACTATCTCGGCCATCTGAAGGAAACCGATTTCGCGCGCGACGAACCGATCCAACGCCCGTTCTTTGGCGGCGTTGAACACAGCACCTGACAGGCCACCGCGTGCCATCACGGCGCGCGCCAAGCGCAGCGCGGGATACCGCGCCTCATCGGGTTCACTGAACCTCAGCTGCCCAAGTTTGCCAAGGTCCAGCCGTTCGACCGGCAAACCCTTTCGGTCGGGCCAGTGGAGAGCGTACCCGATGGCATGGCGCATATCCGGTGCACCCATATGGGCCATGACAGCGCCGTCCTGGAACCCGACTAAGGCGTGAACGATGGATTCGGGGTGCACCAGCACTTCGATCTGATCCGGGGACACGCCGAAGAACTCTTTGGTTTCAATCAGCTCCAGCGCTTTGTTGAACATAGATGCGCTGTCGATTGTGATCCGCTGCCCCATATCCCAGTTCGGATGGCTCGAGGCTTGCTCGACCGTTGCATGCGCCAGCTTGCTCAGCGGCCAATCGCGAAAGGCGCCGCCACTTGCAGTGATAATGATACGCTCGACCGCAGACATATCCTCGCCGACAAGCGCCTGAAATACGGCTGAATGTTCGCTGTCGACCGGCAAAAGCCGCGCGTTGTTTGCTTTGGCTGTCTCAAGTACCAACGCGCCGGCGCAGACCAGCGTTTCCTTATTGGCCAACGCCAGCGTGCCGCCTTGCCTGAGTACCTCTAGGCCCGGCTCCAGACCGGCGGCGCCGACAATGGCCGACATAACCCAATCGGCAGGCCGTGCCGCAGCTTCGGTCAGCGCATTTTGACCAGCGGCCACTTCGACGCCCGAACCTGCAAGGGCCGCGCGCAGATCATCCAGCCGGCCTTCGTAGGCCGTAATTGCCACATCGGCGTTCAAACGCCGGGCATCTTCGGCCAGTTTTTCGATATTCGCCCCGCCCGAAAGCGCGACGACGTCATAGGACGAAGGGTCGCGATCAATCAGATCGATTGTGTTTTGCCCAATTGATCCGGTCGCGCCGAAGATTGAGATTTTGCGCATCACATCGCTCCGGGGGAATAGAGAATCCCGGCTATCAAAACGAACAAGGCCGCACCCATCATGCCGTCAAAGCGATCCAGAAACCCGCCATGACCTGGTATCAGGTTCGAGCTGTCCTTGACCGCGAATTTGCGCTTTGTTGCGCTTTCGACAATGTCCCCGGCCTGACTGGCCATCGACGCAAGCACCGAAATCACCACAAACATGACGCCAAAACCGGCATGCACAGCAAAGATCGTTCCAACCACAGCTGCTGCAGCCCACCCGCCTGCCGTGCCCGACCATGTTTTCTTTGGGCTGACCTTTGGCCAGAACTTAGGTCCGCCAAAGGTTTTGCCAACAAAATAGCCGGCAACATCCGTTGCCACGACCACCGAGATAAGCCAGACCATCCAGCCGAACCCCATGTTTTCGCGGATTGAGATGAAGCCCAGACCCGACGCAGCGATCCAGAGAGCGAAAAGCGCGTAGATCCCCTTGGAGCGGCTGATTTGCCCTGCCCCGACCAAGGCCGGTGCAAGCAGGAATGGCAGCGTATAAAGCGGTGGAAGATGATAGCTGAGCACGACCGCAACACCGGTGAGAATGCCCAACTGGATCGCCACACCATTGCGGTCCGGATCGATCATCCGCACGAGTTCCCAGGTCATCAATCCGCAGGCGATTGCGATAAAGGCTTCGAACCACAGCCCGCCCAGCCACACTTCGACCGAACCGATGCACACAAGCACCGCAGCAGACAGAACACGGGCAGTTAGGTCAGACCATCGGCCCTCGCTCATGCCGGAACCGCTCCGAACCGCCGGTCACGGCTTCCAAAGTTTCGGCACAGCCGTTCCAGCTCGGCCGAAGTGAAGTCAGGCCAGAGCGTGTCGATGAATTCGTATTCCGAATAGGCCGATTGCCACAAAAGAAAGTTGGATATACGGGCTTCGCCGCTGGTCCGGATCACCAAATCCGGATCGGGAAGAACGTGCGTATCCAGATACTTGGGCAGGGTTTCCTCGTCCACATCCTCGGGACGCAAATGGCCTTCGGCGACGTCACGCGCCAACCGTTTGGTCGCCCGGGCAACCTCATCCCGCCCGCCATAATTTAACGCAATGGTCAGATGCACCAGATCGTTGTGTTGGGTTGCAGCCTCTAAAGTGTCCATCAGTTCGGTCAGCTTGGAATCCAGTCGAACCCGATCGCCGATAAAGCGTACGCGCACACCAGCTTTGGTCAAGTTGCGCGCTTCTTTGATGATGTACCGTCGAAACAGGCTCATCAGCCCGGCTACTTCGACCTGGGTCCGTTTCCAGTTCTCGGTTGAGAATGCAAAGACGGTCAGATACTTGATGCCCAAGTCCGGACAGGCCTCAACCACTTCCCGTACCCGCCGGGCACCGGCCTGATGCCCAAACAGCCTAGGCCGGTTGCGCGCCTGTGCCCAACGACCGTTCCCATCCATGATGATGGCGACATGGCGCGGTCCTGTGGCGGATGCGGGTTGAGAGGTGTCAGGCATGATGCGGGCTCAGACTTGCATGATCTCGGCCTGCTTGTTTTCAAGCGCGGCGTCTACGTTCTTGATCATCTGGTCGGTCAGGTCCTGAACTTCACTTTCCCAGAATTTCTGATCGTCTTCTGACATGCCGTCAGCCTTGGCTTTCTTGATCTGATCCATGCCGTCGCGACGGACGTTACGGATCGAAACGCGGGCGTGTTCGGCATATTGCCCGGCAACCTTGCCCAGCTCGCGGCGGCGTTCTTCGTTCAATTCGGGGATCGGCAGCATGATGATGGTGCCGTTCAGCTGTGGGTTGATGCCCAGACCGCTTTCGCGGATCGCTTTTTCAACCTTGCCCACCAAGCCTTTGTCCCAAACATTCACCGTCACCATACGCGGTTCGGGGACGTTCACGGTACCAACTTGATTGATCGGGGTCATCGACCCATAGGCGTCAACCATGATCGGTTCCAGCATCGACGCCGACGCACGGCCTGTTCGCAGCGAAGCGAATTCGGTTCTCAGGTTGCCCATGGCGCCGTCCATGCGGCGCTTCAGATCGTCGGTGTCCAATTCAAAATCGTCAGACATGCTGCTCACTCCCCGTCTTCAGGTGCTGTTTTGCATGGCTCATAGTCCATCGCAATTGGGATGTATAGCAATGATGATCCGGAATTGCGCCAATGACCAGAGGTGTTTCTGGTATTTTCGGGTTCTTTCAATGGCAACCGAACCGACCAGCACTGATGTCAGTCTGGTCGGTCATGTGCATAGGAATCAGGCGTTTACATCGACCACAACACGGCCTTTGACCTGCCCCTTTAGGATATCCGCACCCAATTGAGGCAGATCGCCCAGAGTCGCGGGATGGACCATTGCCTCAAGCATGTTCATCGGCAGGTCGGTTGCGACGCGTTGCCATGCACGCACCCGGTTGTCATAGGGCTGCATCACACTGTCGATGCCCAGCAGGTTGACGCCGCGCAGCAGGAACGGAATGACGCTTGCAGGCAGCCCTGCCCCTCCGGCCAGACCAACGGCTGCGACTGAGGCACCGTATTTCATCTGACCCAGCACTCGTGCCAACATCTCGCCCCCCACCGCGTCAATGCACCCGGCCCAGGACTCGCTTTCCAACGGGCGTTTCACGGTTTCATTGATGTCCTCACGTGGGACAATCGTGGTGGCGCCGAGTGATTTCAGATAATCACCCGCTTCTGGCCGACCTGTCACGGCAGCTACCTCATAGCCCAAATTGGCCAGAATGGCGGTCGCAACCGAACCAACACCGCCAGCAGCCCCGGTCACCAGGACAGGACCATGTCCCGGCTGCATACCTTGATCCTCAAGCGCCATAACCGCCAACATTGCTGTGAAACCGGCCGTGCCCACAGCCATGGCCTGACGTGTGTCCAAACCATCGGGCAAGGGAACCAACCAGTCGGCCAGGGCGTTGGCTTTTTGGGAATATCCACCCCAATGCGCTTCACCCACGCGCCAGCCGGTCAGAACGACCTTGTCGCCGGGCTTATAGCGATCGTCCGAGGACGCCTCGACCGTGCCGCTGTAATCAACGCCGGGCACGTGCGGGTAGCTGCGAACCAGCCCGCCTCCCTTCGGCGACATACAAAGGCCGTCCTTGTAGTTCACCGTTGAATACTCAACAGCGATTGTTACTTCGCCATGGGGCAGATCCCCAACGGAAAGCTGTTTGACCGAAGCGCTTGCCAGTCCGCTGTCTTCGTCCTTATCCATTACCAACGCATTGAACATTTCAACTTTCCTTTCTTTTCAACCAGTCACCAGCCTTTGCTGAACTGATAATTCCCGTTCATATCCAAAACTTGTCTCGCACGGTAGCGCCACGCATTCCGTCCGGTGTTTCAATTTCGATCCGTGTGCCGGGTTCCCAATGGCTCAGTTTGACCATTCCAATTGAAACATTGGTGTCGAAATCCGGGGACCAAGCGGCCGACGTAATCTGGCCAATCCGCTTGCCTGCAGCCACTACCGGCCAAGGGCGGTCGCATGGTGGCACGGCGTCGCCGTCGATTGCGATCGGACGGATTTGCTGAACCGGACCCTCCTTGGCCACGCGCAGCAGAGCGTCTCGGCCAATACAACCGATCGCCGTATGGGTGTTACAGAACTTGCCCAAACCGCATTCATGCGGCGTGTTGTCGTCGGTCATATCGTTGCCGTATGACAGTAACCCACCCTCAATCCGTTCGATTAGATTGGGACAGCCCGCACGGACGTGCAGGTCTTCGCCCGCCGCAAACAGCGCATTCCACAAGGGCATACCGATGTCCGAACCCTCGACATAGATTTCGAAACCACCTTGTTTGGAATACCCGGAACGCGCAATCGCGAGTTCACGTCCCTCGAATTCGAACTTGTCGAACTTAAAAAAGCGAATGTCACGCACACGGTCGCCAAAGACTCGGGCCAACAGATCATCCGCCTTCGGCCCCTGTATCGCCAGCGGAGATACGTCGGGTTCGTCGACCAGCACATCCAGACGGTATCCGTTGGCAATGCCCTTGACCCAAAGCAGCAAGTCACTGTCGGCAATCGAAATCCACCACCGATCTTCCGAGAGCTTCACCGCCACAGGATCATTCAGCATTCCGCCTGTTTCATCGACAATGGGAACGTAAAAGCACTGACCGGGCAACATCCTCCGCAGGTCCCGTGGCGTTAGCATCTGCATCAGCCGCGCGGCGTCCGGCCCACGCAGTTCGACCTGCCGTTCACATGAGACATCCCAAACCTGCACATGGCTTTTCAAGTGCCGATAATCCGCCTCAGCGGATTCGAAAACAGTGGGCAATAACATACGGTTATAAACCGTAAATCCTTTAACCCCTGCAGCCTCGACACCATCCGAAAAAGGGGTTCGGCGCAGGCGACGCGAGAGTGAGATCTGTGCCACTTAAGCCTCCTCAGGCAGAAAAACCAGATCGCTCACCGGTGCAGCAGAACCTGTTTCGGTCAACATCTGATGCAGCTGACCCCGGTGATGTGTTTGGTGGTTGAAGAAATGAATGACGCATTGCGCATAGGGTTTCGTGACATCGGCTTCTTTTGCGGCCGAGAACCATGTGAAGGGGCCGCGCAGATCCTCGTCATTCAAAGACGCAGACCATTGAGAGATCCGCTGGTCGATTTGATCGCGCAGCGGCAACCATTCTGCCAGATCGGCGCAGAGTGACGGGCTTTCCGGGATGCCGCCGCCGGGACCCTGCCCTTTGTCAAACCGCGACATCCATATCCAGTCCCCCCAAAGCAGATGATTTGCCGTGCCCAGGATCGAACCAAAAAATGCTCCGCGCTCGCGCGTCAGTTCCTCATTCGAAAGCGCTGCAAGGAACCCCTTCAACTGGCTGTTTTGCCAGTGATTATACCGAGCCATCTCTTGCGCATAGGCGGCGGTGATCATCACTTGGGCCCATGCCAGTCGATTGGGCAGATTTCGGCGGATTTGCCGCCAAAGTCCCAAACACGGCCGTAGTCGCGCACTTTGGACTTCGTCCCACGTGCAACGATGATGTCCGGCCCCATCCAATACTTCGAGTTCGACACCATGACCGGATGCTCGGGGTCCTTGCCGCCCAGCATCTCAATCTCACCCTGAATCTTGCGGCCAATCGCGATGCGGCGCTTGTTGCCGTCGCGCTCAATCTGAACCGGCGCGCGCTCGGCCCCGATAATCTCGCTGACCAGCATGGTAAACAAACCGGTGGTCCCGCCCGCTTGACCGCTGAAGATTTGCAACAGACCGTTGTAGGCCTTGCCGCTGGCACGCTCATCTACATAAGCGGCCACTTTCCACTGGCCTTCGCCCATTCGGCCCGGAATATCGACCAGCAGCCCGACATTCAGACCGGACAGATCTTCGCCCTCATAGTGACCGTCATCAACGATAATACCCATCCACGCGTGGCAATGCCCCTCGGTCGGAGGATGCGCGCCCAACGAAACCACGCAGGGGCAGAACACATCGCATGAGCAGTTCAGGATCAATTCGCCTTTGATTGCCCAATCTGTCGGGCTCATCTCGCGCCGCTTGGGATTAGGCATACGGCTGTCAATGCGCTGACTGATCGGCAGCTTGTCGGCCTCTGTTTTTCTGTTCTTAGCCATAGGTTTATCCTCCGTAGCTTATTGGATAGACGAGCAGAACAAGACCGCCCGCAATCAATGCAAATCCCATCGGTCGGGTCACTGCGTGTCCGATCTGGGGTAGTTTCTCCAAAACCATGAACAGGGTCGCTAGGCCCATCCACAACAGGCTCATGACACCGCCAACAAAGCCGAGCGCCATGAAGCCCCAGCAGCAGCCCACACAAAACGCGCCCAGTCCCAGCCCCATGCGCAATCCGCCAGTGAACCCGGTTTTCCAGTGCCCCAGAAAATAGGTCATGGGGGCATGGCAGACGCCGTGGCAGACCTCTTTCGCGCGGGTGAACTGAAATGCGCCGATGGCGATCATCAGGCCGCCCGCGAAATACCCGGATTTGCCGATGCCCAGCATGTCAACGACCCCACCAAACAACAGCACCAACTGAACACCGGTGATCAAAGCTGCAAAGCCAACCCAGACGACCAGATACCCGGATAGAACACCCAACCAACCTGCGCGCGAGCCATTGGCACTGCGGATCAGATCGTCATAGCTGCGCAACGTCGGCACGAGCGTCGGCAGCATCATAGCCGCCATCATGATAGCCCACATCCAGAACAGCGGGCCAAACTCGGCCATGGGCATATACATGTCCATGCGCGGATCCATCGCGGCCATGGCCTGTCCCATTGGACCGGGACGACCGATCCAATCCAGATCCATGTCGCGACTCATGGTGAACATGACCCACCACGCGGACAGGATCAGGGCATAAAACCCCAGCCAAAATGCAGTGCGTAGAACTGTGCGACTCACGCGCTCCTCCCGACTCAATCCTTGCTTTTCAAATGTCAGACTTTTAAATGTCAGACAAATAAAAATTCACCGACGGTCCCCGGAATATGAAAATCGACCCAAAAAAACCTGCTGATCTGTCTGCGCAGATCGCTCAGGCCATTCGTGACGCGATCATCTCTGGCGAATTGATCGTGGATGAACGTTTGCCGTCCGAGGCGGAATTGTCCGAGCAATTCCAGGTGTCTCGCCCAACCGTGCGCGAGGCTTTGAAGCGTCTGGCGGCACAATCCCTTATCCGCACGCAACGCGGTGCAAGCGGTGGTGCATTTGTGAACCGGTTGAGTTTTGAGGGCGCGTATTCTCAGCAGATAACGACTTCGACCCTGTTGCTGTCGATGAATGCGATCAGTTTCGACACCGCCTGCGAAGCGCGCTTCGCTCTCGAACGCGCCTGCGCCGCCTTGTCCGCGCAACGCCGAACCGCAGATCAACTGGCCACCATGCGGGCCGAAGTTCACCGCCAATCCCAACCGGGCCTGACGGATGAGGCATTCTGCGCCTCGGACGTGGCGTTTCACCGAGCGCTGGTTGATGGTGCCGGCAATCCCGTACTGTCTTATCAACTGGCCGGCGCGGTCGAGGCGATGCAGCCGCTGATGAACATGATCACTTTCACGGCGCGGTCTCGGGAAGCAATTATTGCCTTCCACAATCAGATCGCCGACGCGCTGGAAGATCGCGACTCGACCAAAGTGGACACGACGCTAGTTGAACTTGAGAGCTACACAAGACAATTAGCGCAAGACGTGGCGCAGCAGCGACGTAATCCGGCGTAAGGAAAATGAAATGACCACCGCTTTGAACGTGATTGCAGCCCTCATGACCATTGGGTTCGGCCTGTTCGGGTTTCTCGCGCCCAGTTTTACCTTGGGCGCGCTGGATCTGAGCACCACCAACAGCAACATGGGACTGAGCGAGATGCGTGCTTCGGTCGGCGGGCTTTTCGTCGTCACTGGGGTGGCGGTTTTGATCCTCAACAACCCGATGGCCTACGCCATGCTAGGGGTTGTCTATGCGGGCGCGGCATTGGGCCGGTTTGTTTCAGTCTTTCTGGACAACCCGCCTTTGTTCAAAGCGGTTACTTTTGGTGGAATCGAACTGGTCCTTGCGCTTTGGTTGATACTGGCAAACATCAATAGGGCCGCCTAACCTACTGTAATTATTTCAAAGGCCCGGTACGATTCCCGGTTTGCATCCGGCCGCTGGCTCACCTATATAGGGTATGTCCTTCGGGACTATGGACATAAACGCGCTCGTAATAAGCGGATCGGACCCGGGGGCGGTACCCGGCGGCTCCACCAACATCCTTCATTTGGGGATCATGGGGCCGAAATAGGATCGACGAACGTCTAAAGGGGTTAGCTTTGTCTCGGCGGGGTGCCACCGTATCGGCCCGAAAAGTACAATTGCAAATGACAATCGTGCTCCGGTTGCAGTTGCTGCGTAAGCAGTAGCAAGACCGAAACTTAAGCCCTTGCGCCTAGCCGCGTAAGGCGGGGTTCGCAGGTACCTGGCAACAGAAACCTGCACTTTCTACTTAAAGTCTGAGTTTTTCGCTGAGCATGTTCATGTTCAGAGTTTTTTCACTATTTGGTCTCATGCTGACCCCAGCAGAATAAGGAGAGCTGGGATGTCGCACGCAGATCTACTCAGAGAGTGGTATTCCGAAGTTTGGGAAAACGGCAATACAGACGCGATTGACCAGTATTTTGCCCCCGAAGCCATGGCTGAAGGGCTTATTCCGGAAATGCTGGTCGGCGCGGATGATTTCCGGGATCTTGTCATGGCCTTTCGCCATATCCTTGGCGATATTCAGGTCGACATGCCCAAAATCATCGAAAACGGCGATTGGGTATCCGCCATCATTCACTTGCGTACGACACGCGCCGATAATGGTGCCCCGCTTCAGGCCACCGGCAGCGTCATGGGGCGGATCAAAAACGGTCGAATGGTTGAGGCGTATAACCAGTTCGATTTCATCTCACTCTTCGAACAGCTCGGCCAGTTTCCGCAGGACACTTTGCCTGTGTGTATGACCGGTCAAAGGCTGGATTGGGCTTGATCGCCTAAGCATTCTTGACCCCCTCGGCGCTTACGCGGTAGCAAGTGCCATGGGGTAAGATTGCGAACACCCCGTGAGGCGTCAGCCCAAGTTTCGCATGTATCCGACAAAACCAGGAGACATGCTATGCCCGCACCATACTCGATCACCCCAAAGCAATTGTTGAGACTGATAGGTACGCCGCAGGGCCCCATACTGATCGACATCTGTATGGATGCGGATTTTGAGGCTGACCCCAATCTTATTCCCGGCTCTATGCGCCATCCTGCAAAGGATATCGAAGGGCTGGTCAACCTGATCGGTGAGCGACCTGCAGTCGTGGTTTGCCAGAAAGGCAAGAAGCTCAGCCAGGCCGTTGTTTCTTGGTTGCGAGGCGAAGGTGTAAAAGCCGAATATCTGGAGGGAGGTATGTTTGCGTGGCGAGACATGCCAGACGCTCCGCGTGTGCCTGCGAAAGCATTTTCGATGCTGCAGCCCAAAGGTTCCCTTTGGGTGACCCGACACCGCCCAAAGATCGATCGCATCGCTTGCCCCTGGCTGATCCGGCGGTTTGTGGACCCAAATGCTCGGTTCCTGTTTGTTGCCCCGTCGGAAGTCGAAGCCACCGCTGCAATATTTGACGCGACCCCTTTTGACGTCGAAGGCGCTCATTGGAGCCACAGGCAAGACAAATGCACCTTTGACACGATGCTGGACGAATTCGCACTGCACACGCCCGCGCTGGATCGGCTTGCAACGGTCGTTCGGGCCGCAGACACCAATCGGCATGACCTTGCACCAGAAGCTGCCGGGTTGCTTGCGGTCTCTGTCGGGTTGTCCCGGCAATACCGCGACGATCACGAAAATCTTGCTGCAGGAATGCACCTGTACGATGCGCTGTATCGCTGGGCGCGCGACGGGTTTGAAGAACAACACGACTGGCCAATGGATCGCAAATCATGACCCCGACCCTATCGGAGCTGGTTCGTATCTTTGGACGCATCGGGCTTTTGTCCTTTGGGGGGCCTGCGGCGCAAATCTCACTGATGCATCACGAATTGGTGGAAAAACGCCCGTGGTTGGACGAACAATCGTATCTGCGGGCGCTGTCTCTTTGCATGCTGTTGCCCGGGCCCGAGGCCATGCAACTTGCCACTTACGCCGGCTGGCGGCTGCGCGGCGTGACCGGAGGGTTGATCGCCGGCGGCCTGTTCGTCATCCCTGGCGCGCTGATCATCGCCGTTTTGGTCGGGCTTTACGCAGCTTTTGGTGATCTGCCTCTGGTTCAGGCCGCTTTCCTTGGGGTGAAGGCCACGGTAATCATCATTGTCCTTCAGGCGCTTAGAAACCTGTCGCGCAAAGCCCTGACCGATGTGGAACACCGGGCAATCGCCGGATTGGGCTTTGTTGCAATCTTTGCCTTTAACTTGCCTTTTCCCTTGATCATTCTAGCTGCAGCGCTTTGGGGGTATCTGAGTTTCAAGGGTGAGGCCAGCACCGCCCAAACACCCCCTGCCCCAAGTGCGACGCGCCCGCTGCGCACCTGTGCCATCTGGCTGACCCTATGGCTTGGCCCATTGGTGTTGCTGAGCGTGACTGGGCAAAAATTGCTGAGCGATCTCGGGTGGTTCTTCGCCCGCCTGGCTGTTGTTACCTTCGGCGGCGCCTATGCGGTTCTAGCGTATATGACCCAAACCGTCGTCGACAAGTATCAGTGGATCAGCACAGATCAGATGATTGATGCGCTGGGGCTGGCGGAAACAACGCCGGGTCCCTTGATATTGGTGACGCAATTTGTGGCCATGCTGACGGGGCAGATTTCGGGCGGCATCCCTTTGGCACTTGCTGCCGGTGCCGTCGCGCTCTGGGCCACGTTTGTTCCGTGTTTCCTGTGGATCTTTCTTGCCGCGCCCTATCTGGACCAGCTGGCCGCCCGTCCACGGCTGTCCGCAGCCTTGCACGGAATAACAGCAGCGGTTGTTGGCGTGATTCTCAACCTTTCCGTGTGGTTTGCTCTTAACGTTCTTTTCGGAACAATCCCGGAATTGGCATGGGGACCCCTAACCATCCCATGGCCCGAACTTGCGACACTGAACATAAAAGCGCTGTTTTTGACGTTCATGGCCGGGGTGTTGATATTCAAGCTAAAATTCGGCATGGCAATGACCCTGGCTCTGATGGCCGTGGCCGGAGTCGGTTTTCATTTTCTTTGAACAATCCACCAACTCCCGGTCTTTCGTTTCCGAACGAATCCCCTATGCTTGGGATAACCACTTTTGAGGATCAAACATGTCGCAGGACATTGACTATGGAACCCTGATGCACACCGCCATGCGCGGCCTCATTCAGAAGGTTCTGACCAACGTTTCTGAAAACGGTCTGCCTGGGGCGCATCATTTCTTCATCACCTTCGATACCCGGCAGGACGGTGTTGAACTGGCCGACTGGCTGCGCGAACGCTACCCCGAAGAAATGACGGTCGTCATGCAGCACTGGTTCGAAAACCTCGAGGTCGGCGACAATGGTTTCGCGATCACGCTGAATTTCGGTGACGCGCCCGAACCGCTTTATATTCCATATGATGCGATCAAAACTTTCGTGGACCCGTCGGTTGAATTCGGACTGCGTTTCGAAAGTCCGGAAGACGAAGAAGAGGTTGCGACACATATCGTTGATGAAACGATTGAGGTTGAGGAAACTCCGGTCCAGCAAGACGCAGATGTCGTTTCACTGGACAGTTTCAGAAAGTAAGCTCAGACTTGCAAAACCAGCCTCTCGCGGGGTTTACTGTTTTTTGAGGAACGTATCGACCGAGCGGGATTTAATCCCGTTGCGGAACCGCGAAAAGGACAAGTTCAGCCCACCGTCGGCCAACGTGCGATCGAACTGCTGCAATTCGTAGCCACCGTTTTCATCAATGAACAACGAGAACACCGTCAGCGTCTCGCCCTCGATCCGGCCCCAGACGAACGGTTCACCCTGCATCGGGTCCAGGGGCACCTCGTGACCAAATACATTGCGCTTCATCGCCGCTGAATACACGTCGGACCTGTCAGATTGCTTGAAATCGATCGAGAAAGATTGATCTTTGACACGGCCATCCGGCTTATAGGTCGTGGTCTTCCAGCTAACGTTAAATCCCTCTTTGGTTTCATGGATCGAAACGCTCATATCGCGTGGGGTTTCGGTACCGTCATCGTCAACTAAATTGGCTGAACCGACGTAATCCCCGATAAAGGGGGTGATGTCGCCGGCCTGGGCCTGAAGATTGGCAAAGACAAGCCAGAATACAGCACCCACCGCGAATGCGATAAGCCGCAGCGGATTTTTTCCGTTTATTTGCAGCACCTGACCCTCCAGCGTTTTGATCTTGCTATTCTACCCCAGCCGCGGGCGCGCACAATGGCTCTCACGCTGCCGTCGCAAAGAAAATGCCGCATCCTAACGCCTATACCTTTGGTAGGGTTGCCATTATGGTGCGCGCAACAGGCCGATTGCGTGATGACGCCGTCACGGGTAAACGGCATACGACTGCATACTAGACGGAGTGACCGATGTCCCAGACCCGCACCGAATCCGACAGCTTTGGCCCGTTGGAAGTTCCCGCCGACAAATATTGGGGTGCACAAACTCAACGTTCGATCATGAACTTTCCGATCGGCTGGGAAAAGCAACCTGTTGCCATCGTGCGTGCGCTGGGCGTCATCAAAATGGCCTGTGCGATGGAGAACAAAGCCATCGGCAAGCTGGATGCAACGATCGCCGACGCTGTTATCCAGGCTGCGGGTGAAGTGATTGAGGGTAAGTTTGACGACAACTTCCCGCTGGTCGTGTGGCAAACCGGTTCGGGCACTCAGTCGAACATGAATTCGAACGAAGTGATCGCCAACCGCGCGATTGAGATCATGGGCGGTGTGATCGGCTCCAAAGAGCCGGTGCACCCGAACGATCACTGCAACATGGGGCAATCGTCAAACGACACGTTCCCGACAGCAATGCACATCGCCACCGCGATGAGCGTGCGGGACGTATTGCTGCCCGGGCTTGAGAAATTTGCATCGGCGCTGGAAGCGAAAGCCAAAGAGTTTGCCGGTATCATCAAGATCGGCCGCACACACACTCAGGACGCGACCCCACTGACATTGGAACAGGAGTTTGGTGGCTATGCGCACCAGATCCGCCAGGGTATTGCCCGGGTCAAGGCCGCAATGCCCGGCATCTATGAACTGGCACAGGGCGGCACAGCTGTTGGCACCGGTCTGAACACGCATGATGGCTGGGATGAGGCCGTCGCCAAGAACATGGCTGACATCACCGGCCTGCCCTTCGTTACCGCGCCCAACAAGTTCGAAGCGCTTGCCGCCCATGACGCCATGGTGTTCCTATCAGGCGCGCTGGCAACGATTGCGGGCTCTTGCTACAAGATCGCCAACGACATCCGGTTCCTGGGCTCTGGCCCGCGCTCTGGCCTGGGTGAGCTGATCCTGCCGGAGAATGAGCCTGGATCGTCAATCATGCCCGGCAAGGTGAACCCGACACAGGCCGAAGCGCTGACTCAGGTGGCCGCGCATGTAATCGGCAACGATGCGGCGATGAAGTTCGCTGGCTCACAGGGTCATTTCCAGTTGAACGTCTACAATCCGATGATGTCGTACAATCTGCTGCAATCCATTCAGCTGCTGGGTGACGCCACCGACAGCTTTACCGAGCGCATGCTGCTGGGCATCAAGGCAAATGAACCGCGCATCGACAAACTGATGAAAGAGTCTCTGATGCTGGTCACAGCGCTGGCCCCGACCATCGGTTACGACAACGCCACTACTGTCGCCAAAACGGCGCATAAGAACGGCACGACCCTCAAGGAAGAGGCCATTGCGCTGGGCTTTGTCGATGAGGAGACATTCGATGCGGTCGTCCGGCCCGAGCACATGATCGGCCCCAAATGATCGCGTGGCGCAAACCAACCTGTCTGTGCCTGCTGATCGCAGGCACAGCGACCTCAGCTCAGGCTGACCTGTTCGACCTGATCGACTCTCGGCTGGAATGGATGCAGGACGTTGCTGCGTTCAAACACGCCAATGACCGCCCGGTCGAAGACCTTGAGCGTGAAAAAGTCGTGATCGACAAGACCTTGGAACAAGCAGCGCTTGCGGGCGTTGACCCGGACAGCGCGCAGCTGTTTTTCGAAGTGCAGATCGAAGCCGCGAAAGAGATTCAATCCTGTTGGATTGAACGGTGGACCGAAGACCAAATCTCTGTTCCCGAAAGCTATGCGGACCTGACAACCGAAGTACGCCCTGCACTGTTAGATCTGGGCGGGAAGATCCTTGAGACATTGTCGGATCAACCACCGGTCTCAACTGCATCGCAGGCCGATTTTCTGGACACCGTGAATGTCGAATGCCTTTCAGATGACAGCCGTGCGGAATTGTTCGATAGTCTGACCAAAGTGAGACATGCGCAATGACGGAACCGGTCAATCTGAACAAATTTCGAAAGGAAAAAGCGCGGACCGAAAACAAGGCCCGCGCTGATCAAAATGCCGTCGCTTTTGGCCGCACCAAGGCCGAAAAGGATCTGGTAAAAAAGCAGCAACACAAGCTGAACCAACACCATGAAGGCCGTAAGTTGGACAAATGAGCGGACGCCCGGTCAAACGATCCCTGACGCTGAAAGGCCATCGGACATCCGTTTCGCTTGAAGACGAATTTTGGCAGGCGTTCCGGACCATCGCCAAGGAAAAAAACGTACCGATCAACGCTCTGGCGGCCGAAATTGATGTCGAGCGTGACCCGGAAATTGGACTTGCATCCGCCATACGGGTTTTCATTCTGAATTGGTATCAATCCAAGTAAATCAGTCTTGCTCTGACATCCTGAAACCGCTTACAGTAAGAGGGAACAAAAGGAGTACGAACCGGTGGTTGATACAGTTCTAGGGCCAGACGGAAAACCACGCTGCGCGTGGTGTCAGGCCGCGCCCGAATTCTTTGACTACCACGATCAGGAATGGGGGTATCCGGTTGGTGACGACCAGCGTCTGTTCGAAAAGCTATGCCTCGAAAGCTTTCAGTCCGGCCTAAGCTGGCGCACGATTTTGTCCAAGCGCGAGAACTTTCGGAAGGCTTTCAAAGATTTTGATATCAACGCAGTAGCCGCGTTTGATGATGCAGATACGCAGCGCATGTTACTAGATGCAGGGATTGTGCGGCATCGTGGGAAGATCGAGGCTGTGATTAACAACGCACGCCGCGCGCAAGAGTTAATTGCTGCCGAAGGGTCTCTGGCCGCTTATGTGTGGCGATACGAGGCGGATACACCGCCTGCCCCGCAAACCGCTTCAACGTCGCCGGAATCTGTGGCCATGTCGAAAGATCTGAAAAAACGGGGCTGGAAGTTTGTCGGGCCGACGACCGTGTTTGCCTTTATGCAGGCAATGGGGCTGGTGAACGATCACGCCGAAGGTTGCGTCATGCGTGAAAAAGCGGCGCAGTTGCGCCGCGAATTCACCAAACCCCAATAGTGTTTAGACTGACGCGCGGAAGATCTTGTCGATGTTTCCGCCCAGGGCCGCGTTGAACTCGGCATCGGATTGCTGTTTTGACAGGCCTTCGGTCAACGCGCGCGAGAAGGATGCGATCATCTTACCGTTCTGGCCCAGCAGATCGCAGGCCTGTTCCGTCGAATATCCGCCCGACAGCGCGACCACGCGCAGAACACGCGGGTGATCGGCCAATTCGTCATACAGGTTAGCCTGGTTAGGGATCGTCAGCTTGAGCATGACATCCTGTCCCTCGTCCAGCTGATCCAGGTTCTTCAGGATTTCGGCCTTCAGGATGTCTTCGGCTTGGGCTTTGGTGGCCGAGTTGATGTTCACCTCGGGCTCAACAATCGGAACCATTCCGGAAGCCACGACTTCGCGCGCAAAGTTGAACTGCTGTGCAACAACCGCCGCGATGCCTTCGGCGTTTGCCTCATGAATGACCGAGCGCTCCTTGGTGCCGAATACACCGTCGGCTTTGGCCAATGTTGCGGCCAGACCCGGGATGGGTTTCATCATCTGAACGCCATTCGCTTCGTCTTCCAAGCCTTTGTCAATCTTCAGGAAAGGCACAATGCCCTTCACTGACCAAAGGTAGTCGGCGACCTTCTGACCATCAATTTGCTCGCCCAGAGTGCGTTCGAACAGGATCGCGCCGATCACTTTGTCCTTGGTGAAATCATCCGCCAGAATGATCCGCGCACGCATTTTCTGGATTTCACCGAACATTTCTTCGTCCGAGGTGTATTCAGATGCGTCCACGCCATAAAGCGCCAGCGCCTTGGGGGTCGAGCCACCGCTTTGATCCAATGCTGCGATGAATCCTGCGCCGTTGGACATTTGTGCGCGCTGTTCTGCTGATGACATAAGACTTTCCCGTTCAATATGATTCCGCGATTTCAAACCGCATACAGCAAGGCGTGAAAGGATGGTAGTTTGTTAGCGCTCAACCAAGCGCAACCAAATTCCATCCTTCGACCGAACGGTCAAATGCGCGACCGGAACCGGTGTTTGTCCCTCGACTAGCTCGAACCGGAAGTGTCGCAGCAGCATGGACAACAGAAGCGGCCCCTCGATCATGGCGAACCCGGCACCGGGACATACACGGGTTCCCGTCGAGAACGGAATGTAGGCGTTGCGCTGACAAGTCTTTCCATTCTCAGTCCCCCACCGTGTCGGATCAAATTCGTCGGGACGTTCCCAGAGCCTTTCCTGCCGATGCAGATGCCACGGGCTGATCACGATTTGCGACCCTTCGGGCACATCCGTGTCCCGGAAACGTTCGGGGCATGCCGCCTCGCGCACCATCATCGGTACAGGCGGATAAAGCCGCAGCGCTTCGCGGAACACATCCCGGCTTAGCTTTAGCCGCGAAATTACAGAAAAATCGGGCGTGTCGAGCGCCACAGCCTCCTCGGCCAGCCTGTCCTGCCATTCGGGATACATTGCCATCAGGTACAGCGTCCAGGCCAGTGCGGACGCGCTGGTTTCGTGCCCGGCAAGAAAGAAGATCGCCACCTGATCGACCATTTCCTGCGTGTCAAACCCACGCCCGGTTTCGGAATCACGCGTGGTCATGATCTTGGTTGCCAGATCATTCGGCGCATCACCACCAGCGATCAGTTCAGTCCGATCCGCCGTAAGTCGCTGGATTAGCGCCCTGATATCATTTGCATTCTTCTTGGTGCGTCTTGAATGCAATCGCGGCAACCACTTTGGCAGAGGGATAAAGGCCGCAATGTTCAGAATGGGTTGTTCACGCTGATAGCTGCGAAACTTGTCAAAAACCTGCGCAGCGATTTCGTGTTCGATGGGCACCGAAAACAAGATGCGAAAGATGACATCCGCCGCGATATGGCTGGTGACCTCTTCAAACTCAACGACACCACCTGACTGCGGACGCAACCGATCCACCGCTGCTTTACCAGCCGCATGCATCGCCGGAAACGTATCTTTCAATCGGCCGCCCTCGAACGCGGGATCGATGATCCTGCGCTGCCTCTTCCAGGTGTCCCCGTTGGTCAGAAAGACAGAGTCCCCCAGCAACGGACGCAGCCCCTCACTTATGCGGTTTGATTTGGGAAAATCATCAGGGCGTTTTTTCAGAACCGTGTCGATCAATTCTGGCTGATTTACCAAATATGATCGAAAGAACGGCGTGCGAAATTCAGCCATCCAGGCGCGGTACAGCCTTTGGGGCTGGGCTGACAGAATGTCCTTGCGAAACAACCTCAGATACCGCCAAAGCGATACTTTATCAGGGCGCGAAGTTGGTTTGGGCGGCGTCATGCCTTCACCGAAACGTATTTTGAGACCGGCTTATCCATCCGCGATTTCGACGGTGCCCGCCCCTCGAACCTCTGCCATAAGGTTTGAGGCCCCGCAGTGATACGAAAATAGTCATACCGATCGGGCTTGTCGAAGGCGCAGAGATACTGGAAATGCAGGCGGAAAAATTTCCATCGCAAGTTCTTCCAGCGTTCGGGGGACAGGGTCTGTGTGAAGGCCGCAGACAGAACCAGCGGCCATTTCTTTTGGGCGGTGGCGACACCGCTGACGGAAACCGGATCGCACAGCGCAAAAGAACAGCCATCACCGGGGGCCGAGACGTCGACCCATGTCAGGCTTTCCTGCATGGACAAGAATTGCAAATCCGCCCTCAAACCCTGCGCCTCGGGTAGAAATGACACCATGGGCACGACTTGCCCCAATGTCAGAAACGAAAACGCGGGGCTATCGTCGCGCGGCCTGCTGTTTCGGATGACATCGGCCAGAACATTGACGCCAAGATGGGCCCCTGAACTGTGGCCAACGACCAGCACCTCGTCGACGTCTGAATTCAGCGCCTCTTGGATCAACTCGCCGAACTCACGCAAACGAAGGCGCAATTCAGCCGGCATCGCCCCCCTGAGCGCCGCAGAGTAGGCGTAATCATGCATCAGATAATACGCGTACAGCCGACCGTCGAGCTTGCGAAACCAACGCATCAGGCCGTAAGCGGCCACAACCGCCGGGACCGCACCCAACCACCCCATAAACGGCATCACAAGCCACGTCATGACAACGGCCAGCAAGATCGCAAGCAGCAGTTGGGCCATCAACATCCCAACCGGGTATAGCGCGGCAATAACCGGGCCCTTGCGCAACCGCATCAGGCGCCACAGCGTTCCGGACGGCATATAGATCCATGCGGTCCGCACCAATTGCAGATATGTCGCCGGGATTGAGTTGGACATGCTGTCACGAACTAGGTCCGACCAGACGAGAACATCCACATCGACCTGAACCTCGTCGCCGTCCTGCCGTGATGTGACATGCCACCCATAGGGGCCATCGCCTGACTTGGCGGACGTCGAAATTTCATAACCGGAGATCTCGGCCTGCAGCTTGCCTTCGGTACGGTAAAGCTCCCGATACCGCCGCGGCGGAATCGGGTCATAACCGGGTATATAAAATACCCGGCGTTTACACACCCGAGGTTGATTTTTCTGACTGCTCATGGCCTTACCTTCTGCAGCGCAGGTTAACGCAGGCTAAGCGTCAAGGTAAGTCAGATCTGCAGATCATCCGAAATTCGCCAGCGCCGGGAATGTCTCCAACAGCCACCAGCTGAATTCAGTAAACAGGCCGGTGATCAGCATGATGCCCACGAACAGCAACAAGCCACCCATCACCTTTTCGATCGTGCCCATGTATGGCTTGATCCGGTTCATCACCGACATCGACCGGTTCAGGAACATAGCAGCCAGCAGGAACGGAATACCCAGGCCCGCCGCATAGACGCCCAGCAACAGGGTGCCACGCGCGACCGAGGCCTCGGACGCCGCCAGCGACAGGATCGCCCCCAGCTGCGGCCCAATGCACGGCGTCCAGCCAAACGCAAAAGCTAGACCAAGGATATAAGCGCCAAACACTGATCCACCGGAGTCACCGGTCTCAATCCGCGCTTCGCGGTCCAGAAACGGGATACGGAAGACGTTCAGAAAATGCAGGCCAAAGACGATGACCACTGCGCCAGAGATTTTTGCGAACAACACCTGGTTCTGCAAGACAAACACTCCGAAGGCAGAAGCGGTGAAACCCAGCAACAAAAACACCGTAGACAGGCCCAGAACAAAGAACAGGGCGGCCAAGGTTGCCTTGCGGCGTGCTTTCGCCTCATCCTGCATTTCGTTGATCGTCACACCGCTCATATAAGCCAGGTACGGCGGAACGATGGGCAGAACGCAGGGCGACAGAAAGCTGATCAGCCCGCCCAGCATCGCGATGAACATGGCAGGCAGCAGACCCGCGTCTATGATATCTATTCCGAACATGTCCAAGCACATATGGTATGAGGCGGCCAACGTCACGGGGCCAATCGGTCACATCCTCGTGGTTGCACGCTGGACACCCCGCCAAAGTGGAAATATCTGAACCTTATGTCAAATCCGTCAGAAACACTCGATGCGCTGGGTCTTTTGTGCCCTCTGCCCGTCCTGAAAGCGCGCAAGCGTTTGAAATCCATGCCTGCCGGGGCCGTTTTGCGCGTGCTGGCAGATGATCCTGCCGCCATAATTGATGTCCCGCATTTCTGTGTTGAGAGCGGGCACCAATTGCTGTCGCAGGAAGACGCGGACGGCCATCAGATCTATTTGATCCAGAAATCTCACTAAGATCGGCCAAAAAGAAAAAGGCGGGCACCTGGCCCGCCTTTTCTTGTTACTGACCCAGTGACCACCAGCCACGCCGCTTGGGTTTGGCGGGCTGCTCCGGCTCTTCGGCTACGACCTCCAGAACCGGCTCAGGCGCTTCTTCAACCATGATTTCCGCTGGCTCCTGCGGGTCTTCTGCGGCCACTTCGGCCACAGGTTCGGGTTGTTCGGCCTCTGCAGGTTCAACCTTTTCTTCAACGACGCTTTCCGCCTCGGGCACGGGTTGCTCTGCTGCCGTTTCGGCCTGTTCAGCCTTTTCGGCGGTTTCGACAGGACCTTCAACAGGTGCGTCAGTCGCACCAGTTTCCTCGGCCGGCGCTTCAGGGCTTGCGGTCTGGGCATCCTTGCTCACAACAGATTCAGCAGCGACTTCTTCTGTAGCTTCAACAGGTTCCGCGTCCTTCTTTTTGCGGCGCGGTGCACGGCGACGCTTGGGCTTGGCCGCTTTTTCTTCTTCGGCAGGCTCAGATGCTTCACCCTCAGGTTTTGCGTCATCCGCCGCTTCGGTTTTGGCTTCATCCGATTCCTCGGACGCCGCTGCGTCACCCTCTTCAGCGTTTACCTCAGGAGTTTCGTCAGAACCATTGCTCTTTTTCCGACGGCGACGACGACGCTTGCGCTTGGGCTTGGCATCCTCTTCGGCCTGAACAGTGGCATCCTCTTCGACCGGCTCATCCTCGCTGGCGTCGACAAGATCCATCAGGGACGCATCCACGGAAACAACGGGCGCGCTGGCTTCGGGAACGATCCGGCTTGCCGTCTTAAATTTCTCCATCGAGAAATCCGGGCTGACCAGATGTACGTCGCCTTCAACACGTACAGACAGGCCATAACGGGCCTCAATCTGAGCGATATGCTCGCGCTTCTGGTTCATCAGGAAGTTGGCGATGCTAACAGGGCAACGAACAAGCACCTCGCCTGAGCGGCGGCGTGTACCCTCTTCCTCGATCTGCCGCAGGATCGACAGCGCCATGTTGTCGTCCGATCGGATCAGGCCTGTTCCGTGGCAAGCCGGGCATGGCTGGGTGGTCGCCTCCAACATACCGGGACGCAGACGCTGGCGGCTCATTTCCATAAGGCCAAAGCCCGAGATACGGCCAACCTGAATACGCGCACGGTCTGTTTTCAGCCGTTCCTTCATACGCTTTTCGACGGAGAGGTTGTTCTTGCGCTCGTCCATGTCGATAAAGTCGATGACGATCAGACCGGCCAGGTCGCGCAGACGCAGCTGGCGAGCTACCTCTTCTGCGGCCTCAAGGTTGGTCTTGAGCGCGGTTTCCTCGATCGAGCCCTCTTTGGTCGCCCGACCCGAGTTCACATCAATCGCGACCAGCGCTTCGGTCACGCCGATCACGATGTAACCACCCGATTTCAGCTGAACGGTCGGGTTGAACATGCCCGCCAGATAGCTTTCGACCTGATAGCGTGCAAACAGCGGCAGCGCATCCTCGTACCGTTTCACGTTCTTCGCGTGTGACGGCATGATCATCTTCATGAAGTCTTTGGCGATGCGATACCCGCCTTCACCTTCGACCAGAACCTCATCAATTTCGCGATTATAGAGATCGCGGATCGAACGTTTGATCAGATCGCCTTCTTCATAGATTTTCGCGGGCGCAATCGACTTCAGCGTCAGCTCGCGGATCTGCTCCCACATGCGCTGCAGGTATTCATAATCGCGCTTGATCTCAGATTTCGTCCGCTTAGCACCGGCTGTCCGGATAATCAGACCCGCACCAGTTGGAACGTCAATTTCCGCAGCAATTTCCTTGAGCTTTTTGCGGTCCGGCGCATTGGTGATCTTGCGGCTGATCCCGCCGCCACGGGCCGTGTTCGGCATCAGAACGCAGTACCGACCTGCCAGAGACAAATAGGTGGTAAGGGCAGCGCCCTTGTTTCCACGTTCTTCCTTGACGACTTGCACCAGCAAGACCTGACGGACCTTGATAACCTCTTGAATCTTATAGCGACGTGGCCGAGGCTTGCGCACCGGGCGAATGTCTTCGCTGTCATCCTCGTCGGCGACGGATTCAATTGAATCGTCCTTCGCGGTGGCATCGGGCCGCGCTTCTTCTTCAGACTTGCCCTCGTTTTCTTCGGTCGCGTCCTCCGAAGCTTCGGGTGCATCTTGCGCCCCAGTTTCGCTAACCGCGTCATCGGACTTGTCGGCGGCTTCTTCATCTTTGGCTTCTGTCGCCTCGATTGCAGGCGCATCAGAGCTATTCGCTGCCTCGCTATCGTCTTCCGACGACGCACCTTCGGCTGCACCTTCAGCATCTGCTTCAGACGCCCCCGCATCATCACCAGGCTCTTCTACCGGTGTTTCAGCAACGCGATCTGCCGGGGATGTCCCCTCAAGGTCCGGGCCATCAGCGCCGTCTTCGCTTTCGTCCAGATCAATGGTTTCCATGCCGGTGGGTTCGTTCGATACTTCAATCGACTCGACCGCATCGTCGGATTTCACATCCGCAGCCTTCGTCCGCGACCGCGATCGGCGTTTCTTCGGCTTGGTTTCTTCGGCTTCGTCGCGCGCTTTCATTGCCTCAGCATAAGCCCGCTCTTCTTCCATCAGTGCTTCGCGATCGGCAACCGGGATCTGATAGTAATCCGGATGGATTTCCGAAAACGCCAGGAAACCATGCCGGTTCCCGCCATAATCAACAAAGGCCGCCTGTAGGGACGGTTCGACCCGGGTTACTTTTGCAAGATAGATGTTGCCAGCAAGCTGGCGTTTGTTTTCGGATTCAAAATCAAATTCCTCGACCTTGTTTCCATCAACCACCACGACGCGAGTTTCCTCCGCGTGGGTGGCATCGATAAGCATTTTCTTAGCCATGTGTCCTTGGTGCACCGCGCCAAACGCGTTGTCCTTACCCGTCCGGGGGGACAGGCGCTTTTGGGGTGGTGTCTTGTCAGGGCGATTTCGGACGGCGCGCGGCAGGGTCTGGCGCTGTGGCCCCCTGCCCGTATACTCAATCGTTGCGCGCGCGTCATCGCGGTTCTTCTCCGACAGGCGCAGATCTAACCGCCGCCTGCCCATTTATTCCTTTCGCCCGCTGATGCGGGCTCAGGCGTTCATCTGCCCCGATGGGGCATAATCGGTCTGCTTTGCCTTGCGGGATTGATCACCATCAACGGCATAGCAGCGAAACTCAAAGATTCGGGACTTTTGGGCGCAAATTAGCCCTGCCCGTCCAGATACAATAAAAGCAGTCCTGTGGAAAACACAATGGGCAAACTGCGAGAAGAACAATCCAAAGCCCCGGGATCACTTCATCTGGCCAGAAATATCCCGGGGGTGAATTGAGCCGCAGGCTCAAGAGGGGGCTGGCCCCCTCTCTTTCTCACAAATAGTCCGAGCGTTGCAGCCCGTATTTCGCCATCTTCTCGTTCAAGGTCCGGCGTGGCAGGCAAAGTTCGTCCATCACAGACGCGATCGATCCCTTGTGCCGCCGCATTGTATTGTCGATCAACATCCGTTCGAACGCCTCAACATACTCCTTAAGCGGCTTGCCTTCGGTCGTCATGACGGGCTGCATCTCTTCGTGATCGGACATCAACAACGACGCAATCGTCCCCGATCCACGCCGCGATTGCAGAACAGCCCGTTCCGCGATGTTGATCAACTGCCGCACATTTCCCGGCCATGGCGCCTGTAACAGCTGCGCCGCTTCTTGGGCACTCACCTGCGGCGCTTCGCAGCCGTACTCTTCAGAAAACTGCTCGCTCAGACGGGTGAACAGCGTCAGGATGTCCTCGCCACGCTGGCGCAGAGGTGGCATGGTGATCCGCAACGCAGCAAGACGATAGAACAGGTCCGGGCGTAGAACGTCTTCGCTGGTCTTTCCCGCTTCCTGAAGGTTGGAAATTGCGATGATGCGGGTTTCGGCCGGAGTGCCCTGATCATTCATCACGCTCAGCAAGCGGGCCTGCAGCGTATCGCTCAGCGCTTCTACGTCTTCCAGCACAAGTGTACCGCCCCGCGCCTCTTCGATCGCAGGCAACTGCGCATCTTCCGGCATCATCGGACCAAACAGGCGTTTCGACAGAGCCTCTTCCTCAAGCGCGGCACAGGACACAAGAACGAACTTCTTGCCAGCGCGGCTGCCAACCGCATGCAACGCGTGGGCCACGAGTGTCTTACCAGTGCCGGTCTCACCATCGATCAGTACATGTCCATCGGCCTGACCCAGATCGAGGATATCTTCGCGCAGACGTTCCATGACCGGGCTTGCGCCGATCAGTTTGTTCATGATCTGGGTTCCGCCTGACAGCTCGCGCCGCAGGGCACGGTTGTCCAAGGTCAGGCGGCGCGCATTGCTGGCGCGTTTGGCCAGTTCCGACATGCGATCAGGGTTAAAAGGCTTTTCAAGGAAATCAAACGCCCCGACGCGCATCGCCTCAACTGCCATCGGCACATCGCCATGACCGGTGATCATGATGACCGGCAACGTACTGTCGGCGCCCATCAACTTTTTCAGGAGCTGAATGCCGTCCATGCCGGGCATTTTGATATCCGAGATCACGATACCCGGATATTCCGGTCCCAACACTTTCAGCGCGTCCTCTGCGCTGGCGAAGGTTTCCGTGTCATATCCCGACAGTGCCAGCCATTGGCTGATCGACTGGCGCATGTCCTGTTCGTCATCCACAATGGCGATCTTCATGGCCTGTGCCATAGTCTTTCCTCGTTATTCCGCGGCCTCTAGGCCGTCGCTTCCCAGTATCGGCAACTGCATCTCGAACACGGCCCCGCCCTGCGGGCTGTTTCGTGCAGTCAGCCGTCCACCATGGTCGTTCACGATCCCGGATGAGATGGCAAGCCCCAGACCGACCCCGTCGCCGGGCTGTTTCGTAGTATAGAACGGTTCGAACAAGTTTTCGATGTCCTCGATTCCATGGCCGTTATCGCGCACTGTCAGCACCGCCGTCTCGCCTGCTGCCAGTATGATTTCGAGATCCGGTTCGGATACTGATTTGGTAGCGTCCAGCGCATTGCGCAAGAGGTTCACCATCACCTGCTCGATCCGCATCCGGTCGCCCATGACCGACACCGGTTCGTCGGGCAGTATCTGGGTGATCTTGACGTGACGCTGGCGCAGTTGCGGCTCCATCATGGACAGGGACGATGCCAGTGCTTCACTAAGGTTTACTGGGGAAAACGTATCCGCACCCTTCCGCGCATAGGATTTGAGCTGACGGGTAATCGCCCCCATCCTTTCGATCAGACCATCGATCCGACCAAAGCTTGCCAGCGCCTCTTCCGGCCTATTCCGACGCAGCAAAAGACGCGCGCCAGCCAGGTAGGTCTTCATTGCAGCCAGAGGTTGATTTAGCTCGTGACTCACGGCCGCCGACATCTCGCCCAAAGCGGCCAGTTTCGAGCTTTGCGCCAGCGTCTGTTCGGCAACTTCCAGTGTTTTTTCAACCCGTTCCCGCTCAGCAATTTCCCGCTTTAGCCTTGAGTTCAATGCGCGAAGCTCTGCCGACTCGCGCTGGAACAACGCCATGCGGAACGTGGCTCGACGGCTAAGCGCGTAGAAGGCCAAGGCCAGAAGAATCGCAAAACCCATGATCTCAAGCGCGATAACACTGTTCACCTTTTCCCGAATCGACTCGTAAGTGGTGAACGAGGTCATTTTCCATCCCCGGAACGGGATGCGCGTTGCCATCCGCATCACTGCTTCGCCCTGCAAGTAGGCGTCTGGCGGCAACGCGGTCCAGTCTGTCGTGGCACGAATTGCACGCTGGATAGCACCTTGCGCAGGTTGGCGAAGCAATGCAGCGCTTTCCTCAAGCCCCCGCCATTGCGGTTCAGTCGACAGAATGATCGTTCCGGTACTGTCCGTCACCATCACAGCGTCGGAAATACCTGCCCAGGCGCGCTCGAATTTCTGCAGGTCAACTTCGACCACGATAACGCCCAGAACCTCGGCATTGGCCTCCATTCGTCTTGAATAGACAAAGCTGTAGCCGCCCGATTCCTTTTCAATAACCGTGAAGATCGTCGAATTCGCCCGCACCGCATCAATGAAATACGGCGAACTCCGGTGTGGCTCGCCCAAGCGCGCACGATCAGTGGCCGCAACGGTACGTCCATCACCGTCCAGCAACATCAGCGAGGCCGCACCGATCTCTTCAACAAACGAGATCAAACGCTGGGTGGACAGCGAATAGTCACTGGACTGCAGCGCGGAAATCAACGTGGGGTCGCGCGCTAATAGCTGCGGAACAATTGCATTTCGGCGCAGTTCGCTCAGCAAATTGCCTGAGTACAGTGCCAGCCGCACTTCGGCCCGGTTTCGCGTGGATTCGGTAAACCGGTCCGTCAGCAGCCGGTTGGTCACGTAAACCGTGGTGACTGTAGCGATCAAAAGAAAGAGAACCGCCAAGCGCAGCCGCCAACCCAATGGCGCACCACGAAACGGTTTTGTCAGAAAGGACCAGCCAGAGCGAACTTCGGAACTCATCCCGGAAAGTTACGCGGGCTGGATCGTAAGCTCAAGTCACGCTGGGGCAAGAACGCCGGATAATGCGCGGAACAATGCCGTTCCGTCGGTTCCGCCATGGCCGTCATCCGCCGCACGTTCAGGGTGTGGCATCATTCCCAGCACCCGGCGGTTTTCAGACAGGATACCGGCAATATCCCCGACCGAGCCGTTCGGATTCTCGGTATAGGTGAACGCGACCCGATCCTGATCCTGCAGTTTGGCCAGCGTGGCGTCATCCGCAAAATAGTTGCCATCATGGTGCGCGATTGGAATACCGATCACATCACCCGCATTGTAACCTTCGGTGAATGCGCTATCGCTGGTTTCCACCTTCAGGCCGACCGTGCGGCAGATGTATTTCAAACCGGCATTGCGCAGCAAAGCGCCCGGCAGGATGCCGGTTTCAGTCAGGATCTGGAACCCGTTGCAGACACCAACGGCATAACCGCCACGTTTGGTATGATCGACCACGGCCTTGCAGATCGGCGACTGTGCGGCGATGGCGCCGCAGCGCAGGTAGTCGCCGTAGGAAAAGCCGCCCGGAACACCGACGATATCCACGCCTTCGGGCAGCGCGGCGTCCTTGTGCCAGACCATATCAACCTGAAAACCCGCCTGTTCAAAAGCGACGGCAAGATCCCGGTCACAGTTGGAACCTGGGAATACGATGACAGCTGCGCGCATGGCGGGGCCTCCGGGGATAAGGTTCAGACCAGTTCGACTTCGTAGCGTTCGATGACCGTGTTGGCCAACAGCTTTTCGCACATCTCGGTGATGTCCGCCTCGGTCGCGCCTTCAGCCAGCTCAAGGTCGATCACCTTGCCCTGCCGCACGCCTTCGACCTGATCAAAGCCCATGGCACCCAATGCGTGACGCACCGCCTCACCCTGCGGGTCGAGGACCCCGTTCTTGAGCATCACATGCACACGTGCTTTCATTCTCGCAACTCCAGCTAAGGGCCAATGTTGCCGGCCCGTTCCGTTGCGCGGGGGATAACGTGCTGAAAGGCGTTCGACAACCCTTGTCAGCACGCAGTTTGACGCAGTTGGTTTTCTTCAGCTGCCGCCCGATAGCCCAGGGTAATGCTTGTCGATTGCGTCGAACGTGCCGGTCAGAACCATCTCAACGGCGACAGCCACCAGAATGATTGCCATCACCCGCGTTATTACGTTGATCATCGTGGGTCCAAAAAACCGTGATATCGGATCGGCAAACAACAGCCCTAGTCCAACGATGGCACAAGCGATCAGGACGGCTGACCCAAGCGTCACAATCTCGGCCCCGTCAGACAGCGTATGGGCAAAGACAATCGTGGTCGCAATCGTGCCCGGACCAATTATTAGCGGAATGGCCAGGGGCACAACGGCGATATTGCTCTTCTTCTTTGCGCCCGCTTCAACCGCCGCCTGATCCCCTTGCGGGCGGTCGGACGCATTCAACATCGACATGCCGACGCCCAGAATAATCAGGCCACCGGCAATCCGAAAGGATGGAATATCAATGCCAAAAACAGCCAGGATTTCCTCACCAATCCCGACGGAAATCAAGGCAACTACTACGACAGTTCCTGTCACAACCAACGCCACGCGTTTTCGCTCCGCCGGAGAATATCCTTCGGTCATGCTGAGAAAGATCGGTATGCCGTATAGCGGATTAAATATCGCCAGCAGAGCCGCAAGAAACTTAAGAAAAACTGCCTGATCGAATAGTTCAGCCATTGCTTGAGCCACCGTCCAATTATTTTACCCGACAATGTGAGACAATTGATTAGTCTGTCAATTTCACCTTGCAAAGAAAAAGCGCTGCAGATGTCCCTGCAACGCTTTTGCAATATTACTGACCCACAGGGTGATCAGTTGATCAGCGTCGGTTTTGGCACGTTGCTTTGCGGCAAAACGCCCAAACGGCGCGCAACTTCGGAATAGGCGTCCGTCAGATTGCCCAGATCGCGGCGGAATACGTCTTTGTCCAGTTTTTGACCGGTTTCGATATCCCACAGACGACAACTGTCGGGGCTGATTTCGTCTGCTACGATCAAACGCTGAAAATCTCCGTCGTACACGCGACCGATCTCGATCTTGAAATCGACCAGACGAATGCCGACGGCCAGCATCATACCGCTCAGGAAGTCATTCACGCGCAGCGCGAGGCTGAGGATATCGTCCATGTCCTGTTGGCTGGCCCAGCCAAAAGCGGCGATATGTTCCTCGGTGACCAGCGGATCACCCAGCGCGTCGTCTTTGTAGCAATATTCAACAATCGGGCGTGGCAGTTGCGTGCCTTCGGCAATACCCAGACGTTTCGACATTGTACCGGCAGCATAGTTGCGAACAATAATTTCAAGCGGAACAATCTCGCAATTGCGGACCAATTGCTCGCGCATGTTCAGGCGACGGATGAAATGGGTTGGAACGCCGATCTGGTTGAGGCCGGTCATGAAGTATTCGCTCAGGCGGTTGTTCAACACGCCCTTACCGTCGATGACGTCTTTCTTTTCCGCATTGAACGCGGTGGCATCATCCTTGAAATACTGAACAATTGTTCCCGGTTCCGGGCCTTCATACAGAATTTTGGCCTTACCTTCGTAAATCTTTTTGCGACGCGCCATGTGCGACCTTTCCAGTCCGGGGCGAGGGAATGAGTCCCTTCGCGTTGGCGCCCTCATAGTCCAAGCCCCCCTTTCCCGCAAGTTCAGCGGACCGAGAGGCTTTGACGCAGCGCAATTCCCTTGCACAGGCGCTCAGCTATAGTCATATCATCAATTAAGAAGATGTAAGCTATGAGGTCCGCAAACAATGACCACTTTTGACGAACGCGAAAACGCTTTTGAAGCCAAATTCGCTCATGACGAAGAAATGCAGTTCAAAGCACAGGCGCGCTGCAACAGATTGTTGGGCCTCTGGGCCGCAGAAAAGATGGGCAAGTCCGGCGAGGATGCCGAAGCCTATGCCAAAACCGTAGTAATCGCCGATTTCGAAGAGGCCGGGCACGAAGATGTCGTGCGCAAGGTTTCCGGTGACTTGGGCGCGCGGTCGTCCGACGAGGAAATCCGCGCAAAAATGGCCGAGCTTTTGCCTGAAGCCAAAGCGCAGGTCCTGAGCGAAACCGAATAAAAAACACTCGGCTCATGATCTTCATGAGTTTTATGAATTTGATTTGATGCCCCGGTCATGAGACACGGGGCGTCTCTATTTTTAACGGCCCCATTCGGCTATTTGGGAATACCCCCATGACAAATGCGCTCAATAAACTTCTGGAAACAAATGATGCTTTGCTGGCCGATGGTGCCACGGGCACGAACTTGTTCAATATGGGCCTGCAATCAGGTGACGCGCCCGAGCTGTGGAATGTCGAAGCTCCGGACAAAATCCGCGCTTTGTACCAAGGCTCGGTTGACGCAGGCAGCGACCTGTTTCTGACCAACACCTTTGGCGGCACATCCGCGCGCCTGAAACTGCACGACGCCCAGAACCGCGTTGGTGAGTTGAACCGGATCGGTGCCGAACTGGGCCGTGAAGTGGCGGACAAGTCCGGACGCACCGTTGTTGTCGCAGGCTCGGTTGGTCCGACCGGTGAGATCATGGAGCCGATTGGCAGCCTGTCCCATGCTGGCGCAGTCGAGATGTTTCACGAGCAAGCCGAAGCTTTGAAAGAAGGTGGCGCGGACGTTCTATGGGTCGAAACCATCAGCGCACCCGAAGAATTCAGAGCGGCGGCAGAAGCTTTTGCGCTGGCCGACATGCCCTGGTGCGGCACCATGAGCTTTGACACTGCTGGACGTACTATGATGGGTGTGACCTCGGCCGATCTGGCCCAACTGGTCGAGACCCTGCCCAATCCGCCAATCGCATTTGGGGCCAACTGCGGCACCGGTGCCTCAGACATCCTGCGCACGGTGCTTGGATTTGCCGCGCAAGGCACGGAACGCCCAGTGATTTCCAAAGGCAACGCGGGCATTCCGAAGTATGTCGATGGCCATATCCACTATGACGGCACGCCTGAATTGATGGGTCAGTACGCCGCTATGGCCCGGGATGCGGGTGCCACCATCATCGGCGGGTGCTGTGGCACCATGCCGGATCACCTGCGCAAAATGCGTGAGGCACTGGACACTACCAGCCGCAGCACGCGCCCGACTTTGGATCAGATCACGGATGCGTTGGGCCCGTTCACATCGGCCTCGGACGGAACCGAAGCTGATGCGGCAGTGCCTGAGCGGCGCAATCGTCGCCGGCGTCGCGCTTAAACCGATCAGCGCCCCTCGAATTTCGGGGGGCGTTTTTCCGTAAAGGCTACGACGCCCTCGGCAAAGTCTCGCGAACGGCCGCAATCACCCTGCAAATGCGCCTCCATCTCCAGTTGCTGCGGCAAAGTGTTGTCGTAAGTTCCGCGGATCGCCTGTTTGATTGCGCCAAACGCAGTGGTTGGACCGTTTGCCAGATAAGCGGCCCTCTTGCGCCAATGCGCATCGAATTTGTTGTCAGCGACCGCTTCCCAGATCATGCCCCATTCATCCGCCTGTTTGGCGCTGATCTTGTCGGCAAACAGCGCCGCGCCCATGGCTTTGGCGAACCCCATCTGGCGTGGCAGGAACCAAGTGCCGCCCGCATCCGGCATCAGGCCGATACGGGAAAACGCCTGCAGGAAATACGCGCTTTCAGTCGCAATCACCACATCGGCGCTGAGCGCAATGTTTGCCCCAGCGCCGGCTGCTGGTCCGTTGACCGCTGCGATGGTTGGGACCGGACAGTTGTAGATGGACTCCAGCATGGGATCGTATTCGTCGCGCAGTGTGCGTTCCAGATCAATCCGGCCAGTGCTGGAAGAATCGCCCAGATCCTGACCGGAGCAGAAGGCGCCCCCTGCCCCCGTCATCACGATTGCCCGCGCATGCCGGGCCGCGTGTGTCATCGCATGGGTGACCTCGGCCCGCATCTGTGCGGTCAGCGCGTTCATCTTGTCTGGTCGGTTCAGGGTTACCACTGCCAGATTGTCAGTGATTTCCAGCAGTATAGCCTCATAATCCATGTAGTCCTCTCCCCATGCTCACGGCATTGGGGAACCCTGACTCAATTCAATGCGAAGGGAAAGAAATACGGTGGGTCAGTCGTCAAGAATCTGGCGCAGGCGTTCTTTCTCAGCTTCGCTGAGGCCGTCCTTGACTTCCGTGCCCACCGCCTGAGATCGGTTGCGTAAAAAACTCCAACCTATCACGGTGGCGATCAACAGCATGATCGGACCGGCCAGCCAAAGCATCAGGTTCGCCCCCGTAACCGTCGGCTTTAACAGAACGTATTCACCATAACGATCCACAATAAAATCGACCGCTTCTTCATCCGTATCACCCGCGACCAGCCGTTCGCGCAGCAACAAACGTAGGTCGCGGGCAAGTTCGGCATTGCTTTCGTCGATGCTTTCGTTTCGGCAGACAAGGCAGCGCAGGCCGGTGCTCAGGTCACGCGCGCGTTGCTCCAGGACCGGGTCCTCCAGTACCTCGTCTGGCTGCACCGCAAACAAGGGCGATGCGATCAGGGCGAAAATCAGGATCAGACGCTTCATTCCGCCGGTACTCCGCCCGAGGGTGCTTTGCGTGCACCCGCTGCCACCCGGAACCTGCGGTCAGTCAAGCTCAGAATCCCGCCCAATGCCATCAGGATACATCCGCCCCAGATCCAGTTGGCCAGAGGTTTGATGTAGGTCCGCATGACCCAACCACCATCGGCTTGCTGGTCCCCTATCACGACATAGAGGTCGCCCCAAAAGCGATAGTCGATCGCCGCCTCGGTAGTAGGCATCCGGGCAACGGGGTAATTGCGTTTCTCGGGATGCAGCGTGCCCATAGACCGCCCGTTCTTTTCAACCTGAACATCCGCAGTGGTTGAGAAATAGTTCGGTCCCTTAACTTCGCGGACGTTTCCAAGCGTCAGTGTGAACTGCCCAACTTCATACGGCTGACCGGGCTGCGCAACGCGGATATCTTCAACCTCCCACGCGGTCAGCCCGGCAATGGCAAAGATAGTCACGCCAAGCCCGGTATGAGCCACCGCTTTACCCCAGTCCGCGCCCGGCAAGCGGAACAGACGTTGGATGCTGCCCTTGCGACCGGTGCGGCTCCACAAGTCAACGGCCGCACCTAAAGTGATCCAGGCCCCAAGAAACAGTCCGATTGGCCCAAGGGCGCTGCGTCCGGTCTGCATAACCCAGACCAACAGGGCCAACGCGACCGACAAGATGAACACATAGCGCAAGGAATAGGCCGTCTTGCCCAATTTGCCCCGTTTCCACGGCAACATGGACCCTATTGGCAAAGCAATTCCCAAAGCCACCATGAAGGGCGTGAAGGCCGCATTGAAGAATGGCGCCCCGACCGAGAGCTTACGGTCAAACGCCATCTCGGCCACCATCGGCCACATCGTTCCGAAGAATACCACAAAACAGCTGACCGCCAGCAGGATGTTGTTTAGAATCAACGCGCTTTCGCGGCTGACCACGCTGAACACACCCTTTGCCTCCATCGCTTGTGCGCGGGCCGCGAACAGGGTCAGTGCGCCACCGATGAAGAGCACCAGAATGATCAGGATAAAGACGCCGCGTTCCGGGTCATTTGCAAAGGCATGCACAGATGTCAGCAAGCCTGAACGCACGATAAATGTCCCGATCAGCGAAAAGCCGAATGCGATGATGGCCAAAAGGATGGTCCAGCTTTTCAACGCTTCGCGTTTTTCCACGACGATGGCGGAATGCAACAGGGCAGCGGCCAAAAGCCATGGCATGAACGAGGCGTTTTCCACCGGGTCCCAGAACCAGAAACCGCCCCAGCCAAGCTCGTAATAGGCCCACCATGATCCCAGCGCGATGCCAATGGTCAGGAATATCCACGCGGCCAGCGTCCACGGACGCACCCAGCGGCCCCATGCGGCATCAACGCGCCCTTCGATCAGGGCGGCAACGGCAAAGCTGAAGGCCATGCTCAGACCCACATAGCCCAAGTACAAGAACGGTGGGTGGAAGGCCAAGCCGGGGTCCTGCAACAACGGGTTCAGATCGCGACCATCAAACGGGGCAACGATCAGCCGGTCAAACGGGTTAGACGTGAACAGGATGAACGCAAAAAAGGCGACCGCAATCATCGATTGTACCGACAAAACCCGCGCTTTCAACGTCGGTGGCAAGCCACCTCCAAAGAACGCAGCCATCGCTCCGAACAATGACACGATAAGAACCCACAACAGCATCGAGCCCTCGTGGTTTCCCCATGTCCCGCTGATCTTGTACAGCATCGGCTTGGCCGAATGGCTGTTCTCGACGACCACACGCAGGGAAAAGTCCGAAGTCACGAACGCCCAGACCAAGGCTCCGAACGAAAAAGAAACCAGCAAGAACTGGACGATTGCTGCGGGTTCCGCGAGCCCCATCCAGCCGACCCAGCGTTTGGCTGCGCCGATCAAGGGAACGATCGACTGCACGATTGCAACGAGGAAAGCGAGGATCAGGGCGAAATGGCCAAGTTCTGTAATCATGCCCCGGATATAATCCTGTTGCGTGACAAGCACCAATCACTTTCGCCCCCTTGCCGCGAACATAGTGTCGCGGGTCAGCCGGTCCTTTTACGCCGCCATGTCTCTAACGCTGGGTTTTCGTCGGGTTTTGTTATGTCTGCTGTCAGTGCCGCGTCCGGGCCGGGATTAGCCACACCCACGCTGTCGCTACGCATCGCTGCCAGCGCCTTTAGGTTCTCAAGCACCTGCGGAGTGCGCATCATTGTTGCGGAAATTTCGCGTTGCAACTCCTGGGCTTTAGCCTGATGGCGCGCACCAAAATAGAAGGAAACGATCACCCCCAGCAACCACCACAACGGCTCGGGCACTAGGGCGATCCCCTGCATACGCGCCGAAAACCAGATCGGATCGACCATGGCCGCAACAAAAAGGCCAAGCGTTCCCAGTGCCATCGCCGGTCTCGGCAGGCGGTTAAGACCGTCGATAAACCGATCAAACGGAGCTTTTCCAGCGCCCTGAAATTCTGCCCCGAACTGACTGACGGTCTGCTGTCGGACCTGCAAACTCCTCTCGGCGCCGTTTTCGGCATTTTCCCGAAAGACTTCGGCGGTTTCGCGTATGATGTTGCGCTCGTTTCCAAACAAAAAACCCAAAATACCCGAGATCAATCCCATCGTGAAACCCTCTTTTGAAACTCAGCATCTGTCAGGTGATAGGAGGGTGAAACAAACTCTTCCGCCCGTCGGACCCAGCCCCCTTTACCGCCCGCCCTGCTGCGCGCGTATTTGCGGGACGCGGGCCTTCGGTCCGCGAGACGGAAATAATAGTTGCGGCGCGCGACCCCATAGGCATCCGCGAACGTAACCGGGTCCGGCTTTGCTGCGATATGGCATGCGCTGGTGGTCTGCGGCCCGACAACACCGTCCACGACCACGTCAAAACCCATTTCCCGCAACAATCGCTGCAGAATCCGGACTGCCTGCGCACCTGCATTGACGTACATGTCAAAAACCGAGGGTTGGACCATCTTGGGCAACAGTCTCAGGCGCGGAAGCTCAAAATAATGTCGGACGAAAATGTCGATGGCCTGTGCTTTGCTGAGCCTTCGCACATCCGTTTGGTCCACCACTCCATCACCAGAAAAATCCAGACCCAGACGCTGCATGGTATGAACAGTCACACCATAGTTTGTTGCGCCGCCCGGATCATCCGGGTCATCTACGAACCCGCCCTCTCGCCCCACGATCTCAGTCGCAATTTGCCGAACCGTCTGCATCGCACCCTCCGCCTGTGATTGCGCAAAGGCTCGGGCAAATTAGTTAATCCGTGGCAATGAAAAAGGGCGCTGTGTGCCATGTGCACGCAACGCCCTTTTTCAAACTAGATTTCGGTCCCGGATCAGCCTCCGTCGACCTCCTTATAGACGCCCTGTTCCTTCAAGGCATCGACGACCTCTTTCGGCATGTAGGTCTCATCGTGTTTGGCAAGGATTTCAGTGGCCTCAAAAACACCGTTTACATAAGATCCGGTGCCGATCATTCCCTGATTTTCCGTGAACAGGTCCGGCAGAACGCCGGTAAATGCCACCGGAACACTATCGCCACCATCGGTTACAACGAAGCGTACCGTCTTACCCTGCCCCCGCACGATCGAGCCCTCTTCGACCAGCCCGCCAATCCGAAACACTTCGGTCGGTTTCGGGGGCTCGGCGATTACCTGGCTTGGTGAACGGAAGAAATTGATACCGTCCCGCATGGCATACCCAATCAGCGCCGTCGACAGCGCCAAAGCGACGGCTGCCAGCACAATGACCTGAATTCGACGACGTTTCTTGAGCGTTTTCATACCGTCCTCACGGGAAGAGAGGGGCCATCATCAGACCCCGGGTTTCATCCTCACCTAACATCAGGTTGGCGTTCTGCAAGGCTTGTCCGCTGCTACCTTTTGTCAGGTTATCCAGCGCGCCGACCACAATGGCCCTGCGTTCGATCCGGTCGGCGACCACACCGATATGGCAGAAGTTCGATCCACGCACATGGTGGGTCGAGGGCGCTTCGCCAAATGGCAGCATCTGGATAAAAGGTTCGTCTACGTAAGCCTTAGCCAGCGTCTCATACACGCTGGCCGGGTCACCTTTGACATAAGTCGTCGCCAGAATTCCGCGGTTGGCCGGGATCAGGTGTGGTGTGAATTGCACCTGAACGGTCCGCCCGGCCAGAGCCGAGAATTCCTGATCAAACTCGCCCAGATGGCGGTGCGTGCCGCCAATCGCATAGGCGTTATACCCTTCGCTCAGCTCTGCATGTAGCAGGTTTTCCTTCAGCGACCGCCCGGCCCCGGACACCGCACATTTCAGATCCAAAACAATGTCATCCAGATCAATGACGCCAGCCGAAATCAGCGGGCGCAGCACGTACTGCCCAGTCGCCGCATTGCATCCGGTTCCGGCCACAAGGCGCGCATTACGGATCTCATCCCGATAGAACTCGGTGAGGCCATAGACGGCCTCTTCCTGCTGCTCCATTGCCACATGCGGGTTTCCGTACCACTTTTCGTACTCTTCGGGGTCGCGCAGCCTGAAATCCGCAGACAGATCGACGATCTTCAGGGGCTTGGGCAAATCGCGAATGACCTCTTGGCTGGTTTTATGCGGCAAAGCGCAGAAACACAGGTCAACTTGCGAGAAATCGATCTGGGAGATTTTGCACAGATCCGGCAATTCCATGTGCCGCAGATGCGGAAAGACCTGCGCCATCGACTGACCGGCCTTACGCTCGGCAGCCAGCGCGACGATATCCATATTCGGGTGCTCGGCGATCAGCCGCACCAGTTCGGCGCCGGTATAACCAGATGCGCCCAAAATTGCGATTCTATGGGTCATGTGAGACCTCTTGTTTCAGTGTGTCACAGGATACGATCGCCGATGTGACGGTCGTTGAATTACGGGATCAACTAGGCTGCGTCCTTGACCTAAGTCAGGCAGCCTCGAAGGTGATTTGTCGTCGGAGGAATTGCGTTGCCCTATCACTGACAAACGCGGGCTTGCCGGAGGTCAGAAAACCACTTTCGCCATCACCCTGCATTTTTGGGTGCCTTTGCAAGTAATCCGCAAGGCTTTCGGCCACAAGATCACCCTGACTGTACACCTGCACATCCGAACCTAGGGCCCGCTGGAAGGTTTCCGCCATCAGTGGGTAATGAGTGCAACCCAGAATCGCGGCTTGCGGCTCGGGCATCTTGCGTTTCAGTGCGTCCACATGGGACCGCACCAGCGCCTCGGCCAGAATCAAATCACCGTCTTCAATCGCGTCGACCACACCACCGCAGGCCTGAGCCTCGACATCTACACCGATGGCCCGAAACGCCAATTCCCGTTGAAAGGCGCGACTGGACACTGTGGCGGGCGTTGCGAACAAGGCCACGTGTTTGACCGCGACTTCACGCGGCGGGCTGTTATCACCCCACTGCCGTTCCGTCAGCGCCTCGATCAGCGGAACAAACACGCCAAGCACGCGTTTACCTTCGGGCACACCTTCTTCCTGCATACGGCGCAATGCGGCTGCGCTGGCGGTATTGCAGGCCAGGATCACCAGATCACAGCCCCGGTTCCACAGATCGTTTACAGCCTTGCGTGTCAGGCCATAGATGTTTTCGGCGTCCCGCACCCCATAGGGCGCGTGTGCGCTGTCCGCGAAATACAGAAAATCCACGTCCGGCAGACGTTTCTGCGCGGCGTTCAGGACGGTCAGGCCGCCCAACCCGGAATCAAAGATGCCTACTGCCATTTGCCCCTTTAGGCGCGATGCCGTTCCTCAAATTCATAGCCGTAGTCATAGGACTTCAGCGGCTTTGGGGACAGCTCATACGTGGCTTTGCGCAAGAAATCCATCATCTTGCGTTTGTCGGTGGCCAACGGGTCCAATTCGTCGCGGGAAATCGGCTCTCCGATGACCACTTTAACCGGTGTATCGACCCGTTTCTTAAACTCTTTGATCAGCAATCCCATGCGCAAAGTGTTGTGCAAATGGCTTGCGATCTGGAACAAGCGCGAGGTGTGACCGTCAAAGAAAATAGGCATGACAGTCGCGTCGGATTTGGCTACCATTCTTGCAGTAAACCCACGCCAGCCCGGGTCCATGGGATGTGAGAACGGCTTTAAGCCCGTGCTCACCGTGCCACCCGGAAAAATCCCTATGGCACCGCCATCACCCAGATAATTCAACGCGGTTTTGCGCGTTTCAATATTCTGCTTCATCGCTTCTTTCGTTTCTTCAAACGATATCGGCAAGACAATGTTGTCCAAGTCTTCAGCCTTGCGAAACACATGGTTTGCCAGAATGCGAAAATCGCCGCGCATTTGGGACAAAATGTGACCCATCATCATTCCGTCCAGAATGCCATAAGGGTGGTTGGCAATCAGGATCAGCGGCCCGGTTCTGGGAATGTTCGACAACGACCCGCCGACCACATCCAGCGTAAGCCCGTACCGCTCGACCATGACCGACCAGAAATCGCGCCCTTCGGCCACCTCTTTTTCATAGCCATCGGCTCGCTTGATCAGACGCAGGCGACCAGTTGTGTTCTCCATCAACTTGATGACCATACGTCCGCTTTTGGTTTCAGCAGAATAGGCATAGGAGATGTCACGAGCAACGTGGCGGCGCGAGGGCATTTCAGACTCCGGTACTTGGCATCCGCTAGATAATGGCAAGTAACAATTTTGCCTAGCTATCGTGACAGGCTTGTGACGGATTATTCCGCGACGGCACGCATTTCCGGCCCTCCGTTTCGGATGGTCGCCAACAACTCCTCCCGCCTTTTCGCGGCCTTAACCTCGTTTTCGCGCAGTACCGGACCAAAGCCCTTAATCTCAAGCGGCAGCTTGGCCAAAGCGACAACCGCATCGTGAGTTTGTGGTGTAACCAACGGCGTTATCTCTTTGAGATCGTGTTCATATTGCCGGATCAAGGCGCGTTCCATCCGTCGCTCGGTGCTGTAGCCGAAGATGTCCAGTGGAGAACCACGCAGGCCTTTCAATCTGGAAAGCAGCTTCAACGCACCCAACATCCACTCTCCGAATGCCCGCTTGCGTGGCCGACCCTCTGCGTCCTTGCCACCCAAAATCGGTGGCGCAAGGTGCAGGGTCATCTTGAAGTCGCCGTCAAACTCGGCCGCAGCCTGTTCCCGACTACGCAACAACAGGCGCGCAACTTCGTATTCGTCCTTGTAAGACAACAGCTTATGATACCCTCTTGCGACGGCCTCTTTGACGGTTTCATCCTCGAAGCTATCGACAAGCTTACGGTAACGCTTTGCCAGACGGCCGCTTTGATAATCCGTCAGATGCTGCGTTCGGAAATCAATCAACTGATCCAGAGTTTTTGGCAACTCAGTCACCTGTGGGCTCAAAATCGCAGTGACCTCCTGCGGATGCAGAACCGCCCAGCGACCGATGTCAAAGGCGCGTTTGTTGCGCTCAACCGCGGTCCCGTTCAACTCGATCGCCTGTAACATTGCTTCATGGCTAATCGGTAACAGACCACGTTGCCACGCGGCACCCAAAACCATCATGTTGGAGTAAATCGAGTCGCCCATCACCGCGCGCGCCAGATCGGTGGCGTCGAACAGCGACAGACCCTCTTTCAGCCGTGCCTGCAGCGCAAGCTCTAGTCGATCGCCGGGGATTTGGAAGTTGGTGTCGCGGGTAAAGTCGCCCGTGACGGTTTCATGGCTGTTTACCACGGCACCGGTTTGCCCCGTGCGCGTCAGACCCAGGGTTTTGGCCCCAGCGGACACAACAAGGTCGCCTCCGATCAGTGCATGCGCCTCGCCTGTAGCCACACGAATGGCGCTGATATCCTCGGGTCGGTTGGCCAAACGGCAGTGGATGTGAACCGCGCCACCCTTTTGGGCCAGACCCGCCATCTCCATCATACCGGCGCCCTTGCCGTCGATCTGAGCCGCTTGCGCCATCACGGCGCCCAGGGTGACCACTCCAGTCCCGCCAATCCCGGTAATGACCACGTTATGCGTGCCGTTGATCGTCGGCAGAACGGGCATCGGTAAGTCCGGCAAATCGATCTCGGTCGTGGCTTCTTTGCGGATCTTGGCCCCTTCCAACGTCACGAAAGACGGGCAAAACCCTTTCAGACAAGAGAAATCCTTGTTGCAGCTGGACTGGTCGATAGCGCGCTTGCGCCCCAATTCGGTTTCTTTCGGAACGATCGAGACACAGTTCGACTGAACTCCACAATCGCCGCATCCTTCGCAAATGTCCGAGTTGATGAACACGCGCTTATCCGGATCCGGGAATGTACCCCGCTTGCGACGACGACGCTTTTCTGCCGCACAGGTCTGAACGTAGACGATGACCGAGACGCCCTCGATCTCGCGGAATTTTTTCTGCACGTTCATCAGTTCGGCGCGCTCAAAGGTTTCCACGCCGGACGGCATCGCCTTGAAGTTCACATCTTCTTTTTCGTCGTACACCACCGCCACGTGCTGCACGCCCATGGCCTTGACCTCGGCCACGATCCGCTCTGCGCTCAGATCACCTTCGTTGTCCTGCCCGCCCGTCATGGCGACGGCATCATTGAACAGGATCTTGAAGGTGATGTTGGTTCCTGCCGACAGCGCCGCCCGGATCGATTGAACGCCCGAGTGGTTGTATGTCCCGTCGCCCAGGTTTTGAAACACGTGATCGGTCGTCGAGAACGGTGCTTCGCCGATCCAGTTCGCACCCTCTCCACCCATCTGGGTGAACCCGGTGGTTTCCCGATCCATCCACTGCACCATGTAGTGACAGCCGATCCCCGCATAGGCCCGGCTGCCGTCGGGCAGTTTGGTCGAACTGTTATGCGGGCAGCCTGAACAGAAATACGGCAAACGCGTTGCAATCTCTTCTGCATTATCCGCCCGGCGCGCCTCGGATAGCTTAGCCATCCCGGCGCGCACCCCGTCTGTATCGCGCCCTTCCTCGATCAGAATATCGCCCAGCTTTTCGGCGATCATGATCGGATCCAGCGCACCACGTGTCGGGAACAGCTCTTCCCGATGCAAGGTCCCGGCCCCGCCCTTGTACCAACCGTAGACACGGCGCCCGCGGCGGTCGTCAAAGATGGCCTCTTTGACCTGAACCTCGATCAGCTTTCGTTTTTCTTCAACGATTACAATCAGGTCCAAACCCTCAGCCCAGTCGTGGAAACCCGCCATATCCAGCGGAAATGTCTGACCAATCTTGTAGGTCGTAATGCCCAGGCGTTCGGCCTCGGCCTCATCGATATTCAGCAGTGACATGGCGTGCGTCAGGTCCAGCCAGTTCTTGCCGGCCGCTACAAACCCGATTTTCGCACCCGGCTTGCCCCATATGCGCTTGTCCATCTTGTTGGCACGCGAGAATGTCTCGGCCGCGAACCGCTTATAGTCGATGACCCGCGCTTCCTGTAGGTGCGGTGTATCACCCAACCGAATGTTCAAACCGCCTTCAGGCATGTCGAATTCGGGAACCACCACATTCATGCGATCCGGGCTGCCATCTACGACCGAAGTAACCTCGATCGTGTCTTTCATCGTCTTCAGGCCTACCCAAACGCCTGCAAACCGGCTGAGTGCGAACCCGTAGATGCCATAGTCCAAGATTTCCTGCACGCCTGCGGGGCTGACCACGGGCATGTACATGTCGACCAAAGACCATTCGGACTGATGCAACACGGTCGAGCTTTCACCTGTATGGTCATCGCCCATTGCCATCAGAACGCCGCCATGTTTGGCGGTTCCGGCCATGTTTGCGTGGCGCATCACGTCGCCGGATCGGTCGACGCCCGGCCCCTTGCCGTACCAAAGTCCAAAGACTCCGTCGAACTTGCCGTCGCCGCGCAAACCAGCCTGTTGGCTGCCCCATAGTGCCGTGGCGGCCAGATCTTCGTTCAGCCCGAACTGAAAGGTCACATCGCTTTCAGCCAGATGTTTCTGGGCCCGCATCATCTGTTGATCTACAGCCCCAAGGGGCGAGCCGCGGTATCCGGTCACAAGACCCGCAGTATTCAGGCCCACCTCATTGTCCCGTGCCTTCTGCATCAGCATAAGACGCACCAGCGCCTGTGTGCCGTTCAAAAGAACGGGGTTTTTCTCAAGATCGAACCGGTCGTTTAGCGATATTTGTGGCTGACTCATCAGACGCCTCCCCTCGTCAGATCAGTGTGCTTCATTCATACGCATTTTAGGTCAAAAAAGCTGACCTGTATAGAACCTACCAGTCTGTTATTGTAACGTTTCAACAGTTTGAATGTAGAACTTGTTACCTATTTCATATAGGGCTTCGGAAGGATAACGAAAGTTGCGGCGATGGATTGGGACAAGTTAAGGATATTTCACGCGGTTGCGGATGCGGGCAGCCTGACTCATGCGGGGGACAAGCTGAATCTGTCCCAATCCGCGGTCAGCCGGCAGATCCGAGCGCTTGAAGAGTCGCTTGATTCGACGCTTTTTCACCGCCACGCCCGTGGCCTGATTCTAACCGAGCAGGGTGAGTTGCTGTTTGACGCAACATCAGCCATGTCAAAACGTCTGGACGCCGCCGCTGCCCGCATTCGCGATAGCGAAGAAGAAGTGTTCGGAGTTCTGCGCGTCACCACCACGTTTGGCTTCGGTACACTGTGGCTGGCGCCGCGCCTCCCGAAGCTATACGAGCAATACCCCGATCTGAACATCGACCTGATGCTGGAGGAGCGTGTTCTCGACCTGCCGATGCGCGAGGCCGATGTAGCTATCCGCATGAAAGAGCCCAGCCAGGCCGATCTGGTGCGAAAACGCCTGATGACCGTGCAGATGCAGCTTTATGCTACGCCGGAATACCTGGAAGAACGCGGCAGCCCGGAAAGTCCCGAAGACATCTCGAAACACAGGTTGATCTGCCAGACCCCCTCGGCCCCGCAGGTCGGTGCGAGCGCGATGATGGTCCGGCACCTGATGACCTACAATCCGACCTCGCTGTTGACGGTGAACAACTATTTCGGCGTTTTACAGGGTGTTTTGCACAACCTCGGCATCGGTGTGTTGCCGGATTACGTGACCCATGACTTTCCGCATCTGCAGTCGATCCTGTCGGATATCGAAACCGCCGATGTCCCGGTTTATCTCGCCTACCCCGAGGAACTTCGCCATTCCAAACGCGTTGCGGCGTTCCGCGACTTTGTTCAGGATGAGATCATTGCGCAGCGTAAACAGTTGAAGCAGATGGGAAAACTGTAGCTATGCACCAGTAGCATAGCGGCAATGATCTGCGATCAGCCTATAAAACCTTGATAGTACACAAACTGCCACCTAAATGAGCAATCGAAGGCGGTGATGCTGTAACGCTCATCATCTTCACCTCCCTGTTGGACTACGGCCGAGCTTAGTGCTCGGCCTTTTTTTTGCCCGCAACACTAAATTCATATCTGAATGGGTGAAACATCTGGGAAAATCCTGCACTTAAGCCTATGATCACGAAAAAATCATCAAGACTTATGGTCGAGGACAGATTCGATGTTTCACCTCACTCGCCTGTTAATGGCGTTCTTCTCCATCGCGCTATTATCTGGACCGGCATTTGCCCAGATCACTAGTACCTCTAGTGCACCGACTACCGTCACAATTCCCGAGGATCTGACGCCCGAACAAGTCGATGACATGGTCGCACGTATGTCCGATGATCAGGTCCGCGCGATCTTGTTGGAGCGTCTGGACGCGGTTGCGGAAAAAAACGCCGCCGAAGCGGAAGAGCGCGAAGACCCAATCACGGAAATCAATGAGATCTGGGCCGAAATGGTGGCTTCGTGGACACAGGTTATTGTCACGATTCCGAACTTATTCAGTGCACAAGCCGACGCTTTCAAGAACTTTTCGGCAACCTTTGGCACTACCGGCGCGTTTAAACTGCTGGGCCTAGTCCTCAGTGTGCTTGTCGTCGGCTTCCTAGCGGAGAAGCTGTTCGAGTTCCTTACTCGGCGGTGGCACGAACATGCCGAAGCCGGGGATGAAAATGACCTTTGGGGCGCTGTCAGTTACCTGTTTCGCCGGTTTTGCCGCGAGATCGCAGGATTGGTCGTGTTCTATGTCGTCATCCGCGCGGTCGGGCGTGGGCTCCTGACTCCGGAACAAATCACCTACGCGGCACCCTTCGTTTTCTACCTGATCTGGATTCCGCGTTTGGGCGCCGCGGCCTCGCGGTTCGTACTTGCACCAAGCAAACCTCACTACCGGCTGGTGAACATCGATGATCACTGGGCGAAATACCTACACCGCAACCTGATCGGTCTGCTTTTATTGATTGGTTTCACGCTGTTCCTGCTTCATTTCAACAGGCTGAACGGCATTACAGGTGATGAGACGCGCATTGGTTTCTGGTTAAACTTGGCAACCCATATCTATATCGGTGTGATCGCCTGGACAGCGCGCGAAGGCCTGTCTCAGATGATGTTGGGTACCGACCCTGATCACTCCAAATTTGATGAGGAAGTCGCCCACTACTACCCCTACTTCGCAATCGGCGTGTCGGCTGTAATCTGGTTGTTGGTCGAGTTTATCGTAGCGCAACGCAATCCTTCGTCCTTGGCGCTGCTGGTCAAGGGGGCGCATTTCACCACCATGGCTTGGCTGCTGATCGCACCTGCCTTGGATACGCTGATACGTGGGCTGGTTCGCCATCTGCAACCGCCGATGCTGGGCGGAGGGCCGGTGGCCGAGCGCGCATACAAGTCTACCAAACGCAGCTATATTCGCATCGGTCGAGTTTTGGCTGGTATTCTTGTCATCCTGATGATCGCCCGGGCTTGGGATCTCGACCTCAGTGAAATCGCGGGCGGTGGAGATGAGTCTGGCAGCAAGCTAATACAGTTCTTCATCATCATTGCTGTTGGATACATCCTGAACGAAGTCGTTTCGCTGTGGATCAACCGGCGGCTGGCCAAGGAACAAACTGCGGCTGAAGAAAGCCCCGATCAGGAAGCGGGCGAAGGCGGCGGTTCTGGTGGATCACGTCTGGCGACGGTTCTGCCCCTGCTGCGCGTGACTGCTCAGGTCGCGATTGCGGTGATCTTTGTCCTGCTCGCGCTTGGCGCGCTGGGTCTAGATATCACGCCGCTGCTGGCTGGTGCCGGTATTCTTGGCCTAGCCATCGGCTTTGGTGCCCAAAAGCTGGTTTCGGACATTGTCGGTGGAATCTTCTTTCTTATCGACGATGCGTTCCGGGTTGGTGAATATGTCGATATCGGCGGCACCATGGGTACGGTCGAAAAGATCTCGATCCGCTCCATGCAACTGCGCCACCACCGCGGTCTGGTACATACCATCCCATATGGTGAGATTCAGAAGATCACCAACTTCAGCCGCGACTGGGTCATCATGAAGCTGAAATTCACCGTGCCCTTCGATACAGATCCCAACAAGGTGAAGAAGATCTTCAAGAAGATCGGTGCCGAGATGATGGAGGATGAAGTTCACAAGGACGGCTTCCTGCAGCCCTTCAAATCTCAGGGCGTGTTCGACTTTGACGATGTCGGCATGATCATCCGCGGCAAGTTCATGGCCAAACCGGGCAAGCAGTTCACCCTGCGCAAAGAGATCTTCAACCGGGTCAAGGCTGCCTTCAAGGAAAACGGTATCGACTTTGCCCGTCGCGAAGTTCGCGTCGCTATCCCGGGACTGGACGAAGCTGAAAACCTGACTGAGGAGCAAAAAGCGGCAGTTGGCGCTGCGGCGGCGGATGCGTCCAGAAAGGCGCAAAACCCAGCTTAACGACATCGGATCATCCGCTGATAAGTCAGCGGATGACACGCGCAAGGTCCAAACAACAGACGGAACCGGCCCAATCGCCGGTTCCGTTTTTTACTTTCACAATTGGCCTGCGCTGACTTGACCCTTTCCACAAGCGGCACCTTGCCCTAAAAGGCCCGCAATCCCGGCCAACCTGGACAAGGACAAACGATGCAAGAGCCCGCCATCACCCCGGATCTGATTGCTGCACACGGGCTGAAGCCCGACGAATACGATATGATCCTCGGGATCATCGGGCGCGAGCCGACTTTTACCGAACTCGGCATCTTTTCGGCCATGTGGAACGAACACTGTTCTTACAAATCGTCCAAGAAATGGCTGCGCACCCTGCCCACCTCTGGGCCTCAGGTAATCTGCGGACCGGGCGAAAATGCCGGCGTAGTGGATATCGGCGACGGTCAGGCGGTGGTGTTCAAGATGGAAAGCCACAACCATCCCTCGTATATCGAACCCTATCAGGGTGCGGCCACAGGTGTTGGCGGCATCCTGCGCGACGTCTTCACCATGGGCGCGCGTCCCATCGCGTCGATGAACGCGCTGTCATTTGGTGAGCCCGGCCACCACAAGACCCGCCAGCTGGTCAACGGCGTGGTCGAAGGCATTGGCGGTTACGGCAACTGCTTTGGTGTCCCTTGCGTAGGTGGCGAAGTTCGTTTCCACCCTGCCTATAACGGCAACTGTCTTGTGAACGCCTTTGCCGCTGGTCTGGCCGACAGCGACAAGATTTTCTACTCGGCGGCGTCGGGCGTCGGCATGCCCGTTGTGTATCTGGGTGCAAAAACCGGACGTGACGGTGTTGGCGGCGCAACCATGGCCTCGGCTGAGTTCGATGACACAATCGAAGAAAAGCGCCCCACTGTTCAGGTCGGAGACCCGTTCACTGAAAAGCGCCTGATGGAGGCGACGCTGGAGCTGATGCAGACCGGTGCCGTGATCTCGATCCAGGATATGGGTGCGGCCGGTCTGACCTGTTCCGCCGTTGAAATGGGCGACAAGGGCGGTCTGGGTGTGCGTCTGGATCTGGAAAACGTTCCCCAGCGCGAAGAGGATATGACAGCCTATGAGATGATGCTGTCTGAATCGCAAGAACGCATGCTGATGGTCCTCAAGCCCGAGCTTGAAGCCGAAGCCCGCGCCGTGTTCGAAAAATGGGACCTGGATTTCGCAATCGTCGGCGAAACCATCGCGGAAGACCGTTTCTTGATCCTCCACAACGGCGAGGTCAAAGCCGATCTGGTCCTGTCCAAGCTGTCCTCGACGGCGCCAGAATACGACCGCCCGTGGGAGCCGACGCCGGAAGCTGAAGAGCTGACCGAAGTCCCACAAATCGATCCGATCGACGGTCTGCGCGCTCTGCTCGCTTCGCCAAACTACGCAGGCAAGCAGTGGGTGTACGAACAGTACGACACCATGGTCATGGCAGACACCGCCCGCACGCCGGGTCTGGGCGCAGGCATGGTCCGCGTGCACGGCACTGACAAGGCGCTTGCTTTCACCAGCGACGTAACCCCTCGTTATGTACGGGCAAACCCCGTAGAGGGCGGCAAGCAAGCTGTGGCCGAGGCTTACCGCAACCTGACCGCCGTTGGGGCCAACCCATTGGCGACCACCGATAACCTGAACTTCGGCAACCCCGAAAAGCCCGAGATCATGGGCCAGTTCGTCGGCGCGATCAAGGGCATCGGTGAAGCCGTAGCCGCGCTGGATATGCCAATCGTTTCGGGCAACGTCTCGTTGTATAACGAAACCGATGGTCAGGCGATCCTGCCGACCCCGACCATCGGCGCTGTTGGCCTGCTGACTCACACGGACGACATCATCGGCAATGAGGTCCGCGAGGGGCATGTGGCACTGGTGATCGGCGAAACCAATGGCCATCTTGGTCAGTCCGCCCTGCTGGCCGAAGTGTTCAACCGCGAAGACGGCGACGCACCACATGTTGATCTGGATGCCGAAAAACGCAACGGCGAGTTCATCCGCGCCAACCGTGAGATGATCAAGGCCTGCACCGATCTGGGTGACGGTGGTCTGGCGCTGGCCGCCTTTGAGCTGGCGGAATCTGCAGGCGTCGGCGTTCACCTCGATGAAGCCTCGACCGAGTTCCTGTTCGGCGAAGATCAGGCCCGTTATCTGGTCGCGTGCAACTTTGATCAGGCCGAGGCACTGATGATCGCTGCTGGTCAGGCAGGCGTCCCTCTGGTGTCTGTAGGCCGGTTCACTGGCGACAGCATTCGGGTTGGCAGCTCTGAGGCTGCGTTAGAGGATTTGGCTACCACGTTCCGCACCAGCTTTGCTGAGGCTGTCGCCTAACACCGAAGCAATCTTTGCAACATGAAACCTGCGCCTGTCCCGGCGCAGGTTTTGTCGTTTCAGGGCCCCTATCCTCCCCTTGCACGCCCCGTCCGGGCGCTCTACATCTTGAGAAAGACCTTCAGGAGAAACTTACATGTCGATGAGCGCCCACGAAATCGAAGCCCTACTGCGTGAAACCTTTCCGGATGCGGAGATTCAGGTTGGCGGCAGCGATGGCGTGCATATGTCCGCAATGGTCGTGGACGAGAGCTTTCGCGGGAAAAACCGGGTGCAACAGCAGCGCGCGGTCTATTCGGCCCTGAAGGGCAAGATGGACGGCGCGGACGGAGAGTTGCATGCGCTGGCGTTGACCACAAAAGTGCCTGAATGATCACAACGTTTTTGATATATGGCGTTTGCGGGCTGATCGCAGTCGTCGGCAGCGTCCTTATTGTCAGATCTGTGATAAAAAATGAGCGCTCTGAGAAAATTCGGGGCGTGCAACCTGGTCAAGGCGATCAATTGATAGACCACGGAACAGTATTGGGTGGCGGTGGCGGGCACGTAACAGTTTCCCGGGTCACCAGAGACCCTCAGGAATATGCTAAAGCCATGGCTCCGAAGAAATGAGTACATGGCTGGTGTGGATATCAGCAATCGCGGCATTGATAGTTGCCGCGGCGCTTATCGAAGCCTATGTGAAGCGCAACAGAAAGCGTAAGCTGGCCGACATGCGCCCGGACCCGGACAAGATCAGCAAAGTCGGCGGCATTGAAAGATACGGGTTGGATCCGCTGGCATTGGCACAGGCCGAGCATCGGCGACTAGAGGAAGAAGGATGGGTCCCCGACCCGTCACAGGATGAAACGACCGCCCTCGACGCGGGTGAAAAGGACAAGCAAGATGACCGACGTTAAGACTCAGATCGACGAAACCGTCAAAGCCAACGATGTGGTGCTCTACATGAAAGGCACCAAAGAGATGCCTCAATGTGGCTTCTCGTCCCGCGTGGCGGGCGTGCTGAACTACATGGGCGTCGACTTTGCCGACGTGAACGTTCTGGCGGATGAAAACCTGCGGCAGGGCATCAAGGACTATTCTGACTGGCCGACCGTGCCCCAGCTGTACGTCAAAGGTGAATTCGTGGGTGGTTGTGACATCATCACCGAAATGACCCTGTCAGGCGAACTCGACACGATGTTTGACGAAAACGGTGTGACCTATGACAAGGACGCCGCCGACAAGATCCGCGAAGCAAACGCCTGATCAGCGACTGCTGCAATTCTCCAGAACAACCTGCTCACTGGCGGCCCCTCCGGTCGCCAGAAAGCTGACGGTCGCATCCCACCCTTTTGACCGAAGGATATACGACCCGGTCTCTCCTTTGGATTCATAGCGAATACCTGATCCGCTGGGCACTTGCTGCAGGGCAACCAATTGGTTGTCTACCATCATCGCCGCTGCACCGGAGCCGTCGGACGCATTGAAATACGCAACCTGCAACTCAACGCCATTCTGGCAGGTGAAGGTAACCGGCAGGATATCCATGTCCGCCCAGGCCAAGCCCCCTGGTAGGCCGAACAAACCGGCCAACGCTGCCGTTTTAAACGCATTCATTTCGCCGTATTCTCCTCAACCACCGAGGCCAGGGCCTCAGCGCGTGCGGCCAGCTCGGCCAGTGTGTCCGTGACCGAAGGCGGGACGACGGCCACTTCAATCCTTTCAGGTTCGGGCTCGGGCCGGTTGCGCAGGCTTTGCAATTCGGCTTCAACCTCGGCCAGCTTGGCCTCTGCCCGTTTGAGCTTGTCATCTGTAGCGGCGGTCTTGTCGGCCAGCATCAGCCCGGCCATCAACAGCATGCGTGCTTCGGGCATCCGACCGATCTGATCAGACAAAACCTGTGCCTCGTCATCCAACATTTTCGCCGCAGATTGCAGAAATGGCTCTTCACCGTCCTGGCACGAAACTTCAAAACCGCGGCCACCGATATGAATGTTCAATTCGGGCATTACTCAACCTCTCCCTCAGCCAGCTTTGCCTGCGACAGCAACGGTTCCAGCCGGGCAAGTACTGCCTGAGCTTCGGCTGCATCTGTCGCCTGCGCAGCCTTCGTCGCCTCAAGCTCGGCCACAGTCGCGCGGTTCAACAGCTCGGCATCAGCCAGACCGTCCTTGCTGGCCGCCCGCAACTCACCCACCGAGTTGCGCAGTTGTTCATTCGCCTTGCGCATACGTTGAAGATCATCATCCAAACGCGACATGGCCGCGCCGTGGCTGGCACGTTCGGCACGCAGCATCTCAAGCTCTGAGCTTAACTCTGCAACACGCTCGCTGTCGGCCAATTCGGACCGCAACTTTTTATTCTCATCTTCCAGCGACTGCGCTTTGCTCACAACCGCTTTAAGTTCATCGTTTTCTGTCTTGAGAACAACCAGTTCGTCCTGGTTTTCCAATGCAACTTTAGCCTCTGCCAACTCGGCCCTGGCCGCTTCGACCGCCGCCAATTTGGCGGTGGCCTCTGAAAGCTGCTGACGCAACGCGCCGTTTTCAGGATCTTCGGCTGGCGTTGCTTTTAGCGCATCCATGTCGGCGCGCATAGCGTCGACTTCTTTCTCGTGCCGTTCCTTGAGGGTTTTCAGCCGCTCTTCCAACTGCGCATTGGCGACGCGCTCGTCTTCCAATGCCGTGTGCAAAGCGGTGTCATCACCGCCACTTGCGGGCACCGTGTCACGCAGGGCGTCGACACCGGTTCCAATCCTCTCCATCGCGGCAACGATACGGCGCTGTAATTCTTCGATCTGGCTCATGCCCCTGCCACCTCTTTACCAAGGTTCACTTTTTCGCGGCCCATCCGAATCAATACAGGCCGGGTATTGGCCTAGTCTAACCGAATGAAACGGAAAATACCCACTGTTTGCTTTCAATCACTTGGACAGCATTCTTGAACCACGAACGCGACGCAACCCCCGGTTCCACTTGCACTTTGGGGGGTGGATGGTATTGAGCGCCCCATCTGCCTGTAATCCAAAGGAACAACGCCCGTGGACCTGACTGCGCTGCGCAATGCCAATCCTGAACACTGGAACAAGGCTGCGGCCATCCGCACCCTGACCCTTGACGCCGTCGCCGTCGCCAATTCCGGCCATTCCGGTATGCCGATGGGCATGGCCGACGTTGCGACCGTGCTGTTTGAAAAGCACCTGAAATTCGACGCCTCGGCCCCGAGCTGGCCTGATCGCGACCGGTTCATCCTGTCTGCTGGTCACGGTTCGATGTTGGTCTATTCTCTGTTGTATCTCACTGGTCATGCGGACGTGACACTGGATGAGATCAAGAACTTCCGCCAGCTGGGTGCGAAAACTGCGGGTCACCCGGAAAACTTCCTGGTGAACGGTATCGAAACCACCACCGGACCACTGGGTCAGGGCATTTCCAACGCAGTTGGTTTCGCCATGGCCGAAGAAATCCAGCGTGCGCACTACGGTAAAAAAGTAGTCGATCACTATACTTATGTGATCGCAGGCGACGGTTGCCTGATGGAAGGCGTAAGCCAAGAGGCCATCACCCTGGCGGGGCGTCATGAGCTGAGCAAACTGATCGTTTTCTGGGACAACAACAACATCACCATCGACGGCACCGTGGATATTGCCGATCGCACCGATCAGGTACGCCGTTTCAAGGCGTCGGGCTGGAACGTGATTGAAATCGATGGCCATGATCCGATCGCGATTGATGCGGCCATTGTGCAAGCCAAATCGTCGAACAAACCATCCATGATCGCCTGCGAAAGCCATATTGCGCTGGGTCACGCCGCACAGGATACTTCCAAAGGTCACGGCGCATTGACCGATCAGGATCAGCTGAAAGCCGCCAAAGACGGCTATGGCTGGCCCCATGATGCCTTTGTGGTCCCTGCTGACGTCAAATCAGCTTGGGAGGCCATCGGTGCCCGTGGCGCGACTGAGCGCGCCGAATGGGAAGAGCGTTTCGCGCAGATTTCCGAACGCAAACAGGCCGAATTCAACCGCGCCTATGCGTTTGATGCACCCAAGAAGCTGGCCGGTGCCATCCGTTCGTTCAAAAAGCAGATGTCGGAAGATCAGCCGAAACTTGCCACCCGCGCCTCTTCGGAAAAGGTTCTGAACGTGGTGAACCCGATCATGACCGAGACCGTTGGCGGTTCCGCCGACCTGACCGGGTCGAACAACACCAAATCTGCGGATATGGGCGTGTTCCTGCCGGAAAACCGCAAGGGTCGCTATATCCACTACGGAATCCGCGAACACGGCATGGCCGCCGCGATGAACGGCATGGCGCTGCATGGCGGTATCCGCCCCTATGGCGGCACGTTCATGGCGTTCACCGACTATGCCCGCCCCTCGATGCGTTTGGCCGCCTTGATGAAGGTGCCTACGGTCTTCGTGATGACCCACGACTCGATTGGTCTGGGCGAAGACGGCCCGACCCACCAGCCGGTTGAGCATCTGGCCATCTCGCGCGCGACACCGAACACTTATGTGTTCCGTCCCGCCGATGTGGTTGAAACGGCTGAGGCATGGGAGCTGGCGCTGACGTTCAAGGACAGCCCTTCGGTCCTGTCGCTGACCCGTCAGGGCGTGCCGACGGTGCGCAAGGATCACAAGGCCAAGAACCTGACTGCGCAAGGTGCGTATGTTCTGGCTGATGCGGAAAGCAAACGTCAGGCCATTCTGATCGCCACCGGCTCTGAGGTTTCGCTGGCGATGGAAGCCAAAGCAATGCTCGAGGCCGAAGGCATCGGCACCCGCGTCGTCTCTATGCCCTCGATGGAGCTGTTTGCGCAGCAGGATGAAGCCTATCGCAAGCGCGTATTGCCGGGCGGCCCCGTCCGCGTCGGGATTGAGGCCGCAGTCCGCGCCGGTGGCTGGGATCGCTGGTTGTTGGGCGAACGTGGTCGCGAAGCCAAAGCCGGATTCATCGGTATGTCCAGCTTCGGTGCATCGGCCCCCGCTGGTGAGCTGTACAAGCATTTCGGCATCACCGCCGAGGCGACCGTCGCCAAGGTCAAGGAACTGCTGGAGCTGTAAACGCTCTGTTCATCTGTCAGACACAAAGGGCGGCCTTGGCCGCCCTTTTCTATTTCGCCTGGTCCAGATCGGCCATCAACGCCGTATAGGCCCGTTTCGCATAATCCAACCGCAACTCATACCGTTTTGCTGGCACAATCCCATCGGGCACATTCTGCCCGGCAGCAGACAAAACCTGCCTAACATGCGTTCCATATAGCGGAATGAATTGTGTCGACTGGCCGCTGAGCAGGTTGAACAACCGACCCCCTGCCCACTTGGCGCGTCGGGCCGCGGTGTCCGCCGTATCGATCCGGAATTGCAGTACCCGGTAAAGCCTGATCGGCTCAAACGGCATTTGTTCCGCGCCAAGGTTCGTAACCGATAAGGCCGCCGCTTTGCGTTTGGCTGCGCGCCCCTTCAATTGTATGCGGACCCAATTCTGGACCGGTCTAAAAGTCGGTAAATGGCTCAGGTCACTCACTTCAGGATTCTCAATTCAATGCGCATCGGTCTTCTTTGAAAACATCCCGATCATCGGCCCGATCACCTTTGTCGCCACCGGGATCAGAACAAATCCCCATGCCAGACCGAACACACCGTCCATCGTCGCCTTGGATACCCATTCAACAACACCGGTCCACTGCTCGGACACAGAATGCCCAATGGCATAGGCCCAATCGTGGATGTGGTGCCCCAGCCAACCAAAGCCCAAAACCTCCATCCCGTGAATGATGATGGATCCGCCAACCCACAGCATTGCCGCGGTGCCGACTATGGACAGGATTTTCATGACAACCGGCATGGCTTTGACCAACCCGCGCCCCAGCCCTCGCCCAATCGGTGTCGGTGCGTTTTGCGCGAGGTACAATCCAACGTCGTCCATCTTCACGATAAGGGCAACTGATCCGTAGACCGCCACGGTGACACCTATCCCCACGACCGCCAAGGTCGCGGCCTGCATCCACAGGTTTGGGGCCTCAATCGCAGCCAATGCAATCGTCATGATTTCAGCCGAAAGGATAAAATCCGTCTTGATCGCGCCTTTGACCTTCTGCTCTTCCAGATGGCCGGGATCGCGATTGGTCATGTCCTCATTGATGACATGACTGCCATGAGGGAATAGGACATGAAATATTTTCTCGGCCCCCTCGAAACACAGGTACGAGCCGCCAATCATCAGCAAAGGCGTAATCAGCCACGGAGCAAAATTCGCCAGTAGCAAGGCAACTGGCAACAGCAGGATAATCTTGTTGAATATGGAACCACGCGCGATGCGCCAAATGATGGGCAACTCGCGCGCCGGGGCGAATCCCTGAACGTATTTCGGGGTCACGGCGGCATCGTCGATAATCACACCTGCGGTCTTTGCGCCCGCCTTTCCGGCTGCCGCGACCACATCATCCACAGACGATGCCGCAACCTTTGCAATACCTGCTACATCATCCAACAGGGCCAACAGACCGCTCATGGTGTTTCCTTTCACTTCACCTGCCGCAACCGGAGCCTACCCGATCCGACGGCTAGCGCAAGCGTTAGCGCAACCGGCATAGGTTTGCGCTAACACGTTAAAAATATGTCACTTTTGGTCTTTTGAGAATGCGCTTTGACCGCTATATGGCGTCCAAAGCAAGCGCATTTGGAGACAGCACATGACCATCAAGGTCGGTATCAATGGTTTTGGCCGCATTGGCCGCTGCACGTTGTCGCATATCGCGGCATCCGCCCGCAACGACATCGAAGTGATCAAGGTCAACGCAACCGGCCCGCTGGAAACCACAGCGCACTTGCTAAAGTATGACAGTGTCCACGGACGTTTCCCCCGCGATGTCGCAATCAATGGTAAAACCATGGATCTGGGCCGCGGCCCGATGGAGATGTTCTCGACCTATGACATGAACGAACTGGACTGGGATGGCTGCGATGTCGTTCTGGAATGCACCGGTAAATTCAATGACGGTCTGAAAGCCAAAACGCACCTGGATCGCGGTGCTCAAAGGGTCCTGCTGTCTGCCCCCGGCAAGAACGTCGATAAGACCATCGTTTATGGTGTAAACCACAACAGCCTTGTGACCGATGACAAAATGGTCTCGAACGGCTCGTGCACCACGAACTGCCTTGCTCCGCTTGCCAAGGTACTGGACGAGGGCATCGGCATCGAGAACGGCATCATGACCACGATCCACGCCTATACAGGCGACCAGCCGACCCTGGACCGTCGCCACAGTGATCTTTACCGCGCACGTGCTGCGGCCATGTCGATGATCCCGACCTCAACAGGTGCCGCGAAAGCATTGGGCGAGGTTCTGCCCAATCTGAAAGGTCGCCTGGATGGTTCGGCCATTCGTGTCCCGACCCCTAATGTTTCTGCGGTTGATCTGACCTTCCGCGCCGCACGTGATGTAACAGTAGAAGAAGTGAACGCCATCGTACGCGAGGCCTCGCAGGGTTCGATGCAGCGTGTTCTGGGCTATGAACCCGCCCCGCTGGTTTCGACCGATTTCAACAACACCGAGGAAAGCTCGATCTTCGCACCCGATCAGACCCGCGTTGTCGGCGACCGCATGGTTCGTGTTCTGGCTTGGTACGACAACGAATGGGCGTTCTCGGTCCGCATGGCAGATGTTGCAGTTGCGATGGGTCGCCTTAACTAAGGTTGCTTTGAAATCTTGAACCTTTCCGCCCGCTCAGGTTAACTGGGCGGGCGTTTTCGTCCGGGGCCTGCATGACTAATCAAATCGCCATCTGGCTTGCCCTGCTCATTCTGGGCTTGTTCGTTATCAGCTATGCCCTCTTTGGATCCGAACAATTCGTGTTCCTTGGCAAGAAACTCTACTTCTTTCTGGACTGGCTGGCATTCTGGCGTTGACAGAGGTTTTGCTTGACTTTTTCTCTAATCTGGCTTTGTTAGCGCTAACTTCACATTAGCCGCATTTCGGACGGAGCAGGACATGACACTCAAGCTGGCAATCAACGGATTTGGACGGATCGGAAGCGGCGTGCTGCGAGCGGTCATGGAATCCGGGCGCACGGACGTTGAAATCGTTGCAATAAACGACCTGGCAAAGCCGGAAATGAACGCGCATCTGTTCGAATTCGACAGCGTCCATGGCCGGTACGGCAAACCGGTCTCTTTGACCGAGGCAGGCCTGGACGTTGGAAACGGTCCGATCCGCCTGAGCAGCGAACGCGAGCCGGAAAAACTGGATTGGTCCGATGTGGACGTCGTTTTGGAATGTACTGGCGTATTCCGCACACGCGAAGCTGCATCCCGCCATTTTGCGAACGGATCGAAGAAGGTTTTGATCTCGGCCCCTGCCCGCGGCCATGGCGCTGTGAAGACAATCGTGTTCGGCGTTAACGATCACGAGCTGACGGCCGAAGATAACGTTGTGTCCAATGCGTCTTGTACCACCAACTGCCTGTCACCGGTGGCCGCAGCACTGGATGCAGGGCTTGGCATAGTGCATGGCAACATGACCACGGTTCACGCCTACACAGCCAGCCAACCCGTCCACGACACCGCCGGCAAAGACCCATACCTCTCCCGCGCGGCAGCATTGTCGATGATCCCGACCACGACAGGCGCGGCCTCTGCCGTTGGCCTCGTCTTGCCGCAACTGGCCGGCAAGCTGACAGGTCAGGCTATTCGTGTCCCAACCCCGAACGTGTCCGTGGTTGATCTGGTCGCCGAAGTCTCACGCCCGACAACCGAGGATGAAGTCAACGCGCTGTTTACCGAAGCCGCAGCCAGAATCCCCGGGGTTTTGGCGGCAGAGAACCGCCCGCTGATCTCGGTAGATTTCAACCACGACCCACACAGCTCGACCGTTTCGCTACCGGAAACCAAGGTGACCGACGGCACACTGGTGCGTGTGCTGGCATGGTATGACAACGAATGGGGTTTCTCGAACCGGATGCTGGACACCGCCGCAGCGATGGGTGCCCTAGCCTAAACGCTCACGCAGTGCGGCATTAACGCGGGGCGTGACGAATTTCGACACGTCCCCGTCCAACCGGGCGATTTCCTTAACCAATTTGGAGGCAATGGCCTGATGCCGCGCCTCGGCCATCAGGAAGACTGTCTCGACCGTGTCATCCAACGCCCGGTTCATCCCGACCATCTGGAATTCATATTCAAAATCCGCAACCGCCCGCAGTCCGCGGACAATGATCTGCGCCCCGACATCACGAGCGCAGTCGATCAGCAGGTTTTCAAAGGGATGCGCAACGATTTCAGTTCCCGTTTGCTCGGTCAGATGGGCGCATTCTGCCTCGATCATCGCAACGCGTTCCTCGAGCGAGAACAAAGGGCCCTTGTCGCGGTTGATCGCGACGCCAATGACCAGCTTGTCCACCAAAGCAGCCGCACGGCGAATGATGTCGATATGACCCAGGGTGATTGGATCGAATGTTCCGGGATATAATCCAACCCTCATCGTGGCCTCCTGCGCAATAAAATTTCTGCGCAAGCAAACATAACTTCGCCGCAGGTGCAAGAGGCAGCTTTGGGATTCAAGGGCCTCAATGCCCCATGATCATGCCTTGCAGCGCGTCTTTTTCCATAGCCAGTTCTGCCAGCTGCGCCTTTACCACGTCGCCCAGCGTCACGATCCCCACCAGCTTGCCATCTTCGACAACGGGCATGTGGCGAAAGCGCCCTTCAGTCATGCGCGTCATGATATCCTGAACTGTATCTTGTTTCGTGGCCGTCACCAGATCCCGGGTCATATACGCACTGACAGGTTGCGTGAGGCATCCGCTTCCGGTTGCGGCCAGCTCTCTTACAATGTCACGTTCCGACAGAATTCCTGCAGCCGTCTCGCCGCCATCTTCCGACACGACCACTGTACCGATCCGCTTTTCCGAGAGAATTTTCGAAGCATCAGACACCGTGATTGACGGCAAGACAGTGACGACCCCTCCGCTGCCCTTGGATTTCAGAATGGCCTGAACGAGCATAAGCGTTACCTCCGAAATAATGTCCTGTTTTCCAAAACGTTGCCGGAATGTTTAAACCTGTCAAGGTGACACTTGGGCTTCAAGCCGCTCAACCTCTTCCCGAATACCCTGCGACAAGGCCTGCGCGAAGCGGTTCAACCTTTCATTCCGCTGATCGCCCTGATGTCGCACCAGGTGAAAACTCCGGGTCAAACTTACCTGATCCGTCAGGATTTTTTGCAGGTTGGGATGAAACGGCAAGGTGAAGTCATGCGCCACACAAACCCCCGTTCCAAGCGTGGCCTGCCGCAACTGAACCGACACCGAATTCGATGCAAGCGCGACACGGTCAACACCGATATCCACAAGATAGTCCAACTCGCGGTCAAAGATCATATCGGGAATGTAACCAATCATGCGATGGCCACTCAGGTCCTGGATCGTCCGGATTGCCGGGTAAGAGGTCAAATAGTCGCGCGTCGCAACCAGGTGCAGTTTGTAATCGGTGATCTTCTGGACCAGAAGGCTCCCGGCCGTCGGCGCGCTGACGGTCACTGCCATGTCGGCTTCGCGCCGGGACAGGTTGATCACGCGCGGCAGGGCCAGGATCTGAATATCCAGATCGGGGTTTGCATCGCTGATTTTCGCGCAGACCTGCGGCAAAAGATAGTTGGCCGACCCGTCCGGCGCGCCAATCCGTATTTGTCCGCTGAGCGTTTTCGACGTACCCGCCATCGCGCCAACCGCCGCGCGCATCGCCTCTTCGGCTTTCAACCCGTGTTCCATTAGGCGCTCACCCGGAGCGGTCAAAAGGTAACCTTGTTGCGACTTGGTAAACAGGGGGGCTTCCAATGAGGCTTCCAACCGAGCAATCCGCCGCCCGACGGTGGCTGGGTCGATCTTCAGCTGACGCCCAGCAGCCGAAAGGCTTTCTTCTCGCGCGACGGCCAGAAAGACCCGCATATCATCCCAGTTCGGTGTCACCGCCTGTCCTTTGCATTTTTGCAAAACATCTTTGAGACATTGCCTCTGTTCAAGGAATTTATGCAAGCCTATTGTGTGCGCAAACGCATTGAAGGAGATCCGCAATGACCGAGCTGTCCCATTTCATCAATGGCGAGAATGTCGCCGGAACCTCAGGACGATTTGACGACATTTTCAATCCGGCCACCGGTGAGGTGCAGTACAAATGCCCGATGGCAAGTGCTGCCGAAACCACGGCCGCAATCGAAAGCGCAGCCGCCGCGCAACTTGCTTGGGGTGCGACCAACCCGCAGAAACGCGCACGCGTCATGATGGCGATGGTTCACCTTATGAACCGCGACATGGACAAGCTGGCCGAAGCACTGAGCCGCGAGCACGGCAAAACTATCCCAGACGCCAAGGGCGATCTGCAGCGCGGTCTGGAAGTGATCGAATACTGCATCGCCGCGCCCCAAATGCTGAAAGGTGAATTCACCGACAGTGCGGGCCCTGGCATCGACATGTACTCGATGCGGCAGCCGCTGGGCGTTGTCGCATCCATCATGCCGTTCAACTTTCCGGCGATGATGCCGCTGTGGCACGTCGGCCCGGCGCTGGCCTGCGGCAACGCCGTGGTTCTGAAACCGTCCGAACGTGACCCTTCTGTTCCGCTGATGCTGGCCGAGCTGTTTGTTGAGGCCGGCCTGCCCAAGGGCGTCTTCCAAGTCGTCAACGGCGACAAAGAGGCCGTCGATACCCTGCTGGACAGCGACACCATTCAGGGCGTTTCCTTTGTTGGCTCGACCCCGATCGCGCAATACATCTATTCCCGTGCAACCGCGAACGGTAAGCGCGCGCAGTGTTTTGGCGGTGCCAAAAACCATATGATCGTCATGCCTGACGCGGATCTGGATCAGGCTGCCGACGCTCTGGTCGGTGCCGGGTTTGGCGCGGCGGGCGAGCGCTGCATGGCCATCTCGGTTGCAGTGCCCGTTGGCGAAGAAACCGCCGACGCTCTGATCGAAAAGCTGATCCCACGTGTCGAAAAGCTGAAGGTCGGCCCTTACACCGCCGGCGATGACGTCGACATGGGCCCAGTTGTAACCGGTGCTGCTAAAGAGCGTATTCTTGGTCTGATCAACTCGGGCGTAGAACAAGGCGCGAAGCTGGTTGTCGATAACCGCGACTTTAGCCTGCAGGGCTATGAGGATGGATTCTTTGTCGGCCCCCACTTGTTCGATAACGTCACCCCTGAGATGGACATCTACAAGCAAGAGATATTTGGCCCGGTTCTGTCGACCGTGCGCGCAGGGTCTTATGAAGAAGCGCTGAAGCTGGCGATGGACCATGAGTACGGCAACGGCACTGCAATCTTCACGCGCGACGGCGACACTGCACGCGACTTCGCCAGCCGTGTGAATATCGGCATGGTCGGGATCAACGTTCCGATCCCGGTTCCGCTGGCCTACCACACCTTTGGCGGATGGAAGAAATCCATGTTTGGTGACCTGAACCAGCACGGCCCGGACAGCTTCAAATTCTACACCCGCACGAAGACTGTGACGGCGCGCTGGCCATCGGGCATCAAAGAAGGTGGCGAGTTCAATTTCAAAGCGATGGACTGATTTCCCGCCCAAACAAATTCAAAAGGCCGCCCCGTTGGGCGGCCTTTTTCGTCGCGCGACGAGGGGTCAGTTCTGTAGAAATTCGCGCAATGTGACTCTGCCATCAAAATCCGCGTCAAACTCGGCCATGACCATCCGCAACTCATGCGCGGGGATACAAGCTTTGGCGATTCCTTCGATCTTATCGCTTTCAACCATGGTCAGGCATTCGGCCGACAGCGGCTCATCCATTTCCGGATCGGGGAACTCGATGAGATCCCGCACTTCCATGGCCACAAATTCATCCGGGGACACCACACCATTTTCGTCGGCATCATATTCAAGAAACTCCACCGCTCGCTCGGCAAGATAGAAGATTTCGAATTCAGAATATTCGACATGACCGTCAGCATTGGAATCCGCTCGGTCGATCTCCTCAGCTGCAATAGCCTCTGATGTGCAGGATTCTTTTGCCGCATCACAATCATCCCCGACGATGTGGCCCTCTTCTTCCGTCAGGAATTGGTACAATTCCGGTTCAGTAATCACCCCGTCCCCATCGCGATCCAACTCGGCAAAGAAAATCCGCGCCATCGGCGTCGCTTGTGCCGGTGTTTGGGCAGACCCCCAATAAAGACCAGCCAGTAACAAGACCGGCAGGAGATAGAGCGTGTTTGGGGCAAAACGGCTGAGCGTTCGAATGGGCATTCCATCTTCTCCAACTATGTCAGGTGACGGCCCTGCCAGCTCGCGGTCGATCACACCACGCACGAGCTCGCTCATCGACGATCCGCGCTGTTCGCTCAGATCTGCCAATTTGGTTTTCAACTCATAAGATACGCGAATTTCCAAGGTTTCCGATTTCTTGGTCATATCGTGCGGTCTCCGAACATCAGTGGGCCTGTCCCTTGGAATTGGAGCAGACATACCCGAAAAATACCCCAAGCCGTGTCCGGCAAACAGCAAAAACCTGTCCGGACACCGAGTATTCCCCCGTCCGGGCAGGCAATAGACTGCGTCAAATGTGTAAATCTCACGGAAAATTTAAGCCAAGCATCTGGCCCTGAGGGAAAGCAGTTACTAAATTGCCGGAAACCATAGAGCATTCCTTCAGGAGGCATCCGTGTCCAGTTCCCGTATTAATCGTCGTACCGCCTTGCTGGGTGCTGCGTCAGTCCTTGCGACGCCAACGCTGTTGCGCGCCCAAAGCTCAGATGCTTTCCCAACAACAGAAGAGGCTATCAGCACGCAATTGCCGGTGCGCCGCAATGTCTCGTCCTTCTCGCAACAGAACTGGCAGGACCATTTTGACCAGCTGGGCGCAGGGGCTTTGCTGGCTGATATCACCAGCCGCGCGGTGCACTATTGGGGGCCCGATGGCACCTACAAACTGTACCCCAGTTCGGTACCGATGAGCGAAGAGCTGACGAAGCGCGGTTATACCAAGGTTGTGCGCAAGGCTGAAAATCCAAGCTGGACACCAACCGCGTCGATGCGCGAGCGTGATCCGCTTTTGCCAGTGCGTATGGAAGGTGGTGAACCAGGCAACCCGTTGGGCACCCGTGCAATGTATCTGGGTTGGCCAGCCTATCTTGTACACGGCACCCACGATACGCGGAAAATCGGGCGCCAAAGCTCGTCCGGGTGCATTGGCCTATACAATCAACATGTCGAGGAATTGTTTCCTCTCGTCCAGGTCGGAACCCAGGTCCGACTGGTCTGACGACAAAGCCCCGGCCATAAGGACCGGGGCTTTTTCATGAAATCAAAGTATTTTATTCCGGCAGGATCACAGCGTCGACAACGTGGATCACGCCATTGCTGGTTTCAATATCGGCCTGAATGACTTCGGCACCGTTCACTTTGACGCCGTTCTTGGCATTTACGCTCAGGCGGTCGCCCTGCACGGTCAGAACTTTGGCGCGCTTACCAGCAATGTCACCAGACATGACTTTGGCGGGAACAACGTGATAGGTCAGAATTTCGACCAGTTGGTCTTTGTTCTCCGGCAACAGCAGTGTTTCCACCGTACCTTCGGGCAGTGCCGCAAAAGCTTCATCAGTCGGTGCGAACACTGTGAACGGTCCGTCACTTTTCAACGTGTCGACAAGACCCGCAGCCTGAACAGCGGCGACCAGTGTGTTGAAGGAACCGGCTGATACTGCGGTATCCACTATATCTGCAGCCTGTGCTTTTACAGGCAGTGTCAGTGCAATTGCGGCGGCGGCGCCCATAAACGTACGACGAAACATGGCTGTCATCTCCTCTCCAGCTTGGTTATGGAAAGGGTTACGGGCGCTTAGACGCGCCGGATCACTAACTGATCAATTTTCTTTGACCTGAACCCATATGCTTTGGGCGCGACCGTCCTTCAAAAATGGCAAGGATTCCACCGCATCGGGGCGATCCTGCTGTAGGTAGTAGCCGGGCCAAAGCATTGAATATGCACCAGTTTGCAGGAGTGCATGAAGCATGTACTGTTCACCCCAGCCTGGGCAATCATAGAAGAACCGTTTGGGATATTCGTAGGGCAGAAAAACATCGTGCACATGAATGACCACACCGGGTTTGAGCGCCGGAATGATACGGCAGAACAGGTGCGCGACGTCATTGCTCATACGGACAACGTGGCTGGAATCGATGAACAATACGTCACCGGATTCGAGTTGCTCGAACAGTGCCGGATCGACTTCTTCCAGACGTTTTTGTTCGAACTGATCCACCACATGCGCGATATCTGCCCGTGGATACGGATCGATTGCGGTGACGTTGGTCTGCAATCCGCCGTCAATAATCGCCTGCCGCGTTACACGGGTCGAGTTGCCGCAACCCACCTCGATCACGCGTTTTGGTTTGAACCGGCGGATCATCAGATACAGCGCATCCGCGTCCGGGCTGTCGTAGTACCCATTGTTGATACGATAACCGGTCTTGTTGCGCGCCGGGTCTTTCAGAGCTTCCAGAGAAGTAGAGTGTTCTTGGTATTCCGACACCAATTGAGTGATATCGAACCCTTCCATCCCCGGTGACAGAGCATAGGCCGGGCGGGTCAGCCCCCCTGCCCGTTCAAACGCCTCAAGGCGCGCGCGCTCGTCCCGTTCGGTCACTTTGTCGATCAGTTTCACACCAAACCGGTCAAGCGCGGCGTTCAGCCGGGGGAATTTCCTTGGTTTCACGGGGGGCTCCGGGTTTGGTGACAGTCTAGACGCCTCCTTACCTGTGCGCATGGGGGCTTCGCAAGAACCCAGCTGGCAAACACTTGGCAAAAAGACAATTTCCGTATTCACTGGTTGGAACAAAGTTGCGAGGGCCGGAATGCAGCAGGAATTTACGCTGGGCATCGAAGAAGAGTATCTGCTGGTTGATCGAGACAGTCTGGAACTCGCCGAAGCGCCTGCCGCGTTAATGGAAGCCTGCCAGGCCGATTTTGAAGGACAGGTCAGCCCCGAATTCCTGCAATGCCAGATCGAGGTCGGTACGCGGCCGCATGTGACCATCAGTTCTGCGCGCGAGGATCTGAAACGCCTGCGGTCTTGTGTCTCGAAACGCGCCGCCGAGCACAACCTTGCCCCAATCGCTGTATCCTGCCACCCCTTTGCCGACTGGAAAAAGCAGCAACACACGCGCAAAGACCGATATGACGCGCTCCAACACGCGTTGGGCGGAGTGGCGCGGCGTATGCTGATCTGTGGCATGCATGTCCACATCGGGGTGGCGGATTCAGCCTTGCGCGCCGACCTGATTCCGCAGCTGTCCTACTTTCTCCCGCATCTTTTGGCCCTGTCGACGTCATCGCCCTATTGGAACGGTGAGGACACTGGTCTGTCTTCGTACAGGTTAACGGTGTTCGACAACCTGCCCCGCACCGGACTCCCGCCGATCTTTTCCGGCTGGTCCGAATATGAACGTACTACGGGCGTTCTGGTCGAACTGGGCGTGATCGAAGACACCACGAAAATTTGGTGGGATCTGCGACCTTCGCACCAGTACCCAACACTGGAAACCCGGATCATGGATGTGCAGCCCCGCATGGAACATGCACTTTCTCTGGCCGCAATGGTGCAGGCGTTGACGCGCATGTTGTGCCGCCTGAAAGACAGAAATCTTAGGTGGCGCCAATATGACCGGTTCCTGATCGGCGAAAACCGCTGGCGCGCGCAGCGCTATGGCGTGGGCGAAGGCATGATTGACTTCGGAGATCGCTCAATCAAACCTATGCCGGAACTCATGGGCGAACTGATGGGCTTACTCGCAGAAGATGCCGAAGCGCTTGGCACCATGACCGAGTTGGCAATGCTGCAGCAAATTGCCCAGAACGGCACCTCGGCCACTCGCCAGCGCCGGGTACATGCCGAGGCAGCGGCAAAAGGCGATGACCCTGGCAAGGCTGTCGTTCAGCACTTGATTGACGAATTCCATCAAGACCTCTGATCCTTGACGTTTTTTCCCACACAAGAATGTGCCAGTGATTGCTGGCCGTGCAAAATTTCTGTAAGGATTGGGAAATAAACACTCGTTCAATTCATCGGGCAGCGTGGGAGGCAATCCATGGATTTCGCAACAACCGAAGAGCAGAACGCAATCTTCGACATGGCCCATGATTTCGGGCAGGAAAATATCGCCCCATATGCCCGCCAGTGGGAGGCCGACGGCACCATCCCCAAAGACCTTTGGCCGCGCATTGGTGAACTGGGTTTCGGCGGCCTTTACGTTTCTGAGGACAGCGGCGGTTCTGGCCTGTCTCGTCTGGACGCTACGCTTGTGTTCGAGGCTTTGTCGATGGCCTGCCCCTCTGTCGCGGCCTTTCTGTCGATCCACAACATGTGCGCCAAGATGCTGGACAGCTTCGCCAGTGACGAGCTGAAATCCCGCATCATGCCCGATGTTCTAAGCTTGAACACCGTGCTCAGCTATTGCCTGACCGAGCCTGGCTCAGGTTCTGACGCAGCCGCTTTGAAAACCCGCGCGGAACGCACGAACGAAGGCTATACCCTGAACGGCACCAAGGCTTTCATCTCGGGCGGCGGATACTCGGATGCCTATGTCTGCATGGTGCGCACCGGCCAGGATGGACCCAAGGGCATTTCGACGGTCTATGTCGAGGATGGCAACCCCGGCCTTAGCTTCGGTGCACTGGAACAAAAGATGGGGTGGAAAAGCCAACCTACGGCTCAGGTACAGTTCGACGATTGCAAGATCCCCGCCGACAACCTTGTCGGTATCGAGGGCGACGGTTTCAAATACGCAATGAAAGGGCTGGATGGCGGACGTCTGAACATCGCCTCCTGTTCATTGGGTGCCGCGCAAACCGGGTTGAACATGACACTACAGTACATGTCCGAGCGGAAGGCTTTCGGGCAGTCCATCGACCAGTTTCAGGCCCTGCAGTTCCGTCTGGCAGATATGGAGATCGAATTGCAGGCCGCCCGGACATTCCTGCGTCAGGCGGCGTGGAAGTTGGATCAGGGCGCGCCCGATGCAACAAAGTTCTGCGCCATGGCCAAAAAATTCGTGACCGAAACGGGATCGAAAGTGGTGGATCAGTGCCTGCAATTGCACGGCGGCTATGGTTATCTGGCCGACTATGGCATCGAAAAACTTGTGCGCGATCTGCGCGTGCATCAGATTTTGGAAGGCACGAACGAGATCATGAGGGTCATCGTTGCCCGCCAGATGCTCTCTCAGCGCTGAGGACTTTATGTCGGACATCTATATTCGCACCGCAGGCCGCGCCGGTCGTATCACCCTGACCCGGACCAAGGCGCTGAATGCGCTCAGCTATGATATGTGCCTGGCCATCGACACCGCCTTACGCAACTGGCGTGAGGATGACGCAGTCGATCTGGTCATTCTGGATGCCGAAGGCGACAAGGCCTTTTGCGCAGGTGGGGACATCGCAGAGCTTTATGAGACCGGAACTAAGGGCGATTTTGAATACGGCCGAAAGTTCTGGCGCGATGAGTACCACTTGAATGCTCTGATCTTCGAATACCCAAAGCCAGTAGTCAGCTTTCTTCAGGGTTTCACGATGGGTGGTGGCGTGGGCATCGGGTGCCACGGCAGCCATCGCATCGTGGGTGAAACGTCGCAAATCGCCCTGCCCGAATGCTCGATCGGTTTGGTTCCGGATGTCGGCAGCACGCTGATGCTGGCACTCGCGCCCGGACGGCTAGGTGAATATCTCGGCACAACCGGTCATCGTATGGGTCCAGCAGATGCCATTCTGGCCGGTTTCGCAGATCATTACATTCCGATCCAGCAATGGTCTGATTTGATCGACATGCTTGAAGCATCCGGCGACGCCAGCATTCTTGAAAGCCATTCCGACACGCCGCCCGAAGGTTCGTTGGTGGCAATTCAAGATGCAATTGAGGCAGATTTCGGGGGCGAAACTCTTGGAGATATACAGAACAGCCTACGCAACTCGAACATTGACGCCGCCGCTGACGCGCTGAAGTTGATCGGGCGCAATTCGCCACTCTCCATGGCCTGCACCGTTGAGATGCTGCATCGTCTCCGCACGCCAAACCTGACCATGCGCAAGGCGTTGGAACTGGAGTATCGCTTCACCTATCGCGCGATGGAACACGGGGACTTTCTGGAAGGTATCCGGGCGCAGATCATCGACAAGGATCGCAACCCGAGTTGGCGCCATCAGAACCAAGACGTACCGGCTGTCGCTGTTTCAAAGATGCTACAACCTTTGGGCGCAGACACGCTGACTTTTGAGGAGGATTAAGGAATGAAAATCGGGTTTATCGGTCTGGGCAACATGGGCAATCCGATGGCGGCCAATCTTGCCCAAGCAGGGCATGATGTCAGCGGCTTTGACATGGCGGATGTCACTGTACCGGGTGTCACTATGGCCAGCTCCGGCCCTGAGGCCGCGACCGGTGCCGACATCGTCGTGACCATGCTGCCGAACGGACAAATCCTGCGGGCGGTGGCAAATGAGATCCTTCCCGCCATGAGACCCGGAGCGGTCTGGATCGACTGTTCAACGGTCGATGTCGACAGCGCCCGCGCCGTCGCTGAACAGGCCAAGGAAGCGGACGTCCTCGCAGTCGACGCCCCGGTGTCGGGTGGCATCGGCGGTGCGGCAGCGGGTACGCTGACTTTCATGGCAGGCGGTAGCGACGCGGCGTTTGAAAAAGCATCCCCGTTGTTCGACATCATGGGTCAGAAAGCCGTGCATTGCGGCGAATCCGGTGTCGGTCAGGCCGCGAAGATCTGCAACAACATGATTCTGGGCGTGACCATGATTGCAACCTGCGAAGCCTTTGCGCTGGCCGACAAGCTTGGGCTGGACCGGCAAAAGATGTTCGATGTGGTCAGCACGTCCTCGGGCTATAGCTGGACGATGAACGCCTACTGCCCCGCCCAGGGCGTTGGACCTGCCAGTCCGGCGGACAACGACTATCAACCCGGCTTTGCGGCCGAATTGATGTTGAAGGACCTGCGGCTCAGCCAACAGGCGGCTGCAAGCTCGGACGCAGACACGCCCATGGGACAGATTGCAACAGCGCTTTATGAGAAATTCGTCGAATCCGAAGACGGGCTGGGCAAGGATTTTTCCGCCATGCTGCCACGGTTTGAAAAGCGTAGCAGGGGCTAGTCACTGCAGGGTGGCAGCTTCCTGCCCATCGGGTTGACCGGCGGACAAACAGCGGCCATCTGTTTCCTAACCGCGCTTTAACGCGAAAGGAAACATGATGTCGCGAATTCTGTCTGTCACTTTGACCATTGTCGCGCTTTCATTGAGTCCGGCTACAGCAATGGCTGGGAACGGGAAGAGTAAGGCGGGTCATTGCCCGCCAGGCCTAGCAAAAAAAACAGTGCCCTGTGTTCCGCCGGGTCAGGTAAAAAACCTTTACAAAAAGGGCGACTTTATCACGCGCGACTACCGCTGGATCAATGATCCCTACCGCTATGGTCTGAATCGCGGCGGATCCTACATTCGCGCGGGCGACTACGTTTATCGTGTCGACCCCGAAACGCAAAAGGTATTGAATCTGTTTGGCGCAGTGACCGATATTCTTTACTGAAGATCGGTCCTATTCTGCAGCGACGCGCGCGCCGTCCAGCATCGGCTTAAGATACCTACCGGTATGGCTGCGGTCGACCCCCGCCACATTCTCGGGTGTCCCGGTAGCCACGATCTCACCACCGCCATCACCGCCTTCCGGGCCGATATCAATGATGTGGTCGGCGGTTTTGACGACATCCAGATTGTGTTCAATCACAACAACAGTATTGCCCTGATCGACCAGTTCATGCAGCACTTCCAACAACTTACGCACGTCTTCGAAATGTAGGCCAGTGGTCGGTTCATCCAGAATATACAAAGTCCGCCCGGTCGAGCGTTTGGACAATTCCTTTGAAAGCTTCACGCGCTGCGCCTCACCTCCCGATAGCGTGGTCGCCTGCTGCCCAACCTTGATATAGCCAAGCCCGACACGGGCCAGCGCATCCATTTTATCGCGGATCGACGGCACGGCCTTAAAGAACTCCTGCGCGTCTTCGACGGTCATATCCAGTACATCGGCGATGGACTTGCCTTTGAACTTGATCTCCAGTGTTTCGCGGTTGTACCGCGCGCCCTTACAGGTTTCGCAGGTAACGTAAACATCGGGCAGAAAATGCATCTCAATCTTGATGACGCCGTCACCCTGACAGGCCTCGCAACGACCACCCTTGACGTTAAAGCTGAACCGTCCGGGCTTGTAGCCGCGCGCCTTTGCCTCGGGCAGACCGGCAAACCAATCGCGGATCGGCGTGAAGGCCCCGGTGTAAGTCGCTGGATTCGAACGCGGAGTTCGTCCGATAGCACGCTGGTCGATGTCGATGACCTTGTCCAGATGCTCCAACCCTTTGATGGTTTCGCAGGGCGCCGGCGTTTGCCGCGCGCCGTTCAGACGCATGGAGGCAGTTTTAAACAGCGTCTCAATCGTAAGCGTCGATTTTCCGCCGCCAGAGACACCTGTGACACAGACAAACTTGCCCAGCGGAAACTCCGCCGTCACGTTTTTCAGGTTGTTCCCGGTCGCTTTGACGACCGTAACCTTCTTTTTGTTCCCTTTGCGTCGCTCAGCCGGGACCGAGATCTCGCGGGTTCCCGACAAGTATTGCCCGGTCATTGAGGCCGCATCAGCCGCGATTTGGTCAGGTGTGCCCTTGCTGACAACCTGACCGCCATGCACTCCAGCCCCCGGCCCGATGTCAAAAACATAATCCGCTTCACGGATCGCTTCCTCGTCATGCTCGACGACAATCACTGTGTTACCCTGATCACGTAGATTCTTGAGCGTTCCAAGCAAGCGATCGTTGTCCCGCTGATGAAGACCGATCGAAGGTTCATCGAGGACGTACAAAACCCCTGTCAAACCCGATCCGATCTGGCTGGCCAGACGAATGCGCTGGCTTTCGCCACCAGACAAGGTACCACTTGAGCGGGACAGCGTAAGGTATTCCAAACCAACGTTATTTAGGAATCCAAGCCGTTCGCGGATTTCTTTGAGAATGGCGCGAGCGATTTCGTTCTTCTGCACACTTAGATGGTTCGGTGCATCTTCGATCCAGGCCAGAGCCTCGCGGATCGACATCTGAACAACCTGCCCGACATGCGCGCCTGCGATCTTCACCGCCAGCGCCTCGGGACGTAGGCGATAGCCTTCACAGGCACCACAGGGTCGGTTGTTCTGATACCGCTCAAACTCTTCACGGATCCACGCGCTGTCGGTCTCGCGATAGCGGCGTTGCATATTCGGGATCACGCCCTCAAAGCTGCGGGTGACCTGATAGACCCGCCCGCCTTCATCATAGCGGAATTGGATTTCTTCGTCGCCGGAACCGCGCAGAAACACTTGCTGCACCTTTGGCGGCAGGTCCTTCCACGGCGTGTTCTTGTCGAACTCATAGTGTCTGGCAATCGCTTCAATGGTCTGCAGAAAGTATGGCGACTTTCCCTTCCGCCAGGGCGCCAACGCCCCGTCATACAGCTTCAGGGTCTGGTCCGGCACCACAAGACGTTCGTCAAAGAACAGCTCGACACCCAGTCCATCACAATCCGGGCACGCCCCGAACGGAGCGTTGAACGAAAACAAACGCGGTTCGATTTCGGGAATGGTGAAACCGCTGACAGGACAAGCAAAGTTCTCGCTGAACGTAATCCGTTCTGGATCACCCTCCCGCGGCGCGGTTTCCAGAACGGCGATACCGTCGGCCAAGTCCAACGCGGTACGCAAACTGTCGGCCAGCCGGGTCTCCATCCCTTCGCGTACGACCAACCGGTCGACGACGACATCAATGTCGTGGCGATATTTCTTGTCCAGCGTGGGCGGTTCGTCCAGTTCGTAGAATTCTCCGTCGACCTTCACGCGTTGGAAGCCCTGCTTGCGCAGTTCGAGGAATTCTTTTTTGTATTCGCCTTTGCGGTCGCGCACGATGGGGGCGAGCAAGTATCCGCGTGTCCCTTCCTCCATCTTCATGATGCGGTCGACCATGTCCTGAACCTGTTGCGCCTCAATCGGCTGCCCGGTGGCTGGGCTGTACGGCGTTCCGGACCGGGCGAACAACAAACGCATATAGTCATAGATCTCGGTGACCGTTCCGACGGTCGAACGCGGGTTCTTGGATGTTGTCTTCTGTTCAATCGAGATGGCTGGTGACAGGCCGCTGATGTGGTCCACATCAGGCTTTTCCATCATGTCCAAAAACTGGCGGGCATAGGCTGACAGGCTTTCAACGTAACGCCGCTGGCCCTCGGCATAGATCGTGTCAAAAGCCAAAGACGACTTACCAGACCCCGACAGCCCTGTGATCACCACAAGCTGATCACGTGGGATGTCCACGTCGATACCTTTGAGGTTATGTTCGCGCGCACCGCGCACTTCGATATTCTTCAGCTCAGCCATTTTTGGCCCCCAACACACAAGTGTCTTAGAAATAGGTGAACGACGCTGGAACTCCAACAGAAAAGTTAGAACAAAGCAAGAACTGTCATCTATTCGCTTATCCGACAAGGCAGCATCGCAATTGACACGCCGAAGCGTGGAAAAAAATTACGATGTTAACGCTAATTTTGAGGAAAATGGCGCGGTTGACGGGGCTNNCCATCTGAGCTACAACCGCCCGCTGTCTGTTCATCGCTGAACGTTTGGGTGTATTATGGCTCTGCCCCGACATCGTCAAGCGGCGTTTTGAAGTTTTTTCAAAGAACCTGATTTTTTCCGATTAAGCCATCTGCCCACGGGGGCAGAAAACCAGCTTTTCATGGGCTGGATCGAATTCACCACCGGCCATCTTGCCAACCGATCCGAGTCGCTGTAACAGCACCGCCTACGGGTGATTAGCTCAGTGGTAGAGCGCTTCGTTCACATCGAAGATGTCAGGAGTTCAAATCTCTTATCACCCACCAACCTACATTCCTATATATAACAAATGCTTAGGTAACTACCTGCCCACCTGTCCATGGTACTTTTGCCACGTTTTCCATGGTACTTTTGCACCGCGTTTTCCATGGTACTTTTGCACCGCGTTTTCCGAGAAACGCGGTAGTTCAGATTGTCCACTTGCCTAGTGCCGAAAAATCAGAAAACCCACTCCATCGCGGGTTTTCTAAGTGTTTTCAACAGCCCGCACACTCAAATGGCCATACTACTATTCAAGTTTTTGGTTGTCGCGGATGGCAATACTGAACATGCTTTTTCGGCAGCCCCATTAGCCCCTGCCGAGACATTGGTAAGTTCTGGAAATAGTGGCCTCTAAGCACTGCCCATACCCGTTGCGAGAATGGCACTGTTGCGACGTTCCTTGGAATGGGTCTGCCTTGGAGTAACCCCATGCTTTGCATCGCGCATCCGCTGAGGCTTGAGCCTGCGCCCAGTCCGGAGTGGTGGGTGCATACAGACCGGTATTGTAGGAAAGCACCACGTTGGCGTCGTCACGACTACCGGATGTCGGCACAGGAACGATGGTCTGTGCTTCACATGCTGCAACCAATACAGTCGCAACTATAAATATATAATTTAGTTTCATGTTTATCTCTTAGTTGTACAGATCGAATATTCAGAATAGAAAAATAGTGTCAATGTGACAGGCAAGTCTCTACTGAAAGTATTTGATACAGTGCAGCTTTTAGACGACAGCAAGGTCAGCCTAGACTGATGAAACAAGCCCTGACCCGCCATTGCACCGTATTCAAGCATATGCATGCGTGGCATGATGGTGGCCCATTGCGGCCCTTGCCTGCGGGAACGTGATGCTGCGATGCAGCCCGCCAACGGAGACATTCGCTGCGGGGCAGTAATCATGGCGTCAACGAATTTACAGTTCGTGGGACAAAAACCGACCTTTGCTGCACATCAATCAATGCCCGGTTTGTCGAACTGGTGAACACAGAATCCCTTTGTGTAGCGTGAAGGCTTAAAGCAAAATTTCGTTTATCAACTCGTCAAGCTGTGCGGACGATAGTCCACCTTTCTCAAAGGCAAGGGCTGCAATTCTTTCGACTTTCTCCCACTCTTGAGTCAATAGAGTATGGGCCGCAAGCTCCGCTCTATCCGTCTTTCTTGAAAGACCCGCATTCTGCAGAACATCGTCCAGAAAATCATAGTCTGGATCTGCACATTGTCGATTTGGTGTTAACGCGAGGTTCTTTTGAGCCGCAATTTGTTCGGCTGCAAATCCAGCAGTCAGCACAACAGCAAGATCCTTCGCGACGTCTTTGTCGTGCTGACTGCTAGGACTCTGGATTTTTCCAGCATTCCTAAGTTTGGTTTTACTCAGCGAGATATGAGTTCCCCCCGCGCCATACGCTTCAAGGTCCACTCCACCTACGACATCATGAAATATAGAACGTTTAGCTGCCACAATATGGCCCGCCTCATGGTAGGCAGCCTCCAACTTAATTTTCATTCTCATACTGTCTGACGTCAGCGCTT
>NZ_QOCF01000031.1 GCF_003318255.1 Ruegeria sp. A3M17
CAAACTTTTCCTTTGCCATTCCTCAGGCGCCCTTTTGCGATTGGGGGGACCCGTGGTCCCGTGGTTACATCTGCGCGCGCGAGATATTGGGTTCAAAGGAGAAAATCAAGCACATCCTGCGTGAAAAGCTGGTTAAGACGCCGGATTTTGCGTGACCTCGACGGATTCCAACGGCTGGATCAGGTCGGGACGCCGGTCAAACCAGCCGTTGTCCTTGTGTTCCTCGGCCAGCCATTCCTCGACACGATCGGCAACCTTGAGCGCCAATCCGTCCATTTGCTCTTCTCTGGTGCGGGTATGCCCAGATCCCGTAAGAGCGCTTTCACCGGTCGTGTCTTCAAGAACCTGGAACTGTTTGCCTTTGGCCAGAAACTCTTTTTTGCGCACATCGTAAACATTCACCAGAACGATTGCCGTGCTTTTGGGATTGTAGATCACCGGCACACCCGGAGGAGCCAGCATGAACCCTTCAAGACTGATTCCTATGTCGTATTCCTGGGCACCCTCATACCGGCCAAGCCGAATATTCACGGCGTTCTGAATGGCGTCTTCCCACTCTTTAGGCGTCGCTTCCCGCGACACCGGCCCCTTCCGGGCCTTCTCGGCAAAGGCATAATTCACGCGCAATTTGAATTCGCCCAGCGACTCAGGCTCTTCGTAAACCTGTGTCTGCGTACACGCGCCCATCAGGGCCAGTCCGGTAATCAGGGTCAAAGCTCGCAACATGTTCTCGTCTCGATATGCCTGTTTTTCTTTGATCTAGCGCAACGATACGGCTTGTGCCAAGCCGTATCGGCAGAAATCCACTTGCCAGCGCGCTTACTCACGAAAATTTATAGTCGCGTGGGAAACCATAAGGCGCTTTTTTCCCAACGCTGGCCCGTTTGGCCAGCCACTGTGACATGTCCGCCTCGTGCCGCGTTTTGTCACCACCCATGGACCACCTCAACCCCTCTTCCCAGTTGAAGGTCGTGATGTCGGACAGGCCACCATCCAGTTCCAGTGTCCCCTGTCGGCCGCGCGCCATATTGTACTTTTGCAGGCGTACGCCCTTACCGCGCCCCATTTCGGGCAGCTCTTCCACTGGGAACACCAAGAACTTGCCGTTCTGCGACACAACCGCGACGTGGTCGCCCGAAATTGGCTTACAAATCATCGCCGTCTCATCGGCTTTGACGTTCAGCACCTGCTTACCGTTGCGGGTCTGGGCCAGCACGTCATCTTCGGGCACCATAAACCCGTTGCCCGCGTCTGACGCCACCAACAGCTTGCGCCCTGGTTTGTGGATCAGGATGTCGATGATCTGCGCCTCGTTCGGCAAGTCGACCATCAGGCGCAGCGGTTCGCCCATACCGCGTCCGCCCGGCAGATTGGCGGCGCTGAGCGTGTAGAATCGTCCGTTCGAGGCAAACACCAGCAAGCGGTCAGTCGTCTCGGCGTGGAATATGAAACGCGGGCCGTCGCCGTCCTTGAACTTCAACTCGCGCTTCAGGTCGATGTGACCCGTCATGGCGCGAATCCAGCCCATCTGAGAGCAGACAATCGTGATCGGTTCTTTGTCGATCATTGCCTCAAGCGGTACTTCTTCAACCTGCCCGGCTTCGGCAAATTGGGTTCGACGCGCGCCACCTTCATAGTCTTTACCAAAGGTCTTCTTAGTCTCTTTCAATTGCTCGGCGATTTTGGCCCATTGCAGGGCCGGGTCAGCCAGCAGGTCTTCGAGATTGGCGCGTTCCAGCATCAATGCGTCACGTTCGCGGACCAGTTCCATCTCTTCCAGACGGCGCAAGCTGCGCAGGCGCATGTTGAGGATCGCATCGACCTGAACCTCAGACAATTCACCCTCGCCCGGCTTGGGCGAGACATAGTCAGCCTCGCTGGTGGCGCGGATATGGTCGATGCCCCAATCCTCACGCATCAGCGCGGCCTTGGGATCGTCGTCGTAGCGGATGATGTCGATCACACGATCCAGGTTCAGGAAGGCGACGATAAAGCCCTCCAAGACCTCCAACCGGTGGTCGATCTTGGCCATACGGTGACGCGAACGGCGCAGCAGTACCTCTTGCCTGTGATCCAGGAAGGCCCGCAGCACTTCCTTCATCGAGCAGACCTTGGGCGTCACCCCGTCGATCAGCACGTTCATGTTCAGACTGAATCGCACCTCAAGGTCCGAGCTGCGGTAGAGCATGCCCATCAAAACCTCGGGGTCCACGTTCTTGGAGCGCGGTTCGAGGATCAGGCGGATGTCATCGGCAGATTCGTCGCGTATGTCGGCAAGGATCGGGATTTTCTTGGTCTGGATCAGTTCCGCGATCTTTTCGATCAGCTTGGATTTCTGAACTTGATAAGGGATCTCGGTGACAATGATCTGCCACTGGCCGCGACCCAGATCTTCGACCTCGTATTTGCATCGCAGGCGGAACGATCCGCGCCCGGTGCGATAGGCCTGCGCAATGTTCTCAGGTGGCTCGACGATAATGCCACCGGTCGGGAAGTCCGGACCCGGCACATAGTTCAGCAACGTGTCATCGCGGGCATCCGGCACCTTGATCAGATGCAGACAGGCATCGCACAGCTCGGCAATATTGTGGGGCGGGATGTTCGTCGCCATTCCCACCGCGATCCCGCTTGACCCATTGGCCAGCAGGTTCGGAAACTGCGCCGGCAGTACGACCGGCTCGGACAGCGTGCCATCATAGTTGTCGCGGAAATCGACGGCGTCTTCGTTCAGCCCTTCAAGCAACGCTTCGGCCACGATGGTCATCCGCGCCTCGGTGTAACGTGAGGCCGCCGGGTTATCACCGTCGATGTTGCCAAAGTTGCCCTGCCCGTCGACCAGCGGGTAGCGAACGTTGAAATCCTGCGCCAAACGCGCCATCGCGTCGTAGATCGCGGCGTCGCCATGCGGGTGATAGTTACCCATCACGTCGCCGGAAATCTTCGCGGATTTACGGAACCCGCCCGTTGCGCTGAGTCGAAGCTCGCGCATCGCATAGAGGATTCGCCTGTGCACAGGCTTCAGCCCATCGCGCGCATCAGGCAATGCCCGGTGCATGATGGTGGACAGCGCATAGGTCAGATAGCGTTCGCCAATCGCGCGGCGCAGCGGTTCAGCTATCTCGCCCCCATTGTCGGGGGCCTCCATATTGGGGTCGTCGATCGTATCGTTCATATATGATGTGATACGCCGCAAGCGCGCGCTGGTAAAGCAATCAGCTTAGATTTTGCTGGGGACAAGTCGCGCTTTTTGCAACAGGGGGAGCCAAGTCCCGGAATTCCCCCGGTTTTCGACTCGGACCGCGAAATATGGTAGGCTGTCTTCATTAGACTGCTGCCGATTTCTTGTACCTAACGATTGACCTGGGGGATGCGCCATGACGCGCCTTATTATTTTGACTTTCACCGCACTTGGCTGGTGTTTTTACGTTATGAGCGGCGGACCAGATTTCGAGCCGCGCGGCTTGCGGAGCGATCAACCTGTGAGCGTTGCCTCTGAATCCCAACCTGCGGAGGTAGCACATACCCGGGTAGAAGAACTTGTGACCAGTGTGGCCGTACGGACTCCGACTGTGCGTGCACAACCCCAACCTGAAACCGAAGAGATCGTGCAGATCGTGGCCGAACCAGCCAGCCTTCAGTCTCTGCACGGCATCTCGGTGTTCGACGATCAGAGCGCAAACATCACGCTTGCTTCGCTGGAAGACGGCGTAGCGGGATTGCGTCAGACCGATGATGCGCCCCTGCCGGAAACATCAGAGGCCGCGGCGATTCCTGAACCTGAAAAAGACATCCGCGAAATCTCGGGAACGCGGGTGAACATGCGCGATGGGCCGGGCACCATATACCCAATTGTCGGCAAAGCAGCCATCGGACAAAAGGTCGAAGTGCTGAGCGATTCCGGAACCGGCTGGCTGCGCCTGCGCGTGTTGCCCGCGCAACAGGTCGGTTGGATTTCCGCCTCACTGGTTCGAAAAATTCAAAACTGACGCTGCACCGTCATTGTCCTGACCCTCACCTCGCAATAGCTTTGGCCTGAATTGAAGGTCAGGAAGATCATGCAGAAAACCATTCTTATCACCGGCTGCTCATCCGGCATCGGTCTGGACGCGGCACACGGTATGCGTGCACGCGGTTGGCGTGTCTTTGCATCCTGCCGCCAGCAGCGCGATTGCGACCGGCTGCGCGCGCAAGGCTTTGAAAGCCCACGCATCGACTATACCGACGCCGCAAGTATCGCCTCGGGCCTGACCGAAGTGCTTGAGGCCACCGGAGGTACGCTGGATGCGCTATTCAACAACGGAGCGCACGGCTTGCCCGGCGCAGTTGAAGATCTGCCGACCGAAGGACTCCGGGTGATATTCGAGGCCAACTTCTTTGGCTGGCATGAACTCACCCGACTGGTGATTCCGGTCATGCGCGCGCAGGGGCACGGGCGAATCGTTCAGAATTCGTCGGTTCTGGGCCTGGTGGCCTTCCCATGGCGCGGCGCATATGTCGCCACAAAGTATGCCATTGAAGGTCTTACCGACACGCTGCGTCTGGAACTAGCCGGAACGAATATCAAGGCCATCCTGATCGAACCCGGCCCAATCACGTCGAAAATCCGCGAGAATTCGATCCCCTTTTTCGAGCGTTTCATCAACTGGGAGAACTCGGCCCTGCGCGAAAAATACGAGGCTTCACTGTTGAAAAGACTGTACGAATCCTCAGGCCCGGATCGTTTCGAATTGCCTGCGTCAGCGGTGACCGACAAGCTGGCACATGCGGTTGAATCAAAAAGGCCGCGCGCACGCTACTATGTGACCACGCCAACCTATATCGCCGGGTATCTGCGCCGCCTTTTGCCCACCCGCACCATCGACCGCATTCTGTCGGACGTCTGAGGCGAAATTACCCGTTCGCTTTTCATGTACATGAGGCTAGATGATAGCCAAACGAAACAAGATGATAGCCAAACGAAACAAGAAACGCGGACGGTGTGCTTATGGACCTTTTGATGGTCATTTTGCTGTTGGCCATGGCGGCGGTCGTCGTCGTGCTGGCGATCGGCATCTCCAATTTCGGCAAAAGCGGCAAAGCTGCTGCCATGAAAAGCAACAAAATGATGCGTCTTCGCATCCTGTTCCAATTCATTGCTGTGGTGCTGATCGTGCTCTACGTCTACCTGCGCGGACAAGGAGTTCAATAAATGGTCGTTCTGAACAAAATCTACACGCGTACCGGCGATGATGGAAAAACTGCGCTGGGTAACGGCGAACGTGTCGCCAAGTATTCTGGTCGCGTGGCCGCGTATGGGACCGTTGACGAACTGAACGCTTTTGTTGGCGTTGCCCGGACCGAGGCGGAAGGCGATGTCGATGCCGCGCTGGCGCGCATTCAGAACGACCTATTCGATCTGGGCGCGGATTTCTGTCGCCCCGACATGGAAAAAGACGCCGAGGCCGATTACCCGCCCCTGCGCATCGTAGCGTCTCAGATTGATCGGCTGGAAGCCGAGATTGACGTGATGAACGAAACGCTAGAGCCGCTGCGCAGCTTCATCTTGCCCGGCGGGTCGCGTCTGGCAGCGAATCTACATGTCTGCAGAACCGTGTCCCGCCGCGCCGAACGCCTTGCGGTCGAGCTGACCAACATGGAACCCGTGAATGCAGTCGCGGTGAAATACCTCAACCGCCTGAGCGACTGGTTTTTTGTTGCCGCCCGCTGCGCCAACGAAAACGGCACTGCGGACGTTTTGTGGGTTCCGGGCGCAAACCGCTGAAGTTGGCGCGGGATCCGGCGAACCCTGCAGCGACCAACAAAGCAAAACCCCAGCCAAACGGGTGGGGCCCAAAGCTCTGGCACCGGCCACCAAAGCAATAAAATTTCACGCCGTTGCGTCAAAATACATGAAACGCGACGTCTCAAGTTCATGACGTGACGATTTTGCCCTGTTGCAGCGTGAACTGAGACGCTATTCAGTCCCCCGAGAGCATTGGTGGAGTCGCTTCGCGGCTTACCGTTTTTTGTGAGGAGCAAGCGCAAAATGAAGGTACTCGTGCCTGTCAAACGCGTGATTGACTATAATGTGAAAGTTCGCGTGAAAGCGGACGGTAGCGGTGTTGATCTCGCCAATGTCAAAATGTCGATGAACCCGTTCGACGAAATCGCTGTGGAAGAAGCGATTCGCCTGAAAGAAGCAGGCAAGGCTGACGAAATCGTTGCGGTTTCGATTGGCGTCAAGCAATCGCAGGAAACCCTGCGCACCGCACTGGCCATGGGCGCTGACCGCGCCATTCTGGTTGTTGCCGCCGATGACGTCCATCAAGACATCGAACCGCTGGCCGTTGCCAAGATCCTGGCCAAAGTGGTCGAGGAAGAGCAACCCGGCATCGTTTTGGCTGGTAAGCAAGCGATCGACAACGACATGAACGCTACCGGTCAGATGCTGTCGGCCCTGCTGGGTTGGTCGCAAGGCACCTTCGCGTCCGAGCTGGACATCGAGGGCGACAGCGCCAAAATCACCCGTGAAGTTGACGGCGGCCTGCAGACCATCAGCGTCAAGATGCCGACCATCGTCACTGTTGACCTGCGCTTGAACGAGCCGCGCTATGCGTCTCTGCCGAACATCATGAAGGCGAAGAAAAAGCCGCTGGACGAGAAAACCGCCGCCGATTACGGCGTCGACGTCACCCCGCGTCTGGAAGTTGTCAAAACCGAAGAGCCGCCGGCACGTGCTGCTGGTATCGTCGTCGGCTCGGTTGATGAGCTGGTCGAGAAACTCAAAGAAGCGGGGGCTGTGTAATGGCTGTTCTTCTTCTCGCAGAAGTCAACAACGGCGAACTGGCGATGGACGCCACCGCCAAAGCTGTCACGGCCGCAAAGGCACTGGGTGACATCACCGTTTTGGCCGCGGGCGGTTCTGCCGCTGCTGCCGGTGAAGCCGCCGCCAAGATCGACGGTGTGTCCAAGGTACTGGTTGCCGAAGACGCATCGCTGGGCCACCGCCTGGCGGAAGCAACCGCAGCGCTGATCGTGGGTCTGGCTGATGGTTATGAGCACATCGTTGCCCCTGCCACCACTGACGCCAAGAACGTGATGCCGCGCGTTGCAGCCCTGCTGGACGCGATGGTGATCTCGGATGCATCTGGCGTGGTTGACGGCTCGACGTTTGAGCGTCCGATCTATGCGGGCAACGCGATCCAGACCGTAAAATCACACGATGCCAAAAAAGTCGTCACCTTCCGTACCGCGTCCTTTGACGCGGCTGGCGAAGGTGGCTCGGCTGCGGTTGAGACCATCTCGGTCGGCGACAACCCAGGTCTGTCGTCGTGGGTCGAGGACAAGGTTGCCGCGAGCGACCGTCCGGAACTGACCTCGGCTGGCGTTGTTGTCTCGGGCGGCCGTGGTGTCGGCTCGGAAGAGGACTTCAAACTGATCGAAGGTCTGGCTGACAAGCTGGGCGCCGCTGTTGGCGCATCGCGCGCCGCCGTGGACTCGGGTTATGCCCCGAACGACTGGCAAGTGGGTCAGACCGGTAAGGTTGTTGCACCCGATCTGTATGTCGCGATCGGCATCTCGGGCGCGATTCAGCACTTGGCTGGTATGAAAGACTCGAAAGTCATCGTTGCGATCAACAAAGACGAAGAGGCGCCGATCTTCCAGGTTGCGGATTTCGGACTGGTTGCAGATCTGTTCCAGGCCGTGCCTGAACTGACCGAAAAACTCGGCTAACCGCTAGCTTAGCTATTTCATCGCGAAATTTGGAAAGGCCCGCCAATTGGTGGGCCTTTTTTAATGCAGATTGCGAATGGGCCCCATCAAAGCTGCCGCAATTGTCCGATGGGCAGCTGGGCCAATCATGTGCTCTGCCATCGGCTGTTGCAGTGTGCCGAACAACATGTCCTCAATCTCGTCAGACTGGCCGCACACATGTGTTTTGACGTCGACGATATCCGCGCAGGGTTTGCCAACGGTTTTGATCATCTGATCCGTTACGCCGACATCAGCGCTGTCAATATGATGCGCGCTCTGTTCGCCTCGAAGGACCTGCAGCCGCAAGAGGATCACCGGGGTTTCCAGGCCTTGAAGAAATTTACCGATCTTCCGAACCCAGTTTTGGCGCAATTCGTCCAGAACAACTTCGATGCGCGCGTCGCGAACCTTTTGCAGGCAGGTCATCAGGTGGCGCACGAAATGAACCTCGGTGAAGTCGATTTCGGGATAAAGGCTGATCAAATCCTTCGTTGGCGCCAGAAACCGGTCATTGCGCCTGGAATGAACGCGATAAAAAAGGTTGGACTGTCCAAGAAGCCCTGGCACCTGCATGACGCACAGATCTGCGCCTCTTAGCAAATCGCACAACCCCCTGTCATCGCTCAGCGCATCGACGCCGCTGAACAGGCATCCAAAGTTCAGAACCCGCCTTTCAAGCCCGTCTTCGAGAATAGCTGAGAATGGTCGGTCGACGAATCGCCCAAATGTCTCATCCCCGCCAACGCAAGCTGCGTAAGGTTGATCCAGAATACGCCGAGCACCGCGAAACCACAGCCGCGATCCGTCATATTGGCATACCTCATGCCCGGGTCCCCCCGAGCCTGTTTGATGATAGCTCATATCACTCACCCATTTTTTCACCCGGTTGCCATCTTGCAACCGCAAGTCTTGAGAAAATCCTAATGTGCGCATTTGAAGCAAAATCGAACGGTCGGATCCCCTTGCCGCCCGCCCCGATCTGTCGATACTGTCGCCGTATCCCGAGGCACAAAGGCACCTGAACATGGATGTAAAATCGGTCGGAGTGATTGGCGCAGGTCAGATGGGCAATGGCATTGCTCATGTTCTGGCGCTGGCAGAGTATGACGTTCTGCTGAACGATGTCTCGCAGGACGCGCTGGACAGCGCCGTGGCGACGATTGAGGGCAATCTGGCCCGACAGGCATCAAAAGGCAAAATCTCGGACGAACTGATGCAAGCCACGCTGAGCCGGATCAACACGACGTTGGAGCTGCCCCAGTTGGGTCAGACCGATCTGGTGATCGAAGCTGCAACCGAGCGGGAAGCAATCAAACAGGCGATTTTCGAAGACCTGCAGCCGCATCTTCTGCCCCATACGATTCTGACATCCAACACGTCCTCAATCTCGATTACCCGCCTGGCCAGCCGAACGGATCGGCCGGAACGCTTCATGGGGTTCCACTTTATGAACCCGGTGCCCGTGATGCAGCTGGTCGAGTTGATCCGGGGGATTGCCACGGATGAAGAGACGTTCAAATCGTGTAAAGCGGTTGTGGACCGGCTTGGAAAAACCGCAGCAAGCGCGGAAGACTTTCCAGCCTTCATCGTGAACCGCATCCTGATGCCGATGATCAATGAGGCCGTTTACACCCTTTACGAAGGGGTCGGCAGCGTTCAGTCGATTGACCAATCGATGCGACTGGGTGCAAACCACCCGATGGGACCGCTGGAGCTGGCTGATTTCATTGGGCTGGACACTTGTCTGGCGATCATGAACGTGTTGCATGATGGATTGGCAGACACCAAGTACCGGCCCTGCCCACTGTTGACGAAATACGTCGAAGCCGGTTGGTTGGGCCGCAAGACCGAACGCGGGTTTTATGACTACAGAGGTGAAACACCGGTCCCAACGCGCTAGAGGGGGCCGCCCCCTCGCCCGGATTTCATCCGGGCTCACCCCCGGGATATTTTTGCCAGATGAAGAGCGGATCAGGGATTGCGTGATTTACCAAGCGCCATTGTGCGCTTTCTGAGCCACGCCATGAAACCGCGCGGATCACTTTCCAGCAGCTTCATATCCTCGACCGAAATCGGCTCGCCAATCACTGGAGATTGCGGTTTGTTGCACGAGCGGACGATCTCATGCAACAGCAGCCCCTGTCGTAGGATCGACGACAACTTGTTGGCAATCTGATAGGCGCGCGAATTGCTGCCGGGGAAGAAAATCGGGACCACCTGCGCGCCGGATCGGCGGATCATCTTGGCGGTAAACACATTCCATTCCTGCTCTTGCGCAGGACCGAACCAGTCGTCCGAGGACATCACCACACCTGACGGGAACAAAGCAACAACGCCACCTTCCTTCAGGTGTTCCATCGCCTTGCCGCGCATCTCAAGCATTTTGGCTTGCGCTTCGGGGTCGTGTGGAAAAGGAACCGGGATCATGAACGAGGTCGCGGCCTCGTCCAATCCAGTCAGGACCGAGCGGGTCAGGATTCGGTAGTCATTGCGAACCTGCCCGATCAGTTCGGCCAGTATCATGCCGTCGACCATGCCATGCGGGTGATTGGCCACGACGATCACAGGCCCTTCTTTCGGGATATTTGCATATTGGTCCTGCGGCGTGGTCAGGTTGATTCCCATAACCTCAAGCGCACCGCCCCAGAACCTTTGACCACGATAGTATTCGTTCTTTTTTTCGAACTTATTGACCATCCGCAGGATAGTCAGCTTGCCCGTACACCATTCAATGGCGCGGATGGCTGTAGACGTCCAGGCATCGTCGAAGGAATTCGCATAGGTCAGGGTTCTGCGATCATAGATTTCGCCCTGATCTTCCGTCCCGTCCACCACCGGGCCTGTCTTGGTTTCGTGCGTCGTTTGCGCCAATTCCTGGTTTTCCCGTTCTTCGTATCGCGACTGGCAGGATCAGAACCCTTCCCCGAACTTTCCGTTCACAAGGGTTTCCAATGCATCCGCCAACGCCTCAGCATCCGGTCCGGACGTCTCGACGTCAATAGTCGTTCCGCGAGACGCTGCCAACATCAAAAGACCCATGATGCTGTCCCCTGATGCAGAAAGCCCGTCTTTGGACACCTCTGCCTGCGCGTCAAACCCCTCGACCACTTCGACCAGCTTAGCCGAGGCGCGGGCGTGCAGGCCTTTTTCATTTATTATTTTCAAGCTTCGGTTGGTCATTCTTAATCAATCCGGTCTTAATCCAACGTCACGTTTTGCGCATTGATATATTTACGTCCAGCCTCCATCGCCCGCCGGACCGCATCCCCGATCGGCAAGTGGCGACTTTTGGCCAATTTTATCAGCATAGGCAGATTTGCACCGTAAAGAATACGCCGATCCTGCGGTGCGCAGGCTTTCAGACTCAGATTCGACGGGCTGCCGCCAAACAGATCCGTGACAACAACCACACCATCGCCGACATCCACACCGTCAGCGGCGGTGCAGATTTCTGACTGCTTGGCTTCCCGGTCGTGGTCAGCCTCAATCGAGATTGCGGCCAGGCCCGGTTGATTTCCGACAACATGCTGCATTGCGGCCAGATATTCCTGAGCCAGCCCGCCATGTGCTACGAGTACGATCCCGATCAATCCAGCCTCTCATTCAACGATCGACGTTCCATTTCGCGGTGTCTAATTGCCACTTGCTGCCCCTCCTGTGCAAGGGCCTTTGCGACCGCTTCTGCAGTTGCGACCGATCTGTGTTGCCCTCCGGTACACCCGAAGGCCACCGAGAGGTGCGCTTTGCCTTCGGCGCGGTAGGCGGGCAGTAACAATTTCAGCAGATCGACAACGCGGTCGAAAAACGGCGCGTAATTCGTGTCAGACTGAACATAGCGCGCCACGTCCGGGTTTCGACCATCCTTGGCCCGCAATTCCGGACGCCAGTATGGGTTGGCCAGAAACCTGCAGTCAAAAACCATGTCCAACCCATGCGGCAAGCCGCGCTTGTATGAAAAAGACTCGATGGATACCGCCAGATGTCGGCCGCCTTCCGGAGCGAACCAATGCTCGACTTCCTTGCGTAGCTGGTGAACGTTAATCTGGCTGGTGTCGATCAGAATGTCCGCAATTTCTCGGATCGGGGCCAACAGCTCTTTTTCCTGCAGCACACCGGCTTCAGGGCCTGCATCGGCCGCAACGGGATGGCGTCTTCGGGTTTCCGAAAACCGCCGCAGCAGCACTTCGTTTCGGCAATCCAAATAGAGAACCGTCAGCTCGACCTGCTCGGTCCGCCGCAGCCGCATAACAAGATCAATAAACCCGATGGTCGAGAAATCGCGATTTCGGGCATCGATGCCCAACGCCATGGGCCGATCGTTTTCCGGACCGTCCAACAAGCGCATCAAAAGGCCCATCGGCAAATTGTCGATGGCCTCGAACCCCAAATCTTCAAGCACACGGATCGCCGTTGTCCGCCCAGCACCCGAAGGGCCGGTGATCAAAACGATCCGCCGCTGTTGTTTCATTTGCTGGGCCATTCCGGGTTCACGCGCCCCATTTTCATCAGTTGCATCAATGCCGAAGCCAAGTTGGGGACGCCGCTACCGCGAAGCAAGGGGATAGTTTGCCCCAGGGCTCGGATCGAGATCGGATCTGGCAAACGTGCTTCTTCCCGCTGCTCCATATCCACCACATAGCGCAACCCCACTGGTCCTACGGGTGGCGCGCGTAACAATCCGATACCGCGGGCCTCAACAACGCCGCGGATATTTGGGGCCGCATCAGCTGTCACTTCACCGCCGCTATTGCGTAAAGCCACGCGGTCGTCACCGACAAGTTCGGCGCCTAGTGCCATCATCTGCAAAACCAGCGCGGATTTTCCCGCCCCCGACGCGCCAACAATCAGCAAGCCGCGCCCGCCAACAGCCACACAGCTGGCGTGGATAATAGCACTGTCCTGTTTTTTCAGATCATAGATTGACGGGGCGCTCATGATTTACACGGGCAAGCCAACTACAAAGCGCGCGCCTAGCGGGTCCGAGGTGATGTCGGCGTCGGTTGGGCGGATGTTTTCGGCCCAGATCACACCGCTATGTGCCTCAACAATCTGTTTTGAAATCGCCAAGCCAAGGCCTGAGTTGTTTCCAAAGTGTTCGGCAGGTCGCTCAGAATAGAACCTTTTGAAGACCTTGGTCAGGGCCTGTTCCGGAATACCAGGGCCGGTGTCCTCGACCACGACCAGCACGCGGTTTTCGCGCCGCCGGACCCAGACTCGGATCGCATCGCCTTCCTCGCAGAACGAAGTGGCATTGGTGATCAGGTTGACAAAGACCTGCGCCAGACGCGCCTCCAGCCCGTTGATAATGATCGGGTTGGCCGGCAGATCGGTCACATAGTCGATGCCCTTTGCCCGTGCATCTTCACCCAGATACTGGCTGATACTGCCAACCAGCTTTACCAGATCAAAGGGCTGTTCTTCTTCCTTGACGAGTTCGGCATCCAGACGGGACGCGTTCGAGATATCGCTGACCAGACGGTCCAGACGGCGAACGTCGTGTTCGATCACACCCATAAGCTTTTCACGTTGGTCATCGCGTTTGACCATTCGTAACGTGCCCACGGCAGACTGAAGGCTGGCCAGAGGGTTCTTGATCTCGTGCGCGACATCGGCGGCGAACTGTTCGTTTGCGTCAATTCTGTTGTACAGCGCGGTCACCATGCCCCTCAGCGCGCGGCTGAGCAGACCGATTTCATCCGGACGTGCGGTCAGGTCAGGGATACGGATGCGGCCAGGATTCACGCCGGCGCCCCGGTCCTTGCCCAGTTCGGCGGCCGCAGCCAGATCGGCCAACGGGTTTGCGATGGTTGAGGCGAGAACAAGGCTAAGTCCGATCGACACAAGAAGCGCGACAACAAACATCTGAAGGATACGCTCCTGCTCGCGGCGGGCGAGGGCGTCAATCTCTCCGGATGGACCGGCCATGGCAACCGCGCCTACGGCGACGCCATCCTGCAGAATTGGGGCGGCTGCAACGATGACCGTTTCGCCAAAGTCATCTTTGACGGCCTGCACCTGCATCTGCCCCTGAAGCGCGCCGGGTACGATGGTCTGAACCCGTTGCGCCAGTGTAGGCGCTTCGTTGGTTTCCGTGTCGGTGAACACGCGCGACAAACCCTTCCACACGGCGTTCAAGGCATCGCTGATCAAAGTACTGCCGGTTTGCACCTCAGACTCGGACGCCAATAACGCCTGCTCGGATGCCGCGCCGCGCGCCCATCCAATCAGAGTTCCCCGTGCGTCATAGACAAAGACTTCGCCCCCTTCGGGCAGGGTGAGCCCCTCAAGCGTGTCCTTTACGTCAAGGGCGCCGGCATCCTGCGACAGGCCGGACGCTGTCTGGCGCAGCTGTGCTTCGAACACGTTGCTGACCAGTTGCGCATCCCCGATCAGATTGCGCGCGGTCTGTTGAACCTGCTCATCACGGGAATCGTCCAGATACAGCAACCCGGTAACCAGCGTCACCAACGCGATCAGGTTGAGCGTGATGATCTTGCGCGCAAGCGGCGAGCCGCGCATAGTAAACAGGCCGCGACGGCGGCGTGCATGCCGAAGTTCGGCTGACTCGGGATCCTGCGGGATGACCCAATCATCCCCGAGAACGACATCACCGTCCCGCATTTCGCTGGCTTGTTCTGTATCCCGCACGAGACCTGGTTACCCCTAGTATTTGGCCACGCCTATTCTTCGTTGTACCTGTACCCAATTCCGTACAGTGTTTCGATTGCCGAAAACTCAGAATCTGCAGCGCGCATTTTCTTGCGCAGTCGCTTGATGTGACTGTCGATCGTACGATCATCGACATAGACCTGATCATCATAAGCCACATCCATCAGCTGATCGCGGCTTTTGACAAAGCCCGGACGCTGAGCCAACGCTTGCAACAACAGGAACTCGGTCACGGTCAAAGAAACGTCCGAACCCTTCCAGCTGACTGCATGGCGCAAGGGATCCATCCGCAGTTCGCCGCGCTCCATAACCTTGGCGTCACCTGTGTTGGCGGTTGTCACATCGCCAGTTGTCGCCTCTTGCCGACGCAGCAGCGCGCGGATGCGTTCGACCAGAAGACGCTGAGAAAAAGGCTTCTTGACGTAATCGTCCGCGCCCATGCGCAGGCCGAGAACCTCATCTATTTCGTCATCCTTGGATGTAAGGAAAATCACCGGCATCTGGGTTTTCTGCCGCAGCCGCTGCAACAGGTCCATCCCGTCCATCCGCGGCATCTTTATGTCCAGAACAGCCATATCGGGCAGTTTCTTGTTGAAAGCGTCCAGCGCTGCCTGCCCATCATTATAAGTCTCAACCTCGAACCCTTCGGCTTCGAGTGTCATGGATACGGACGTCAGAATATTTCTGTCGTCGTCCACCAATGCAATCTTCGACATCGGGTTAACCCCTATTCCTGCTCACTCACGCAATAATTCGCTTATTAGTAGGGCATCTTTGTCGTTTTTATGGCTGCGAATCAATCCGTATCTGCGAATCGTGAGATTGTTGTCACACAGATGCGGCAAAAAAGCCGTTAATGCGCACGGAAAAGCGCCTTGTTTTCCGGCAGGAAATTAGTGGTGGCGCTAAACTTTAACTTGGTTGCGCTAACTGCGCCAAACCGTCCTGTTCATGCCCCAAACGACCATGTTAAGACCCGCCCATCCGCCGGTTTTTCCCGGTATACTGCCCCAAGAGCGCCCCCGGCCCATCTGCCGGCGCGCCGCCACAGGAGAAGAAACGCATGACATCTGGACGGGTTAACCCGCAATTCCGCCTCGAAGATCAGGGCATCGAGGGTCTGGGCAATGTCTATTACAACTTCATGGAACCGGCGCTGATCGAAGAGGCGCTGAAGCGCGGCGAAGGCACTCTTGGCAATGGCGGCGCTTTCCTGGTCACCACCGGCAAATTCACTGGTCGTTCGCCCAAGGACAAACACGTCGTCAAAACCGACAGCGTTGCCGATACCATCTGGTGGGAAAACAACGCCGCGATGACCCCCGAGGGTTTTGACGCGCTGTATGTCGATATGATCGAGCATATGAAGGGCCGTGATTATTTCGTGCAGGATCTCGTCGGCGGTGCCGATCCCGCCTATTCGATCAATGTGCGCATGGTCACCGAACTGGCATGGCACAACCTGTTCATCCGCCACTTGCTGCGCCGCCCGGATCGCGAAGATCTGGAAGAGTTCATTGCAGATTTCACCGTCATCAACTGCCCCAGCTTCCAGGCCGACCCGGCCAAGCATGGCTGCCACAGTGAGACCGTGATTGCGCTGAACTTCGACCGCAAGCTGATCCTGATCGGCGGTACGGAATACGCGGGCGAGAACAAGAAATCGGTCTTCACCCTGCTGAACTACATGCTGCCTGAAAAAGGCGTTATGCCGATGCATTGCTCAGCCAACCACGCTGTTGGCAACCCGGTCGACACCGCGGTGTTCTTTGGTCTGTCCGGCACCGGCAAGACCACCCTGTCGGCAGACCCTGCCCGCACGTTGATCGGCGATGACGAGCATGGCTGGTCGGATCGCGGCACCTTCAACTTCGAAGGCGGTTGCTATGCCAAGACCATCAATCTGAACGCCGAAGCCGAGCCGGAGATCTACGCGACCACCAGCAAATTCGGCACTGTGATCGAGAACATGGTCTTCGACCCCGAAACCAAGGAACTGGATTTCGAGGATGACTCGCTTACCGCGAACATGCGCTGCGCCTATCCGCTGGAGTATATCTCGAACGCCTCGAGCAGCGCGCTGGGTGGGCACCCCAAGAACATCATCATGCTGACCTGTGACGCATTTGGTGTACTCCCTCCGATCGCACGGCTGACCCCGGCGCAGGCGATGTACCACTTTCTTTCGGGCTTCACTTCGAAAGTGGCGGGAACAGAGCGAGGCGTCACCGAGCCTCAGCCCACCTTCTCAACCTGCTTTGGCGCGCCCTTCATGCCGCGTCGCCCGGAAGAGTATGGCAACCTGTTGCGCGACAAGATCGCCCAGCATGGTGCGACTTGCTGGCTGGTGAACACCGGCTGGACCGGTGGTGCCTATGGTGTTGGCAGCCGTATGCCGATCCGCGCAACCCGCGCGTTGCTGACAGCTGCCTTGGAAGGATCGCTGCGCGACGCCGAGTTCCGCAAAGACGCCAATTTCGGCTTTGACGTCCCGGTATCCGTTCCCGGCGTGGCCGAAGTTCTGCTGGATCCGCGACGCACCTGGGATGACCAGGCCGCATTCGACAAGCAGGCTGAAAAACTGGTGCAGATGTTTGCAGAGAACTTTGAGCAGTACCTGCCCTTTATCGATGATGACATCAAAGCCGTAGCAATCGGTTGAATTCAAAGGGGGCGGTTTTCGCCCCCTTTTCTTTTGCCCAGGCGAGTAACCTCTCTGCAATCTTCCTGTGGTTGTATAATGCGCAATGCATATACAAATTCATTGCCCGCTGCAGCAGATTGCAGTACTTCACTGTGTCATTATGACGAAAAAGCCCGGCGCTTGCGCACCGGGCGTGAAGAAAAAGACCTTGGGGATACTCATGGGCGCGCACTCACATTCGCGATTTGAGCAACCTAATCAAGTATCTAGTGTAATCCATCGGGGATGGGTGTCAATATGAGACATGTGGAGAATTTCAGTTTCCACAGGTTTCTAACTTTCGCTTCAGCGCGAAAGGCGGCAAGGAAAACAACAGGTAGGCAAATGACGGAAATCTCGAAACTGACCGAACTTCGCAAATTGATGCAGAGTATGGAACGGACCCTTGGACTGGAACAACTCTCTCCGGTTGAGCGTGACATTTACTACGCGGCCGAGGAACTGTCGAAAGCCGATCAGGAAGTCCGCACATTCGGTTTGATCGAGCACACCCTTGTTCAGAGCGTCTCGCGTCCGACATTCTTCCGCGCGCTGAAATCTCTGGTCCAAAAGGGCTATCTGTCCCAAAGCGGCAATGCCAACCGGGGGCGGTATATCGTACATGCGCCCAGGTGACACCGCCAACCTGCGTGTTGATGGCTAATAATCGTGCGCAGATGGGCCTCTGACACTTTCTTCGCCTCACTGGCTTACATAGTTGCATCATTCCTCACCTTCGAGGTCTTGATGCCGCTGCAAAACGTGTTCTTTCCTGAATACCCAAGCCGGGCCAGCCTGCTGTTCCTACCTCACGGGGTAAGGGTCCTGGCGGCGTGGCTACTGGGGTGGCGCGCGATTTTCGCATTGTTGCCGGGCGTCTTTGCCGTTTTCGCATTCCTGGGGGGTGCGGATGTCTTTTTGCCAAGCCGCTTGTTGGCAATCACCATCGCAGTAACAACGGTTCCAGGTGTGTTCTACCTGCTCAAATGGGCAGGGTGGGACTTGTTTCCCAGACCCGATCGCAAACCCTGCTGGCTGTGCGTCATGGGTGTCGGCGTGATCACGTCGTTCCTGGCATCCGCCATGACAAACATGAGCTTTGGCAGCGCAGGGGTAGAGTACATCGCCTTTCTGATCGGTGATATCTCGGGGCTGTTTTTCCTGATGCTGGGGCTTTACTTCACGTTTCGGTTTATGGACCGCAGAACTTAACCCATCAGACCGCGGCGCAGCAGGTTCAATCCAGCGACCAACAGCACAACCAAAGTCACTTTGCGAAACAGCGCCTGATCGATTCTTGATTGCAACTGCATGCCCACCCACATCCCGATCACCGCCGGAGCGATCAGGGCAGCCGAAAACGGCGCGGTGTCGGCCCGCAGGATACCTGATCCCATATGGGCGACCATCAGGGCAATTGCGCCCAGCCCATAGATAACCCCCTGCACCCGCATTTGCACGGCTTTCGGCGTGTTCAGGGCCGTCAGGTACGCCACTGTTGGCGGCCCCCAAATACCGGACATACCACCGACAAATCCTGCGACGGCCCCTATGAGAACCTCAACACGGGCCGATGGCTCTTTCAGCACCAGCTTTACACCCAGAACCTGAATCAAGGCAAAGAAGGTGACCGGAACGCCAATCATCAACAGGAAGGTCGATGTCGGCACCAAAGTGACCAGCTTGGCTCCGGCCAGAAGGAACACCAAGCCCACGATTAGAAAGATGCGAAACTCCCTGATCGACGACACGGCCGCGGAAACACCCTGTCCCAAAGCCTGAAAGACATTAGTTACCAGTGTCGGAAGGATCAGGCCCGCGATGGCCAGCTCGGGCGGCAGAAAGACACTCAACCCTGAAACCATAACCATCGGCATGGCAAAACCGACGATACCTTTGACCCAGCCCGCCAAGAAGGCAACGCCCAGAGCCAGCAACAGGTCCTGCGGAGTCAGTAAGGAAAACAATGTCATGGCCCCCTGATATCATTCCTGACGGGCGCTGCACTGCAAAAACGTTCGAGAAATATTAGAACTTTTTCGCAACGTAATACGTATTTTTGTTGCGCTGCACGTGCAGCATGATATGACCAGACGACACGAGAAAAGGACACGATTCATGGCCCATGACGGACAGGATATGACCCAGATGACGACACCTGCGATTTTGCCCGATCTTCTGACGCTGACCCGTGCGGCCGCACCCGCCGTTGAAACAGTGTTCGAGCGTGCGCGTGAGTCAGTGCGCGGTATGGTTTCTGCTGATGGCCGTGTATCCGGTGCCTTGATCGAAGCCAATCAAACTGCCGCCCATGGCCTGTCATGGCTAGCCACGTATTCTCAGTCGCTGAAACAGATGCAACGCTGGGCCGAAGCGCTGGAGGCCGAAGGCAAGTTCGGTGAAATCGAACAGTTGCTGCACCAAATCGCCTTTGGCGAATACCTGCACCAGGTTGCGGGCGGTATTCCGATGAACCAGGGCGAAGTCGTGCGCCTGCAGGACATGGGTCTTGGGTGGGACGCGCTTTCCGGCTTTCAGATCCGCGAAATTCAAACGCTGATGGCGCAGGCCAATTCTCAGGCCGCCCGCAGCCGTCTGGTCAAGCTGATGGAAGATCAGGCCGGTGCCACCATGTTCGGTGCCTCGGGTCTGGACGAAGAGCTTGAGATGATCCGCGACCAGTTCCGCCGCTATGCGGTCGAAAAGGTCGAGCCCCACGCTCATGACTGGCACCTCAAAGACGAACTGATCCCGATGGAAGTCATCGAGGAACTGGCGGAAATGGGTGTCTTTGGCCTGACCATCCCCGAAGAATTCGGCGGCTTCGGTCTGTCCAAGGCTTCGATGTGCGTCGTGTCCGAGGAATTGTCGCGCGGCTATATCGGCGTTGGCTCATTGGGTACACGATCCGAGATCGCGGCCGAGCTGATCATCGCAGGCGGCACCGATGAACAAAAAGCCAACTGGCTGCCAAAACTGGCCAGCGCCGAAATTCTGCCGACAGCCGTTTTCACGGAGCCCAACACCGGCTCGGACTTGGGCAGCCTGCGTGCACGTGCGGTGAAAAACGCGGACGGTGACTATGAAATCACCGGCAACAAGACCTGGATCACCCACGCGGCACGGACCCAAGTGATGACCCTGCTGGCCCGGACCAATCCGGACACCACCGATCACCGCGGCCTGTCCATGTTCCTTGCAGAAAAGACGCCGGGCACGGATGAGAACCCTTTCCCCACCGCCGGCATGACCGGCGGCGAGATCGAAGTTCTGGGTTATCGCGGGATGAAGGAATACGAGCTGGGCTTTGACGGCTTCAAGGTCAAGGGCGAGAACCTATTGGGCGGTGAAGAAGGCAAAGGCTTTAAACAGCTGATGGAAACCTTCGAAAGCGCGCGCATTCAAACCGCTGCCCGCGCCATTGGGGTCGCCCAAAGCGCGCTGGATATCGCGATGCAATACGCGCAGGACCGCAAACAGTTCGGCAAGTCGCTGATCAACTTCCCACGTGTGTCCGGCAAATTGGCCATGATGGCGGTTGAAATCATGATCGCACGTCAGCTGACATATTTTTCGGCCTGGGAAAAAGACCACGGCCACCGCTGCGACCTTGAGGCCGGCATGGCCAAGCTGCTGGGCGCTCGTGTGGCTTGGGCTGCGGCTGACAACGGCCTGCAGATCCATGGCGGCAACGGTTTTGCGCTGGAATACAAGATCAGCCGCGTTCTGTGTGACGCGCGCATTCTAAATATTTTTGAAGGGGCTGCCGAAATTCAGGCACAGGTTATTGCACGGCGTTTGCTGGGCTAACCGGAATTAGGCATCCCGTTTCCCCAACTAGACCCGGCCTTGTGCCGGGTCATTTTCTTTATTCCGTACCCCAGTTTGAAATTCATGTCACCCGACCTGTGACCGGATAGAGACCTTTTGTGATCCTCGACCGAAAAAACTTCCCCCTTTGCTTTTTGTTGAAACCCCTTTAGGGCACGCTGCGACCCAGATCGGGCCCAAGGATGGTGATGACAGAATGATCCGACTATTTTTTGCGCTTTGGGCGACCGTTGCAGCCCTGATACTGGGCGGATGCGCCACCACCCAACCTGTGGCGGGCTACACCGAGATAGACGAGCTGGCACTGACGATCGAAGACCTTGGACCCCAAGTCGATCCCGCCGAGGCACAAAAGGCCGCCAACATCGCCTACACTTATTCACAACAACTGAAGCGGGATTGGAACGTCACAGACCCGGCGATTATCCATAACGCCAAGGTCATCAACGGGTTCCGGGAAAAGGGGTTGTGCAACGACTGGGCACAGGCCATGAGCCGTCGCTTGCAGAAGGAAAACTTCCGCACTTTGGACATCCACTGGGCCACCTCGCCACCAACCGCGTTCCGGATCATCCACCACTCTGCAGCAATCAGCGCCAAGGGAGATACGATGAAGGACGGCATTATCCTTGACCCATGGCGCAACAGCGGCGCGCTGTTCTGGGATCAGGTAAGCAAGGACACCAGATACAACTGGAGGCCACGCCTGGACGTTCGCGAAGAACTGATCAGCGGCGAGATCCCCTACTAAGCTGGCTTCGCCGGTTCCCTCGGCACCGGTAAGAAAGTAAGACACCCGTATGATACGCCTGATCCTGACACTGCCCTTGATTGCCCTGTTTCAATGCGACAGGGACGAATCCGTTGCGGCCTATGGCGCCGCAGACCAGACTTGGGTGCTGCAGGAAATTGACGGTCAGCCTTTCGAGGCCAGCGCCATGTTGCGGTTCCCCGAAGAGGGCAAGATCGCGGGTAACGCCCCTTGCAACAGCTATAGCGGCACCCTGAACGCGCCCTACCCCTGGTTCGAGATTATGGACCTGACCGCAACACGTGCGGCCTGCGCCGGGCTTGAGGCCGAAGGGTTCTATTTCGCTGCGCTGATTGCCATGACGCAGTCCGAAGTATCAGGCGACCTGCTGATACTGCGCAATGATGACGGGCACGAAATGGTGTTCAAAGCCGCCGAGTGAACTGATCCACAAATCTTGCCCGCGCATCCGGCAAGGGGTTATGCCCCAGGGACGGGGCTAGATGGTGTTCCAGAAAGTAACCGGTGGTTTTAAACCCTGCGGCAATCTCAGCGTCCGGTGCTTGCCCCTCACCGCGCAAACAGGGTGGCAAGGGCAACAGCTTATCCGCCCATTCGCCAGCACCATCGGCACTAACGGCTCGACCGGTCTTGGGTGAGACATAGACCAACCCATCAGCCGCCCCGGTCACAGCACAGGCCGACAGGTCCAGGCCAAAGCCCAATTCTTCAAGCAAAGCCAATTCCCAGCGCAGATAAGCCAGCGGCCAGATTTCGTCCTGCCCCAGCAGATCCAACAACTGTTCGGTCTGTTTGTAGATCGTTGGATGCGGTTCACGCTCTGGCAGGCAAAAGGACAACAGCGCAACGGACGCGTTCAATCCTGCCAACGCCATCCGACCCGAAAACGCCGCTGCTGCGCGTGAACGTAAAGGTTCAACCTGAAAAGTGCCAAGATGTTCTTCCAACCGCGCGCGCCACAAAACATCCAGTTGCGCGCCGGATTGCAGGATGGGGGCAATTTTGCGGCTGGTGCCACCGCGTACGACACCCGCATGGCGACCGTGGCCTTCGGTGAAGACCTCGATAATCGCCGCTGTCTCGCCATGGCCGCGAGCGGTCAGAAGTATGCCGTGATCACGCCAGTCCAATGGGGCCTCGCACTGTTTGCCTTGTTCAACTTGACCCGGCATTGCGGGCAGCCGCAACCGCGAATGCTTGACTCGCGAGCATTCCTATATTTAATTAACAATATTGTTAAATAAGGAGTCGGATCATGCGAGGCATCACAATCTCATACCGGTATGACGGTGACGAGGCCGAATGGCAGGCCACTATCCGCACCTTTATCGAGGCAATCGACGCTGACCCCGAGGCGGCCGGAAAATTCACCTATCAGGTTGCGGTCGCTGATGACGGAAAGTCCCGGGTTCACTGGGGCCGCTGGGACAGCGCCGAGACGTTGGCGCATGTGCAGTCGCAACCCTATTTCCAGGCCTTCGCACCCAAAGTGAAGCAATTCTCCGGTGAGACATTGACCACCACCGGGCACGATATCACGCTAAAAAGCAGCGGCTGGTAACGTCTTGGCACCCCGACCGTGGCGGCTGGTCAAAACGTTAAACCGGCGTGGATCAGGATGCCCAGAACCATCAGAATGTTCAGCACCATCGAGATACCGTTGCCCACATAAATAGGCAGCTTGCCGACCACCAGCCCGTAGGCGAACCACAGGAATGACAGCGCAGCAAAGAGCGACCAAGACAGCAGAGACTGGCCGGTCGCGTGTTGTGAATGCGTGAAGTACAGCTTGATCAGCTGCGGCAGCGTGGCAAAAGGGCCGACAACGCCAATGAAGACCATGAAGCCTTCAAACCGATGCATCCAATGACCCAGTTCTGATTTTTCAAGCTTTTCAGCGAGTGTTTCGGCCATACACACCCCCATTATCTGTCAAACGGTGCGGCGATCCTCGCCGACATAGTGTGGGTAAAATAGACGTTTTGGCCCGAGCGACCAAGACCCGTTGAACGGCGGGCTAGTCCAATCCCTCTTCGCCCAGCAGATGACGCCCTTGTCGGTCTTCAACCTCTATCACCCAAAGGTCAGGGTCAAAACTGCGTTGCCGGGTGATGGCGTCGTCGACCTCTGTCTCGGCACCGGAGGAAAGCTCGACCCATTTGCGCTCACCGCTCATCAGATCAAAGCTGCGCTGAAATGCGGCCGCTTGCCCGTCCAAAGTGTTTAGTTTGACCAACACCGCGCCCGCTGTATCGTCGCCATGTGCCACGACAAAAGCCGGGATTTCCTGAAACCGTAGCCGCGCCAGATAGGCGTGGACCCAGAAATCAGCCGTTAGGCGAGTCATGCATTACCGTCTTTGAAATCCAGACCCATTTCCGAGTAACGCTCGGATTCCTCTAGCCAGTTCGGGCGCACTTTGACCTGCAGGAACAGATGGATTCTGCGGTCCAGAAACTCTTCCAGCTCGGCCCGCGCGGCTTGGCTGACCGCCTTGATCGTCTCGCCCTTTTTGCCCAGCACGATGCCTTTGTGACCGTCGCGCATGACATAGATGATCTGGTCGATCTTGGCAGAGCCGTCCTTGCGCTCTTCCCAGTTTTCGGTCTCGACCGTCAGCTGATAGGGCAGTTCCTGATGCAGGCGCAGGGTCAGTTTCTCGCGCGTCATCTCAGCCGCGATCATACGCAGGGGCAGATCGGCGATCTGATCCTCGGGATACAGCCACGGGCTTTCGGGCAACTCCGCAGCCAACCACTTGCGCAGATCGTCAACGCCATAGCCCTTTTCCGCGGAAATCATGAAGGTTTCGGAAAACGGGTAGCGTGCGTTCAGGTCACTTGTCAGGGCCAGCAGCACCTCAGACTGGACCTTGTCGATCTTGTTGATCGCCAGCGCAACTTTTCGGCCCTGCCCGATCTCTTCCAGACCTTCGAGGATACGCTCGACCCCTTCGGTGATGCCGCGATGCGCCTCGATCATCAGAACGACGACATCTGCATCCGCCGCTCCGCCCCAGGCCGCGGCAACCATGGCGCGATCCAAACGGCGACGCGGTTTGAACAGGCCGGGTGTGTCTACAAAGACCAGCTGCGCATCGCCTTCCATTGCCACACCGCGAATGCGGGTACGGGTGGTCTGAACCTTATGCGTCACGATCGAAACCTTGGCCCCGACCATGCGGTTCAGCAGGGTGGATTTGCCTGCGTTGGGCTCTCCGATCAGGGCGATAAATCCGGCGCGTGTGGTCATGTGTCTAGCGTTCCTGGTTGCAAGTGCGCACCCCTATAGCAGAAAGGTCGCGCGGGCCAGAGGGATTTGTCGCATTGCGGCCATGCAAAATCGATGTCACCCCTGACGCATGCCACGCCAAATCCAGCCAGGCAACCATCGGAAAATGAGGCAAGACATGAAACGTCGCGAGTTTCTTTTGGGCAGCGGGGCCGCCGCCGGCGCGCTGGGTCTGGGCGGTTTCGGATTGGCGCAAAGCGCGCCGGAGTTGACCATTCAACCAGCAAGCTTTGCTCTGCGGGATACGGTGACGACCGGAATGGTCAGCCTGTCCCCGAACGCACCGCCACCGGTTTTGCACGGCAAGCAAGGCGAGGTGATACGGCTCCCGGTCCGCAATACGCTGTCGGAATACACCGCAATGCACTGGCATGGGATGCGGATCGTCAACGACATGGACGGGGTGCCTTACCTGACCCAGATGCCGTTGGGTGAAGGTGAGGTCTTCAACTATGAATTCACTCCGCCCGACGCCGGCACCTACTGGTATCATCCGCATTGTATGACTATGGAGCAGATGGCCTATGGCCTGACCGGCATCATGGTGATTGCAGAACCCGAAGACCCCGGTTTTGACAGCGAACAGGTGATCAACTTGCGCGATTTTCGGCTGGATGAAGATGGCGCGTTCCTGCCCGCCTATACCCAACGCGGCGCGGCACGGGCCGGGACCTTTGGCAATGTCCACACCGCCAACTGGGTGAAGGGTCCTGTCTACGATCACACCGCAGGCGGTCTGGTACGACTGCGAGTCGTAAATACGGACACAACGCGTATCTACAAACTGCATCTTGAGGGCGGCGATGCACGGATCATCGCGTGGGATGGCCATCCGCTTGAGAATGACATCCCGATGCCCAGCACTGATGAGCCACTTCTTGTCGGGCCCGGTCAGCGTGTGGATTTTGCGGTAGCAATGCCCGGTGACGAAGGGCGCAGCGTTGCCCTGATGGCCAAACTGCCCGGTCAGCCGCACAGACCTATGACACAGCTGCGCGCAATCGGATCATCGGCGTCACGGGACCTGCAAGAGTTGCGCCCTCTGCCCGTCAACCCGGTCGCAAAACCCGATCTGACCAATGCCGAGCTGCACGAGTTTGTTTTTGGCTGGACCCCCGAAGGTGGTGAACCCAACAACGGATTCTGCGGCTCGCTGGGGTATAACTTCTGGTCCATCAATCGCAAACCATGGCCCGGCGACGCGGCGCAGGATGTTGGTCCGCTCGCAACGCTGAAGTTGGGCAAAAGCTATGTCTTGCGACTGCGCAATGAGTCCCCGAACCTTCATCCGATCCACCTGCACGGTCTGGCTTTTGTTCCGGTACGGTCGAACCTGCGCCAACTGCCGCCGCTAATGACCGACACCATGTTGTTGTTGAAGGACGAAGTGGTCGAGATCGCGCTGGTCGCTGATAACCCGGGCGATTGGGCGTTCCACTGTCATGTCATCGAACACCAAAAGACCGGGCTGACTGGGTTTATCCGGGTGGTCTGAGGGGCGTGCTAGACGCCCCACGGGGTTTCATGCGTTCTGGCGCTCAATCAAGCGCAAGACGGCAACCATGACGATCCCGTAAAAAACATGCCCGATCAACGCGACCCAGGTGATCGCCGAGAAGTTCAGGAAAGTCGGCAATCCGGACAAGGTGGTGATCCCGCCTAGGGCAAAAACCCAAAGGCCAAACCCATAGATGGCCGAGGCGGCGAACATATGAACGGGGCCAAAGACCTTAAGCCAGATCGGCTTGAAGATAAGAAACCATCCCAGCGGATAGGCAATCAGACCCACAAGGTAGAAATGCACGAAGTAGCCAAGGAAGGCATTGCTGGGCAAGCCGAGACTGGCCAGCAAGCTTTGGGCCAGCCCTTCGGGCGACAAATTGGCCCAGCCGATGCCGGGGCTGACAACCTGCCCCCAGAAATCGAAGGCGATCGTGGCGATAAAACCGGCGATAAACAGAAAGCCGATATTCACGGTGGTCAGTTTTGCGTTTTGCATTTGAATGCCTCAAATCATTGTATCCGTTTCGCTTTGACCCATTGCTCATAAGTAAGCGCCAAAGCGGATGACCTTCAGATACGACTGCGACCCGAGGTCCGCCATAGGCCTCAAGTTAGATTGAGAATTGTGACATAAACGGGCTGCGGAGCTTTGTTATTTCAACTGATCCAGCAGCGCTTTCGCGGCGGCTTGTTCTGCCTGACGTTTCGACCCCGCCGTCGCTTGAGCTTCGGCCCCGTCCTGCAATCGTGCGGCAATAGTAAAGACGGGGGCGTGGTCGGGACCGCTGCGTTTGACTTCGATGTAAGCGGGCGGTTTTTGCCCACGCGCCTGCGCCCATTCCTGAAGCGATGTTTTGGCGTCCCGCGCATCCGCTTCAACGTTGTGGACTCGATCCCCCCACAGTCGCAGGATGACGTCGCGCGCAGCCTCGAAACCGGCATCGCGATAGATTGCGGCGATCACAGCCTCCATCGCATCACCCAGCAGGGCCTGTTTGCGGCGCCCGCCTGACAGCATCTCGGACCGGCCCAGTTTCAGAACCACGCCAAGATCGATTTGCCGGGCCACATCGGCGCAAGCCTCTTTGCGGACCAACGCGTTGAACCGAGGGGCCAACTGCCCTTCGGATGCTTTTTTGTCGGCCTCCAGCAAGGCGGTGGCCATGACAAGACCCAGAACCCGATCGCCCAGAAACTCCAACCGCTGATTGTCGGGTCGTGTCGAGGACGAGACCGATCCATGGGTCAGTGCGCGCACCAGCAGTTCAGGGCTCGAGAATTCGTACCCCAGACGCTGCTGGAACGCCTTTATCTCGGTCGAAAGCTTCAATTGACCGCCTTAAAGAAGCGGTCCCCGCGCCATGTCCAGAAGAACAGCATCGACCGGCCAGCGGAAGAAAACAGGATGCGATCAGCCCGCCCGATCAGGTCTTCGTAAGGCACATAGCCAACGCCACCTGCGGATTGCGGCACGCGGCTGTCGCTGGAGTTGTCTCGGTTGTCCCCCATGAAGAAGTAATGCCCATCAGGAACCGTGTAGATGCCGGTATTGTCGGCCGCCTGATTGCCGATGTTCAGCACTTCGTAGGACACACCGTTTGGCAATGTTTCGATCATCCGCGATTTTTCGCAGACACCGCCAAAGCCGACAGGACCGTTTTCGCAGCGCGGGCGCAAACCTTGCGAGCCTTGGGGTTCGGCGACTTCGGTGAATACACCATCAGGTTCTTGTTGCACCGGCGTACCGTTCAGAATGATCTGACCGTCCCGCACCTGAATGCGGTCCCCGGGCAGACCAATCAGACGTTTGATATAATCACGACCGCTGACCGGGTGGCGGAAAACAATGACGTCACCGGGTTCGGGGTCACCACCCCAGATACGGGTATTTTCATCGCTCTGCATCCAGCCACAGAGATCTTCGGCGTCAACATTCAGGCCGACGCTTGGGATGATCAGGCTGGGGCAGGACGCGTAGGAATAACCGTAAGACATTTTGTTGACGAACAGGAAATCCCCGATCAACAAGGTGGGCTTCATCGAGCCCGACGGAATCCAGAACGGCTGAAACAGGATCGTGCGGAAGACGCCCGCGATCAGCAGGGCATAGACGATGGTCTTGATCGTCTCCCACACGGCGTTACCTGTTTTGGCTTCCTCGGCCATACTGCTCTCCGGTCGTTTATTCGTTGGGGTGCTACATGCGGGTCAGTTAAGGGCAAGTCAAGGCTGCGCGGGGCCATCGTGAAGCGGACGCGCCTCGATCACCACGAATGCCTGTGCCCAAGGTTGATCGTCGGTCAGGGTGACGTGGATGATGGCCTCATACCCTTCGGGCGTCATCTCTTTCAGCCGATCTGCCGCCCACCCCGTGACATGCATCACAGGCTGACCGGTGCGCAGATTGGTTACCGACATGTCCTTCCAGGCAATGCCCATGGCCAGACCGGTGCCCAGCGCCTTGGAGCACGCCTCTTTCGCGGCCCAGCGTTTGGCGTATGTTCCCGCAACATCAGCGCGACGTTCCGCTTTGCTTTGTTCGATTTCGGTGAAGACACGATTTCGGAACCGGTCGCCAAACCGGTCCAGCGTACCCTGGATACGGTCGATGTTTGCGAGATCTGTACCGATGCCGAGGATCATGTGGCAGTACCTTTTGTTACGGGCTGTGCCTTGTGTGCCTGTCTGAGGCCAACGCCGAATGCAATACGGCACACGAGCGACGCAGCAACGACAAAAGCAGCGGTCCAATAGTAATCCCAAAAGCTGAACCGCAAATCTAGGAAGGAAAGGTCTTCGAACGTAAAGAAGTTAATCAAGACAATGACCAAGTAGAGCATCCCCATTCCACTCACCGCCATCGCAACTGATCCAGACAACATGTTCGCATTGGATGGCACAGCGCAATTGCGATTGTAGTAGTACCCTTCCACAAGGGCGCCTGTGGCAAACACGACAAGGCATATGGCAATCAACATGGCAAAGAACTGATCCACAATGTATTGCCCCAGAAATATCCCCGAGTTGAGGAACAAAAGCCGTGCTCCCAAGTAATTGTTGAATTCAAACTCCAACGACAAAGCCAGCCAGACCAGTTCGACCAAGGCTAAAACGTTCACGGCAAGGTATGCCCCTGAAAACACCGCTAGGTATCTGAGAAGACTGAAGTTCACTCCCTTGAACCCATCACGCTAGTCGTACTGTCAAAATCTTGTAACTCGCTACCCCAAAGAACCCGGCAAAGGCGAAGTCGAACCAGCGACGGGCGCGGCTGTAGACGCGCACCATACGCTCGGAAGAGAAGAGGAAGGCGTAGCCAATGAAGACCAACAACGATCCTGCGTAAAGCATGGCGAAATAGCTCATCAACATCGACAGGCTGGCATCATTCGGGGCGACGATGGCATAGATCGACCCCCAACTCAGGATCGCCTTGGGGTTGGTCAGGTGAATGGCCGCGCCCTTGGCAAAGATTGTGCGAAAAGAGCCGGTGACAGGGTTGCCTATAGCAACCTCATCAGATGTCATCGCCCGACGCAGAGCCTTGATCGCCAGCCAGGCCAGATAGGCCACCCCTACATAGCGGATGACCTCGAATACCCAAACATTGGCCAGCATGATTGCTGATAGGCCCAGCGCAGCGGCGATGCCCCAAGCGGCAGAACCAGCGCAAATGCCCAAGGCAAACACCAGGCCAGCGCGGCGACCTTCATTCATTGCGGTTCCGGCGATCCCCATTGTTGCAGGCCCCGGAGAACCGCCAGCCATCAGCCAGGCAAACCAGATGGCAACAAAACCGGGCGTGATCATCCGCGCGCCTCATCCATTAGACGCCGCATCTCGGCCATGGCAGGCGTGAGGCCGCGAAAAATGGCCTCACCAATAAGGAAGTGGCCGATATTCAGCTCGCGCACTTCTGGGAACGCCGCGATCGGTTGTACGGTATCATAGGTCAGGCCGTGACCCGCGTGGACCTCAAGGCCCAGTGAATGCGCAAAAGCGGACATTTCGCGCAGGGCTTCCAACTCACTGTTGGCTTTGTCGTCGTGGCCTTCGGCCATGGCATCGCAATATGCACCGGTGTGCAGCTCGATCACTTCGGCGCCGATACGATGCGCCGCCTCGATCTGGCGCCGATCAGCAGCGATAAAGATCGACACACGACACCCGGCATCGCGCAGCGGAGCGATAAAATGAGCCAGCTTGTTTTCCTCGCGCGCGACCTCCAGCCCGCCTTCGGTGGTGCGTTCTTCGCGCTTTTCCGGGACGATGCAAACGGCATGCGGCTTATGGCGCAAGGCAATTTTCTGCATCTCGGGCGTCGCGGCCATCTCAAAGTTCAGAGGCACCGACAGGACCTCCATCAGGCCGTCGATATCAGCGTCCGAGATATGGCGGCGGTCTTCGCGCAGATGCGCGGTAATCCCGTCAGCCCCAGCCTCTTCTGCCAGCTTGGCGGCACGCAGCGGATCAGGATAGGCCCCGCCCCGCGCGTTGCGAACTGTGGCCACGTGGTCGATATTTACCCCAAGACGCAGGTGGTTTTCAGACATCGCTCGAATCCTTCTTAAGCCCCTGGTCTGAACCTAGGGCATTCATCAATGGAACGGCAGACTTTGTTTCGGCCAAGCGTTTGATTTCGTCAAACTTTGCCTTGATCTTGTCGCGACGGCGCTGCTGATAGGTGCGGATCAGCGGCAAGCTGAGATAAGAGCAGATTACACCCGCCAGAATGCCCGGAAGAACACCGCCAATCATGTAGGGAAAGAACACCTCGTTATAGAAGATGCTGAGCCCATGCCAGTCCGCGACACGGTCGGTGAACATGGCAATAAAGTTGTTCTTCAGATCACCCATTGCATCTGTGAACTTGCCCATCAGCCCATGTGTATCACCCTTGTGGAATTTGGTTCCCAGCAGGAAATGCCCGGTCTGCAGGCAAACCACGCCGATTGGCACATAGGTGAGTGGGTTGCCAAAGAATGTTCCACTCAGAGCGGCCAGAATATTGCCATTCAGCAGGCGCGCCACCACTGCAGCTACCAAAAAATGCAATCCGTAGAACGGAGTGAATGAGGCGAAGACGCCTGCACCGATGCCACGCGCAATGCGCTCGGGCGAGTCCGGCAGCCTACGGACACGATGCTTCACGTAGTGAAAGGCCCGCGTCCATCCACCACGGGGATAGACGAATTCAGACGCGATCTGGACAGGCGAGCGTCGGTCTCGGCGCTTAAATACCACTCCTGATCACCCCTTCTCAGCCAGCCGCTACGGCGGTTTTGGTCCTGTCACGATAGCGCTCGACCGCGGCAACATCGCTTTCGGCCTCAAGCATCAGCATCAGCGAATGCAACTGCTCCAGGTCACGCAATTCGACACTGACCAGAAGGCGGTAAAAATCGGGTTTGCGGTCGACGAATTCCAAGTTCGAAATATTGGCCTTTTTCTCGCCTATCAACGTACAAATGCGGCCCAGCACCCCGGCATCATTGCCAATCGTGACGTCCAGTGTTGCACCATGAACGGCCGGGTGCGTGCCAGAATGCCAGTGCAGATCAACCCAGCGATCTGGTTCGCTTTCGAACTCGGACAGGCGGTCGCAATCGATAGCATGCACCACAACACCCTTGCCGCGATAGGTGATGCCTACGATGCGTTCACCCGGTAAGGGCTGACAACAGGGCGCGCGGTCAAATTTCTGACCGGGTTCAAGGCCGATCACCGCACGGCGAGGGGAAATGGCGTCCCCTTCATCCTGTGTCAGTTCAGGGTAAACGGCGCTGACCACATCATGCGCCGTTAGCTCTGCGCTGCCGAGACGCGCCAGCAATTCGTGACGATCCTTCAGGCGCAGGTGTTTCGCCGCAGTATCAAGCGTCTTGTCAGTGGCCTTCCGGCCGACATGTTCGAAACCGGAACGTGCAAGCTCCTTACCCAGTTTGATAAACCGCTCGCGGTCGACCTCGCGCAGGGCGCGCCGGATCGCGGTGCGGGCCTTGCCGGTCACTGCAATCTCAAGCCACGTAACCTGAGGCGTCTGGCCGTCAGCCGTGATCACATCCACCGACTGACCGTTCTTGATCCGCGTCCACAATGGCACGCGGATGCCGTCCACCTTGGCGCCAACACAGGCATGGCCAATACGGGTATGGATCGCATAGGCGAAATCAATCGGCGTTGCCCCGCGCGGCAACTTCACAACGTCCCCCTTGGGCGTGAAGCAAAACACCTGGTCCGAGTACATTTCCAGCTTGACCGCTTCGAGGAAATCTTCGTGATCTTCCTCACTGTCGAACTGTTCAGTCAGGTTCGCAATCCACTTGGCCGGATCAACGGCAAAAGGGTTTTCCGAGCGGACACCGTCGCGGTACGACCAATGCGCCGCAACGCCGGTTTCTGCCACATCATGCATCTGACGGGTGCGGATCTGAACCTCGACCCGTTTCCCGTCGCGGCCGGAAACTGTTGTGTGGATCGAGCGATAGCCGTTTGATTTCGGCTGGCTGATATAATCCTTGAACCGACCCGGCACTGCGCGCCAACGTTGGTGAATGGCACCCAGCGTACGATAACAATCTTCCTCGGACCGGGTGATGATGCGAAAGCCGTAGATGTCGGACAGGCGCGAAAAGCCCTGATCCTTTTCCTGCATCTTACGCCAGATCGAATAAGGCTTTTTGGCGCGACCAAACACTTCGGCTTCGATGCCCGCCTTTTCCAGCTCGTGCCGCATGTCGCCGGTGATCCGATGAATCACGTCGCCGGTTTCACGTTGCAAGGTGATAAAGCGGCGAATGATCGACTGGCGACCTTCGGAATTCAGAACCCGGAAAGCAAGATCCTCAAGCTCTTCGCGCATCCACTGCATACCCATGCGACCTGCGAGCGGCGCATAAATATCCATCGTCTCGCGTGCCTTCTGCACCTGCTTTTCCGGGCGCATTGCCTTGATGGTGCGCATGTTGTGCAAACGGTCGGCCAGCTTGACCAGAATGACCCGCAGGTCCTTGGACATCGCCATGAACAGCTTGCGGAAATTCTCGGCCTGTTTGGTTTCGCGGCTGGACAGTTGCAGGTTGGTCAGCTTAGTGACGCCATCGACCAGCTTGGCAACCTCTTCCCCGAACAGTTCGGACACTTTGCCATAATTGGCCTTGGTGTCTTCGATCGTGTCATGCAGCAACGCCGTAATGATCGTCGCATCATCCAGACGCTGTTCGGTCAGGATGGCGGCAACGGCAACGGGATGCGTGAAATAGGGTTCGCCTGAATGGCGGAACTGACCGTCATGCATCTGCTTTCCGAACTCATATGCTCGGGCGATGCGGTCAGCATTAGTCTTGGGGTTGTAGTTGCGGACCAGCGCAATCAGGTCGTCTGCAGAAATCATCCGGTCCGCACCTTTATCTTTGGGGATTACCCCTGGCCTTGAGCCTCCATCAGAGCGCGCAGCAGCTTCTCTTCCGACATATCGTCATCGGCAGGTTTGTCCGATTCCGCACCCATCAACAGAGCCATCTGATCTTCTTCCGGCTCGTCGACCTCAATCTGGGTCTGGTTAGCCTCGATCAGGCGCTCGCGCAGATCATCTGCGCTTTGGGTTTCGTCTGCAATCTCGCGCAGCGACACGACGGGATTCTTGTCATTGTCACGGTCGACGGTGATCGGGCCGCCGGCAGAAATCTCGCGCGCACGATGGGCGGCAAGCACCACCAGTTCAAACCGGTTAGGAACCTTGTCTACGCAATCTTCAACCGTCACGCGGGCCATGGGGCGCTCTCCGTTACTGAATCCATGTCAGGAAGAGGTTTATCTAAGGGCGAATCTCTGCCTTGACAAGCAAGAAATGCTGCAAATGCACCGTTCACACAGCCGTGACCTCTGCAATATCCGCCGCAGGCAGGTCTGCCAGCATTTCGGTTACCGTCCGGCCCAGCACAGGATGGCGCCAATCCGGGGCGACGTCCGCCATCGGAACAAGTACAAAAGCACGATCCTGCAGGCGCGGATGTGGGATAATCAGCCGGTCCGGCGCCTTTTGCGTCTGTTCCTGTGCTGGCAGGGTCAGCCAGCTATCATATTCGGTGCGATCCGGCAGAACCAGATCATCATAGCACACCAGATCCAGATCCAGCGTTCGCATACCCCATCGCTGCACCCTTTCGCGGCCAAAATGATGCTCAATCTGGTGAAGCAGGTGCAACAAATCGGCCGGTGTCCTGTCCGTTTCGATCAAAGCAGCCGCGTTGACGTAGTCCGGCCCGGCACCGGCCGGGAAGCACGGGGTCTCAAAAAAACGGCTAACGGCACGAATCACCACTCCTTGACGCAAGATCGCGTCAAGTGCGCTTTGAAGTGTCACCTTGGGGCCAATACCTCTCAATTTGAGATTTGCGCCCAGCGCGATAACCGCTTTTGACATAGATTTGTACGTTCCATTCACTATATTCGGCGAATTGCATGCTTGCGATACGACCGAAATGGCCTAATTATAGAAGATCAGCGCGCCGCCTATTTTTCAAATACCCACTCACGTAACACCACGGCGCTCTGTATTGTACCGGAAGGACCTATTTATGTTCTATAAAGACGAACGGCTAGCGCTGTTCATCGACGGCTCGAATCTTTATGCGGCCGCAAAAGCACTGGGGTTTGACATCGACTACAAATTGCTGCGCCAGGAGTTTATGCGCCGCGGCAAGATGCTTCGGGCTTTTTACTATACGGCGCTATTGGAAAACGACGAGTATTCCCCGATCCGCCCCTTGGTTGACTGGCTGCATTACAACGGCTTCACCATGGTGACAAAACCGGCGAAGGAATACACCGACAGCATGGGGCGTCGGAAAGTCAAAGGTAACATGGACATCGAACTGACAGTCGACGCCATGGAACTGGCACCGCGTGTCGATCATATTGTGCTGTTTTCGGGCGATGGGGATTTCCGCCCGCTGATTGCCAGCCTGCAGCGTCAGGGCGTGCGCGTTTCGGTGGTTTCGACCATCCGCAGCCAGCCGCCGATGATCTCGGACGAGTTGCGCCGCCAGGCTGACAACTTCATCGAGCTTGAGGACCTGCGCGACGTGATCGGGCGGCCCCCACGCGAAATGCCCATGGAGCCACGCAGCGTTGCTGCGGGTGGACAGTAAAACCGGGCCACTCACCAAACCCGAGGGAAGAAATTAGCGCGGTCAGGCTGTACCAACCTGGCCGCGCTTCTTTTACTAAAAGCAGGTACTGAAACACCTGCTGTTTAGCGGTGTTTCATGTCAGATCAATGACAATGTCCTGTCTGGACCATAGCCGGGAAAAGACTTACCTGTGGCCTATGGAGACCAAGACATGACCAAGCCGCCCCTTACCCTTTACCTTGCCGCGCCGCGCGGGTTCTGCGCCGGTGTCGACCGGGCGATCAAGATCGTTGAAATGGCGCTGCAGAAATGGGGTGCCCCGGTCTATGTGCGGCATGAAATCGTGCACAACAAATTCGTCGTCGATGGTCTGCGCGCCAAGGGGGCCGTTTTTGTCGAAGAGTTGGACGAGTGTCCTAACGACCGACCCGTTATTTTTTCAGCGCATGGCGTACCGAAATCCGTTCCCGCGTCGGCGGCCCAGCGCGAGATGATCTATGTCGATGCCACCTGCCCGCTGGTCTCCAAGGTCCATGTCGAGGCACAGCGCCATGCAGAAGCCGGATTGCAGATGATCATGATCGGGCACAAGGGCCATCCAGAAACCATCGGCACCATGGGTCAGTTGCCTGATGGCGAAGTGCTGCTGGTCGAAACCGTTGATGACGTGGCCTCGGTTCAGGTGCGCAATCCGGAAAAGCTGGCATTTGTCACCCAAACGACGCTTTCGGTGGATGACACCAAGGATATTATCGCGGCCCTCGAAGCCCGGTTCCCGGCCATCGTTGGCCCGCATAAGGAAGACATCTGCTACGCCACCACCAACCGGCAAGAGGCCGTCAAAGCCGTGGCTCCGAAGTCGGATGCTTTGCTTGTTGTTGGCGCACCGAACTCTTCAAACTCACGCCGACTGGTCGAAGTCGCTGCGCGCGCCGGGTGCAACTATGCGCAATTGGTGCAGCGCGCCCACGATATCGACTGGCGGGCGCTGGAAGGCATCTCAACCATCGCCATTACCGCAGGCGCTTCAGCACCCGAAGTGCTGGTGAATGAGGTGATTGACTCTTTTAACACCCACTATGACGTGACGGTTGAACTGGTCGAAACCGCCGTCGAAAATGTCGAATTCAAAGTACCCCGCGTCCTGAGGCAAACCGCATGAGAGGCGTCCCCAGGGCGCCGTTGGTTATTGCGCTGGCGGGGTTGATCCCGTTCATTTGGGGCGCGCTGACCTCCTTGAACGGCGATTTGCAGGATTGGGGCAGGCAAGAGCTTGGGGCGCGGTTCGTCGGGCCGTACGTTCAACTGTTCTACGGCTCGGTGATCCTCAGCTTTATGTCCGGTGTTCTGTGGGGGTTCGCCACCAAGACCTCGGGCAGTAAGGCAGCGACATGCTATATGCTGTCAGTCCTCCCGGCGCTTTGGGCGTTTTTCATGACCGGCGGTGGACCTGTCGAGGCAGGCATCAACCTGATGTACGGCTTCGCCGGTTTGCTGATGCTGGACGCGATATTTGCATATTGGCGACTGACCCCGACATGGTGGCTGAGGCTGCGCGTTCTGCTGACAGCCATCGTCCTGATATGCCTTGCCGTAGGAGTGTACCTGTGACCGACCGCAAGACAATTGACGCCTACACCACGCGTGTTGCCGAGTACCTGAGCGTCCCATTGCCGCCCGAACAGGTTGAGGCGCGTATGGCCTTTGCCGAAGCGGTTGCGCCGGGCGGTTATGTGCTGGACCTCGGCTCAGGTCCCGGCGCGGACAGCATGTTTTTCCTGCGCGAGGGGCTGCGGGTTCGGGCGCTGGATGCCACGCCGGCCTTTGTGGAACACGCCCGCGAAAATGGCGTAGATGCGCATGTCGGTACATTTGACGATGTGACCGAAACGGCCACGTTTGACGGCATCTATGCCAGCTTTTCGCTGTTGCATGCGCCGCGCAAGGATTTCCCGCGCCATTTGGCGGCCATCCACCGGGCACTCAAGCCTGAGAGTATCTTTTTCCTTGGTCTGAAACTGGGAACCGGTGAACACCGCGACGACATTGATCGCTATTACACCTATTTCTCACAGACCGAGATCGAAGAGGCGCTGGCCGAGGCAGGGTTCACAATCGATCGGATCACAACCGGAGTGGGCAAAGGTCTGGCCGGGTCTTATGACGGCTTCATTCTGGTGATCGCCCATGCCTGAGTTGTTTGCCTATACCGATGGTGCCTGTTCGGGCAATCCTGGCCCGGGGGGCTGGGGTGTGCTGATGCGCGCAATGGATGGCGAGAAAGTCCTGAAAGAACGCGAGCTGAACGGCGGCGAGGCTGAAACCACCAACAATCGCATGGAATTGCTGGCAGCGATCAGTGCGCTGGAAACGCTGGAGCGGGCTTCGAAGATCACTGTGGTGACCGACAGCGCCTATGTGAAGAATGGCGTCACCGGCTGGATTTTCGGCTGGAAGCGCAACGGCTGGAAGACCTCGAACAAGAAACCGGTCAAGAATGTCGATCTGTGGCAGCGACTGGATGAGGCACAGGCACGCCATGACGTGACCTGGGAATGGGTCAAGGGCCACGCGGGCCATCCCGAAAACGAAAAAGCCGACGAGCTGGCCCGCGCGGGCATGGCCCCGTTCAAACCAAAAAAGGCGCAAACGTGAGCGGTCTGGCGCTGCTCGACTATGCCTCAGTTCTGGTTTTTGCCCTGACGGGCGCACTGGTAGCCAGCCGGGCACAGCTGGATTTGGTCGGTTTTGCCTTTATGGCCTGCCTGACTGCTGTGGGCGGCGGAACCGTCCGCGACCTGCTGCTGGACCGGCACCCGGTGTTTTGGGTCGGTCAACCGGACTATATCCTGATCGCCACAGCGGCTGCCGTGGTGGTGTTTTTCACTGCCCATTTGGTCGAAAGCCGATACAATTTGCTGGTCTGGCTGGACAGTTTCGCCCTGTCGATTGCCGCGGCAGCAGGTGCTGGCGCAGCCTTGTCGCTGAACCAATCCGGTGTCATCGTTGTGTTGATGGGCGTCACAACGGGCTGCCTTGGCGGCTTAATGCGGGACGTGGTCTGCAACGAAGTGCCACTGGTCCTGAAACAGGGTGAGCTCTATGTCTCTTGCGCGTTTGCCGGGGCTTTTGCCGCTGTGATCGCGACCCGACTTGGTTTCGACGAGCTGGCCACACTGGCCGCATGTGCGTTGATCTGCTGGGCATTGCGGGCGGGATCATTGGTGTTTGGCTGGCGGCTTCCGGTTTACAAGGCGCGCCCGCCGCGGCAATAAATGGGTGCAAAATGTTCGATCTGCATTTCCTGTGCCACAGAAGTGAGAACTGAAATGAAATTCACTTTCCCCGTTTTTGTCGCCTCACTGGCTCTTCTGGGTGCGTGTGCAGAGCGATACGACGCGGTCAGCTTCGTTGTACAGGGCGACGAAATCGTTGCTTCGGGGGCTATTGATCACACGACACTCAGCGCTTTTGAAGAAATCACTGCGGCCAACCCCGAGATAAAGACACTTGTACTGCAGAACATCGAAGGCTCGGTCGATGATGATGCAAATGTCGTTTTCAGCCGCGTTATTCGGGATGAAGGGTTCAATACAGTGGTGCCTTCAAACGGCTTGGTCGCCTCTGGTGGTACCGATCTGTTCCTGGCAGGCAATCGTCGCACTCTGGAACCTGGCGCATGTGTCGGGGTTCATAGCTGGGGCGGCGGCGGATATGTGGCCGCCAACCTGCCCGAAAACCACCCCGAGCACGATCGCTATCTCGACTATTTCAATGATATTGGTGTCGACCCGGCCTTTTATTGGTTCACGCTTGATGCAGCGTCCGAGGACGAAATGCACTGGATGTCAGCAGAGGAAGCCAATCGCTTCAATATGGCGACGCGCAATTCGAAATCGTTGGGATCAACAGTGATTTGCGACGAGCGGTAGCCCCGCTCAACGTCGTAGATAGGTCTGCCAGATCCAGATCACCAGCAGAGCCCCCAGAACGGCGCCCACAAAACCGGACAACCATCCTGCCACGGTGATCAAGGCCCGCAACAGAAATCCGCCAACCAGTGCACCAACGATGCCAATCAACATGGTTGTGGGGATGTTGGCCTCGATCCGCATTAAACGGGTGGCCAGGAACCCTGCGGCGGCTCCGATGACGATCAGGGCGATGACAGGCATGTCACTTCCTCCAATGGGTCGGCACGATGATCAGCGCGCCGACGGATGACACAATAGCGTTCAATCCCGGGGACCCAAAAGCAAGGTTAAACCCGAACATCCTGCCAAACATGATCTGAACAAAGAAAAACAGAAAGGCACCGCCGATACAAATGATGATAGATTGCAGATAGCCGTTTCGGGTAAACCCGGTTTTTTCCGCGAGGCTTCCAACGACGGCTGCGATCAACACCGTCCCCATCAAAGTCATGTACAAGTCTGTTATTCCTTCTAAATCCGGCTTCCCTTGGCCACAGGCCAGCCCCGCAGAAAGGTTTCCTTATCCTGTGCGCCCTTGCCCGCCCGTTGCAGGCGCAACAGATCAACGGCACCCTCGCCGCAAGCAACTGTCAAAGCATCGTCCAGAGCTTCGCCGGGTACGCCCTGCCCCTCGGCCAGACGCGACGCCAGTAGTTTCACGCGGTCTCCGTCAATCTCGGTCCAGGCACCTGGGAACGGGGACAGACCGCGGATCTGCCGGTCCACCTCGGCTGCGGGCCGGGACCAGTCAATCCGTGCCTCTGATTTGTCGATCTTGGCGGCATAGGTCACACCGACCTCGGGCTGCGGCTCGGGCGTCAGATCCGGCAGGTCATGCAAAGCCTCAACGATCAGTTTGGAGCCCATTATCGACAGCCGGTCATGCAACTGGTCGGTGGTTTCCTCGATCCCGATATCGGTTGCTTCGCGCATAAGAACCGGGCCTGTGTCCAACCCGGCCTCCATCTGCATGATGCAGATACCGGTTTGCGCATCGCCGGACATGATGGCACGATGGATCGGGGCCGCCCCGCGCCAGCGCGGCAACAGGCTGGCATGGATATTCAGACATCCCTGGGCAGGCGCGTCCAGAACGGGCTGCGGTAGGATCAGGCCATAAGCGACCACCACAGCCACATCTGCGTTCAGTGCAGCAAAGGCATCCTGTTCATCTGACGATTTCAGAGACACCGGATGGCGGACAGTCAGGCCTAACGCTTCGGCTCGTGCGTGAACCGGTGTCGGACGGTCCTTTTTGCCCCGACCAGCTGGGCGCGGGGGCTGGCAATACACGGCGACAATATCATGCCCGGCTTCGACCAGCGCATCCAGAACCGGAACCGAAAAGTCGGGCGTACCCATGAATACAACGCGCATCTCTACCCCAGCTTTTTGGCTTTGCGCAGCAGCATGTCCCGTTTGACCTTGCTGAGCCGGTCGAAATACATCTTTCCGTTCAGATGGTCGATCTGGTGCTGTACGCTTGTGGCCTCGATTCCGACAAAGTCGCGGCGATCCACCATCCCCTGCTCATTCAGGAACTTGACCGTCACCGCGCGCGGGCGTTTCACCTTGGCAGAGACACCGGGCAGGTTCGGGCTGGCCTCATCATGTTCGCGCAATTCGATCGAGCTGTGCAGGATTTCCGGGTTGGCCAGACGCACCGCCTTACCCCGTTCGGTCGAGCCGTCCACCACAGCCAGCCGCAACATGACGCCGATCTGCGGCGCGGCAAGGCCAACACCGGGCATCGCCTCCATCGTGTCGATCATGTCGTCCCAGATGGCGCGGATTTCATCGGTGATCTCGGCGACGCCCTCGGCCTTGGTGCGCAGGAGTTTGTCGGGCCATGGCAGGCAGGTGCGAGCGGTCATGCGCGGGCCTGCTCGCGCTTTAGTTTCTGCATCTTTCGCGTGATCATCTGCCGTTTCAGCGGCTTGAGATAGTCGATGAACAGCTTGCCGTTCAAATGGTCGATCTCATGCTGAACACAGGTCGCCCACAGGCCGTCGAATGTGTCCTGCTGCAAATTGCCATCCCGGTCGATCCACGTGACATCAACCACTTTGGGGCGCGTGACTTCGGCGAATTGCTCGGGGATCGACAGGCAGCCTTCCTCGTAGACATTGGTCTCATCGGACGAGGCGATAACCTCGGGGTTGAACATGATCAGCGGACGCGGGGCTTCGCCCTCTTCCTTAATGCAGTCCAACACGATCAACCGATCCAGCACGCCGATCTGAGGCGCGGCCAGACCAACGCCAGGCGCGTCATACATCGTCTCCAGCATGTCGTCGGCCAGTTTGCGCAGCTCGTCGCTGATATCTGCCACAGGCGCGCAGACCTTTTTCAAGCGGGGGTCGGGATGGATCAGGATATTGCGTTTCATGGGGTTGATTTAGGCCATCCCGCCCCGCGCCGCAACGCCCCCCTTGCACCCGCTGGAATTGTGGCTAGCTTTCGACCGGACAGATGGAGCAGACATGACTTTCAACGACCTGATCGACCGCCGGAAAACCAACAGTTCAAAATGGGATAAGATGGAGCAAATCTACGGTGTGCCCCCGCAGGACGGGTTGGCCATGTGGACGGCAGATTCCGATTACCCAACAGCGCCTTGCGTAATTGATGCGGTTCGAAAAGCGGCTGACCATGGGGTCTTTGGGTATTCGTGGATTCACCCGGAATATCTGGCATCGATTCAGTGGTGGATGAAGAACCGCCATAGCTGGGACATTGACACCGATTGGGTGCTGACTTCACAGGGGTTAGGCAATGCAATCGCCCTGTCTCTGGATGTCTGGAGCGAACCTGGCGACGGCGCCGTCATCTTCAGCCCCGTCTACCATGAGTTTGCCCACAAGGTGAACAAATCGGGACGTCGCGTTGTCGAGTGCCCGCTAGTTCGCCAAGGCGAAACCTATGGCCTGGATCTGGACGATGCTCAGTCGCGTCTGGACGGGTCGGAAAAGTTGTTGTTGTGGTGCTCGCCGCAAAACCCCTCGGGCCGGGTGTGGACACCGGATGAACTGCGTGCCGTGGCCGCATTCGCCGAACGTAATGGGTTGATTTTGGTCTCGGATGAGATCCACCACGATCTGGTCTATCCTGGCAATACGTTCGTGCCGATGGATGTGGCTGCGCCGGATGCGCGACCGTGGACCGTGACCCTGACTGCGGCGTCCAAGACATTCAACATCGCCGGTCAACGGACCGGTAACATGATTATTCCTGACCCCAAACTGCGCGCGGCCATGCGCCACCGCATTCAGACGCTGGATTATGACCCCAGCGCATTGGGCGTGGCGATGATAACTGCCGCCTATTCGCCCGAGGGTGCGACGTGGGTTGACGAACAGGTCGCGCATCTGGCGGGCAACTGCCAGGTCTTAGACGCAGCAATCGCCGAGATCCCTGGTCTGTGGTCCATGCCGTTGCAGGCTACTTATCTGGCTTGGGTAGAATTCTCAGGAACCGGCATGACCCATGAAGAGTTTGTCCGCCGCCTCCGCGAAGATGCCAAAATCGCAACGTCCTCAGGCCCCGGTTTCGGCGCAGGTGGTGAGACCTTCGAACGGTTTAACCTGGCCACTCAGCGTGCACGGGTCGAAGAGGCATGCGCCCGACTAAAGCATGCATTTACTGATTTGCAGTGACCGAGGCGGCCAACGGCGATGTCGTTGGCTCTGCCCTCAATCCTCGCGTCCCAACAGCGCAATCGGCGCGTCCGGCGCGCGGTAGAAATCCAGCGGAGCCTTGTCGGCAGCGGCTGTGCTGCGCTTGAATTCGTATCGCATTTCGCCTGCTTCATCCTCATCCGCGATGATTAGGCATTGGTACAAGTGATTGACACCATCATAGATATCCACAAGCCCGCGCAGTTGAGGTGTGGTATCGGCCTCAACTGTAAATCCATCTTTCCACAATCGAAGAATCTTGTAGGTATTGTCGCCAATATCGACACGAAGGCGGCTGATCTTTTTCAATCCTGCGATTCGCGCCGCATCCAATTCGGCAGTAATTTCCTTTGAAACATAAGTACTCATAAAAATATCTCCCCCAGCAGTGTCTTCTATTGTGAGGCGCAAATTGTAAAAATCCAGTGAACCTGATCACAGTCAGCGCAGGGATTTCAATTTGTTGCACGGAAATCCCAATCCATCCTGTGCGTATGCGCAGGAAGGATGCGCGCGCCCTCGCATAGGAACGCCCCATGTACCCGCCTATGTTTGGCACAAACGCTTTTCGGAGGGCATGAGCAATGGGCCTGTTGGTCGACGGTAAATGGCACGACACCTGGTATGACACCAAATCCACTGGCGGCGCGTTCAAACGCAGCGCCGCGCAGTTTCGCAATTGGCTGACGGTAGATGGCAGCGCCGGACCATCGGGCAAGGGTGGCTTCAACGCTGAAACCGACCGCTACCACCTCTATGTCAGCCTGGCCTGTCCATGGGCGCACCGCACTCTGATCTTCAGGGAACTGAAAGGTTTGAACAAGCACGTCTCAGTCTCGGTGGTACATCCCGACATGCTGGACAAGGGCTGGACCTTCGAGACTGATGACCATGGGGCAACCGGGGACACATTGTACGGTCTGGGCTTTGCCCACCAGGTTTACACCAAGGCCGACCCTACCTATTCGGGTCGTGTCACAGTGCCGATCCTGTGGGACAAGAAACAGCAGACGATTGTTTCGAACGAAAGCTCGGAAATCATCCGCATGTTCAATTCGGCCTTTGACGGGATCACCGGCAACACCGACGATTACTGGCCCGAAGCGATGCGCGATGAGATCGAAGAGGTGAATGCGCGCATCTATTCCAACGTCAACAACGGCGTCTACAAATCCGGCTTTGCCACCAGTCAACAGGCCTATGACACCGCCGTGGACCCGCTGTTTGAAACGCTGGACTGGCTAGAGGATCGTTTGGCTTTAAACCGATATCTGATGGGGGATCGCCTGACCGAGGCCGACTGGCGCTTATTCACGACGCTGATCCGGTTCGATCCCGTCTATCATCTGCATTTCAAATGCAACCGGCGGCGGCTGATCGATTACCCCAACCTATGGGCTTATACGCGCGAGCTATATCAAAGGCCGGGCGTCGCATCGACGGTCAACATGCACCACATCGTGCGCCACTATCACTATAGCCACGAAAGCATCAACCCGCATCGGATCATCCCGATCAACCCGGTTTTGGACTACATGGAACCGCACGGGCGCGGTCAGCGACCCGCCGCGTAATGTTCAACCATCGCCGCCAGATCTTCTGGCGGCGTGCCGCTTTGCACATAAGCGCACGCGTTTGGACTGTGGGCAAAGATCGACCCGTCTGAAAAAAAGGTGGTGTTGGTGACAAAGATCACCCGCGCCTCGGGGCGGCGATAGCTGGCGAAATCAGCCACTGCCAACGCGCTGCCATTTTCCAACACCAGATCCAACACGATGATATCGAAATCCGTGCCGTACAGCGCAAGGATCGCAGCCTCTTGCCCGGCAACAAGCGTCACTTCGGCGCCTTGCCGTTCCAGATGTCTTTTCCAGACCCGACCAAGGTCGGGGTTACTCTCAACAATCAGTACATTCATTTGCAACAACCTCGGCACTTGGTAGAGTGTGCGGTGCCGACCCCCGTGGTTTGTGATCACGCTTATTCCTTAACAAAGTGTTAATGGTGCCGGTCAATCGGGTCGATCACGCGGATTTGCTTGTGTAAGCGGCGAAAATCCGCTTGAAGCACCGGAAACACGCAATTCCAGCGAGAACATCGATGGCAAGCCCAAACGCAGATTTGAACCCCCGTGCCTCGCGCGACCATGGCGGCGGGCTGGACGGTGCTATCTCCCGGTTCGGCGGGGCACGCGACAATTGGCTGGACCTGTCCACTGGCATCAACCCACACCCGTATCCGGTGTCGGGACTGACCCCGTCGGACTGGGCCGCGCTGCCGGATCACGGCGCGTTCGAACGGCTGTCTGCCGCAGCACGCCAGTTCTGGTCTGTTCCAGATGGTGCAGCGATTCTGCCCGCGCCCGGCGCTTCAGCAGTAATCGCCCGCATGCCTGCCCTTGCTGCGACGGGTCGGGTGCAGATCACAGCCCCCACCTACAACGAACACGCGGCAGCTTTTTCGGCGCAGGGTTGGACAGTTCAATCGAACGGTCCAGCCGAGGCGCGCGTCCTTGTGCACCCGAATAATCCGGATGGACGTATCTGGACCGTAGAGGACGCCAATGCCCCGCTGACCGTGATTGATGAGAGTTTTTGTGACGTTTGCCCTGATGCATCCCTAATTCACCTGGCCGAGCAGCCCAGTGTGATCGTGTTGAAAAGTTTCGGCAAGTTCTGGGGTTTGGCCGGGCTACGGTTGGGATTTGCGATTGGCCGCCCTGACCTGATCACAAAGCTGAACGATCTGACCGGGCCGTGGTCCGTCTCTGGCCCTGCCCTTCGGATCGGGGAACGGGCGCTGCGGGACACAGACTGGGCCAAAGCGACCCGTCAGCAGTTGGCGGCATCGACAGAACAGCTGGACAGGATCATGACCGGCAAGGGGGCAAAACTGGTCGGGGGCACCACGTTGTTCCGCCTTTATGACGTCGACGATGCCGCCGCTTGGCAGGCCAAGCTGGCCCGCGCCCATATCTGGAGCCGCATATTCCCCTACTCAAACACTTATCTGCGCCTTGGCTTGCCGTCCGCAGACGGGTGGCGTCAGCTTGAGGCCGCGTTGTGAGCACAGCATTTCTGCTGGTTTGCGCGATGTGTCTGGACGCGGCGCTTGGAGAGCCAGATTGGCTCTGGTCGCGCATTCGTCATCCGGCAGTGATGATTGGAACCGCCATCGGCTGGCTGGACCAGCGCCTGAACCGCGGAACGAATAGGCTCCTGAAAGGCGTAGCCGTCGTGGTGGTGCTGATCTTTGGCGCATTGATTCTGGGCCGCACCCTGACCTTGTTTGGGCCGGTGATCGAAATCATCCTTGCCGCAATTCTGCTGGCACAGAAGTCACTGGTGACCCATGTCCGCGATGTCGGTGACGGGCTGCGCATCTCATTGGCCGAGGGCCGCGCCAAAGTCGCCATGATCGTTTCGCGCGATACGCGGGACATGACCGAGGCGCAGGTCGCGCGATCTGCGATTGAGAGCGCTGCCGAAAATCTCAGCGACGGCGTAATTGCGCCCGCCTTCTGGTTTCTGGTCGCGGGCCTGCCGGGGTTGCTGATCTACAAGGCAGTCAACACGGCGGACAGCATGATCGGCTACCGGTCGGAAAAGTACCGCGATTTCGGCTGGGCCGCGGCGCGTCTGGACGATGTGTTGAACCTTATCCCCGCCCGTCTGACCTGCGTGATGATCGTGGCGCTATCCGGTCAATGGGCGCGCTGGCCCGAAATGGTCGCGGATGCACGTCGCCATATCTCACCCAACGCCGGTTGGCCCGAGGCCGCCATGGCGCGCGCACTGAACGTCGCCCTTGCCGGGCCACGCAGCTATGATGGTCAGGTCCGCGATCTGGCCTGGGTCAACGGTGATGCGCGACGTGACATCGGCGCGCCGGAGGTTTTCCGCGCATGTGACATGCTTTGGCAGGTATGGGGGCTTGCGCTGGGCCTCGTGTCGGTGTGGGTTGGAGCAAGCTTCATTTTCTGACGGAATTAAAAATGCGTTTTCTCTCCGGCATCATTGCCGCCACCCTGCTCGCCTCTCCCGCCTTGGCCCAATGTGGCGGCGGGTTCAATTCCTTCGTGAAGGGTCTGAAGGCCGAGGCCATTCAGCAAGGGTTCGACAAATCCACCGTGAACAGCTTTTTCAAAGGTGTTCAGCAGGACAGCGCGGTTCTAAAGGCGGATCGGGCGCAGGGCGTATTCCAAATACCGTTCATCGATTTTTCACGCCGCCTGATCTCGCAGAACCGGATAGATCGCGGTAAATCCATGTCTCGCAAATACGATGCGGTGTTTGACCGGATTGAGCGGGAATACGGCGTGTCGCGCGGTGTATTGCTGGCATTCTGGGCGTTCGAGACTGACTATGGCGCGGTACAAGGTGACTTCAACACCCGCAACGCCCTGGTCACGCTGGCGCATGACTGCCGCCGACCTGAGCTGTTCCGACCACAGGTTTTTGCGGCCATCGAGCTCTACAGCCAAGGGGGTTTTGACCCCAACCGTACGACCGGTGCCTGGGCAGGTGAGATCGGCATGGTGCAGATGCTGCCCCGCGACATTCTGGAAAATGGCGTGGACGGGGATGGCGACGGCAAGGTCTCGTTAAAAACCTCAGCCCCGGATGCGCTGATGTCGGGTGGCAAGATGCTGTCACATCTGGGCTGGCGTCCGGGTGAACCCTGGCTGCAGGAGGTAACTGTTCCCGCCCAGATGGACTGGTCCCTGGCCGGCCCCGGCAAGTTGCGGTCCGTGTCCGAATGGCAGGCGATGGGCGTTCAAGCGCGCAGCGGGTCTTTGGCCAACCTGCCCGCATCGCTGATCCTGCCACAGGGTCGCAACGGCCCCGCATTTTTGGCCTACCCAAACTTTGACGTCTATTTCGAATGGAACCAAAGCTTTGTTTATGTCCTGACCGCCGCCTATTTCGGCACTCGGTTGGAAGGCGGGCAAGTCTATGACGCAGGGAACCCGCCACAAGGCCTGTCGGGTGCGCAGATGAAGCAGTTGCAGACAAAGTTACAAGCGCGTGGGCATAACGTGGGCAAGATCGACGGCATCCTTGGTGCGGGAACGCGCGCAGCTGTTCAGGCTGAACAGGTACGGCTAGGGCTGCCTGCGGATGCTTGGCCGACGGCAGAGTTGTTGAACAGCCTCTGACGCAACGCTCAAATGTCGGCTGGGCGTATTTGCGCCCCCCCCGACTTATGTCTCGTCAAATACCGGTCGCGGCGCACCATTTTCGTCCAACGCAACAAATACGAAATCCGCATCCGTGACCTTTTGCGCCTTTTCGGAATACCTCGGGCGGGCCCATGCATCCACGTGAATGCGCATCGATGTGCGCCCAACTTTCAACAGCGTCGCATAAAGTGTGACTTCATCCCCAACCTTAACCGGACGCAGGAATTGCATGGCCTCGACCGACACAGTCGCGCCACGCCCTTGCGAAACCCGCCCGGCCATGTTTCCGGCTGCTAAATCCATCTGCGACATGAGCCACCCGCCAAAAATATCCCCTGAAGGGTTCGTGTCTGCCGGCATTGCGATACTGCGAATCACCAGCACGCCTTCGTCCTGCTGACGCCCATGAGAGCTGCGTTGTTTTCCAAGAGCCAACGTGTCTTTGGATGCTTCGCTCACTTATTTTTCCTTTTTTGGCTAGCACGGTCTGCGCACCTCTGTCGCCCCATGATCTTATTGCGAGCCCTGACAATCACAAACACAATGCCAGACGCTGTATTGAGAGCACTGGGAAGTTTGCTGAATTACTCAGACCGGACCGGATATCTGTCGCCTTTCTCGTCAATCAGGACCAGACGCTTACCGCTGCGGACATAGAGATCACAGCGGCTGAACCCGTTTCGATAGGCGATGCAGACACTGCCGTCATCGGCGATGGAGTATGTCCCGAACGCGGATTCCCCGCTGGCATAGGTAAAGGAATAGGCCCCACCAGCCGAAAACTTGGACTGTCCGTCGTCATAGAAGGTCAGCGTTCGCCCCGCCAGGGCGTCCAGCTCGGCAGATGAAAGCGGAACATCTCCGGGTTTCGTTGGCCATTCCGCCGCCACAATCGGGCTGGCAGTCAATAAGGCAAGGATCAGATATCGGGTCATGCGGCCACCTTACCCCGCCACCGGGCGATTGAGGCATAACGTTGCAGTGAACGATCAGGCGACCATCTGTTCGGCCTTTTTCAGGTCGACCGAAACCAATTGACTGACGCCCTGTTCCTGCATGGTCACGCCAAACAGCCGGTCCATCCGTGCCATGGTCACCGCATGGTGGGTGATGATCAGGAACCGAGTGTCCGTCTGGCGGCACATCTCGTCCAGCAAGTCACAGAAGCGGGTGACGTTGGCGTCATCCAGGGGCGCGTCGACCTCATCCAGCACACAGATCGGCGCGGGGTTGGCGAGGAAGACGCCAAAGATCAGCGCCGTTGCTGTCAAGGTCTGTTCCCCGCCCGACAGCAGGCTAAGCGTCGACAGCTTCTTGCCCGGCGGTTGGCACATGATTTCGAGCCCGGCATCCAGCGGATCATCGCTTTCGACCATGACCAGATTGGCCTCACCGCCTCCAAACAGGTGTTTGAACAGCATCGCGAAGTTCGAGTTCACCTGCTCAAACGCGGTCAGCAGGCGCTCACGACCCTCACGGTTGAGGCTGGCGATGCCGCTGCGCAGGGCCTTGATCGCTTCTTCCAGATCGGCCTTTTCGCTGTTCAGGGTATCAAACTCTTCCTGAACTTCCTTGGCGTCTTCTTCGGCGCGTAGGTTTACGGCCCCCATCGCGTCACGTTGGCGCTTGTGGCGGTTGACCTCGGCCTCCAATGCGTCGGCTGCAGGCATCTGGTCGGGGTTCACATCCAGTTGGTTCAGCAACTGGTTCGGCGTCAGCTGCTGATCTTCAGCGATCCGCTCAGCGGCGGCCACGACGCTTTCCTTGGCCGCGTCACAGCGCGCCTCAGCCGCCGCACGGGATTCGCGGGCTTCAGACGCCAAACGCTCAGCTTCACGCTCGGCCAGCACAACCTCGCGCTGCTGGGTTTCGGCCTCGGCAAGTTTGTCGGCGGCCTCGGCACGTCGGGCCTCGGCTGTCTCGATCAACTCGTTCAGTTCTTCGCGGGCTTCGGCGATCTCACCCGGGGCGGCCATCGCCTCGGACAGTTCCTCCTCAGAGCTTTCCTTGCGTTCGACGAGTTCCGAGATACGTTTTTCTGCTGACTCCAGCCGGTGCCGCCAGCCACTGAGGTCCTTGGTCACTTCCTGGGCCCGCCGGGTCCGTGCCTCGCCTTCACGACGCAGCTCATCATGGGATGAGCGGTGGGTCAGCATGGTGATCCGGGCAGCCTCAACCGTCTGCTTGATATCCTCAACCTGCGCACGCGCGCTGTCGACATCACCCAAGCCGGACAGCGCACCTTCGGCCTCGCGCAGTTGCGCGCGGGCGGACATGGCATCGTCCTTGTGCCGATCTACTGCAAGGGTCAGCGTTTCCAGCTTGCCCTCAGCCAGATTGCGGTCGGCCTCAGCCCGGCTTAACCGGCGCGCGGATTCCGCCATCCGCTGATCAGCAGCGCGGCGGGCTTCACGTGCGCGACGGTCTGCCTCGGTGACATCCGCCAGTTGCTGTGACAGCGCCTCATGCGCGGCGCGGGCACCATCAGCCTGCGCTTCGGCGCGGGTAAGTTCCTGTTTCAGAGCTTCAAGCTTGTTGAGCTGTTCCAACCGCAAGGCTGCAGCGCTTGGCGCATCTTCAGCCCAGGCCCGGAACCCGTCCCAACGCCACAAGTCACCCGAACGGGACACCAGACGCTGCCCCGGCTTCAATGAGGCTTGCAGCCGCGCGCCCTGATCCGCATCAACCAATCCGATCTGAACGATCCGGCGGCTTAGACGGTTTGGGCCCGAGACATGCAGGGCCAATGGTTCAGCCCCATCGGGCAGGGGCTGATCTGCATCGTAGCCTGACACCTGCACCCAGCCGGATGGTCCATCGGCATCGACCAAAGGTGTACGCAGGTCGTCAGCCAGTGCCGCCCCCAGCGCCTTTTCATAGCCGGGCTCGACCCGCAGCAGATCCAAAACCTGCCCGCCTTCGGCCGTATCCCTTTCGACCAGCTTGGCCAAGGCGGATGTCTCGGCACGGATCGCACCCAACTCGCCTTCGGCCTCAGACCGCTGAGCGCGCGCTTCGGCTTCTCTCGCCTGCGTTTCATTGCGCAGCTCGTCCGCTGCGGCCAGCGCTTCGTCGGCGGCCTCAGCGGCCTCGCGCGCTTCTTCCTCACCTTCGTGCGCTTCCTCAAACGCTTCGCTGGCGTGGGTCAAAGCATCGCGGGCTTCGTCTACCGCAGCACGGGCTTTCTCTTCCTCACCCTCGGACCGGGCCAGCGTCTTGCGGCTGTCTTCGACCAAACGCTGAGCCGACTGGTGACGCGCCACAAGACGCGCCACATCTTCGGTTTCCTGCGACAGGTGATCTTCTCGGTCTTGCAGCACAGATGCGGCTTCGCGCGCGATCTCGGCGGCCTCAGCCACTTTGTCGTCATGCCCTTCTGCCGCTTTGGCCAGTTCGCGCGCTTCCCATTCCAGACGCTCAATCATCTGGCCCGCGTCCCGGTTCAAGCCGGTTTCGCGTTCGATATCGTTGGCCAGCTGCTGAATGCGGTTGGTCAGTGTTTCGATCGTCTGACGCGCGCGGGTTTCCTGATCGGTCAGTTGATCGCGCTGCACCTGCTGCCGTTGCAAGACGGCGGCGGCAATGGCTTCTTCCTCGCGCAGAGGCGGCAGAGTTTCCTCGATTTCAAACCGCTTGGCGCTGGCGGCGCGCGCTTCAGCCTCGGCACGCGAGGCTTCGGTGATCCGCTCGCGCAAGACGTCTTCGGCCTGCTGGCGAGCCATATCAGCCTCTTTCCAGCGGCGATAGAGCAGCATGCCTTCGGCCTGCCGCAGTTGCTCGCCAATCTCGCGGTACCGTGCGGCCTGACGCGCCTGACGCGCAAGCTGTGCCAATTGGGTACCCAGCTGTTCCAGCACGTCATCGACACGGGTCAGGTTGGATTCGGTGCCCTTCAGCTTAAGCTCTGCCTCGTGGCGACGCTGATACAGGCCAGAGATGCCCGCCGCCTCTTCCAGAATGCGGCGGCGCGCACGGGGCTTGGCGTTGATCAACTCGGCAATGCGGTTCTGCCCCACCAGTGCAGGCGAATGCGCACCAGTCGAAGCATCGGCGAATAGCATCTGCACGTCACGCGCCCGCACATCCTTGCCATTAGTCTTGTAGGCGCTGCCTACATCTCGCGTGATGCGGCGGAAAATCTCAAGCTGATCGCTGTCATTGAAACCCGAGGGTGCCAGACGTTCGGAATTGTCCAGGGTCAGCACAACTTCGGCAAAGTTGCGCGCTGGGCGCGTGGCGGCACCCGCGAAAATCACATCCTCCATAGCGCCGCCGCGCATGGATTTGGGGCGATTTTCACCCATTACCCAACGCAACGCTTCCAGAAGATTGGACTTGCCGCAGCCATTTGGGCCCACCACACCGGTCAAACCATCCGCGATGATCAGATCGGTCGGATCAACAAAGCTTTTGAAGCCGGTGAGTTTGAGTTTGCTGAAACGCAAAGCCGCTCGTCCCATGATTCCTATATCTGGAAGTCTGCGCAACCCGTTGGGGGTGAGTCAACGGAGTAACGCAGGATATGGGATTTCTTACCAAGTTATCCACAATATCTTGTCAAAATACGCGAAAAAGCGCGTATCTCAGTAGGGAGCGCACTCAAAAACCTGATAGCCATAGTCTTCATAGTAGCCATAGTCGGTACATTCATAGGGACCGCGAAGAAGGCTGCCGAAAATCAGCTTTTTCCCCAATTCTCGGTCGCAACCCAGAATGCCCACGGTGACCGCAGCGTCGCCCAGAACATCCAACAACGGGCAACCCGACACCTGTGCCATAGCCAGTGCGGCCCGGACGCGAATGGGGCCAAGGCGCGGAGCATATTGAGAGTTGATGCGTACAGCCTCGGCCAGTTGATCGCGGACCCGCACGTCAAATACACTGCCGTTCACCGCCACGCGGGTCGCCGGCACATCGCGAAAGTGGGGCGTGCCGGCCGAGCAAGCGGCCAGCACAAGGAGGGACAGATACCGGACCATGCCCCCAGCATTGCGCCATCAAGGTTAACAAAACCTTTCCGCCGGTCAGGCGCGCAAAACCTCACCCAATCGGCGAATACCTTCGCTGATCATATCCTCATCCGAGTTCGAGAAACTTAGCCGGATTGTGTTGGTCCCGCTGCCATCAGGGAAAAACGCCCCACCCGGGACAAAGGCGACTTTGACCGTGTCCAGCGCGCGGGCCAACAAATCGGCCCCGTGTGTACCGACCGGCAATGTCAACCACACGAACATGCCGCCTTCGGGCCTGGTCCACTGAACCCCGTCTGGCATATGGTCCTGCAACGCCTGCAGCATGGCATCGCGGCGGGCACCGTAGACACGACGCAGCATCGGGATATGCGTGTCGAAGCAAGCCCGTGCCACCTGGTCAATGGCCATCTGGTTGATGGTTGCCGAATGCAGATCGGCAGCCTGTTTCATCAACACCAATTGGGAAATCACTGGCTTTGCCGCCACAACCCAACCAACCCGCAATCCCGGAGACAAGGTTTTCGAAAAACTACCACAATAGATCGTACGGCAATCCTCAATCGACCCTTTGCGCGCCAGTTCCAGCGCCAGAACCGGAGGGATGGCATCACCGTCATAACGCAGGGCCTGATAGGCTCCATCCTCGATCACTGCACAGTTCAGCGCATCTGCCAGATCCAGCAGCGCCTCCCGCCCCCGCAGATCCACGGTTTCGCCTGTCGGGTTGGCGAAATCGGGCGAGAGATAGGCGAATTTGACCGCGCCTTCGCCCGCTGACGCCGCGTGCTCAGCCGCGCCCCGGTTGCCATTGATGCTGAGGCGGTCAAACCGCGGCTCGTAGGCATTGAAAGCGGCCAATGCGCCCAGATAGGTCGGCCATCCGACCAGCGCAGTATCTCCCGGCGACAGATAGAGTTTACCCAGATAATCCAGTGCCTGCTGCGAGCCTGACGTGATCAGGATGTTCTCAAGCCTGCATTCCACTCCGATTGAACGCATGTGGTCGATGAGCCATTCCCGCAACGGGACGTAACCTTCGCTGACGGAATATTGCAGCGCCTGAGCCTTCTGGTCCGGGCCTAAAGCAGCCTGAAACGCAGCTGAAAACCCTTCGGTCGGGAACAAGGCAGGATCGGGGATGCCGCCTGCAAACGAGATGATCCCCGGCTGATCCAACAGCTTTAACAATTCGCGTATCTCAGACGCTTTCATCCGGGATGCCCGCGTGGCGAACAATTCGTGCGTAGACATGAGTCTCCTCCGCTCTCAGTCACGGCCAGCGTAGAGAGGAACAGCATAAAGTCAACAATGCTGACCTAATATTTTAGACCACGTGACCCCGCATTCTTGAACCTCGCCGCCATCCGTGGTCATATCATTTGACCAATTTCCGGAATGACGCCCGCATGCCTTTTCAAAAAGTTCAGACCGAAAAGCTTTCGATCGCGGTGGTTCGCCAAATTGAACTGCTGATCCTGCGCGGCATACTGCGCCCCGGCGAACGTCTGCCCGCCGAACGCGAATTGGCCGAGCGGCTGGGCGTATCCCGGCCGTCCCTACGCGACGCGATCGCAGACCTGCAAGGCCAAGGGTTGCTGACAGCAAAGGCAGGGTCCGGCATCTATGTGGCCGAAGTTCTGGGTTCAGCCTTCTCCCCGGCGCTGATCCGACTGTTCGGCAGCCATGATGAGGCGGTGTCCGATTACCTCTCGTTCCGGCGCGACATGGAAGGGTTAGCCGCCGAACGTGCTGCTCGGTTGGGGTCGGACAGCGATCTGAAGGTGGTCCAGACGATCTTTGACAAGATGGAAGCCGCCCATACCAGCAACGCGACCGAAGATGAGGCGCAGCTGGACGCGCAATTCCACATGGCGATCATCGAGGCCAGCCACAATGTGGTCATGCTGCATATGATGCGGTCAATGTACGATCTGTTGCGGCAGGGCGTGTTTTATAACCGCCAGATGATGTTCCAGCAGCAAACGACGCGCGAAGCAATTCTAGACCAGCACCGCGCCATCAACACGGCGCTTCAGGCACGCGACACGGCTGCGGCCAGACACGCGGTTCAAGAACATCTCAGCTTTGTTGAACGCTGCATGGCCGATCAGCAAAAAGCAGAAAGAAACGAAGAAATCGCTCAGCAACGCCTTCAGCACGAGGCAGGCACACTGTGATCGTCAACGTTTGAGTTGCATCGACTTTACGCGTTGCTTCATGTCTTCATAGTCCTGTTGCGTCAGGCTGGCACGGCGGAACGCTTTTCGAATTCTCCATTGCTGCCACCGGCTGGGCCACGTGAGGCTGTCCAGCGCAGTGAAGGCATAAAGGTCTCCACGGAGGTGGACTTTCTGCATCTCCAACTGCTCAGCCATATAATCCAGGCTTTGCTCAGAGAAAAAGCTGATGTGTTGGCCCGTCTCAAAAGCCCAGTACCACCAGTCGCGCGGCGGTAGATCCTTTGGATCGAAGCAAGTCGCCGAAAAAAAGAGCGTCTCGAAATCAAATTTCGTGCGCGCCTCTTTTATGTACGAAAGCGGATCCGGCAAATGTTCAAGAACTTCAAAGGCCGTGGCAACTGCATATGTTCCATCATCCGCCTCGAACCCACGCGCCAACAGGTTTTCTGCATAGGGGTCGGACCAGTGAAAATTCAGTCCAATGTCCCTTAGGCCGCGAACAAACAGCCCATAGCCTCCGCCAATGTCGATCCCACGGGCATCTGCAAGACCATTCGCTCGCATGGCTGTTGAAACACGGCGCAGGTTTGACAGGTTTCGGGCAACGATCCCTGTATCCGTCAACGCGATGGCATCGCTATACGCTTCTTCCAGCCATGTCGGGTTTTCCACCCAGATATAACCGCAGCTTTCATCCAGAAAGTACTTTGCCGGGTGTCGCCCGATCACTTCGCTTTCAAAAAGCAACACTCCAAGTTGCCCGGTGATTGGAGAATAGGGCATTGATCACGTTGCTCCGCTCGAAAGGTTTTGTAGGTTCGGTGGAAATGGTGCTCCGCTGCCCTCACCAAGATGCTCTTGCGGCGCGATAGTCATCAAAGCCGGGTCGATATAGAGCCTGGCACCTCGTGTACGCATTTCCTGATGAAACAGGACATGTTCACAGACCAGCCGGTTCTCCTCATCTCGGCATTTATATCTCAAGCCTCGTAACGCCTGAGTTTTATAAAGGCCGGCTCCCGCAAATGCGCTGTCGACAGGTATAAGTTGGCAATCTTCTGGAATATGAAACTGACGGTCATGGATCATAGTCTTCAAAAGGTTTCGACGCCATTTTTGCCTACCAAACAGAGGCTTACGTGCGTTGTGTATCGCTTGCCAAACGTCCTGTTCGCACCACCCCCGGCAGCGCAAGGCATATAGGTCGTAGTAGGCAGGCCTTGAGTTTGCAAAAACCGCTTCCCACTGAACATCCGAACGCTTGGCCGCTGCTAAAACAGCTTCGGGATTCAGACAGATGTTCGGCCCGTCTAAATCCAGCATCAGAGTCAGGTGGTTGTCACGACCATTCTTTTCGAGAGTTTCAAGTATAGAATTTCGAGCAGCGGTGATACGCTCAACACGTTCAGAAATACCCGAGATCACACCATCCAGCCGAATGATCTGAACCTCGGCACACCGCTTTGCGTATTCGGACAGTGTCTGATCGGTGTCATCTGTATTGTCATTGGTGGCAATGATGACCGAGTATTGCCCTACCCGTTTCGACAGGTCTTCGATCCGATGGATCGTTTCTTTCAGAGCCGAACCCCCGTTACGCACCGCGCCGACAATGTTCATGGAAACTGTGTTGTCTGTGGCGGGCACGGTCACTCTTTTCCTGTTTCCGGATTTCAGCTTTCTACTTCATCCGACCTTGTTCTGTGCAATCCCAGAGCCTCCGGAAAGGAAGGTGGACGCACTATGGCTCTGTCATAAAACGCCCAAACAACGCCTTTGCATCCGTCAAATCACAATTCGGATCCGCTGCACAAGTGACTAGATTAGGATCGCGCGTCGTCCTTGTAGAAAACAAATGACCCGAAAGCATGCGGCTTCCGGGTCACTTCTGTTACTTGTCTGCTATCTGTCGGTGTCAGTGCAGTTTGTCACCAACATCCGCAATCGCTGCGTCGATCAGTTTGTTCGCCTGTGAGGCCGTCATCTGCTTGGCCAGAACCGCGTTGGCAGCCGATACCGCAACGGTGATGGCCTGATCGCGGACTTCCTTGACAGCTGACGCCTCAGCCGAAGCGATCTGGTCCTGAGCTGCAGCCAGACGGCGGGCGATGGAATTCTCCAAATCGACCTTTGCCTGTTCTGCCGCCAAGATAGAATCTTCTTTGGCTGCGGCCACGATGGCATCCGCTTGGGTCTGCACTTCACGCTGCTTGCGCTCGTACGAGGCCAACAGGCTGCGTGCCTCTTCATGCAGGGCGCGGGCTTCGTCCAGTTCGGACTTGATGCCGTCGGCGCGATTGTCCAGCGCGCCACCAATCATGCCCGGAACCTTGAAGTAGAACAGGACCGCGATGAAAACGATGAAGCCCAGAAGGACCACAAAGTCGGTGTTGCCAAGCGAGAAGAACGGGCCGCTTGCAGCCAGCGCGGGGCTGGCGGCGCCGACGGTCAGGATAAGGGCAAGAGTATTCCGCATGTCACTTATCCTTTCGTCTGCGCGTCAATTGCACTGTCGATGGCTTTGGCATCTGCCTCGCCGCCCAGTGCTGTGACCAGTTCAGCTGCCGTATCCTTGGCAACCACTTGAATGCTTTCCAGCGCGCCGGCACGGATATCGGCAATTGCCTTTTCCGATTCAGCCGCCTTTGCAGCGATTTCCAAGTCTGCCTTGGCAATCGCGTCATCCAGACCAGACTGAATTTCAGCGCGGGCTTCCGCTGCGATACGCTGTGCCTCAGAACGGGCATCGGCCAGCGCCTTGTTATAGGCCTCTTCAGCCTCGACCGCTTTGGCCTTCAGATCTTCGGCCGCAGCCAGGTCATTTGTAATGGTCCCCTGACGTTCCGCCAGGATTGCTGCGATGCGGGGCAAGGCCACGCGAGACAGGACCAGAAAGATGACGACCAGCGTAATGACCAGCCAGAAAATCTGGTTGGGGAACCAATCGAAGCAGAGCTGGGGCATCCCGATCGCCGACCCATGAGAGTCAACGCAGGTACCTGCAATCTCTTCGTATACGGGTTCTGTCGCCATGATGTCCTCCGTCGGAACGTTGTCTTTACAACAGGTGGGCCGCTATGGCTTGGACCCACCTGCGCGTAAGGATCAGGTTCCGCAGATTAGACGGCGAACATCAGCAGCAGCGAGACCAGGAATGCGAAGATCCCCAGGGCTTCTGCGAATGCGATACCGATGAAAAGGGTTGCGGTCTGCGAAGCAGCCGCCGACGGATTGCGCAGGGCGCCGGCAAGGAAGTTGCCTGCTACGTTGCCCACCCCGATTGCGGCTGCGCCGGAACCGATTGCTGCCAGGCCTGCGCCGATGTGTGCGAGATCGCCTTCCATGATGTTTCTCCTTACGAATTGGAAGTTTCGATGTTTGGATATCGGACCTTAGTGCGAAGGATGCAGCGCATCTTTCAGGTAAACACAGGTCAGAATGGTGAATACGTAGGCCTGGATGAAGGCCACCAGGACCTCGAGGCCGTACATTGCGGTGATCGCCAGAACGGACACGGGTGAGATCACGGCAATCGCGGCGAAGCCTGCGAACACCTTGATAACCGCGTGACCTGCCATGACATTACCGGCAAGACGAATGGAATGGCTCACCGGGCGCACAAAGTACGAGATCAGCTCGATGATCGCCAGGATCGGGCGCAGCGCCAGCGGCGCGCTTGAAACCCAGAAAAGGCCCAGGAACCCGGCGCCATTCTTGACGAAACCCAGGATGGTCACGGTCAGAAACACGGCCAGTGCCAGCGGGATGGTCACGGCGAAATGCGATGTGGTGGTGAACGATGTCGGGATCAAACCCAGGAAGTTCGCGGTCACGATGAACATGAACAGGGTCATGACATAGGGGAAGTACTTGACGCCTTCCTTACCGCAGATGTCTTCGAGCATCTTGTAGATGAAGCCGTAGGCCAGCTCCGCGATCGATTGCATACGGGTCGGAACGATGGCGCGCTTCGAAGTGCTCAGGACCAGCAGACCTATGACGGCAACAATGGCCAGAAACAGCCACAGCGTCACGTTGGTGGGCGTGTACCATGCTATCGCACCATCGCCGAACAGCGGTTTGACGATAAACTGATCCATCGGGTGAAATACCAGGCTGCTGCCTTCTGCTGCGGTGGTCTCAGTCGCCACGTTCAGTCCCTCTCGTCCTTGTCGGCTGCCTCAGCCGCCGTTTGCTTTTCCTGAGCTTGCTGTGCGCTGCGGAGCATAACCTTCACCCCGGCGACCAAGCCCAGTATTGTAAACAGCACCAGAAATATCGGGATTGTCCCGAGCAGGCTGTCCAGCCCATATCCGATGCCAAATCCGATCCCAAGACCGGAAACCATTTCGATGACCATCCTCCAGGCAAGCTCGCCCCCGGAAAAGTCGGCGTCTGCGCGGGTCTCAGGCTTTTGGGCCTTTTTCTTCGCCGCGATCTTGGCCGCCAGCTGCGCCATACGCTGCTTTTGGTCATCATCAGTCACGGGCGTTTTCCTCGCACAGTCTTGGGTAGGGTGCTAAGGGGCGACGGGCACAGAGTCAACGGTGTTCAGCGCCCGATTTGCCGCAGGTTAAGGTATTGTTTTCGTGTAATTTATTCGGACTATTGAGGCGCATCTTAATTACCCCCGCCCATCGGCCCGCGCAAAAACCACTCAATTCGCATATTCAACCAAATGGTTGACCAAAACCGGGCGCTGTGATTGAGCGATGGCATGTCCAATGACCTCGATACCGTTTTCGCGGCCCTCGCCGACCCGACCCGCCGCGCCATCCTTGCGATGCTGCTGGAGGATGACATGGCCGTCACCGACGTCGCCGACCCGTTCGAGATGTCGCTGGCCGCGATCTCGAAACATCTGATTATTCTGACCAAGGCTGGGTTGATCAGCCAGGAAAAGCGCGGGCGGGTGAAGTGGTGCAAGCTGGAACCGGATGCGCTGCGCGCGGCATCCGTCTGGATGCAGGGGTTCGGTCAGTTCGAACCGGTCAATCTGGATGCGTTTGAACGATTTCTGGAAGTCGAACTGCCTGTAACAGACGATCCCTAGACCTATCTGACGACAAACACCGATACTTTGGCATGTTTGGCCAGATATCCGGCATGGCTGGAAAAGATGTGGTCTGTGATGCGCGGTGCATGGGTCCCAACGACGATCAAATCGGCCCCAATCTCTTCGGCGGCGCGCGTCAGGTCACCGTCGACCTCTGCAGCTACATCTACCGAGTGGATGTTGCGCGCTGAAACCTCGGAGCCACTCTGCTCGGTAAGTTGATCCACAATGGCTTGCAGCTCGGTGCTGATCTCGGCATCTGAATGCGTGACGTCGCCCGGCTGGGTTCCGGTCACGCTGACGATCGTGATCCGGGCGTTTTGCCATCTCGCCATCTGCGCCGCGACATCCAGAGCTTTGCGAATTTCCGGCGGCAGGTGAATATCAACCGGGATCATAATGTGACTAAACATGGCATCTTCCTCCTGCCCCCGATGTTAGCGGGCTCAGGAATAGAGCACTTTGATCTACCTCATGTAGATGACCGCGACCATTTCTGTCGGTTTGGCCCGTTCCCAGCTAGCCTTCCTGACTATACTCGACACCGATGATCACACCCGTTGCATCCGCAAGACACAACCACGGTGCCTGAGCGCCAGCGACCTCAATTGTCGTGATTGTTCCAGTCGACACGGATTCGGTCGAAACCGCGTTGACGTCAGCGGCCTGAACACCCGTCTCAGCCGATACCAGCGCCTCACAACTGCCTTGAAGGTCGGTCTCTGACGACCCCTGTCCCCCTCCTTGCGTACAGGCAGACAAGGTCGCACCGACGACAATTAGAATAGCTTGCTTCATCATTCCCTCCGGGATGGTTCATCAGACCCGAGGGTTGTTAGATTACGGCCAAATGGCAAGGGTCATTCCGAGACCGGCGCAGTGCCTTTCGTAGGTTGTTCTTCGCTTTTGAGCAGCAGAACCAGCGCGATCGCGGTTAAAACGACACCGACCAGCACCATGACGGTTGGCGCGGGCCGCCCAAGCGCGATCTCCCACAGGATCACCCAACTGGGGATCAGATATGTGTAGGCCATAACCTTGGCCGAAGGCAGGCGCAGCGCTGCAAACTGGACCAGAACGAAACTGGAGGCCGTTGCGAAGATAGAAAGATACAGCAGACTGACCCAGACAATCAGCGGCAGGTTTGCCCAATCGGTTGCGCGGATATCTGACCAGCCGACCACCGTCAGGATAACGCAGCCAGCAACCAGCGTACCAAAGGTAAAGACCACCGCCGGTTCACCCCGGTTCAGTTTTCGCACCATCGGTGTGTAGATTGCATGTGCCAAGCAGCCCCAGAAAAAGATGATCTCTCCGCCACCAATCTCGAAGGCGCGAAAGGCCTGCCAATCGGCGCGAAAAATCACCCACAAAGCCCCGGTCGCCCCCACCGTCAGGGCCAACGCCATGCGCGGTGTGGTGATCTGGCGCAGCAGAACCCATCCGGCGACGGCCGACATGACCGGCGTCAGGGTGAATACCGCGGATGTGCTGACCGGGTCGGCGGTTTTAAGGCCGTAAAACATCAGAACAAAGTAAGTGGCAAACAGCCCGCCCAAAATGGCGTATCGCCACGGCGCTTGCGCAGCGCTGCGCGGCAACCCGGTGGTGGCCAGCGCCGCAATGCCGATGATGACGGCCGCAATCAGAAACCGTCCGGCTGTAATCGCCAGCGGGGCAATCTGATTGGCCACGATGGAGCCCAGCGAGAAGCTACCTGCCACCAAAACCGAGAAGGTGATCATGGCCAGATGGCCACGTGCCTGCGGTGTCACGAAAGCCAGCCCTTGGACTGTTCCTTGAGGAAGGACAGGAACGCCTGCACCTTGGTTGTTCGGTGCAGGTCCACATGTGTCACCAACCATAGTTTGCCCGACCATTCGGGCAGCGGTTCCATCACTTCGACCAGTTCCGGATCGCGGGTTGCTTCCCACCGGGCCATGAAGCCGATCCCAGCACCAGCCAGAACCGCCTCGCGCATGCAGAAGTTGTTGGTACAGCGGAATGCGATTGCCTCGGCAGGAACGTTTTCGCGCAGCCACCTGGAAAACGGTGCGCGGCTGTTCTCATCATCCGTGCCGACAAACAAGTGATCGGCGAATTCATCCAGGCTGGCCGGTCGACCGCGGCGCGCAATGTAAGACTTGCTGGCAAACAAGCCGATTTCTTGCGGGATAAATGGTTGCACTACATTGTCAGGCTGATCCGGGGCAGCGCCCGCTCGGATAGCGACATGCGCTTCGCCGTATTCCAAACGGAACAGGCGGTCCCCGGTCAGGTAACGCACAATAAGGCCAGGATGCATTGATTGGAACTCAGACAGGGCGGGAACGACCAAGGGCGCCAGCGAGGCCAGAGATGTTACAACCAATTCGCCCGACACATCATCGCCGCGCCCCTTCATCCGGCCCACCAACTGATTGAACTGGTCTTCTGTGGCCTGAGCCACGCGCAGAAGGTCCTCTCCGGCATCGGTTGGGGTATAGCCACGGGCATGACGCTGGAACAGTTTGACGCCTAGCCGCGCCTCGATCGCGTCGATATGGCGTATCACGGTGGCATGGTGCACGCCCAAGATTTCGGCCGCGCCGCTGACAGTGCCCATCCGAGCGACCTGATAGGCGGTTTTGACTTCGTCCCAATTATCCATGCCCAAGCTCACTGTGCAAATTCCAACAATACCTGTTGGTATATCCGTGTTTCGTTCGCTGGCGCAACACTCATATTGGGATCGGAAACAGATACCCCGCCAAAAAGGAAACCCTGACATGACCAAGACCATCCTGCATATCGACGCCTCGGCCCGCCGTACCGGATCCGCCACCCGCGACCTTTCCGGCCAGATTATCGGGCATCTTGGCGCCGGACGCATCATCCGCCGAGATCTTGCCAGCCCACTGCCGCTGCTTACCGAAGACTGGATCAACGCCAACTTCACCCCCGCCGATCAGCGTGACGAGGTTCAGCGCGATCTGCTGGCCCTGTCCGACGAGTTGGTTAGCGAGCTGCAAAACGCCGACACCATTGTCATCGGGCTGCCGATCTACAATTTCTCGGTGCCTGCGGCCTTCAAGGCCTGGATCGACCTCGTCGCCCGCGTTGGTTTGACCTTTGCCTATTCGGAAACCGGCCCCAAAGGCCTGCTGGAAGGTAAGCGCGCCGTGCTGGCAATCGCGTCCGGCGGCACCGAAGTAGGGTCTGAGATCGACTTTGCCACCAACTACGCGAAACACGTTCTGGGGTTCATCGGTATCCACGACGTCGACGTGATTGCGGCTGACAGGATGGCGCTGGATGCGGACACCGCGTTGGCGAATGCGCAAAAGGCGGTAACTCAACTCGCCGCCTGATCCACCTCTGGCCTTTGCCTTGTGAAACGTCCAGTCTGCCTTAAGCGAGATGTACAGACTGGGCGTTTATCATGAAGAAAATCGGCATTCTGGGCGGTGTGGGCTGGGCCTCGACCGTGGATTATTACCGAGCGATCGCAGAAGGGGCCAGCAGGCACTTTGCCAATCGCGGCCATGGCTCGCCCCTGCCGATCCCGCCTATGACAATCGAATCCGTTACGCAGGCCAAAACCCGCGCCCTGCGGGGAACCGCTGGGGATGAGGCCAGTTGGTCCGGATTCGACGCGGTGTTTTGCGAGGCATTGCTGACGCTTGAAAACGCGGGCTGCGACTTTGGCATCATCGCCTCGAACACTCCGCACGCGCGGCTGCATGCGATCCGGCAAGGTATCACCATGCCCATTCTCAGCATTTTCGATGCAACGGCTGAGGCCACAGCATCTGCCAAGGTGTCCACAGCCCTGGTTCTGGGAACGACAGTGACCATGCAGGCCAGCAATTATTCAGACCGATTGGCCGCCGAAGGGATCGCAGCTAATGATCGCCTGCCCGAAACGGAAATTGCCGAGATGCAGGCGATGATCGACAGTGACTTCTACGGCGGCGCGTCTGACAGCGCGCGCGCACGTTTAGTGGCTTTCTGCGACAAGCATGCAAAGCCGGGAACCGCAATCCTGTTGGCGTGCACCGAACTGCCGCTGGCCTTTCCCGACCACCTGGACGACCCTGTTTTCGAGGCTGACGGCCATCTTTTCGTCAACCCGTCCGCCGCCCATGTCGCCGCAGCCCTCAACGAGGCGCTAAGCGATTGATCACGGCAACCAGTTGACCTCGCATTCGATCTGATCGAAGAACGCCGTCAGGTCATCGCGTGTCATGGCGACGGTCCGGTCATTTACCAGAGGATGCATATAGATGATGTCCGCCGTTTGCGCGGCGGCGTCCATGAAGAACCGCACATCGTTTTGCACACCGTTGATCATGGCCAGCGGACTGACCGCGCCGGGGCGTATGCCGAGGTTCTGAAACAGGCGATCCGCCGATCCAAAGGACAGGTTGCCGATCCCCAGCTCTGTGCCCAGTGCCTTGAGGTCAATCTCGCGGCTTTGTTCCAGCGTCACTAGATAGTTCCGCTTTTTCTTGTCGCGCAGGTACAGGTTCTTGAGGCGCAAAGCATTTTCGCCGGGCTCCATGAACTGGCCCTCGGCCGCCTTGGCCTCTTCGACTGTACGCAACGGCACGTGAGTATGCAGCCGGTGCGCCAACCCCCAGTCGCCCAGCTGCGCCAGCAGCGCGTCAGAACTGATCGGTAATGTATCCTGAAAAGCAGATGATGCGTCCATGGGAACCCTATTGGCCATTCACGCGCTGATCTGCCCCAAAGGCGTCGATCTTTGCAACCTTAAAAGAGATCAGTCAAAGCTCAGATCGAAGCCGTCGTTCAGAACAAACGGTGCGCGAAAACCATCGGACAAAAAGTAGTACAGACCCTGATCTGCGTCCTGTGCCACGGAAAAGCACCCATACTCCTCTTCGGCCCACAGGCCTGTCCAGCTGGAACAATACTGATCGTCTTCGATTTTGTATCGTGCCTCAGATGGGGTTGCGTCACCTTCCTTGATCCACAGCGTCAAGCCAGAGGTAGAGAAATACTGACGTGTCTCAACGCCATAATGCAGACCTTTGATTGTGGCGCCTTGAAACAGCGTTTCGATATCTGCCGAACTCAGCAGTTTCTCTTCGGCAGAGGCCATGGACGCTGCGCATCCGATAAGCAGGCTGGAAATCACTCTGATCATTGTGTTCAATCCCTGAAAATGGTCTTTCCTGCCTTTCCTTGTCCGAAAACACGAACCTGTGCCAATCACGACCCCGTGTGTGCGACATCCGGGTTGGTTCGCCTTGACTCTGACGCGCAATCCGCCTAATTCCCGCTCAAACATCCGGAAGCGTCTGATCTTCCGGTCCCTTGAGTCGTTCAGGGATCGCCCCCCACCAGCGTGTTACGCCCGTGGGGGCGTTAGTGCATTTAACCGGCGCATCCTATCTAGGGCACGCCAACAGATAACCGGCATTGGAGGCCGAAGGCATGTTTGAAAATCTATCCGAACGCCTCTCTGGCGTCTTTGACCGGCTGACCAAACAGGGTGCTCTGTCTGAAGAAGACGTCAAGACTGCCCTGCGCGAAGTGCGCGTGGCCCTGCTTGAGGCCGACGTCTCGCTGCCGGTTGCCCGTGAATTCGTCAAGAAAGTGCAGGATCAGGCCACCGGTCAGGCGGTGACCAAGTCAATCACCCCCGGACAGCAGGTCGTCAAGATCGTGCATGACGCGCTGGTCGATACTCTGCGCGGTGAGGATGATCCAGGTGCGCTGAAAATCGACAACCCGCCTGCCCCGATCCTGATGGTCGGCCTGCAGGGCTCGGGTAAGACAACCACGACCGGTAAGCTTGCGAAGCGCCTGAAAGAGAAAGAGGGCAAGAAGGTCCTCATGGCCTCGCTGGACGTCTATCGCCCCGCGGCGATGGATCAGCTGGCCGTTCTGGGCACGCAGGTCGGTGTCGATACCCTGCCGATCGTTCCTGGCCAGAAACCCGTCGACATCGCCAAACGTGCCAAGCAACAGGCGACGTTGGGTGGCTATGACGTCTATATGCTGGATACTGCTGGCCGTCTGCACATCGACGAAGTGCTGATGAACGAGGTCGAGCAAGTTCGTAACGTTGTTGACCCGCGCGAGACCCTGCTGGTCGTCGACGGCCTGACAGGTCAGGTCGCCGTTGAAGTGGCCGAGGAATTCGAAGCCAAGGTCGGCATTTCCGGCGTCGTCCTGACCCGGATGGACGGCGACGGGCGCGGCGGTGCGGCGCTGTCGATGCGCGCGGTTACAGGCAAGCCGATCCGCTTTGTCGGTTTGGGCGAGAAGATGGACGCGCTCGAAACCTTCGAGCCGGACCGGATCGCGGGACGTATTCTGGGCATGGGCGACATCGTTGCCCTGGTCGAAAAAGCCCAGGAAACGATGGAGATGGAACAGACCGAGCGCATGATGAAGCGCATGGTCAAAGGTCAGTTCAACATGAACGACCTGAAGATGCAGCTGGAACAGATGATCCAGATGGGCGGCATGCAGGGCATGATGGGCATGATGCCCGGCATGGGCAAGATGGCCAAGCAGGTCGAAGAGGCAGGCATGGACGACAAGGTGCTCAAGCGCCAGATCGCCCTGATCCAGTCCATGACCAAACGCGAACGTGCCAACCCGCAACTGCTGCAAGCCAGCCGCAAGAAACGCATCGCGGCGGGTTCCGGCATGGAGGTCAGTGACCTCAACAAGCTGCTCAAGATGCACCGGCAGATGTCGGACATGATGAAGAAGATGGGCAAGATGGGCAAAGGCAAGATGCTGAAACAGGCCATGAAAGGCATGTTCGGCAAAGGCGGCCCCTCGCCCGAAGACATGGCTGCAGGCATGGACCCCAAGGCGCTGGAACAGGCGGCCAAAGCGATGGGCGGCAAGATGCCCGGTATGCCTGGAATGGGCGGCGGTATGGCCTTGCCCCCGGGTCTGAGCGGTTTCGGTAAGAAAAAGTGACGCCAGCACGCTGCACCCAGCCCCCGTCCGGAAAGGCGGCGATGGCAGCAGCGCGGTATCGCGCGGCCCTGCCGGTTCTTAATACCCGGCGGCTGGTTCTGCGTGCGCCCACTCTGGATGACCTGTCAGATTGGACGGAGATTTGCCGCGAAAGCTTTGGCAGCACCGACCAGGAAGCCTGGACTGAATTCTCTTTCTACACCTCCGGCTGGCTTCTGCATGGGCATGGCCTGTTTACGGTGACCCTGAAGAACAATGATCAGATCGCTGGTTTCGTTTTGCTGGGGCTGGAATGGGATGACCGCGAACCCGAGCTTGGCTATATGTTCAGCGCCGAACACCGCAAGCAAGGCTACGCCACTGAGGCCTGCACTGCGGTACGTGACTTCGGTTTCGACCTGCTCGGATCGGGCCAGTTCGTCAGTTATGTCTCGCGGTCGAACACGCGTTCGAATGCGTTGGCGCAACGCCTTGGCGCATCCCGGGACGCAGCGGCCGAGAACGCCTTTGACGAAGATCAGCGTGTCTGGCGCTATGGCGAGGTGCAGGCATGACACCGTCGATCCCCAGGTTGGAAACCGAACGCCTGATCATGCGGGCCCCTAGCGAAGCGGACTTCGAGGCCGAGGCCGAGTTCTATGCCAGCGATGCGTCGAAATTCGTCGGCGGCCCCCTGCGCCCTGATGAAACATGGCGCGCCATTGCCATGCTGCTGGGCCATTGGGCCATGCGCGGCTATGGGTTCTGGGGTGTCGAGGAAAAGGACACCGGCACCTATGTCGGCCACGTCGGCCTGTGGTGCCCGCACAGCTGGCCCGAACCTGAAATCGGCTGGACGTTGATGAACAACGCCACCGGCAAAGGTTACGCGACCGAGGCCGCGCTGGCGGCGCGCGCGCATGCCTATGATGTACTAGATTGGGAAACGGCAATTTCGCTGATCGACCCGGAAAATCTGGGCAGCAAGGCCGTGGCCGAACGTCTGGGTGCCCAGTTCGATTACACATTCGAACACCCGGCTTTTGGTACAATGCAAGTCTGGCGGCACCCTGCCCCGGCCGATCTGGTAAACGGCGGGATGGAGGCCTACGCATGACCTCGTACACCATCCCCACTGTAGAAACAGAAAACCTGATCCTGCGGGCACCGCACGAAGGTGACCTGCCCGCTATGACAACCTTCTTCGCGTCGGACCGCAGCCGCATGGTCGGTGGACCAAAAACGCCACTGGAAGCATGGCGGTCCCTTTTGGGCCGTTTCGGGCATTGGGCCATTATGGGTTACGGTGGTTGGCACATCGTCGAAAAGGCCAGCGGCACCTTTGCTGGCTGGACCGGCATCATCAACGCGCCGGGCTGGGATGAACCCGAATTGGGCTGGGTCATTTTCGATGGTTTCGAAGGCAAAGGAATTGCGTTCGAGGCCGCGATGGCTGCCCGCGCCTATGCCGCCCAACACCAGGGGGTGAATGGCCCGATTTCGTACATCGCCCATGAAAACAACCGCTCGCGCGCGTTGGCTGAACGTCTTGGCGCCACCTATGAACGCGAAAGCGAGGTTGTGGGTCAACGCTGCCAGGTTTGGCGGCACCCGAAACTCGAATTCTCTGACACCGCTTTGACCACCGAAAGGACCGGCCAATGAACAACCCTGTGACTCGGGCTGCGACGTTGCTGAAAGAGCATCGCGAAAGCATCGACCGGCTGGACGCGATCCTCGTCTACACGCTGGGCGAGCGGTTCAAGCACACTCAGGCCGTTGGCAAGCTCAAGGCCGAACACGACCTTCCCCCGTCCGATCCCTCGCGCGAGTCCGCGCAGATTGCACGGTTAGAAGACCTGGCGGACAAGGCCCATCTGGACCCAGATTTCGCCAAGGCTTTCCTGAATTTCATCATTCAGGAAGTCATCCGACACCATAAGAAACACCAGAACTAAACCGGGAAAATCCCGGCTTTAACAATGACACGCCTCTGGCGTGATGCCATCCAAAGGAGATACCACCATGGCAATGAAAATTCGTCTCGCCCGCGGCGGCTCGAAAAAGCGTCCCTTCTACCGCATCGTAGCTGCTGACAGCCGCATGCCGCGCGACGGCCGTTTCATCGAGAAACTGGGCACCTACAACCCGCTGCTGCCGAAAGACAGCGAAGAGCGCGTGAAAATGAACATGGAGCGCATTCAGTACTGGCTGGATCAGGGCGCACAGCCCACCGACCGTATTGCACGCATGCTGGAAGCTGCCGGCACCCTTAACAAGGCCGAGCGCAACAACCCCAACAAGGGTACCCCGGGCAAGAAAGCTCAGGAACGCGTGGAAGAGAAAGCTGCAAAGGCTGCAGCAGCAGCCGAGGCAGCTGCTGCTCCGGCTGAAGAAGCAGCGGCAGAAGAGTAAGCAGGTCAGCGCGTGCAGGATCAGGATTTCACCGACGATTTTCGCACGCAGTTTGAACTGCTGATGCGGCTCCGGCGCGATGTGCGCCGGTTTCGCACCGATCCCGTGGACGAGGCGGTGCTGACGCGTTGCCTCGACACATTTCGTCTGGCCCCTTCGGTGGGCTTGAGCGAACCCTGGCGCGTCATTCGCGTCGAAAGCGAGGCGGCGCGTGCCGCAGCGCTAGAGAATTTCCAAAACGCCAATGAAAAGGCCCTTGCAGGTTATTCGGGCGACAAGGCGCTGAAATACAGCCGCCTGAAACTGTCCGGCATGCAGGAAGCGCCTGTTCAGCTGGCTGTGTTCTCGGACGAGACGACCAACAAAGGCCTGGGGCTGGGCGCGGGCACGATGCCCGAGATGCGCCGCTATTCCGTCGTCGCCGCTATCACCTTGTTCTGGCTCGCCTTGCGGGCCGAGGGATTGGGTCTGGGCTGGGTCTCAATCCTTGATCCTGAACAGATGAAACGCGACCTGACCGTGCCTGACGATTGGTCTCTGGTCGGCTACTACTGCGTGGGCTGGCCGGAAGAAATGTCTGAAAGACCCGAACTTGAGCGTGCCGGCTGGGAACAGCGCAGCGCCCGGTTGCATATCGAAACGCGGTAAAGCCAGATGATCGGACTGATACGACTTCCCATCCTGTTGCTGATCGCTTTTATTGTGGGCGTGTTCTTTGAGCGCAATAACCAACGCGAGGCATGTGCCCCGCTTGGCGACTGGCAGGACGGATTATGTTTAACGACGGAAGAGCCAAATGACTGATCTGATCTGCGTGGGCAGCATTGCGGGGTCTTACGGCGTGCGCGGCGAAGTGCGGCTGAAAAGCTTTTGCGCCATCCCTGAGGATATCGAGACCTATTCGCCCCTAACTGATGAAGACGGCAAGGAACGCTATCCGCTGGTCTTGACCCGCCCAATCAAAAACGGCTTTGCGGCGCGCCTGGGTGGGATCGAGACCAAAGAACAGGCAGACGCCATCAACGGCCTACGCCTGTTCGCGCGGCGTGATCAACTGCCATCATTGCCTGATGATGAGTTTTACCACACCGACCTGATCGAGCTTGAGGTCTATGACACCGGCGGAACGCTGCTGGGTCGTGTGAAGTCGGTACAAAACCACGGCGCCGCCGATCTGCTGGAACTGCATGGGCCAGGGTTGAAAGGCACCGTTTTTCTGCCCTTCACGCTTGAGGTTGTTCCAACTGTGGATCTGGACAAAGGCCGCATCATCGTAGACCCACCCGAAGGGCTAATCTGATGCGACGCGTTCTGCTGCATCTGGGGCTCCACAAGACCGGAACCACCGCAGCACAGTCGTTTCTGTATGAAAATCGCGAATTGATCTGGCCGCATTTCGCGCTTTTGCTGCCTTACAAGACGCGCAAATCGGGGCTGTCAGATAGCTCGACCCGACATTCCATCTATGGAACCGTGGGAACGCTGTCCGAATTCAGCTCGCAGACCCGAGAGTATCTGGCTACGCGGAACTTCGGCACAAAACGCGGCCTGATCGTCAGTGAAGAGAATTTCAGCGGCCTGCGTCCCAGCCGCAATATAGAGCAGGGATATGCTGCCGCGCCGGATCTGGCCGCTTGTCTGGTAGACGCCATCCGCGATCGGTTCGAGGATCAGAAGGTCGATATCACGATCTACCTGTCCCTGCGCCAGCGAGGGGCGTGGTTGCGCAGCCTTTGGGCGCACGATCTTCAGAGAACCCGCGAGGTCCAGGATTTTGAAACCTTCCGCGCGAAAATGGATCACCTGCCCCCGCTTGAGGAAACGGTCTCGGACATTCGCAAGAAACTGCCGTCGGTCACCGTAACCGAAGAGTGGCTGGAAGAGATGCAGCTGCGACGCTTTGGTCCCGGCACGCCTTTTGCCGATTTCCTGAACTTGCCTCGGGAAAAGGCGCAGCTTTTGGTGCCGCCCACAAAATCCAACAGCAGGCTGCCGGAAAGCGTGCTGGCCGAATTGCTGACACTGAACCGATCCCATCTGGACGAAGCGGAACTGACCCGGCAAAAAGCGCTGGTAGTAGAGCGGGCAAAGAACGCGATGGTCGGCACAATATGACAGACAAGCCAAGCAAATCTCACGGACGCAAGGCAATCCGACCCACGCTGAAGCCGCGTGAATTGATGACTCCGACACCTGATCTGCACGGGGTCTGGAAGGCAAAAATCATCACCCTGTTCCCTTCCGCCTTTCCCGGCGTTCTCGGCGAAAGCTTGACGGGCAAAGCCTTGCAAGAAGGGTTGTGGCAATTAGAGACCGTGGATCTGCGCCAGTTCGGCGTTGGCAAGCATCGCAATGTCGATGACACGCCGGCTGGCGGCGGCGCGGGTATGGTGTTGCGCGCAGACGTGCTGGGTGAGGCAATCGAACACACAATGGCTGGCGTGCAGGGCAACTGGCCATTGATCTACCTCAGCCCGCGCGGTCGCCGCATGGATCAACGTATGATGCAAAACCTCGCACGCTGCGACGGCATGACCTTGCTTTGCGGTCGGTTCGAAGGCGTCGATGAACGCGTGTTGGAACATTACGGCGTTCAGGAAGTCAGCCTTGGGGATTTCGTGATGACCGGAGGTGAGATTGCGGCCCAGGCGCTGATTGACTCAACTGTGCGGTTGATTCCCGGCGTATTGGGCAACCAGGCCTCAGCCGAAGACGAAAGCTTTTCCTCGGGTCTTTTAGAGCACCCGCAATACACCCGACCCGCAGATTGGAAAGGCCGCCCGATCCCCGACATTCTGATGTCTGGTCATCACGGGCGCATTGCCGAATGGCGGCACCAGATGTCTGAAGAGATCACCCGCAAACGACGCCCTGATCTGTGGGAACGCTATGAGGAATCCGGGGACGACACACAGGATTGATACCCCGAGTGTGGCTTGTATGCAGCACGTTCCTGTATTTGGCGAACACCACTTGAAGCTGATGATCTGAAAAAATACTCATCTTGAAGATATTGCAAAATGCGATTTCAATTCAACGCATAACAGGCTGCTAAATGAAAAAAATCATATGCTTAGCTGTGCTTGCCCTTTCAGCTTGCACAACCAAGCCTCTTGAGATGGCAGTGCCCACTCAGGCGGGCCATAACCTGCACTCCGCAAAGGTCGCCGTGCAATCATGCGCCACCGAGGAAGATATTGGGGGCAACAGCGCGGTGATTGGTGGATACGCCACGAATATCCTGCTGTGGGGCGTGATCCTAGGCCCCATCGTCACGGCGCCCTTCGACGATAAGCTTCGCTCACAGGGTGAAATTGACCAGGTGCACCGCTGCATGACCGAACTTGGCTTCGAGCGACGCGAACTGACTGATGGAGAGCGGTTCTGGCTGCATCACACATCTGGCCAAGAACGGGTACGCCGTCTGGATCACCTTGTGGCCGGAGGAACCATTGAAACTTATGGGGCACCAAGCGGCTAAGCGCCCCCCGCCTTCCATCTGGCCCATATCTCAGGCGGGCCGTTGAATGTGTTGATGTCCACTTTCCCCTGAACGCCAGGGACCAAACCCGTGCCCGTATACTGCCAAAACCGCCACGCGGCCTTGGGGTAAACGTTGCGCGGGTGCCCGGCGACCGACCGCAGCCAGAATTCCGTCTTGGGCAGGCGGGCGATATCGGTGTCACCGTAGAAATCCACGGTCGTATAGACGATCGGGCGGCGGCCATAGTGGCGTTCCAGGATATCAAGGAACCGCTTCGCCTCGGACCGCACGGTCGCCCCATCAGGCCTGATGGTGCAGGTCTTGGAATGTGGCGTCCATTCCATATCCAGTACGTGCGGCAGGTCGGCACCTCGGGGTACGTTCTCGATGAACCATTTCGCCTGCTCATGCGCCGGTCGGCAGAAATAGTAGTAGTGATAAGCCCCCCAGGGAACGCCCGCGGCTTGCGCGCCGCGCCGGTGATCATCAAACAAAGGGTCGGCCACGTCCCCCCCCTCGGTCGCCTTGATGAATACGAAACTGACACCGGATGACTTTGCCCTGTGCCAATCAATGGGACCCTGCCATCGCGAAACATCGAGCCCGTGAACCGGATAATTCCCCGGGTGCCGGCCTTCCCACTCGTGCGGCTTGGCATCCCCAAAGCTTGGAAAAATGACCGAGGGCGACGTGGTGCTCAGAAATGCCTTAGCTTCTACCTGTTGGGGCGGAGGGCTGCTGCGACCGCAGGACAGGGTCGCGAAGGCCAAAACAGCCAGCATCAATGCTGTGCGCATGGTATGTTCCTGTTCTAAATTTCTGCTCTTATAATTCCCTCTAGAATGCCTGATCTGCCTGACAAGGCAACGGTGTTGTTGGCTGGTGGCGAAATCTTACCATCTGGCCCTGACCATTCTTGCGATTCAGGCTTGATCCCTGCCCACAAAGCCCGTAAAGCAGCGCAATCCGGTGCCGCGACATGCGACTCCGGTGTTTTGGTTTGCATCATGGCGTGACGCCCGGCTTTCTTCGGCCACGGCGCGGCAGGGCGGACCGGACCAAAGGAATATTCGATCTGACCTCTGGCGGGCTGTACGCAGGACCCGATGAAGACCAAGAGCTCTCAGGCCGTGCTCAACTTCGTGGACCAACCACGAGCAGATAGGAGAAATGCGATGGACCTGATCGCACAGCTTGAGGCGGAACAGATTGCCGCCCTGGGGAAAGACATCCCCGATTTCAAAGCCGGAGACACCATCCGTGTCGGCTTTAAAGTGACCGAAGGGTCGCGCACCCGTGTACAGAACTACGAAGGCGTCTGCATCGCCCGCAAAGGCGGTAACACCATCGCCGGTGCGTTCACAGTTCGCAAAATTTCGTTTGGCGAAGGTGTGGAGCGTGTGTTCCCGCTGTATTCGACCAACATCGACAGCATCACCGTTGTCCGCCGTGGCCGCGTCCGTCGCGCCAAACTGTACTATCTGCGCTCGCGCCGTGGTAAATCCGCGCGTATCGCAGAAGTCACCAACTACAAGCCCAAGGCTGGCGCCGAAGCGTAAGGAACGGAAAGATGAAAAAAGACATCCATCCCGATTATCACGTCATCGACGTCAAAATGACCGATGGCACCGTAGTTCAGATGAAATCCACCTGGGGCGCCGAAGGCGATCAGCTGGCTCTGGAAATCGACCCCTCTGTGCACCCTGCATGGACCGGTGGTTCGTCGCGCCTGTTGGACGCCGGCGGCCGTGTGTCGAAGTTCAAGAAGAAATACGAAGGTCTGGGCTTCTAAGCCAGACCCGTTTGAGATGCGAAAGGCCGCCCACCGGGGCGGCCTTTTTTTGTGCGTAGAACGTTGCCAAAAATAAGTGGCTAAGCCAGTCGCATGATCAATTCGACCTCACCATCGACAAGCCGGCCAGTCGGCGCAAACCCGAACGATTGATAAAGCGGCAGCGCATTGCCCGGTTCGTCGACAACGCTGATCACCAGGTTGGAGCGACCCTTTTTCAAAGCCACGGATTTTGCAAAATCCAATGCGGCCATTCCATAGCCCCGGCCCTGACGAGATTTGTCGACCATCAGCCGCCAGATATAGACGCCATCCGGGTCATCCCCGTCATCCAAATCTGCGTCGGGATGTGCCATGTCGATTATGGCAAGCAAACCCACCGCATCGCCGCCATCCCAAATGCCATAGATTTCTGACCCCGGTTCGAAAATCGACTGTGCCATCGTCATTAGATTTGTCGCGACAAATCCTGCCTGATTTTCGCGCACAGACAATGCCGCCAAAGGACGCAAGGTTTTTTGAGAGAGTAACGCAAACTCAACCATGGAGACCCACTATCACAGCCGGACTTCCAGTAGAAGAATTGCGAACAGTTAAAGCGAACTCAACCCTTCGCACGCGTCAGCTCGGCTGCGCTGTGTACGGGCGGAACCTGGCCCCGAAGCAACATCAACGCCAAAGCCATTCCGACTAGAGCCGCCACTGCAGCAACAAGCATCGCGCTGTCGAAGGCGTTGTCCTGCAAGTCCCGAAGGGCTTTGGCCAAAGCACTACTATTTTCAGGATCCATTTTAGCGATCAGTTGTTGGATTTGGCTCGGCGTCCCATGGGTCAGGGCATGGGCCAGATCTTCTCGCTGGGCGGACCCGGTGGGCAAAGCGTTCATGACTTCGGAAATACCTCTGCGGGTCGTAATTGCTTCGGCCAAACCTCCGACCACGGCTCCTAGTGTCGCGCCAAAATACAGGCAGGCGTTAATCACCCCGGACCCCTGCCCCACATGCTCTTCTGGCAACACGCGCAGACCGAGCCGGGGCAAAAGTGAAAAACAGATACCTAATCCAATGCCGACGATCATCAGCTTCCACCAGATCTCTGCATATTGGGTGGAGTTCGAAGTTGTCATCAACAGCAAGAACCCACAGGCCATCGCCCCCAAGCCGATCGCGATCGGCCATTGAAAGCTGTAGGGCGCCAGAAACCGGGGTGCGGTGACCGAGATTACGAACATGCTGAGGCTAAGCGGCATGATCGCCAAACCTGCGCCGATGGGCGAATATCCGAAGGCATCCGGGGATTGAACGAACGTGTTGAAATACACAAAGAAACAGAACAGCGTGAAGCCGGTGAAAAACATACCAACGGCGGCCATAAAATAACGTGGATGCTTGAAGTATCGCAGCTCGATCAACGGATCGTCGCTCCGGCGGGACACGATAACAAGGATGATTGTCGCCACTGCTGCGACTCCCAGCGGCATCAATGTCATCGGCGTTGCCCACCCGCTACTTTCCCCATTGCTGAGCGCAAAGGACAGCGGGCCAAGGAACAAAAGCAACGCAAAAGCACCCGGATAATCAAACTTGGCCCCGGTTTGACGCGTGTCCGGCACGTACCCGCGTCGGCTGACATGCAGCCCAATCAGGAAGGCGAAGACCAGCAACACCAGATCGGTCGCAAACACCGCGCGCCAGCTGATATAATGGGCAAAGGCCCCCCCGACGATCGGCCCGACGCCAATGGCAAGACCTACAATTGCGCCCCATGCGCCGGTAACACCTGCGCGCTGCTCTTCGGGTGTGGCGGCGGTCAACAGTGACAAAGACGTGCCAAACAGGGCCGCAGCCCCCGCGCCCTGCGCGCCGCGCCCAAACAGCAGCATCGAGCCGTCTTGCGCAACCAGGACCGAGGCGGACCCAATGCCAAAGACAATCATCCCAGCGAAGAACACGCCCATCTTGCCGGTAATATCGCCCAACCGGCTGACAATCGTGACCAGCGTGGCGCTGGCCACGGTATAGGTTGCCATCACCCATTGCAGGCCGGATGGCGTCAAATCGAACTCGGCCTTGAGGTTCGGCAGAATGGTCGCGACGGCCGTTGTGTTAAACCCAACAACCATCATGCAGATGGCTGTCATCGCCAGCACAACGCGGGCACCCCCCTCGTGCGTTGGGTCAGAAGGCGTCTTGTCGGTCATAAATCCACCCCAAAACTCATTGTTCTTAAATGCAATTACTCAGCAGTTTAGCGATTTTTGTCGCTGCGCATAGGGTCGGCTTTAGATCCAGTAGGACAGCGCAATCGGCAGGACGATGATCGTGGCCAGCGTCGACACAAGAATGAAACCAGCGACATCCGGCCCGTATTCCGGCACGTGCTGGTCAATGAACAGGTAAGTCGCAACCGAGGACGGCATCAGGCAACACAGGATCACCGCGCCACGCTCAGCCCCGGTGAAAGCAAAAACCCATACCAAAGCGCTGGCGATTGCAATTGCCATGACCAGATGCAGAACGGTCAACAGCGCCGCCCGGCCCAGGCTTTTGATCCGCAACGTCGCCAGCGTATGGCCCAATGTCAGCAGCATCAGTGGGATCGACAGCCCCCCAAGAATGTCGAAGGACTTTGCCAGCGGTTGAGGCAAGCTTGATCCGCTCGCCATAAGGATCAGAGACAGGATCACTGCATAAATGATCGGGGACGTGACGAGCTTTCTGGGCGAAAACTCACCCGCCGGGATCCACATGCCGATGGTGAAAATGCTAATCAACACGACCACGACAAATCCCATCGTATAGGCCATTCCCGCATCACCCAACGCAAGCAAGGCGATAGGCAACCCGATATTGCCCACGTTCCCATGCATCAGCGGCGTCAAAAAGGCCCGAACCGGCAGTCGCATGGCCTTCAGTGCCAGAAATCCCAACACTCCGAACCCCGCAATGGCCAGCGCTGCGGCCATCATGACGTCCAGAAAGGTGCCAACCGCAATTTGGGTCGTGGACAGATGCGAGATGATCAGCGCCGGGTATCCAACGCGCGAGACGATTCCACCGATGACTTTGTTGTCGAACGGTGCCTTGATCACGGCAAGGGCATAGCCGACCCCGGCGCAGATCAGCACCGGCAGAACCACGTTCAGAACGTTCAAAAACAGATGGTCCAACCGGTTCCCCTGTTGCAAAACCCTGATTTGAACTGTGAAACAGCCGGTCCGTTTTGACAAGCACGCGTCCTAACCGACACAGCCGGTTGAGTTTTCCAAATTAGAGCCTGATATTGCCCTGCTAGGGCGCTTGGGGTTCTTCCCTTCCCGGCTTCCACAACATATAGTGGTTGGTAACAACGTGTGGGTAAGCACGGCGGGACGTGGGAATACAAGCATGGCACATATTATCGTAGTGGGGAACGAGAAGGGCGGCGCAGGCAAATCGACCGTGTCGATGCATGTCGCTACAGCGCTGGCGCGCTTGGGTCACAAGGTCAGCACACTGGACCTTGATCTTCGGCAGCGCAGCCTTGGCCGGTACTTCGAAAACCGCGAAAACTTTCTGAAAGACCCGGACCTGAGCCTGCCCAGCCCCCGCCACCACGATCTGCCCGAGATTGATGCGGCCAAGCTGAAACCTGGCGAGAACATCTATGACCACCGTTTGTCTGCCGCTGTGGCCGAGCTGGAAAGTGACAGTGATTTCATCCTGATCGATTGCCCCGGATCGCACACCCGCCTAAGTCAGGTGGCACATTCACTGGCCGATACGTTGATCACGCCGCTGAATGACAGCTTTATCGACTTTGACCTGCTTGCACGGATCGACTCCAAGGGCGAAAAAATCCTGGGTCCGTCGGTCTATTCGGAAATGGTGTGGAACGCACGCCAACTGCGTGCGCAGGCGGGACTAAAGCCCATCGACTGGGTGGTTGTCCGCAACCGCGTCGGCACCCAGCGCATGGTCAACAAGGAAAAGATGCAGCGCGCGATTGAGATGCTGTCCCAGCGCATCGGCTTCCGCGTCGCATCGGGTTTCTCCGAGCGGGTTATCTTCCGCGAGCTTTTCCCACGTGGCCTGACCTTGCTGGACCTCAAGGATATTGGGGTCAAACAGCTGAACATTTCGAACATCGCTGCACGGCAAGAGCTGCGCGACATGATGAAAGAGCTGAACCTGCCGGGTGTTGAGATCGACTTCTGACGCCCCGTTTGGACGTTCCAGCCCCAGCGCTACCATACCTCGCCAAAATCGTAGATCAGGTGTGCGCCCCTGCCCTTTTGGGCAATGAGTTTTGACAATACCGGCAGCCTGAAGCTTCAGCGTCGCGTTAAGGCTGACTTTGTACCGCCATTCGTATCTTTACCAAAAATACAACTATCCAAAGCACCTTTTTGGTATTTTTGATAATCACCACTATCCACCTGATCTAATAATAGACAACTTTGAATGGATCGGGATGTGAATTCCACACCGGGTTATCAAGGGACAGGACGCCAAATCGCGCGTTGACGGGAGGACAGCCATGACCGATTCATCCATTGGGACGCCGGAGCAGCTTCGGGATCCAAACTATTTTCCAGCCATTTACCGGGCCGTACCGCTGGGGATACAGCACGTGCTTGCAATGTTCGTATCGAACGTTACTCCGGCGATTATCGTTGCCGGCGCGGCGGGTTTTGGCTTTGGCTCAAACAGCCCGGACTTTCCCGAGTTGCTATACCTGATCCAAATGTCGATGCTTTTTGCCGGTGTAGCAACGTTGTTGCAAACGGTAACGCTTGGCCCGGTTGGCGCAGCGCTTCCGATCGTACAGGGCACATCCTTCGCCTTTATTCCGATCATGATCCCTCTGGTTGCCGGAAAAGGCGTAGACGGTCTTGCCGCCCTGTTCGGGGGCGTGATTATCGGTGGCTTGTTTCATGCGCTGTTGGGCACGGTAATCGGCAGGATACGCTTTGCACTACCGCCCTTGGTCACTGGGCTGGTCGTAACGATGATTGGTCTTGCACTGGTTAAGGTCGGCATCGAATACGCAGCCGGAGGTGTACCAGCCAAGGCTTCGGGTGCTGAAAGCTATGGCTCATTGTCCAGTTGGACACCCGCGCTGATCGTTGTGTTTGTCACTTTGGGGCTCAAGTTCTTTGCGCGTGGCATGCTTTCGGTGTCGGCCGTTCTGGTCGGTATTCTGGTGGGTTATGTTTATTGCCTGCTGGTCGGGAAATTACCCGTCGAGGTGATCTCTGGCTCGTGGGAACGCTCTGCGGCTTTCGCACTGCCGCAGCCTTTCAAATACGGCTTCGAGTTCTCGTTCGCCGCAGTAATCGGTTTCTGTCTTATGGCCTTTGTGTCCGCCGTCGAGACGGTTGGCGATGTCTCGGGGATCACCAAAGGTGGCGCAGGTCGTGAGGCGACCGACAAAGAAATTCAAGGCGCCACGTATGCAGACGGTATCGGCTCTGCCATTGCAGGCATCTTTGGTGGGTTCCCGAATACCTCGTTCAGCCAGAATGTCGGTCTGATCGCTATGACCGGTGTCATGAGCCGCCACGTGGTCACCATTGGTGCCATTTTCCTGATTGTGTGTGGTCTGGTGCCCAAAGTCGGAGGGTTGATCCGAACGGTTCCGATCGAAGTGCTGGGCGGCGGCGTCATAGTCATGTTCGGCATGGTTGTCGCCGCAGGCGTATCCATGCTGTCGGATGTTGTATGGAACCGGCGGAACATGGTGATCTTTGCGGTTTCGCTTTCGATTGGTCTGGGGCTTCAACTCGAAGTCATGAACGTGGCACCCGGATCGGCAAATGCGCTGCAGCACCTGCCCGACACCCTGCGGGTCCTGGGCGCGTCAGGCATCCTTCCAGCAGCGTTTATCGCTATCGTGCTTAACCTGATCCTGCCAGAGACACTCGCTGATGAGGCGACAGAAGAAGTTTCTGGGGGTATGGCCGGCCACGGGCGCGGCGCGTTGGTTAAGGACGATCACGTCTGAGCCAGAAACCATTTCTTGGGCCTGTTCACAAATGGATAGGCCCAAGCCGTAATTAATTTCGGCCACGAAACGCAAACTTAATCCCGTGCGTCGTTCGCTTTGTAAACCGTAAACAGTTCTTTCGGTTCCGGCACTCCACGCAGCATGTAACGACCGACTGAGACCAGCTCCGAAGCACAAGGTTGCGCGGCCTTCGCCACATCGTCCGATATCAGGATCCGTTGCCCCAGCGACCGGTGCATTCCAGCAATCCGCGCGGTCTGGTTGACAGTCGGGCCGATGACGGTGAAGTCCAGGCGGTTCTCAGATCCGATATTGCCGTACAGAATTTCACCTGCGTGCAGGGCCAGCGTATAGTTCGACACAGGCAGGCCATCGGCAGAACGTTGTGCGTTCAGTTTCGCCATCGATGTCTCCAATTCGCCGACGGCCGCCAATGCTGCGCGCGCGTCCGCATCGATCTCTCCGACATCGAACATGGCCATTAGCCCGTCACCCATGAACTTGAGGATGCTTCCATCGCATTTGTGGACCACGTCGATAGCAGCGGCCAGATACTCGTTCAGCATCTCAATAAGGGCATCACCCGGCAGCTCTTCGGACAGGCTGGTGAACCCCTCAAGGTCAAAGTTCCAGATCACCGCATCGATTTGCTGAAGCGACCCGCGCCTGATTTCGCCGGACAAAACGCGCCGACCGGCATCACGTCCCAAATAGACGCGCATAAGGTCCTTTGATATCCGTTGGTTGTTTGCAGATTTCAAAGCCAATCCGAGAGGCGGCAGGGCTGTATTGATCAACGCCAGATCGCTGTCCTTAAACCCCTCGGGCGCGTTTGACGTCCAAGACAACAATACACCGTTCACCGCCTTTTTTGCGTCCTTCGGCTGATTGTGAGTCGGAATGTCAAAGGACACGCCCGTCGCGTAGTATTCAGTGGCACCATGTTCGCGCAGCTCATTCAGCAAGGGAAATCGGCTGGGTTCGTTCTGATCCAACAACCGTTCGTGCACGACGCTTTCGCCTTCGTTCAGAACAGCAAACAGAGGGCTAGCACGCCATTGATCGCTAGGTTGTTCAGAGTATTCGAACCTTTGATATTCCCCGCCCTTGCCGTGATACCAGCTATAGCCGGTTCCGCCATAAATCGGGTGCAGGGTCGACTGGGCCGCGTGAAATCGCATCAGCGGAACGCCCAGTTCCACCAGGCGATTGCAGTACTCTTCCAGCAGTTCTTCTTTTTCGACACCCTCAAGCCCGCGCGCGACCAGCCAGTTGATCAGATCGCTTGATTTTGCCGTATCGGCATCCAAGGTCGTCATGTTTTGTCCCATTTTTGTTCTGGGCTTCATCTGGGAATTGCGGCGGTGAATTACCAGTGGTCAATCCATATGCGCCAGACGCCGAAGCATTTTGCGCAACAGTTCTGCTTCGTCACGGGAAAACAGGCCAGCAAGCTTTGTATCATAGGCCTCGGCCACCAGGCGCAAATCCCTGTAAACCGTCTGACCTGCGGATGTCAGCGTCAATTGTTCAACCCGGCGGTCGGATGTGTCGCGATTACGGGCTAAGTATCGGCGCTGTTCCAATTTCGAAACTGCACGGCTGACCTTGGTTTTGTGGATTTTGGCACGCTCACCTATTTCTTTCGCAGTCATCTCGCCGTAATTTCCCAGATGAAACAAGACGCGCCATTCGGTGCGAAGCATTCCGTAACGGTCCTTATAGACCTGCTGAAACTCCAGCGAACTTTCTTCGGCTGCACGGTTCAGCAAGTACGGCAGGAATTCCTGCAGATCAAAGTCATCTTTTTTGGCAGATTTGTCCTGAGTCATGCTTGTTAGTTACAAAATCAACTATTACTCGACAAGCAGCAATTGGAGGAACACAGGATGAACCATCCGACGGATCCGCACAAAATGACGCAAGCCAGCACGCCCGTTGGCACGCATGCGGGTTATATGCCCGGCTTTGGAAACGACTTCGAGACCGAGGCCCTTCCCGGCGCGCTGCCGCAGGGCATGAACAGCCCGCAACGCTGCAATTACGGCCTTTATGGTGAACAGCTTAGCGGCACGGCATTCACGGCCAACCCGCCCGAGCGCACATGGTGCTATCGCATCCGCCCGTCGGTCAAGCATTCGCACCGTTATGAAAAATTCGATCTACCGCATTGGAAATCTGCGCCGTGCGTTGACCCGGACGTGATTAGTCTAGGCCAATACCGCTGGGATGCGGTGCCCCATTCCGATGAAGGCCTCACCTGGCTGACCGGGATGCGAACGATGACTACGGCGGGGGATGTGAACACGCAGGTGGGCATGGCCAGCCACATCTATCTGGTCACCGATTCTATGGAGGATGACTATTTCTTCTCGGCCGATTCCGAGATGTTGGTGATGCCACAGGAAGGTCGCCTGCGGTTCGCGACTGAACTCGGAATCATTGATCTGGAACCCAAGGAAATCGCCATTCTCCCCCGTGGCCTCGTGTACCGTGTCGAGGTGCTGGAAGGCCCGGCACGCGGGTTTGTCTGCGAGAACTACGGCCAGAAGTTCGAATTGCCTGGCCGCGGTCCAATTGGGGCCAATTGCATGGCTAATCCACGCGATTTCAAGGCTCCGGTGGCGGCGTTTGAAGACCGCGAGGTGCCTTCGACCGTGACGGTCAAATGGTGCGGGCAATTCCATACCACAAAGATCGGCCAAAGCCCGCTGGACGTGGTGGCGTGGCACGGGAACTACGCGCCCTACAAATATGACCTGCGCACCTACTGTCCGGTCGGTGCAATTCTATTCGACCATCCCGATCCGTCGATCTTTACTGTCCTCACCGCGCCCTCGGGGCAACCGGGCACGGCAAACATCGATTTTGTCCTGTTCCGCGAACGCTGGATGGTGGCCGAGGATACGTTCCGCCCGCCCTGGTATCACAAGAACATCATGTCCGAGTTGATGGGCAACATTTACGGCCAGTATGATGCCAAACCGCAAGGCTTTGTTCCGGGCGGCATGAGCCTGCACAACATGATGCTGCCGCATGGGCCGGATCGGGAAGCGTTTGAAAAAGCATCAAACGCAAACCTCGGGCCAGACAAGCTGGACAACACGATGTCCTTCATGTTCGAAACCCGTTTCCCGCAGCATCTGACACCATTTGCAGCCAACGAAGCCCCGTTGCAGGATGACTACATCGACTGCTGGACGTCGCTTGAGAAAAAGTTCGACGGCACACCGGGCAAAAAGTGACACCCAAAAGAGGTTTGAATACATGCCATTAACGAAATCCTGGGTGGCCTCGGCCAATGAGGCCGATCACCCGTTTCCCCTGAACAACCTGCCATACGGCGTTTTCTCGACCGAAGGAGATGATCCGCGGTGCGGCGTGGCGATTGGCGACATGATTCTGGACGTCACCGCAGCCGAGGCAGGGGGCCTGATCGAACTGGCCGACGAGCCATTCTTCGACCTGCCCTTCTGGAACCCGTTGATGGAGGAAGGTCCTGCCGTCTGGGCTGCATTGCGCAACCGCCTGACCGCATTGTTGGCCGAAGGCGCAGAGGAACAGGCGCAGGTTGAACCGTTGCTTATTGCTCAGATCGACGCCGAAATGCACATGCCTTTTGCGGTCAGCGAATACACCGATTTCTATGCCGGACGTCACCACGCGCAAAACGTCGGCACCATGTTCCGCGGACCGGAAAACGCCCTGCCGCCAAACTGGTTGCATATCCCCATCGGGTATAACGGCCGGGCTTCATCCGTTGTCGTGTCGGGCACCGATATCCGTCGGCCTTGGGGCCAGCTCAAGTCGCCCGATCATGACATGCCCGCTTTTCTGCCTAGCCGTCGTTTTGACATCGAGCTTGAGATGGGCGCGATTGTCGGTACACCCTCGGACGGACCCATCTCGGTTCAAGAGGCCGACAACAACATCTTTGGCTATGTTCTGCTGAACGATTGGTCCGCACGCGATATTCAGGCCTGGGAATATCAACCCTTGGGGCCGTTTCAAGCCAAAGCCACAGCGACTTCGATCAGCCCGTGGATTGTGACAAAGGCGGCGCTGGAACCCTTCCGCTGCGACACGCCTGCGCGTGAATTCGAGTTATTGGATCACATCAAAGACTGCGGTCCGATGCTGTATGACATTGATCTTGAGGTAACGATGGAGCCCGACGGCAAAGACGCCACAGTCATTGCTCGGACGAACTACAACGAAATGTACTACTCGGCCGCCCAACAACTGGCACACCATTCGACCTCAGGCTGCCCGATGAACACGGGCGACCTGCTTGGGTCTGGCACGATTTCCGGTCCGACAAAATCAGAGCGGGGCTCGCTATTGGAACTCAGCTGGGGCGGAAAGGAACCGCTGACACTGGATACCGGCGAAACCCGTACTTTTATCGAGGACGGTGACACTCTGACCCTGACAGGTGCTGCCAAGGGCAAAGGCTACACCATCGGGTTTGGCGACTGTGTTGGGACTCTGTTGCCTGCCCTTGAAAACCCATACACCCGATAAGGAACTCATCATGGCCAAGGCATTTGCGTCCCAAGGGGACATGTCGGAAAAGAAGATCTCTTTCACCGAGGTCGGCGAGGGTCTTTTTGCCTTCACCGCCGAAGGCGATCCGAATTCCGGCGTCATCATCGGCGATGACAGCGTCATGATAGTCGAGGCGCAGGCGACCCCGCGCCTGGCCAACAAGGTGATCGAATGCGTGCGATCCGTGACCGACAAACCGATCACGCATGTTGCGCTGACCCATTACCACGCAGTCCGCGTATTGGGGGCCAGCGCCTTTGGTGCGCAACAGATCCTCATGTCCGACATGGCACGCGCCATGGTCGTTGAACGCGGGCAAGAGGACTGGGACAGCGAGTTTCAGCGTTTCCCCCGCCTGTTTGAAGGTCATGAAAGCATCCCCGGCCTGACCTGGCCCACCACCACATTCAGCGACACGATGACGGTCTATCTGGGCAATCGCCGGGTCGATCTTATGCATTTGGGCCGCGCCCACACCGCAGGTGACGTCGTCATTCACGTACCCGACCAGAATGTCATGTTCACCGGTGACATCGTCGAATACCACTCGGCCTGCTATTGCGGCGACGGGCATTTCAGCGATTGGGGTGATACGCTGGATGAAATCAAGTGGTTCGACGTCGATGCCATCGCACCGGGGCGCGGAAACGCCCTGGTCGGCAAGGACATGGTCAATGCAGCGATCGAAAACACCCGTGACTTTGTCGAAAGCACCTATCGCCCGGCTGCGAAAGTGGCGGCACGCGGTGGATCTCTGAAAGAGGCATGGGATGCAGTGCGCGCAGAGTGCGATCCAAAATTCGCCGATTACGCGATCTACGAACATTGCCTGCCCTTCAATGTCGCCCGCGCCTATGACGAAGCGCGCGGCATCGACACGCCACGCATCTGGACCGCGCAGCGCGATCTTGAGATGTGGGAGGCCCTGCAAGGCTGAAGAAGTCGGGCAAACTTGATCCAGATCGTTTTGCACAGGGGAAATAGGTGAAATCATGGGCCGAGGCCTTCCGGCGCACCCGTGCCAGAGGGCAAGACCTTGCGCGCCCACGGCGCCTGAGTATCGGGGGAGAACCCATGAACAAGATCTTCGAATTCCCGCTCTATGCCTATCAACGCAGCCCGGACCAAGACGCGGCAAGCTCAGTAAGACACAAGGTTATCGTAATCGGAGCCGGTCCAGTTGGGCTGGCCACTGCCATTGATCTGGCCCAGCAGGGTGTTCAGGTCGTGGTACTGGACGACAATGACAAGGTCAGTTTCGGTAGCCGGGCAATCTGTTTCTCGCAACGTTCACTGGAGATTGCCGACCGTTTGGGAATGGGGCGCAAGATGGTTGAAAAAGGCGTTCTATGGGATGCGGGCAAAGTCTTTTTTGACAACCGCCAAGTCTATGAGTTTCACCTGCAGCCCGACACCGGCTACGGGAATCCAGCCTTCATCAATCTTCAGCAATACTACGTTGAAAAGGCGCTTGTCGAACGGGTGCGGGAGTTGCAGACCGGGGGCGCGCCCATTGAAATTCGCGGCCAGAACAAGGTCGAAGCCATCGGCACGCATGACGATCACGTCAAGCTTGAGGTCGAAACACCCGAAGGCCCCTACAACGTTGAGGCGGATTGGCTGATTGCCTGTGATGGGGCGAACTCGCCCAGCCGCCGCATGCTGGGTCTGGATTTCGAAGGGCGCGTATTCGAAGACAACTTCCTGATCGCTGATGTAGTGATGCAGGCGGATTTTCCGAGCGAGCGTTGGTTCTGGTTCGACCCGCCGTTTAACCGGGGACAGTCCGCTCTGCTGCACAAACAGCCAGACAACGTGTGGCGGATCGACTTGCAACTGGGAAAAGACATCAATCCAGAACATGAAAAACAACCTGAAAACGTGATCCCGCGGCTCAAGGCGATGCTGGGTGAAGACGTGAAATTCGAACTCGAATGGGTCTCGATCTACACGTTCCAGTGCCGCCGAATGGAGCGGTTCCGCCATGGTCGCGTATTGTTTGCTGGCGACAGCGCTCATCAGGTCAGTCCTTTTGGCGCTCGGGGGGCCAACTCTGGCATACAGGACGCAGACAACCTGTGCTGGAAACTGAAGCTGGTCATTGACGGCGAAGCACCCGAGTTTTTGCTGGACAGCTACAATCGCGAACGGGTCGAGGCTGCGGATAAGAACATCAGCGCGTCCACGCAATCGACCGAATTCATCACGCCCAAGTCCGACATGTCGCGCCTGTTGCGGGATGCTGTTTTGGACCTCAGTGAGCATTATGAGTTTGCGCGCCCGTTGGTCAATTCCGGCCGCTTGAGCACACCCTGCGCCTATACCGCATCATCGCTCAGCTCTGCCGACGCGCTGAACGGGCCAGAGGTTACGCGCCCCGGTTCTGCGTGCCCGGACGCGCCTTTGGGCGATGATTTCCTGCTGCCAAAACTGGCTGGGAAATTCACGCTGCTGACAATTGATGCGGATGCACCCGACAGTATCGAAGAGGGCGGCGTGCAGGCAACGCGGCTGGCCCTGTCGGTCAAGGATGACCTGTCTTTGGAGTTGAAGCGCAGGTATCTGGGTAATGCCACGGGTGCAGTGTATCTGATCCGGCCTGACCAACATGTTGCAGCCCGTCGCGATACATTCGAAGAAAATGCGTTCCGGAAGGCGATCCGCCGGGCAACCGGCAAGGAGTGAGCGACATGACCAATCTGATCCTTTCCCCCAATCTGGAAAATGCTGACGGTTTCTATGCCGATCTGGTGGCGGCGCATGATGGGCTGGTCAAAGCCGACAGTGACGCCCTGAATGCTCGTCTGGTTCTGGTCCTGGCCAATCACATCGGCAACGCAAGTGTATTGTCTAGCGCCCTGAAAGCCGCCACGCTGAAGGACACCTGACGAACCGAGGAGATCGATGATGAGCGGCGTGGTGTTGTATGACTTTTGGCGGTCTTCGGCCAGCTACAGGGTACGCATCGCGCTGAATCTGGCCGGGATCAGCTATCGCGCTGTTTCAATTGATCTGACAGCGGGCGAACAAAGGTCCGGCAACCACTTGGCGCGTAATCCACAGGGGCTGGTACCCGTGCTCGAGATTGATGGGCTGCGGTTGACGCAATCTCTGGCCATTATCGACTATCTTGACCAAACTCGCGGCCTTGGACTGTTGCCTCCGGAACCGGCGGCCCGGGCGCGTACGCTGGCTTTGGCGCAATCCATTGCGGTTGATGTGCATCCGGTCTGCAATTTGTCGGTCGCGCAATATGCCACTTCGCTGAGTAATGGCGCTGAAGGTATGCCCGGTGACTGGATGCGCCATTTCATTCGCCCCGGCCTACTGGCTTTTGAGGCGCTTCTCGAGGGTTTTGAACAAGCGCCCTATTGCACCGGGGCCAAGCCCGGACTGGCCGATGTTTGTCTAGTCCCGCAAATGTTTAATGCGCGCCGTTGGGACGTGGATTTATCGGACTTGCCGCGCAGTCTAAGCGCCGAGGTCGCTTGTGCCGAAAATCCCGCCTTTGCCGCAGCCCACCCAGATCTCCACGCACCCGCTTGAACTGGCGCACAGAGCCTGTGTGACGGCGCAAATGGCAATACCATTCGCAGCGCCGTACCTTGTTCGAAACGTATGCAAGAGGCCCCAATGTCAGAGATCAACGGCTATCACGCCCATGTCTATTTCGACGCAAACACGCAAGCCATTGCCCAGCAGGTCTGTGAAGAGGTCGCCGATCTGTTTCCGGTGCAGGTGGGGCGCATGCATGCCAAAAATGTAGGCCCCCACCCGCGATGGAGCTGCCAGCTGGGCTTTGGCCCGGACGTGTTCGATCAAGTCATGCCGTGGCTGATGCTGAACCGGCAAGGCCTGACCATTTTCACCCACCCGGAAACCGGAGATCACCTGGCGGACCACCGGGACCGAGCGATCTGGATGGGCGAAATGCTGGATCTTGACCTGTCAATCTTTGACAAAATAGGCGCTTAATTCAGCGCCCGCGCCTGATCCCTTAGTTTGAACTTTTGAATTTTCCCGGTCGAGGTTTTGGGCAAAGGTCCAAACACCACCGTCCTTGGTGCTTTGAAATGGGCCATGTTATCGCGGCAGAATGCGATGATATCCGCCTCACTCGCCTGCGCGTTTGGCTTTAGTTCGATGAACGCACAGGGCGTTTCGCCCCATTTGTCATCCGGGCGCGCAACCACGGCGGCCTCCATCACCGCCGGGTGCTTGTAAAGGATATCCTCAACCTCGACGGATGAGATATTCTCACCCCCTGAAATGATGATATCCTTGGACCGGTCCTTAAGCGCGATGTAGCCGTCCGGATGCATCACCCCCAGATCACCCGAGGCAAACCATCCGCCACGAAACGCCTTGTCGGTGGCTTCGGCGTTCTTCAGGTAACCTTTCATGACAACGTTTCCCTGCATAAAAATCTCACCCATCGTCTCACCATCAGCAGGCACCGGTTCCAGCGTGTCCGAGTCCGCAACCATCAGCCCAGACAGAGCCGTATAGCGCACACCCTGACGGACTTTCAGCGCGGCGCGGTCTTCGGCCCCCTTGTCGTTCCACTCGTCTTTCCAGGCGCAGACAACCGACGGACCATAAGTCTCGGTCAATCCATAGACATGGGTAACCTCGACGCCCATGTTTTCCATGCTTTCGATCACCGCGGCGGGTGGCGGTGCGCCGGCGGTCATCACCTTGATCTCATGATCGAAATCCTTGAGGTGGTCGGGCGCATTGGCCAGCATGTTCAGAACGATCGGCGCGCCGCAGAAATGCGTGACTTTCTCATCCCGGAACGCCGCATAAATCGGTTCGTCCCGCACGGCCCGCAGGCAGACGGAAACGCCCGCATTGGCGGCCATCGCCCAGGGAAAGCACCAGCCGTTGCAGTGGAACATCGGCAGGGTCCACAAATAGACCGAGTGCTTTGGCATGTTCCAGTCCAGCAGGTCCGACTGCGCGTTCAGCGCAGCGCCCCGGTGGTGATACACGACGCCCTTGGGATTGCCTGTTGTCCCTGAGGTATAGTTCAGCGTGATCGCGTCCCACTCATCCTTGGGAAGCGACCAGTTGAATTCAGGGTCGCCCTCGTCCAGCAAGGCGTCATAGGTCAGGCTGCCCAGCTTCTCACCACCGTCAAAGCTCGGGTCCTCGATATCGATGATCAGTACATCGTGATCCACCTGTTTCAGCGCCTCTTTGACCACGCCTGAGAACTCGGGATCGACCAGAAGGACCTTGGATTCCGCGTGATTCAGAATGAAGGCAATGATCGGTGCGTCCAATCGGGTATTGATGGCATTCAGAACAGCACCTGCCATCGGCACGCCAAAATGCGCCTCATACATTTCCGGAATGTTGGCCGCAATGATAGAAACCGTGTCGCCCGCGCTGATTCCGCGTGCGGATAATGCGCCTGCCAGCCGGCGGCAGCGGGCATAGGTTTCAGCCCATGTATAGCGGCGCGCGCCGAATACTACCGAAGGGTAATCCGGATAAATCTGCGCCGTCCGCTCGATAAAACTCAGCGGTGACAGCGGAGTATAGTTTGCCCGGCACTTGTCCAAATGACGCTCGTAGATGCTGGCTTGTGTCATTTACTAACCCTCCCTCGTCCATTTCGGCGAATTGAGCACAAAGTTGATCTTCTGACAAACCCGTAAAAATACGGCGCGGCCATAGACTGGAATTACGGGATGGTGCAATCTGGCCCTATCTCCGACAGAGCTTTCGCGGTGATCTGAGCCATCGAAACACAAAGCCGGGAAAGCCCATTTTTGGCAACCCGCGCCCCAGTCATTCTGAAAGGACATGTCATGGACGGCACGTTCAACGAAAACGATCTCTCCCACGTGGTCGAGGCCGACCGCGCCCATATCTGGCACCACCTGCTGCAGCATAAGCCATTGGAAACCAATGATCCAAAGATCATTGTCGAAGGCAAAGGCATGCGCGTCTGGGACCAGAACGGCAAAGAGCATCTGGATGCTGTGTCCGGCGGCGTCTGGACGGTAAACGTTGGCTATGGCCGCGAATCGATCTGTAAGGCGGTTCACGACCAGCTGATGAAGCTGTGCTATTTCGCCAATACCGCAGGTTCGATCCCCGGTTCGATCTTTGCTAAAATGCTGATCGAAAAAATGCCGGGCATGAGCCGGGTCTACTACACCAACTCCGGCTCTGAGGCGAACGAGAAGGTGTTCAAGATGGTTCGCCAGATCGCGCACAAGCGCTATGGCGGCAAGAAAACCAAGATCCTGTACCGTGACCGCGACTATCACGGCTCGACGCTGGCGACCATGTCTGCAGGCGGTCAGGACGAGCGTACTGCGCAGTACGGCCCCTTCGCGCCCGATTTCGTCCGCGTTCCCCACTGCATGGAATACCGCAAGCACGAGCTGGACGGCGCGCCTGAAGAAAACTTTGGCGTCTGGGCCGCGGATCAGATCGAAGAAGTGATCCTGCGCGAAGGTCCCGAAACCGTTGGTGCCCTGTGCCTTGAGCCTGTGACCGCCGGTGGTGGCGTCATCGAAGCGCCCGAAGGGTATTGGGAACGCGTGCAGGAAATCTGCAAAAAGTACGACATCTTGCTGCATATCGACGAAGTTGTCTGCGGCGTAGGTCGCACCGGCACCTGGTTCGGTTATCAGCAGTACGGCATCAAGCCGGACTTCGTGACCATGGCCAAAGGCGTTGCCTCGGGCTATGCGGCGATTGCCGTGATGGTTACCACCGAGGAAGTCTTTGACATGTTCAAAGACGACATGTCGGACCCGATGAGCTATTTCCGCGACATCTCAACCTTTGGTGGCTGCACCGCCGGTCCAGCTGCTGCGATCGAAAACATGCGCATCATCGAAGACGAGAACCTGCTGCAGAACTGCATTGATATGGGCAACCGGATGCTGGGCAACCTGCAGGCGCTGATGGAAAAGCACGAAGTTATCGGCGACGTGCGCGGCAAGGGCCTGTTTCTGGGTGCCGAACTGGTTTCAGACCGTGTCACCAAAGAGCCAATGGACGAGAAAAAGGTTCAGGCGGTCGTTGCCGACTGTATGGCGCAGGGCGTCATCATCGGTGCCACCAACCGTTCGATCCCCAGCCGCAACAACACGCTGTGCTTCTCGCCTGCACTGATTGCAACCGCAGACGACATCGACCAGATCACCGACGCGGTCGACGGCGCACTGGGTCGTGTATTCGGCTGAACCTAACTGAATACATCTGCCAACACTCACGCAATCACGGCAGATGAACTTAAACCGGCGCGCCACCCGCGCCGGTTTTTTTGTGTTTACGTATACGGGTTTGTCAAAAGCGCCAACTCAAGTACCCTGTGGCTATCACACCCCATGCAGGAGACGTGTCCAATGGTACTCAAGCTCATCCGAAGCCTCGCTGCAGTGGCCATTCTCGCGGTCGCCACCCCTTCCAGCGCTGATGAAGGCAGCGGCTTTCCGCAGATCGTCGGCACCTGGCATGGCACCTATCTGGTGGCTTTCGCCAAATCGAACCCAAACCACGGGAAGGGCCTGCTGAAAACCGAGATGGAGCTGGAGGTCACCAAACTGGACGGCAACCTGATCACCGCCACCAATCGCTGGCGGCGCATCGGCGACAAAGACTGGATCGTTGAGGAAGCAATGGGCACCTTCAGCCTGGACGATCCCACCCGCTTTGTTCTGGCCGAGGCCGGGATTTCGGGCGAAGACGTCTCGGCGGGGATTTTCAACGGAGTCTACCTGGATGACGTGATCATGGTCACCTATGCCGGTCCGGGCACAGGCGTGGCGTTTGCGGCGCAGTTGGTGAAGAAAGAGGGCAAGTAACCCGAGAACAATCACCGGCGTGTAGCTTAGAGCAGCGTAGAGTTATTTTTTGCGAGTCATCTCTAACCAGAGGCTCTGGGCATAGGACACTGCTTCGCGGACCACGGTTTCTTCATGTCCCGGCTCGATATCTTCTACGGTAACGATTGTACGCACGTCAGGAGCGACCTCGAAATGCGCTTTGCACCACGGTTTGAACAATCCTTCACGGCATCGAATACGCAGACCAGCGACTGGATTGGATTGTGTTAACAGTGGTTTGTCGATGTCTTCCTCGTTCCGGTGCTTGCGGTCGGTTCGCATCACAATTTTTAATTTGTGTTCTGACCAACACCAAACGCTTTTGGTCATATCAGGGCGTCGCTCGCACCAGCTTCTAAATTGACCACATTTGCTCTGAACCCGGCAGTCTGGACCGGGGTGCCAAACAATCAGTGCCGAGAAGTCTAAATTATCTAAACCAAAGCCATGAAAAACCTCAAATGTATTGGACTGATCAAAGCTTGCTTGGCATTTCATATCGCTTTCACCCGGCCGCACTTTGCAGCGTGTTCCTACCGAAACGATAGGTGAAACCGGTATCGTTACTGTTTCAGAACCAAAAGTGCCGGACACATTCGTCAACTCCATTGCTGCCCTATAGGCCGCCTTACGTTTTCTTTCCTGCTCTTCCTGATTGTTTGCATTTACGCCGATAGCGACAGGCACAGCCAGAACGAGACAAACGACCACTAATTGAACAATCATTGGTAAGCGGAGGATGTTAACCAGCCCACCAACGGCCATACCCGCGGCTGCCGCTCCCAGCGGGGCAACGATAAAATATGCACCAAAGCGTTGGTAGATTTGATCGGTAAAATCTCCGGAAGGGTATTGCGACATCGAAAAAAAAGAAATGATGCAAATGATCGCGATCAAGGCGCCTATGAGTACGAATGAAAGCGCGAGCGACAGACCTTCGGAAAAGCTTCGGAAAAAGAAGAACGCACCGACGAAAACGGCAAAGGTAAGGAAATAAACCAAAATCATAGGTATCTTGGTATCAATGGGAATCAAAATGCACAACTAAAACGTGTGCCCTGCAACCTCTCCCTTGCTACAATAGATAAAGGCCGCCCCATATGGGACGGCCCTTCATTCACTGTCTCTGCTAAGAGAGGATCAGGCAGCCAGAGCGGCCTGAGCTTGGGCGACGATCGTGCCGAACGCTTCCGGTTCGTGCACGGCCAGATCGGCCAGAACTTTGCGATCCACTTCGATACCGGCCAAGGTCAGGCCGTTGATGAAGCGGGAATATGTCAGTGCTTCGTCATGCGAACGGACAGCAGCGTTGATACGCTGGATCCACAGCGCGCGGAAGTTGCGCTTGCGGTTCTTACGGTCGCGGGTTGCATACTGGTTGGCCTTGTCGACGGCCTGACGGGCAACCTTGAAGGTGCTCTTGCGGCGGCCATAGTAACCTTTGGCGGCCTTGATAACCTTCTTGTGACGGGCGTGAGTTACGGTTCCACCTTTAACGCGGGACATCTCTTAATCTCCTCTTATCGGTCGTAGGGCATGTAGCCCTTGACGATCTTGGCGTCGGGGGCGGACAGGGTGGTGTTGCCACGGGCGTCGCGGATGAATTTCTTGGTCCGCTTGATCATGCCGTGACGCTTGCCGGCCTGGCCAGCAAGGACCTTACCGGTCGCAGTCACCTTAAAGCGCTTCTTGGCGCTCGACTTTGTCTTCATCTTAGGCATTTCCGTCTCCTTTCGGGGTTCGGTACTAAACGCGACTCGGCATGCCACATTGGCCGGTCACGCGATCAGAAGCGCCGTTTACGCAAGTTCCGTCATACTAGCAAGGGGGATTCGAGCAGAATCTGCGCTTTTCGCAGGCTGATCAGGCACCGGGGCGACAAAGGCCGCCCCGGTGGTTTGAGTTAATGCTCGAATTTGCGGATTTCGCCGCTCTTCAATCGTGAAGCGTAAGACGCCAGTTCTTCGCGCACCACCTTCATCAGGAAGTACAGCGCAAAGACGTTCACGACCGCCATCGCAAAGATCGCCGCATCCGAGAAGTCGATGACAGGGCCAAGATTGGCCGCCGCACCGATCACCACGAAGATGCAGAAGATGACCTTGAACACCAGCTCCTTGGCGTGGCCTTCCCCGAACAGGTAGGTCCAGGCCTTGAGGCCATAGTAGGACCAGCTGATCATGGTCGAGAAGGCAAACAAGACCACCGCAATCGCCAGCACATATGGGAACCAGCTGAAGGCGCTGCCAAAGGCGGCAGAGGTCAGGCTGACGCCCGAGTTGCCATCAACGGTCGCAATTGCGTTGCCTGCTTCGTTCAGCATGTAATTGCCGGTTTCCGGATCGACGATCAGCTGCTGGGTGATGATGATCACCAGCGCCGTCATCGTACAGATCACAACGGTGTCGATGAACGGCTCAAGCAACGAGACGAACCCTTCGGTGATCGGCTCTTTGGTCCGCACCGCCGAGTGTGCGATGGCCGCAGAACCCACGCCCGCTTCGTTCGAGAACGCGGCACGGCGGAAACCTTGGATCAGTGCTCCGACCATTCCACCAGCGACGCCGAGGCCGGTGAAGGCACCTGCGAAGATCTGACCGAACGCCCAGCCGATTTGATCAGCATTCATGATGATGATCACCAGCGCCGCAGCGACGTACAGAACTCCCATGAACGGCACGACCTTTTCGGTCACCCGTGCGATGGATTTCAGACCGCCCACGATGACAAGGAACACGATGATTGCAAAAACAACTCCTGTGATCCAACCGGGATAGTCTCCGGTAATGCCCGCGATCTGCGCATGCGCCTGATTGGCTTGGAACATATTGCCCCCGCCGAGCGCGCCCAGAATACAGAAGATCGAGAACAGGACGGCCAGAATCTTGCCTCCAGGCAGGCCCAGCTCGTCAAAACCCTTGGACATATAGTACATCGGGCCACCGGAAACGGTGCCATCCTCGTATTCGTTGCGGTATTTCACGCCTAACGTACATTCGGTGAATTTCGACGCCATGCCCAGAAGGCCCGCGACAATCATCCAGAAGGTGGCACCCGGTCCGCCGATACCGACGGCAACCGCTACACCGGCGATGTTGCCTAGGCCAACCGTACCCGACAGCGCCGTGGCCAGAGCCTGAAAGTGGCTGACCTCACCCGCGTCATTGGGGTCGGAGTAGTCGCCTTTGACAAGGCTGATCGCATGGCCAAAGAACCTGAGCTGCACAAAGGCAAAGTACAGCGTGAAAACAGTCGCCGCGACGACCAACCAACCCACGATCCACGGGAAACTGGTTCCCGGGAACGGTGCAAAGATAAAGCTGACAAATGGCCCGGTGAAATCGGCAAATGCCTGATTGATCTTGTCGTCCAGCCCGGGCGTCTCTTGCGCCATTGCAGGTGCGGCGATCAAGGCGGCGATTACAGCCAGCCAGAGATGTTTCAACATAGTCATTCTCATCCCTCCCGTCAGTTCACAACAGTGACTGGCACATCGGCGTGCATGACCAGATTTTGGGTCGAGCTGCCAAACAAGCGTTTCTTGAAACCATCGGCCGAGGCGCGCCCGACGATGATCTGCGAGCCGCCATTTTCAACGGTAATCGCGTTCAGGGTTTCGGCCACGTCGCCATGACGCACGATGCCCTGCACTGTGTAACCATCTGCGGTCAGAGCCTCGACAGCCGGGGTAACAATCCGGTTCGTCGCAAGTTCGATTTCTTCTTCACGCCGCTTGTGCCGCAACGCGTTTTCCTCAGGGGTCTGAAAAGTAAATGGGGACCATTCGATGACATAAACAACCAGCAATTCGCACGTGCCAATTCGGCCAGCCAGATCTTTGGCAAAGACGATGGCGCGTTCTCCGGTTTCTGTCCCGTCCAGTCCAATGACAATTTTCGTTGTCATAACGTTCCTCCAATAATTTTGGTTATGCCGGGACCCGTGCCCCCGGCAGGGCAGCCGGAACCTGGAACTTATTAAGTGGACCGCCCATGCGCCCGAGTATCCCGGAAAAACCCCAAAAAACAGAGAGTTATCTTATGGGAGCAACCAATAATTCGCTATACAATTGAAATTGTTGTTATTTTTTCGCCTAAAATTTAGGCGTATCGGTTTGATACTATATTTCACCGGGCCCGGCATTGCTGTAATCAGCCGGGATCGGTGTTATAGATCAGCCGTTCATCACAGGGTGCGATGCGCAAAATATTGGTCGTTCCCGGGACGTTGAAAGGCACACCGGCAGTCACTACGATCTGATCGGCTTCGGATGCGAACCCACCGGCACGGGCCGCACGGGCCGCATTGACGACGGCACCTTTGAACCGTTCAAGCTCGGGCGTCATCACGCAATGACAACCCCAGCTCAGACACAGACGCCGCGCGGTTCCGGTGGCAGGCGTCATTGCGATGATCGGAACGCCGGGACGTTCGCGGGCGGTCAGCAGCGCGGTGGTGCCGCTTTGGGTAAAACAGCAAATCGCTTTGATATCTGTTTTTTCGGCAATCTCGCGCGCGGCGGCAACGATACCATCGGCAATAGTGGTCCCCTTTGCCGTCCGGGACGCCGCTATGATCTGCGTATAGGTCGGGTCCGCTTCGACCTCGATGGCGACCTTGTTCATGGTTTGCACAGCCTCGATCGGGTACGTACCAGCAGCCGATTCCGCGCTGAGCATGATCGCATCCGTGCCTTCGTAGATTGCTGTCGCCACATCCGAGACCTCGGCCCGGGTTGGCATCGGGCTTTCGATCATGCTTTCCAGCATCTGGGTGGCCACGATAACAGGCTTAGCCGCCCCACGGCATTTGCGCACCAGTCGTTTCTGGATCGGGGGCACGGCTGACACCGGAAGCTCGACACCCAGATCGCCGCGCGCGACCATGATCCCGTCTGAGGCATCCAGAATGTCGTCGAATGCCTCGACCGCTGCAGGCTTTTCGATTTTGGACAGGATGGACGCACGCCCATCAGCCAGCGCGCGGGCCTCAAACACATCCTTGGCACGCTGCACAAAGCTGAGCGCCAGCCAATCCACGCCCAGTTGACAGACAAATTCCAGATCGTCGCGGTCTTTGGCCGACAAAGCGGCCAGCGGCAGCACCACATCAGGAACGTTCACACCTTTGCGGTTCGAGATCGTGCCGCCAACCTCAACGGTGCAATTGGCAAAATCCTGGCCACAGTCCTGCACGGTCAGACGGATTTTGCCGTCGTTGACTAGAAGCCGCGCACCCGGCTCCAACGCGGCAAAAATCTCAGGATGCGGCAGACAAACGCGGGTGATATCTCCGGGCGCAGGGTCCAAGTCCAGACGGAAGGCGGCGCCTTCTTCAAGTTCTTCTGCGTCGTTGGCGAACACCCCGACACGCAGCTTGGGTCCTTGAAGGTCGGCCAGAATTGCGATTGGCCTGTCCAGATCTTTTTCGATCTGTCGGATAATCCGGTGGCGTTCGCGGATCTCATCATGGCTGCCGTGGCTCATGTTCAGGCGGAAGACGTCTGCGCCTTCCTCGTACAGCGCGCGGATCATGTCATAGTCATTAGACGCCGGTCCCAGCGTCGCCACGATTTTCACATTTCTCAGGCGTCGCATTGGTCTGGCTCTCCTAACATCTTCTCTTGATCCTGCGCAAATGTTACCGCAAACATTGCTCAGCCTGCTTATTGCGCAATTCCCTTTTCAAAGCAACTGCCCTACACCTGCGACAAACTAGATGACAGGCTTATGACGTATTCCCCGTTTTTTATCCACGGCGCGGATCGGCCCTCGCGTTGGCTGATCACATGCGACCACGCATCCAACTTGGTTCCGCCCGAAATCCACGGTGGCGACCTTGGCCTGCCTCGTGAAGATATGGAACGCCACATCGCTTATGATGTAGGTGCCTACGAGGTGTCAAAGCATCTGGGTGAGCTTTTGAATGCGCCCGTGATCGCAGCCAATTTTTCCCGCCTCGTGATTGATCCGAACCGCGGCGAAGATGATCCGACCTTGTTGATGAAGCTCTATGACGGGTCGATCATTCCCGGCAACCGGCACGCCGATGCGGCAGAACGAGAGCGACGGTTGAACATGTGCTATCGCCCGTATCATGACGCGCTGGCGCAGATGGCCGCGTTGCCGCATGCGGTGATCGTGTCGATGCACTCGTTTACGCGGCAACTAAGGGGTCGTGATCCCCGCCCCTGGCATGTCGGGGTTTTGCACACTCCGGACGAACGGTTCTCGGGCCCGTTGATCAACCGTCTTGAGGCCGAGAGTGACCTTTGCGTTGGCGTTAATGAACCCTACACCGGCGTGCTGCCCGGTGATGCCATTGACAAACACTGTACCAGTTTTGGTCGCCCCAACGCACTGATCGAGCTGCGCAATGACCTGATTGCCGAACACGCGGGACAGCGAGAATGGGCCGAGCGGCTAGCCCCCATCCTTCAGGACGCGCTGGACCAAAGCGGCTTGTGACAAAAGCCCTCACTTCCTTGTGAGAGCCCGCCCCAGACCACATATTAAAAGGGCAAAGGAGGCCACAATGACTCAGGAATTTCTGACGTCCGTCTTTGGCTGGATGGCCGTGCTTAACATCGCGGTTCTGCTGTTCACCACAATGATGATCTTGCTGTTGCAGGATTGGATCGCAGGCATCCACGGCAAAATGTTCCAGATGGAACGCCCCGCAGTGAAACGGGCGTATTTCCGGTACCTGGCAAATTATAAGACCCTGACGCTGATCTTCTGCATCACCCCATGGCTGGCTTTGAAACTGGCCTGATACGCTGATTGTTGAAACATCGCCCACGGGCCGCTAGGTCACATACAGCACGCATTTCTGTCATCCGGAGCTAGACCATGGACAAGCAAACCGAAATCGAACTTCAGGCCGCCGCATTCCGTCGCTTGCAACAGCATCTGATGGAGGACCGCACTGATGTGCAAAACATCGACATGATGAATCTGGCCGGGTTCTGCCGCAACTGTCTGTCGCGGTGGTATCAGGAAGCAGCCAACGAAAAAGGCATTGAGATGGGCAAGGACGAAGCCCGTCAAATTTACTACGGCATGACCATGGATGAGTGGAAAGCCAAATACCAGACCGACGCCAGCCTGGAAAAACAGGCCGCCTTCAAAGTCGCGTTCGAAGAGAATGTAACGAACAAGGGATGACGCCCAAACCGAAAGAGGCCCGCCAATCTGGCGGGCCTTTTCTTTAGATTGCGACCTTGCGGCTTTCGTCCAGATAAATCTCTCGCAAACGCTTGGCGATTGGTCCCGGTGTACCGTCGCCCAGCGCAACCCCGTCAATCTCGACCACGGGCATGACAAACGCGCTGGCCGAGGTGGTGAAGGCCTCATCCGCCTCTTTGGCTTCTTCGATGGTGAACAGGCGCTCTTCAACTTCCATCTGTGCCTCGGCCGCCATGCGCAGCACGGCCTTGCGGGTGATGCCGTGCAGGATGTCATTCGACAGCGGGCGGGTGACGATCTTGCCGTCCTTGACGTAGTAGGCGTTGTTGCTAGTGCCTTCGGTCACATAACCGTCTTCAATCAACCACGCATCGTCACAGCCCGCCTTCTTGGCCATCATCTTGCCCATCGACGGGTACAACAGCTGCACGGTTTTGATGTCGCGGCGGCCCCAGCGGATGTCTTCGATCGAGATGATCTTGGCACCCTTCTTGGCGGCTGGGCTATCGGCCAGGCCCGGCTTGTTCTGGGTGAACAGCACAAGGCTGGGCTTAGTATCTGCGGACGGGAATACAAAGTCTCGATCGCCATCCGATCCACGGCTGACCTGCAGATAGATCAGACCTTCTTCGATGCCGTTCAGCTCTACCAGCTTGCGGTGAATTTCCAGCAGCTCATCTTTGGTACAGGGTTCAGCCATCTCCAGCTCATCCAGAGACCGCTTCAGACGCACGGCGTGACCTTCGAAATCGATCAGCTTGCCATCCAGAACGCTGGTGACCTCATAGACAGCGTCTGCAAACAGAAAACCACGGTCAAAGATGGACACCTTGGCCTCGGTCTCGGGCAGGTATTCGCCATTTACATAAACGGTGCGGGTCATGTCTTGTCTCCTCAGCCCCAGAGGTCCGCTTTGGGCGGGTGCACTCCGGCATCATCAAAAATCAGCGGGTTGTCGCGGTCTTCGGCCAGCAGAAGCGGCCCGTCAAGGTCTGTCACCATCACACCCTGTGCCAACAGTGTCGCAGGCGCCATGGCTAGAGAGCTGCCAACCATGCATCCGACCATCACGCGATAACCTTCAGCCAGCGCCTGTTGGCGTAGGGCCAGCGCCTCAGTCAAGCCGCCCGTTTTGTCGAGCTTGATGTTGACCACGTCATACTTGCCCTTGAGCGCTGGTAGGCTGGTGCGATCATGACAGGACTCGTCAGCACACACCGGCACGGGGCGCTCCATTCCAATCAGGGCGTCATCTTCCCCGGCGGGCAAAGGCTGCTCGACCAGGGCCACACCCAAACGCACCAGATGCGGGGCAAGGTCGGCGTAAACCGCAGCTGACCAGCCTTCGTTGGCGTCCACGATGACCGTGGCATCTGGTGCACCTGCACGCACGGCCTCCAGCCGGGGCATGTCATCCGGTGTGCCCAGCTTGATCTTCAGCAAGGGTCGATGCGCATTGGCTGCGGCCTGCGCCTGCATCTTTTCCGGGGTATCCAGCGACAGCGTATACGCTGTGATTTCTGGCCCCGGAATCGGCAGCCCGGCCAGATCCCAGGCCCGCTTTCCTGCGCGCTTGGCCTCAAGGTCCCAAAGGGCGCAATCAACCGCATTCCGTGCCGCCCCGGCAGGCAAAAGGTCCATCAGGCTGTCGCGGGTAAACTCGGCAGGCAAAGCTGCAATCTCGGCCTCGACCGAGTCCAGCGTTTCATCGTACCTGGCATAGGGCACGCATTCGCCCCACCCCTGATGGGTTCTGTCAGAAATCCGAACCGTCAGCACCTTGGCCTCGGTCCGAGACCCGCGCGAGATCGTAAAAACCTGCGCCAGCCGAAACACGTCACGAGAGATTTCTACCTGCACGCGCCAGCTCCTTCATCTTTTTCAAAATACTCTCGCCGAAGGCGGACAATCCCGCCTCCGACGCGCTTAGATCACAGTGCGGCCAGCGCATCCACCAGTTTGCCCGACCCAAAGCGGAACGGGTCGGTCGCGGGCAGGCCCATTTCAGCCTCGACTTTGGCCAGATACGCAGTGGCGTCATCCTCGGACATATGCTGGGTGTTGACCGAAATACCAACGACCTGGCAATCCGGATTGGCAACCCTGGCCAGACCCAGCGCCGTGTCGCGCAGCGCTTCCAATGTCGGCAGTTGATAGGTTGGCAGCCCACGCATATGGTCGCGGGTCGGCTCATGGCTCAGGATCAGCGCATCCGGCTGGCCGCCGTGGATCAGCGCCATGGTCACACCGGAATAGGACACGTGGAACAGCGACCCCTGCCCTTCGATCAAATCCCAATGATCGTCATCGTTATCAGGTGTCAGCCATTCGACCGAACCGGCCATGAAATCCGCGATGACCGCGTCCAACGGCACGCCGTCCCCGGTGATCAGGATGCCGGTCTGACCGGTTGCACGGAAGGTCGACTTCATACCGCGCTGGCGCATCTCGGCATCCATCGCCATGGCCGTATACATCTTACCAACCGAGCAATCGGTCCCAACCGCCAGGCAGCGCTTGCCCTTGCGCTTGATGCCGTTTGCAATCGGATATTCCACCGAAGGCACGCGAACATCGTGCAGCTTGCGGCCGGTGGCCTCGGCGACGGCAACCAGATCGGGCTCGTCGCTCAGCAGGTTGTGCAGGCCAGAGGCGAGGTCGAAGCCTTCCTCCAACGCCATGACCAGAACTTTCTTCCATTCCTGGCTGATCACGCCACCACGGTTGGCGACGCCGATAACGAGCGTCTTGGCGCCGGCTTCTTTCGCCTCAGTCAGGGACATGTCGGTCAGGCCCAGATCAGCCTTGCAACCTTCCATACGGTACTGGCCAACGGCATTCTCAGGACGCCAGTCCTTAATGCCGATTGCAACTTTGGCCGCCAATTGGTCGGGCGCATCGCCCAAAAACAGCAGGTACGGTGTCTCGATCATTGCGGTTCACTCCTTTGATTCTGGCGCAATCTATGGGACGATTTCCACGAGTGTTTCGCGTTTTCGCCCAACGACGCCCCGTCACGTGGGAAATTTTTGCGCCTTCTCCCTAAATTGCGCACTGATCTTTCAAGTTTTCAAAGCGATTAAACTTTAATCGCTGTTTTGACCCTGTATTGCGGCAATTGCTGCGATTGCATTGCCGCACCTGCACAAAGATGCTTGCTATGGCTTGCGCAATTTAATACCCCATGAGGAAAGAAAATCGTAATTTCCTTTCTCGCACGAGGTCCAGATGAGCTTTCGCATCCAACCCGCCGCCCCCGCGCGCCCCAACCGTTGTCAGTTGTTCGGACCGGGATCAAACACCAAGCTGTTCCCGAAAATGGCCGCGTCGGCCGCAGACGTAATCAACCTCGATCTCGAGGACTCGGTCGCGCCTTCGGACAAGGACGCCGCCCGCGCAAATGTGATCGAAGCGCTGAACAACGTCGACTGGGGCAACAAATACATGTCCGTGCGCATCAACGGGCTGGACACCCCCTATTGGTACCGCGACGTGGTCGACCTGCTAGAACAGGCCGGCGACCGGCTGGATCAGATCATGATCCCCAAGGTCGGATGCGCAGAGGATGTCTATGCCGTGGACGCGCTGGTCACTGCCATCGAGCGCGCAAAGGGCCGTACAAAACCCGTCAGCTTTGAGGTCATCATCGAATCCGCAGCTGGCGTTGCCCATGTCGAAGACATCGCGGCATCGTCTCCGCGCATGCAAGCGATGAGCCTGGGTGCAGCAGACTTTGCGGCCTCGATGGGGATGCAGACCACCGGCATCGGTGGCACGCAAGAGAACTACTACATGCTGCATGAGGGAGAAAAGCACTGGTCCGACCCGTGGCATTGGGCGCAGACTGCCATTGTTGCTGCATGCCGGACGCACGGCGTTCTGCCGGTCGACGGACCATTCGGCGACTTCTCAGACGACGAAGGCTATATCGCGCAAGCCAAACGCTCGGCCACATTGGGCATGGTCGGAAAATGGGCAATCCACCCCAAGCAGATCGCACTGGCCAATCAGGTCTTTACCCCATCAGACGAAGCCGTGTCTGAGGCGCGCGAAATTCTGGCGGCGATGGAGCAAGCCAAAGCCAATGGCGAAGGCGCAACTGTCTACAAAGGTCGTCTGGTCGACATCGCCTCGATCAAACAGGCCGAGGTGATCGTGGCGCAGGCCGAATTGATCGCCGCAAATTGATCCAATCAAAAAAGGCGTCCTAACGGACGCCTTTTTTGGAACCTACCGACCAAAGACGTTATTGGGCGTCCATGTAAAACGGTCACCTTTTTTTCCCGACTTCATCATCAAGCAAGATGTACCGAGCTTTTGGAAATAGATTATCTTCAGCGGATACCAACCCGCCTTCGGCACCTCTACTTCGGTTCGTTGATTGGCCTCGCAACCCTGAATACTGTTGACTTTGCCGATCTGCTGCCCACCGACCCAGGCATCGATCCCATCGTTCGACCACGTCTCCAACTCGTAAACTCCCGGTGAGTCAAAGCGCATGTAACCGGTGATTTCTGCGGCGACATTATAGTGGTGGTCGAACGTCAAAACATCTTCGCCCTCGTTTGTGTCCCGATAATCCAAACCGCTCAGCGGCTGCCCCGGCTGAGCCTTAGGCAACAACTGCTTGGCATGAGTGAGGTTGCGGATTTTGCGCTGTGTGCCAGTTCCCACATATTTTACATTCAATCCCGCTTTTGGACTGGGCTGCGGACTGGCGGGTTGCAATTTGAGCGGCGCGGCCACTGCTGAACTGGCGATAAACGCCGCGGCTGCTATTAGCGCCCCAATGCGAACAAATCTCATTATCTTCTCCCTGTGTGTGGCCTGTAGGGGTTGTTCCCCTTTCGATCAGATCCTTGAGAAGACACTAGGCTGTGAAAATTCACCCGGCAAGCCGGTTGACGTTCACAATTCCAAAGTCAGGCGCGCATATCTTTGGGGGAATCCATCACCACATATGACGTGATCGACGTCACATGTGGCAGTGTTCCCAGAACCTCGGTGTGGAATGTCTTGTACGAAGACAAGTCCGCGCATTCCACGCGCAACAGGTATTCGATGGTTCCCGTGATATTGTGGCATTCGACCACTTCCGGCACACGTTGAAGGGCGCGTTCGAACCCTTCCTGTGCAGCTTTGGTATGTTCACCCAGCCCAACGCCGATATAGGCGACGAATCCGACGCCAATCTCGGATGGGTTCAAAACTGCGCGATAACCCGAAATTACACCCGAACGCTCAAGTTCCTGCACTCGACGCAGGCAGGCAGAAGGCGATAACCCCACCCGGTCTGCCAGATCCAGATTGCTGATGCGGCCGTCTTGCGAAAGCTCTCGCAATATTTGCTGATTTATGTGGTCAATTTTCGCCATTGATTGTGACATTAACGAGATCGCGCATTAAAACGCAATTTCATTTGTTCGGATTGCAGCAATTATCCAACTCATGACCTACGATATCCTTCTGGCCCTGATCGCCTTTGCTTTTGTCTCGTCCATTACACCTGGACCCAACAACCTGATGCTGATGGCGTCTGGGGCCAATTTCGGTTTTCGCAAAAGCATCCCGCATATGCTGGGGATCGGGCTTGGGTTTACCTTCATGGTGCTATTGGTCGGCACTGGACTGGTGCAGCTATTCGACAGATATCCGATCAGCTACACGGTGCTGAAATTCGCCTCTGTTGCGTATCTGCTTTTTCTTGCTTGGAAAATCGCCCATGCCGCCCCGGCGAAGGGGCAAAGCACGGCAGGCACGCCGATGACGTTCCTGCAGGCGGCAGCGTTTCAGTGGGTCAATCCAAAGGCCTGGGCCATGGCCCTGACAGCCACAACCGCCTACACACCGGACCAGACCCTTCAGGCCATCGTTGTCGTGGCCCTTGTTTTCGGAGCGGTCAACCTGCCCTCGGTCAGCACATGGACCGTTCTGGGACAGCAAATGGCACGCATCCTGACGAACCCGCGCCGGTTGATGGTGTTTAACTGGACAATGGCGGCCTTGCTCGTTGGCTCGCTCTACCCGGTCCTTTACCCGAATTGAGCAATTTCAGCGGCAGGTCTTCGGCCTGGTTATCATGAATGTGGGCCAGCACACGCAGAACACGGTCTTTATAACAGTTAGTCATCGGCACCCTACCCCTTAGCCCGCCTAAGGATGCTTATTCCGCAGCTACGAATTTTGCTGAAATCACATCGGAATACACAGGTAAGAATGTTACACTGTGCGCATAACTCACGACACCAATAGATTTTCAACATGGTAAATGAGGACCAAAATGAACAATCCATCTCGCCCGTTCCGCCAAATCGTGTTTGCCGCCGTCCTTGCCGCAATGCCGGTTATTGCGCAGGCCGATGACCTCCAGACGCAATCCATGATTTCCGAACGTGTCAGTCAGCATAACCCTGCGCCCGAAGCCTATATCAAGGATCGACCGATCCTTGGCTGGCAGCTGACCAGCGATGACTTCGACGCCATCCCCGACGCGATCCGCGACAACCTCGGTTCGGTTGATGGCACCAGTTACGATCAGGCTTACCTGACCGAGAACACCGGTTCGATTATTGCGCTGCAGTTCCGCAAGGATGGCCCGGACTTTTACATCATCGGCAAGAGCACGTTTGACGAGGCCTACGAGCTGGTTTCGCTGGACGATGTTGCGGCCAAGAATACGCGCCTGATCGAACGGCTGGACATGGCCCCTGAAGTCAAGGCGATGTTCGAAGATCAGGCGCCCGGCATTGTCGGCGCGCTCAAGACGACACCGGTTGATATGCTGCGCCTGTCTGATCTGGGATATGCAAAAAGCGAAACTCTGACCATTCAGGCCCCATGGGGCGAACAGACCAAACCCGAAGGCGCGGACGCATTTCTGGTCTGGGACAGCGGCGAGAACCAGTACTACATGGTGAACGCTGACGACGACGGCCTACCGTCCAGCTACGTACCTGTGAAGTGACCCATACCGGCGCGGCCCTTGATCGGGGCCCGCTTTACCTTGTGTTGCATTCCTCTGACAGCAAGTTCATATAGCATGGAACTTCCGCGTTGAGAGGCGTCATGACCCAGTATCTGGATTTCGAAAAACCCCTGGCCGAGATCGAAGGCAAGGCCGAGGAACTGCGCGCGCTGGCCCGTGCCAACGAAGAGATGGACGTGGCCGAAGAAGCCGCTGCGCTGGACGCCAAGGCTGCCAAGCTGCTGGACGAGCTTTACGGTGACCTCACTCCGTGGCGGAAATGTCAGGTCGCACGTCACCCTGAACGCCCCCATTGCCAGGATTACGTGGCAGAGCTGTTTACCGAATTCACGCCGCTGGCGGGTGATCGCAACTTTGCCGACGATCTGGCTGTGATTGGTGGTCTGGCCCGTTTCGATGACCAGCCTGTCATGGTGATTGGACACGAAAAAGGCTCAGACACCAAATCGCGGATCGAACGGAATTTCGGCATGGCCCGACCCGAGGGGTATCGCAAAGCCGTACGCCTGATGGAAATGGCCGGGCGTTTTGGCCTGCCTGTCATTACCCTGATCGACACGGCCGGTGCATATCCGGGCAAAGGTGCCGAAGAACGCGGCCAGTCCGAGGCCATCGCACGGTCGACCGAGATGTGCCTGAAGATCGGCGTGCCTTTGGTATCCGTGATCATCGGCGAAGGTGGCTCCGGCGGTGCAGTAGCGTTTGCCACGGCAAACCGCGTCGCGATGCTGGAGCATTCGGTTTATTCGGTGATCTCGCCCGAAGGCTGCGCGTCGATCCTGTGGAAAGACTCGGAGAAAATGCGTGAGGCCGCCGAGGCCCTGCGCTTGACCGCGCAAGACCTGCAAAAGCTGGGCGTCTGTGATCACATTATCACCGAACCCAAAGGTGGCGCGCATCGCGACCGCGCCGCAACGGTCGACTCTGTACGAGGCGCCATTGCTGCCATGCTGAAAGAGCTGGATGGCAAGGATGCGGCAGCCCTGATCAAGGACCGCCGCCAAAAGTTCCTGGATATCGGCTCGAAAGGGTTGGCGGCCTAAACCGTCAGCCGCCGAGCTGGCGCAACAAAGCCGCCGAAGGTTCCCCGGTTACGGCCAAACCACTGGCGCGCTGATATGCGCTGATTGCGGATTTCGTGTTGTTGCCGATAACCCCATCCGCGCCCTGCGTATCGTATCCTGCGGATGTCAGACGGCGCTGCAGCTCTTTGCGATCCTCCAGCGTCAACCCGGTTGCATCGGGTCCGAACGAGGCTTGAAACGGCGCACCACCCGCGATCCGGTCCGACAGATGCCCAACGCCAATCGCGTAGCTGTCCGAGTTGTTATAGCGCTTGATCACCTGGAAATTGCTGAACACAGCAATGCGCGGCCCCGGCGTTTGCGGCTGTAACACCGCGACAGGCGTTCCCGAAACAGTGCCTGCTTCGCCACCCCAAGGCTGTCCGCGAACCCAACCAGCCCGCGCCAGATATGCGGCGGTCGAGGCCAAAGAGTCTGTGGGATCCTCGGACCAGATATCCCGACGGCCATCACCGGTGAAATCCACCGCATAAGCCAGGTAGGATGTCGGGATGAACTGCGTGTGCCCCATCGCCCCGGCCCAGCTGCCGGTCATGTTTCCAGGCGTCGTGTCACCCTCTTGAATGATCTTCAGGGCAGCAATCAGTTGTTTTTCAAAAAACGCGCCGCGGCGCCCGTCATAGGCCAAAGTCGACACCGCCGACACCACCGGCACGTCCCCCCGGCGAGATCCATAACGGCTTTCCAGGCCCCAGACAGCAACGATAACCTCTTTGTCGACACCGTATTTTGCCTCGATCGCTGACAGGGTTCCGGCATGGCGCACCAGCATCTGCTTGCCGGTTGCGATCCGTTCATCGGAAGCTGCAATCGCCAGGTAGTCCTCAAGCGAGCGTTTGAATTCGACCTGATTGCGGTCCCTTTCGATCACGTCTGGTAAATACCCCGCACCTTGAAAGGCCCGGTTGATAGTGGCCGGAGAAATGCCTTGCGAGGTCGCTCGCGATTTAAAACCGGCGACCCAGGCGTCCCACCCTGCGTTGGGGACGGCCCGCATCCGCGTTGCCGGGGCGCTGGTTGGCGTGCCACCGGAACAGGCGGCCAAAAAGGTTGACCCAAGTCCAATTGAAAATAGGCGTCGATTGATCATGTCTGAAATCTGCTCTTGTTGTGATTTGGGTCAGAGTATCGCAGACCAAGTGCGCAAGCTAGTTCCGCAGCGCCCGGAAATGGCAACCCAATCACTTCGGCGACAAGCCGCTCAGCTGACCAGCATCCGTAGGCCTTGGGTCACATCTGAACGAAGGGCCAGCCGCAATCCGGGCTCATCCCCCGCCTTCAACGCGGCGATGATCAGCTTGTGATAATGCGGCGGCTCTGTCCGCCGCAACCGCCCATAGAGCGCCCGCATTGTTGGCCCCAGCTGAAGCCATACCGTTTCCACAATGGCAAGCATCGCCGGAGCCTGAGCACGCAGATACAGTGTACGATGGAATTCCAGGTTCGACCGGATGTAACCGACAGCATCCCGTTTCGTGACCATTTCCGCGACGGTCATGTTAATGCTCTGCAAGCGGTCGATCAGGGCCATATGTGCACGGGGCAATGCGCGACTGGCCAGCTCGACCTCGAGCAGTGCACGCAGAGCCGCCAGCTCTTCGATACGGTCATTGGTCAGCTCGGGCGTAGACACCCGACCCGAGGAAGACAGAAACAACGCCCCTTCGGCCACCAGTCGCCGCACCGCTTCGCGCGCTGGCGTCATTGAGACATCAAATTCTTTGCCGATCCCGCGCAGGGTCAACGCCTGCCCGGGCGCTATGTCGCCGTGCATGATGCGTGAGCGCAGGGCTCGATAGACCAGATCATGAGCTGCAGGTTGGGTGTCGGTTGGGCGAGCGCTTAACATAACCCCATGTGATCACAAATCGCCGCGCGGTCAACTCGTCGCGCCATCAAATCTGTACTGGTGAAGCTGCGCCCCGTTGTCGCGCAGCCAGCGCCTTTGGGCTTTGCAGTCACCAAACAGGCGCTCGACCTGCGACCAGAACGCGGGCGAATGGTTCATTTCGGCCAGATGCGCGACCTCATGTGCGGCGACATAATGCAGAATGTCCGATGGCGCGAGGATCAGACGCCAGGAAAACATCAGACCACCAGCCGAACTGCACGATCCCCAACGGGACCGCGTATCGCGCAGGGTCAGGCTAGAGTAAGGTCGGCCCAACATTGTCGCATAATCGTCGCAGGCCTCGGTCAGGCGATCCCGCGCCAGTTCCTTTAAGAACCTTGCCAATCGCCGGGCTTCCGCCCCTTTGGGGACTGCAACCTCTGCGTCGCGCAGCAGAACGCGTCGACCCTCTGCGGGTACGATTCGCCTATCTTTGCCTTCTATGGGGATTGATTGCCCGAATCCTACGGCTGATGGGTCGGGTCGATCCTCAAGATGCTGACGGATCCAGTCTTCCTTGACCTTGGCGAAATTCAGCGCCTCGGCTTCAGCCACACCTTTAGGGTAGGTCAGTGTAACCCGCCCATCCAATTGAGAAATCCGCAAGCTGATACGCCGCGCCCTGGCCGATTTGCGCAGCGTTAGCGGCACCGGCGGTTTTCCGGGCAATGCGTGATCCCCCATGTGCCTGTTTCTCCTGCTCAAAGGCTTTGACAGTGCCCGCTGCATGTGGCACGTGACCTGAATCATTACTACGACTCACCTGATATCAAGGGGATCTGAAATGCCCAAGGAAGAATGGGGTGTAAAGCGCGTTTGCCCGACCACCGGTAAGCGGTTTTACGACCTGAACAAGAACCCGATCATCAGCCCCTACACCGGCGAGATCGTGGAGCTTGAAACCGGCAAGAGCCGGATGATCGCCGCAGACGCGGAAGATGCCGCATCGGCCAAAGCACGCGAAAATGCGTCGGAAGAAGATCTGGCTATGGACGATGACGACAGTGTCGACGTCGAACTCGACGATGATCTGCTGGACGATGATGACGACAGCAGCGAAGAAGTTTCGCTGGACGAGATCACCGATATGCCAGCGGAAGACGACAGCTAAAAGCGGTCCGGGGCGGCCCTTGCGCCGCCTCTGACTACCCTCGGATGAGAGGCAGAAACTTTTCCGCAATCTCCATTTTTGGACTTGCGCTCATCGCCGCCGTCTCATAAACGTCCGTCCACCGCTACGGCGGTACCTGGAAGGGGCCTTAGCTCAGTTGGGAGAGCGCTTGCATGGCATGCAAGAGGTCAGGGGTTCGACTCCCCTAGGCTCCACCAAAACCTAACAGTTGTACGCCAACTACAGCTCTTCCTTCTTGGCCGCCGGAATTCCCTGCGTGACCGGGTCGGAACTTAGTTCAACGTACAGAGAAGGGTGGGAATGAGCCCTTGGCGGTCACTGCAATTTCTTGCTGCGCGCAGGAAGCACGAAATACTGCCATTCGTGCATCGCGCAGCATTTCTGATTCAGCCAAGGCCCCTACCCTAGTCACAGAACCGTATCTTCACGGCAGCGACATGACCCTTTGCACCATTCGTCATGCGGATCATTTTCCCGCAACACTCTGAAATAGTTTCCTTTGATGCCTGAAGCAGCGTAACCTTAGACAAGTTTTGACGGCGCCGGTCTGCTATTGCAGACTTGTGACGCAGAAAACCGGGGGAGTGAGCATGCATAAGGTAACAATCGTCGGGGCCGGGATCGCCGGGCTCACCGCGGCTCTGCGTTTGTTGGAGCGGGGATACCACGTCACGCTGTATGAGCAGGACAATTTCATTGGTGGAATGTTGCGGTCCCATAAGGAGCACGACCACGGCGATTATCCGCGCGAGCACAGCTATCACATGCTGTGCAATTGGTATTACAACTTCTGGTCGGTCGCAGAAGACCTGGGGATCGAAGAGAACTTCACACCACGCGAAGCTTTCAAGTTTCTTTATGACGGTGATCTCGACAACATGCCGGAAATGGTGAACCCGGGCGGCATTCAGGATTTCTATCGCAATCTCACCGGCGGCGCGGCGCCGCCTGCTGAACTCTTCCTGTTCATGTATTCGATGGTCGATCTGCTTTCGATCCCGGACAGTGAAGATGACAAGCTGGACCGAATGTCGTTCAACGGGTGGCTGCGTGGACGGCCCTATTGCACCGATGACGTCGCAAAACTTCACGAGAAGATCTGGCAGACCGTCTGGGCCATCGACAGTTGGCAAGCTTCAGCGCGCAGCTACAAAACCTTCCTGAAATATGGCAACCGCGTTCCAGTTCCGCAGCTTTGGCTGTTTGATGGATCCAAGAAGGACACCCTGATTGATCCTTTCCATGCCAAGCTCAAGCAGTTTGGTGACCGGTTCGAACTCAAGTACCGTCACCGACTTCGCGAAGTTCATCCCAGTGAGGATGGAACTCGGATCGAGCGGCTGGTGTTCGACAAGGTGACCAAGTCGCCATCGGTTAATCCCGATTGGAAGGTCGCAAAGAAAGACATCGTCGAAGATGTAAGCGATGAGAACGTGATCATCAGCATTACACCTGGTGGGATGGCATCGATGGTGACCGATGATTTGTACAATGCCGACCCTGCCCTGGGCCAGTTGCGATATCTGGAAGCCGAGCCGATGGCGTCGGTCGAGCTTTATCTCAAGCGGAAACTACCCGGCATCCCTACGGAAGTGGTGGTTTTCATGGATACGCCCTATGAGATGACGTTCCTCAACTACTCGGCGACGTGGGGCCTCAAAAACACCTTCCTTTATGTGACAGTATCGGATTTCAAATCGCTGTTGTCTGTAAAACCCGAACGCCGAGACGAAAACCAGAACCTCATTCTGGATCTCAAAAACCCCAAAACCGCGATCGACTATATTCTGCGAGAAATCACTGCCAAGTTAGAGATAACCGAGGCTGATATCGATCTGTTCCAGACCTCTGTCGACACAAATACGGGCGAAGAGCTTTTTGCCAACCTCACTGGCAGTTGGGAACACCGCCCCGAGGTCGAGACTAAGTTCCAGAACCTGTTTCTTGCCGGGACTTACGTCAGAAATTTCGCAGATGTTTCGACCGTCGAAGGAGCTTGTGCAACAGGGCTGATCGCAGCTGAAGGCGTACGTCAGGCCGCGCAAAGAGAACCGGACAAAGGCGATGCAGGTAAACCGGTAGAGGTGATCACACCCGATTTCTATCCCAGTCAGATGTTTCAGACGCTCAAGATCGCCTGGGCACCTTATGCCGCCAGTGCAAAAGCCTGGACGCTTGCGGACAAGGCGCTGGGGATTAATAAGCTATGGCCACCGAAAGACTTCAAGTTTCCAAAGACAAAATTCACACCGAACCCCGAGGACCTTGGTTCGCTATTTACGGATTGGCTGCCTGCAAGTAAGTGGAACGAAAAGACTTTGGGCCTGGGCCCCATGTTCTGGAACTATACAGAAGACGGCAAGCCCCGTAAAAAGTAAACAAGAATACCTTGCACGAATAAGAGACGACTGATGACAACTAAATCGATTGCGGCATGGCTGAACGAAATTGGCCTGCCACAATACACCGAACTGTTTGATGAGAACGGTATCGATCTGGACATCCTTGAAGATGTGACAGGTGACCATCTCAGAGAAATGGGTGTCACGGTGTTGGGTCATCGGCTGAAAATCAGCAAGGCGATCACGGCACTGAAACCGGACGCGGCACAGCCCAGACCCAGCGGAGCTATGACGGGTGAGGAAAGCGCCGAACGGCGGCACCTTACCATCATGTTTTGTGATCTGGTCGGCTCGACCGCCCTGTCTGCACGGCTTGATCCCGAAGATTATCGCGATGTTATGGCGTTGTATCAGGATACCGTTTCGCAGTTGGTCAAAGATGCCAGGGGGCACGTGGCCCAATACCTTGGTGATGGCGTTGTGGTCTATTTTGGCTATCCGATCGCCCAAGAGGACGCGGCTGAACGCGCATGCCGCGCGGCTTTGGAGATTGTCGAGGCCGTCGCCGGGCTGGATACTGCAGCAGGTGACCGCCTGCAGGCCCGCATCGGCATTGCAAGTGGCTTGGTTGTGGCCGGTGATCTCGACCAGATCGGAGTGAACTCAACTTCTGCCGTGGCTGGGGATACGCCAAACCTTGCCGCCCGACTACAGGGGTTGGCAAAGCCGGGGCAGATCGTAATCGGCAACAAGACGCACTCGCTGTTGGGGGATATGTTCGTCTATGAAGCGCTAGAGAACATCCATCTGAAGGGGTTTGACCCCGGTCAGGTGGCTTGGCGTGTCATATCCACGGCACAGCGTCAGGACCGGTTCACCGTCAACTCGGCACGGCGGCAGCTTACACCACTGGTCGGTCGCACGCCCGAGCGGACGCACCTGATGTCGGCCTGGGAGGATGCCAAATCAGGCAAGGGGCGTGTCTGCCTTGTCTCTGGTGAGGCCGGTATCGGCAAAAGCCGCCTAACATATGAGGTGGTGGATCAGGCCAAGGGCGAAGGCGCCACCGTCCTTCACCTGCAATCCGCGCCCTACTTCGAGAACACGGCCCTGTATCCCATCCGCCGTCAGATCGAAACCGTGCTCGGGTTCACGGAAGACGATGACAGCGAAGCCCGGTTAGACAAGCTGGAAAAACTGGTAGTCGCCGAAGATAATCTGAACGAAGCGCGCGCCTTAATGGCGTCGTTGTTTTCTCTGCCCTCTGACAGGTATCCACCGCTGAACCTGTCGCCCGAACTGCAAAAAACCCGCACGATCGACATGCTAATCGAACAGGTCATCGTACAATCTAAGCGGACACCACTTCTGGTGCATTTCGAAGACCTGCACTGGATTGACCCCACATCGCTGGATTTGCTGACCAAATTCGCCGCCAAACTCGCCGATCATCAGATCTTGTTGCTTGTGACCTGCAGGCCAGAATTCACCCATGATTGGCAGGCAGATCACCTGATCACCTGCGAACTGGCGCGCCTCAAACCCGCAGAAGTCGAAGAGCTATTGGACAGCATGACAGGGTCGGATACGTTTTCTCCTGAACAGCGCCAGCAACTTTTGGAACGATCGGACGGCGTGCCGCTATTTGCCGAAGAGCTGACCCGCTCTGCGATGGAATTCAGAAACAGTGCGGATCTGGTGCCTGAAACCCTGCAAGACAGTTTGATGGCGCGTCTCGACAAGCTGGGGGCCGCCCGCGAATACGCCCAAATCGGGGCTGTGATCGGCCGGGAATTCGATGTCGACCTGCTGTCTCAGGTGACCGGAACTCCGCTGCCCGAGCTCTCGGACTCGCTTTCGCAACTGGGTGACGCAGACCTTGCATACCCGGACCAAACCGGTCAAAGCCTGATGTTCCGCCACGCTTTGATTCAGGAGGCAGCGTATCGATCCATACTGCGGAGGCGGCGGCAACAATTGCATGGCAAGATTGCCGAAACACTGGAAGAAAAATTTCCCGAACGCTGCAAGTCCGGACCGGAACAAGTGGCAAACCATTTTGTTGCCGCCGGTCTGGGCGACCGGTCAGTTCCCTATTGGCTGACAGCTGGTAAATCTGCCTGGGGTCGGGCCTCGATGAAGGAAGCACTGGCCCAGCTTAGCAACGGATTGGAATATGTCGGCGAGGTCGACGACCTGACGGATCGCGCCAAGTTGGAGCTGCAATTGCAGTCAACCATCGGCGTCGTGCACTTTGCAGCGACCAGCTATGCCTCGCCACAGGCGCAGACCGCTTTTGAGCGCTCCCGCGAGCTGTTCCTGGATGTTGACGACCCCGACTTGCGCGTTGCGGTTCTTTACGGCATCGGGGCATTTGAAACCATGCGTGGCGACGTAAGCTCGGGGCACGAGACCTTTGCGGCGCTCGCAGACGAGGCCATGCGCAGCGGCAACACCCGGTATGAAGTCTATTCCGCCTCGATGCAGGCATGGTCGCATTTCAACCGCGGCGACTATGCCGAGTCGGTGCGTTATGGCGAACGGGTGCTGCAGCTTTATGATGAAGGCATTTGGGACCAGCCGGGGCCACGCCTGTCGGCCGCAGAACCCAAAGTGATCTCAGAATGTTTCCGGGCAGCGGCGCTTTGGTCTCTGGGCCGCCCGGATCAGGCAGTGAAGGTCGGCAATGACATCCTGAATTACACCCGGTCGCTGCCAGACCCCTATTCGCTTGTCTATGCTCTGTCGAACGGAGTGATCCGCATTCACGACTGGAACGGTGACTGGGAACAGGTCATGGACCTAACAGAAGAATGCAGCGCGGTTGCCGGAGAATATGGCTATAGGTTCCTGGGTGTCTGGGCATCGTTCTGGCGCGCCCGGGCCATGGCAAAACTCGGTCAACTGGAAGAGGCCGAAAAGATCACGGCCACGGCGGTTGCTGCCTGTAAGAATGCCGGTGTCCATTACCACCGCGTCTGCTTTGAAGCCAATCACGCGCGCCTGCTGCTGGCGCAGGACCGGATCGAGGATGCCGCACGTGTTCTGGACGATCTTGACCAACCACTGCAAGTTGGCGGCGAACTGAACCACGTACTTGACCTTTGCCTGGTCAAAGGAGAACTGGCGCAGAAACGTGGCGATACCAGTGGCGCAGAGCGGCATTATCGCGCTGCATTTGACGCCGCCGAAAGCCGGTCCGCGCTGGCATGGCAAATTCGTGCGGCACTGGGTCTGGCATCTTTGCAGCCCGCGAAAGAAGCGCAACGCGCGCTTATCAAACCGCTGGTGGCGCAGTTCGAAGAAGGGTTCGACAGCCAGTATCTGAAAGCAGCACGCGCCTATTTGTGATCAGCGGGCTTCGCCCAAAGCGCGTGTGCGATCCACAAGTGTGATCAGCTTTTTGGGGTTCCGGGCAAATCGTTTGGCCTCGGCTATTGCGCAGGCGGCGATCCGGTCCAGTTCGGCCTCGGCTTCTGGCAAAGCGGCGCGAAAGGCCTCGGCCAGCGCGTCGTAATTGCCCGGGTTCGGATCGCGGAACATCTCGGCAATTGCAGGCTCGCGTACAGCTATCGCGGCCGGCAGGGTTAGAATCCCGTCGCGGATATCCTCTTCACCCCCACCACCCAGGGCTTCGGTTCCACGCACGTCGGACACGTCATCGCAGGCGTGATACAGGGTGCCCAGAAGTCCCCCGAAATGACGTAACCCCTCGCTGCGGTCGCCGAGACAAGCAGCCACCTCAAACATCGAACCGGTATCTTCCTGCGCCAGCTTGCGCCAATCCTCGACCCCGCGCGGCATCGTGCGGCTGTTCCACTGCGCGATCTCGGCCGCGCCAAGCCGGGACATCAACTCGGACAACAACTCGACCACCTGCGGCTCGGTCGCCATCATCCGATAGCCTTCCGCAACCATGAACCCAGACGTCATCAGCGCCGCAAGTTGTCCAAAAGCCGTGTGCATGGTCGGTTTGCCGCGCCGTTCGTCCGACTGGTCCAGAATGTCGTCCACAACCAGCGTCATGTTATGAAACAGCTCAAGCGTTACGGCCGCCTGGATGGTTTCATCCGTGATCTCTTCGCTGCCGACGGCCGTCTGGCAAGCAAATAAGGTCAACGGGCGGAAATACTTTGAGCCGGCCAGAAACTGCTCTTCTAACTGTGGTCGCATCTCCTCGGATGTGGATTCAACCCACGCGCCAATGGCTGTACGCAACCGTTCCGTCTCAGACTCAAATCCCAGTTCCGGTATCACCCAATCGGCGCGGGCACCTTCGTTATTCATGGTTTGGATTTTGCATAGCGATGGGGGCCTTCCCGGTCATCACCCACGGGGCCGACTGACTTGCGAAGCTCAGCCTCGATTTCCATAAGATCACGTTGCAACAGTTTTGCCTCGCTCAGCGACAGATCCGATATCTCGCGTAACACGGCACGGGCCTTGTCCAGCACGATCAGCTGTCTGGCCTCCAAAGACGGGCCATCCGCACTGGGTATGGTTGCTTCGATCGCGTCCGTCCCTTGGGTCGAGACGATGGTCGCAATCTGCTGCCAGTACCGCAAAGCCGAGCTGAGCCACCGGGCTTGTGCCTGCGCAAGCAGAAACATCACGTCGGGTTCTACCCGTGCACCCTTTTCGCTGTAGTCCCGCAACGAGCCTAGAACACCCTCAAGCGCCTCCAGATACATCGCCACCATATCGTCAATCGAGCCGGGGTTCCCAAACTCATTGTGTGATGATCCGTCGTCTTGATCCATCTTGCTACTCCATTGCCCGCATCGTCATAAAGTTCTGTAGATTCAGAGTTTTGGTACCGATTGTCACTGTATATTCACACCGCGTTTGGGCATGGGTTGATTTGATTTTCAGTAAAACAAGAAGATCGCCGCGCAATCAAGTACCGAGATATGTTAACCATCTATTAACCTTTGGGATCTGCCGTCGGTATAAGAAAAAAGCACCCGCCCCGAGGGTTTTGGGTCACATGGCGCAGACGGCGATACGAAACAGATTTGCCGCGATCTACTGGGTTGAAGTTCGGACCATGAGGCTTTGCGACAACTGCGTCACGCAATGTATCTGGGTTTCGGTGAGGCACTGGCGGTGGTCACCAGATAAAATGGCCCAGCAAAGAAAACAATCGCCGCATGAGATCGGCCGAAGGTTCGATTGGGAACTTGGACGGATAAAATGCCCGCTATTAGGGCTTATTCAGGCACCGCTTGCCATCAAAATTCCCGCCGCGCGGTGCTGGTCCAGAACGCGATCCCGTGTCTGATCGCCTCGTCGTTGAAATCATACGACGGGTTATGAAGCGCCATCGAATTGTTCCCCTCCACTCCGTTGCCCATCAGGATGAAGGCCCCGGGACGGTGTGCAAGAAACTCTGCGAAATCTTCAGAGAATCCTACCCGACCGTATTCCGCATCAACGCTGCCAACATCACGAGCGGCACCCACGATCATGTCAGTGGCTCTGGCATCGTTCACCAATGGCCGGAAGGAAGTCGAGTAATCAACCTCCGCCTCTGCGCCTTGTGCTGCACATACCCCGGCGACTATGGCGCGCATTTTGCGCTCGATATTTTCGGACACATCCCTGGAAAAGCCCCGGCAATCCCCCCTTAGGGTTACGTTGCTGGGCAGAATGTTGCGCGCGCCATCCGTCAGGAATTCAGTGATGGAAACGACCGCGTGTTCGCTTGGTGGAAGCGTGCGAGAAACGATTGTCTGTAACTGCTGCACAATTGCCGCCCCAGTCACAATCGGATCCACGCCTTTCTCCGGCATGGACGCGTGCCCGCCCTGACCCTGAACGCGTATCTCAAAATTATCCTCGAACGCGCAGAATGAGCCCCTTTGCGTGGCAAAGTGACCAAGCTCCATTCCGGGCATGTTGTGAAGGCCGAAGATTGCGGCCATCGGGAAACGTTCGAACAATCCGTCCGCGATCATCGCAGCGGCCCCGTTTCCGTTCTCTTCATCCGGCTGAAAGATGAAGTGAATGGTGCGGTCAAAAGACGAGTCTGCCGCAAGCTCCAGTGCGGCCCCCAACAGCATGGTGCTGTGGCCATCGTGGCCACATCCATGAAACTTGCCTTCCGTTCCCGAGCGGTACGGCAAGTTGGTGGCCTCGTGTATCGGCAGCGCGTCCATGTCGGCTCGAAAACCGATTGCGGTTTCGTCCGGACCACGGCGCAAGGTGGCCACAATTCCCGTGCGGCCCACACCCCGGCTGACCTCAAGTCCCGCGCGTTCCAACTCGGCCGCGATCAGCTCCGAGGTCCTGTCAAGGTCGAAGCCTGTTTCCGGGTGGGCATGCAGATCACGGCGAAACGCAACGAGATCAAGCATCGGGAACGTCTCCTTCGGACAGCACGATCAACGGCAATTTAGCCTCGTCCGTCAACAAGGCTGCAAGCCCCGCTGCGCCAGATGGCGTGGTGGAAAAGCCCAGATCGCGCGCATGTTTTACAGCGTCCAAGGCCTGCAAGTCAGTGACCGTAACCCAGTCGTCGGCGCACCGTTCCAGAATTTCCAAAGCCAACATAGAAGGCGTTTTGCAATCCAGACGCCCCATATTGGACACGGGGCCCTCAACCGTTACGATCTGCCCCGCCCGGGTGCTTTCGGCAAGGCAAGGGGCCGCATCCGGTTCGACCACTATGATCTTTGGCTGAACCGCCCAGGTTGACCGGATCATGTAAGCGATCCCCGCAGCTAGCCCGCCAACACCTGCTTGCAAGTAAACGTGGCTTGGCCAATTCCCAGAGTTTTCCAACTCTATCCGCATTTCTTCGGCGATGACAGTATAGCCTTCCATCACCAACCGCGGAGGTTCCGTATATCCAGGCCATGATCCATCGGCGAGGTGGATTGCGCCAGATGCCTCTGCGTCGGCTATGGCTGCCGCAACGCTCGCCTCGTAGTCGTCGCCCGATCGGACAACTTCAGCACCCTTACACCGCAGGCGAATTGCAAAGTCCTCTGGCACTGTTTCAGCAAGGTGAATGCGGGCCTTTGCGCCAAACAGCCGCGCACCGGCGGCCACGGCCATGCCATGATTGCCTGCACTGGCACAGACAAAAGTCATCGAACGCGCGATGGCCTTTACGGACTCATCCAAAAAGGCGTTTGGTTCCAAAGGATGACCAACCCGCGCTTCTATCAGCTTGGCAACAGCGTAAACGCCCCCGAGCGCTTTGAATGCGCCCAATCCCATCCTGTTGGTTTCGTCCTTGATCAGAATAGGTCTGTCTTGGAGACTGCGTGTCTCCAACAGACTTGGTTTATAGGCAGGGCATGCAGCCAGCAGCGCCAGCGGTTTTGCAACATCGAGTATCGTTGGATTTTTCATACAGAAAGTTGTACACGCGAAGGGTGATCTATTATGGTCAATTTTTCCTAATTATCGGGAAATTTTCTTGCCTCAAAGGAAATTCTCATGAAACTCGATCAGTTTGACCGAAATCTGCTTCATTTGATGCAAACCGATGCCAAGATAGGCCTCGAAGCGCTTGCGTCCGAAACAGGCTTGTCCGTGGCCTCTGTTCAGCGGCGGTTAAAGGCACTCAGAACCTCGGGCGCAATTCTATCGGAAGTCGCCATCGTTGACCCGAAAAAGCTGGGTGTCGCGATGAGCTTCATTGTCATGGTCGAATTGGAGCGTGAGCGTCAGGATCAGATCGACGCATTCTCACGTCAGGCGCAATCAGAGCCTATGGTACAGCAGTGCTATTACATCACCGGAGACGCCGACTTCTGTCTGGTCTGCACCGCAAAGGATATGGATGATTTTCAGGAACTCACGAAACGACTGTTCTTCGACAACTCAAACGTCCGTCGATTTCGCACATCTGTTGTCATGGGAAGAAAGAAAGTCGGTTTGGGTATTCCTGTTCAGGATGTTGGGCTGGAACGATAAGGATCAACATTTGCGTCAGCTACCGCTTCAAAGCGGCCCTTCGAATGCTGGGCAGCAGATGCGCTCATTAACCAGTGCCACGCGTCCTTGGGGTTAGGGCCCAGATTGGCCCTTCGTTATTTTTCCCAGTGCGGGATCCAATCCCCGTCAAGGCGAAGTGACACGCCAGCATTGTCCTCTTCAAGCTTCACCACATGCAATTCGCCCTTGTCACCCCCGTACTTTTCGCGGGCCGCTTCGAACTGCGTGCACACCAGCCGTGTGGCCGGGGCGGCGGTGCCGGCGTCGTCGCAGGCCTCGACGATCAGGCCCAGATCCTTTTGGCACAGGTCCAGGGTGAAGGACGGATCATAATGTCCGGCAAAAACGGACGGGGCGTCGTGATGCATACACCAGCTTTCGCTGGCCCCGATCTTAAGCGCATCCCAGGCCCGTGACAGATCGACACCGGATTTCACCGCCATCACAAGTGCTTCACCCATGGCTGTCGCATGGATGGCCCAAAGCTGATTGCTGGCCAGTTTCGTCACGGACCCGCTGCCGCTGGGGCCCATGTAGTGTAGCGGCCCCATCAGCTCCATCACAGGACGAATACGCGCGACGGTCGCCTCATCCCCACCTGCAAATTGGGGCATGTTGCCGGTACGTGCGCCATCGACGGCACCTGTGACCGGCGCATCAATCAACTGCACTCCGATCTCAGCAAAGGTGGCGGCAAGCTCGCGCACAAAGGCGGGTTTGTTGGTTGTCATATCCACCCAAACCTGCCCCGCGGACATGGCGGACCGCAGCCCATCGTCGCCGCCTGCCACTTGTTCGATTTGCTTTGGTCCAAAGACCATGGTGAACACGATATCCGCCGCTTGCGCCGCTGCCGCAGGGGTCTCTGCCCACTTCGCCCCAAGCGCCAGGTGCTCTTCTGCCCGGTTTCGATCAAGGTCGCAGACCGTCAGGTCATGCCCGCCCTTGATCAGGTTCAGGGCCGCAGGGCCGCCCATGGTGCCAAGCCCAATAAATCCAATGCGCATCTTCGCGGTCCTCGGGGTTAGTTGTTTTGCTTACGCGTTCAGGATGGTGTCGGTCGAACATACCTCACCAAACTCACCCTGCAGGTTGGCAAGTGTGACGGAATGGATCTGTTCGGCGCTGTGGGTCACCCCGTCCGGCCCGGTCGCGTCATAAGCCCAGACGGCATCTGAGGCATAGACCATCTCAAAGCCCAGACTGCTTGCAGAGCGCGCGGCAGACTCGGCGCAGTGATTGGCCGTGGCCCCGCAGATGACCACACGCTCAATATTGTCGGCGCGCAGATCAGCCTCGAGCGAGGTTCCGGCGAAGGCGCTGGAGACGTATTTGATGATCACCGGCTCATCCCCCTGCGGTGCCGCAAAGGGTTGAACAGCCGCACCAGGCGCATCCGCATGAAATGGATCGCCGGGGTCAAGCCCGTGGTGATGCACATGGACGATCTTGTCACCTTGCGCGCGAAACCTGCTCAGAAGCCGGCCGATATTGTCGCCTGCCTCGGGGCAAGATCGCACGGCACCGGCTGCATCCTCATGAGCCAGTGCCATTTGCACATCAATGACGAGTAGAGCAGTTTTCATGGCTTGGTCCTTTATGCGTTGATGCTGGGGGCTGCGCGATCCGCGAGAATATTTTTGACGCGATCACCATAGATCCGAATGTTGATGTCGTCGCTGATCAAACGGCCTTCCTGTTCGTCATATGTCATAATCGCGGTGACACGGCGGGTCGACCCTTCGACCTCTGTGACCCCGTGTAAAGAATAGCCACCGCGAAACAGGGTAAAAGTACCGGCACCCCGGTCAAACTTCTGTGCATGGGACATATCGCCGGCAAGCAAACGATCCACCGCCTCGCGGTCTTCGGTTTCGTCGGTGCGCGAGTTTGGCAAGAAGGCAAAATCACCGCCAGTTTCAGCGGCCTGCAACAGCAACGTCACGGTGCATTCCGTCGTATCATAGTGCCAGGCGTGCCAGCTTCCTGGATGCAGGGCGACGACATTCAGCGCCTGAAACTCATCGGCGCAACGATGCAGCACCTCTTTCTTTTGAACGCGGCGCACAAAGTCCGTCAAACGCGGCGACTGATAAAGCTGTTGGATGAGCGTTTCATTTGGCAGCTGATCGTCCGCCAATTGCGTTGCCACATGCGTATATTCCTTACGACGCGGATCATCCTTGGGCAGCGACGGATCAATTGCGCCCTGGTAGATGTTGCGCTTGATGGTCAGCACGTCAGCGGTGGGCAGCAAGGCGTTGGATTCATCGGCCAGAGCAACCAGCGCCTCGGGACGGATAAACCCATCCAGATTGCACCAGCCATGTTCCTCCATCTGGTCCTGACAAGCCTTGAGAAACGCAGCGCCTTCGGCACTTTCCAGATCCGCAATGGGATAGCGCGCCAGATCCACAAGGCTCAAAACCATGTCGGTGTCTGTTTCTTGAATGATCTCCGGCATAGGTCGCTCCTTTTCGTCTGGTCGACTTCGTCGTCGATTATTTCTGTCTAGCCGTCGCCCAAAATGAAGGAAAATGAAAGAATTTGCCTCCATGCACATAAAAAACTTATGAATGGGCAATGAAAAGCAATCTGAATCTGAACTGGCTTCGCACTTTCGAGGCCGCCGCACGTCATTTAAGCTTTACCGCCGCCAGTCGAGAGTTGGGGCTGACACAAACGGCAGTCAGTCAGCACATGAAGGCGCTGGAAGGTCAGCTGGGGCAGAAACTGTTCATTCGCAAGGCGAAAAGCCTGCAACTGACGGAAATCGGCCGGGCCTATTTGATATCGGTGCGGGATTCATTGGAGCACATTGCTTTTTCCACAAACGGCCTATTTGGGCCTGCCTTGGAGACGGCGATCGTGGTGCGGGCGTCGGCGGCCATGATCATTTGGCTGGCGCCGCAACTTGCCACCTTTCAGACCGCCCATCCCGGTATCGGAATCAAACTTGTTACCTCTTTGTGGCAGAGCGGTCGGGAAGGGCATCCCGTGGACATTGACATCCTGCTGGCTCCGCAAACCCATTCCGACACGCGCATGATCAAGCTTTCTGATGAGTACATCGTTCCGGTTTGCGGTGTGCGCACCGCGCCAAAGATCAAAACACCCAAGGACCTGCTGGCCCACGCTGCCATCCACGTTCTGGGGTTCGACGATCATTGGGCGCGGTATCTGTCGGCCCGTGGTCTGCCCAATGCAGATGTATCCCCGCGCCTTATCGTCGATACCTCGGTTGCCGCCTGCGAATTGGTGGCCGCGGAAAGCGGCTGCACCATTATGATCAACCGGTTCGCGCAGCAAGCCATCGCAAGCGGCCGCCAGATCAAAATTGTCGGCGCCCCCGTTGATACAGGCCAGGCCCACTACGTCTTGCAACACAAAACAGGTACGGCAGGGTCACACGTTTCGGCCGCTTTTTGCGAGTGGTTACAAACCCGTTTTTGACGATGGTCTTCAAAGAGACCCTCCGCCAAGTTTGTTCCGACCACAAGATGATCGCTGCGAATGAACAGGGACGAGGCAAATCTCGGTGAAAATACCAGATCACTTCTCAACTGAAATCAGCAAGACCTTGGGTTTTTTCTTCTCCACTCAACCGGCATGTGGAGTAACTGCCCCAATAATCAGACCCTGGCTTTTTCAAAGGCCGCCCAAGCGGTCTCAAAAGCATCAAAATCAAACTCCGGCTGACAGGCTGCATCCAAGACGATGTGTTCTGTCGCCAATAGCTTTTGGATTGCGGCTTCTAGCTGATCGACGACATCACCGGGTACGACCAACGCGCCATGACGGTCGGCGTGCACCAGTTCGCCAGGATTAACTGTCAGGCCAAAAACGGAAACCGGTGTATCAATCTCGCGGACGTGGACGAAACCGTGGCTTGGCCCGACGGAACCGGCGACGACCGGGAACCCCTTGGGTAAGTCACCCAGATCCCGCATGACGCCATTGGTTACGACACCGGACATACCAAAACCCTTGTGGACGGATGTATTGATTTCACCCCAATAGGCTCCGATGCAATCCGGATAATCCATATCTTCGATCACCGCGACGCACGGATTGGGCGCTTCGGCCATGTATTTATAATAGGCCATACGTCGGGCCTTGATGACGTCAGGCGGCTCGGTCGGTGGATTGACTGCCGCTATTTTGGCCGTGCGGGCATAACCGACGATCGGAGGTTCTTCAGGCGCTGAACACAACATGGTGCCGCGAGTGAAATCATCGAACCCGCGCTTGCCCTGCGCCACTTCGATGGCATTGCAGACGGTGGGGGTATCGACCTTGCGAAGCAGAGACAAAAGGGATGGCGTCATGTGTCCTCCAACCAACGGATCAAGGCCGCTGTGGTTTCTTGGGGTTGTTCCAATGTCGGCAGATGCCCAGCGCCTTCGATGATCTCCAGCGCGCTGTCTGGCAATAGATCGTGCATCAACTGGTGGCGTTCCACGGGGCACAGCCGATCTTCTTGCCCACACAGAACCAAAGCCTTTCCCGTGTAAGCTGTCAGCGTCACGCTTTGGTCCGGGCGATCCATCAGAGCCTGCGATTGGCGCAAGAATACGTCAGGGCCCAAGTCGGTGGCCATTGCCATGCACAGATCCAGGATAGCCCCCCGGTTGGGCCCGTCCGACAGGTAACTGGGCTTCATCTCGTCTCGCATCACCGACCTCAGCTTGCCGTCGCGAACGGCTGCCATTTGAGGCGCGCGGCGGGCTTTAACCTCTGGTTTTTCGGCTAGTGGATTTGTGTCAAGCAAAGCCAGGCGCGAAACACGTTCCGGGGCATGACGCAATACTTCCATTGCCACGATACCGCCCATCGACAATCCTGCCAGCGCGAATTCAGACGGCGTATTTTGCAGAATGTCATCTGCCATTGCCTGTACGCTGTCATGCCGCGACAACGGGAAAGTCATCACCGGCATCCTGCCAGACAGTGCGTCTATTTGCGGGCCAAAAAGCCGGGCGTCACACATCATGCCCGGCAAGAAAATCACGGGTGTCATGCGGAGGCCAGCTTGGCCCCCTCAGATAGCGCGGCCAACTTGGCATAGGCGATCTGAGGGTCAACCGCGCCGAAGCCCGCGAAAGTGCCAAAGCCGCAATCGCTGCCTGCCATCACCCGGTCCGCGCCGACGATTCCCGAAAAACGTTCGATCCGTTGGGCCACAAGCGCGGGATGCTCGACGAAATTGGTGGTGGTGTCGACCACACCGGGGACCAAAACCTTGTCACCGGGTATCTCAGATTTGCGGTCGCGGAACACGGTCCACTCGTGGGCGTGACGCGGGTTCGAGGTCTCAAACAGGACATAGCGCGATTTGGTCGCCATCAGGGTGCTGAACACCTTGTCCATTGCAATGTCGCAGCAGTGCGGGCCTTCGTAGTTGCCCCAGCAGATATGTACCCGCACGCGATCCTGCGGGACGTTCTGAAGTGCGTGGTTCAGGGCCTCGACATGCATGTCTGCGATTTTGACGAACGCGTCGTCAGAAATGTCTGTGAATAGCATGTGACGTGACAGGGCCAGATCGGGGCAATCCAGTTGCAGATCCAAACCAGCGGCCACGATGGTTTCGTATTCCTCTTTCATGGCATCGGCCAGCGCCGCCAGATAGGCCTCACGCGTGGGGTAGAAATCATTCTGCAAAAACAGAGAGATCACGCCCGGGGACGCGGCATTCATGAAACCGCGCTCGACCCCATGCTGCGTCATAGCCGCCTTGAGGTTGGCAATGTCTTTCTCTAGCTCGCCCTGCCCTTTCGATCGCACCTCGCCGGTGCACATTGGTCGGGCGTATTGCGGCGTGCCGCCATCATTGGCCAGCCGCTGCAGAAAGCCGGGGAACATCTTCAAATCTGCAGGCGCGTTTCGAGGGCTGTCACCGGAAAACCCGGTGTAGCGGTCCTTGACATAGGTCGCGTAAGAAATCTTCGAAGTCTCTCCGTCGCTGACTAAATCAACGCCAGCTTCGACCTGTTTGCGCACCGTTTCAGAGACTGCGGCAGCCATGCACGCGTCAAACGCGGCTGCTTCATAAGGTTCACCGTTTTCCCTGGCAAAGATAAGATCCACGACGTCCTGTGTTCGGGGCAAAGACCCAACATGTGTGGTTTTTACGGCCATAAAGACCTCCTTACAGTTTTCGTGCCATCAGCACAGTATGGCTTTGGGTTTCGGGGTCTTCGGCCAAAAAACCGGTCAATTGCAGCCCGTTCTCTTCAAGGCAGGTTGCATAACCGGCCGGGGACAACGAGGCGTGGTAGACGAGCTCTGATCCCACCGTACCGCTGACTTCCCCTGCGCGTGGGCCTACGGTCAGCATCAGCATTCCACCGCTATGTAAATGGCGCGCCATGCGGGTGATGCAGCTCTTCTGCTCATCCGCTGTCAGGTGAAAAAAGCTGTTCCAGGCGATGATCCCATCGAATTGCTGATCCAGCTCAAATTCCCGCATGTCAGCTTTCCGCCAATCCCCGTCCGGCCAGCGTTCTTTGGCGATGGCCAGCATGGCTTTGGAAAAATCGACACCTGTGACGTCAAACCCTTCGGCCATAAACCAGCGCGCAATGGGATCGCCTGTGCCACAGCCCAGATCCAGTACATGGTCACCCGGTTTAAGGCTGGCCGTGAAGCGCGCCAGCCAGCGCGCTTCGAACAGGGCCTTTGAGCGGCGCTTGTCATACTCTGTGGCTTGCCGCTCATATATGGCTTGGGTGTCGTTCGGGTCTGCGCTCATCCTGTCCAGGTCGCTCCTGCCGGTTCATCGGTTGCAGTGATCCGGTACAGGCCCGCCTGCCCGGTCATTGATGGCTGAACGCTATAGGATTCACCGGGCAGAACCAGAGCTGTGTCGCCTGTCGAAATTGTGGTTTCGTGCCCGTCGATCGAGATATGCCAGTGACCGCTGGCTGGCATCAGAACCACAGGTTTATCCGTCGCAATCGGTTCGGTCACAGAGGACCCGCGGCCAAGGAAGTCGACCGCAAACCCCGGCTTATCCTTGATCAGCCCGCTCTCGCCAATCACCTGCGCAGGCTTGTTGGCCGACAACGCCATCAAATCCCAATACCGTGCAACATATTTGCCGACGACATCCTCAACCGGAACCTCAGGATAGCCCTTCAACTGCTCTTCGGTCAGCAAGGGCATTGGCCGCACATTGTGAGGCAGCTCTTGCCCTTTCTTGGTGTCGTAAAGAACGCCATTGTCACCCAGCGTCAGGCCATGCGCCTGCGCATCTTCGATGACCTGAGGGGCCCAAGTGACGCCTCCTCCCGCGTCGTCTCCGCCCAGGATTGCCATGATCATACCGTAGTCCTGGCCAACGTTTTCGAAACCACGGAAGATGCCGGTCGGGATGTTAAAAATATCGCCCTCCTCGGCGATGAACTCACCGGCGGTGCCATAACGGCCCCAGAAAAAGCGCCAGCGTCCTTTGGCAACAAAGAAAACCTCGGCCGTTGTGTGGGTGTGCAATGAGTTCCGGCATTTCGGCGGCTGACCCGCGGCACCGATGTTGAAGCCGACCTTGTCGGTGATGTGCACGTGTTGATCCGGGGACTCCGAGACGCCACCGCCGATGATCGTGAAATTCTCTTTCTGATCGCTGCCCGGCGTATGGGCATCGATAAATGCGGTTTTACAGGGTTGGAGCTCGCCGTAGCGGACAATGCGGGAAGTGATGGCTGATTTGGTCATTACGTATGATCCGATATTTTGTTTTCAGGAATGCAAGCTCGTGTGCTCAGGCGGCACAGGCGCTCACTCCCCTGGCGGGCGCAGGTTCAGTCGCCGCGCCCGCAGGCTTTGACGGAACACATGGAAACGTCGACGGGCTCCGGTTTCACGCAGACCACCTGCAAGGATGCGATATGCGACCGGGCGGGCCACTCAGACCTCTCCGTTCTGCAACAAGATCTGCTTCCAGACCGAGGTTTCATCAAACAGAGTGTATTCACGGCGCAACTGCGGCTGCCCCGCAATCAGTGCGCCAAACTCGGCGTGACTGATGCCGAGGACATAAACCTGTGCCCCCGACGGCGCTCCGAACATGCCCCATCCGTCATGCTTGCCCCAAAGGCTCCAGCGAATTGCTGATCGCGGCGACATATCCGGGTCGTCGCGCCCGATCTGGTGTTCAATCTTGAATTCAGCATTCGGGAAACTTGCCCGCAGCCCCATCCAGAAACGGTCGACAGCATCCCAGCCGTGCCCCGTGACGCCGCCCACATATTCCGACTGCACCGCACGGTCATATTCGGCCGTGATTGTGCCCATATCGGCACTCATAATCCGGGTCAGGATATCAGCATATCGCTGCCCCCACTCATTATCATTGCCGCGACCCTTGTAGGGGCCGGGCTGGTCGATTTCGGGGGTCAGAGGCTTGGTGCAGCTGTCCTTACCGCCCTCGCGCGCAATCAGATCAGCGGCGTATTCCTTTGGGTCCCAGCCCATCTGCCGCACAATCGCGCCCTGATCGCGGATCAACCATTCGTCGTTGATCTGGTTGTCGATGGCGTGGCAGTCGGCCAGAATTCGATAGCATAGTTTTGTACCCGTAGGCTTGCCGTAAACCCCCTCGGCCAGATGCGTGGCAGTGGAGAGGATGCGGTGAGAGCTCAGCATGCCCTCTTCCGGCGTGCCCGACCAGATCACATCTTCACCCATCAACTGCCGATCCGGAAACTCGGCCAAGGTCGCCATCGTGGCGCCGATCACATTCTGATTTCCCAAAACCACCGAACCGGGTGAGCGAACGACGATGTCTTCGCTGTAATACTCGTGCAGGGTTGCGATGCCCCGGTCTTCCCAGATCTCTTTGGTAATTCCGATGATATAGTCGGGAAAATCCCGGAACTTGGGATCAAAGCCTTTCATGTACTCATCCTTTGCGGGGTCCAGCCTTTGGGCAGCCGTGCCGAAGTGCGCACGATCAACGGCCCATCAATCGCGACCTTGCGGGCTGCGGCAACTGCCGGGTTTTCAATATGGTCCAACAAGGCATCAACGGTCTCAGCAACCATCAGGTTGGCGCGTTGACGAATGGTGGTGAGGTTATAGGCAAGCCATCCCGCCTGCGGTACGTCATCGTATCCAATGATAGAAACGTCTTCTGGTATACGCATTCCCAGTTCAAACCGAATGACGTCCATCACGGCAAGCGCCATATGGTCATTGGCGACGAACACCGCGTCGGGTCGTTTTTGCGGTTCAACATCAAACATGCGGCGCGCGGCCAATCGCGCATTCTCGGTCAGGAACTCTCCGATTTCGTAGGCGTACAAATCCTGACCCGCATCACCGAGTGCGGCGCGAAACCCGGCCTCGCGGTCTCGCTGGGTTGAGGCACCCTGCCAACCGGCAATATAAGCGATGCGACTGTGGCCTGCGGCAACAAAGAATTCGGCGACCTTGCGACCGCCGGAATAATTGTCAGAGGTCACCGAGGTGATCCCGTCGATATCCTGACTACGGTTGAACAGCACGACTGGTACACCAGCCTGTTGGCACCGTGTTGCGATATCGGACGACATCGCGACCGAGGCCAGGATCACGCCATCAACCTGATAATCAAGAATTTCCTCCATAACGTCGTCAATGTTTCCGGCGGTTCTGGAGGCCATGAAGATCAGGACGTGATAGCCTTGCTCCTGCAACTCGTTCGACAACTTCTCAAGCGCTTCGGGATAGAAATAGTTGTCGAGATAGGCGACGACCAAACCGATGATGCGGCTTTTGCCTGACACCATAGCGCGCGCCAACACATTGGGGCGATAGCCAAGCTCGGTCGCGGCTTTGCGCACTTTCTCTTCCGTCTTCTTGCTGACCGAAGCGCCCGGCGTGAAGACGCGGCTGACGGCAGACTGGCTGACACCTGCAAGCTGGGCGACCTGAAGTGATGTTACTTTCTCAGCCATCAGTCTGCCGTCCAACCTCCGTCAATCAACATCGAAGTGCCCGTGACCAGCGCCGAGGCGTCTGAGGCGAGGTAGCGTACCGCGCCCATGATGTCTTCGACCTCGCCCACGCGACCTAACTTGATCTTATCCATGATCCACGCGGCGCGTTCTGGGTTGTCAAAGGTAGATTGGGTCAGAGGCGTTCGGATAAACGTCGGGCAGACCGTATTGATCCGAATGTCCTGTTTGCCCCATTCGATGGCCATTGATTTGACCATCCCCTCAAGCCCGTGTTTGGTCGCACAGTAGAGCGCCCGTTCGACCCCTCCAACATGCCCCATTTGACTGGAGATGTGGATGATCGAACCTGGCCTGTCAGCCTCGATCAAAGCACGCGCGGCATAGGCCGATAGGAAGTAGGCCGAACGCAGATTGACGCCGGTGACAACATCGAAATCCTCTGGCGTTGTCTCAATAGCAGCACTGTGCCGTGCAACCCCGGCCGAATTCACCACAACATCAAAGCTGCGCGTTTCAAAAAGCTGCTTTAGCGCATCCAGATCGCCTTGATCCAAAACCAGCGCCTCGGCCGACCAACCCTCTGCCTGCAGAGCAGCGACAGTTGCATTCAACCGATCTTCGCCTCTGGCCGCACAGACGACATGCGCGCCCGCCTCGGCCAGGGCCACGGCACAGCCCTGCCCAATGCCTGAAGAGGCACCTGTCACCAGGGCGGTCTTTCCCCTCAGGGAAAACGAAGGGGTGCGCGGCAATTCAGTCATCAGCTCATTCCATCCGGTACTTCAATGCGCCCCACGTTTCGGGCCTTATTGAATTCCCGCAGACGGGCAAAGACGTCAACGCCTAGCTGGCGATAAGCATCCAGAAGATCGACCAGCACCCAGTTTTCACGAATGCGCCCGTTTTCCAGCCGCCAGAAATCGAGGCTGCGCATGGTGATTTTCTTGCCCGAGGGCGCGATGCCCATCCAGCCGTCATCAGTGACGGTCTGGATCATATTGGGCCAGCCGGTCACAGCCGCGTATTCGCCATCGCCGAAGAAGTGATAGGTGATGTCGTCCACGTACTGCCCGCGATCCGGCATCCCGTTCAGAAACGGGATCTGGTGCCAGTTGCGGAATCCTGCATAGCCTCGTCCGGTGCCGATGCCTGAGGGGCCATACCAGTTCATGCGGGGATGCCAGAACCGCTCCATCTCCATAACTTCGGGGCCGCCTTGCGACGGGTGTTTCTTGAGGTGCTCCAGCATGTCGATGATATGCTTGCAGGTCTCTTTGCCCTTTGCCTCATCATACGGACCGGGAACGAACCCGTCCTGCGTGGCCGGGCCGGGCACGTGCCATTCGCGGCCAAGACTGGGGGCCATGGGCCAGGCACTGGCCTGCATCATCACCTCGGGGATATCCCAAAGGGCTTGCATTTCAGCAACTTTGCCGTTTTCGAAACGGTAAAACTCATGAAACCGCATGGTGACTTGGTGGCCGGTCGGCGGGATGTCCAGCCACGGGCTGGTGAATGTACCGGTGTAGTAGCCGCCGCATCCAACCCAGTCAGAACCATGTTCATCCGGTCCACCCATGACGATGTAATCCCGCCGTTCCAGATCGGGCCATGCAGTCAACAGGTCTTTATAGGCGCGGTCATAGAAAGCGTCGCTGCCAATGCTGTCGCCAAAGGGATGGCACAGGTGGAGAACGGCGTCCGAGGCCGTTACCTCGGCCAGTGCCGCGCGAACACCGGCCTCGGAAAAATCATACATCGCAGCCCTGAGCGGAGCGATCAGGGCTTTATGCTGTGTATGCCTGTCACTCATTCAGCAGCATCCCGATACGGCGCCGGCTCGCCATAGGGCACGTTGATGCCGCCATAGCGACGCACACGGACATTGCACTGTTCGGCGTGGCCCACAAAGCCTTCCAACATGCACAGACGCGAGCCGTATTCGCCGATCAGTGTCGCCGCCTCATTGGTCAGAACCTTTTGGTAGCTGTGCGTTTTCAGGTACTTCCCAACCCAAAGCCCACCGGTGTAACGCCCGGCCTTCTTGGTTGGCAGGGTGTGGTTCGTACCAATCACCTTGTCCCCGTTCGACACATTGGTGCGCGGACCAAGGAACAGCGCGCCATAGCAGGTCATATTCTCCAGAAACCAATCGTCGCGATCTGTCATCACCTGCACATGTTCTGAGGCGATGTCATCTGCGACTTGCAGCATCTCATCATATGTGTCGCAGACGATCACCTCGCCATATTCATCCCAAGACACTTTCGCGGTGTCTGCAGTCGGCAGGATACGCAACAAGCGGTCCACCTCGGTCAGTGTCTCTTTGGCAAGCTTGTGAGAGTTGGTTAGCAGCACACAGGGGCTGTTATAGCCGTGTTCGGCCTGCCCCAGCAGGTCGGTTGCGCACAGTTCGGCATCTGCTGCGGTCTCATCGGCGATCACCATAGTTTCGGTGGGACCTGCAAACAGATCAATGCCGACGCGCCCGAACAGCTGGCGTTTGGCTTCCGCGACAAAGGCGTTACCGGGACCAACCAGCATGTGAACGGGATCAATAGTCTCTGTGCCCAAAGCCATCGCACCAATGGCCTGAATACCGCCCATAACGTAGATCTCATGCGCGCCACCCAAATGCATGGCCGCAATCACTGCCGGGTTTGGTGTGCCTTTGAACGGAGGCGTACAGGCGATGATACGAGGGACACCGGCAACCGAGGCCGTGGCCACAGACATATGGGCCGATGCCACCATCGGGAACTTGCCTCCGGGGACGTAACATCCGACCGATTGTACGGGGATGTTCTTATGGCCAAGGATCACGCCCGGCAGGGTTTCAACCTCGATGTCCAGCATTGAATCCCGCTGAGCCTGTGCAAAGGTGCGCACCTGTTCCTGAGCAAATTTGATGTCGGCCAGTTCCCTATCGGTCAGTTGACCGATCAAGTCATCGATTTCCTGCTGGCTCAGGCGGAACGAGGCTGGCGAGTAGTTGTCGAACTTCTCACTCAATTCACGCACCGCAGCATCACCGCGGGTTTCGATGTCTTTCAGCGTCGCCTCAACCACGGCGCGGGTCTTGGCATCATCTTCCGCCCGGTCCGCATCGGATTTGCCGCGTTTAAGATACTCGATTGCCATGTTTCCAATCCTCAGTTTTCGGGTCGGGGTGGACATTTCTCACCCCGGTCAAATGCTTCCCAGCCTTCGCCGTTGAACAGGTCGACGCCCAGTTGCGCCGCGACATGTGCGAAATCGACATTCACCCAGTTGTCGACGATCTTGCCGTCAACGACTTTCCAAAAATCCATATAGCGGATCTCGACCCGCTTGCCGGTGGGGGCGATGCCCAGAAACTCACCCGTATGGGTTGCTTCCTGACGGCCAAAGGCTGCTGCCCATTCGCCCATGTAAAGACGGGCCTCATCGATGCAGGTCTTGTCCGAAAACGCCGCTTGAAACGGGCGCTGCCAGTTTTCCTGAAACTCTTTCAGCCCGGTTTTGGTGCCGCAGCCTTGATTGCCCATCCAGCGGAAGCCTTGGGTGAAGAATTCTCCGATGTCATCAATGCGGTGGTCGTTCAGACCATCCACCATGGTTTCGATCACGCGACGCGTGTCTTCGGTTTTGCTCATGTCCGTGTCGCGGGTCAGAACCGCTTGTTCGGGACGGGAACCTTTCATGTCTATGTCCTTTCAGGTTGCCAGAGGAAGAGTTTGGGAGTTGCAGCCCCAATACTCAGAAAGTCCCTCGGCATCCTGTTCAGCGCCGGATGGCGCGACATGGCATTATGGCGGGCATGGTTGCTCATCAGCCTTTGACCGCCCCGGCTGTCAGACCACTGACGATCTGCCGCTGGAAGATCAGCACAAGGAAGATCAGCGGCGCGGTGATCGAAACGGCGGCGGCCACGGCAACCACTTGGTCTGTTGTCGTCGTCTCGCGGTTGAACATGCCGACGATGGCGGGAACCATCGTCTGGTTCTGCGCGTCCAGCAGCAACGCGGTGACAAGAAAGTCGTTATAGGCCAGCAAGAAACTGAACAGGCCTGTGGTGATCACTCCCGGCCACATCACCGGCATGATGACACGGCGGAAGGCTTGGAAATGGCTGCATCCATCGACACGGGCCGCCTCATCCAGTTCAGCCGGGATATTCTGAAAGAATGAGCGCAGCATCCAGATGGTGAATGGCTGATTGATCGCGACCAGAACGGCGATCACCGCAAAGGGTTTGCCATACAGCGTCGGGGCGTTGTCACCCAGGATCGGGGCCAGCCATTCGGCCGAATTGATGAACACTGGCAGATAACCGGCCACCAGTACCGAATGCGGCAGTGCGCGGAACACCAGCGCCACGATCAGGATCCAGAAAGCCAGTGTCGATCCCGAGCGCGCCAGGCCATAGCCCGCCAGCGTGCCAACGGTCAGCGACACGGTAACCACGCCTGTCGTCACAATCAGCGAATTCTTGAAGTTGTTTGAAAAACCCCGGTCGATCCAAACGGTCTTGTAGTGCTCGGTCGTCAGGCCAAGCACATCCCGGCCCAAAGGTCCGAACCATGGGTTGAGCACGCTTAGAACGGCAGGCAAAACAACAAAGAACACCACGAGAAAGCCCACCAAAACGACCAGTACGCCAATGACCCACCCGAACCATTCCTGTCCGGGCTTCGAGTAGGATTTAACCATCGGCGGCAGTGTTTTTTTGGCGATGACTATCGTCGCCCAGATCACCGCAACACCCAGAATGATATCCAGCAGCGACAGCCCCTTACCGACGCCCAGCGTGGCAGGGCCAAAAATCACGTTCAGCGCGTTACTGTCGAATGCATCGACCGGCGATTTAAAGCTCATCACCACGATCCAGAAGATCGGGAAGGCCGCGATCAGGCACCAAAGCGCCAGAAAGATATTCGAGGTCAGCCGCAGGCTGAGCGGTTGGCGAAGCGCGCGCGAGGACATGTCAGTGGCCTCCTTTATGATCACGCCATGTGCGGCGCAGCGGCAGGATAAGCAGGATGACAACGCCGATCATGGTCAGCATTGAGTTGGCCGAGGCCCGGCTGATCGACCTGTTGCCCGCCTGATCCGGCGTCAGGTAGTCAAATGTCAGCCACTGCAGTGAGATCACGTAGCCCTGGCTCGAGAAGCCGACGATCTCTTCAAAGACACGGTAGCTGTCCATCAGGTGGATCATCGATACAAAGATGATCAGCGGCATCAGATGCGGGATGACGATATATTTCAGCCGCTGCCAGCGTGTTGCCCCATCGATAACAGCGCTTTCCAGACTGTCCTGATTGACCGTTTGCAGACCGGCATAGAAGATGATGGCAGCAAAGGGCGCCACGTGCCAGACCCGGTAGATCATCATGAGAACTTCTATTGTCCAGGCTTGGGCAAATAGGGCGATATCGCGATTCAACCACCATTCCATCATCGCAGTCAGGATACCGTCGCCGCGGAACAGCCAATTGATCGACAGGACACCTATCACCGGCGTGATTATGAATGGCAGTAGAGAGATAAAAATCACCGGTCCGCGGATCGATCGCGCGGCATTGTTGATCAGGATCGCAATCCCTAGCCCGCAACCGACCACCAGCGGCAGAGTGATCAGTGTAAATGTCAGCGTGAACCGCAGGGCCTTCCAGAAATTGATCGTGGACAGCACGTTCCAGCTGCCGTCACTAATGGCCCGCCATGCACGCTCGGGTTCCAGAACATTGCGATAGCTTTGCAGCCCGACATATTGGGTTTGCGTAATTATCTCCCCATGCTCGTCTAGCTTCGGTTGTGACACTTGCTCGGTCACGCAGGTCTGCGTCACAAAACCAGGGGTGCAGGTTTCCTTTTCGACGGTCTCATAGATCGGCTGGGTGACATAGAAACTCTGCTGGAACACGCTGACCAAAGGGAACGCGATAAAGAGAAGCATCATAAAGACAGAGGGACCGACAAAAGCAGCAAATGTCCGGAAGTTCATGGCTCTGCCTTTCTAATGGTTCTCGGGGGAAAGGGATGGGAGGGCCGGAGCCCTCCCATGAGAGGATCAGTTGCTGATCAGGCCTGCTTCTTTCGCGGCAGTGACGTAGTCTGCCTCGATATCGGCCAGCGTCGTTTGTGCGTCTTTGGCACCGGTCAGGTAGTCCGCCAAGCCGTTACCCAACGACGTGTGCATGATGCCCATAGGACCGGATGCCGGATACGCCTTGGCGCCCCCTTCAGCGGAAGCTGCTGCACCGGCGGCCAAAGCGCCTGCGGAATAGGCCGTGCTTAGCCAGACGGCGACATCATTGTTGGCGCTGACCATGTCCGTATCCATGCCTTCAAGCGCGACGCGGAAGGCGGCATCGGCTTCTTCATCAGACATGTTTGAGGCCAGAACGATGCCGTCCCACCAGATGGTGGTTGCGGGCACTGCCGAACCCATCGGCGCCGCCGCCATGGTCACCTTGCCAACAACCTGGCTTTCAGCTTCGTCGTTCATGGCTGCGGCACGGCTGGCCCACAAGTTGGCCATGGCGATCTTGCCCTGCTGGAACTGCTGCTGGACATAAGTCGAGTCAGAAACCAGATACTCCGGGTCCATGTAATCGGTCATGGCCTTCAGGGTTTCCAGCGCGGCCACGCCCTGCTCGTTGTTGATTGCAGGCATGTTGCTGTCGCCAAAGAACAAACCGCCCTCGCCTAGGTACATGTTGATGAATTCCTGGCCGAGGTTCCAACCGGTCTTGAACGTCCCACCGATGGGATAGTCCATGACGCCGGCTTCCTTGATCTTGGCCGCCGCAGAAAGAACGTCGCCATATGTTTTGGGTTCTTCGATGCCCAGTTCGGCCAGAACATCATCGCGATACATCAGGTGCTGAGCGTTCACCATCATCGCGATCGCCATGGTTTGTCCGTCCACCTTGATCAACTGGTTGGGCAGCAGATCCTGGCCATATTTTTCAACCAGATCGTCCAGCGGGCGGATCGTGCCCGCGTTCAGCAAGGGGACCAGTGTTGCGTTCGATACACCGCCGATCTGATAAAGTGCGGGATCAGCCGCAAAGGCTTCGGGTTGCTTTTCGCGGAATTCCTGATCCAGCGAAGCGCTGAAATTGCCGCATTCGGCCATTGCATCCGTCACCGCTTTCCAGGCTTCAAACCCGGCGGACAGCGATTTCAGCGGCACATCATTTTCAAAGGCGCATTCAGCCCATGCGCCGGTGGCGGCGATGGACATGGCACCTGCCATAAGGATCGTCTTGAGTTTCATGCGTTTCTCCCTGTCAGGATCGGTCCGTCGTCGACGTCCGGACCGGTGTTAAGCCCGTTTGGGCTGTTTGTGGGGTTGTTCCCCAATCCGCGCACCGCTTTCAGCTTCAAAGAGGTGACAGATTTCTTTCGGCACCGAGAACGAGACTGTCTCGCCAATCTCGGCGCGGTAGGCTTTATCGGCTTTGACCGAGACCAGAGCACCACCGACTCGGACCGAGATCATGGTCGCGTCGCCCAGCAATTCCAGCGTGTAGATCGGTGCGGTGATCTGGCCCTGCCCTTCGGCAAGGCTGGCATCCTCGGCGCGGAAGCCCAGCGTCATAGGACCGTCTGGCGCATCCACTGGGATTTCGACGTGTTTGGTACGGAACACTCCGCCTGAAACGTCGCCATCAATCAAATTCATCGCGGGTGAACCGATGAAGCTGGCCACAAACGTGTTTGCCGGCATGTCATAGATTTCCGTGGGGCTGCCGACCTGCTGCACCACGCCCTGTTTCATCACCACAACCCGGTCGGCCAGCGTCATCGCTTCGATCTGGTCATGGGTTACATAGATCGTCGTCACCGCCAGCTCGTGACTGAGGTTCTTGATCTGCGCCCGGGTCGAGACCCGCAACTTGGCGTCAAGATTTGACAGCGGCTCGTCCATCAGGAACACGTTTGGTTCGCGCACGATAGCACGGGCGAGCGCCACACGCTGTCGCTGACCACCTGAGAGTTCGGCGGGTTTGCGATGCAGAAAATCGTCCAGCTCGACCATCGCGCTGGCCCGGCGCACCTTTTCGTCATGGGTCGACGGGTCAATGCCGCGGACCTTCAACGGAAAGCGGATGTTTTCGTAGACGTTCATGTTGGGATAGAGCGCATAGCTCTGGAACACCATCGCAACATCGCGGTCCTTCGGCTCCAGATCGTTGATCACATTGCCATCGACCAGGATTTCGCCCTCGGTCACGTCCTCAAGCCCGGCGATCATCCGCATCGTGGTGGTCTTGCCGCAGCCCGAGGGGCCGAGCAGTACCAGAAACTCGCGATCTGCAATGGTCAGGTCGAAATTGTGAACCCCAACGAATGAGCCCCATCGCTTGCCGACGTTCCGCAATTGAATTTCCGCCATGGTGCCCCCTGCAAGGAATCATTTTGCATACGTTTGCAAAACTGTAATTCGCATATGCCAATTCAGGCAAGACTTTTTTGCATACGTATGCAAAACTAACGCAAATACCCGACTCAACCCGGCTTCGCGCCTCTCGTAAAACTTTGATCACAATGGCAAATATCGTGACCTTTCAGACAGAAAAAAAACTCGTCTCTGCACTTCACACCGCATTGGATTCCGCGACAGAACAAGAAATCCCGAAGGTAATGAGCCAATACTGCGCCCCGGAACTGAAGTGGCGCGGCTTTCATCCATTCAACGAAATCAATGGCGCCGAACAGGTTGCCCAGAAATTCTGGCAACCACTAAAGAGCTGCCTGACCCGCATGCAGAACCGAGTAGATATCCTGTTTGCGGGGCAAAACTCGCTGCACGACGAGGCTGACGTCTGGGTCGTGTCCATGGGGCATTTGATGGGGCTGTTCGATCGCCCGTGGCTGGGCATTCGCCCAACTGGCAAGCTGGCATTCCTGCGCTATTGCGCGTTCTACAAGGTCGCCGGTGACAGGATTGTCGAAACAGCAATGTATTTCGACATACCGCACCTGATGGTGCAAGCCGGACAGAATCCGTTCCCCCCACAAACAGCGGCGCATTTGGTGCAACCCGGACCAAGACCCCATGACGGCCTGCTGCTGAACGCACAACCCGCTGAAGAAGGCGAAAAGACGCTGGCGGTCATCAACGCGATGATCTCGGATCTCGGGCAATGGGACAGTGGGTTGTCGCTTGAGGATGAATTGGCCCAAACTTGGCACCAAGACATGATCTGGTGGGGACCCGAAGGGATCGGCGCGACCTACACGATAGAACGCTATGCCAAGCAACACTCAGGCCCGTTCCGCGCCGCTTTTGCAAACCGATCAAAGACCAATCATGTCTGCCGCCTGGCCGAGGGACACTATGGCGGCTTCTTTGGCTGGCCCAACTTCACGGCCACTCTGTCCGGAGGTTTCATGGGCATGCCGGCCACTGGAAAACCCGGCGAATTCAGGGTGATCGATATCTATCGCCGCGCTGGTGACAAACTGGCCGAAAACTGGGTCTTCATAGACCTGTTGCACTTCTGGAAAGCGCAAGGTGTCGATATTCTGGAACGCACCACGGGGATCGAAACGTTATGAGAATAGATGCACATCACCACCTGTGGGACCTCACTGCAGTGACCTACCCTTGGCTCATGGAAAAGGGCGTCGCTCGATTCTTTGGCGACCCCTCCCCCATCCAACGAAACTATTTGCTGCCGGAATTTCGTGCAGAAGCCGAAGCCGAGAGTTTCGGCGCTTCGGTCCATATTCAGGTAGGCGCGGCTGACCCCTGGGCCGAAGCGCGATGGGTGCAATCAGTGGCCGACCAGTTCCCGGACTGGCCCTTGGTGCAAGTGGCCTTCTGCGATCTGACCGCTAATGATCTGGACAAACAACTCGACAGCCTTCAAACCCTGCCGTCTGTACGCGGCGTTCGACAGATCATCGGCCGCGCTCCGGGCGAGGATGCAATCACCGGCACAAACACGCTGCTTGAAGACCCAAAGTTCTTGGCTGGTCTGAAACAACTGGGCTCACGCGGGCTATCCTTCGATCTTCAATTGCTGCCTGAGTTAATGGAAATGACCGCAGATGTGTTGTCGCAGGCCCCAGAAACCCGGATTGCTCTTTGCCATGCAGGGTCCCCCCACGACCGAACCGCACAAGGCTTGCAGAGATGGGCGGACGGGTTAAAAACGTTATCAAACCTACCGCAAATCTGTTGCAAACTCTCCGGCCTCGGAATGTTTGATCATAACTGGAGCGCTGAAAGCGTCTCACCAATCGTTGCAACCTGCCTGTCACAGTTTGGTGCCGACCGTTGCATGTTCGGGTCGAATTTTCCGGTCGACAGCCTCAGTTCAACTTACAAAGAAGTTGTTTCCAGGCACCAGGAACTCATCCCGGCATCAAACCAGGACGATGTGTTCCACGGCACGGCAAAACGCTTCTATCGCTTTGAATAGCGCTGAAGCACACAAACCCATGTCTTTCGGTGCCATTTCAAAACGATTGCTTCGTTCTCGAAATGCCTGAAAGTGAGCCCTTTCTGACCAAAGCTGCATAGACGAATGCCAGCAATTGGAACTTTGGCTATTTGCCCTGAGCGTGCATTTCACGCTTTCGGTTGCGGGTACGTTTTGTGGCGTCCTCGGACCCATCATGATAAGTTCCGAACCACTTATCCCAGGGCATTTCGGCATTGCCATAATTGCACTCGTAATAGCGATGATGAAGCTGGTGGAAAAATGCACCTATCAGCAAAGCCTGACGATCGCGCGCCCAAATCGCTTCGTATCCCGAATGAGACGACGCTGCGCCCAGCATCAGCCAGTAGCCGAGGAAAATCATGTGAACGGGATGGCTGGGCAAGATCAGAACAATCAAAATCGCGCTAAGATACCCGAAGGATTCGACCGGATGCATCGACATACCGGACCAAGGGCCGGTGTTGACGTTGCGGTGGTGCACCGCGTGTACGTGCCTGTATATGAACGGCTGATGCAGAAATAGATGAACGGCATAAAAGTGAAAGCTTTGCCAAAGCGCCAATATCGGGAACAGCAGAATGAACCACACAGGATGCGCGACAAAGCTGAGCGTGCCGATATAGTTGTTGGCGTACATCCAGCGCAGGAAGCATTCAAACATCGACAGGATGGTCGCACCAAAGACCATCGAGTAGTAGATGTTGTCCCAGGTCTGATAGCCGAATTTATACAGCGCATTCTTGCGCTTCATGTAGGGTCGGGGGTCGTATTTCAGCAACTTGCCTTGCCCGTCGACACCGTAGAACCACATATGCAGCCCACCGGCGACGACCAACAGCAACACCCAATTGCGAATGAACACCCATGACATCCAGCCAATGCCAATAATGGCCTGATCGGATCCGACGGGCTGCAACCAGAACGCCACCAGAAAAGCCAGTGCAAGATAGATCGAACGATCCGAAAATTGCAGCCAGTTCTGCCAGACCCATTTCCCCATCACGTCGAATTTGGGTGGCCAGTGCCAATAGGGGGCGTGCTTTACCGGAAGTTCCGGGTGCCAGTGCCATTCGCGGCTCATGGGGGCGGGATCTTCGGAGGTATGAGCTGTTTTCCGAGCGTTCGTATCTGCGGTCGTCACGGGCCTTCCTTTCCTGAACAAATGTACCTTTTGGGTCAGGATGACGCCGGAGGCGGCTCATACGGGTATTTCCGTGACAGACGGCAGGTCATCGTGGGGCCTACTCGTGAAACGGGCGGCGCTTGTCCAGCGCTTCGCGTAGTTTTTCATGCTCGCCGGGCTTCATGCCGATGCTCGTCGCAGTGTCGGGATAACCGCCGTCCAGAACCGCGGTACGATAGGCGGTCAGACCCTTCATCCTTTCGGCCTCCAGTTTGGTACGGGCACCCGCCATATCGGCAAAGGCCTTGGCATGACGCGGAGGGTTTGGGGTGTCGCCGCAAGCGTCTTCCTGGAAAAGGAAGATCACATCGGCAGCCCCGCCAGAACCGATTGAGTGGGTGATCAGCCCAGTACGCGGACTGATCTCTGCAATCGCCTCGTCGGCAACGCATTCCAACTCGACGGCATAAGCACCAGCGTCTTCCAACCGTCGCAGATCCTCGACCAGTTGCATTGCTTCATACGCAGTGCGCCCATAGGCGCGCAATCCACCGATCTGGGTCGACAGGCGGGGCACTAAACCCAGATGGCCCTGAACGGCCAGCCCTTCGTCGGCCAGCAGTTCCACGGCCTTGAAACTGCGCAACGTGTAAACCGCGTCTGCCCCGGCGGTGGCGGCACGTATACCAGCACGCAGGATGTCCTGATGGGTCTCATAATCGCTGGCCATCAGCGCGGCAGTCGTGAACGTGTCAGGCGCACCGGCGCGGACCTCGGCCAGATCGTGATCGACGATTGATAGATGATCAATGCCCGCGGCCTGAGCCGCGGCAGCCTCGGTGCGGTTCAGGGCGGTCGTCTGTACGAATTTACGCGTGCCCTTGCCTGCCTTGATATCCGCCACCGTCAGGTTACGTGTCGCCGGGTGCCCACCAAAAGTATAGATCCGTTTCAAAACCGCTGTCCTTTTTTTATTCAGCGGCTTTGCGTTCAGAGCCTTGCGGGATCACCTCATAACCGGGTTCTTCCGGCTCATCATCCATCATTTCCGGCGGGAAACCGGGGGCGAGAATGTCCAGACCGGTGGCCTCTTCCAGACGTTTGATGATGTTGGGCGAATAACAACGCTCGCCATAGCGTTCGATGCCGTCTTCAAAGATCTGAACCAGCATAGGCGAGATTTCCAGCGGCACATTGTGACGGTCAGCCACCTGCTGGAACAGACCGGCATCCTTTTTGACCAGATCCATGGTGAAAGAAATGTCCCGGCTGCCGTTCAGGATCACCTGGCTTTCGGTTTCATGGACGAAAGACGTGCCGGAGCTGATCTTCATCGCCTCATAGGTCGTGTTGAGGTCCATACCGGCCGCCTTGGCGGTGACCAGCGCTTCGCAGCAGGTGACAAGATTGGCCGTGGCCAGATAGTTCGTCACGACTTTCAGCACCGAAGCCGAGCCCAGATCGCCGGTGTGCAGAATGCGGCGACCCATGGTTTTCAGGAAAGGCGCGATACGGTCAAACGTGGCACGGTCGCAGCCCGCAAAGATCGAGATATTGCCCGTCGCCGCACGGTGGCATCCACCCGAAACCGGGCAATCCACGGCTGCGCCTCCTGCGTCCATCACCATTGCGCCCAGGCGTTTTACCTCAGCTTCGTCAGTGGTGGACATCTCCATCCAGATTTTGCCCGGCTTCACCTCGGACAGCATCTGTTGCATGACAGCATCCGAAGCGGCGGGCGATGGCAAACAGGTGATTACGGCGTCGCAATCGCGCATCAGTTGGGCCGGGCTTTCACCCCGGGTCGCCCCACGCGAAACGAAATCATCCACAAGTTCGGGGTTGAGGTCATGCACCGTTAGATCAATGCCATTGCGCAGCAAACTGCCACTGAGTTTCCCGCCGACATTTCCAAGGCCAATAAATCCAACTTTCATGCGCGTGGTTCCCTGTTTCAATTCCCGCCGGGTGATCGGCAAAGATGTTACTTCGCAAAAAGTACAAACGTTGATGGCATTGTGTAAAACGAATAAAACCGGCAAGTATCAGCGAAAATTTTTGGTGCTAAGTATGCCGCAATCTCCTAACCCTATCTGGCTTCGCTCCTTTGAATGCGCCGCGCGGCATCTGAGCTTTACTGCCGCCGCGGCTGAGCTGGGTATCACGCAATCGGCACTCAGCCTGCATGTCCGCTCGTTGGAGGCGCAACTTGGTTGCCCCTTATTCTATCGCGCCGCACGCAACCTAAGCCTGACCGAAGTTGGTCAGGCATACGCTTTTTCTGTGCGGCAAGCCCTAAGAGATATCGATCTGTCAACGATCAGCCTGTTCGGATCAAACCAGAAGCACGAGCTGGTCGTACGCGCGCCAATATCCACGGCGACCTTGTTTCTCGCTCACAAGTTGCCCGAGTTTTTGCGGATCCACCCAGATATTTCCATAAAGCTGGTCTCGAACATTTGGGCTGAATCCGCAGGCCGTGAAAATGTCGATGTCGAGTTGCGGGTGGGAAGTGGTGAGTGGACTGATATCCCTGCTCGGAAAATATCCACTGAACAGATCGTCCGTATTGCCCCCAAGATATCTGGGGGAAAAGCCCCTTCCACCGAAGATCTGCAACAACAGCCGCTCATTCACATTCTGGGATTCCAACAAATGTGGGAACGGTATTTTTCCGCAATCGGGGTTCAACAAACCCAGTACGCATCGACCTTTGTAGTCGACACGACAATTGCGGCGGTGGACATCGTGGCCGCAGGTGGCGGCAACGCGATCGTTATCGAGAGGTTTGCCAAAACCGCCATTGAGACCGGAAGAAAGGTCGCCATAGTTGGTGAAGCAGTTCCAATAGAACAGAGTCACTATTTGATTGCGGGGCAAAACTCAAAAGCGGATGCAGTGGCCAAACAGCGTTTCGGAGCTTGGCTGGAAGACATCTTTCGGTAAACCAAAACTTCTTCGTCCAAACGGGTTGTGTTCGTGCGTGTTCAGCTCTGATATTTTTGGGATACTGATGGGAGCTTCAACGGTCAAGCCTCCGCGCTGGACGGCATTCGGACGTCAGCGCGGCGAAATTTGCCTTGTAGTGCATTTTCCCAGTTCGAAGTAAGCGCAGCGAATATTGGGAATAAGCGCCAGATCACTCCGCAGATACCAGTCATCTACATTTCCGTGCACAACGACGGAACATGAACCCGTGCCGACGTCGAATGAGATGCTGAGAACGTTCAATGCATCTGCCCCAAGGGACATGCGCTAAAGCAGCTTCCAAGGAACTACTCTGATCCAATCCGGGAATTGGCGACTAAAGGGGGGCGCGCGGACGTCTGATTGGTCGAACGAAAGGTGGGATGAACAGAACAACAATCAATTTAGATTGGGACCCACAGAATGACTAAGCCTCAACACTTTTCTATGAGGCCAGCAATCCCGATATTTTGGAGGCTCCAAACTGCAACAGCGAAAGGAACTGCATCAAACTGTCCAATTCGTGACGCTGGGTTGGCGCGTGAACAGACAATGTAGCCACAAGCCTTTCGTGCTCATCTAGAACAGGGACAGCTATGGCGGTCATCCCGGGCATGAATTCTTCGTCGTCCGTTGAATACCCTCTTTGCGCGATGTTCAGGATTTCGGCGCGCAGAGCTTCTGGGTCAGTTATTGTTTTCTTAGTGTTCGCGTTCAGCTTACGAGCGGACAGAAACCCGTCCAACGTGTTCTCACGAAGCGTAGACAGGTACATCTTGCCGCTGGCCGTGCAATGAAACGGAACCTGAGTGCCGATCGGCAATTGAATCCTCAGGGGCCATTTCGTTTCTACCCGGTCCAGATATATCATTCCTTCCCGATCCGGGATGGCGAGGTTGCAGGTCTCGCCAATTTCATCGGCGATGCCCCGAAGGATCGCAAGGCGGGCTGTCCGAAGGTGTTCCGACGAGACCGTGTTGACCGACAGCTGCCGCAATCGTGGCCCGGGACCATAGGACCGGCCATCCAGATCACGTTGAAGGAACCCTTCGGCCTCAGCCGTTAGAAGCAGGCGATGTACTGTCGGTTTTGCCAAACCCAATGATTCAATCAGGTCTGATGGTTTGACTGCGACCCCACGCTTTGCAACCTCTTCAAGGATCAACAGCAAACGCAGGTTCGTCGGGATTTGGGATTCTTTCTCTCGCCTGTCTGCGTTTGCCATCCCGCTAAACTCTAGTTGTTTGGCAACAAGATCAAGGCCAGATCAGGCACCAGAGAGACCAAAATCCACACAGACAGCAAAGCCACAAGATACGGCACAGTGTAGCGCAGCAGCCGGAAGTAAGGCACACCTGTCACACCGGACGCAACATAGAGGTTCAGGCCATAAGGCGGTGTGATGAACCCAATCGATGCGCCAACAAGGAAGATCACCGAGAAATGGATCGGATCGACCCCTACCGACGCAGCAATTGGCGCGAGGATCGGCGCAAGGATAATCGTCACCGGCAAGCTTTCCAGCACCATGCCTGAGAAGAAGACGATGACCATCGATGTGAACAGAACCGCGTAATATCCTCCCATCGAAGTCACGAAATCTCCGATCGTTTGTTGTGCTCCAAGCAGCGACAGAATTTGCTGCATGACCACCGAGATCGCGATCAGCGGCGCAAGGATTCCCGTGATCTGGGCCGAGCGGATCACGATCGAGGGGATCTCAGGGATCGTGAATCCTTCGACAACCAGCATTTCGGCAAAGCTCTTGTCTGTGGGCGAGATATTATCCCGCGCGCCCATAATCCGGTTGATCGGATAGCTGACCAAGCCCGCGATGACACAGAAGCCAACGGTAACACCCGCCGCCTCGGTCGGTGAGAATTTGCCTGTATAGATGCCCCAAAGCACGAGACCGATGGCGAAAAAGCCGAGCCATGCACCAAATGCCGTTTTGAGAATCCGGTTCAGTTGCAGCGGGATCAGGTGCCCCCATCCGTTGATCCGGCAGATGATCCAGCACGCAAATTGCATGCCAAAAACCATAAGCGCACCAGGTATGATACCGGCGACGAACAGCTCGGAAATGGGCAGGTTCATCAAGAACCCGTAGACGATGAAGATGATGGATGGCGGGATGATGATCCCAACCGTACCGCCCGCCGCCGCCGTGGCCGCGCTAAAGCGTTCGTCATAGCCGCCTTTAACCATCTCAGGGTGCAGCATTGATCCGATGGTTGCGGTCGTTGCGGAGTTCGACCCGGAAATCGCCGCAAACAATCCACATGCCCCAAGGGATGCCATAGCCAGCCCGCCGCGTATCCAGCCTAAGCAGGAGTAAGCAAAATCGCTCAGCCGCCTTGCAATACCCGATTTGTTGATCAGATCACCGGTCAGGATGAACAGCGGCATCGCCAACAGGGCGAAGCCTTTGTTGAACACGTTCAGCAGCTCTGCACCCATATTGTCGAGTGTCAAACCCAGAACGAATGAGCATCCGATCACCCAGTATCCGATGACCAGCAGTACCGGTACGCCCAACATGAACAGAAACGTCACGCCCAGCGAAATTAGTGTAACCAAAGTTCCGTCTGTCATCAGTCTGCCCCTATCACGGCCTGCTTGATCAGCGGCTCTCCGGTTTTCCAGTTGTGCAGATCGTCAGCAAGGTTCTGAAACACGCGACCAACCATCAAAAAGAAGGACACAGGCGCGGCCAACAGAAACCACCATTGCATGATGTTGTCTGTCCCAAGCACGATCTGGAAGTTCGAGGCCGACAACGCCACGAGGCGCGTTGTGGTCACGATCACAATGACCGCAAAGATGAACCACAAAATGGCATCCAGAAACAAACACGCCAATTGACCGCCGCGCGGCATCGCGGTGCGAAACTCGCTGAAACTCAGATGCGTGCGCAGGCGGACATTATAGGACGCGCCAAACCAGGCCATTATCATGAACAGAAGCGGGGGAATGGTGGTGGACCAGGGTTCCTGATCGTTGAAGACGAAGCGGTCGATCACACCCCAGAAGATGATCAGCGCAATGGCGAGGTAGGAATAGACCATGACCGACCGTTCGAAGTGGCGTTCAACAAAGGGCACTTTGCGATAGATCAGCATCACCAGAAAACCGCCGAGCGCGGCGGCAATGGCGCCAACAACCCAGGCGGCATCAGATTCCAATGCGGATTGGATTTCAAATGAATCGCGAGTGAGCAAGGCGCTGAATATTGCCCCGATATCTGCCCAAAATGACATGAACCCCGTCCTCCCAGTCGGTGTTTGGTGAAACCGGCCCGTGAAGGGCCGGCTCGAAATGTTAGATCAGGCCGCGCCCTTCCACCAACGGCGGGGCTCAACGTTTTCGGGCAGCGTGTCTGCCGGAATTTCGCGCGCGATGTCGTAGATTTCCTGATAGGTGTCGATGCCACCAGCCCATTTGTTCAGTCGCTCACGCCACTGCGCCCATGGTTCAGGATTGAAGTTCGGCGCACACATTTCCTCGGCCAGTTTGATCTGATCATCCGCCAGGAAGGCAGGACGCACACCGTTTTCTGCGAAGATCGTGTTAGGCAATTGCGGCTCCGAGAAGCCCACTGTATTCAGCAGCGCTGCCTCATTTGCACCCTGAATCAAGGCCTGTGTGAAATAGGACGATTCCATAACAGCGTCCTGCAGTTCACCACCAAGTCCGTCGAACACCTTGGCCGACATCGACGTATGTTCAGTGCCACAGAAGAACTTGAGGTTCACCGATTGCGACACCACAGGTGACATGTTGGCATAAGCCACAGCCGAGGCCCAGGTTTCAGCCCCATCAATCAGGCCCGTCTTGAGCGCGTCCAGCGTTTCTTCCCATGCCACCGGCACCGGATTCAGGTTCAGAAGCTGCATGGCGATCCGGCCAAGCTGTGTCCCTGTCACACGGTTCTTTGTCCCAAACAGTTCTTCCAGTTTGGTGACAGTTGGCTTGTCAGAGAACGTCGAACCCATTTGCAGGCCGCGCAGTTCACAGTGGGTGAACAGGAATTTCAGCCCGTGGCGCTTTTCGAGGGGGTCTCGCAGAATGCGCTGGCTTTCGGGGCTGTAGAAGAAGTGATATTGGGCCGCCCTGCTGGGGAACATGTAGGCATAGTCCAGCACGTTCAGATATGGCGCACCGCCCGCAGAGTTCTGGGTCGACGCCGCATAGATGTCGACGATTCCCTGCTGAGTCTTTTCTACACAGCTCAGTTGCCCGCAGATCTGGTTGTCGCCAATGAACTCGATCCGAATCTCACCGTCAGTGCGCTCTTCCAGATCTCGGGCGAATTCGATGGCCCCTGCCCGTTCGATCAGCAGGTTGCGCGTATTGAAACCTGATGCGCCGAATTTCAGCGTGTGCTTGGGTTCTTTCGAGAACCTTTTTTCATAAGTTGATTCTGCGGCTTGTGCCAAATTGGCCAAACTCATCGCGCCGCCAAAGCCACCCGCTGCCAACAGCGTTGAGCTCATACCATAGCGCCCTGCTACGCGGAAAAAATCCCGCCGTGAGACACCGCTTAGTTTCTTACCGATCTCCATTGCTTACCTCCCTGATCGCAATTATTGAGACGTTTTGTATCAAAAAATGCTAGTATAGATCGAACAAGTTGCATAGTGTTTTTTTCAGTTACCTTGGGAGGAGACCGTCATGGAGGTGGATTATGCAGTCGTCGGAGCAGGCTCTTCGGGCTGCGTCATTGCCAATCGGCTAAGCGCTGACCCCAGCACAACAGTGGCATTGTTGGAAGCTGGCGGACCTGACACCAACCCGTGGATTCACATACCGGTTGGATACTTCAAAACCATGCACAACCCCTCATTGGATTGGTGTTACCGCACCGAACCAGACCCAGGTTTGAATGGACGCTCGATTGATTGGCCGCGCGGAAAGGTTCTTGGCGGATCATCCTCGTTGAACGGGCTTTTGTATGTTCGCGGTCAGAAAGAGGACTACGACCGCTGGCGTCAGATGGGCAATGTCGGCTGGGGCTGGGACGACGTCTTGCCTCTGTTCAAACGCAGCGAGGATCAGGAGCGCGGCGAAGACGCGTTTCATGGTACGGGCGGCCCGCTGTCGGTATCCAACATGCGCATTCAAAGACCGATCTGTGACGCCTGGGTCGCCGCCGCCCAAGAGGCGGGTTACCCGTTTAATCCTGACTACAACGGGGCCGATCAGGAAGGCGTTGGCTACTTTCAACTGACCACTCGGAATGGTCGTCGTTGCAGTGCGGCCGTTGCATACCTCAAACCGATCAGGAACAGGCCGAACCTGAACATCATCACCCGTGCATTGGTAACCAAGGTCGAACTGGACGGCAAAAAAGCAACCGGACTTCTTTATCGCGACCGATCGGGTGAAGTGAAGTCGATCAAAGTGCGCCGTGAAATCATCTTGTCCGGTGGTGCCATCAACTCACCTCAGATTTTGATGTTGTCAGGCATCGGAGACCCGGATCATCTGAAGGCCAATGGCATTGAAGCTGTTCATTCGCTGCCCGGCGTCGGCAAAGGGCTGCAGGATCACTTGCAGGCACGCCTAGTCTTCAAGTGCAACGAGCCAACGCTGAATGATGAAGTGCGCAGCCTGTTCAATCAGGCACGGATCGCGCTGAAATACGCGCTATTCCGGGCCGGACCTATGACAATGGCGGCCAGTCTGGCCACCGGATTTCTGAAAACCCGCCCCGAGGTTCAGACACCCGACATTCAATTCCACGTTCAACCCTGGTCTGCCGACAGTCCCGGAGAGGGCGTGCACCCGTTTTCTGCCTTCACAATGTCCGTCTGTCAGCTGAGGCCGGAAAGCCGCGGAGAACTGCATCTGGATGGCCCCGATCCCGCCAACTACGTCAAGATCATTCCAAACTACCTGTCGACGGAAACTGATTGCAGAACCATCGTCGACGGCGTGAACATCGCGCGGGATATCGCCCGGCATAATCCACTGGCGTCAAAGATTTCAGAAGAGTACCGACCAACCTCGGATCTATCCAACGATGACTATGAAGGCACTTTGGATTGGGCGCGCTCGAATTCAGTCTCGATCTATCACCCCACAGGAACTTGCGCGATGGGCACCTCGGAAAGCTCTGTTGTGGATCCAACCCTGAAGGTCAAAGGGATCGAAAACCTGCGCGTCGCCGATTGTTCCATCATGCCGGAAATCGTCAGCGGCAACACTAATGCTCCAGCAATCATGATCGGTGAAAAAGCCAGTGAGTTGCTATGCGCAAACAAGTGATTTTGGGCATTTCGTGACCTTTCTTATCCGTGCCAGGATCTGACCTGTACAAGATGGTCAGATTCCATAAGTTACACGGGCATGTCGAAGGCAATGGCCTACTGCGCTTACGCACCATGGACAGCCAGAATAGAACGCTCAAAGAGTGCCTATTCTTCGACCATCACTAGACCTCCTGCCAAGCTGGCCCCTACCGCAGAGACCGGCTTGAAACATGCCTGCCGCAGAATTAGCGGGACTTTGGCTCAAGAGCGGTAAAGGCGGCTATCGCCTCGCGGCAACCACGTTGCCAAATCGCGGCCAGCCAGGTAGAAAAAGCGTCTGTGAACTGCGTGTCTCGGCCCAAGTCACCAAAATACTGGCTTTGTTCGATCCACAATATCGGATTGGCTTTGGAAGCCAGCGCGGTGATTTGCAAATGCTCCCAATGAGGGTCGTTTGGGGCGATTTCTGAACCATCTTCGCGAACGCCTGCACACATCCGGCACCAGAATGCTTCGGCCAGCGCAAGCCCATTTACGGAAGACCCAGTTGCAAGAACATCGCGCAACGACGGCAGTAAGAAACCGGGGTGTCGTGAAGATCCATCAAATGCCACGCGGCGTGTTGTGTCGTGGATGGTGGTGTTGGAAAATCGCCTCTCAACCAACCCAAGATATTCAGCTGCTGTGGTTCCGGGGACGGCTTCGACCTGAGGCAGAATTTCTTCCGTCTGAACTTTCCTGAAAAACGCCACGATGTCCGGGTTCTGCATGCAGTCTGAAATCGTGGGCACATTCAGAATCTCCCCGACATTTGCGAGCAGTTGGTGGCCGCCGTTCAATATGCGCAGTTTCATCGCCTCATAGCTGTGAACGTCCTGCGTCAGTGTTACTCCAACTTGCTCAAGGGGCGGTCGGCCGGCGCAGAAACCATCCTCAATCACCCATTGGCGAAAGTTCTCATGCGTGACCGGTGCGCGGTCGTCGACGCCCAGTGCGCGGCATTGCGATACGACCTCCTCGGTCGTTGCAGGAACAATGCAGTCCACCATCGAGTTCGGGAACGCGCCATTCTGATCGATCCAATCGGCCAGATCCGGGTCGGATAGACGCGCCAAACCAACAACGCAGTTTCGCAGAATTCCACCGTTGCCCTGAAGATTATCGCAGCTGAGCGCGGTAAAGGGGTTCAAGCCATTTGTACGCCGTTGCCTGAGCGCCGCGACAATAGCGCCGAAAGCCGTGCGCGGCTGGTCCGGGTTCTCGGCATCGTGACGAATGTCTGCGTGATCCGTATCGAACGCATCAGTGTTGGCGTCCGGGAAATACCCACCTTCGGTTACAGTCAGCGACACAATCCGAATATCAGGGTCGGCCATCGCCCTGATAAGCGCGGCATTGTTGTCTTCGATTGGAAGGTAGTCGATCATCGGACCAATCACTTCGGCGGACATGCCTTTTGGGTCCAGTTCGATCAGCGTTGTCAGGCAGTCCTGCGCCAACAGTCGTTCTCGCATATTGGCGTCATAACTTCGGACACCTGCCCCGATGATTGCCCAGTCATGGGCCTGGCCCAGCTGCATCAACTGGTGAACATACCAGGCCTGATGCGCGCGATGAAAGTTGCCAAGTCCGATATGGACAATGCCCGGTGTCAAGTCAGAGCGCGCATAGGCCGGGGTCCCGACAATCTCTGGCAGGTCTGAAAGACTGTCACGCCGTAGCCGTACCGAAGGTTTTGCATTCGCCACAGGGTCCATCAGCTCATCCAGTTTCCGCCATCGACATTGTAGGTTTGTGCGACGATGTACTTTGCATCTTCAGAAGCCAGAAATACTGCCATCCCGGTCAGATCTTCGGCCCGGCCCATCCGGCCGTAGGGAACGGCTGCAGCCACTTCGCGTTTCTTCTGGCCCAGTGGTTTGCCTTCGTGCTTTGCAAAAAACGCATCAACACCATCCCAGTGCTCGCCATCAACAACACCAGGGGCAATGGCATTTACGTTGATCCCATGAGAGATCAGGTTCAGCCCGGCCGATTGGGTCAAGGATATGATCGCGGCTTTGCTGGCACAGTACACGGCGACCAACCGCTCGCCCCTACGCCCTGCCTGCGATGCCATGTTGATGATCCGACCTTTGGTTCCGTGATCAATCATGTGGCGCGCAACGGCCTGCATCGTAAACAGCGCGCCAGCAACGTTGATATCAAAAACGCGGTTGTAGTCAGCGCGCTCAACTTCAACGATTGGAGCAGCGGAGAAGATCGCTGCGTTGTTGATCAGAATGTCGATTGGGCCAAAATGTGCAGCCGTTCGTGCAACGGCGTCTTCTATGCTTTGTTGGCTGGTCACGTCCATCTCGACGGCCAACGCGGCCGCGCCGATCTCAGTTGCTGCGTCCTGCGCACGCTGCCCGTCTATGTCCGCGATGGCGACGCGCGCGCCCTCAGCCACATAAGCCCTGGCAAACGCCAGTCCGATGCCTCGCGCGGCCCCGGTGATCAGGGCGGTTTTGCCGGTCAGACGCGTCATTCGAACCGCAGACCTTTCGCATCAAACCGGTGAATGACATCTGAACGTGGCGTCAGATAGATACGGTCGCCGTGGCGAAAGCTGACCTCGCCATCTGCACGGACGGTGATGGTCTCGGCCAACCCTGTTTCGTGGACGTGGAAGAAAGTGTCCGAGCCAAGGTGCTCAGAAACGCTTACGACGCCGGACCAGTCTCCCTCAGATTCAGACACCGCAATGTGTTCAGGGCGAATTCCGATGGTTTGGGCACCGAGCTTTTCCGCCTCTGGACCTTCGATGAAGTTCATTTTGGGCGAACCGATGAAGCCTGCAACAAACAGGTTGCGCGGCGTACGGTACAGCTCCAACGGGCTGCCAACCTGTTCGATCACACCTGCCTGAAGCACAACGATCTTGTCGGCCATAGTCATGGCCTCAACCTGATCGTGGGTGACGTAGATCATCGTAGTCGCCAAACGTTCGTGCAGTTCGCTGATTTCCAGCCGCATGCCAACGCGCAAGGCGGCATCCAGGTTCGACAGCGGTTCATCAAACAAGAATGCAGCCGGTTCGCGCACAATGGCCCGACCGATGGCCACCCTTTGGCGTTGCCCGCCAGACAGTTGGCCGGGACGACGATCCAGGTAGTCAGTCAGGTTCAGAACGCTCGCCGCACCTTCGACCCGCTTGTCGATCTCGGCCTGATCCTGTTTCGCCATGCGCAGCGGAAATGCGATGTTTTTGCGAACGGTCATGTGCGGGTACAAGGCGTAGGATTGAAACACCATCGCCAGCCCGCGTTTGGCAGGCGGCACGTCTGTTGCGTCGGCGCCGTCAATGTCGATGGAACCAGAGGTCATGTCTTCCAGCCCCGCAATCAAGCGCAGCAGAGTGGACTTGCCGCAACCCGAGGGGCCGACAAATACGGTGAACTCGCCATCTTCGATGGTCAGATCCAGCGGGGGAATGACCTCTACGTCGCCGAAGCTTTTGGTCACGGACTTGAGTTGTATACGTCCCATGCGAAGTCTTCCTTATTTCACAGCGCCGAAAGTCAGGCCGCGGACAAGTTGTTTCTGGCTGAACCAGCCAAGGATCAGGATGGGTGCAATCGCCATGGTCGAGGCCGCACTGAGTTTGGCAAAGAACAGACCTTCGGGGCTGGAATAGCTGGCGATGAATGCAGTAAGCGGGGCCGCATCGACGGCCGTCAGGTTTAGGGTCCAGAACGCCTCGTTCCAGGCCAGGATGAAGTTCAACAGAACGGTCGAGGCGATGCCGGGGATGGCCATGGGCGTCAGGATATAAAGGATTTCCTCTTTCAGCGTCGCACCGTCCATCCGTGCCGCTTCAAGGATTTCCCCCGGAATTTCGCGGAAATAGGTGTAGAGCATCCAGACGATGATCGGCAGGTTGATCAGCATCAGCACCACGACCAGCCCACCGCGACTGTCCAGCAAACCCAGCTGAATGAACAGCAAGTAAATCGGGTACAGAACACCAACTGCGGGCAACATCTTTGTGGACAGCATCCACAACAGAATGTCCTTGGTGCGTTTGGACGGAACAAACGCCATCGCCCAGGCTGCGGGTATCGCGACGATTACACCCAGAACGGTCGATCCGCCGGCGATGATGACTGAATTCCACAGGAACCGCATATAGTCAGAGCGTTCCTGCACGATGGCGTAATTTTCGAGCGTCCAGTCGAAGTTGAGGAAGATCGGAGGGCTTGCAATCGCCTGCGCCTCGGTCTTGAAGCTGGTCAGGATCGTCCAGAGGATCGGGAAAAAGATCAGCAGACCTACGGCCCAGGCAAGGGCCGTGTTTAGTGTTTTGCGTTGTGTCGTGACGGTGCGGGCCATGGTTTTGTCTCCTCACGCGTCCAGGTTTTTGCCGACGATGCGCATCAGGAAGATGGCAACGATATTGGCAAGGATGATTGCATAGACACCGCCGGCTGATCCGAGGCCAACGTTCTGGCTTTCCAACACGCGCTGGAAGATCATGTAGGTCAGTGTGCGGGTGCCGAAGGCGCCGCCGGTGGTCACGAAAATCTCGGCGAAGATCGACAGTAGAAAGATCGTCTGGATCAGGATCACAATCGTAATGGCGCGACCAAGATGCGGCAGGATGATGTGATAAAAGCGTTTCAGAACCGGCGCACCGTCCATCTCGGATGCTTCCAGCTGTTCACTGTCCAGGGACTGGATAGCGGTCAGCAGGATCAGCGTCGCAAAGGGAAGCCACTGCCAGGATACGATCATAACAATCGAGGTCATCGAAGCCTCGGACAGCCACGAAATCGGTTCAGCCCCGAAAAAGCGCCACAGATGGGCCAGCAAACCGTTCACCGGGTCCATGAACATGTTCTTCCAGACCAGCGCTGATACGGTCGGCATGACAAAGAATGGCGCGATCACAAGGATGCGGACAACGCCCTGCCCCCACATGGGCTGATCCAGCAGCATGGCCAGCAGAATGCCCAGAATGACCGTAATCACCAGCACGCCGCCAACGATCACCAATGTTGCTTGAACCGCGGGCCAGAAGGAACTGGAGGATACGAAACGAACGTAGTTGTCGAACCCGACCCAACCCAGATCACCTCCTCGCAGCGGCAGGTATTTCTTGAAAGAAAAATACAGCGTCATCGTCAGAGGCACGAGCATCCAGCCAAGCAGCAGGACCACTGCGGGTGCCATCATCAGGCGGGCAACTGATCGAGAATGTTGAGTAGCCATAACGCAAACCCTCTCTGTTCAGGCGTAACTCAGCCTGCGAGAAAAACGCGAATTGTGGAAGGGTTGAACGGGGGGCAGACCTCTGCCCACCCGTTGGGAGGATGCCTCAGTAACCGGCGGCTTCCATTTCTTCGGCCGTGAAAGCCTGCGCTTTGGCAAGTGCTTCCTCAACCGTTTGCTGTCCGGCATATACTGCCGAGAACTCCTGGCTCACCTGTGTGGCGATGCCTGCGAATTCCGGGATCGCGGCGAACTGGATGCCAACGTACGGGACGGGTTTTACCGTCGGGCTGTTCGGATCAGCTGACAGGATGGAGTCTAGTGTCATCTTAGCAAACGGAACCTTTTGGTATTCCGGATTTTCGTACAAAGACGTACGTGCGCCCGGGGGAACGTTTGCCCAGCCTTCGCTTTCGGCCACTAGCTCAATGTAGTCCTTTGAGGTCGCCCATTCGATGAATTGCTTGGCAGCATCTTCTTGCTGTGTGCCGGCAGGAATAGCCAGTGCCCACGCCCAAAGCCAATTGGACCGCTTGCCCAATCCAGTGTCGGGTGCCAGCGCAAATCCTACGTGATCCGCGACCGTAGAGTCGTCAGGGTTGGTCACGAAAGACGCCGCAACTGTCGCGTCGATCCACATACCGCATTTGCCTTGCTGGAACAGCGACAGGTTTTCGTTAAACCCATTGGTGGCATAGCCGGCAGGACCGGATTCGTTCATCATTTCAACGTAGAAATTCAGTGTGTCGGCCCATTCAGGCTGATCGAACTGTGGCTTCCATTCTTCGTCGAACCACCGGGCGCCGAATGAATTGGACATCGCAGTGATAAAGGCTCCGCCTTCACCCCAACCGGCTTTGCCGCGAAGGCAGATGCCGTTGATCTCAGCGTCGCGGTCGGTCATCGCGGCGGCGGCCTCTTTGATGAACTGCCAGGACGGCGCCTCAGGCATTTCCATGCCCGCCTTTTCCATAAGGTCAGCGCGGTACATGATCATCGAGCTTTCACCATAGAACGGTGCCGCGAAAAGCGTTCCGTCATGGCTCAAGCCACCTGCCATCGCGGGCAGAATGTCACCAACGTCGTATTCTTCGGACAGGCCATCCAGCGGCACCAGCCAGCCATTCGCGCCCCAGATCGGCGTCTCATACATGCCGATTGTCATGATGTCGAACGTACCGCCTTTGGTCGTGATGTCGGTCGTTACGCGCTGACGCAGCACGTTTTCTTCCAACGTCACCCATTCGACGTCAATGCCGGTCGCCTCAGTGAATTTATCGGTATAGCCCTGCATCCGGATCATGTCGCCGTTGTTCACGGTCGCTATTGTTAAGGTATCCGCATGAGCTGCTGCCGTCGCGACGAGTGTCATTGCAGTCGCCGCACGAAGTGCGTTTCTCAAATACATCCCTGTCCTCCCTGAGCTTGGATGTCGTACAGAGAACGTAATGCAAAAATTGTCGCGGCGTCAATGAAAACTTTACGCGCGTTAATTTTTGGAGCTACGCGGAATCCCTCAAAACCAGCCTTGCAGGGAACAATGTTTCCGACCGTGTTTCAAATTTCCCTCCACTTTCAATGAGTTCAAACAGAGTTTCGACGCTACGCCCGGCAACGTTGTCATAATCATGCGCAGCCGTGGTCAGAGAGGGGCAAGTGAACTTTGCGAAGGGATGATCGTCATTTGAAGCCAGACGCAGCGCGCAATCGTCCCGTCGCCCGACCCGAATCCCTTGCTCGTAGCAGGCCGCCAGAAAACCGATTGCCAGCCGGTCATTGCTGCACAGGACCGAGTTTGTTCGCAGCTCGTTTTCCGCCAGAACTTTCAGCGCACCCTTGTGACCGATCTCTTCAAACGCCCAGCCCTTACCGTCAACTCTGATGATATGCGGCTCGAACCCGAGACGCTCCATGACTTCAATATAGGCTTTTCGGCGTTTATTGGCGTTCGGGTTCGCAGGCGTTCGCATTTCGAAGAATGACGGGGGCTCGCCCGTCCGGGTCATATATTCTACGGTCTGCGACACAAAGCTGAAATTGTCCGACCCGATAAACGCGGCACCCAGACCTTCTAGATTACTGTCGAACAATACGGTCGGCACATTGGCGCAGAACCTCTCGATCACTGATTGGTCTGAGGTCCGTCCCAATGGCGCCAACAAAACCCCGGCAGGCTTCATGGATTGCAGCCCGTCCAGAATGTCGTTTTCCAGTTTTTGTTCGCCATGGGAGCTAAAGAGGGACGGACGATACCCAGCTGCGATACAGCTTTGCTCCAAATAACGCGCGATTTCGGCAAAGAACGGATCAGCCAGATAGGGCACGACGATGCCGATATTCTTGGTCAGTTTCCGGTTCTGGTTCACTGCATAAATATTGGGGCGATAGTCGAACCGCTCCAACGCCTCTTCGATACGGGCGCGTGTTGTCGGGCGAACGCTGTCGGGATCGTGAAAGTACTTGGATACCGTAGGCCGCGAAATGCCGCTGAGGGCTGCGAACTCTTCCATATTCTTTATTTTGGTCATGTCAGTCTGCCTGCGGATCTGAGCCGCCTTGATCTTATCCTATTTTTACATATTCTTTGCGCGCGCTAAAAAATCAATAGCCATGCAAGGTCCGGGCGTTTCTGCGGGCAAGGGGATTGAATGTTTCTCGGGATAGATATCGGAACATCAGCGGTCAAACTTGTTTGTGCGGATACCCATCGAATTCTTGCAACGTCTTCAGTAGACATAAAGACTTCCTCGCCGCAGCCCGGTTGGTCAGAGCAGCACCCGGATACTTGGTGGCAGGCGACGCGCGATGCATTGAGCCAACTTGCAAAACAGGTCACGCTGTCTGAGGTGCAGGCCATCGGGTTGTCCGGTCAGATGCATGGGGCCGTTTTGCTGGATCGCGATCTGCGCCCGATCCGCCCGGCGATCCTGTGGAATGACAGCAGAGCGGTACGTGAGTGCGGTGAACTGCGCGAAGCCCAGCCGCAGATTGGTTATATCGCTGGCGTCCTCCCTTTGCCGGGTTTCACGGCACCCAAAATCGCCTGGTTGAAACATCATGAGCCGGCACACTATGCCCGACTTGCTCATATCCTGCTGCCCAAGGATTACATCGGGTTATGCCTGCATGGAGAGTTGGCAACCGACACGTCCGATGCAGCCGGTACAATGTGGCTCGATCAGGCATCGCGAAAATGGCACGTCGGAATTGCCGAAGCCACTGATGTAGCGCCCGATTGGCTGCCGCAGGTTTTCGACGGCCACGTCGTCGTCGGAACCGTGACGGCGCACGCCGCAGCCGAAACCGGGTTGAAACCCGGCGCGCGCGTCGTTGCCGGAGGCGGAGACGCGGCAACCGGGGCGGTATCTCTGGGCGCCACCGAACCGGCACGTGGCTTTATTTCCCTAGGGACGTCCGGCCAGTTGTTCGTAGCGGACCGCCGGTTCAAGCCTAATCCTGAACGCTATGTGCATGCTTTTGCGCACACATTGCCCGACCGTTGGTACCAAATGGCCGCTATGCTGAACGGCGCAAGGCCGATTTCGTGGATTGGCGGTCAATTGGGGCTGTCCGCTGCCGAAGTTGTTGCGCTTGCTGAAACGGTCAGCGGTGATCGCGGACCGATTTTCCTACCGTATTTGACAGGTGAACGCAGCCCCCTTGGGGATCCACATATTCGCGCCTGTTTCTTTGGTCTTGAGGATTCGACAACGCGCGCGGATCTCTGCCGTTCCGTAGTCGAAGCAATTGCTTTTTGTTTTGCTGACGCCGCGCAGAGCTTCGGAGACACGATAGAAAATCTACCGGAATTGGCTGCAATCGGCGGTGGCAGTCAATCAGACCTCTTGCTGGGCCTGATTGCAACGGTGACAGGAAAGCCGGTGATACGCTCTGAGGGATCGGATTCTGGCCCCGCCTACGGCGCGGCCCAGCTGGCGGCTTGTGGAGTTGGTACTTTTGATCTTGCCGATCTGGCGGTTCAGCCCGAGACAAAAGACAGATTTGAACCCGTTGACCTAGGCGCACTGCACGACAGACTGACTTTGTTTCGCCGACTTTACACTGCAGTGAGGGCGGTCGACTGACCTCGGTACAATCGTTTGCTTTGATCGTGTGAACCAGCTTTTCGTCATTTCGGAAAGGCGTCTTTTGAATTCACAGCGCGTGGACAATGCAACCATTGGCTGCAATCCACAAACACCGCTGGCCTTGGTGCTGATACGGTCCTTTAGGTTTTAGCTTCGCCAATACCTGACACTCGCTGAGCGACTTGCAGGCGCGGTATATTCTGAGGTTCAAGAAACGGCTTTATCCGGCGGGCGTGTACCAGATCGGCGAGCCCCAGGCGCGTTCCTGAATTGTAGCGGGGACTTCTTCCAACAAAGGAAGGCCAGATCGAACGGCATCATACGTCGACCACCTAGGTGTCGGAATCTCGATAGCACGTGCATAATAGAACGCGCCTTGCTCTGGGTCGAAACCAGGGTCAGTCCAACTGCCAATCAATGTTGGGGCGCCAATGTCGTTCGTATACAGGGCAGTTTTCAGATCGACAGTATTACCCACCGAAGGAAGTTTGCCATCTGCGGCGATCTCGCGATCGCCGGACCAGGCCACGTCAATGATCTCTTCGTGGATCTCGCCCGTTGCGTCGACCCAGCCCTTGATGATCTGGATCCGATCCAGATTAGCGCCGTCCGGGTCTTTTTGCGCATAAACGGTGAAAGTGGGCGCTTTGGCTCCAATCAAATCACCACCCATCGGCACGCCGTTTTCATAGCCATCTTCCACCATCGCAACGGGGTCGGTGGGATTGTCCGCAAGGTCCGAGCCACCGAACATCCGCACTTTGACCCGAGGCCCGGATGTAGCGAAAGCTTCACGCCGTTTCATCGCATCCCAAATCGAGGCTCGGGTGTTTTCCTCGGCCCAGACACCAGCAAGTGAACCAATCGAAAGGTCGATCCCGTCGATCCAACCGCCAACCCCGCCCTTGCGACGTCGATCAACACTGCCATCTTCGGGACCGTGACCGCCGATAAAATCATCTTCGGCCAGATCAGACATCAGACCGTTATGATTGTCAGTGCCGCCGATGAACCCGTATTTGTAGGGGTTTACGCCCAACTCCTGATGGGCCGCCAGTCCCAGTTTCAACCCTTCGCGCACAAAGTCGCGCTTGTGGAAATACCGGTTTGAGTTTTTCTGGATGGAATTTGCGTTTTCGAAACCAGCGAACTCATCCGCCTGCCAGAATGCTTCGTGCACCTCAGAATTACCTTTGATCTGCATCATTTCGATCAGCGGCTCCCAAGCCTGCCGAGTGCTGGCCCAGTCCTTGTCTGGAGCTTTGCCAAAACTGTTGAGTTCGGGAAACATCTGCTGTTTTGACGCGTTCGAATTATGCGGGATCGCCAAAAGGGTTGATCCATTGTCTTGTGCGTTTTGCAACCAGTCCCAGAGGTCTTCGACCTTGTTGGAGTCGTAGCTTGACATCGGAAGGCCCGGGATCACGCTATCGCGGAAAATCACGTTGCGATGCATGTTGCCACCGTTTGGTGCCGCCGACCACTCAAAGGCAATCAGGGCTGTAAAACTGCCCGGATCATTGTGTTCCTCGGCCGCGTCTATAATGATCTGCCAACCGGATTTGGTGGTCTCAGGCCCCTGATAAAAAGGTGGGTGCGTGGGATTTTCGCCGCGATTGTTGGCAATGACGTATTTATAAAACCAGTCCTGTTTGTCTTTCAGCGTTTCCAGGCTGCGTAGTTGTTGCAGATCTTCCTGCTCGTATCCTGGTGCCCTGGGGAATATCGTCGAATACATCTCGCCCAGATATTCCACGTGATCGCTGACCGCTGCAAAATCGAGCGGGCGCGACAATTGTTTGTGACGTCCATTTACCAAGACTGGTTCGCCCTTGGCAAAACGCAGGCTGTCAGATGGCATCAATCGTGCACCACCGATATATGCATCCAGCGACAGTGCCGTATGCATATGGGTCTCACCAAAGTATGCGTTACGCATGGGGTTGGGTTCCGCCAATGCCATAGTCGACAGCGCCAAGGTGGATGTCGCAATAATAAGTGTTTTCATCGGCTTCATCCTTCAGGTGTGTACCAGATCGGCGAGGTGTAAGCGCGCTCTTGCGTGATCATCTTGACCTCATCGGGCATGTCGACATCAAAGCGAACCGCATCATAGGCGGTCCAGCGTGGCGTTGGGATTTCGATAACACGGGCATAGTAGAATGCGTGCTGCGAGGGGTCGAACTCCGGATCAGTCCACACGGTACCCAGTTCGGCCCGGCCAATATCATTGGTCCAGCTTGGGATGCTCAGATCGACGGTATTTCCGACGGGTGGTAATTTACCGTCATCACCGGGCGTGCGATCACCGGCCCAAACCACGTCATGGATTTTTTCATGGGTCTCGCCGTTTGCATCAACCCAGCCCTTGATAATCTGGATGCGGTCCAGGTTAGCACCAATCGGATCACGCAGGGCGTAAACAAGGAAAGACGGTGCATCGCTACCCGCCAGATCACCACCCATCGGGACACCTTTTGAATAGCCGATCCGTGCCAACTCGCGGTGTTTGATGTCGTCGGCCACGAAGTCTCCGCCGAAGAACCGCACTGTGATGCGTGGGCCCGTGGTCGCATAGACCTCGCGCCGTTCCATCGCATCAAAGATACCTGCCCGGGTGTTTTCAGTGGCCCAGACGGCCGTCGGACCCGGAGTGGCATATTGCCAACCCTTATAGGAAATTCCCAAATCCGCATTGCCCTTGGCCACCGAGGTGGCGCGGGTTTTTGACGGCTCCATCCAAGTAAAGGCGCCAAAGAAGTTGTTGTCGAGCTGCGTGGTCAGCCCGGTGTGGATATCCGAACCACCCACAAAGCCCAGCTTGAAGGGGTTGATCCCATCGGATTGCTCAAAAACCAGGCCGTTTCTTAGCGTATTGCGCACCATTTCCGTGGCGAGCATCTCAGGCGTCTTGGCTTCGGAGATATCCAGATTGGCCCAATCCCACCGTTCGTATTCGGCAAATTCATCTGTCGGGGACAGCATCGGATGGGTTTCGCTGTCTCCTTTAGTCTGGCCAATTTCAACCAGCTTTTCCCATTGCTGCCGGGTTTGCAGATACTCTCGATCGAAAGGCGCATTGTCGTTCAACGTGTCATTCAGCGCAAACATGATGCCGTTGCTGAGGTTCGGATTGTGCGGAATAGCAAGCACGTCCCCTCCGGTCTTGTCCTCATAGCTTTGCATCCATTTCCACAAGTCGCGGGGATCCGGGCTGCCCATTGGAGGCGCCATCAGGAATGGAACCACTTGCAACGCCCTCTCAGGTCCATCGCGAATGATGACATTGCGATGCAGGTTGTTGCCTTCGGTCAACGAGGTCCATTCATAAGCGATCATCGCAGTAAAAACATGCGGGTCGTTGAATTCCTCTGCGGCCTGTACCAGATCGCGCCAAGTATTGTCATAGCCTGGCATCCCGGGTTGATACAGCAACGCCTGGCTTAAAGTGCCCTGACTGAATTGCGCGATCAGGTCGATGCTGGCCTGTTTGGCCTCGTCACCGCCCTTCGCGAACGCTTCGTGAAACTTCTTGCCCTGTGCGTCCGCCATGATGTTTGGCGCGCCTTTTTTGATGTCGGTAATCACCCCCACGCCATCGGTATGTTCAGTGAGCATGTAAAAGTCGAAAGGTCGCTCAAGCTTGACGGGCTGCCCGGTGTTCGACGTCACCTGCTCGCCTCGGGCAAACCGGTACATGTCTCTTGGCATCAAAGTCGTGCCACCGCCACCTGCATCCGCCGACAATGCCGAATGGACATGCGTATCACCAAACAGAACCCTCGTCGGAAATCCCCGGTTGGCATTGGGAGAATATGGTTGCCCCTTGAGGTCCCCAGCCGCGTTGTCGGCCGAGGCCGTATCCTGCGCCAGCGCAGGTAAAGTCAGCGACACCGCAAGTGCAGTTGCCAGAGTCAAATGCATGGTCATCTCAAACCCTTTCGTTCAAATACCCATCCGCGTTTATTTTTGCTGCGATAGTTGTGCATCCGGGCCAACCTACTTGTGGCTGGCAAGAGTTAGGCCGTCCGTTTGAGCAATCTCGGAGACCGAATTTGTCATCGTCAGAACAGATGGTTGGAACACGGTCCATCAGAACACCAATCCAACAGTCATCCAGACCTTGTTGCTTTCAAATCTACGTTTGGCCCCAAACTCCTTGATGTACTTTGCCTTGATTGAAATCGGTGTCTGACCGATCTGAGTTGACCAACTAACAATAGGGCCGAGACCATACACGCTGGCCTGCAAGCTGTCGGCCCCGAGCAATTGCTTGATTCCATCCGCCCCGCTGCCGCTGTCATCGCCAATCTGATGGTAGGCATATCCCGTTACCCCAAGGGCAAGTTTGTTGGGCAAATGCCGCATGACAGTGCCTTCAAAATGCGCCTCGGGCGCGGTCTGATAGTCGGTGGCGTCGTTCTCGGCGCTGAAGGTGACGCCGAACGATCCTGAATACTCCCATCCTGTGGTCGGGTCGAACCAGGTCATCGACAGGGTTGGGTCAAATGCAAATCGGTTTTTTCCGGCATTCAGGGCGTCAATCGACCGGTTTGCGACGTTGATCTGCGTCGTCTGATAGTGGCCAGTGGGCAGAAAGAACTGTAGGGCCAATGTTGTATGCAGCTTGCCTTTGCTCCAATTGAAGAGAGGTGAAAGAACGATATCACCAAAGGCATGTTCGCCGTCATCGTTGAGGGTTCCGGAAAACCCCGAGCTGAGGTCGCCGGAATACTGCCCGTTTGCCGAAACGTAGGGCAAATTGAAATTGAGGCCCAATCGCGCATTGCCCCACTGCGCGTCAAAAACATGAGTGAAATTGAACTTGTAGGTAAACACCTCGACATCAGGGTCTGTCACGACCACACCGCCCGAAGCCATGCTGGGAGCGGTACCACTGAAATACACGAAATCGTTGTTTAGGTAAGTTCCGGGAGGCGGTAGGATGCCCGACATGCTGTCGCGACTGCCAAGAAGATAGGTCTCGATGCCTCCCTCTGCGGCTTGCACCTTTTGCGCACACAAGAACACCGAAGCAGACAACGCAAATAGTACCATTGTTGTCTTCAAATTCACTCTCCCAGATACAGAGCGCTTGTTCGCACGCTTTCAGATATGATAATCCAAAATGCGCGCGGGGATTGTCTTAAATTGGATATTTGATGCAGAAACCATCCACAATAAAAGAGATTCAGGCCTTAGTGGCGGCATCTCCCTGGCTTAGTGCGATAGATGAACGTCTGGCTAACGGCCTGGTAAATTCAGGTCGCAGTGTGAGTGTCGAAAGTGGCGCGGGCATTTATGCACTCTCTGATCATGATCAATCCGTTTTTGCCGTTGTGTCAGGGGCTGTTGGAATTCAGTTGGACGATGGCCAATCCGGGATCGTGTTGGGCCATGTGTTCGGGCCCGGTGCCTGGTTTGGCGAGGCGGCGGCAATCACCGGCTCGCCCCGACAGATTGGCGCGATTGCTCTGACAGATTGCCAACTGCTGCGGGTCCCGTACGAGGCTTTGATCCAACTAGAGCAGGACGACCAACCGATATGGCGTGCGCTTGGGGCGCTGGCCGTCACAAATGGCGCACTTGCCATTCGCGTTGCCCGTGATCTTATGCTGGCGGATTCCAAACTGCGCAGCCTTACAATCCTGACCAGGATATCCGACGCGTTTGCGCCGACCCGCGCCATTCCCCTGACCCAACAGCATTTGGCTGAGATTTGTCGCTTGTCCCGAAGTGCCTTCGCCAAGCTCGTTGCAGAGCTGGAGGCCGGCGGGTTGGTTCAGCGAAAATACGGCTCACTTGTGGTCGTTCCGCAATGATGGTCCCAGGCACAGGAGCGCTCCATCATTTTTTTGATGTGCGGATTGCAGCAGTTGGAATCCGGGCCGAATATTCACGCATTTTTGCCTAGACCTACCTCTGCAAGCAGTATTCGGGAAGTCTTGCTACCGCGGTATTCGACGTACTGCCTGAGCGAGGACCTTGCGATCTGGTAAGGGCGTTTTTCGTAGCAATTAAGCTTGGTTAACCCCTGAAACGAGAGCGCCAATTGAACTGAAAGGGAGTTTCCCATCAGCGTTTTTAGGGTGTCACCAAAAACGACAGCGCTAACCGCTATTGGTTCAGATTTTTTGCAAATATGCCCAGGAGACATACCCCTTTAATCCACGCGCGCGTTGCAAGGACACACGGCACCACCGGGTGCCACCGGTTTGCTCGCAACTGTGAACTCGAACAGCAGTTCCATTTGGAAGACCCACGATCACGTTAAAACCCACTCCAGGTCCTGCACGCAATTTCAGCATGTCTCCATCTTCAACTCCAAAAACCTTGTATCGTCCAAGAGATGCCGCTGCTGCAGTGTCAGTTTGGACAATGACGCCTATGAAAAATGCCGCTAAGGGTAAAAAGATTGCACTACGCATCACGTTAACCTGCCTGTTGCCTCAACTCCAATCGTAGCGACTCAGATCATCAAGCGGAACTACCTGACAACAGAAAACACACTTCTTGACCTACCATTGATGCAAAATTCTCATCTGTGCTGGAGATCTGGTTTGCGCCGATAGTGACGACTGGCTGATAACTCAAAAACGTGGTGCCAACTTCATCTGCAAGCAACGGATCCACTGCTCTGCGCCTAATTTCGTTGCTAAAATAAGGTTTGAACTTGAGTGCATTTTGATGTCGAACGCCCACCGCATATCTGATCCATCAATGACAACTGGGTTAGGGTCAGGATGCATTGATTTTTGTTTTGCCGCGTGCTTCACGGCTCCAAGAAACGGAGCGGTGACATGAGCGACCTATTTTGGCTGACCGATGTGCAGATGGCCAAGCTCACCCCTTTCTTTCCGAAGTCGCACGGCAAGCCTCGGGTTGATGATAAACGGGTTTTGAGCGGGATTATCTTCATCAATCGCAATGGGTTGCGCTGGCGGGGCGCCCCCAAGGAATACGGGCCACACAAGACGCTTTACAGCCGTTGGAAGCGTTGGAGCGAAAAAGGCATCTTCGCGCGGATCATGGCTGGTCTGGCCGCCGAGCACGGCGAAGAAAAGACGGTTATGATCGATGCCACATATCTAAAGGCCCATCGCACGGCATCCAGTTTGGGGGTCAAAAAGGGGGCGTGGTCGCCTGATTGTCAGAACCAAAGGCGGCATGAATACCAAGTTGCACACAATCTGCGACAGCAATGGGTTGCCTTAGAACCTCTTTGTCACCGCCGGGCAGGTCAGCGATTACATCGGTGCGCGGGCTCTGCTCAGCAGCCTCCCAAATGTGGACTGGCTGCTCGGCGATCGCGGCTATGATGCCGACTGGTTCCGAGACGCGTTGAAAGACAAAAGGATACGCGCCTGCATCCCCGGTCGAAAGCAACGCAAGACACCAGTCAAATACGACAAGCGCAGATACAAGCGGCGAAACCGCATCGAGATCATGTTTGGCAGGCTCAAAGATTGGAGACGCGTCGCGACCCGCTACGATCGCTGCCCGAAAGTCTTCCTCTCAGCAATCGCTCTCGCGGCAACTGTCATCTACTGGTTATGAATCCTGAGCCTAAGTTCGCTATTAAGTTCTTGGGGCTAGAAGACCAAAACTGACGACCACAGCAAGATCAAGAGACGCGCTATTGGCGTTCCGGAGCGATTTAGACGGTTCAAATTGGCTGCTTATCGTAGCAGCGAGTGCTTTTGGGGGAGATGGCATTCAAGGCAGAAATCTATTTGTAAGTGCTTTCATGCTTGCGTCTGCTAGGATCAGGAGGCGTTGGTTGCCGCTTCCCAATTTCTTTGCTCTACTGATACATCCCAACTTCGGTCGAATTTGCTCTTCGACATGGGATTGGTTGGTTTCTTCTATCCTCTTGGAGTGTGAGTACCGAGCTTACACCAACACAACGGGTCGTTGAGAACACGGTTAACATTGCGTACTTGGCCGCAGCAGATGTACTTGTAATTGAACTGCTTCAACACTCAATCGGTAGATGGCAAACACAACAAATCTATCATGACCGCTTACTTTAGGATTTTTGCTGAACGCGTTTGAATTCGTGCTATCCACTTGGATGACGACTTCTTGGGGCACAAAACCCAAAGCTCATTGACGTAAATTGGGTAAAATGCCGGCCTCGACCAAAACTCATCCAAAAACTCAATGGCCACCAAGCAGATCTTCGCGGCGTGTGAGGTACTAGGCCTCAGCGACGGCGGCAATGCACAGGAAGCGAGCAATAAACAAAGATGCAGTGTTTTTGATCCGTGGACAGTTGCGGTGCGGACGATACCGACGTTCGGGTTCCCTGCACGAAAGGTCAGTGTCCACGCATCACGACCGAAACGGAAAACGCCTGGGCACATTCGGATACCTGGCAGCAGACGCGAACAGAAATTGAGTTACCCGTCATCTTTCGGATAGATAAACCCGTTTACCGGGTAGAAATTGCCATACTGGCCCGGCTTGGTTTCGACCCGGACCAAGGTCCAATCATTGTTTTTGGATACGTCCCTGACGCCCATTTTCAACGATACTTTATTGCGGTGCCAGTTGGCGTGATTCACGATGACTTCCCGGTCCGTGACAATACTGGACACGACAGCCACATGACCCAAAGGCATCCCGCCGGTTGCTCGAAACGACATCACCGCACCGACAGCTGGTTCATTGCCCCGTTCAAAAATACTGCGCGCCCTACCCCACCAATCCTTGGCGTTGCCGCGAATTTGGATACCGCTGAGGTTCCGTGCATAGGGCACGCACCACACTCTTTGCCCACGGGCTTGCTTTTGCGCGACCTCACGCAGAGCCATTGACTGACGTTCCGGATTAAGGTCCGCATCGGTTGGACTCTTAGCGCAGGCAGAGAATAGACTAAGAACCCCAATCGCGATCGCGGTTCGGGCGGCACCAAAAAAGCGTGGCCAAATCGTATTTGTTTTATGGGCGCTGTTTTGCAAGACGCTTCATTGCCGGTTCGAAGATTGACGGATTTCTACGCTGATTTGATCAAGAATGAAAAGAGGCCTGCCAATTCCCCAGCAAGATATTGCCAGTTCCCTGTGCCACCATTAGCCCAATGGCTGAGATGAAAGACGCATATGCACTTTTGGTGACAAATGTTGCGCTTGGATAAGGAAGTAGCAAAAGGCTCAGAACCGACGTTCACGAAACTTCGCTCGCCATCTGAATTGCGGACAAATCTGATTGGCGCACAAGCAGCGTGATCACTAGCTCAGCCGTCACTAACTACACTCAATTCTTGGTTGTACAACTCTGGTCGGGCCGAATTCATAAGACAGTTTGGAGAATTTTTGCTAGTCTATCTTATTGTCACTGCACTCGACTTTGCGTGGAGGCGTTGGTCTTTTGAAGAATTCAATTTTAGCAGCAGCGGTCATTTTGAGTACATTCTATCCGCTTAGTCCGGATGGTGTTGCGGCGCAAACCGCAGAAGAGGTTGAGACGGGCAACCGACTAGCGGCGGTGTTGCGAGCCGGTCGAAGTGTGGTGTCAAACAGCCAAGAACTAATCAACGATCCAACCGTCACTGACAAAGGTCTATCCGGTGACGTATTTTATGAGAAAGTTATTCAGGCCTACTTGGAGGCCAATGGCGAACCACCGCTGCATGATGGACTGGACCCATTGGAGCGTAGGCTTACTGAAACGCAACTGGACGCTATGGTCACTGTTATCGACGCAAACCAAGAGATAATAAATGCCGAAGGAGTGGCTTTCAAAGGTTTTATTCCAGCGGTTTTTGCCCGGTTGGTAAATGAGCAATTCGCTGATGAAATCGGCACATCTGCCATGGTCAAGGTAACTGCGCCCTCGGAACTTGTCCGCAATCGCATGGCCCGTCCCGATACTTGGGAGAACTCGGTTATCGAGGAAAAGTTCAAGAACTCTTCTTGGGCCGAAGGGCAGCCATTTTTCGAAGAAACTGACGTTTCAGGAACACCCGCTTTCCGAATGCTGATCCCCGAATACTACTCTGAGTCCTGTCTTTCATGCCACGGATCGCCAGCGGGTGAAACGGATGTGACCGGTTTCCCAAAAGAAGGTGGGCAACTTGGGGATCTGGCAGGTGCAATCAGCATAACCCTTTTTAGATGAAACAAGAACCTGGTGTGAGTGACAATTGGCGGTGGGTGTCCGAAAACACTATTCCGGTGCGCATAGGATCACTGTCGGCGCTATTGTTAGCTGCTTTGGTCGTGAGCACCATTGTGATGGTCTACGATCTGGCGCGCAACCAAGCCCGCATACAGGACGCAAATACTGAGTTTCACCGGCTGGAAGTGGCAGGCCAGGCAGATCGTCAATTTGGAGAGATGAGGTACTGGCTGACGGATCTTTCTGTCAGCTTACTGACCCTTTCGGAGCGGCGCGCGAACGAAGCAAGCACGAAGCTCAATAGCAGCCTCGAACAGCTCTCCGCTTTTGCACCCGAGTCCGCAGCCAGCGTGCAAGAGCAGGCAAACTCCTATTACGAAACTTCCATGCAAGCAGCCGATGCTTACACCGACGGCAACAGAGTGCTGGGAAATACTTTACTTGCACAGGCCCGAGTGGCCAGTGATGCTGTCGACAAGACGCTGACGCAATTGGTCGAGGACCTATCCAAAAGCGCCGACCAAACCAGAAATGAAGCAACGGTTGCCGCCAAGGCAGCGATGAACCGAGCGATCATTGCATGTGTTGTCATTGTGATATTGGGAGCGCTTCTTACCTGGCGTGCTCTGAGATCGATCGTTGTGCCACTGCATGCAATCAACATTGCGATTTCAGGCCTGATCCGGGGTGAACGGGATGTCGCGCTGCCGCCCGAAGGCCCTGATGAGCTGGGCCGGATGTCCCAAGCGCTAAGGGCCCTTCGCGACAGCCAGGACAAACGGCGCGAACTAGAAGAAGAAGCGCGTGCCCAGCGCAATACAATCCTCACTGCGATTGAAACAATCCCAGATGGATTTGCGCTGTTCGACAACGAAGACGAGCTCATACTCTTCAACGACCGATTCCGAAGTATTTTCGCACATGTGGACGACATTCTTGTGCCGGGCACACGGTTCGAAGACATCTTGAGGCTGCAGCTGGAACGAAAATCGGTGGATACCGGCGATGTTCCAGACGAAGAGTGGATTAGCAGCCGGCTCGCACGACATCGCAGACCTGACGGGGATCGCCAAGAAGTCTTGCTGGGTGGTGCCTGGATTCAGGTATCAAAACGCCAGACACCCGACGGGGGCACGGTCGCCGTTTATAGCGATATTTCTGACCTTAAGTCCAAACAGGAACAACTTGAAGAAGCCAACGCGCAGGCGATCGCGGCCAGCTCGGCTAAAAGCCAGTTCCTGGCTTCCATGAGCCATGAGTTGCGTACACCGCTGAACGCAATCATCGGCTATAGCGAAATGCTGTCCGAAGATGCGCAGGAAATGGGTTTCGAGACAGCGATCGATGATCTGGAGAAGATCATGGCATCTGGGCGGCATCTGCTCTCTCTCATCAATGACGTTCTTGATCTATCCAAGATCGAAGCGGGCAAAATGGAAATGTACCCGGAACGCTTCGCCCTCCGACCCTTGTTGGACGAAGTCGCTTCAACGGTGGTGCCCTTGGTGAGCAAGAATGGAAATGATCTGGTTCTCTCTTGTGATCTCGAAGACACTGACGAGATCGAAACCGATAAAACCAAACTCCGGCAGAACCTTTTCAACCTGTTGTCCAATGCTGCAAAGTTCACCGAAAGTGGTAAGATTGAGCTTCTTGTCTCCAAACTGGAAAAAAACGACCAGGACTATTTTCGATTTTCAGTGGCAGACGAAGGTATCGGCATGACCCCAAAGCAACGCGACAAGCTGTTCCAGGCGTTCGTCCAAGCTGACCAGTCTACTACGCGAAATTTCGGGGGCACCGGGTTAGGGCTCGCCATTGCACAGGAATTTACACGTATGATGGGTGGACACATCACAGTCGATAGCAAAGAGGGTGTTGGATCAACCTTCTCTTTCGAAATCCCAGCCCGCTACGATACCGTTTCTACGTCGATTAATGATCATAGCGAAACGTCACCGGACACTGCTTTGGGCCGCGTTCTGATCGTGGATGATGAAGAAGACGCACGGAACGCGGTTGCACAAATCGTGCGCGAGGAAGGGTATGATGTCTTGCTGGCATCGAATGCGGAGGCAGGCATGGAAATCGCGCGCTCGCAAAAGCCTGACGTTATTCTTCTGGACGTTATTATGCCCGAACGCGACGGTTGGTCGATGTTAAAAGAACTCAAGGCTGACGCGAAGCTTTGCGAAACACCCGTCGTCCTGGCCACGATTGTCGCGGATCGCGACATGGGACTTGCCTTCGGAGCGATCGAGCACCTTATTAAACCCATTGATCCTGCACGGCTGATTTCAACACTAGATTCAATCGCCACGGGGCGTGACAAGGATGTGCTGATCGTTGACGACGATATGTCAACGCGGAACCTGTTTCGCCGTATTTTGACGCGCAATGGTTGGACAGTGCGTGAGGCGGCAGACGGTCACGGCGCGCTCAGCCAATTGAAATCCAAAAGGCCGACTCTGATGGTATTGGATATCATGATGCCGAATGTTGACGGTTTCGATGTTCTCAAAACGGTTCGCACAACCGATGGGCTTGCAGATTTGCCGGTGATCGTAGCCACATCCAAGGACCTCACGCGGGACGAGCTGGATTGGTTAAAAGCCCATTCAGATGAAGTCATTCGCAAAGGCGATACGGGTCGAGGTGATCTGATTGCGGCACTGAAACGTCAGCTACAGGATTACTCATAAGTCGGAAAGTTAAAGGCGATGGCAAAGATACTTATTGTGGAAGACAATGATATGAACCTCGACATGCTGTCGCGCCGGCTGCAGAGAAAAGGCTACGAAACCGTATCGGCCCGCGATGGTCAGGCTGGTGTCGAACAAGCCCTATCGGATAAACCAGATCTGATTTTAATGGACATGAGCCTGCCCGTAATCGACGGGTGGGAGGCGACCAGACAGATAAAAGCAAACCCAGACACAAGAGCTATCCCAGTTGTCGCTTTGACAGCCCATGCGATGCAGAGTGATCGCGACAAAGCCATGGAGGCAGGTTGCGACGAATTCTATACCAAACCGATCGAACTGCCTGGGTTGCTGGAGATTATTAAAAAACTGCTGGACGGGTAGCGCGGCATGGTTTCCAAGAACCGAAAAGACAAGTTGGCACTAGCCACCCGCATTTCCCAGAACCTTAATGGGCCGTCAGAAGCGATCGTAGGGTTTCATAACCTGCTGATCGAGGAGGTGCGCAGAACTGGGCCAGAAGCCGCGTTGGAGGATTTGCAAAAGATTGGCGCCGCCGCCAGCAACCTTGTTCAGATGATCGAATTGTTGGGGAAAAGTGCGCACCAAATCTCGGCCGATAAAGACGCTCAGGCAAAATTACGGCATGATTTACGCTCACCGATCAACGCGATCATTGGTTATTCGGAAATGGTGCTGGATGACTTCGAGGCAGATCTGGAGCCGTCCGCTCGCAGCGACATAAACGCTATCCTGAGCGAAGCGCGTAAGCTGGCGCTACAGATCGACAGCACCATCAGTGATGCAGACATTCAGAATAACGCTGAGGACATTGACCGGGATCAGGAAATTGCGGCCAGCCTTGAACGCAGCCTTGCGAACTCTGATGCCAGTCGCGAAGCCCTGACCGGACGTATCTTGGTGATTGATGACGAGGCGGCCAATCGGGAAATCCTAACTCGTTTGCTAGAGCGCCGCGGACACAGTGTGCGATCGGTCGGCTCAGCCGGCGAAACTTTTGAAGCACTAGATCGCGAGGGGTTCGACCTTGTTCTGTTGGATATCCTAATGCCAGAGGTAAATGGCATCGACGTCCTCGAAAGAATGAAAAAAGATCCGTCTTGGCGCGAAATACCCGTAGTCATGGTTTCAGGTCTGAACGAGACGAACGCTATCGCCAAATGCATCAGTGTCGGCGCCGAGGACTATTTGCCAAAACCTATCGATCCTGTTTTGCTGCACGCGCGCGTCGATGCCTGTATGGAACGCAGTCGCTGGCGCGCCAAGGAGTTGGCATTCACAAATGAGATCACATACGAACGTGACAGGGCAGACAAATTGCTGCACTCGATGCTGCCCGCGCCGGTTATCAAACGACTAAACGATGGCGAGACAAACATCGCTGATCGCTTTGTCGGCGCCACCATAATATTCGCGGATATCGTAGAATTTACACCACTGGTAGCCCGCATGGACGCCGGTGACCTGATCCTTGAACTGTCAAACTTGTTTACTGCTTTTGATGACCTGGCCACCCTGCACGGCATCGAAAAAATCAAGACGATTGGAGACGCCTACATGGCGGCATCGGGTATTCCGTTGCATCGCGAGGACCACGCCCACGCGGCAGTAAACTTTGCACGTGACATCCTTAGAACGATGTCTGACAGCACAGTAAGTAGCGCGGGTTTGCAAATCCGCATTGGCATCCATTCCGGACCGGTCATTGCTGGTCTGATTGGGCGAAAACGGTCAATTTATGATGTTTGGGGGGAAACCGTGAACCTTGCCAGCCGTCTCGAGGCCACAGGCAGGTCGGGGCACATCCACATCTCTGCCGAAACCAAGGATGCGCTGGGTGACCATTTGCCCAACGCGGAAGCGCAAACTCATTTTGTAAAAGGAGTGGGAGAAATAACGTCCTACTTCCTATCATAAGGCTTGTGATACGACTTTGGCGCTGACGTCAGACACTATGCTGGGCTGAGCCTGCGGGCCACACCACTATTGTCGAATAGCATTGCCTTGCCCCCATCCGTGTTCGCCACGTGACAGATCAACAGAAACAGGCGTCTTCGACGTCTGATCTGCAAATCAGCCCTGATTTTCCCGTTAGGAAGTCAGGATCAATTAAATCGTTCTAGGTACTGGATCAAGGAAGTGAGGCGAAAATGGCAAGGTTCTGTCGCTGGTGGCAGAACTATGTGTCGCCTTACAAGGATTGTCGGGCGACACATAGTTTTGCCACTCACGCTTAACTAAGCTATTGATTTCGCTTTAGCTGCCATTTCAATAGTGCACACGTTTTTCCATTTGCGTCTCAAAGGTCTTCCATCGTGTCTGCTGAACTCCAAGAGAGTTTCCATTCGCCTAAAGTGCGGAATATATCGAGAGAAAACCCAAAGCAGAAATCACTTCCAGAAAGCGATGTCATTCTTTTTGAACTTTAAAAGTGTTTTTTTATCGACTGCCTCCGCCACTACTGCAGTTGTAAAATGTCCGGAACGCAAAGTTTTCTTTTTACTGGCATTTTGTCCGCACCATCCGATCGTTTCAGTCGTTTCGGACCGTCTTTGACCTTGATCTTCGGCTTTGCTAGCGGGCCCTTCAAGGTCACGGGCCAGGGGCTCTTCGAAAGAGGTTCGCCAATCTTGCGGGGCTGCAGATTTAGGTCCAAAACCTTGCCCGCCACATTAACACCGCCAAAGACGACGACTTGGACATGATCTGTCTCCAATGTGGTTTGTTTCGTCGAAATACTTCCATTTGAAATACTAATCGGCGCACGCAAACATACGATTGGAGCAACCTTTTGTTTCTCTTTAGTAAACACCCAAGGTAGCACCCCAAGCCCCGCCAAATCTAAAAGCTGGGTCTCGATCGAGCCATCACGCAGTGAGACCGTGGCGTTGCCGCTCATTGTGTTGGCAAAATGCTTCGGTGAATCGGTTCCTCCGGTGACCGAAAAATCTGCATAGATTGTACCGCTCGCGCCCTTTTTGAAGTTCAGATTGTGAAGAATATCATCCAGCTGCCAGCCACCTGCTTTGCCGGTCAATGTGAGCAGGTGCGCGTCGTTTGATAGATCCATTTGCCCGCTGACGTCGAAATGAGCGCCTCCGTATTCAAACTTCAGAGGTCCAGCCTTAAGCTCGTTTTTGTTGAGTGTCAGTTCGCTCTGCAAACTGCTGATGCCCTTGGCACCCTCTATGTGCCGAAGGTCAACGTCGACATCTATATCCACACCGGACAAGAGAATTGAACGCCCGATAGGTTTAAGTGTTACATCTCTTAACGCACCTTGGTCGCCCTCGTCTTCTTGCTTAGATTCTTGCTCCTCCGGCTCTGGACCGCCTATTTTCCGCAACTGTGCAGCGGCCTGAACGATAGTTCGAATCTGATCTATCTTTATCAGGTCACTCTCAATGGAACCCTGCAACACCGGGTCACTTGTTGCATCATCTAGATCGGCCAAAATCTGCAAGACAGAGTCGGCGACCACAACATTGGCACTAACGTTCCAATCGGTGCCTTCGCTAACGAGGTCGATTTCAAGGCGAGCCTGCCCGGTTTCCACGCGTTCAAGCGATAGTGCCTCCAAAAGGTCCGCTCCGGATGGGACTGCGACATCAATTGCCAAATCCAGGTCCTCGAATTTGAGTACATTCTTAACATTGCCATGCACCTCAAGGTTCCAGACTTCCGTTTCGCTTGTCTTTCCATCCAAATTCGTCAGCGAAAGCTGATCTATATCGCCGTTCAAATGGAAGTCACCGGAAAACCTGCCAAACTGGTCGTCTGGTCCCAACAATTCTGGCGAGATCAAACTGCTTGCCGGAATATCCATTAGGCCTTCAGCTGATATGCCTTGCAATTGCAGCGCGTCATCGACCGAACCGTTCAAAATGATAAACGGATCGGCAGGGTTACCAATTCGCAGGTTGATGCTTCCGACCCTTAAGGCACCTTCTGGAGTTCTGGAAAGCTCGGAGAACTTTATCGGGGGCGGGCCTTCGCCGGACGTGTCCAGCGTGAATCCGTTGGTCTTAATAACCATTTGTCGCTGCGGAACCTGCCCGGGCACGCTGTCGATAACCATGTCGACCGCGATAAGTTTTAGATCATATCGCGATGCGGCGGGGGCTGGTTCAGCATCTTCGGGGTACAACCTAATGCGGGTTGTCAGTGATACGTCTTCCGGGTTTCCCAATTCTCCGATCTGTCCCGACAGCGAAAGGCTTTGTCCGTCATCTAATTCAGCCAATACAGATAGGTCGTCAATCCGTGCTACGCCGTCGACTGATTTGAATGTTGCACCAATACTTCCAGAACCTTCCAAAACCCGGTTAAGCTTCAGGATATCGAGAAGCTGACCAAGTTCGGCAATCTCTACGGTCGTTGTCACTTGCAGACCGTTTACTTTGGTGGTTTCCTCGGCGACAAAAGCAATCTGTTCAAAGTTCACCGCCACTTTAAACGGGTCTTCCGCGGGAAATGTCGCGTTCAGATCAAACTTCTCTCCGTTTAGCGAACCGGCCCCAACTGCGGTCGCAACATCTGTTTCCGCATCGCGCTTTAAAAGCAACTCAGGAAGCTTCAGATCCAGTTCAAGCCCGTTAAGATCACTCTGATAAAGAACGGTGATATCGGTCAGGTCGATTTCGTGGTCCGTTAGAATTCCGGCTACAGGCATGTTTGCAGGTTCAGTAGGTTTCCCGGCTTCGACTTCCGTATAGGAAATGGACTTCCAGTTTCCGACGCCGTCTTTGTCTGTGATTAGGTTCAGGTGAACGCCCGAGAGCGAAAGACCACTCAGCGACAGTTTACTGTTCCAAAGGTCGCGCGCGGAAACTTCAAACTCAATCTCATCGATTGCTGCCAGGTTCACATCAACATTCTGGGAACCCGGTAGTACCAGCCCTGCCGCTGATACCTGCAATTGCCGACCAAGACCCAGACGCACTTCATCTTCAATTCTAACCTCCTGACCAAGTTTTTTGGAGATCAGGTTTTCGACGAAAGTAGTCCTGACCGAGGAAAACAACGCAGAAGACAGGAAAAGCCAAGCTGCTAACACAGCGACAAACGCGACAGCGCAACAAATCAAAATACCTTTTGTAGCGTATCGCACGTTCTTCTCCTAAAATTCCGATTCATCCAATGGGCAGCCTAGACCATTTAATCATTAAGTTAATGGAATATATGGTCGGTAACTGTTCTGAACTCTGAATGATCTTGACCGTATAGCCGGTATTCTCAACGATTTGCTCGAACCGCTAAGAAGCGGGTAAACGACAAACGTTCGGCTAGTGCTGCACGCCCGGTTTCTAAACAGCTGGCTTGAAATAAGTTTTACTAGCGAAAACGGATGCGCTGCATGAGCTTTGACCATGGCGGCACGACGTAAGCTTCAACCGACAGGCAGCCAAGTGCCTCCGATTTTCCATATTTATCTTATTACTGCTATGTGTGAATTCATCAAACGATGAGGACATAATGAATTCACTAACCAGAATAACACGTGGGATAGGCGTCGCTTTCAAGGACGGTAGAGTGAAAGGCATTCTTGCCTTCACAGTTGGAATGATTTTATGGGCCTCGGTCTTTTATCACTTTGTCGAAGGTTGGAGCTGGCTCGACTCAATCTACTTTTCTGTCGTGACCATTTCGACCGTGGGGTTTGGTGACTTTTCACCCGAAACCGCGGCAGGGAAGATCTTTACGATGGTATACATTATTGTAGGTCTCGGTGTCTTCGTGACTGCAGCAACCACAGTGGCGGACACAATCTTGTCCCAGGACGACAAAAAAGCGGACAAGTAGATTATCCCAATTTGGCCAAATCGAGTTCATGCCCAGGCATTGGTTTGACTGGGCACCTCAAGCCGTGGCCCGGATTCATTTGTGTCTTCAAGCTGATAGATGATCACTAAAATTCAAAAAAATATACATATTATGTTTTTTGAGTGTAACATTCGAAAAACAAATGGAGGGATGGAATGGAAAAGACACAGGACGCGAAGATTGTCGATCTAGCGATACGATTGCTCTTTCTCGGGCTATTCCTCTACAGCGCCCTGGTCATGGTGGCACCGCTTGCAAGTGTGGTTATCTGGGCAACGATCCTCTGTGTGGCGCTTTACCCGGCATTTGATTGGCTTCAGTCCAAGCTGGGAGGTCGGAAAAAGCTTGCCACGACGATCTTGGTTTTGCTGGGCCTTACTCTGACCCTCGGACCAGTCGCAACTGCGGTGTCTGGTGCCGCAGAACTTGGGTCTGAATTCGCGGAACAAGCAGACAAGGGTGATTTGAAAGTCCCACCTGCGCCCGAGGGCCTCAAGGAATTGCCCTTGGTTGGAGACAAAATTTCCGATGTCTGGGGAATGTTTGAGCGCAATCTTGACGGCGCGCTTGCAAAATATGGCGCGCAAATCCTTGAGATCACCAAGTCGCTGTTCGGAAAGGTGTTGGGCATTGGTATCGGGCTTCTAGGCTTAGCCTTGTCCGTGTTGATTATGGGGGCGTTGTTCAGTCCCGGGCCAAATTTGGTTCAGGGCCTTCAGCGCTTTGCCAACCGTGTCTTCGCACCGCGCGGCAGTGAATTCATAACACTGGCAGGCGCAACGATTCGGAACGTGACAAAAGGCGTGATTGGTGTAGCAGCCATTCAGGCGGTCTTCGTTTGGATATTGTTGGCTTTGTTTGGGATTTCTTCGGCCGCCACGCTGGCATTTGTCTGCCTGATACTCTCGATTATCCAAATCGGGCCCGGATTGGTTCTTATACCGGTTATTATCTACGCATGGAGCTCCATGTCCGGCGGAACTGCTTTGATCTTCACCATATTGGCCGTTCCAGTCATGATAATGGACAGTTTCCTAAGACCCGTGTTCATCTCAAAAGGCCTCGAGACTCCTATGTTGGTCATCCTCATCGGTGTTCTCGGAGGTATGATGGCGTACGGTTTAATCGGCGTCTTTATGGGGCCGGTTCTCTTCGCTGTCTTCTATGAGCTATTCAAAGTGTGGATTGATACCTCGCCCGAAGCCGAGGACGTTGCTGAAGGTGCGGCGAAATGAGGAAGACGATATGGACAACCTTGGCCGTCATTCTGATTTTTCTTGTCTGGTACCTAGTCGCTGATCGAAAAACACCGTTTACCGGAAACGCCAGGGTGAAAGCCGTAGCGACCCAGATCGTTCCGCAGGTGACCGGCACTGTGACAGAAGTCTTGGTCGAAAACGGTCAGATTGTCTCGGCCGGAGATGTCCTCATTAGGATCGACTCCCGACCCTACGAAATTCAGCGCGACAAAGCGGAAGCTGACCTTGAAGAAGCCACTCAAGAAGTGGGCGCATCTTCGGCAGAGGTAAGAGCGGCACAGGCCAAACTAGCAAGGGCGCAGAGCGATCTGGATACGATGCGCATCCAAACGGAACGCGTATTTGCGCTCGAAAAGAAAGGGCTGATTGCCGTCTCAAAGGCTGATGACGCACGAGGGCAATTGGCAGAGTCTGAGGCAAACTATGAGAATGCAAAAGCGGATCTGGAAAAAGCAAAGCAGAGGCTTGGTGAAGATGGGATTGAAAACCCGAAAATTCAGCGCGCGTTGGCGGCCTTGGCGGATGCAGAACTGAACCTTGAATGGACTGAACTGCGTGCTCCGGCGACAGGTGTGATCTCTAATCTGTTGATAGCCCCTGGAACGTATGCGCGATCCGGTCAGGATCTGTTGACATTTCTGGACGCAACTGACGTCTGGATCGAGGCGTATTTTACAGAGAACAACCTGGGAAGGGCTTCAATAGGGTCTCCGGTTGATGTGGTGTTGGATATGCATCCAGGTAAGATTGTTCCGGGCGTCATTGAGAGCTTTAGTGCTGCTGTTTCTTCGAGTGGCGGTGATGAGCCAGGGCAACTTGCAAGTCCGCCCAGCACCAAAGGTTTCTTGCGGGAGCCGGAAAGGTTCCCAGTCAGGATCGTATTGCCAGGCTATGAAGCTGGAAGCACCGAAGACGATCTTCGCTTTCAGCTGAACGGGCAGGCCGATGTGATCATGTATCTAAGCGACAACTCGTTGCTGAACCTCGTAGGCCGCACCTACATCCGCGTGGTTTCAATTCTGTCCTATGCGTACTGAGGACCAACGCTCTGTCGCCCGGCTTGCGGTGGGTGTCACCGGCGTCTTTTCCTTGGGCTTGTTTCTTGGGTGGCCACTCGCCGTCGTTGGGGCGGTGTTCGCCGCCCTTTTTCTGCAAGCACCTGCCGCATTGCCTTTGGCAGCATTTGGTAAGCTGTTTGTCTTCTCAATTGGATTGATGTTCATTTCGTTTCTGGTGTCGTCAATCTTCTCACCATATCCTCTTGTTTTTCTCATTCTAGTGGCCATTGGAATAATCCTGTCTTTCATGTGGTCGGTTTCTGGCGCCGGAGTTTTACCCGGAGTTATAGCTCTAATGGGGGCATTGATGATCCCGAACCTAGTTCTGCAGTCACAAGATCTGGCTTTGGTGCTCGTGTATTGGATACCGTTGAACCTGCTGTTTGCAGGCTTCGTATCGACGCTGATGTTCGTGTTGATACCCGCTGAACCTCAAACGGCGGCTCACAAAAAAGCTGCCTCGCAGACGAGTTTCGACCCACATCGCCGAATAGTCAGGATGTCTCTTGTCACAGTGCCTTTTGCTATGGCGTTTTTTGTTTCCGGCGCGTCTGCAATGCTTGTTCTGTTCTTTGTCGCGCTGCTCAGCCAACAACTTGCGGCAATGCCTACTGCAGGCAAAACAGTTGCAAAAGCTATGCTGACGGCAAACCTTCTTGGGGCGGCAGTATCCATCATTTGTTATGAAATAAACGTAATAGCTCCGGTTATTCTCACCCCCATTTTGCTGTGTTTTTTCTTTTGTTTGACACTCGGAGCACTTGGAAAATCTCAAGTTCCGCTCGCCGCCGCCGCCGGCTCCGCTATTACAACGGCTCTGATTGTATACGGCGGGTCGGTTGCACCTTTTTCAGACGAGGCTGACGTCAAGAGCATCACTCGAGTTTTGCAAGTTGCCAGCGCCGCCTTCTTTGTAATCATCGCATATGTCGTGGTGGATGAATTCTGGCCGGAAAAAGAGCGCCAGGCGACTCAATGAAGCTAGTTGCGACAAAGCTTGGCGCTGAAACCAGCAGAGTTCCCAGTTTGACCGATTTTCGCAACCACCGCACGAATTGCAGCGCCATAACAATCCGCGAACATCGCTGAAGCGGTTTTATGTGAAGCGATCTCTGGTTGAGTGCTCGGCTCATCTGCGGGCCAAACGCACCATCACGTCAATCCGCCTGATTGCGGCCATTGATCCTGCGTGCGGAGAAAGTTCTCAATGAGCCCAATTTGACCAATGCTGCGTTGTGCTTGTATGGCTGCTTTACTTGTTTTGTTGCATCACGGTACAAGTCCTGAGTTGGTCGAAGATACCTCTATGCACGGTTGTCAGCCGGTATCCACCTTCTAGAACTGCACTACGAAAAAAGCACCCGGCCAACACTACATGGCTAGGTGCAGAGTTATCAGGCCCACTGAAAACCTGATGGGGAGGAAAAGGTAGCACGGTAGTTCGCACTTCCCGCTGTTAGTTCAACCTACCTCCGACCAGCAACAATCCGGTCAAGGATCAGAGCGCAGAACAAGATCGCGAGACCTGCGAGGATACCTTGACCTGCGGCGGCATACTGCAGCGCTTCCAGGACATCTTCACCCAGTCCCTTTGCGCCAATCAGCGAAGCCACAACGACCATGGCCAGGGACAGAAGGATGGTCTGATTGACGCCCGCCATAATCGTCTTGTGCGCCAGTGGTAGATCCACTCGCCACAGGAGGTACCGCGGAGTCGCACCAAAGGCGAGCGCGGCCTCACGCACGGTCTCCGGCACCTGCTGCAGTCCCAGCACGGTAAAGCGGATCACCGGCGGGCTGCCGAAGATCATGGTGGCGACAACGCCCGCGGGCTTGCCCGAGCCGATGAAGGCCACCACGGGGATCAGATAGACAAACGATGGCATCGACTGCATGAAGTCCAAGATCGGACGCACGATTGAGAACATTTTAGGCCGTCTTGCACAATAGATGCCAAGAGGAATGCCCAAAGTGATCGAAATCAGCGCTGCAGCTCCCAGAAGTGCAATGGTGGTCATTGCCTTCTCCCAGAAGTCTAAGAGACCCAAGTAGGCCAGCGCCGCCCCGGTAAAAATCGCTACCCGTGCACCTGCCGACAGATAAGCCAGCATCACAATGACCAGTGCAACAACTGGCCAGGGAGTGTCGACAAGCACCACTTCGATCCAATCGAGCAATGTGCGCATGCCGAAGGTCAACGCGTCAAAGAAGCCGCGCCCTGAGGTTTTGGTCCAATCAAACCCCGCCTGCACCCCGTCCCCAACGTTCAGTCGCCACTCGCGATTGGTGGGGAACGCATTGAGCAGGGAAAACGCATCTGGCATGGCAAATTTCAGCGTTGACAGCACCACGACAACCGCGCTCAGCCCGAGTCAAAGCTCGAAAGCTATTTAGACTTCGCGCACGACACAGGACAATTCTAGCAGGATGAGGATTTTGCCACGCGACCAAACGAGGGTTTGAAACAGAAACGATAAAACCTGTTGTGGCGTTTGTTCCGCCGTTTAGAACAACTGCTTCTCTTTCGCCAGTAGCGCGGCTTGCGTTCGATTGGAAACGCCCAGTTTTGCCAGCACGTTTTTTACATGCAGCTTTACCGTAACCTCTTGGATTCCTAAATTTCGGGCAATTTCCTTGTTGGAAAGGCCGATGCAGAGCTGTTCCAGCGTCTGCATCTCCCGGCCAGACAGGGTGGCAAAAACGCCAGATGACTCCACTGGCTCATCTGCCTGTCCGAAATCAAAGGGAAAATACCGTTCGCCTGACAGTACAAACTTGATGGCGTTGACCAGCGACACGGCTTTCAACGACTTGGGAATAAACCCGTTTGCACCGTTCTCCATTGCCTTGTTGGCAACCTCCCGGTTAGCGACACCTGACATCAGTGCAACCTTAGTCGCAGGAAAGGCCTGACGGGCGCGATTGAGGCCATTCAAGCCGTCCATTCCCGGCATGTGATAATCGAGGATCAGCAGATCGATGGCATCCAGACCGCCCATCAATTCCAACGCTTCTTCCAAATTGGCAGCGGTTTGAACTTTGAAGTCGTCTACGGTTTCCAGATAGGCCGCGATTGTGTCGCGGACCAGATCATGGTCGTCAGCTAAGAGGATATTAGGCATGTCCACAGTGTCCTTACGCTGAACGCATTCACAACCAAAAATCAGGCCAAAACATGACAGAACTATACTTTGGTATAGTTGCCTATGCCAATGCTCTGATGACCGTGGGGGACCAATAGTTATAACCCAGTTTACCTGACCCGGAGTCTATTCAATGGCACAAAAACACTACTCGCGGATTTACGTCGTGCTGTTCATGCTATTGCTGAGTTTAATCACTCAGGCCACAGCTCGGGCAGAGATGACGTTGGAAGTAACAACATCAGGCTCTACACGCATCAGTGAGTTGCAAGCTGACTATCCGTTCCGACCGCGTTCAGAACACACGTTCAGAGGCCCTGAACCTCGTGCGGAATCGTAAGGGTCGTCTTCCGCACATCGCTGCGATCACGGCCGAACCCGTGCCATCAAGAATTGCTGCCATCGCGTTAGGTACGGGGGACATCGATTGCGTCTATCACTTTGCGCTGAACGAGTTGGTTGAGGTCCTTCGTGATCAAGAACGTGAAACGCTCGAACTAGTGGAAACAATGATCGACGGTAAACGTCTCAGGGACATATCTGACCTACCACTCGATCTCGTAGTTTGACGTCTGTTGTAGGCAATTAAAACCTAAACTGAATGACTTCGACACTTCGCCTCGTCACCAATGTCCGCTTCAGGGAAAGTTGAGTTGCAGCGTGCGATTTTTCAACCAAAGTCTGATTAGTGCCGATGGCTGCGTTAAATCCCGTGAAGGCTCCGAAGCTAAATTTTAACCGGGAAGTCCTTAAGTCGATTGATAGATGCGATTAACTTGCGACGGATGCGATTTTTTGCTGAATCATGATGTAACCGCCGGTGACAATTTGGGCAGCAGGCTGCCGCATTTTCGATTATGTCTGGGCCGCCTTCACCGAGCGGTCTAACGTGATGCACTTCTAAGAACCCTTCGCCGTCGATACGTTTGAAGGGCGCGGGAGAGCCGCAGTTTTCACAATTACCAGCCGCTTCCTCCAGCACCCAAGCTATGACTTTCGGATCGCGAATATATCGGTCAGAGGCAGCAGTAGTTCTTGGAACCTTCTCTTGGCCCTTTGGCGGAGCCGCCTTTTTTGAGCGAATTCGATTACGTGCGCGCTCGACCCGCTCGGACAGTTCTTTCGGGTCTCCCGTGGGTTCTTCTGAAGAATCTGATTGGGCCAACATGGTAGCTATTGAGTCCGCCGACATGCTGGACGCATCAGTCCAACGCATCCGCAACCTCAGTCTCTTTGTCCGATTGCCTCCCTTTTTTGACTTTGTCTCATGCTCACCAGTGACCCGTCCAATGGCCAGTCGGAGCTCGTCGAAGTCTGACACTGTCGAGAGTTCGAGTGGCAGCGTGTAGCCTTTTGGTTGAATTTTGCGCTTTTTCTCCGGCAGCCGCATCGCATCAGAGCTGGCAACTTGAAGATCGTCCAGCACCATACCGAACTCTGCCATTCGGCGGAGATGCAATACTAAAGCTCGGGCATAGTCAGTATTTCGAGGCGGGCGCCCGCCAGTGGAGCCGCCCCGAGACTCGATGATCAAATCGAAACCGCCTCTTAAAGATTCAACAGAGTATTTGGCGTCGAGCTCGTCGCCTTTTTCATCATAAGAATTGTACATCTGCATTCGCCTTGGGTTTCCGAAAGTCACATCGCACTTGGCGAACGTGCGCAGTCTATATGGTGCCGATACTTCACCACACTCTGTCGACTAGCGGCCACAGGCTTTGCCTGAGTTAAAGGACCTTTTGACGGACGTCGCGATGCAACGACAGAACGATACTGAATGACCGGTTTGGGCCGAACCATCATGCTGCGTTTGCAGTCACCTTGGACTGGAGCAACGGCGGCTCAGTGCTCAAAGCGACTAGCATGGCTCTTCAGCTGAATAGTCGCTTCGAGATCTTGTCCATACTCTGCAAGTGTCACTATGAACGCTTTGCGGTCTACATCGGGCAGTTCAGGGTGCGGCGTACTGAAAAACATCTAAATTTGCCACCCCCCTGTCCCCCCTTTTGTCAGCCGAAATCCCTCGAAATAGGCTGAAATGACAGGGATTCTAGCATTGTCACCAAAAATGACACACCAAGAGAGACATAGGTTCTTCAGCTAAATAATTGAAATTTATAGAATTTTTCAAGGGATTTAGTGGCGGACCGAGGAGGATTCGAACCCCCGACCCCTTGATTCGTAGTCAAGTACTCTATCCAGCTGAGCTATCGGTCCGCGTTGGTGAGGCGGTATTTAGACCCGGTGTTCGGGACACGCAAGTTGATTCTTCAAAAAGTTTTCAAAAAGTCCCATCGCCCCGCGGAAGCCTGATTTCAAAGGTTGTCCCCTCGGGCCCGGTATGCGCCAGTATCAGGTCTCCGCCATGCCCACGCACCAGCTCCTGCGAGATGGCAAGCCCCAGCCCAGAGCCTCCCTTACGCACCCCTCCCTGAAATGGAGTGAACAGGTTCTCACGTGCTTTGGGCGGTAATCCGGGGCCGTCATCCCTGATCTCGACGCACCAGTCGTCTTTATATTCGCAGCCGGCGATCGTGATGTTTCCCGGCTTCCCGGAGGCCACCAAGGCCTGACGCGCATTGCGCACAAGGTTCATCATGACACGGAATATCTGCTCTGGGTCTGCCCGGGCCACAAGGTCTTTGGGCACGTCGTTCACGATCTCGACGCAGGCATCCGCAACAGCCAGCTGTTCGCTGGCAACAACATCGGCGGCAACATCATGCATGTGCACCATAGTCAGTGTCGGCGCAGGTTCTTCTGCGCGTCCGAAGGCCAACGTGCTTTCGCATAACGACACCGCACGTGTGATCGAGTTCACCAGCTTGGGCGCCATACGCCGCACCAAGGGATCATCGCTGGTCTCAATCCGGTCGGTGAAGAGCTGTGCCGAAGTCAATATGTTCCGCAAATCGTGGCTGACCTTGGCCACCGCGCCGCCCAGTTGCGCCAGCCGTTCACGTTGCTTCAAGGCCTGCGTCAGCTCGGTCTGCAATTGCTGCAACGCTTCCTCGGCCTCGCGAAGTTCCGTCACTTTGGAGTTGGGCGAGATGATTCCTCGTGCGTCTTCGGGTGCCCCCGCATAGCGCTGCATATAGCCAACAACACTTTTGATCGGTTTCACCAGAACGACGCGCACGGCCAAAAACAAAAAGAACGCGGTGATGATGGAAATTACGAAGGACAGCCCCAGAATGCGCAGGCCATAGTCGGTCATCGCCATTCGCAGCGGCATGCTGTCTATGGTGACTTCAATCAGCAGACCTGCCCCTTTGACGGGTTCGCCAATTACGCGGATAACTTCGTTCTCAGTGGTGAACAATCGCGCCAGCGCGTCGCGCATCAACACCCAGGGCCCTGCGTCTCGCAGATCGTATGTCCTGGTGATTTGTTCCGGGATGGGCGATGACAGCATAAGCTGGCGCACCTCATCGCGACGCAGCACGACGTTATAGACACCCGCGTTGGCCAGCAGTTCGGCCTCAAGGTCTTCGGCCAGCATATCGTCAGCCAACAACGCCAATGACGCGATCTGCGCGCGCTCAAGCCGGTTCAGCAGAAAGTCTTCGCGAAAGCGTGCGATCGAAGGAACAAAGATCAAAATCTCGGCCAACATCACGAAGACCGTCGTCAGGATCAGAAATCGGCCCGACAGCGAATTCAATCTGCTCTCCCTTCTTGGTTAGGGCATCCAGCGCTGGACGAACCTGACCACTTGTTTAACCATCTGATTCTCAAACAGCCTTGGCGAGAAATAGGCACCCGCCACCCGTTTGTTAAGCTCTCCGATCGTCGGATAGGGCGAAACCATCGCGGCGATCTGCCCCATCTTCAGGTTATTGGCCAACGCAAGCGACCACAAGTTGATCAGTTCTCCGGCATGATGCCCCACGATTGTAGCCCCCACAGGCCGGCCCTTTACGACCATGACCTTGATGAACCCTTTGGTTTTACGCTCAGAAATTGCCCGGTCGTTATGGTGATAGTCAAAGCGCGCAATTTCGACGTTGTCACCATGGTGTTCGCGGGCCTGAGCCTCGGTCAGGCCTACCTGCGCCAATTCCGGGTCGGTGTAGGTCGCCCAAGGGATATGTGCGGTTTTTGCCTTCGAGGGTAGGCCAAACAACGCAGAACGGATGATGATCCCTGCGTGATATCCAGCGACATGAGTGAATTGAAGACCACCAGCGACGTCGCCAATGGCGTAAACTTTGCGATTCGTTGTGCGCAGCGCGTCATCGACCTTGATCCCGCTGCGGGATGGTTCAATTCCGGCAGCCTTTAGGTTCAAACGGTCCGTGTTGGCTTTTCGTCCTGCGGCCAGCAACAGATGAGACCCCGAATAGATCTCACCCGCCTCGGTCACAATTTCTATGGCCCCTTTGTTGTCGCGGATCTGGGCGACCATAGCCTCTTGATGGATATCCACGCCTTCGGCGCGCAAGCTGTCCAGAACGACCGCGGCGGCCTCGGGGTCATCCTTGCCCAGCGCCTGTAGGCCTTCGACAACCGTGACCTTACAGCCCAGTCGGACATGCGCTTGCGCCATCTCCATCCCAATCGGGCCGCCACCGATGATCAGAAGATGTTCGGGCTTGTCGCGCAGGTCAAAGATCGTCTCGTTGGTATAGAACGGCACCTGATCCAACCCTGGAATCGGCGGCACCAACGGCGAAGAACCCGTCGCGATCACCACGCGCCGTGCTGTGATCAGGTTGTCGCCCGCCTGCACTTGGGTCGCAGAGACGAAGCTGCCGAATTCCCGGATCACCTTCACGCCAAAGCCCTCGAACCGTTCCTGACTGTCCATCGGCTCAATCTGAGCGATAACATCGTGAACGTGGTCCTTGGCGGCGGCGTAGTCGACCTGGGGAATCACGTCAGCCACGCCCAGCGCGGTAGAATGTGCCTGACCGTAAGCGGCCTTGCCGCTTGCAATAAGGGCCTTGGACGGGACACAGCCGAAGTTGAGGCAATCGCCACCCATCTTGTGACCTTCCAGCAGGATCACATCAGCCCCCATCTGGCTGGCGCCCGCAGCGACTGACAGCCCCCCGGACCCGGCGCCAATCACCAGGATGTCGGTTTTCAATTCTTGCATGATTTCAGCGGTCCTTTCGGCCACGCAGGGATTTGATGACAATTGGCAGCGTGGCCAGCACACACAAGCCGATGATCGGGCCAATCACAAATGGTTCCCATAACAGCGATACATCAGGTGTTTCGCCCCGGTCGAACACCCCACCCAGCCCGACGCCGATCCATGTGTAGACGATTCCGCCCGGGATAATGCCCAGCGCGGTGGTGATCAGGAAATTGCGGAACCTCACGCCAACCAGCGCAGGCACCAGGTTGGCCACAAAAAACGGCACAACGGGAACAAGACGCAATAGAAACAGCACCGAGATCTCATTCTCGCGTAGCCCGTCTTTCAGCTTTTTGATCGTCCCTTCCGAGGACTCAAGCCGTTTGGTCAGGGATTCGCCCAACCCCCAGCGTGCCGCCAGAAAGATTGCAGAGGCTCCGATGGTTGCAGCAAACACGTTGAACACGGTTCCGGCGAACAGGCCGAAAAGAAACCCGCCAGTCATTGACGCCACTGCGGCACCCGGCAGCGAAAACGCGACGATGACAATGTAAATGCCAACAAAAGCTGCCGCCATCGCCCAGTAGTTGGCGTCGCGCCAGGCCAATAACGCCTCACGATTGTCGCGCAGGGTCTCAAAAGTCAGGTAGTCGCCCAGTGTAAAGAATCCCACCGCAGTAACGGCGAGAATCACCAGCAATGGAATATGCCGCGCTAACCCGTTGCGCGGTGCCTGAGTCGTTTCGCTCATGAGGCTGTCCGGTTTGTTACGTTTCATTCTGACCCCAACATGCGCTGCTTGCGCCCTACGCAACAGGGGGCTCACGCTGCCTTGATGTTTTTGGTAGGGAATGTGAGGGTTTGGGGCGATAATCCCGCTGTTTTGAAACCTTTTGCCCGACCCGATTACAGAATTGTTGCAAAAGCCACGAAAACCCCCACCTTGGGGTTTGACTTACCCCCCACTACCCAGTAGAGGACGGGCTTCGAACACCACGGGCAGGCGAATCCGCGCTGCACCCGACCGCATAGATTGGAGACGGAGCGATGAAACGCACCTATCAGCCTTCGAACCTGGTTCGCAAACGCCGCCACGGTTTCCGCGCGCGCATGGCCACTAAGGCCGGCCGCAAAATCCTGAACTCGCGCCGCGCACGCGGCCGCAAGTCGCTGAGCGCGTAAACCGCTCACCGATCAGGTTATGAACATGACGCCGCCGGAGGCCCCTCGTGGATGGTAAGAACCAGCCCGGGGAAACGCCCCCGGCGGCGTCCGTTTGCGCGCCTGAAACTTTGACCGTTCTCAGGAAACGATCTGATTTCCTTAAGGCAGCGCGTGCCCGCAGGCAGGGCACCTCCTCGATGATGGTGCAGGCTCGCAAACGTACCCCGGATGAAGCAGCAGGAATTCGGGTTGGTTTTACCTGCTCCAAGAAAGTCGGCAATGCCGTTGCTCGCAACCGCGCTAAGCGCAGATTGCGCGAGGCCGCGCGGGCTGTTCTGCCCGTCAATGGCCATGACGGGTGGGATTACGTCCTGATCGGCCGGGCCGAAACCACAGCCGCGCGACCCTATGAGGCACTTCTGGACGATCTGCGCTATGCGCTTCGTAAAGTGCACAGCGGGCGGAAATGACCCTCTTCTCTCATATCGTGGCTCTGCCTGTCAGGGCCTATCGACTGGTCTTCAGCCCCTGGGTTGGCTTCAATTGCCGATACCAGCCCACCTGCTCGGCCTATGCGCTGGAAGCACTGGAAAAGCATGGGGCCATCAAGGGAAGCTGGCTGGCGGCACGGCGGATTGGCCGATGCCATCCCTGGGGCGGCGATGGGTACGATCCCGTGCCAAGCCCCAAGGAAGACGACAGCTGATCTTTATGACCCTCCGTCAGACTTGACCCATTCGGACATGCGCTGAACACTTGGATCCGTACTGCCCGAGGTTCAGATGACATCCGACGCCCGCCATTCCCTGCCGACACATGACGTATTGAATCAGCCACCTGTGCGCTGGGATTCTAACCTCTGGTCGTCAGATCCCGCCCTGCAAAACGCCGTGCATTTCACGGGCGGTCGCGAAGCACCGCTGGCGACTTATGGTGAAACGTTGGGACGGGTGAAAACCCGCGAGCTGGGGCGTGAGGCTAATCGGCACCTCCCCGAATTGCGATTGTTCGATCAGGGCGGTAGGCGCCTGGACGAGGTACAGTTTCACCCCGCCTATCATGAGATGATGCAGATCAGCCAATCTGCAGGCTATGCGGCCTTGGCCTGGGACGGTCAGCCCGGCGGCCACACAACCCACGCCGCGATGATATATCTGGCCAGTCAGGTTGAGCCGGGCCATTGCTGCCCATTGACCATGACCTACGCGGCAATCCCGGCTCTTGCCGCAAATGAACAGATCGCCTCGGTCTGGCAGCCAAAGCTCATGGCGCGCAGCTATGATCCGACGACGAAACCGGTCGAACAAAAGCCCAGCGCCACTCTGGGCATGGCAATGACCGAAAAACAGGGCGGTTCGGACGTGCGCCCCAATACCACCATCGCCACCCGGGACGGAGAGCACTGGCGTCTGCGCGGGCATAAATGGTTCTGCTCGGCCCCCATGTCGGACGGATTTCTGACCCTTGCGCAAGCGCCGGGCGGGCTGACCTGTTTCCTCGTCCCCCGCTGGCTGGACGGTGAACGCAACGCCATTCACCTGATGCGACTAAAAGACAAGCTGGGGAACAAATCCAACGCTTCGTCCGAAATCGAATATCACGATGCCTTGGCTTATCAATTAGGCGACGAAGGCGCAGGTGTTCGGACAATTATCGAGATGGTCCATCACACCCGGCTGGACACGGCCGTGGCCCCGGCAGGCCTGATGCGCGCAGCACTCACCGAGGCGCATCATTGGGTCACTCACCGCAGCGCCTTTCAGCGCCGGTTGATTGATCAGCCCTTGATGCGCGCTGTGCTGGCTGATCTCGTGTTGGATTGGGAAGGTGCCCTGACTTTGGGTATGCGCGTCGCGCAGGCGTTCGACAGCCAATCGCCCGAGGATAGGGCCTTTGCCCGCATCAGTGTCGCCTTGGCCAAGTTCCTGAACAACAAGCGGTGCCTGATGGTTGTGGTCGAAGCGATGGAGGTACTGGGCGGCATGGGCTATGTCGAAGACACGCCCCTGCCCCTACTTTATCGCGAAGCGCCCCTGAACGGCATTTGGGAAGGGTCGGGAAACGTGATCTGCCTCGATATTCTACGCACCCTGTCCCGCGATACACTGGCCGCTGAGGTCCTGCAGGCTGAACTGGATTCGGCCGCGGGCAGCGACCGAGGTTACGACGCGGCCTTAAAAGCACATCGCGAACGGTGGCCCGGAATTCCCCCGGAAGGCGAGGCGCGTTGGTTTGCTGAGAACACAGCACACTTGCTGACAGCCTCTCAACTGCTGCGCCATGCGCCCGCCGCTGTTGCCGACGGGTTCATTGCAATGCGCCTGTCCGGCAACTGCGGCCGCATCCCCGGATCCGTGTCCGGGCTGGATACGGACGCCTTGCTGGCGCGCCTGGGCTGACCCGGCCCCTTGTCCGGTTGCCTCAACTGCTGTAGGGGCTGCGCATGTTTGACGAAGCTGACGATATCCACCCGCTCTTTGCTGGCGCGCCCTCGACCACCGAGTTCAAAAAGCTACGCAAACGCATCGTTCGCCAGACCCGAGAAGCCATCGAGCAGTACGGGATGGTGAACGCTTCCGCGCATGACAAGGACGGCAAACCACCCCGCTGGCTGGTCTGTCTTTCGGGCGGCAAGGACAGCTATACCCTGCTGGCGATTCTGTACGAACTGAAATGGCGCGGTCTGCTGCCCGTTGATTTGCTGGCTTGCAATCTGGATCAGGGTCAACCCGGATTTCCGGCCACCGTCCTGCCCGAGTTTCTGGAACGCATGGGTGTTCCGCATCGCATCGAGTATCAGGACACCTACTCCATAGTCATGGACAAGGTTCCACAAGGCCGTACCTTTTGCGCCCTGTGCTCGCGCCTGCGTCGAGGCAACCTGTACCGCATTGCGCGGGAAGAGGGATGCTCGGCCGTCGTACTAGGCCATCACCGCGACGATATCCTCGAGACGTTCTTCATGAACCTGTTCCACGGCGGGCGTTTGGCCACCATGCCGCCCAAGCTGGTGAACGAAGAAGGCGATTTGTTCGTCTTCCGCCCCCTCGCCCATGTTGCTGAGGCCGATTGCGAGAAATTCGCGACCTCGATGAATTATCCGATTATCCCCTGCGACCTCTGCGGCAGTCAGGATGGGTTGCAACGTCAGCAGGTCAAACAGATTTTGGACCAGTGGGAAAAGAACAGCCCCGGACGCCGTCAAGTGATGTTCCGGGCCCTGACAAACGCGCGTCCGTCGCATCTTTTGGACCCAAAATTGTTTGATTTTCAAAATCTTGCGCTCAAACCGAATAAAAATGACGAAAATTCGGACAAAATTCCTCAGCTCCGTTAACGAGTGACTCAGATTGGTTTCCTAGGGTCGACCTGAGCGTTTCAAACGCAAGGTAGAGGCTCGAAGATCCGATGTGGAAACATATCTCAGTCAGCAGAATTTTTGACTCTCTTGCCATCGTGCTAAGCGGCCCGCCCGCCTTGGCCTTCGCGCCTGCGATCAGTCTGGCCGCGTATTGGATTGGTGGTGAGCGGGCATTGGTTGTCGTGGCACTTACCCTACCGCTTGTGTTTGCCGCGGTTTCAACCGCGCACAAGGCCAGCAACCGGGAAAAAGATGATAACGGCCTCATGTCTCTCGATAGATTTGCCGCCGAGATGGAAACGCTGTTCGCGGAAAACCAACGCACCGGTCACGAAGCTGCCTGCATGGTTGTCGAATTGGACGGGTTTTCTGAGTGTCTTGATCTGCACGGCAATGCGGCCGGAAACCTGATGGCGGACCAGTTCCGCGACCGCGTTCTCTCTGTCATCCGCTCACATGACATTGCCGCAGGTCTGGACCAAGGCAAGATTGCAATCGGCCTGCGCGCCGCGCAGAATCTGGATCTGGAGGCTTGCATTCAGATGTCGGGGCGCATTCAGGCCGCCGTCGATGAGCCAATCATGCTGAATGGCACCAGCGTTTACATGTCATGTTCAATCGGGTTTTGTCTGCAATCCACTTTGCCCGACATCACCTTTGCCGAGCGGATCGATGCCGCCAACGCGGCCTTGGCCGAAGCGCAAAGAAACGGCCCTGCAACCATCCGCGCCTTTTCATCTGAAACGCAGCGGCGGGCTCGCGTGCGCGCCAACCTGCGCAATGAGTTTATTGCGGCCTTGGATAGCGGCGAAATCCGCCCTTGGTTTCAGCCGCAGATTTCCACCGACACCGGCCACGTTACCGGGTTCGAGGCGCTTGCCCGTTGGGAACACCCGCAGAAAGGCGTGTTGGGACCGCAGGTTTTCCTGCCTTTTGCCGAACAAGCCGATCTGATGGAACGCTTGGGCCAGGTGATGCGCCATCACGCTTTCGCCGCCATGCACCAGTGGAACCGTGCCGGTGTAGTCGTGCCCCGGATTGGCGTGAATTTCTCATCAGAAGAACTGCGCGACCCGGTGTTGATCGACCGTCTGAAATGGGAGCTGGATCAAAATGACCTGACGCCCGACAGATTGACCGTCGAGATTCTTGAAACAGTGTTTTCCAGACGGCCCGATGACGTTATCACCCGCAACGTGATAAGCATGTCCAAGCTCGGTTGCTGCATTGACCTCGATGATTTCGGCACCGGCCACGCGTCCATTGCGTCGATCAAGCGCTTTGACGTCTCACGCATTAAAATCGATCGGTCCTTCGTGGCAAAAGCGGATCGGGACGCAAGCCAGCAGCAGTTGGTCAGCGCGATTTTGACCATGGCGGAGCGACTGAATGTCGAAACCCTGGCCGAGGGGGTCGAGACACAAGGCGAGCATGCCCTGATGGCGCAATTGGGTTGCGACCACGTGCAGGGGTTTGGAATTGGCAAGCCCATGCCATTTGAAAAGACGTTGGACTGGATGGCCGCACATCAGAACAAACTCAACGGAATGCCAAAAATCGGGCGTCAAGCACGTCCTTAGGCGCGAATTAACGCCACAGAACCCCAATCGGTGATGAATTACAGGGCGATTCCGCTTGACCTTTGGGTCCGCACTCTGTTGAACCCAGCGGGTGTCTTTCACTGCTTAAGGTGGCTGTCCCCGATGGACGATCAGAACAAGAACCTCATCCTCGCAACCGCGCTCAGCTTTCTCGTGATCCTGGTTTGGTTCGTGCTGTTTCCACCGCCCGAGCCGACGACCGCACCGGAATCTGCCGAGATCAGCGCGACTGATGGTACAGAGGTTCAGACCCCAAGCGCTGCTGGCACCAACACAGTTGGTGAAGCAACCGCAGACGCCACCGAGATCGAGCCCGACGCCCAAGCACCTCGGGTCGAGATTGAAACACCGCGCCTGAAAGGCAGCCTGTCCCTGTCCGGCGGTCGTATCGATGAGCTGTTCCTGAAAGATTACAAAGTTTCGATCGAAGAAGGCGCGCCCATTGTCGAGCTGCTGTCACCCGTTGGTTCGGACTCAGCTTACTATGCCTTGTACGGATGGGCACCGGGCGCAGGTGTTGCGGGCGCTGACGTCCCGGGCCCTAATACGCTGTGGACCGTCGAAAACGGCGAAACCCTGGGGGTAGATGCTCCGGTCACTCTGAAATGGGACAACAGCAAGGGCCTGACCTTCCGCCGCACTATTGAGGTTGACCAAGACTATATGTTCACCGTCACCCAGTCGGTTGAGAACAACACCCAGGCCGAGGTCGGCATGGCCCCATATGGCATCCTGGCCCGTCACGGCATTGGCGAAGACGGCGACCTGCCTGATCTGAAAAACTTCTTCATCCTGCATGAAGGCGTTATGGTCATGGCTGACGGCGTTCTGGACGAGATCGACTATGGCGATGTGCGCGACTTTGACATTGACCCGAATGAGCGTGCGCAAGCCGAAGTCTTTCAGGTCAAGGAAGGTGGCTGGGTCGGCTTTACCGATCACTACTGGATGACCACTCTGATCCCTGCAGAGGGATCGGCATTCAAGGCTGCAGCAAAATATGACGCTCGCCGCAAGATCTACCAGACCGAAACGGTTCTGCCGACGCTGACTGTTGCGCCCGGGGCAACTGAAAAAGTCACCACCCAACTGTTCGCGGGCGCCAAAGAATGGGAAACCATCCGCGAATATCAGGCCGACGGTGTGCAAAAGTTCGTCGACAGCATCGACTGGGGTTGGTTCTATTTCCTGACAAAACCGATCTTCTGGCTGCTGCATAACATCAACGCCCTGATTGGAAACATGGGTTGGTCGATCATTGGCCTGACGCTGATCATCAAGGCGATCCTGTTCCCACTGGCGTACAAATCCTACGTCTCGATGGCGAAGATGAAAGAGCTTCAGCCGCAGATGGAGGCCATGAAAGAAGCCGCAGGCGACGATCGCCAAAAGATGCAGCAGGGCATGATGGAGCTGTACAAGAAGGAAAAGGTAAACCCCGCCGCGGGCTGTTTGCCGATCCTGATGCAGATCCCGATCTTCTTCTCGCTGTATAAGGTGATCTTCGTCACCATCGAACTACGTCAGGCTCCTTGGTTTGGCCCGTTCCAGGACCTCAGCGCACCTGATCCGACTTCGATCATGAACCTGTTTGGTTTGCTGCCTTTTGCCGGTCCGCAGCCAGATACCTTCATGGCACTGATCTTCATCGGTATCCTGCCTTTGCTGTTGGGGATCTCGATGTGGTTGCAGCAAAAGCTGAACCCGGCACCAACTGACCCGACTCAGGCGATGATTTTTGCCTGGATGCCTTGGGTGTTCATGTTCATGCTGGGCAGCTTTGCCAGCGGGCTGGTCGTTTACTGGATCGCGAACAACACGATCACGTTCACGCAGCAATACCTGATCATGCGCAGTCAGGGCTATAAGCCTGACGTGTTCGGCAACATCAAATCCGGCTTCAAGCGGACGCCCAAAACGGACGACAAATGAATGCTGAGGTAACCCATATCTGGCGGCATCCGATCAAAAGTCATGGTCGCGAGGCCCTCCAGACTATTTCAGTGACCCCCGGGCAGACCATGCCCGGGGATCGCGTTTGGGCGGTCGCGCATGAGGCGTCGAAGGCGGATGGCTCTCAATGGGTGCCTTGCGCCAATTTCAGTCGCGGGGCGAAAGCACCGCAACTGATGGCTATCTCGACCCGGCTGAACGGTGACACGATAACTCTGACACATCCGGATCGTCCGGATCTGACTTTTAATCCGGATGGGGAACAGCAGGTCTTTTTGGACTGGGTTAAGCCGTTGATGCCTGCGGATCGGGCGGCGTCAGCCCGGATTATCCGAGTGCCGGGTCGCGGCATGACTGACAGTGACTACCCCTCGATCAGCCTGTGCAACATGGCATCGCACCGCGCGGTCGGGCAAAAGCTTGGCAGCGATCTTTCGATCCAGCGCTGGCGTGGCAACATCTGGTTCGACGGTCTGCCCCTGTGGGAAGAATTCGATTGGCTGGGTCGCGAAGTACAGATCGGTGAGGCCGTGTTCCATGTCAAAGAACGCATCCGACGCTGTTTGGCGACAACGGCAAATCCGAAAACCGGCGTGCGCGATGCGGATACGCTGGGCACATTGAACAGCTGGGGCCATCAGGATTTCGGCGTTTACGCCGAGGTTGTCCGAGGCGGCGCAATTTCAGTTGGCGATAAGGTTCACCCGTTATGAGCACCCTACCCTTCCCACTGGTCGAAGACCCGGACAAGTTTGCGCTGGAACGCGGCCGCAAATTGTTTGCGGGACAGTCCGAGTTTGTCAAAGGCGTGGTCGCCATGAATGGCCTGCCGACCCCTGACCGGCTTGAGGTCTGCTTTGCCGGACGTTCAAACGTCGGCAAGTCCAGCCTGATCAATGCGCTGACCGGCACCAAGGGTCTGGCACGCGCGTCCAACACTCCGGGCCGCACGCAAGAGATCAACTTTTTCACCCAAGGTCCCGAGCTCTATCTGGTTGACCTGCCCGGGTACGGCTACGCCAACGCCCCGGTGAAGGTGGTTGAAAAATGGCAGCGGCTGTTGAAACAGTATCTAAGCGGCCGCCAGACCCTGCGCCGTGCCTTTGTGCTGATTGACTCACGTCATGGGGTGAAGCCGGTCGATGCCGAGATCATGAAGCTGCTGGATTCCAGCGCTGTTACATTTCAATGCGTGATGACCAAGGCGGACAAGGTCAAGGCCAATGACCGGCAGAAGGTGTTGGATCAGGTACGCGGCGCATTGTCCAAGCACCCGGCGGCATATCCGGAAATCGTGCTGACGTCGTCCGAAAAGGGTGACGGCATTCCGACGCTTCGTTCGATCATCGCACATCTGGATTGATCCGGATCGGCCGCATTTTTCCAATCCTGACGTTGCTGGCAATTGTGCTGACCGGCACGATCCCGCAGGGCTGGATGCCCGCGATGGGCAGTGATGGGAAAGTGCTGCTGGTGATCTGTACTGGCGAGGGAACGGTCGAACAATGGGTTGACCTTAACCCGGGCGATCCTGTGCACGACGACACGGATTCGCGCGCAATGTGCCCATTCGCGGGCCTGACGGCGGATACACACCTGCAGACAGTCGGCGAGATCGTCCCTTTTACGGCGAAAATCCAGCCACGCTGGATCCATCGTGATTTCACCCATCGCAGTGCAGGGTTCTACACCCGCTATGATGCGCGGGGGCCACCCTTCTTCTCCTGATTCACCTCAACACTTTTGAACCCGCGCACGCGCTGCGCGGGGCAGTAATCGAATCCGGAGAACAAAAATGGCACTGGACAGCCAAAACCTGGGGGACATCCCGGCGCAGAACACTGCTGCGCAAAAATTCTATTTCGCCGCCTGGCGGTGGCACTTTTATGCCGGGATCTTCGTCATCCCGTTCCTGATCATTCTGGCAGTAACCGGACTAATGATGATGTTCATCACCCAGTTCGACGGTCGCGACGGCGAAAAAATCGCCGTGGACGTCCACGGGCAAGTGTTACTGGCCTCACAACAAGCCCTTATCGCCCTTGATGAGGTGCCCGGCACGGTTGTGGAATGGATCGGTCCGAAGGCTGATAATCTGGCCACTGTGTTTCGCATCAAAACCGAAGAAGGTCAGCGTCTTGTCGCCGTCGATCCTTATGCCGGAGAGGTTCTGCAGGTCTGGGATCGTCGCGCCGGGTGGTATGATCTGGCCGACAACATCCACTCGACGCTTCTGATTGGAACGACCGGAGACCGTATCATTGAAATCGCAGCGGGGCTGAGCCTGCTTTTGGTCTTTACCGGTCTTTACATGTGGTGGCCGCGTGGAAACGCCTTGTCTGCCTTTGTGCCCAACCTGCGGGCGCGTGGCCGCGCCTTTTGGAAATCGCTGCACGCTGTGATTGGGTTTTGGATGTCCGGGTTGTTGGTGGTTTTCCTGATCTCGGGCCTCTCCTGGGCGGGCGTCTGGGGCGGCATGATCGTTCAGCCATGGAGCAGCTTTCCGGCCGAAAAATGGGACAATGTCCCCCTGTCCGATGACATCCACGCCAGCATGAACCACGGCCACCAGAATGACGTCCCATGGGCGTTGGAACAAACGCCCATGCCCGCTTCTGGGTCCGAAGCCGGGATCGACGGTGTCCCACAAAGCACACAGGTCGATATCGACGCGCTTGTGGCCCTTGGCACCGCTTTGGACATGACAGGCCGGTTCCGTGTGGCCTATCCCGGCGGCGAGGATGGTGTCTGGACCCTGAACCGCGACAGCATGAGCAGCGACTCGACTGATCCGGTGAATGATCGCACTGTCCACGTGGACCAATTTACCGGCAAGATTTTGGCGGATGTCCGGTATGAGGATTACTCGTTGATGGGAAAATCCATGGCCATTGGGATCCCGTTTCACATGGGTCTGATGGGCATGTGGAACTTTGTCCTGAACTTGGTGTTTTGCCTGTCGGTCATCTTTGTCTGCGTCTCAGGCGTTGTGATGTGGATTAAACGCCGGCCTCAGCGGGCCGGGCGTCTGGCTGCACCGCCGATGCCTGCAGAACTGCCATTGTGGAAAGGGGCTGTCCTGATCGGGTTGTTCACCGCGATGGCCTTCCCGCTGGTGGGCCTGACCTTGCTGGCTGTACTGGTCATCGATTTGCTGCTGATCAGCAACATCCCGGCGATGAAACGCGCGATAAGCTGACACGCAAATAGCCGCATCCGGGCAACCGGTGCGGCCCTATACGCGATCCGGTCTTGGCAGAGCTGTGTAAAGGCCCTAACACGGGTTCCCAGAGGGACTGCAGCCATGAAGACAAGAGACATGAACCGGGACTGGATCGCCACCGCCGCAACGCTGAACAGCGCACTGCCATACCTGCAACGCTATGACGGCGCTATTGTCGTCATTAAACTTGGCGGCCACGCCATGGGCAGTGACGAAGCCATGGAAAGCTTCGCCCGCGATGTCGTCCTGATGCGTCAGGTGGGCGTAAACCCGGTTGTCGTGCACGGCGGCGGTCCGATGATCAACGCGATGCTGGACAAACTGGATATCCAGTCCGAGTTCGTGAACGGCAAGCGTGTCACCGACAAAGCAACCGTTGAAGTAGTTGAGATGGTGCTGTCCGGCCTCGTGAACAAGCGCATCGTTCAGGCGATCAACGGCCAGGGCGGCTCGGCCGTGGGTCTGTCGGGCAAAGATGCGCAGTTGATGACTTGTGATCAGACCGATGAATCCCTGGGTTTTGTCGGAAGTCCCGCAGAGATGAACCCTAAAATCCTGCATGACCTGTTTGCACATGACGTAATCCCGGTGATCGCCCCTCTGGGTGCCGGTCGGAATGGTGAGACCTTCAATGTGAATGGCGACACCGCTGCCGGGGCCATTGCATCGGCGCTAAAGGCCGATCGCCTGCTGCTGTTGACCGATGTCTCGGGCGTCAAAAACGCCGCCGGGGACGTCGTGACCGAACTGAAGGCGGGTCAGATCCGCGAGATGACGCTGGACGGCACCATTGCGGGCGGCATGATACCCAAGACCGAAACGGCGCTGGACGCGCTGCACAGCGGGGTCCGTGCCGTGGTTATCCTTGACGGGCGCGCGCCCAATGCCGTCTTGCTTGAGCTCTATACGGAACACGGCGCCGGGTCGCTGATCCGGCCGGACTGAGCCTTTGGCGGAGGAGACATGACCAAACGCCATCCCCCCTCCTCTGACCCGGCAGCGCATAGCTATGCTGATATCGAAAAGGCTGCACAGGACGTTGGCCTGATCATCATGGGCGCGCTGCACCCTCGCGTTACGGACGCCAAGCAGTTGGAAGGCGGCACGCTGATCCTGTTGGGTGCAGGGGGGGCATTCTGGCCCGCGCTGAAATCCTCACCTGAATGGCAAGGTGATGACCCGGTTGACCGTTGGTCGTCGCTTGTGGTGGGGCAAATGGCGCAGGATTTATCCGCCACCGCCTATTTTCCGTTTGGCGGCCCACCCTATACGCCCTTTATCGACTGGGCATTGAAATCGGGACGCACGTTCAGCAGCCCGGTGGGTGCTTTGGTGCACGATGAGGTCGGCATGATGATCTCATTCCGGGGCGCGCTGCATTTCACCAACGAAATTCCCATACCCGCACCACCTGGCGCGTCCCCCTGCACCAACTGCGCCGCCCCCTGCACCCAGACATGCCCTGTGGGCGCATTGAACAGTCGGGACTTTTATGATGTGTCGACCTGCCATGGCCACCTGTCCACCGACGAAGGGCAAACCTGCATGACCGGCGGTTGCCTTGTGCGACTGTCCTGTCCTCTCAGCTCGGGTGCAGGGCGTGATCCCGAACAATCCGCGCATCACATGAGAGCGTTTCACCCGTCATGACCCGCACTCTGATCCTGACACGCCACGCGAAATCCAGTTGGGACAGTCCGGCCCTTGCCGATCATGATCGCCCGCTGAACAAGCGCGGGCGCAGGTCGGCCACGGCGATTGCCGCATGGCTGCGTGAAAACGACTGGCTGCCGGATGAAGTTCTCAGCTCAAGCTCGGTCAGAACCCGCGAGACGTGGGAGAGGATGGCTATGCAGGCAGATAGCGTTTGCTTTCACCGCACGCTTTATCATGCAGACCCCGCAGATATGCTGCTTGAACTATCGGGCGCGACGAAACAAACCGTTTTGATGCTAGGCCACAATCCCGGCATTGCCGCTTTTGCGAACCAAATCGTTAAGCACCCGCCGGATCACGCCCGGTTCTACGACTACCCAACCGGTGCAACAGCTGTGATCCGCTTTGACATCGAGGATTGGTCCGGCGTTCGGTGGCACAGCGGCGATGTGCAGGGTTTTGTCACTCCACGCGAGTTGCTGGAATAGAAAAAGGCGAGGCCAAAGCCCCGCCTTTTTCTGAACTAGTATGTGGGATCAGTGCCCCAAAATCTGGCTCAGGAACAGCTTGGTTCGTTCGCTCTGCGGGTTGTTGAAGAACTCTTCCGGTTCGTTCTGCTCCACGATCTGACCGGCATCCATAAAGATCACGCGGTTCGCCACCTGACGAGCAAAGCCCATCTCGTGCGTGACGCACAGCATGGTCATGCCTTCCTCGGCCAGTTCGATCATGGTGTCGAGCACCTCTTTGATCATCTCAGGGTCCAGCGCCGATGTCGGTTCATCGAACAACATGATCCGTGGCATCATGCAGAGCGAGCGGGCAATCGCCACACGCTGCTGCTGACCACCCGAAAGCTGACCGGGATACTTGTCGGCCTGCTCGGGGATTTTCACCTTTTCCAGGAAGTGCATCGCGCGCTCTTCGGCCTCTTTCTTGGGCGTCTTGCGCACCCAGATCGGGGCCAGCGTGCAGTTCTCCAGAATGGTCAGATGCGGGAACAGGTTGAAATGCTGGAACACCATGCCAACCTCGGACCGGATCTTGTCGATGTTCTTGAGGTCATTCGACAGCTCGGTCCCATCCACCATGATCGTGCCCTGCTGGTGTTCCTCCAGCGCGTTCAGGCAACGGATCAATGTTGACTTCCCGGAACCGGAAGGCCCCGCGATCACGATCCGCTCGCCCTGATTGACGGTCAGGTTGATGTCGCGCAGCACGTGGAAAGATCCGTACCACTTGTTCATATTGTTGATTTCGATGGCGACCTCGTCGCTCACCTGCATCTTCGAGCGGTCGATTTGACGGTCAATTGCAAGTTCAGACATATGTTGAACTCCTTAATGGTGGCCAGTCTGAAGCTTGCGCTCCAGATACATGGAATAACGGGACATGGAGAAGCAGACGACGAAGAACAGCGCAGCGATAAACGCGAACAGTTCCCAGTAGATGCCGTTCCAAGCGGTGTCGGCGCGGATGGCAGATGCCAGTCCGATCACGTCGAACAGTCCGATGATCGACACCAGTGTCGTATCCTTGAAGATCCCGATGAATGTGCTCACGATGCCCGGAATTGAGATTTTCAGGGCTTGCGGCATGATGATCAGTCGCTGTGCTTGCCAGTAGTTCAGGCCGAGACTGTCGGCACCTTCATACTGACCCCGTGGCAGGGCAGCCAGACCACCCCGGATCACCTCGGCCATATAGGCGGCTGAGAACAGGGTCATCATGATCATCACCCTAAGGATGATGTCAAAGTTGGTGCCCGGCGGCAGGAACAGGTTCAGCAACAGCGAGGCCACGAACAACAGCGTGATCAGCGGCACACCGCGAATGAACTCGATAAAGCCCACGCACAGGTACTTGACGATCATCAGATCGGACTGACGGCCCAGCGCCAGTACAATTCCGATCGGCAACGAGACACCAATGGCCACGACACCCAGCAGGATCGCCAGCATGAAACCACCGAACTGGCGGCTTTGTACGGCTTCGATACCGATTGGCAGGATCGAGTCCAGGGCACCGACGAAATAGCTGGACAAAACCAGCCACCAGATAACCGACGCTGCGACACCCGCAACCATGCCAAACAGACCGCTCAGTCGTTTGCTGACAAGGGTGTAGACACCCCAACCGACAACAAACCCCAACGCTGCCGCGATCGGTCCCCAAATGGTGCCGCCCCACATCAGGAATGGCATCAGGAACGGATAGATCGCGGTGACGATCAGCATCTTGGACGGCACACGATCCGAGTACAGGACCGGCGCCAATGCGACCAACAGCAGGATCAGCGATACAATCGGACGCCAGTACAGATGGCTCGGGTAGAACCCGAACAGCAACTGCAGCCAACGGTCATTGATCACCGCCCAGCAGGCATGGCCATGGGTTGAACCCCAGGTGGCAATCATGATCTCGCGGCATTCGTTCAGCGAGTTGGCGTTCCAGACGGACTGAAAGATCCATGGCAGAACGCCCGACAACACGTACCAGATTGCGTAAAGCGAAACCAACGTCAGGATCGAGTTAAACCAGCCTGAGAACAGATTGTGCCTGATCCACCCGATTGCTCCGACTTCAGACGCTGGCGGGGCTTGTTCCGGCAACATTTCCGTGCGGACAAATGAAACATCACTCATATTACCGCTCCACCAGTTTGACACGGTTGTTGTACCAGTTCATCACCGCCGAAATGCTCAGCGAGATGGCCAGATAGACCAGCATCAGCAGCAGAACGCATTCCAGCTCGCGGCCGGTCTGGTTCATGGTGATGCCACCCAGGGTCCCCGTGATGTCCATATATCCGACCGCAATCGCCAGCGACGAGTTCTTGGTCAGGTTCAAATAGTTCGAGATCATCGGAGGGATGATCACCCGCAGCGCCTGCGGCAGGATCACCAGACGCATGATCCGGCCTTGACGCATACCCAACGCAGCGGCGGCTTCGGTCTGACCTTTTGAGATGGCCAGGATGCCAGCACGCACGATCTCGGCGATGAACGCGGCTGTATACAAGGACAGGGCCATCCAAAGCGCAATCAGAGAGTTGCGCATATGCGTGCCGCCTCTGAAGTTGAAGCCCTTCAATTCAGGGTATCCAAGGTGAAAGCCCAGTGCGGCCAACAGGATGATCATCGGGACGAACAGGATACCCAGCTGGATATGCCAAATCTTAGGGCGGTCGCCGGTTGATTCCTGTTTGGCTGCGGCCCAGGCGGACACCTTGCGCATGGTAAAGATGCTGCCACCCAAAACGATCAGAAACGCGATCAAATCCAGTGAAATATCAAACCGAATGCTTGATGTTCCGAACAAGTGGATGTCACCCAAGCTACGCGAGAACAGGAACTCCGGGATATACACACCCCGATTGGTGACGGCGACAGTGTTGAACAGATCCATCGTTGCCGTCGGGTTATCGCCTCGGAACGCATTGGGTGCAGGCAAGCCTTCGATCAAAATGGCCATGGCCAGAACAATCCAAAGCAGGACAGGCACGTTACGGAATATCTCGACATAGACCGTCATGATGCGCGCGATCAGCCAGTTGTTTGACAGGCGAAGAACGCCGACAAAAACACCGACGATCGTCGCTGTGATACACCCAAGAACCGCGACAACCAGCGTGTTTAGCAATCCGATGAAAGCGGCGCGCAAATGGCTGTCCTGAGAATTGTATTCCAGTAGGCGCTGGTTAATGTCATAACTCGCCGATTCTGCAAAAAAACCGAATTCGATCGGTTTTCCCAACCCTTCAAGGTTTTGAATGGTATTTGAGATGATCCAGGCTGCCAGAAGCATGAAACCGATCAATGCAATGACCTGAATGGTCGCTGATCGGTACCGCGTATCGTAAAGGAGCATGGACAGCCGGAACTGCTCCTTCGGCGGGTCAGTGAGAGTCGTCATGACCTATGTATTTCCCCGTGCATCCCGTTTTTTGCCGGCGAAGTTGATCTTCGCTCAATCCATCCGGGAGTGTTTCTTATTTATCGAAAAAGGGCGCAGGTTGCCCCGCGCCCTTTCCCGTGGATTTTAGCGGAACGGCGGCGAGTACAGCAGACCACCATCGGTCCACTGGGCATTCAGGCCGCGTGCAAGACCAATCGGAGTTTCTTCACCGATGTTCTTGGCAAACACTTCGCCGTAGTTGCCACCCGCCTTGATTGCGCTTGCTGCCCAATCTGCATTCAGACCCAGCATCTCGCCCAGAGTACCTTCGGTACCCAGCAGACGGTTCACTTCCGGGTTGTCGGTGCCAGCGCTCAGCTCGTCGATGTTCGCCGAAGTCACGCCCAGCTCTTCAGCCGAAACCAGTGCGTTCAGAGTCCAGCGGACAACGTCGCCCCACTCGTGATCGCCATGACGGACCAGCGGACCCAGCGGCTCTTTCGAGATGATTTCAGGCAGCAGGACGTGATCACCGGGGTTTTCGAACGTGGCGCGGGTTGCAGCCAGGCCCGATGCGTCGGTGGTGTAAACGTCACATGCGCCAGCCAGATACTGCTGTTGCGCTTCTGCGTTGGTTTCGATCGGAACCGGCTCATAGCTGATGTTGTTGGCACGGAAGAAATCGGCCAGGTTCAGCTCGGTGGTGGTGCCGGTTTGGATGCAGACGGTCGCGCCGTCCAGTTCCTTGGCTGAGCTTACGCCCAGTGCTTTTGGAACCATGAAGCCCTGGCCGTCATAGTAGTTGACGCCAGCAAATTCGAACTTCAGATCGACATCGCGGCTGAAGGTCCATGTGGTGTTACGTGCCAGCATGTCGATCTCACCCGAAGCCAGCGCAGTAAAGCGCGTCTTACCGGTGGTCGGCACAAACTCGACAGCGCTGGAATCGCCTAGAACGGCTGCGGCGACGGCACGGCAGACAGCAACGTCAAAACCTTGCCATTCGCCATTCGCGTCAGGCAGCGAAAAGCCGGCCAGTCCCGAGGACACGCCACAGTTCAGCTTGCCGCGCGCCTTGACGTCGTCAACAGTGCCCGCTGTCGCTGCCGCAGCAGCCAGACCGGCAACTGTGGCCACGCCCAAAATTACGGATTTTTTCATTTTTACCTCTTCCTGTTTACCCGCCCCTATTCCGGGACGGCTCTGTCCGGCACCTCTGGCACCAGAAAGGTTACTCCAAAGGTGTCTCCCCTTTAGTGGGCATGAGTTTGCTCGCATTCATAAACAAACGTCAAGGGTCGGATCAGGGAAAACGATGAGTCAACTCAGCGATGACCGGATCTGTGTCAAAATTTGATGCTCAATAGGCTCAGATAGAGATTTCAATGAACCGTTTAGCGTGTAGAAACGCAGCTTTTTTGATCTCGGCAGCCGCATGCGCCTCGTCATCGTGGCCCCATTGTTCGGTTTGCCAGGCCTCGTCGAGCCTTGAGATGTCCCAGATCTCATCCGCCGCGCGCCAGTCCAGAGCGGCGGCAAATCCCAGCACCAGTGAGCCGGAAAGGCTGACCAGATCGTGGAAGGCGGCTAGCTGGAAGTCGTTGAATTCGTGTACGCGGCCTCGCAGCGTGCTGAGCGCTTCGGCTGACTGTGGCTGATGCAGCACACCAACCACTGGAACCAATCGCGCGGCCAGGGTTTCAGCTGCCCAATCCAGGGCCGGGTCCCATTGATCTGCCTGTCGCTGCTGCAACGTTTGCGGGTGTGGCGCCCGGTAACACAGCAAATCCGAATCGCCGTAATCGGCCAGCATGTCCGCAACCTCGGCGTGCTGATGGCGCACTTTGTCGATGGCCGCATTTGCAGACCGGGTAAACGGCATCAGGGTCGGATCGACCTCTTTTTCCTGTGCGTCCCATTCCGCCGCGACCGCGTCGGCCATTGCCAGCGTCGGCAGGATCAATGCGGCCTTGGCCGGTGTCTTGACGCGGCGACCGTCCAGTTCGACGGTGTATCCGTCTTCCGCTTGGACAACCGTGCTTGCGGTCCAAAATCGCTTGGGCTTCCAGTCACTCATGTCTTCAGGTCCAGATATCATCCAGCGCACGGGGCAACTGGTCGAAAGTTTCAATAATGCGGGCCGCGCCGTTCAGGGCTGATCGGTCATGATATCCCCAGGATACGCCGATCCCTGTTACTCCGGCAGCCCGCGCCATATCGATGTCGAACCGGGTATCGCCAATCATCACCGTATCTGCCGCATCAACGCCGGTTTCAGAACGGGCCGTGTCGATCATCGACGGATGCGGTTTCGAGGGGTGATGGTCCGCAACCTGCCGGGTCACGAAGTAGCGCTCCAGGTCATGTGCTTCAATCAAGGCATCAAGGCCGCATTGGGATTTTCCGGTGGCCAAACCCAGCAGCACCTCGGGGATGGCATGCAAGGTTTCGATTGCGTCCCGTGCACCGGGATAGAGTGGTGAGCTTGCGGCCCCCTGCTCCAGACGGTTTGCGTGATAGGCCTGTTTGTAGCCCTCAACCAGATTGTGTTGAACCGTTTCGCTCTGCTCGGGCGCGAGTTGGGCCATAGCATTGGGCAAGGACAGACCGACGATGGACAAAATTGCCTTGCGGTCGGGGACCGTCAGTGAAAGGGCCCCAAAACTGGCGGTCATCGCCGCGACAATGCTGCCCTGGCTGTCGACAAGGGTTCCGTCCACATCGAAAAGCACCAAACGCAAGGGTGCGCTCATTGCAATTCCTCGAACGGGTCTTCTGCGGCCAGATCTTCGGTCCAGCCGAACGTGTCCCAGCTGTGTTTCATATGCTCAGGCAGCGGAGCTTTAACGGTTATGGTCTTGCGCGTGACCGGATGCTGGAATGAGGCCTGCCGCGCGTGCAGGTGCAGTTTCTTGCTGATGACCCCGCCCAGTTGCGCGCCCCAACCGTCGCCCAGATTTTCCTGACTCGAGCCACCGTATTTGCCATCGCCAACGATTGGGTGACCGATCGCCGCCATATGCACCCTCAGCTGGTGCGTACGGCCGGTGATCGGCTCCATCGCCACCCATGCGGCGCGACCAGCCACGCGATACAGCGTTGCATACAGCGTATGCGCCCGTTTCGCGCCCGGCGTGTCGTTGATTTCGTTCAGATGTACGGCGATCATCTTTTCGCCCTCACCCTGTTTGCCGTGACCGGAGGCCTTGACCAAACCAGTCTTGATCTCGCCCAGATACGGGGTCGGTACGCCAGCAACCAGCGCCCAATAGATCTTGCGTGTATCGCGGTGCCGGAAGGCGGCTGTCAGCGCCTTGGCGGCCTCGCGGGTGCGGGCCATCAGCAATACACCCGATGTGTCCTTGTCCAAGCGGTGCACAAGGCGCGGATTTTCATCATAACCAAAGCGCAACGCCTCAGACAGGCCGTCCACATGCCGGGTCTGGCCACTGCCGCCCTGCACCGGAAGACCCTGCGGCTTGTTCAGGGCCAGAACATGATCGTCGCGATAGATTACGCAGGACTGGATCATCTTAGCATCGGCATCCGAGATACCCCGCTTGACCTCGACCGGCTTGTAATCAGCATCCGGCAAAGGTGGCACGCGTACGACCTGCCCGACCTCAAGCCGGGTCGAGGCCTTCACCCGCCCACCTTCAACGCGCACCTCACCCTTGCGGCACATCTTTTCGATGCGGCCCTGACTGACATGCGGGAACAGACGGCGCATCCACCGATCCAGTCGCTGGTCGCCGTCACCCTCTGCCACGGTGATCATTTGTACGCCGCTCATGCCGATATCCTCTGCGTCGCGCGGATTATCCGCCCGCTAAACAAGTGTGTAAGTGCCCTAGAAAACATGCGCGTCTGTGGCGTGCAAACGGCCAAGAGTCAAGCCGGTCAATCGTCCGGGAAACCTCGGCGCCTGCATTGTCTTGGCGTCGTGTTCATTTGCCCATTCAACCTTAAGCGCATCACGCAGCGGTGTTCTACTCGTTCCGCTGCGCCCGCAGTTTGGCGAAGTAATCCAGACGCTTCTTCAACTCACGCTCGAACCCACGCTCCACCGGTTTATACAACTCCGGCCGCCTCATGCCGTCGGGGAAATAATTTTGTCCGGAAAAGCCATCTTCGGCGTCATGGTCATAGGCATAGCCCGTGCCATAGCCCTGATCTTTCATCAACGATGTCGGCGCGTTCAGAATGTGTTTTGGCGGGGGTTCGCTGCCTGACTGCTTGGCCAATCGCATCGCCGCCTTGTACCCGACATAGGCACCGTTCGATTTTGGGGCCAAGGCCAGATAAACCAGCGCCTGCGCTATCGCCAATTCTCCCTCGGGGCTGCCCAATCGTTCGTAGGTTTCCCACGCGTGCAGGCAAATCGTCTGCGCCTGCGGATCAGCCAACCCGATATCTTCGACCGCCATCCGAGTGATCCGCCGCGCCAAATAGCGCGGGTCTTCCCCACCCGTCAGCATCCGCGCAAACCAATAGAGCGCCGCATCCGGGTCAGATCCGCGCACTGATTTATGCAGGGCCGAGATCAGATTGTAATGCTCGTCACCGGACTTGTCGTATTTGGCCGCACGACGCATCAACCTCGTGGACAAAGCATCAGGGGCCAAAGGCGCATCTACCGTCCAAGCCGCCACCTGTTCGATCAGGTTCAACAGTGCGCGCCCGTCGCCATCCGCCATTTCTTGCAAAGCATCACGGGCGGCGGCAGTCAGTGGCAGGGCGCGGTCCAATTCCTTCTCGGCGCGTTGGGTAAGATGTTCGAGGTCGGCGAGGCTGAGCCGCTCAAGGACCAGAACCTGCGCCCGGCTGAGGACAGCGGCGTTCAGTTCAAAGGACGGGTTTTCGGTCGTGGCCCCGACCAGCAGGATTGTCCCGTCCTCCATATGCGGAAGAAACCCGTCTTGCTGCGCCTTGTTAAAGCGATGAACCTCATCGACAAACAGCAGCGTGCCCTGCCCGTTCTGCCGCCGGATCTTTGCCGCCTCGAACACTTTCTTCAAGTCTGGCACACCGGTGAAAATCGCACTGATCTGAACGAAATGCAGGTCTGTTTCCTGCGCCAGCAAGCGTGCGATCGTGGTTTTCCCAACGCCGGGCGGCCCCCAGAAAACCAAACTCGACAGACTGCCCGAGACCAACATGACCCCCAGCGGAGCGTCCGGTCCCAGCACCTGCTGCTGTCCGATGACCTCCGCCAACGACTGCGGGCGCAGCCGGTCCGCCAACGGGCGGTGCGGGGATGGCGCAGGCTCGCTTGCCCCGGTATCGAACAGATCGCTCATGCGGTTACAGCCGGAACCGCAGAGATACGGCCCGTCCGCCCCGCAGAACATCCAAATCCAATCTGTGCCCCGGATCGGTCATCGCATCCTCTACGTCCTTAGGATGTTGGACTTCCGTTCCGTTGATACTTATGACCACGTCACCTGTACGCAATCCTGATCGTCCACCGTACCTGCCCGCGTCCACAATCACCACGCCAGTTTGCGACAGCAAAAGCCCCATCTGGGTAATGATCGCCGGGTTGATGCGCGACACCTTCAGGCCCGGCATCACGGTGTCATCGTTCAGAACGGTTTCATCAGCCGGTGGAGTTTCCGGGACCTTGATCAGGGCAACCTCGATATCCGCACTGTCCTGACCCCGCAGCCGGGTCAGCACCGAAGTGCCACCAACGCCCGCGACGGACATGCGGAACTTCATCTCGGCTGGGGAATTCACCTCATCCCCATCCACATGGGTCACCACATCCCCCACGCGCAGCCCTGCCTCACCCAGCGGACTCAGGGTGTGCAGGTCCGAGATCACAACACCCATAGGGAATACCAACCCCAGAGATTCGGCGATATCCGCACTCATGTGCTGACCAGCGACCCCGGCCCAAGGGCTGACAAAGCTGTCATTCCCGGCCTTGGCCTGGCGCAAAAATTCGGCAACCAGATTGGCCGGGATCGCAAACCCGATACCGTTGGAGCCGCCGGATCGCGTCAGGATCGATGTGTTAATCCCGATCAGATCGCCATTCACGTCGATCAGCGCCCCGCCGGAATTGCCCGGATTGATCGCGGCATCTGTTTGAATAAAGTACCCACGCGCGTTGCCGGTGGCCGTCCCGGTCCGCGCCAGACCTGAGATGATCCCGGAAGATACGGTTTGTCCCACGCCAAACGGGTTACCAATCGCAAGCGCCAGTTCCCCGACCTCGATCTGGTCGGAATCGCGGAAGTTCAGATGCGGCAAATCCTTGGCGTCTTCCAACCGCAGAATGGCAATATCGCTTTCCTTGTCGCCCAGCACCACTTGCGCTGAAAATTCACGCCGGTCGGTCGTCACCACGCGGATTTCGGTAGCCGTGCCAACAACGTGATAGTTCGACACCACATAACCGTCTTCTGACAGAATGACGCCAGATCCCAGTGAATTCTGCACATGCGGGCGCGGCTCAGAAAACCCCCGACCAAAGAACTCTTCAAAGAATGGATCAGAGAAGAATGGATTCGCCCGCCCCTGCCGAACGATCTTGGCATAGATGTTAACGACCGCCGGAGATGCCTGTTTGACCACAGGGGCAAATCCAAGGGAAATCTCGGCCTGCGATGTCGGAACACGGGTGTCCGCAGTGGCCGCGCCCGTTAACAACAAAAGACAAAACAGGATTCGCAACATAAACACCCCTCCGGAAAAGTCGCAAAATGGATATGCGGGGCAGTGAACTGGATTGCAAGTGATCACGCCATGTCGCTTTGTGCCAATTCTGATACGTTGGACTAACATACTTACCATGCAACAGAACCAGTGGGACGGCACCTAATGCATCAGGACCATGAATTGACCTTTGCAACAGCCGTCGCCAGCCACCGACAGGCTGCGCTGTCAAATGCAGAAGAGACCGCGCACGAATACTATCAGGCCTCACTACTCAGTGCGATAATGCAGGGGGTCTATGACGGTACCCTTTCTATCGGTGAGCTGCTTGAACACGGTGATTTTGGTTTGGGTACTTTCAACGCCCTGGACGGTGAGATGATCGTTCTGGATGGCGTCGCCTATCGTCTGGACGGCGAAGGGAAGGCTAACGTAGCAAGCGACACGGATTTGACCCCCTACGCCGCAGTCATCAAGTTCCGTCCTACTGATGCCTTGGATCTAACTAACGATGTCAGCAAACAGGCATTTGAAGCGCAATTGGATGCCAGAGCTGCGGAAAGAAACCTGTTCTACGCAGTGTGCTTTACGGGCCGGATAAAGCACATCAAATTTCGAAACGTTCTGCGGCAAGACCGTCCCTACAAGCCATTGCTTGAAGTCGTAAAATCGCAGGCTGAGTTTGAACTGCACGACGTGGACGGCATTATTCTTGGGTTTCGCTGTCCGGACTACGCTGTGGGGATTGGAGTTCCCGGCTATCACCTCCACTTTATTTCCAGTGATCGGAAGACTGGCGGGCATGTCCTAGACTATACCTTGGCCAGTGGACGGATCGAAATCGACCACACATCGTCACTGCATTTGGAATTGCCGGAAACACCCGCGTTTTCCGAAGCGAACCTGACTGCCGGTGCCTCGGAAGACAGCATTCAAAAGGCTGAAGGCAACTAAGAGCCTTGTCACCAGACCTGGTCTTCTAACAAAAAGCCCCCGCGTCCGAAACGCGGGGGTTTGAATTCAGAAAGCCGGGCTTTCTTATTCTTCGTCTGCGACCTCTTCGGCGGCAACGCGGGCTTTGTCAGCCGCGCCCTTGGCATCCAGATCACGATCAACGAATTCGATGATCGCCATCGGTGCCATGTCGCCATAGCGGAAGCCAGCTTTCAGGATGCGGACGTATCCGCCCTGACGCTCGGCGTAGCGGGGGCCCAGGATTTCGAACAGCTTTGCGACGTCCTTGTCTTCTTTCAGCTGCGATGCGGCCTGACGGCGGGCGTGCAGGTCGCCGCGCTTGCCCAGAGTGACCAGCTTTTCGATGATCGGGCGCAGTTCTTTTGCCTTGGGCAGAGTTGTTTTGATCTGCTCATGTTCGATGAGCGAGCCAGCCATGTTTGCAAACAGAGCCTTACGGTGCTCATGAGTACGGTTCAGGCGGCGGTAACCACGTGCGTGACGCATTTTCTAGTTCCTTCTTCAGCGTTTTGCTTTGTCTGGCCGGCGATGCGTGTCACCGGCTCTCCTTGGGGCGGAAGTGCCCATTTTGTCCCCGGAAACCCGGGCATTTGGGAAGACGCGCTTAGAACGCGTCTTCGAATTTCTTTGCCAGATCTTCGATGTTGTCAGGCGGCCAGTCCTCGACATCCATACCGAGGTGCAGACCCATACCGGATAGCACTTCCTTGATCTCGTTCAGCGACTTGCGGCCGAAGTTCGGGGTGCGCAGCATCTCGGCTTCGGTCTTCTGGATCAGGTCGCCGATGTAAACGATGTTGTCGTTCTTCAGGCAGTTTGCCGAACGGACCGACAGTTCCAACTCGTCCACTTTCTTCAGCAGCAGCGGGTTGAACTCCAGACCATCGTCTTCGTCCTGGCGACCAGCCGCTTCGGGCTCGTCGAAATTGACGAAGATCGACAGCTGATCCTGCAGGATGCGTGCGGCAAAGGCCAGCGCGTCTTCCGGCGTGATCGAACCATCGGTTTCGATCTTCAGGGTCAGCTTGTCATAGTCCAGAACCTGACCTTCACGGGTCGGCTGAACGTCATAGGCAACCTTTTTGACCGGCGAATAGATCGCGTCGATCGGGATCAGGCCGATAGGTGCATCTTCCGGCTTGTTCTTCTCAGCCGAAACATAGCCCTTACCGGTGTTGACGGTCAGTTCCATAAACAGGTCAGCGCCATCGTCCAGGTGGCAGATGACGTGATCGCGGTTCAGAACCTCGATACCAGCGCTTTCGCTGATGTCACCTGCGGTGACGACTGCTGGGCCTTTGGCATTGATCGACAGGCGCTTGGGTCCTTCGACTTCCATGCGCAAGGCAACCTGCTTGAGGTTCAGGATGATGTCGGTGACGTCTTCACGAACACCGGCAACGCTCGAGAACTCGTGCAATACGTTGTCGATCTGGACGCTTGTGATGGCCGCACCTTGCAGCGAGCTCATCAGAACGCGACGCAGCGCGTTGCCCAAGGTCAGACCAAAGCCACGCTCCAGCGGTTCAGCAACCAAGGTTGCCTGACGCGCAGGGTCGTTACCCGGCTTGCCTTCCAGCTGTGTCGGCTTGATCAATTCAGCCCAATTCTTATGGATCATGTAATCCCTCCATTCCTGTCCGCGCCCCATGACCAACAAGGTGCAGACGCCCGAGGTTCAAAATGACGTGCTGGGGCCGTGCGAAAACACAGCCCCAGCTCAATTCAAAATCGCTTAGACGCGGCGGCGCTTCGGCGGGCGGCAACCGTTGTGAGCAATCGGTGTCACGTCACGGATCGACGTGATGTTGAAGCCCACAGCAGCCAGCGCGCGCAGAGCCGATTCACGACCCGAACCGGGGCCCTGTACTTCGACTTCCAGCGTCTTGACACCGTGATCCTGCGCCTTCTTGCCTGCATCTTCTGCAGCCATCTGAGCGGCGTAAGGTGTCGATTTACGCGACCCTTTGAAACCCATGGTCCCGGCCGAAGACCATGCAATGGCGTTGCCTTGCACGTCCGAGATCAGGATCTTGGTGTTGTTGAAGGTCGAATTCACATGGGCGACGCCCGATGCGATATTCTTGCGCTCTTTTTTCTTGGTACGAGTCTTTTCGCGTGCCATCAGTCAGACCCTCCTTATTTCTTCTTACCAGCAATAGCCTTTGCGGGGCCTTTGCGGGTACGAGCATTGGTATGGGTACGCTGACCGCGAACGGGCAGGTTACGACGGTGACGCAGACCGCGGTAGCAGCCCAGGTCCATCAGGCGCTTGACGTTCATCTGAACTTCGCGGCGCAGGTCACCTTCAACGGTGAAGTTTGCGTCGATATGTTCGCGGATGGCCAGAACTTCGGCGTCGGACAGTTCATTAACGCGACGGGTCGCGTCGATGCCTACGGCTTCGCAGATTGCTTTGGCCGAGGTGTTTCCGATACCGGTGATATATGTGAGGGCGATAGGTACCCGCTTTGCAGTCGGGATGTTTACGCCGGCAATACGTGCCACGTGTCACTTTCCTTTTTTGTTGCGGTTCCGTAGCTCCGGAACCTTTTTTCACAACACTCGATCTTGGCAGTGACGCCAGAGGATCCAGTATTATTCGAGGTGGTCGGGGCATCCGGAACGAATCCCGCATGCGGTCGTGATTCCCGTTAGGGATGGGGGTCGATATGGGCTTTTCCCGCTCAGGTCAAGGGCAGAAATGGATCAGCCGTTCCCGACGTCGACGCCACCATCCAAAACCTGCGAAATCTCGTTTTGAACGGCGTCAATTTCACCCAGGCCGTCAACCCAGGACAGGTTGCCCTTGGCATAGTAATAGCCGATCAGCATCGAGGTCTTTTTGTAGTACTCCATCAGACGGGTCTTGAGGCTTTCCTCATTATCATCTGCGCGGCGTTTGAAGTCGTTTTCCTTGCCACAGTTGGAGCATTTTCCGTCCGCCGGGATCGGCTTGGTGATGTCATTGTAGACCTCGCCGCAGCCACCACAGGTCGAGCGTGCGGTGATCCGTTCAACCAGCGCGTCGTCGTTGACTTCCATCGCGATAACCGCATCCAGCGTTTCGCCGGTGCTGTTCAGCAGATCTCCCAATGCGTCAGCCTGTGCCAGCGTACGCGGGAAGCCATCGAAGATGAAACCGCCCTTTGCACCCTGTTCCAGCTTTTCACGGATCAGGCCGATGACGATCTCGTCGGTTACCAGCTCACCCTTGGCCATCACGTCAGCCACGCGGTTGCCCATTTCGGTTCCGCTGTCTTTGGCTTCTCGTAGCATGTCACCGGTGCTCAGTTGCACCATGCCGCGCGTTTCTACCAGGTGACGCGCTTGCGTTCCTTTGCCCGCACCTGGCGGGCCCAACAAAATGATGTTCATCGACGAGCGGGTCCCTTCCTGCCGCGTTTCTTGCTTTTACCGCGCAGCTGGGACTTTTCGATAAGCCCTTCGTATTGATGCGCCAGCAAATGGCTCTGGACTTGCTGGATCGTGTCCATGGTCACAGAGACGATAATCAGAACCGAGGTGCCGCCGAAGTAGAACGGGATGGCGAATTGGTTCCGCAGAATTTCAGGCAGCAAACATACCAGCGCCAGATAGGCCGAACCCAGAACCAGCACGCGGTTGACCACGTATTCAAGATACTCGGCTGTTTTCTTACCGGGGCGAATGCCGGGCACAAAACCGTTCTGCTTTTTCAGGTTGTCCGCAACATCATCCGGTTTGAACGAGACGTTGAAGGTGTAGAAATAGGCGAAGAACACGATCATCGACGCAAAGAACAGCAGATACAGCGGCTGACCGGGGCCAAAGTTGGCCAGCAGCCAAGACATGACCGGCCCGTTTGTGGCACCCGACGAGAAGGTCGAGATCGTTACCGGCAGCAACAGCAACGAGCTGGCAAAAATCGCAGGGATAACGCCCGCCGGGTTCACTTTGACCGGCAGGTGGCTGGAGCCGCCCTCGTACACTTTCATACCGGCCTGACGGCGCGGGTATTGAATGTGGATCTTGCGCAGCGCGCGCTCCATGAACACCACGAAGGTAATGACCACGATAACCATGACGATCACACCGATGATCACGGCGGGGCTGATTGCACCCGAGCGACCCGACGCAAAGAACTGCGCCAGAGCGGCCGGAACCTCGGCAATGATGCCGACGAAGATGATCAGAGAGATACCGTTGCCGATACCGCGCGCGGTGATCTGTTCACCCAGCCACATCAGGAACATCGTACCGCCAACCAGAGTGATCATGGTCGACATGCGGAAGAAAAGCCCAGGATCGGTGGCCAGATCGCCCGATTCCAGCGAAACCGCCAGACCATAGGCCTGCACGGTGGCCAGGGCCACGGTGCCGAAACGGGTGTACTGGTTGATTTTCTTGCGCCCCTGCTCGCCCTCTTTCTTAAGCTGTTCGAGCGCGGGAACCATGGATGTCAGCAGTTGCACGATGATCGAGGCTGAAATGTAAGGCATGATGCCGAGGGCAAAGATACCCATCCGCCCCAGCGCCCCGCCGGTGAACATCGAAACCATGCCGCCGATGCCCTGCCCCGCTTGTTCCATGAACTCGCGCAGTGCTTGTCCGTCAATCCCCGGCACCGGAATAAAGGTGCCCAGACGATAGACGATCAGCAATGCAAGCGTGAACAGGATGCGGTTGCGCAGATCGGTGGCTTTACCAAGGGCAGACCAGCTTGTGTTGGCTGCCATTTGTTCTGCTGCTGATACCATAAATCGGTCTCTCTTATGAAAACACCGCCCGGAACCGTTTTCCGGCTCGGGCGGCGTCTTGGAAAACTCTGAGGACTATGTAAGCGGGTCTTGGCCCGCTCACAAGCGCTTACTCTGCCGCAGCAGCTTTTGTGACCGTAAGTGAGCCGCCCGCTTTCTCAACTGCTTCAACAGCAGCCTTCGAAGCACCGGTAACTTCCAGGTTCAATTTGGCGCTGATTTCGCCTTTGGCCAGAACGCGGATACCGTCCAGCTTGCGACGAACCAGACCGGAGGCAACCAGTGCATCCTCGGTGATCGCAGCTTTGGCGTCCAGTTTGCCGGCGTCGACGAATTTCTGGATCAGGCCCAGGTTGATAACGGCGAATGCCTTGCGGTTTGGCTTGTTGAAGCCACGCTTGGGCAGACGCTGATACAAAGGCATCTGGCCGCCTTCATAACCATTGATGGCCACACCCGAACGGGATTTCTGGCCTTTGATACCACGACCACCCATTTTACCTTTGCCGGAACCCGGACCACGGCCAACGCGGGTGCGTTTCGGTGTGGCGCCAGGATTGTCGCGCAATTCGTTCAGTTTCATTTCGCTTCTCCTAAGCCGGAAATGACCCCGAAGCGTGATGGGTCAGACACGGCATTTCTTGGTTTTGATTCTCGTGGACAGACTGCCACCGGAGCCCGATACAGCTTTGCGCGCCAGTATGCAAGTTTTGTTGTCCGTCTATTGCGCCGCGACTTTATCGCCATGCGGAGTAATGGGCGCTTCTTGTGGGTCAATCTCGTGTTTTGCAAGCAGTTTTCCCACTAGGCTGTCTGGATTTGGGATCCCACCATATTTGTTGGCGAGGATGGACCGCATCCGGCGACCGTAGAAATGGATTGAGACCGTGTCTTCTTTTATGAACCGGGACAGATCCACGCCCGGACGAGCCAAAGCCCTCCGCCGCGTAAAGTTTAATGGGTAAAAGACGTGTTCGGGCAGCGCAAAGCGAACTTCCTTAGACTTGTTGAGCGCCCACGTTATGGCCTTAGGCCCCCAAACGCCCCAATATGTTTCCGGTATATTGACGGGTTCGCCCGCATCCTGCGCCGCTTGCAGTGGCCGCATGATCCGTTTGGGCAACCATGGAGGGATACGGAAAGGGTCACTTGTGTATTCATTCAACAAACCGAGCGTTTCGCTATCCGCTGGCAGACCCAAAACCCCGATTGCGACCTCGCCTTCGAGATACCCATAGTAGTGTCCGTTCAGCGTGGAAAACGGCTTGACGCAATAGGCGTCCGTATCCGCCCAAATCAGCCCCGGCTCTTTCGCCAGCATGCGATACCGAAACTTGTCCGAGTGCGGCGCTGGACTGCCTGTCCGACCATGCGTAACGAATTCACTATCCGGCAGGATTTCCCTCGCGTCACGGCAATCTACACCGTCCGGAATCATTGTGACATTTCCGTAGGTATAAAGGCGAACCGCTTGACCGGCGTCCAGAAAGGACTTGATGCACAGTTGCTCCAGAAAACTCAGCGGGCCATCGACCCATAGCATCCCGATCTGTTGGTCTTGCACGTCGCCCGGCCTTATTTCGTTTAGACTGATGCGGCCTTTTGCGGCGGCCTTACTCGGACATGACGGATTTCAGACCCACTCGCAATAGCTACGATCTGGTTTTCGAGAAGTTGTGTCATGCGCATCACCGCAACCAAAAAAGGCGCCAAATTGGCGCCTTGGGTTCGGGTTGTTCTTAACTATTGCTTACGAGCAATATGCGTGCTCGCGGGCGATGTCCGCGATATCGCAGCGGCGGATTCCGATGTCGTCCAATTCACGATTGGTCAGGCGCTGAAGCTCGCCGTAGGTACGGTTATACTCGTTCGCACGGGCACGGTTCTCTTTCACGCGCTCAATCAGGTTTGCGAAACGGGCGCTCAGGTTGAAGCCGCCATGGGTCAGTGTTGCTGTGTGTGCCATATTTCTTTTCCTTTCTCTGACCGGGGCGAATTCCCCGGAAACTGTTTACGTTCCTTGTTCGGACAGGGTTGAGATAGGTCCAAGCGATATCGCTAACAACCGAAGTTTGGGTCTAGCCGCTATGCATGTATTGAATAGCTAGGCAGCAGGTCGCGCAGCTTGAAAAGATTGCATAGGATTGAGCGACAGCTGCGGTCAATGCCTGAGCAACTACTGTCCCGCACCTCTTCTGCGGGCAGTCATCGCCCGACCGTCGCGTATACTCAGCCCCATCAAAGTGAGATTGGTGGCACCAGCGAGCAGCTCAACGACCTGCACAGCGTAGAAACTGATGTCAAAGGACCCAGCGCTCGCTTTCGCGTTCAGGAAGATTGCAGCAGGAACAAGGATCAACAGGCCGTTCATCGCGATGATCGGCATTCGTTTCTTCTTGGCAAGCGTCGGGGCATCTTTGCGACGGCGCCCAAGGGTCATTCCCGATGCACCCACGATCACCATCGCAGGCACAAGGACAAACAGCCCGCTGACGATCAGGGACTTTACGGCCGCGACAGTCGCATGGGTTGAAAACAATTCGCTGTACAAAGTGGATGTCCAGAAAACGAATATTGTCAGGAATCCTATTACACCGGCGATGGGGTGGATTACTCTTAACATGCGGCTACTCCGGTTTTGGCATCAGGCGACGCAGTGGTTTTCGACTGTGAGCTTTCTTAGAAGATGTGGACGCGCCACGACGCTTTCGGGATAGTCTGCAATTCGACGCTGAAACTCTGGGTGGGTGAAGGCGTCGCGAAAGCTTTTGACGTCCTGCCAGATCGCGTAGTTCACGAAGGTCGTACTGCCGGCGATCCCCTGATGAAGCTGGGTCGAGATATATCCCGACTGGGACTTCATGAAGTCCGCATCATGTGCCCAGGCCTTCAACAGCGCCTCTTGGTCTTTTGCGTCCACCATAAACACGTTGATCAGCACCACAGGGCCTTCCTCGGCCTGCATCTGATCAGCCAGTGTGACGACTTTATCAATCTCTTCGATATGAGCCATTTCGATTCCTTTCCATTCATTTATATAGCATACTATATATTATTGCATAGCTTGCTATTCAAGTGTAAATCTCAAGCATGGATTTCGAAAAAGAGAACTCGGCCGGATATCTGGTCAATCACATGGCGCGATTGTTCGCGAAAGAGCTGCAGCACCACATTGCGCCTTTGGGCATCGTTGTTGGACAGTTCCCAGTCTTGCTGGAGCTTTGGCTCAAAGACGGGGTCACCCAAAAGGATCTGCTGGCCAGAATTGACGTCGAACAAGCGACTTTGGCCAACACGCTCAACCGTATGGAGCGCGACGGCTTGATCAAAAGAACGAAAAACCCCGCTGACGCCAGGGCCCAGTTGATCTGGTTAACCGAAAAGGCCGCCGCACTTAGAAACAGCGCCTATGAGTCGGCCCAGAACGTGAATTCCCAAGCCTTGCAAGTTCTGACTGAGCCTGAGCGGGCGCAGTTCATGGACTATATGCGGCGGGTAATAAGCGGAATACGTTCAAGTTGAACTAAAACCACATCAGGTGAGGCCACAGCCAACACTGCCTTTAAACAAAAAAACGCCCCCGAACTGATCGGAGGCGTTTCTAGCTCTTAAAAGCAAGGCGCTTAGTCGCGCTCTTCGATGATCTCAACCAGATGCGGGATCTTGTTGACCATGCCGCGGACCGAGGGAGTATCCTCAAGCTCGCGGGTTTTGTGCATCTTGTTCAGGCCCAGGCCGATCAGAGTCGCGCGCTGTTCAGCGGGGCGGCGGATCGGGGAACCGATTTGCTTGACGACGATGGTTTTTGCCATGGGTCGCTCTCCTTATGCTTCTGCTTCAGCAGCAGCTGGTGCTTCGTCCCGCTTGGGCAGGATGTCAGCAACCTTTTTGCCACGACGCTGGGCAACCGAACGCGGGCTCTGCTCTTTCTGCAGGCCGTTGATGGTGGCGCGGATCATGTTGTACGGGTTCTGCGAGCCCAGCGACTTGGACACAACGTCCTTTACGCCCAGCATTTCGAACACGGCACGCATCGGACCACCGGCGATGATACCGGTACCTTCAGGTGCGCTGCGCATAACCACTTTACCGGCGCCGTGACGGCCTTCGATGTCGTGGTGCAGGGTACGACCTTCGCGCAGTTGCACACGGATCATCTGACGCTTGGCTTGTTCGGTCGCTTTGCGGATGGCTTCAGGTACTTCTTTCGCTTTACCTTTGCCAAAGCCGACGCGGCCTTTCTGATCGCCTACGACCACCAGAGCGGCGAAGCCAAAGCGCTTACCACCTTTTACGGTTTTCGATACGCGGTTGATCGCAACCAGACGATCTGCGAATTCCGGAGTTTCGTCGCGGTCACGTCCACGGCCCCGGCGGTTATCACGTTCTGCCATTTTGGCATCCCTTTTCTTTGGTGACGCTTGCGGCGTCGTTTGTTCAATCCAAGTGGGCCCCGGCATTGCCAAGGCCCCCGGATCATCGGGGCGGATCGAAACCCGCCCGCAAGTCTTAGATCTTCAGACCACCTTCACGCGCAGCGTCGGCGACAGCCTTCACTTTGCCGTGGAAAAGGAAGCCGCCACGATCGAAATAGGCCTCTTCGACGCCTGCCTTCTTGGCACGCTCGGCGATGGCCGCGCCCACTTTGGTGGCCGCTTCGACGTTGTTCTTGCCAACAACACCCAGATCTTTTTCCAGGGTCGAGGCCGAGGCCAGGGTCACGCCACGTACGTCGTCGATCAGCTGAACAGAGATGTTCTTGTTCGAACGGTGTACGGACAAACGCGGACGACCCGCGTTGACCTTGCGAAGTTTGTTCCGAACGCGCAGGCGGCGCTTCAGAAACAGGGTTCTTTTGCTGTTTGCCATTGTTTGCGTCCTTACTTCTTCTTGCCTTCTTTGCGGAAGATGAACTCGCCCTTATAGCGGATGCCTTTGCCCTTATAGGGCTCGGGACGGCGCCATTCACGGATTTTCGCCGCGACTTCGCCCACCTGCTGCTGGTCGTTACCTTCCACAATGATCACGGTCTGCTTCGGCGCGGTGATGGTGACACCTTCCGGAGCAACGAAATCAACGTCGTGGCTGTAGCCCAGGTTCAGCTTCAGGGTGTTGCCCTGCATCTGAGCCCGGTAACCGACACCCTGGATCTCCAGCTCTTTCTTGAAGCCTTCGGTCACACCGGCAACCAGGTTGGCGACCATTGTGCGGCTCATGCCCCACTGCTGGCGCGCGCGCTTGGACATGCCGCGAGGGTTGATCGTAACCACATTGTCTTCGACTGACAGCGTAACGTCGTCAGTCGCGGTGAAGCTGCGGGCGCCTTTCGGGCCTTTGACTTCGATGGTCTGGCCGGAAACCGAGGCTGTTACGCCACTGGGCAATTCGACCGGACGTTTACCAATACGAGACATTGACAGACCTCCTTAGAAGACGGTGCAGAGCACTTCGCCGCCAACATTGTTGGAGCGAGCGTTCTGGTCCGACATCACACCTTTCGGAGTGCTGACAATCGACACACCCAGACCCTGACGGACCTGCGGGATGTCATTGACGCCCATGTATACGCGGCGACCGGGTTTTGAGACCCGCTTCAGTTCGCGAATGACAGGGGTGCCTTCGTAGTATTTCAGGCTGATTTCGATGGCCGGATGACCGTTTTCGCCGGTCATCGCTTCGTAGCCACGGATATAACCTTCGTCCGCCAGCACGTCCAGAACCCAACCGCGCAGCTTTGACGCCGGGGTGGAAACGGTGGACTTGCCGCGCATTTGCGCGTTGCGGATACGGGTGAGCATATCGCCGATAGGATCGTTCATATCATTCTCTCCCTTACCAGCTCGATTTCACCATGCCGGGGATCTGACCAGCAGAACCCAGCTCGCGCAGCGCGATACGGCTGACCTTCAGCTTACGGTAGTAAGCGTGGGGACGACCGGTCAGCTGACAGCGGTTGTGCAGACGAGTAGCCGAGCTGTTGCGCGGCAGTTTCGCCAGTTTCAGACGCGCTTTGAAGCGCTCTTCCATCGGCTTGCTCTCGTCATTCGCGATTTCTTTAAGCTCGGCACGCTTTGCGGCATATTTGGCCACCAGGCGTTCGCGCTTCTTCTCGCGTTCGATCATTGCTTTTTTAGCCATGTCTCAATCCTCCCGGCGCTTACGCGTTGAACGGCATGTTGAAAGCTTTCAACAGTGCCTTTGCTTCAGCGTCGGTTTTCGCTGTGGTGGCAATTACGATGTCCATGCCCCAGACTTCGTCAACTTTGTCGAAGTCGATTTCCGGGAACACGATGTGCTCTTTCATGCCCATGGCAAAATTGCCCTGACCATCGAAAGACGGCTTCACGCCGCGGAAGTCACGAATACGTGGCATCGCGATGGTGATCAGGCGATCCAGGAATTCGTACATCCGGTCACCGCGCAGGGTCACTTTCGCACCCAGAGGCATGTCTTCACGGACGCGGAAGCCAGCGATCGACTTCTTCGCCTTGGTGGAAACAGCCTGTTGACCAGCAATCGCAGTCAGATCCTCGACAGCAGCTTTCGCTTTCTTCGAGTCTTTAACCGCTTCGGCACCACAACCGATGTTCAGAACGATTTTTTCCAGCTTGGGCAGCTGCATGTCGTTCTTGTAGCCGAACTCTTCTTTCAGAGCGGCACGGATGGTTTCAGCGTACTGAGCTTTCAGACGCGGGGTGTAGGTTGCGTTATCAAGCATCGATCACGTCCCCCGTGGTCTTGGCGAAGCGCACTTTCTTGTCACCTTCCATGCGGAAGCCAACGCGAGTTGCTTTGCCGTTCTTGTCCAGCAGAGCCAGGTTCGACAACTCGATCGGGTTTGCCTGAGGCAGACGACCACCCTGAGAGTTCTGAGTCTGGCGAGTGGCGCGGATGGCGATGTTGATGCCGTCAACAACAGCTTTTCCGGCAGATGGGTTAACCGAGGTGATAGTTCCCTCTTTGCCCTTGTCCTTGCCGGCCAGCACGACGACCTTGTCGCCTTTGCGGAGTTTAGCAGCCATGATTACAGCACCTCCGGAGCGAGCGAGATGATTTTCATGAAGTTCTTGCCACGCAGTTCACGAACAACCGGGCCAAAGATACGTGTACCTACGGGCTCGTTGTTGTTGTTCAGGATGACGGCGGCGTTGCGATCAAAACGGATCGCGGTGCCGTCTTCGCGACGGACTTCTTTGGCGGTGCGAACGACGACGGCCTTACGGACGTCACCTTTCTTTACGCGACCGCGCGGGATGGCTTCCTTCACCGAGACGACAATGATGTCGCCGACGGAGGCGTATTTACGCTTGGAACCACCCAGGACCTTGATGCACTGAACTCGGCGTGCGCCGGAGTTGTCAGCGACATCCAGATTGGTCTGCATCTGGATCATGTGGTTTCTCCCGACCTGTGGGGGCTGGTCTGGTTAGATCCCCCAGGGTTTCGTCAAATGGAAAAATCCTGAAAGCTTACGCTTCCAGAACTTCCCAACGTTTCGTCTTCGATTTCGGCGCGCATTCGATGATGCGAACAGTATCGCCGACCTTGAAGGCGTTCTTTTCATCGTGAGCCCGGTATTTCTTGGACTTACGGATGGTTTTCTTCAGAACCGGATGCGTAAAGCGGCGCTCGACGGACACGGTTACGGTTTGTGCGTTGGCATCGCTGGTTACGGTGCCGGACAGGATACGCTTGGGCATAGGATTACTCCTCCGATGCCGCTGCAGCGGCCTTTTCGTTCAGAATGGTTTTGACGCGGGCAGCGTTGCGGCGGGCCGCTTTGATGCCGGCGGTGCTTTCCAGCTGACCGGTTGCCTGTTGAAAGCGCAGGTTAAAGCTTTCTTTCTTCAGGTTGGCCAGTTCCTCGCGGAGCTGGTCCGGGGTCTTGTCACGCATTTCTTGGGCGTTCATCGCCTTATTCCTTTGCTCAAAACACCAGAAGGCCCCGTAGCTTGGGTCACCTTTGACCTGGTGGATGAATGATAGACATACGAATCCCCCGACTCGACCGGGGGAACGCAAGATGCCGCTCTATAGGGGAGTCGCAGGTGGGTAGCAAGGGAAAGTTTAAGTGAACAGCTCCGTAGAATTTCAACGATCTCTTGGTCTGTCGCATTTTCCCAGCGGATGAACAAAGTCTAGGTCTTCAAGGACAGCGTCAGCTATCTCGTCTTCCGAGAAAAACGATGTTTTCGCAAGTTCTTTGAGTGTCGCATTTCGGCGCTCAATCGCGCGGTCGGGGTGGCGCTCAGGATCGAAGTGTGAAGGCGCTATGACTATTCCTGCAAGATAAGCAATTTCCCCAAGCGAAAGGCCGTCAATCTCCTTGCCAAAGTACACGAGGGCGGCATCATTTGGTCGGTAACAGCTTCGACCCCAGTACACTGTGTTTGTATGCCAATTCACAATCTCTTCGCGGGATAGAGTGTTGGACACTGCAAATGCATTGGCAAGTACCCCCGTTTTTCGGACTTCTCTTACAGAACGAACTCGCTCAGATGCTTTCAAAGTGGTTCTTGAGTATTGCGGCAACTCAGTTCTGAAGAAATCAGGATCGTACATCCCGACCATCACTTTTTGCAGAAGTACCGGAACTGGATGACGCCCACGCGTGTCATCTTGGTAGCGTTCTATGATCTCCCCAGAGCTTGGGAGCCCTGTTACGGCAGATTGACTATAGCCAGCATCCGCGCCGAGAATGGAAGTCAATAAGGTAACTAGAGAGAATAAACGACCCATCCGAAATCTCTGACTCAAATCTTTGATAATATGCGTCTACAAGGTAGCTGTTTATGCTCGCACCTATCAATCCCACTTGTAGTTAAATCCGCTCATCCTCGGCCATGTTCATCGGCACCTCGCGCCGCAGCCAGAGAATACGCCAGTTTTTCCAACCCTCCACAAACGCAAAACGCGGCCTCGTTTGCACGAGACCGCGTCTTCAACTGTCTAAGTCTAAGTGACTTACGCCAGAGCGATGTTCACAGCCGACTCGCGACCGTCACGGCCGGGTTCGATGTCAAATGTTACTTTCTGGTCGTCGGCCAGGCCGGTCAGACCCGAGCGCTCAACAGCAGAGATGTGTACAAACACGTCTTTGCCACCGGTCTCCGGTGCGATGAAGCCAAAACCTTTAGTTGTGTTGAACCATTTTACGGTGCCATTGGCCATATCCGTAGTCTCCTATTAAATTGCTGTCCGCGGAATTGCGACAGCGCGGCGTTGTAGGTCTGGATCGAGAGACTGAACGCCGAAGATTCGGGAGACAGTGGTCGAAAAAGAAAAACGTAAGCGTGCCTCACATGGTTCATGACGACACATATTGCAAGGTTTTTCGACAACTCGAAGTGAAAAGTGATTGGCAGGGGCGCCGCCCATTCGTCTCGCAATCGCTACACTGGTACAATTGCCGTGTCGTGAACCGGCGTTCACTCCCACTTGTAGTTGAAGCTGACGCTGATCCGCTCATCCTCGGCCATATTCATCGGCACCTCATGGCGCAGCCAGCTTTCCCACAGCAGGACATCTCCCACCTGCGGCTTCATATAGATGAACGGCTGCAAATCCCGCCGCCCGCCCTTTAGCCGCGTCGGTGCCGCCATCATGCGGGCCGAGCGGGGGTCTTCCAGTTTCAGCGCGCTCGCCCCTTCGGGCATCGCCACATAGGTCGTGCCGGAAATCACGCTGTGCGGGTGCAGATGGCTGGAGTGCATTCCGCCTTCGGGCAGAATGTTGATCCACAGGTCTTCAAGCTTTAATTCGCCCTCGCCCAGATCGAACTCCAGATCCTTGGCAAAGGCTGCCACATGCTGATCCAAAGCTTTGACCAGATCGGCAAAGATCGGGAACCGCCAAGGCAGATCAGTCAGCGAGGCATAACTGGTGTAGCCGGGATAGCCGTTTTCTTCGCACCATTCCTGCCCGGCCTCATCATCCTCGGCGATGACAAGACAGGAGTTTTCCATTTCCTCGGGATCGATCTTGGGAGCGAATTCGGAAAGGGCTGCGCGATAAAGACGGGTAACGAAGAGTGATTCAATCTGTGCCATGGTCGTTCTCTTACCCCAACTAATTTTGGGATGCGAGGACCGGTTATCAACCGGGAAACTTTCCCCTTCGAACCGACATGGTCAGCCTGTTAGGAATTGTGCGCAGGGGCTTGGCCCTTAGATTTTGAGCGAGAGAGGAATAGCATGTCCATATTGAAAAAAGGCCTGACCGGCGCCCCGGTCAAACGGCTTCAGGAAAAACTTGGCGTCGATGCTGACGGGATTTTTGGCGCGGGCACTGAAAAAGCCGTTCGGGATTTCCAGCAATCCGCCGGTTTGTCTGTTGACGGAATTGCCGGCCCCGACACATTTACAGCACTTGGTCTACATGAACTGGTCCTGCTGCGTCAGGGATCTCGCGGAGATGCGGTCAAAAAACTGCAAGAGGGTCTGGGCATTGGCGCGGATGGCATCTTTGGTGCCGGAACCGCCGCAGCCGTGAAAGAGTTCCAATCCGCCAACAGTCTGGATGCGGATGGTATGGCTGGCCCGGAAACTCTGGCCAAAATCGGCAGCTTTACCGAGATCAATGCCGAGACGGTTCAGAAAGCTGCCGTACAACCAGATGAGGCGCATTTCGAAAGCGAGCCCCTGCCCGAACTTAAGGGCAGCCAAGTCGTGGCCGGAAACGCCGTGGAAGTACCCGAGGAAAAATCCGTATGGGGCAAAGTCAAAGGCTGGTTCTCTTAAGTACCGGCGAAAAAGCCCCCGCGACACGACCAGTGGGGGCTTTTTCTCGTGGTACGGGGTTATCTCATTTGTTTGCCGCAAGACACAAATGACGCTGTGATCTGTTAACCTGTTTCGACCCCAGAAAATGCAAAAAACCCCCGCCAGTTTCCTGGCGGGGGTTTCAATATCAGAAAGTGGGGGGTTACCCCCAATCTCTTACCAGTCTTCGCGAACCACGACGCGGCTCTTGATCGGCAGCTTCATCGCGGCCAGGCGCAGGGCCTCGCGGGCGATGTCGTCATTGACGCCGTCGATCTCGAACATCACGCGGCCAGGCTTGACCTTGCATGCCCAGCGGTCGACCGAACCTTTACCTTTACCCATACGAACTTCGATCGGCTTTGCAGTGACCGGAGTGTCGGGAAAGATGCGGATCCAGACACGGCCCTGACGCTTCATATGACGCGTCATGGCACGACGTGCAGCCTCGATCTGGCGTGCAGTTACACGCTCAGGCTCAAGAGCTTTCAGACCATAGGTGCCAAAGTTCAGATCAGAGCCGCCTTTGGCTTCTCCTTTGATCCGGCCTTTGTGCATCTTGCGGAATTTAGTACGCTTTGGTTGAAGCATATCTTTCCCCCCTTAGCGACGACCGCCACCAGCACCACGAGGTGCAGGGCCGTCCTGGAGTTCCTGTGCTTTACGGTCACGTGCCTGCGGATCGTGCTCCATGATCTCACCTTTGAAGATCCAGACCTTGATCCCGATGATCCCGTAGGGAGTCATCGCTTCGGCTTGTGCGTAATCGATGTCGGCGCGCAGCGTGTGCAGAGGCACACGGCCTTCGCGGTACCACTCGGTCCGTGCGATTTCAGCGCCGCCCAGACGGCCAGCGACGTTCACCCGGATACCCAGAGAGCCCATGCGCATGGCGTTCTGAACAGACCGTTTCATCGCGCGACGGAACGAAACCCGGCGCTCCAGCTGCTGAGCGATGGACTCGGCAACCAGCTGCGCGTCAAGTTCGGGCTTGCGCACTTCGACGATGTTCAGGTGCAGTTCGCTGTCGGTCATGTTAGCAAGCTTTTTGCGCAGAACTTCAATGTCTGCACCTTTCTTGCCGATGATGACACCAGGACGCGCGGTGTGGATCGTAACGCGGCACTTTTTGTGCGGACGTTCGATGATCACACGGGCGATACCGGCTTGCTTGCACTCTTTGTTGATGAACTCACGGATCTTGAGGTCTTCCAGAAGAAGATCACCGTAGTCCTTGGTGTCGGCGTACCAGCGGCTGTCCCAGGTGCGGTTCACCTGCAGGCGCATGCCGATCGGATTTACTTTATGACCCATTAGGCTTGCTCCTCAACTTGACGCACCTTGATGGTGATCTCCGAGAACGGCTTCAAAATCTTGCCGAACCGACCACGGGCACGCGGGCGACCGCGCTTCATGACCAGGTTCTTGCCAACCCATGCTTCGGCAACGATCAGCTCGTCAACGTCCAGGTTGTGGTTGTTCTCGGCGTTGGCGATTGCGGACTGCAGGCACTTCTTGACGTCCTGCGCGACACGCTTGTTCGAGAAAGTCAGGTCGGTCAGAGCCTTCTCGACTTTCTTGCCGCGGATCATTTGCGCAACCAGGTTCAGTTTCTGCGGGCTAGTGCGAAGCATGCGCGTTTTCGCCATTGCTTCGTTTTCAGCCACGCGGCGGGGGTTCTTTTCCTTGCCCATGACTTACTTCCGCTTCGCTTTTTTGTCAGCGGCGTGACCGTAATAGGTACGAGTTGGCGAATACTCACCGAACTTCTGACCGATCATGTCTTCCGAGACGTTGACGGGGATATGCTTATGGCCGTTGTACACACCAAAGGTCAGACCCACGAACTGGGGCAGAATGGTGGAACGACGCGACCAAATCTTGATGACTTCGTTGCGGCCCGACTCGCGCGCTGCTTCGGCTTTTTTAAGCACGTAAGCATCGACGAAAGGACCCTTCCAAACAGAGCGAGACATAGATTAACGTCCCTTCTTCTTGGCGTGCCGCGAGCGGATGATCAGCTTCTGGGACGCTTTGTTCTTGTTGCGGGTACGCTTACCCTTGGTGTCCTTACCCCATGGAGTAACCGGTGTACGGCCTCCCGAGGTACGACCTTCACCACCACCGTGCGGGTGATCGATCGGGTTCATTGCAACACCACGAACCGACGGACGAACGCCCTTGTGGCGCATACGACCGGCTTTACCGAGGTTTTGGTTGCTGTTGTCGGGGTTGGACACGGCACCGACGGTGGCCATGCATTCCTGACGGACCATGCGCAGCTCGCCCGAGCTCAGACGGATCTGAGCGTAGCCGCCATCGCGACCAACGAACTGAGCGTAAGTACCGGCCGCACGTGCGATCTGACCGCCTTTACCAGGCTTCATCTCGATGTTGTGGACGATGGTACCGATTGGCATGCCCGAGAACGGCATTGCGTTGCCCGGCTTGATGTCAGCCTTGGCGGATGCCACGACTTTGTCACCAACAGCCAGACGCTGCGGAGCCAGGATATATGCCTGCTCGCCGTCTTCGTATTTTACCAGTGCGATGAATGCGGTCCGGTTCGGGTCATATTCGATCCGTTCAACGGTTGCCGCGACATCAAATTTGTTCCGTTTGAAGTCAACGATCCGGTAGAGACGCTTTGCGCCACCGCCGCGGCGGCGTGAAGTGATCCGTCCGGTGTTGTTCCGGCCGCCCGATTTGGTCAAACCCTCAGTGAGAGACTTGACCGGACGTCCTTTCCAAAGCTCCGAACGGTCGATCAGCACCAGCCCGCGCTGGCCCGGCGTCGTCGGCTTGTACGACTTGAGTGCCATGCTTTCTGTCTTCCGTTTAGCAAGTGCGGGGTGTTCCCCGCTATGTGATAGGCCCCCGTAGGTGCCAAAGGTATAGGGCCCCGAAGGTCCCCGGTTTCAAATATCAGAGGCCCCGGAACGAATCCGAGGCCACAAGATTGGGTGCATTTAGCAGTGATGGGGGTAGGTGTCTATAGGAACTTTGAAGCTCCTTGGAGGGTCGCCAATCCGACAGCGATGGGAAACGAGCGATAGCTCGCGTCAATCAGCCAGTCAGGGCGCAAAGTTACTCTTCATCTTTGGGACAAGCCCCTTGGAAGCCTTGCAAGCGCGATCTACTATACCTGAAACGCCGTGAAAGGTTCCGTTTTCAATTGCTTTGCACCATGCCGCATTTCTCAACCCGCAATATCCAATGACCGGCAACAAGACTAACGTCAGTAGAGCGCACAGCAAAAATGCCAAATAGACAACGACACGTCGAATGATGCGGGAATGAGGTTTGAAACCGCTTGAATCAAGTTGGGAAAGCGGAGCTATGCATAGCTTCAAAACTCTACCCAAAGGGATTGTATTGCTGCGATAGAGAACGACGTATTTTGTACGTCCTTTTAAGTCAGTGATGGGGCGCACATTGCTTTGATCCCCGTGAATACTTTCTAAAACTTCTTTATCAGTAAGTTCCAAGTTTCGAACTTCAAAAGCAGAAGCAACAAGTGAAAGCTGCGGGTCGTTCGGTGCCGAGGCATACAATTCGATGTAACACATTACTCCCGGTGAGAGCCTGTAGTACATTGGCCACAAAAATAGGGCATAGCGTGGAACCTTCGGAGCTGGTTCAAAACTATCCTTCGCAAACCCGAGTTCTTTGAGTTTCGGAATCAACTCAAACTCAACTTTCTTGCAAATCGGCTCGAATGAAGGCCAGTCACTGAGACAAGCATGGTCAGTGGACATAAACTAATATTCCAAGTTTCAGATTTCATAAAGTGGATCGAACATGCCCATAGTCTATATTCTTGACGTAAATATGGCCGCGCACGCAAACTCATGGTGTCCTTCTTCGTCAACTAATGCGTACCGACGGTCACCCAGTTATTCTGTGTATAGCCTCGCCCGATACGGCATCCGACACAACGTCAAGGACCCCACTGCGACGCGTTGTCGGCGTCTGGAAAATCCTAGCGCTTCGCGAAACGCAAAACACTTCGAGCTCTGCGAAGCACCTTGTTATAATCCGGCTAGCGAGCAAGTAGTGGCAACAAAAAAGCTCTTTCGCGGGGGCCTCTACTTCCCGCCAAAAACGAGTCCGATCAGAGGCCGGTGGACACGCCGATGGCGTTACCCTCTTCCAGGGTCACATACGCTGTCTTGACGTCTTTCCGCTTACCCAACCAGCCTCGCACGATCACTTCTTGTCGCGCGCGGCCTTCTCTTCCTTGGTCAGTTTGGCGTTCCAGACATTCTTGCTCAAACCCAGCTCTGCAGGCGCGGGTTTGGTTTTGCCGACACTGACTTTGCCGCCTTTATCCAGGAACTCCTGAATAAGGGCCTCATCTGTTGTTTCTTTGGGGACATGTTTCATACGTGTATGCCTATCTGCTCTGCGCAGTCGAAGCAACGGCAGCTTCGCGGGGCCAATCTGACAGAGCAAGTTCAGAACAGACATTCAAATAACAAAAAACCCCCGCTCGCGTGGGGGTTTTCGTCTTTTTCCAAGGGCAGTTCCGATCAGAGGCCGGTGGGCACGTCGACGGTGTTACCCTCTTCACGGGTCACATGTGATTTCTTGACGTCTTTCCGCTAGCGCTCCACCCAGCGGATCACCCCTCACCCATACAGCGCGCGCGCCTCGGCGAAGGACAACAAACGGCGGTTATTTTCGTCCCACAGGTGCAACCGCGCGTTGGCGAGGCTCTCACGGATGGTCATCTTGTTGCTGTTGGCCAGCTCATCATGATCGCGCAGCACTTCCGTCAGGCGATAGAACGGAATGCGGCTATACAGGTGGTGCACGTGGTGGATGCCAATATTGGCGCTGAACCACTGCAGCACGGATGGCAGGATGTAATGCGAGCTGCCGTGCAAGGCAGCCTCATGCAGTTGCCAGTCCTTATCAGCGTCCCAATGCGTATCCTCGAACTGGTGCTGTACGTAAAACAGCCATACGCCCGCGGTCGCGGCAATCAGGGTTGAGGGCAGAAAGATCAGCAGCACCGGCATCAGGCCGCCAAAATAGTATACGGCCACGAGGGCAGCCAGAATGGCGAGATTGGTGCCCATCGCGCTGATCCAGAACCTGACGCTGCCCGTCAAACCCAGCGGGACGCGGTTCTGGAACAGAAACAGATAGCCGGGGCCAAGGACAAACAGTGTAATGGGGTTGCGATAAACCCGATACCAGAACCGGTTCATGGGCGTCTTTGACCGGTACTCGGCGACTGTCAAAGTGTGGATATCGCCCATTCCCCGTTTGTCCAAATTGCCCGAGCTGTTGTGATGGTTGGAATGCGTGCGGCGCCAGACGTCATAAGGCGTCAGGGTCAAGACACCGATGACCCGCCCAACCCAGTCGCTGACCGACCGGTTCTTGAAGAACGCTCCGTGCCCGCAATCATGCTGGATCGCAAACAGGCGCAGCAGGAAGGCCGCGTTGAGAACGGCAATCGCAAAAGCCAACCAATAGCTGACCGAAAGCGACATCCAGGACAGCGCCCAAAGTACAAAGAAGGGGATAATGCTTACACCCAGCTCAAAGGAGCTGCGCCACTGGTTCGGCTCGCGGTATTTGGCAAGTGTCGTAACCCAATCCCGCGCGGCGGTCACATCCGGTTTGTCCGGGGTCGAGAGATAGGGTTTTGTCATACGCCTGCCATGTCACTTACATTTGTAGAAACCGCATAGACTACCGATCCGGCATAGCAAGCGAATTCTGGCTGAGGCGATTGTGTCGCGCTCATTTTCTCTGGTTTTGTTGCTCAAGAAAACCTCCGCCTTCGCGGGGGCCTTCAGGCTTGTCCATAGATGGATCCGATCACAGATAGGTGCTCGCGTCGATGGTGTAACCCTCTGCCTAGATCAAAAATGCTTTTTTGTCCCTTTTCCGGCGACCCAACTGGCTATTGAACCGCCTGACCTTAAACCTCGCCCTGAAACACGTATCGTGAAACATGGCGATAGGTTTGACCCTTGCGCAGTACCGCACTGGGAAACCCTTGCTGATTGATTGAATCGGGCCAGACCTGTGGTTCCAACGCAACGCCGGAATAGGGTCCGTAGGACTGGCCACCCAAGCCAACGCGTGGACCTTCATCAAAAGACGCACCGGAATAGACCTGCAAACCCGGCTCGGTCGTCTCGAGTTGCATCGAAAGACCTGAGGACGATCCGGTCAGCATCGCGACAGGGCGACAAGGCAGGCGCTGATCGGACAGGCAGAAATTGTGATCATATGCCCAGCCCCCCAAAGGACGCGGTGACCGTAGGTCAAAGGGCGTGCCCGCAACGCTGAGCGCTTCGCCTGTGGGAATGAGGTCCGCGTCAACAGGGGTATAACGTTCTGCGTGTACCAATAGTTCGTGCTTGCGGATGTCTGCGCCACCGTCGAGGTTGAAATAGATATGCGGGGTCAGATTGCAGAGGCTTGCCGACCTTGTCCGCGCTTCCATTTCGATGCTCAAAGTAGCGCCCGCCTCGACTCGGAAGGTCACGGTCGCTGACAGGTCGCCGCCAAAGCCCATATGGCCATTAGGCAGGGCCTGCTGCAAAGTGACCGTGCCCGATGTGACGCTGGAAATTTCCCAGACCAGACGATCCATACCTTGCGTTCCGCCGTGCAACGTATGAGTGCCCAAATAATTGCGATCCAGATGGTAACTTGCGCCATCCAGACTGTATGACGCGCGCGCAATCCGATTGGCACAACGGCCCACCAAAGCCCCTAAATAAGCGGTGCTGTCTTCATAACCTACGATGTCTGGCCACCCCAATATCAGAGGATGCCCAAAACCCTGCAAACGCAGATCCTGCAGCGTTGCGCCATAGGTGAGGATACGCGCAGAAAGCGCCCGCTGCCCAATGTCGATGCTTTTGACGATCTGGCCATCCCGGGTTTTCCCGAAATCGCGAACCTGCTGTTCAGCCTGCATATCACCCGTCTCACTGCCTTGAGGTCACTGTGCACAGGTCCGGGCCAAGTTCAACGCGGCGAGATGAGCTGCGCCAACAAAAAAGGCCCCTGCATCAGCAGGGGCCTTTTGTTTTTGCCACAGACGGGTCCGATCAGAGACCGGTGCTTACGTCGATGGTGTTACCCTCTTCTAGGGTCACATATGCTTTTTTAACGTCTTTCCGCTTGCCCAACTGGCCGCGGAACCGCTTGACCTTGCCTTTGGTGATGGTGGTGTTCACCGCCTTCACCTTGACACCAAACAGCGATTCAACCGCTTCTTTGATCTGCGGTTTGTTGCTGTCGATCGCCACTTCAAAAACAATCGCGCCGTTCTCAGACGCCATGGTCGACTTTTCAGTGATGATCGGCTTGCGGATCACGTCGTAGTGTTCTGCCTTCGCGCTCATTTCAGACGAGCCTCCAGTGCTTCGACAGCCGCTTTGGTGAGCACCAGAGTGTCACGCTTGAGGATGTCATAAACGTTTGCACCCATCGACGGCAGGATATCCAGACCTTCGATGTTGCGCGACGCCTTCAGGAAACCTTCGTTCACGGTCGCCCCGTCGATGACCAGAGCGCGTTTCCAGCCCAGGTTTGCAACCTGTTTGGCCAGTGCAGCGGTCTTGCCTTCGGCTTCGGCGTTTTCGATCACAACCAGTTCACCAGCTGCCATTTTGGCAGACAGCGCGTGGCGCAGACCGAGTTTACGGAACTTCTTCGGCAGGTCGTGACCATGCGAACGCACGACCGGACCCTTGTAAACGCCACCACCCCGGAAGATCGGTGCCGAGCGAGCGCCGTGGCGTGCGCCACCGGTGCCTTTTTGGCGATAGATCTTCTTGGTCGAGTAGGACACTTCCGAGCGGGTCTTGACCTTGTGGGTGCCAGCCTGCGCGTTGTTGCGCTGCCAACGGACCACACGGTGCAGGATGTCCGCGCGCGGCTCGAGGCCGAACAGATCGGCGTCCAGCTCGATGTTGCCGGCTTTGCCGCCGTCCAGTTTGATTACATCAAGTTTCATGCTTCACCACCTTCCGCGGGAGCTTCTTCCGCAGGTGCTTCAGTTGCAGCACCTTTTACGGCTGCCGGGAAAGGCAGGCCTTCCGGTGCTTTCTTCTTGACGGCGTCCTTGACGGTAACCCAGCCCGATTTCGGTCCGGGAACGGCGCCTTTGATGAAGACCAGACCACGGTCGGCGTCGGTTTTGACGACTTCCAGGTTCTGGGTGGTTACACGGGCAGCACCCATGTGACCGGCCATCTTTTTGCCTTTGAAAACCTTGCCCGGATCCTGACACTGGCCAGTTGAACCGTGCGAACGGTGGCTGATCGAAACACCGTGCGAGGCGCGAAGACCACCGAAGTTGTGGCGCTTCATTGCACCGGCAAAGCCTTTACCGATCGAGGTGCCCGAAACGTCAACTTTCTGACCTTCCAGGAAGTGTTCTGCCGAAATCTCGGCGCCCACTTCGATCAGGCCATCTTCAGAGACGCGGAATTCGGCCAGCTTACGCTTGGGCTCGACCTTTGCAGCGGCATAGTGACCGCGCATGGCCTTCGAGGTGCGTTTTGCCTTGGCAGCACCAGCGCCCAGCTGAACGGCAGTGTAGCCGTCTTTGTCAGCGGTCCGCTGTGCAACGACCTGCAGGCCGTCCAGGTGAAGAACGGTCACAGGGATCTGCTTGCCGTCTTCCATGAACAGGCGGGTCATGCCTACTTTTTTTGCGATAATACCAGAGCGCATAATCTATACCCTCCGATCTTACGACTGCAACTTGATCTCGACGTCCACACCAGCGGCGAGGTCGAGCTTCATCAGCGCGTCAACGGTCTGGGGGGTCGGATCAACGATGTCGAGCAGACGCTTGTGCGTGCGGATCTCGAACTGGTCGCGGGATTTTTTGTCAACGTGAGGGCCACGGAGAACCGTGAACTTCTCGATCTTGTTCGGCAGCGGGATCGGGCCGCGCACGTTCGCGCCGGTCCGCTTGGCAGTGTTGACGATCTCTTGCGTGCTGGCATCCAGAACGCGATAGTCAAATGCCTTCAGCCGAATACGGATGTTTTGGCTTTGCATAATAACAGCCTTTTATCAGGCGTTGAGGTTGAGAGGAGGACAAGCGCGCATCGCCAACCCTCATCGAACCCAAAAGGCGGGAATCACCCCGCCTCGATGTTCTTGTAGAGAACTCGCGCGATCTACAGGGGTTGGTGGGGTTTGGCAAGGGGGAATTGAACTGGGCTCGCTAGAGCTCTCAGACCAGCTTCAGCGCAATTTGCCTGTCACTGAAAATCAGCGTGTGGGGAAAAGCTCTCGAAACTCTTCTCGTATACGCAATCGCTCTGGATACTCCAAAAGGAATTGTTGTGGTGGTTTCCCCTCCCAGACCTGAGCGTAGACACGCATCTTGTTGCCACCATAAATCTTTGCGAGGTCTTCGTTGGAGTATCCGCGTGCCCAAAGATCATCCGTAATGGCGGCCAATATCTTGGCCAACTCGCCATTGCCTGTAGCACCATTGTTGAACGCATCAATCATGTAACCGCCGTCGTCATACATGCTGGCATTCGCGGTCGCGAACTCGACGACGAGCTCAGTTGAAAACATGTCGTCGGTAGCGATGCCCACATGATCTATTCCGACTAACTGCACATAGTAATCGATCATGTCGGCCGCTTGTTTGGGCGAAATATCCTCTGGCCAAACGCCGTCCATCATCCACTCAGTAAACGTCGGAGACACATAGCCACCAGATTCGGCAGCTCTGAGTGCTTCATCGTCTGGAATAGCTCGATAGCAACCGCGCGGTGTCGCGTTCGGTTCGCTCTTATACAAACCCGCAGGTACAGAATGGGTATAGACGAATGGAACGCCGGGATAATTGCTCTCCATATAGGCCATAGCGTCATTGGCCGTCCGAGATCCGGTGTGGCTGAGGTCCAACAGAATTCCGAAACGAACCATCTCGTCAATAACCGACTTGCCCCAAGGCGTCAGCCCGATGTCATTTCCATTGTAGGCCGCCAACTGGCCCGACCCGGTCCTGAAAATGTCATTATAAGCCAAGATCATGCTTTTGATGCCCAAGTCCTTGAGCAGTGCCACCTTCCTGAGATCACCATTCAGGATCGTGGCGGTCTGACTGTTCCAGATGACAGCGGTCTTTCCCTGAGCATGAGCAGCCTCGATGTCTCGCGTTTCATTCACAACCAGATAGTTTTCCGGTTGCTCAGCCATTGCCGCTCGAAAATGGTAGTGCTGCTCCAAGAGCACTTCAAAAGACATATCCGCTGCGGCCAGCGTCATCTCATGGCCCGTAATGCCGCTTTCACGAGCACGGTCAAAATAAGTGTGCAACTGCCCGTATTCCGTCCACCCGGTTCCATATGGGCTGGCGAGCATTCCCAAGACAATTGTGTCTTTCACGAATTGCTTAGCTTCGTCCGAAGCATCCCACGTCTTGCTCTCTTCACTGGCCCAGACAGGAGTCGTTACGGCCGTCAGTACACCCAGAAAGATGGCGAATACTTTCATAGCGGAATTCCTCATTGACACGACGGCTTGGAAGATAATGCAAGCGCACTGGCCCAGAGGATAGCACAAAATTAAATTATTGAATTCTTTGGTAGCAAAAAAGGCCACCCCTTTTGGGACGGCCTTCTTTAGGTCGACGATGTGCCGGGCTGAAGCCCGGCCCACCGACTTACTCGACGATTTTCGA